>CAWJSN010000014.1:0-724140 GCA_963845575.1 uncultured Solirubrobacterales bacterium | reverse complement strand
GGCAGCTGGGTGATGGGCATCCTGGCCGCGACCACGGTGGCCAGACTCGCCTGGGCCGTCCGCGGCGCCCGGGCCCGCGCCTCTTCCGCCGCCGCCCACCTCACCGAACCCACTGTCAGCCTGGGCTGTGACCGACGCGGACGTCCGGTGGCCCTCAGCGAGGCCCAGCTCTCCGCTCACGCGCTGATCGTCGGGGCCAGCGGCGCGGGAAAGTCGACCACCATGCTGCGCATCCTCGGCGAGCAGATCGCCGCCGATCGTCCGGTGGTGGCCATTGACCTCAAGGGGTCCCCGGCCTTCGCGCGCTCGCTCGAGGATGCGGCGCGCCGGTCCGGGCGCCGGCTGCGGATCTGGACTCCGGATGGCCCGAGCCATTGGAACCCGCTCGCCCACGGCAACGCCACCGAGCTGAAGGACAAGCTCATCGGGAGCGAGCGGTTCACCGAGCCGCACTACCGTCGAGCCGCCGAGCGCTACGTCCAGTGCGCCCTGCAGGTCCTGCTGGCCACCGGGACCCGCCCCCGCTCGCCTGGTGGTCGCCCTCATGGACCCCCGCCGCCTCTCGGCGTTGACCCGCCGTCTCGCCGGTCCGCTCGGAGAGCACGTTCAGGAGTACCTGGGCAGTCTCACCCCCGACCAGGTGAGCGCCGTGCGCGGACTGGGGACGCGGCTGGCGCTGCTCAGCGAGTCCCAGGCCGGGCCGTTCCTGGACAGCGCCGGCACTTCTTCGGCAGCCAGCGCGATCGATCTGCGCGCCGCCCTCGGCCGGTCCCGACGTGGTCTCTGTTCAGCCTCAATTCGAGCCGTTACGGGTCGCTGGCCGCTCAACTCGGCAGCCTCGTCATCCAGGATCTGGTCAGCGCCAGCGGGCACCGCCTGGAGGCGGACGGGCGGGCGCCGCCGGCCACCGTGGCCGTGGACGAGTTCTCGGCCCTGGGCGCCGATCATGTCCTCGCCCTACTGGCCCGCGGGCGCGAGTCGGGAATCAGCGTGCTGCTGGCCACCCAGGAGCTCTCGGACTTGGAACGGGCCGGCCGGGGCTTCCGGGACCAGGTGCTGGGACTCACCGCGGTCAAGGTCGCCATCGCCAGGATGTCCCCTCCTCGGCCCGACGATCGCCGAGATGGCGGGCACCGAGATGGTGCTGGGAGCAGACGCGTCAGCTGCGCAGCCCTTCGCCGCCGACCGGCAGCCGGGGCACCCAGCGGCTGGTCGAGCGCCCAGCGTCCATCCCGACGAGATCAAGACGCTCGCCCCGGGTCAGGCTGTGGTGCTGGTCAAGACGCCGAGCGCGGGGCGTGACCCGACGGCTGCGGGTCACCCCGGGGGCGACCGCGGCGCCGGCGGCGCGGGATCAGGCCGAGCCGGGGGTGACGCGGTAGGCGTCGAACACTGCGTCGATGTTGCGCAGGCGGCTGATGGCCTGGTCGAGCGTGCGGGTATCGCCGACCTCGACCAGGAACCGGTTCTTGACCATCGGGTGATCGACGGTGCCGTGAATGTCGAGGATGTTGATCCCCGCCTCGGCGAACGTTCGCGACATGTCCTCGAGCAGTCGATGACGGTCCCAGCCGTCAACCGCGATCTCGACCCGGAATGAGGTCTCGGCGTCTCCGTCCCAGCTCACCGGGGTGAAGCGGTCCGGGTCCTTCTTGAGCACGGCGACGTTCGGGCAGTCGTCGCGGTGGATCGTGATCCCGCGACCGAGCGAGATGTAGCCGCACGATCGGATCGCCGGGGACCGGCCGGCAGCACTTGGCCAGCCGCAGCATGACCTCGTCGATGCCCTCGACCGCGATCCCGTAGCGGGTCGAAGACGTGGTCGGCCGGACCCGGCGGCGGTTGGTGTGGAGCAGATCATCGGTCGCAGTCGGCTCGGACTCGGCCGCCTCGCCCTGCTTGAGGCGCTGCATGACCTTGTTGACCACGACCTTGGCGCGAGATCTTGGCCCCGCCCAGAGCGACGTAGAAGTCATCGCCCTTGCGGAAGCCCATTTCGCGGATGACGTCGGCCAGCAGTGGCGAGCCGACGAGCTTCTGGGCCGGCAGGCCCTGCTTCTTGAGGTTCGTCCTGGAGCAGCTCGCGGCCGGCGTGCTCGGTGTCCCGCCGCGACTCGGCCTTGAACCAGGCCTTGATCTTGTTCCGCGCCCGGGTGGTCTTGACCAGCGCCAGCCAGTCGCGTGATGGGCCGCGCTCGCGCTTCGAGGTCAGGACCTCGACGATGTCTCCCGAGCGCAGCTGGTAGGAGAGCGGGACGATCTTGCCGTTGACCTTGGCGCCGACGCAGCGATGGCCGACGTCGGTGTGGATCTCGTAGGCGAAGTCCAGCGGCGTGGCGCCGGCGGCCAGAGACTTGACCTCGCCCTTGGGCGTGAAGACGAAGACCTCGTCCTCGAACAGGTCGACCTTGAGGGTGTCCATGAACTCCCGCGGATCGGAGAGCTCCTGATGCCAGTCGACGAGGCTGCGCAGCCACTTGAGCTTGCTGTCGGAGTCAGGCCCTTGCCGCTCTTCGCCGACCCCGGGCGCTCCTTGTACATCCAGTGGGCGGCGATTCCGAACTCGGCCAGGTCATGCATCTCCCGGGTGCGGATCTGGATCTCCAGCGGCCGGCCCTCGGGCCCGATCACCGTCGTGTGCAGTGACTGGTACATGTTGAACTTCGGCATGGCGATGAAGTCCTTGAAGCGCCCGGGTAACGGCTTCCACAGCGAGTGGATGACCCCGACCGCGCCGTAGGTGTCCTTCACCGAGTCCACGATGACCCGCATCGCCGTCAGGTCATAGATCTCGTTGAACTCCCGGCCCTTCTTGGTCATCTTCGAGTAGATCGAGTAGAAGTGCTTGGCCCGCCCGGAGATCTCGGCGTGGATTCCGAGCTCGGTCAGTTCGCGGGCCACGTACTCGCCGGCCTCGTTGACGTAGCGCTCGCGCTCGCCCCGCTGCTGGGCGACGAGGGATTTGATCTCGTTGTACTTACGGGGATGCAGCGTCTGGAAGGCCAGGTCCTCGAGCTCCCACTTGATTGCGTGGATGCCGAGCCGGTGGGCGATCGGCGCGTAGATGTCGAGCGTCTCGCGCGACTTCTCGATCTGCTTCTGCTTGGGCATGGCCGCGATCGTGCGCATGTTGTGCAGACGGTCGGCCAGCTTGATGAGGATGACCCGGATGTCCGTGGACATCGCCACCATCATCTTGCGGTAGTTCTCGGCCTGGGCCTCATCGCGAGACTGGAAGGTCAGTCCGGTCAGCTTGGTCACCCCGTCGACCAGCCCGGCGATCTCCTCACCGAACGCGGCCGAAACCTCCTCCAGCGAGGCACTGGTGTCCTCGACCGTGTCATGCAGGAGGGCAGCGCACAGCGTCTCTGTGTCCAGCCGCATCCCAGCGCAGATCTTGGCCACGCCGACCGGGTGGGTGATGAAGTCCTCGCCGGAGCGGCGACGCTGGTCGGCGTGCTTCTCGCAGGCGAAGACAAAGGCATCGCGTACCCGGTCACGATCGATCTCGACCGCCGACTGGTCAGCATGCTCCTCGACGATCGCGAACAGATCGCCCGAGCAGCTCCCGCTCGGCCGCGGACAGGTCGCCGGCCGGCGAGGCAGGCTCGGACGTGGTCCGCGTCGACCCCGTCGACCTGCGCACGCGGTCGCGGCCAGCTCGGTGCTGACGGCGACTGGTGCCGCCGCGCCGTCCGAGTCGCCGTTGCCGGGCCGCCTCGGGCGCTCGTCGGCCCGAGCACGGCTAACAGCGCCCGGATCAGCCTCGGCCACCGCCGTCTTCAGCCGCTTCGCGCTCGGTTTGCGCCGCTCAGAAATCGCCTTCCGTCCTCATATCGCTCGGCATAGACCCGGTAGGACGGCGAGCGCTCGAGCGTGGTCGGCGCGGCACCCGCAATCGCCAGGGACGGCAGATCCCGGTCGAGGCTGACGAGCTCCAACTCCGCCAGCACCCGCACCAGTCGGGCAGCCAGACGGGCCGAGCGACCATGCGGACCTTCACCGCGGAGCAGGTGCCCGAGCTCCTCACCGATCACCCTCTGCCGTTCCCGAACGGCCCGGTAGAGGGAGACGAGCGAAGTTCGAAGTCCGTACTCCAGCTCATGCATCTGCTCTGCAAAGCGTAGCTCAGCCTCGCCCCAGGCCAAATGGGTAAACCCGGGGCCGGTACCGAGAAGCTCGTGCAGCGCGCGGCGGCTGGGCGGATCCAGGGCCACAAGATGGTCATAGGCGGCGCCCGGGGCGGGGTCTGACGCGAGCGACTCGTAGCTGACGAGGGCAAAGCCTCCGGCCCGAGTCCCAGGCCGGCCAACCGTCGGGGGACATCCGCGCACACCGCCAGCACCGAGCCGCGGGCGGTCTGGGCGTCGCGGAGCACCGCCAGCGGGCTCTGTCCACGGCGATCCACGATCTTCCGGGTCCCGGGGACCGCCGTCGCGCAGGCAGGGTCGATGGCCGCCGGGGAAAGCTCGGCCAGCACGGCCTCCAGGTAGGACTCCGGCTCACCCAGCACCTCTATCCCCTCGGGCGCGCACGGAGCCTGGTGACGGAGGACGAGGCGCGGCTCGACCGCGCCGTTGTACGCGTTGCGCTCCAGCCTGAAGGTGGCATCGCGCGGACTCTGAGCGTCGCTACCCAGTTGACCGTCGCAGCCGAAGGCCACCGCTCGGGCCCGGGCGCCGCCCGAGCTGACGGCGAAGCGAGCGTGCCGCCCCTCCCCCATCGGGCGTACCTCATCGAACCGGGCTCCGGGGACAAGCAGGCTCGGCGCTGGATTACCCATGCCACAAGGCTGCAGGCGCTCGAGCTCCTCGGCCAAACCGAGACCGAGCTCGGAGCCCGAGACCACCGCGTCGACGCGCTCCTGGGCTTCGAGAAGCTCCGGTGTGAGCACGGCTTCGGCATGGGCTTCGAAGGCGGCGCGGAACTCCGCCACGCGGTCGCGGGCAATGCTCAGCCCCGCCGCGGCGCGATGGCCCCCGTAACGGCCCAGGCTGGAGGCGGTGGCATGCAGTGCCGCGAGCAGATCGAAGCCCGGAATGCTCCGTCCCGACCCGGTACCGGCATCCCCGTCCAGGGCGATGAGCACCGCCGGGCGGTGGTAGCGCTCCACCACGCGCGAGGCGACGATGCCGACCACGCCCGGGTGCCACCCTCGCCGGCCAGCACGTAGGCCGGCCGCTCTCCCAGCTCGGCCACCTGGTTCTCCGCCTCCCAGAGGATCCGCTGCTCGACCGCGCGGCGCTCGAGGTTGACGCTGTCAAGCTCCGCAGCGATCTCACGGGCGCGGTCGTGGTCCTCGGTGAGCAGCAGTTCGAGTCCGGCATCAGCCCGCCGCATCCGCCCGGCGGCGTTGATGCGCGGGGCAAGCCGGAAACCGAGGGTCGAGGTGTCGAGCGCGCTGGGATCGGCCCGGCTGACCTCGAGCAGGGCCCGCAGCCCCGGCTTCCCGGTCACGGCCATGGCGGCCAGGCCCTCGCGGACCAGCCGGCGGTTCTCATCGATGAGTGGAACAAGGTCGGCCACGGTGGCCAGTGCCACCAGCTCCACGTCCTCGGTCGACCGTGGCCGCGCCGAGGGCCTCGGCCAGCCGTGGGCCACGGCCGTGCCGCACAGGCCGGCGAACGGGTAGTTCTCCAGGCCGGGATGGACGATTGGGCAGTCGGGCAACGCGCCGTCAGCCCGCGGAGCGTGATGGTCGGTGACCACTACCTCGAGCCCGGCCTCGCGCGCGGCGGCCACTTCCTCGACGGCCGTGATTGCGCAGTCGACGGTGACGATCAGCGCTGTGCCCCGCACGGCCAGTCGCTGGACTGTCGCCAGGGACAGCCCGTAGCCGTCCTCGAGGCGACCCGGGAGGTACCAGTCCACGTTGGCCCCCAGCGAGCGCAGGGCGCGCACCATGATCGCCGTGGCACAGACGCCGTCAACGTCGTAGTCCCCGTGCACGGTGACACGCGTGCCGGCGTCGAGGTGGCGGCGCACGCTGTCCACGGCGGCGGCGAGACCGGGAAGGGGCTCGGCGGGCGGGATGAGTCGGCGTCGAGAAAGGCTCGGGCCGCCGCGGGATCGCTGAGTCCGCGGCGAACGAGGATCTGGCTCAGGGTGTGGCCGATGCCGAGCTCGCGTTCCAGGCGGAGGGCATCCGTGAGGTCGTACTCGGCGATCCGCAGGCCCGCTCTACCCGTTGCCGGTTCCGGGCGGGTGGCCGCGGCGTGGCCGGGCGTTCGGGAGTCGCAGGGGCGGCGCTCGACAGCGGCCGGTCGGCGGCGCTCCGGGATCAGGGTGGCCTCGGCCATCGCGTCAGGCTAGGCGGACCCCCGACGGACCGCCGGGACCCGCGACACGGAGTCAACGGGGGTGACGCGGTCGGGGGCCCGCTATCGCCCCGAGCAGCCGGTCCGCGCGGACACGCTAGCGGCGGTAGCCGAGCTGGTGCAGAAACCGGTTGAGCTTGGTGATGAACCGCTTGCCGGTAGCGCCACCGCCGTTGCCGTCGCGCAGGTTGCCCTGGCGCGCTTCGGTGGCCAGCGTCGACTGAACCAGCTTGTCCTGGCCGAGCAGCTCCTCGTCGGCCGCCCAGGCGGCGATCAGACCGACGCCGTTGCTAGGTTCTGCTTGAAGAAGTGCAGCCACCGCTTGGCATCGGCAGCGATCAGATTCCGGTAGTGGCGCGTCACGTTATGGAAGCGGCGGCCAGAGAAACTCCAAATCTGGATCGGTTCGCCGGAGGCGGCCCCGTCGGTGAACTCGTATTTGAAGTTCTCGTCGGCGGACACGAATCGCCAGCGGTGGGCCTTGCCAATGCGCTTGAGCGCGACCCCAAACGAGCCGAAGTTGCGCTCGGTCTTCAGGTAGCCATGGGTGATGGGGCTGTAAGTGAAGACCTGATCGATGAAACAGCAGTTGGCCCCGCCGCTGAACAGCTCCAGGATCACGTCGGGCGCGCCACCGCTCTCGAGGCGAATGACCCGCACCGACCGGGCGTGCGCACCGATGGCTCCAGGGCCGCAGGTCGAGCCGCACGCGGGCGAATAAACCGGCTGGTCATAGGCGGTCTGCCCCGCGCGAACGATTCGCAGGTGGGGGTTGGTGGCATTGCCGATGCTGCCGCTGTAGGTGAAGGTGGCGGTGACCCCACCGGCACTGGCGCTCTGGCTCGAGCTCTGCGCCCAAGCCACCGCGGCCAGGGTCAGGCCCGCGGCCAACACGGTCAGGATCACCCCCAGGGTGCGTTCCCTCAAGCGCACAGTGACGCGATCCTACCTCGCCGGCCGGCATACCGGGCATACGCCGAGACGGCGAGCGGGACGCAACCCCCTGGCGGTGCACTGACGCACCCGTCTCTGGGGGTGCACTTTTGCACGCACGTTGGTCTCAGCCCAGGCCTGCGTGCAAAACACCACCGTTTCCGGTGCAATCCGCACGCACGCCGGCGGGAAGAGCACCGTGCGTGCAGAAGTGCACGCGCTGGCTGGCTTTGGAGCATGGCGCATCGCGGCCCTCGCGGCCCTCGCGGCCCTCCCCGCCCTCGCAGCCATCGCGGGACCGGGCACGGCTACGCCCGGGGCTGGCCGATGCCTACGTGACCGGCTGAGCCCGCTCGGCCAGCCGCTCGCGCCGCAGGCCTTCGAAATAGATCGCGGCGATGCCGATCAGCGCGCCGGGCATGGCCTCCACCGCCGTCAACAGGTCGGTGGCGTGGCGGCCCGGAATGTTGAAGCCGTTGATGATCAGGCCGAACAGCGCCGCGCCGATCAGCGCACCGAGAAACGCCCCGACGATGCCGCCCCAATAGTGATCGGGCAGCCAGATCGTGAAGTGCCAGAGGGCCAAGCCCATCATCACCCAAGCGAGCATGCCCATCAGCGACGTCTCCCGTGGCGGCGGTTGCGCGAGCGTGGCTTGGCCGGACGGTTGCCCTTGGGCGACTGAGCCACGCCGTCGTTCTCGGCCACATCCGGCGCCCGTTCGAGCCGATCGCCACTGGGGGGGCCGTCGCCGCCCGATGGGTCGGCCTCCGCCTCGCCCGTGGGGGGCGCCGGCTGAGGGGGCGCCGGCCGGGCTGGCTTACGCCGGGACGGGGCCGGGGTCGGCGCCTGCACGGGCGCGTCATTGCCGCTCGTGCGAGCCAGGCGCTGGGTCAGCGTCGATGTATGGCGGGAGGCCTCGGCCTCCTCCTCGGCGATGTCGCGCTTCATCTGCTCAAACTCGGCCGAGGACACGGTCTCAGGGTCGGGCGCGGTGATCCGTCCGGTGCGTCGGCGGCCGGCAGCACGGGACGGCTCGACGTCGGCACTGGCGGAGGCGTAGGCCGGCACCAGACCGAATTCGCCGATGATCCGCTCGCGGCGGTGCCGGAACGTCGTCTCGCGCTCCTTCCAGTGCGTGAGCACCGGAGAAGCGATGAAGATCGACGAGTACGCGCCCGAGGCCACCCCGATCAGCAGCGCGAAGGCGAAGTCCTGGAGCGTGGAGCCTCCGAACAACAGCAGCGCCAGAATCGGCAGCAGCGTGCACGACGTGGTGGCCAGCGACCGGGTCATCACCTCGCTCATCGAGCGGTTGACGATCTGGGAGAACGCCGCTCGGGGCATGCGCGGGATGTTCTCGCGCACCCGGTCGAACACGATGATGGTGTCGTAGAGCGAATAGCCCAAGATGGTCAGGAGGGCGGCCACCGTGTCCACCGTCACCTCCCGGCCGGTGAGGGCGTAGACGCCGCTGGTGATGAGCAGGTCGTGCATCAGCGCGATCAGCACCGGGACGGCGAACTTCCACTCGAAGCGCAGGGCCACGTAAGCCGAGATCACCACGAGCGAGGCGATGATGGCGATGACCGCACTGTTGGCCACCGTCTGTCCGAAGGTGGGCCCAACCGAAGTGGCATTCCAGGCGTTTGAGGCGATCCCGAAACGCGTGGTCAGGGCGCTCTTCACCTTGCCCAGGTTCTGCTGCTGGAGCAGTTTGGAGGAGATCTGGAATTCGTCACCGTGGCCCTTGCTGGTCAGCTTCTGCACCACCGGGGAGAGGGCTCCGGCTCGGGCGGCCACCGTCTGGACCTGCGTCGCAGTGGCCGGCCGGGTGAGCGTGGTCGTGATCCGGGTCCCGGAGGTGAAGTCGATGCCCAGGTTCAGCCCTCGACCGCCGATGGCCAGGGCGCCGATGAGCAGGATCACTCCCGACATTGAGAAGAAGTAGCGCGAGGCGCCCATGAAGTCGAAGCGCCAGGCCCGGTTCTTGCCCCCCGCGCCGAGCGCCGAGGGCCGGGCGATGGTGCGCGAGTCCCCCATCGTGGTCAGGATGGCCTGGGTGGCCAGGACGGCGGTGAACAGCGAGACGATGACGCCGATGCCCAGCGTGAAGGCGAAGCCCTGGACCTGGGCGGTGGCCAGGACGAACAGGATGAACGCGGTCATCAGCGTAACCACGTTGGCGTCGATGATCGCCGTGAGGCCCTTCTTGTACCCGGTGACGATGCCCGCCCGGATCGAGCGCCCAGCCCGGATCTCCTCCTTGACGCGCTCGAAGATGACGATATTCGCGTCGGCGGCCACACCGATGGTCAGGATCAGGCCCGCGATCCCCGGCAGCGTCAGGGTGATCGGGATCAACTTGATCAGCGCGTAGAAGTAGAGCGCGTACACGATCAACGCGGCGGTGGCGATCAGACCCAGCACGCGGTAGTAGGCGATCAGGAACATCGCCACCACCAGCAGTCCGACGGCGCCGGCGATCAGGCCCTGGTTGAGCGCCTGCTTACCCAGGGTGGCCGAGACGTCGGACTCGGAGATGAGCTTGAGCTTGATCGGCAGGGCCCCCAGCCGCAGCTGGGTGGCCAAATCAGTGGCCGACTGGTTGGTGAAGCCGCCGGTGATGTTGGCGCCGCCGCCGCCGGTGATCCCGTCCGGGTACTGGTTGTAGTCGATCGATGGGACGGTGATCAGCTTGTTGTCCAGGGCCACCGCGAAATGCTGGACGAGCTTCTGGCCCAGGCCGCTGATCAGATTGCCGCGCCGGGCGATCTGCGCGGTGACCTGCTGGAACTTGTTCTGCCCAATGCCATCGAGGCCGAAGGTGACGTCTGGAGCACCGGTCTGATCGGTGGAGGCCTGGGGATTGGTGATGTCCTGGCCAAACAGGGCCACGTTGTCGTGCAGGACGAAGAACTGGGCGTTCGGACTGGTGAAGCTGGTCTGCTGGCCGGCCGTCTGGGGGGCGGCCAGCAGGACGACGGTGCCCTGCGGTACGACCAGCTGCTGGCCCTGAGAGGCCTTCACTCCGGCGGGCAGACCGGAGGCGATGTCCGTGGCGATCGTCGTCGGGTTGCTGGTCGTCTCATCGATCGGACCCGAGAGCAGGCAGTGGACGCCGGCCTGAACTGTCTGGTTGCGGTCCTTGGCCGCCGTCGCACAGGCGGTACTGCCGGGAGCGCCGAACAGGTAGTACTCCTGGCCGTCGCGGGCGTTGGACTTGCTGGAAGCGGGCGGCTGCGCGGCGGCCAGCTTCACGGCCTGGTAGAGCGGAAGACTGCCGGCTCCCGAGGTGCCCGGCAGCAGCGCCCCGGCGCCCTGGCTCATGGTCGTCGCCGCGGTGTCCTGGGTCTGAAGCTGACTGGCCACGGTCTTGCCCGTCGGGGTCAGCGCGTTGGCCTCCCAGTCGTAGAACTCCAGGCGAGCGGTGGTCCCCACCTGCCTCACAGCTCGGGTGGTGTTGCTGACCGAGGGCAGCCCCACGGAGATCTGATTGCCGCCCGAGGTCTGGATGGTGGGCTCGGTCACGCCCAGCGAGTCCACGCGCGAGCGCATGATGTCGACGGCGCGGTTCAGCGACTCCTGGGTGACCTTCGACTGAGCGGTCGGCTGCCCCTGGTAGACGAGCTGTACGCCGCCCTTCAGGTCGAGGCCAAGCTGCGTCGGCTGGCTGAAGATAACGACCAGCGAGGCGGCGACCAGCCCCGCCACCAGAAGCAGGATTAGGCCGTGGCGTTGACGGTCAGACATCGTTTGGCGATGCTAGAGGACGATTGGGTCCGAACGGGCCGACGGTGAGCGACCCTTAGTCGTCCTCGGAGCTGTGGTTCGTGGGGGTCAGGACGACGAGCAGGCCCCCATCCTCGTCATCGTAGGCGGGGAACAGGTCGGCCACGGCGCGGGCGGGGAGGTCGTGCTCGGCGTGGACCTCCACCGGTTTGCTCTGCACGCGCACCTCCCACTCCAGCACCGTCCCCACGTGATCGGACCCGTCGTCGAAGCGCAGACCCAGCACCTCCCGAACCGGGCGGCCGATGGCCTGCTCGGTCTTCAGGCCGGTGAGCTCAAATGAGCCCCGGCCACAGTCCACGATGCGCCCGTCGGAGTCACACGCGAAGAAGGCGGCGTTGGGTGCTGGGTAGTAGTCATCGAGCAGCTCAAACAGATAGGCAAAGCCGCATTTGTCGCACCCGCGGGCCTCACGCCGGAAGCCGGCGTTGCGATCCGGACCCATCGACCGCTGTCCGCAGTGGGGGCAAATGAAATAACGCTCATGACCCATGGCTTGAGGTCAGGATAGAGCGCGTCCGCGGCAGTTCTGGATCTCAGAGCAGAGTCGCCGGACCGGGCGCAGTCAGCCCGAGGTGGGCGTAGGCGCGGCGGGTCGCAGCCCGACCGCGTGGAGTGCGCTCGATCAGGCCCTGCTTGAGCAGGTAGGGCTCGTAGACGTCCTCGATCGTGTCCGACTCCTCGCCCACGGCCACCGCCAGGGTCGAGAGCCCGACCGGGCCACCGCCGAAGCGCTCACAGATCGCCCGAAGGATCTCCCGATCCAGTCGGTCGAGCCCGGCGCCGTCGACCTCGAGCAGATCCAGGGCCGCCGCTGCGACCGCGGCGCTGACCACCCCCCCGTGACGGACCTCGGCGAAGTCGCGAACCCGCTTGAGCAGACGGTTGGCTACCCGCGGCGTGCCCCGACTGCGCCCGGCGATGGCCACCGCTCCATCTTGCTCAAGCGCCACGCCGAGCAGCGCGGCTGAGCGCATCACAATCTTCGCTAAATCTTCACTGCCGTAGTGCTCGAGGCGGTGCTGGATGCCAAACCGGTCGCGCAGGGGCGTGGTCAACAGGCCCGTGCGGGTGGTGGCGCCGATCAACGTGAACGGCGGCAAGGGCAGGGTGACGACGCGAGCTCCCGCGCCCTGGCCGACGGTGATCGGCAGCATCCCGTCCTCCATGGCCGGATAGAAGGTCTCCTCGAGCGCGCGCGGGAGGCGGTGGATCTCATCGACGAAGAACACCGAATTGGGCTCCAGCGCAGTCAGGAAGGCGGCCACATCGCCCTTGCGCTCCAGCGCCGGGCCGGCGGTCTGCACGAATCCCACCCCCAACTCGGCGGCCACGATCTGAGCCAATGAGGTCTTGCCCAGGCCGGGCGGACCGGCCAGGAGCACGTGGTCAAGGGCCTCGCCGCGACTGGCCGCCGCGGCAATCGAGACCGCCAGCTGGTCCTTGAGCGCCTCCTGACCGACGAAGTCCGCCAGTCGCCGGGGGCGCAGCGAGCGCTCGAGCTCGTCCCCCACCTGCTCATCGGGAGCCTGGATACGCGGCACCGAGGCGCTCACCGGCGGGCGCTCCGCAGGGCATGGGCAATCAGCTCTTCGGCGCTCTGAGCGTCGGCTCCGGCCAGCAGCCCGTCGATTTCCGTGGCGCTGTAGCCAAGCCCGAGCAGCGCCTCCCGCGCCACTCCGTACGGCTCGTGGGCGCTGGTGACGGTGATCGAGTCCTGATCGAACGACGGCCCGACCTTCTCGCGCAGTTCCACGATGATCCGCTCCGCGGTGCGCTTGCCGACTCCGGGGGCGGCCTGCAGGGTGCCCACATCACCAGCCGCGACCGCGCTCAGCAGCGCTCGGGGCGGGGCGCCGGAAAGGATGGCCAGCGCCACCTTCGGGCCCACCGACTGAACGCCGAGCAGCATCAGGAATAGATCGCGTTCTTCCTCGGTGGCGAAGCCGTACAGAGCCAGGGCGTCATCGCGCACGACCAGATGCGTGTGAAGGGTGACGGGCAGACCGACCGCGGGGACCTGCCGCAGCGTCTCACCCGAGACGGCCAGCCGGTAACCGACTCCCTGGCAATCGACCACCACGTGGTCGGTGCGCCGCACGGCGACACTGCCGGAGATCAGCGCGATCACCGCGGTGCCCCCGCCGCAGCCACGGCTTGGGCCAGTGGGGCCCGATTCAGGTCGCAGATGGCCACCGCCAGCGCATCGGAGGCATGGTCGGGAGTAGGGGCCGCGGCCAGACCCAGCAGGCGCGCCACCATGTTGCCGACCTGGGCCTTGTCGGCGCGACCATGGCCACAGACCGCGCTCTTGACCTGCTGGGGCGTGTAGGAGCGGGAGGGCACGTGGCGCTGTCCGGCGGCCAAGAGGACGACCCCACGGGCCTGCCCGACGGCGAAGGCGGTGCGCACGTTGACCCCGAAGTAGAGCTCTTCCACGGCCATTGCGTCGGGCCGGTGCTCGTCGAGCAGCTCGCCCACACGCGCGTGGATATCGGCCAGGCGCCGCTCCAGAGCAGTCCCCGGACGTGTGGAGATGACGCCCTGGCGCAGGACGCTGAGCCGCGAGCCGGTGCTCCGGACAAGTCCGAAGCCCGTGCTTGCGGTCCCGGGATCGATTCCGAGCACGAGCATTAGGTCAGTGATTCTCCGCGCCGGCCCGGACGCCTGCCCTACTCCGGCTCCGGGCACCTGGCAGTTTCGTTGGCGCTCCGTTGCGGAGCGCCGGGCACCGCAACCTACGGCGACTTCCGCTGTTGTAGCGGTGTCATAGCGTCCTTCCGCGCACACCGAAAGGCCCTCGATCACCGCAGCACCCGGGGTTTGGTGATCCTGTCGGCCGCGCTGGCCCTTGCTGCCCCTGCGGGCACGTTGGCCCTCGTTTCCCCTGCGGGCGCGGCGGTTCGACGTACGCCCACGCTGGCCCCGAGCAACACCGTCGTCGATGGTCCGAATGCGGCGATCGAAGGGCTCTCCGGCCTCAGCGTCGCCCGAGACGGCACCGGCGGCCTGGTCTATGTCAAGGATGTGGGCGGGGTCGCGCACGTGTTCGTCTCCCAGTTGCTGGGGGGACGATTTCAGCCGCCCACCCAGCTGGATCCCGGTCTGGCTACGCCGTCCTCGCAACCAGTCATCGCCGCGTCGAACGGTGGCCTGGTAGTGGTGGCCTTTGTCAACCGCGGCGAGCTCTACGTCGCGCAGGCGACCAGCGCGCTGAGCGGTTTCTCGTCCCCCCACACGCTGTATCCCGGCGCGAGCAATCCTGCCCTGTCGATCAGCACCTTCGGGAAGGCCTACCTAGCATTCACCGCCGCCGGCGCCGGCGGCAACGACGTCCGCGTGGCCTACTACTACGCGGGCCAGTGGGCGCTGTCCTCGACCCCGTTCGATGAGAACCCGGCGGACAGTGCGGGCAGCGGCACGGGGCGTCCCTCGGTGGTCGCCTGCGGCGATGGCACCGGGATCGTGGTCTGGGGCGAGGCCGGTCATGTGTATCTGCGGCGCGTCATCGCCACCAGCCCCAGCTCCGCCTCCTACCAGGCCGACCCGAGCTCTTTCACCGGCCTCGCTGAGGTATCCGTGGATCAGCCGACGGTCGGCGCCGGGGGCGACTCCTCCTATGCCTCGGTCGCCTTCCGCGAGACGCTGGCCGGCGGCCAGACGCGCGTGCTGTTCAACCGCATGCTGGATGATCGATTCACGGGGGCCAGAGCGGTTGACGGAATCAGCTCTCCGGCGGGCGGGAGCGCCGCTCAACCGGCCACCGCGCCGACCGAGTTCGGCGTCGGCTTCGCCACCGCCGAGCAGACAGCCAGCCACAACCTGTTCGCGCTGCTGCTGGGCAGCAACGACACCCCGGAGAGCGTCCAGCAGGTCAATGGGCTTCCCCAGGCCAGCGCCCCCGATGCCGCCCCGGCGACCGCCGGCACGGTTTCGACTTTGATCGCCTGGCAGCAGGACCAGGGCAACGGATCGCCGGCGGAGATTCGCCTTCGCTACGCGCCGGACGGCACCACCCTGGGCGGGGACCAGGTCGTCTCCTCATCCGCCTTTGGCGCCACGAACGCCGATCAGGGACTGGCCGCCGGCGGCGATCTGGCCGGGGACGCAGCCGTGGCCTGGGTGCAGGGCAGTGGCAGTCAGACCCGCATCGTCGCCGCCCAGCTCTACCAGAATCCGGGCGGCTTCAGTCCGACGAACCGGTTCGCCTACTTGACGCGGGCTCACCCCGTCCTGTCCTGGTCGGCGGCGTCGGAGGAGTGGGGCAAGCCGACCTACGCGGTCAAAATCGGTGGCGCCGTGGTTGCGCAGACCACAGCCACCTCGGTGCGAGTGCCCGGCACTGTCGCCCAGGGACGCCACGTGTGGTCGGTGACCGCGATCAACCAGGCGGGCGGGGGGACCGTGGCCCGGAGCGCCACCGTGTTTGTCGACTCGCTGGCCCCGGTGGTTTCGGTTCGGGTCACCGGGCCGCACCGGCCCCACGGCCTGCTCCACGTCTACGTCCACGCCCACGACACGCGCCCCGGCCTCCCGTCTTCACGCGTCTCCGGCCTGAGTACGGTGCAGGTGCGCTGGGGCGACGGCGCCAAGTCCTCGGCTCGTTACGCCGCCACCCACGCCTACCGCCGACGGCGAACGTTCACGCTGACTGTGGTGGTGAGCGACCGGGCCGGGAACCGCGCGGTAATCCACAGGAAGATCGGCATTACCGGGTCGACAAAGAAGACGAAGAAGCCGGCCAAGGGCAAGGGCAAGGGCAGGGCCAAGAAGCACGCCGCCCGGCAAGGGAGCCGGGGATGACCCGCTCAGCGCCCGACGCAGGCCGTGAGATCCGGATGGTTCGGGTCGGTCAACCGCACCACCCGCCAGCCGTCGACGCTGACCAGGGTCTGCCTGCGGGTGAGGCGAGGGTCGACGGGCGCCGCCTGGCCGTCGGTGCCGTTGTGCGGTCCGATGAAGTCCAGACCGGGCGCGTGCATGGTGGTCCCCACCCGCTCGAGGGTCACGTGGAGCTTCCAGGCCAGCGCCGTCTGGACCCCATGATTCACGGCGGCGAAACTGGTCTTGCAGGGAAAGACGCCGTGGTGCCCGCCCACAGCGGCCACCGCAGCATCGAGGTGCGCGAGCGTCCGCACCGCCGTCGAGGCAGCCGGCCCAGCCGCCCGGGCCTCGGCGAAACGCTTCGTGGTGAAGGGAATCGAGACCGCCAGCAGAACCAGCGCGGTGCCCGCCGCGATGAGCAACCGGCGGCGTTCCAGCACTCCGCCGGCGAGCAGCGCCAGGCGCATGATCCCCACCCCGCCGAGAACACACGTCAGTGCCGCCGCGGGCAGGAAGAAGCGCTCGAGACCGGGATAGCCGTCGAGCGTCATGCCGATCACCACCACCCACCAGGCGATGATCGCGGCGGCCATGGCCACCAGCAGACGGTCTCGTTCCCGCCACCAGCCGAGGGCGACGGCGACCATGGCGGCGATCAGCGCCGGCAGGATCTGGAGATCGATGCCGCGACCGATTACCGCGCGCAGCTTGTGGGCCCCGAGATGCCCGTTGTACTTAGCGGCATGGGTGGCGGCCAGGAAGGGCTGGCCGGAGCCGATCCAGGGCGGCAGGAACCACAGGAAGGGAATGACCAGGAGACCGGCGAGCAGAAAGCCCCTCATGCGCAGGCTGCGCCAGTCCGGGTCGCGCAGCCACAGCCAGGCCGCGTAGAGAACGATGAACGGCCACCACTCGGGGCGGATCAGCGAGGCGCCCACGCCGAGCACGAAGGCCTGGCCGCGATGCCCGTCGAGCAGGCGGTCGACAGCGCCCAGCGAGCACGCGATCAGCACCACCTCGGAGGTTCCGCGCAGCCAGTAGTAGAGCCAGTCCTGGGTCAGGACCACCCCGACCACAGCCAGGCCACCGCCCACGGCTCCGGCCCAGCCTCCACCGAGCAGACGGCTGGCCAGACGCCAAGCGAAGACCAGTCCGAGCAGACCACCGGCGCGCGCGGTGATCACCCACAGCGTCGGCGCCGCACCCCCGAACAGGCCCCAGATGGTCGTGAAGATGAAGGGCAACGGCTTCCAGGACGGACCGCCGCTGACCAGGAAGCTCAGGTGGGGATCGCTGACCTCTCTGCCCCAGACGATCCACGACCATGGGTCATAGCTGGGCACGGTGGGCAGAACTGCAGCCGAGATGGCCGCCAGAACCACGCACACAGCAGCGGACCACATCAGCGGCGTACGGGTGAGACCGGCCAGCGAGGCGCTCCATGAGCGACCGCGAGAAGGTCCGGACTGGCCGCCGGGATCGGTCGCGGGTGGCCGCGCCCGCGGCGGCGGCGGATCGACGACGGACATCGGCGGGCGATTGTAGCGGCGCTCAGCAGCGCCCCTCCCCGGCTCCGAGCCCCGTAACCGCCCGCAAACTCGGGCGCAAACTCGGGCTCATTCTCATTCTCACGCTTGGCCTCTCGATGCTGGGCAGCGGCCCGGCCGCGGCCCAATCCGGGGGGCCCTACGTGGCCACCCCGCCGACCAAGGGAGCGCTGTACGCCGATGGTCAGAATGACCGCTACCTGCTCGGCGGCCAATGGCTCTACGAGGCCGATCCCGGCAACGTCGGCGTCCGGAACGGCTGGTGGCGCGGGGCGGCCAGCATCGCGGGCTGGTCATCGGTCAGCGTGCCCAACTCCTTCAACGCCGGGGATCTGAGCTCGGCCAGCATGAACGGCTCGGTCGGGTGGTATCGGCGTGACTTCACCCTTCCCGCGCGTGCCTTTGGCAAGTATGTCCCGGCTCGGTTCCGCAGCTGGATCGTGCGCTTCGAATCCGTGAACTACGAGGCCACAGTGTGGCTGAACGGACGCAAGATCGGCCATCACGACGGGGCCTACCTCCCCTTCGAGCTCGCCCTGAGGGGGGTTCACCGCGGCGTCAACCGCCTGATCGTCAGGGTTGAGGACCGTCGCACCGCCGGCGCGCTCCCGCCCGGTCCGAGCGGCGGGTGGTGGAACTTCGGCGGCCTGCAGCGCGAGGTGTACCTGCGGGCGGTGAGCCGCGCCGACATCTCGGTGGCTCAGGTACGACCCGTACTCCCCTGCCCGAGCTGCGCGGCGAGGGTCAAGGACCAGGTGACGGTCACCAACCCGACGGCACGCCCACAGACCGTCGTGCTCCGTGGGACCTACGGCGCGCACCGGTTGAACTTCGGCGGCCACACAATCCCGGCCGGCGGAACCTGGATCGCTCATGCCTCCACTCGCCTGGCCGCCGCGCATCTGTGGTCCCCGGGCAGCCCCTACCTGTATCGGGCCACGCTGGCGCTCTCCGATGCTCGCGGACGCCACCTGGAGGGCTACTTCACCTACAGCGGCGTGCGCAGCATCACCGTTGGCCCCGGTGGGGGGCTGCTGCTCAACGGGAGGGCGTTGCACCTGCGCGGGGTCAACCTCCACGAGCAGAACCTGATCACGGGGGCGGCACTGAGTCCGGCCCAACTTCAGGCATTGGTGGGTTGGACGCGAGAACTCGGCGCGACGATCATCCGGTCCCACTATCCGCTCAATCCGCAGATCCAGCAGCTGGCGGACCAGGACGGGATCCTCATCTGGTCAGAGATCCCCGTCTATCAGACCTCCACGGGCTACCTGCGCGACCGTGCTTGGCTGGCCGCCGCGCACGGCATGCTCCGGCAGAACATCCTCACCAACCAGAATCACCCATCGGTACTGCTGTGGAGCATCGGCAACGAACTGCCCAACCCGCCCAACCACCCCGAGGCCAAGTACATCGCCGGCGCCGCGGCCCTGGCCCGTCAGCTCGACCCGACGCGCCCGGTGGGGATGGCCATCGTCACCTGGCCCGGGGTGGGGTGTCAGTCCGCCTACGCGCCGCTCGACGTGATCGGCTTCAACGACTACATCGGCTGGTTCCAGGAGGGCGGCGGCACCACCGATGATCGCCAGGCGCTGGGTCCGTTCCTGGACTTCCTGCACAGCTGCTACCCGAGCAAGGCGCTGATGGTCAGTGAGTTCGGCTTCGAGGGCAATCGTCACGGCCCGGTGGACGAGCGTGGCACCTACGAGTTCCAGGCCAACCTCGCGCTCTATCACCTGGGGGTCTTTGCCTCCAAGTCCTATTTGTCCGGAGCGATCTGGTTTGCCCTACAGAATTTCGCTGCCCACCCGGGCTGGGCCGGGGGGAACCCGGTCGGCGATCCGCCGTTCGTGGAGAAGGGTGAGATCGACCAGTACGGCAACCCCACCCCGCTCTTCGGAGTCATCCAGGCCAGCTACCGCTCGACGCAGCAAATGGGCTAAGCCCGAGAGAACCGGCAGCGCAGCAGCGTGCCGATAACCCGCACGCCGTCGAGAGCGGTCAGCTTCTTGCCCTCGTCGGTGGACCGAGCCCGGTAGTGGACCGGCACCTCGAAGATGCGCTCGCCGTGCTGCACGAGCCGGGCGGTGATCTCGGGCTCGATCGCGAAGCCCGGAGAACGCAGCGGGAGACTCCGGAAGAGCTCGGTCCGGATCATCTTGTGGCAGGTCATGATGTCGTGCAGGTACACGTTGTAGAGCACGTTGCAGGCCAGCGTGACGCCCTTGTTGCCCAGGACGAACAGGAATGAGTGGCTGGTGTACCCGTCGAAGGCCCGCACCCCGAAGCAGACGTTGGCCCGCCCGTCCAGCAACGGGGGCATCAGCAGCCCCAGGTCGGCGGGGTCGTACTCGAGGTCGGCGTCGAAGATGGCCGAATACTCCCCCTGGGCGTGGGTCAGGCCGGTCTGGATGGCCGCTCCCTTGCCCTGGTTGTGCTCATGCTCGACCAGCCGAACCCGAGGATCCCAGCTACCCCCGCGCAGGATCTCCCGGGTACCGTCGGTGGACCCGTCATCAATGACGATGAGCTCGAAATCGGTCGGCAGCTCGGTGGCCAGGACCTCGGCGATAGCGCGCTCGACGCGCTCGCGCTCGTTGTAGACGGGCATCAGGATCGACAGCATGGTGCGTGGAGATTCAGTCGGCTGGACGGGCGCGGCAGGATTCCTACGCCCATGAGGACAGCGGCGATGCTAGCGAACGCGATCCGGATCGGGCAGGATGCCCGGGATGAACTTCGCCGCCGAGGGACTGCTCGACGATCTGGAGGGCAAGCCGCGCGAGCAACGCGCGCAGCTTCTGAAGCGGCTGCAGGACGAGGGCTTCACGCTCGAGGAGCTCAAGCAGGCCGTCAAGGAGAACCGGCTGGCGCTCCTGCCCGTGGATCGGGTCCTCGGGGGCACCTACACCGCCGCGGAAATCGAGGAGCGCAGCGGTCTGCCGGCGAGCACCATGTTGAGCATCCGGCGCCTCCAGGGACTGCCCACGCCCGGTTCGGAGGACCGGGTCTTCTCCGATGAGGATGTCGAGGCCGCCCGCTCGACCAAGATGTTCCTGGATGCGGGCTTCGACGAGCAACGGATCGGGGAGGTCACCCGGGTGCTCGGCGAAGGCATGGGTAGGCTGGCCGCGACCATCAACGCCTCGTTCGTCGAAACCTTCCTCGAGCCGGGGGACAGCGAGGACGAGGTCGCGCTGCGCTTCGCCACCCTGGCCGAGCAGCTCACGCCAGCCACCGCCCCCATCCTGGTGGCCGCTTTCAAGGCCCATCTGCGCGACAGCGTCCAGCGCGGGATGCTGAGCCGTGATGAGCTCGAGGCCGGGGATGTCGCCGGCTCGCAGGATCTGGCCGTGTGCTTCGCCGACCTGGTCGGCTTCACTCGTCTGGGCGGCCAGGTCGAGGTGCGCGAGCTGGGCACCGTGGCCGGTCAGCTGGCCCGTCAGGCGGCATCGCTGACCGAGCCCCCGGTGCGCCTGATCAAGACGATCGGTGACGCGGCCATGTTCGTCAGCCCGGACCCCGAGCCCCTGATCAAAGTGGCCCTGGACTTGGTCGAGGCCTTCGAGGACCAGGAGCTGCCCAGTCTGCGCGCGGGCATCGCCTTTGGGCCCGCCTTTATCCGTGCCGGTGACTACTACGGCAACTCGGTGAACATGGCCAGCCGGGTAACGGGCGTCGCGCGGCCGGGCAGTGTGCTCTGCACCCCGGAGATCCATGACGCCGCCGCCGATGCGTTCGCCTGGTCCTCCGCGGGCCGGCACAAGCTCAAGGGCGTGACCGGAACGACGCCGCTGTTCCGCCCCCGGCCTCTCGACGAGCCCGGAGGCTCCTCCAACGACGGGGCTAAGAAACCCCGTGAAGGTCGATCACGAAAACGAGGGTCGCGTTAGCCGGGATCTTCGGGGGGCTGCCCGCGGCCCCATACCCGAGACTGGGCGGGATGATCAACTCGCGCCGACCACCGACCTTCATGCCCGGGATGCCCTGCTGCCAGCCCTTGATCACGCCGGTGAGGGGCAGCGAGGTCGGCTGACCGCTGCCGTCGTTCCAGGACGCGTCGAACTGCTTGCCGCCCTTGTAGAGCTCGCCCACGTACTGCACGGTGACCGTGGAGCTGGCCGTGGCGGCCGGCCCGGTCCCCTTGATCAGGTCCTTGATGAGCAGCGTCTTGGGCGCCGGCCCGGAGGGGATCGTCACCGTGGGCTTGGTCTTCAGTGCGGCCGGCAACGGAGTAGAGCTGGTGCTCGTCGCGGTCGCTGTGCTGCTCGTGCTGGAAGCGCTGGTGGGTGCGGTCACCGAGGCGGCGGTCTGACCGGCGGATGGGGCCAGCTGCACACCGGGCGCGGTCGAGGAGCTTCCGCATCCGGCCACGGTGGCGGCCAAGGTGAATACGGCAGCGGTGAGGGTCAGGAGTTTGCGCATGGCGGTGTCCGAGGGTAGCGAGAGCGTGCGTGATGCGTCGCGGGGCGGTCCGGCGGTCAGCCGGCGATTCGCTCGAGCACGGCGGCGTCGACGTCGAAGTTCGCGTGCACGGCCCCGACGTCGTCGGATTCTTCGAGGGTGTCGATCAGCTTCATGAGACGGGCGGCGTCAGCTTCGCCCACCGGCACCCGCGACTTGGGGCGCTGCCAGACGTCGGCGCCCTCGATCTCGATCCCAGTCGCGCTCAGGGCGTCCCGGACGGCGACCAGGTCGCCCGGGGCGGTGATGATCTCGTAGACGTCGTCGTCGCGGACGATGTCCTCAGCGCCGGCATCAATGGCGACGATCAAATCGTCCTCGTCGTAGGCAGAGGCATCGACCACGATGACGCCCTGTTTGTCGAACAGGTAGGACACGGAACCCGGTTCGCCCAGGTTCCCGCCATGCTTGGAGAGGGCGTGGCGAACATCGGCGCCGGTGCGATTGCGATTGTCGGTCAGCGCCTCGATGAGCAGCGCGACCCCGCCCGGCCCGTACCCCTCGTAGAGAACGCTCTCGATCTGATCCGCGTCCACACCCTCGCCTGTGCCCTTGGCGATGGCCCGCTCGATGTTGTCCTTGGGCATCGACGCATCCCGGGCCTTCTGGATGGCCAGGGCCAGGGACGGATTGCCGTTCGGATCCCCCCCGCCCTCACGGGCGGCCACCGTCACCGCGCGGGCCAGCTTGGTGAAATGCTGACCCCGGCGCTGATCGACGATCGCCTTCTTGTGCTTGATCGAAGCCCATTTTGAATGACCCGACATCCCCTCCAACTATAGGAAGAGAGCCAGCGCCTGGGGCTGATCCCGGTACCACTCGATAGTGCGGCGAAGACCTTCCTCGAGCGTCACCGAGGGCTGCCAGCCGGTCAGTTCGCGGAGCTTGGCGGGGTCGACCCACTGGCGGTCAATCTCCCCAAAGGGGACCCCGGCACCGCGAATCTCGGGGCGCACACCGCTCCCGGCCAGGCGACAGATCAGCTCGACCACGTCCCGGACGCGATGGGGCTGGCCACCGCCGGCGTTGAACGCCTCCCCCCTCCCCTGGCCGGTCAGCAGAGCCCGCCACAGGGCCAGGTAGGCGGCCGCAGCGTCCTCGACATAGAGAAAGTCCCGTTCGGGCGAGCCGTCGGAGCGGATGATGGGCGGCCGGCCGGCCAGTGCCGCCCCGATCGCCTCGGGCACCAGCCGGGAGCGGTTCAGATCTCCACCGCCGTAGAGGTTGGCAAATCGGGTCACGGCGACGGGGACGGCAAAGGTATGCCAGTAGGAGCGGGCGATCAGATCAGCCGCCGCCTTGGAGACGTCGTACGGGTACCGCGGCGCCAGGGGATGCGCCTCGGTGTAGGGCAGCGACTCCGTCGGGCCGTAGGCCTTGTCCGAGGACGCCACGATGACGCTGTCGACGCCGTGGCGGCGGCAGGCTTCGAGCAGGAGCCAGGTGCCCCGGATGTTCGTCTCGAAGGTCGAAACCGGCACCCGGTTGGCGGTTGGAACCAGGGTCTGGGCGGCAAGGTGAAAGACGCTGTCGATCTCGTATTCGTTCAGTGCCCGTTCGATCAGGCCGGGGGCGCAGATGTCACCGGAGACGGTGTCGACCCGTTCCTCGAGCCCGAGCAGTCGCAGCGCTGTGGTGACGGGCTCATCGCGACGCACCGCGACGACGTGCGCCCCGTCGGCGAGGAGCGCGCGGACCAGCCACGCCCCCAGAAGCCCGTGGGCGCCGGTGACCAGGACTGAGCGCTGGCTCAACTCCAAATCTTCCATGGTGGTTTCCCGCTGGTCCACAGGTCATCCAGGGTGACGGCGTCCTTGTAGGTGTCCATGCAGTCCCAGAAGCCCTCATGGCGGTACGCCCGCAGGTCGCCGGCCGCCGCCAGGCGGGCCAGTGGATCGCGCTCCAGCACCGTGTCGGGCCCCAGGAGCTCGAGCACGGGCGCCCCCAGGCAGAAGAAGCCGCCGTTGATCCAGTGCTGGCTGCGGGGTTTCTCGGTGAAGCCGGTGATGTGCCCGTCATCGCCGAGCTCGGCCACCCCGAACGGGAGCTCGGGGCGGACGACGGTCATCGTGGCCGGAGCTGAATGTCCCTCGTGGAAGGCCAGCAACGCGCCCAAATCAACATCGGCCACGCCGTCGGCGTAGGTCAGGCAGAAGTCACGGCCCTGCAGTTCGGCGGCTGCACGGTGCAGGCGTCCCCCGGTCGGCGTCTCGAGCCCGGTGTCCAGGCAGCGGATGTCCGCGTCCCGGGGCCAGCGCTCGGCAGCGACAAAGCGCTCGATCTGGTCTCCGCGGTAGCCCGTCAGGAGCAGGAAATGGCGAAACCCCTGAGCCAGGTAGATCTGGACGACGTGCCACAGAATCGGGCGTCCGCCGATCTCCACCATTGGCTTGGGAATCGAGTTGGTGTGCTCCTGCAACCGTGTGCCGCGTCCGCCGCAGAGGATGACCACGGCCGTCTCGCTCGCTCTCACGGCGGCGGATTATCAGGCATCATCACCCTCAATGAGCGCCTCCGTGAATCCGGCCATCTTCAAGGCCTACGACATCCGCGGTCTCTACGGCGAGGAGATCGACGCCGCGGTGGCCTTTGACATCGGTCGTTCCTTCACCCGCGTGATCGCTGCCCGGGAGGACAAGCCGACCGACCAGGTGCGGCTCGGACTGGGCCGCGACATGCGGCTCACCGCGCCGGAACTGGCCGCCGCCTACCGAGAGGGCATGACGGAAGAAGGCGCGACCGTGCTCGACGCCGGCCAGGTGGGCACCGAGATGCTCTATTTCCTGGTCGGCTCGCGGGATCTGGACGGCGGCCTCATGTGCACCGCCTCGCACAACCCCAAGGCGTACACCGGGGCCAAGCTCGTCGGTCGAGGGGCGCTGGCCCTGTCGGGCGACAGCGGCCTCGGGGAGGTCAGGGACCGAATCATCGACGACCTCGGTCAGGCGCCCGGCGGCGGCTCGGTGGAGGAGGTCGATATCTACCGGGAGTTCCAGGCCGCTGCGCTGGGTTTTATCGGCGCCGAGGCGATCGCGCCCCTGAAGGTCGTGGCCGACGGCGGCAATGGGATGGCCGGGCCGATGGTCGGGCCCCTGCTCGACCAGCTGGGCCTGGACCTCGTCGAGGCCTACTGGACTCCGAACGGGGAATTTCCCGATCACGAGCCCAACCCACTGCTGCCCGAGAACCGGGAGTTCATCATGGGGGAGGTCGTGCGCCAGAAAGCCGACCTGGGGATCGCCTGGGACGGCGACGCCGACCGCTGCTTCTTCATCGACGAGACCGGCACCTTCGTCGACGGCGACTTCCTCACCGCCCTGCTGGCCGCGTCGATCATCGACAAGGAACCCGGGGCGACCGTCCTCTACGACGTGCGCGCCTCCCGAGCGGTGGCCGACACCGCCCGCCGCAAGGGCGGCAAGGCCCTGATCAACCGAGTGGGACACGCCTTCTTCAAGACCCGGATGCGCGCCGAGGGCGCCGCCTTCGGCGGCGAGGTGTCCGGCCACTACTACTTCCGCGACTTCTACTGCGCCGACTCGGGAACCCTTCCGGCGCTGCTCATCCTCGAGCTTCTGTCCAGCGCGCAGACCACCATGTCGGCCCTGCTCGAGCCCTACCGGTCGCACTACTTCATCTCCGGAGAGATCAACAGCGAGGTCGCGGAGCCCGAGGCCAAGCTCGAGGAGATCGCGGCGCGCTACGACGACGCCAAGCAGGACCGCCTCGACGGGATCTCGGTGGACTACGACGATTGGCACTTCAACGTGCGCGCGTCCAACACCGAGCCCCTGCTGCGGCTGTGTCTGGAGTCTCTGCGCTCCAGGGAGCACATGGAAGCCAAGCGCGACGAGGTACTCGGGCTGATCCGCTCGTAAGGGCGACCGGCAGCCCGTTGGACCGGTTCGCCGGCCGGCCACTGCCCTCGAAGGGTCGCGCCCTGGATCAAAACTCGGTGCGGTTCCGTGGTAACTACGGACCCGTTTCCGGTCTGATCCGCCGATATTTCCTCGGACATGTCGAGTCGGCCAGCCCAGCCGGGTCGCGCGCGAGCGCGCCCAAGCGCCATGCATGCTCCCGCGGTCGAGTTCGGCCGTGGCTATCCGCGGGGACTCCTGCAGCGAGTGCCGGCGATTCTCTATACGGCCGAGCCCGGCGCGCATGGCTCCTGGCACTACGTCAGCCCCCAGATCGAGGCCATTCTCGGCTTCACCCCCCTGGAGTGGTGCGCCAATCCGGACCTGTGGGCCGAGCGGCTGCATCCCGACGACAAGAACCGCGTGCTCGAGGTCGAGGGTCGCATCATCAGCGGCGAGCAGGTGCTGGGGGCGGCCGAGTACCGGCTCCGCCACCGTGATGGTCACATCGTCTGGGTGCGCGACGACGCGCTGCTGCTGTTCGATGAGGATGGTCAGCAGCGCTGGCACGGGGTCATGTCGGACATCACCGACCAGAAGGCGGCCGAGGCCGAGCTCGAGCGCCGCGCTGCCCAGCAGTCTGCGGTGGCCCGACTGGGCGAGCACGCGCTGGAGGGTGCCAGCACCTCGGATGTGATGCAGGAGGCGATGACTGCCGCGCTTGAGCTCCTCGACGTCGAGATCGCCGGCGTGCTCGAGTTCATGCCCAGCGCCGATGTGTTCGAGTTCCGTGCCGCCCACGGGCTGCCCGAGGGGACCGCCAACCGGACACGCCTGCCGGCCGGCAAGCGCTCACAGGCCGGGTTCACCCTCATGACCGGTACCCCGGTCATGGTCGAGGACTGGGCGCACGAGCAGCGCTTCAGCCGCTCGCCCGCGCTCACTGCCGTCGGAGCTCGCAGTGGCCTGACGGTCCTGATCGAGGGTCGCGGGGCGCCGTTCGGCGTCCTCGGGCTGCACAGCACACGCGCCCGTACCTTCAGCTCGGGCGACGTTGACTTCGTACAGTCCCTGGCCAACGTCCTTGGCGACGCCTTCAATCGCCAGATCACCGATGACGACATCCGCCACCGGGCGCTGCACGACCTGCTCACCGGCCTGCCCAACCGCCTTCTGTTCCTGGACCGCCTCGAACACGCGCTGGAGCGCCTGCGGCGTCACAAGTCGCTCTCAGCCATCCTGGTCCTCGATCTCGACCGGTTCAAGCTCGTCAACGACAGCATGGGCCACCAGATCGGGGATGAGCTGCTGGCCGCCGCCGCCCCGCGGCTCAAGCAGGCCGTCCGGGGCAGTGACTCGGTGGCGCGATTCGGTGGCGACGAGTTCGGCATCCTGCTCGAGGAGATCGACGGCGAACATGACGCCATCGAAATGGCCCAGCGCATCGCCGCCGAGTTCACGCGGCCCTTCGTCCTGGAGGGCAACGAGCACTTTGTCACCACCAGCATCGGCATCGCCCTGGCCGGAGGGGGTGAGCTCGCCGAGGACCTGATTCGCGACGCCGACTCGGCCATGAACCGAGCCAAGGAACGCGGACGGGCGCGCTACGAGCTGTTCGACGAGGGCATGCGTGGCCGAGCCATCTCCCGTCTGCGAGTCGAGAACGACCTCCGGCGGGCGCTGGAGCGCGAAGAGCTCACGCTGGATTACCAGCCGCTGGTCTCCCTGCACGATCGCTCGATAGTCGCGGTTGAGGCGCTGATCCGCTGGGAGCATCCCCAGCGTGGCCGGATCGTGCCGGCGGATTTCGTTTCGGTGGCCGAGGACAACGGCCTGATCGAGCCCATCGGCCGCTGGGTGCTGGACCGTGCCTGTCGCCAGGGCGCCCGCTGGTATCGCGACCGCCCAGACTCACCGCCGATCTCGATCGCTGTCAATCTGTCCGCTGTGCAGGTGGCCAGCGCCGGACTGGCCGACTGCGTCGCCTCAGCTCTGCGGGGCTCGGGTCTGGACCCCGCCCTGCTCACCCTGGAGATCACCGAGAGCGTCATGTTGGTCGACGCCGAAGGGCTTACCGAGA
The DNA here is from genome assembly GCA_963845575.1 of uncultured Solirubrobacterales bacterium. Lineage (GTDB taxonomy): Bacteria > Actinomycetota > Thermoleophilia > Solirubrobacterales > Solirubrobacteraceae > Palsa-465. The sequence goes on along the minus strand of CAWJSN010000014.1, from coordinate 696,326 downwards.
CGCTCGCGGAACTCAAGGCCATCGGGGTCCGGATCGTCCTGGACGACTTCGGCACCGGGTACTCGTCGCTGGCCTACCTGACCCGCCTACCGCTCGATGCCCTGAAGGTTGATCGTTCGTTCGTGGACGGTCTCGGTATCGAGTCCGAGGACACCGCCATCACCGAGGCGATTGTCGCCATGTCCCACGCGCTGTCGCTCCAAGTCGTCGGCGAGGGAGCCGAGACCGAGCGGCAGGTATCGGAGCTGGCCCGCATCGGCTGCGACCTTGTCCAGGGCTTTTACTTCTCTCGACCGGTGCCGGCCGCGGAGATCTCCCGGATGCTCGAGTCGGGTCCGCCCTGGCTCGATCAAGTCCCGGCTCGCCGCTCGCGCACTCCGCGCCGCACGAGCGCTGTCTAGCTGGCCCTATCCGCCGGCGCGCCGGTACGCGGAGTTCCCAGGCTGAACCGGGGAGACGGTCGCCCGGCCGCACTCGTAGGCGCCGTTGGTGATCGATGTGGCCAGCGCGTGCGTGTCCTTCGGGGCAATCACCCGAAGCCCGGCCGCCGTCGGGCACGGCGCCGACGAGCCCGAGCCGTGAGTGACGTCGAGCCGGAAGGAGACTGTCTTCCCCGGCGCCACCGACAGCCGACGCAGGGGACTGTGGCCGAAGAAGTCCTCGGTGGCGCGGATCGATGTGGTCGGCAGGGATCTGCCCGCCCGATCGACGAACTGGATCCCCGGGTATCCGAACATGCTGCAGGCGTGCGCGCTCGTGTTGCGCAGCGCGAAGCCGAGCTCGCCATGACCGGTTGCGCCCTGGCCGCCCAGATAGAACAGAAGCAGCCCGGCGCCCCGGCATTGTCCGCGAGCGCCCGCGGTGGTGGTCTGTGAGGAGGTCCCGCTCGCAGACGAGGAACTGGCGCTGCTGCTGGCCGTAGTGACACTCGACGTACCCGACGCTGCCGGCGAGCTGGTGGTGGCCGAGCGGCCACAGCCCGAGAGGGCGCCGAGCACCAAAATCATCAGCGCCGGTCCGGTCATGCGGCCGAATCCGGTCATACGCATGAGGTCCTTTTCGGCCCCTCTCACCCAGCCTCCTCCCCGGGTTCGAGGTCTGCATGGCACGATCCCGGTATGAGCTCCGCCACCGTGAACCCCGCTCCGGGGACCCAGCACCCCCGGCACCGGCGCCATCTCGACTGGGAGCTCATCACCTGCGGTGTGCGCGGCCACGTGCTGCTCGGGCGCGATGTGGAGCGCGCCCGGGACGAAGACGCCGCCCTGATCCGCGATCGCGGGGAGTTGCGCTGGCACCGGTGCCTGCGCTGCGACTGCTGGGTGGTCCTTCCCCGCCCGCCGGCGCCCCCGCGCTCCACCCTCCCTGACCGAGCCGAGCTGGTCGTGCCGCTGCGCGGCCGAGCTCTGCGCGACCGGATCGTCCTGCGGCTGATCGCCCTGGACCGCGGAGCCCATTTCCTGGTCCTTGCGCTGCTCGGGATCGCTGTCCTCATCTTCACCTCCGATCGGGCTCACCTCCGGGCCGGCTTCTACCGCGTGCTCACGGCAGTCCAGGGTGGTGTGGCTGGAGGGCCTGTACAGACCACCGGTCACGTGGGGATCCTCCACGAGTTGGACAAGCTATTCACGCTCCAGGCCGGGACTCTCAAAGCCGTGGGCATCGCCCTGCTCGCCTACGCGGTGCTCGAGGGCGTCGAGGGAGTTGGTCTGTGGATGGGAAAGCGATGGGCGGAGTATGTGACCTTCATCTCCACGGCGCTGCTGCTGCCCCTGGAGATCTACGAGATCGTCAACCGCGGCACAGCGCTGAAGGTGATCGGCTTCATCATCAACCTGGCCGTAGTCATCTACCTACTATTCCGCAAGCGCCTGTTCGGCCTGCGCGGCGGAGCCGCCGCTGATGAGGCCGAGCGCGAACGGGACGGTGGCTGGCCGGCCGTGGAGCGCGCCACCCCAGGTCCGCACACCCCCAGCGACCCGACGGCCGTTTCCGCATGACTGCGGGGCCCGAGGTTGCCCAGGCGGCCGTGGAAGCCGAGCTACAGCGGGTTGGTCCCGAGCTGGCCGCCGCCTTCCCCGGCACCGCGCGCCATCCGATGCGAGCCCTCGACGCCCGGGCCATGGAAATGGCCTCGAGTGACCGGGAGCTACGGGCGGCGCTGTTTCGCTTCGTCGATGTGGTGCCGGCGTGCCGCTCGCTTGATGATCTCGCCCGCCATCTGACCGGCTTCCTGGAGGAAGTGCCCGAGACCCCACCGCCCATCGCCGCGGCCATGCGGATCTCCCACACCCGCGCCGGGCGCGCCGCCTTAGGTGCCGCCGCCGCTGGGGGAGTACGCCATCTCGCCCACCGCTTCATCGTTGGCGAGAGCCCGGCGGATGCCCTGGGGACCCTGCGCGGGCTGTGGGAGGACGGGGTGGCCAGCTCTGTGGACCTGCTCGGCGAGGCCACCGTCACCGAGCAGGAGGCTGACCGCTACGCCGCCCGTTGCCAGGAGGCGATCGAGGTTCTGTCCCCCGCCTGCGCCCGCTGGCCCCGACGCGAGACGCTCGAGCGCGACAGCGAGGGGCCCCTGCCCCGCGCCAACGTATGCGTGAAGATCTCCGCCCTCACCCCGCTTTTGCGCCCCGACGCCCCCCGGCGCGGTCAGCGCGACGCCGCCGCGCGGCTGCGCCCCCTGTTGCGCAGTGCAATGAGCCACGGCGCACATCTGCACATTGACATGGAGTCGCTGGACTCGCGCGAGGCGGTCCTCGAGCTGGTCCTGGAGCTGCTCGACGAGGAGGAGTTCGGAGACGGACCCTCGGCCGGACTGGTTTTGCAGGCCTATCTGCGCGACTCGCCCGACACGCTGGCCCAGGTCGTGGATTGGGCGCGGGCCAGTCCCCGTCGCCCGCCGCTCACCGTGCGTCTGGTCAAGGGCGCTTACTGGGACCACGAGCTGGTGCAGGCTCGCCAACATGGCTGGCCGGTGCCGGTGTTCGAGGACAAGGCCGAGTGCGACCGAAATTTCGAGGCCCTGACTCGGGGCTTGCTGGCCGCCCGGCCGGCCGTCCGAGTGGCGATCGCCTCCCACAACCTGCGCTCGGTCTCGCATGCCATCGCCGTCAATCGCGTCGGCGGCGGCGAGGACCGCGACCTCGAGCTCCAGGTCCTCCGCGGGCTCGGCGATGAGCTTCAGCATGCGCTGGCCGCGAGAGGCTTTCGGGTCCGGACCTACTGCCCGGTGGGCGATCTGGTGGCCGGAATGGCCTACCTGGTCCGGCGCTTGCTGGAGAACACCTCCAACGAGTCGTTCCTGTCCGAACAGGCCCGCGGCGTCCCGGTGACAGAGCTCCTGGCCGCCCCGTGACCGGGGCTGCTCGGCGGCCGCGTTAACGTCCGGCCTGTGCTGAAGCCATTCGCCAACGAGCCGGTGCTCGAACTCCGCCGGGCCTCGGTCCGCGCTGGCCTCTCCGACGCCCTGGCCGGAATCGATCGCGGCCTACCGGTGTCGGTCCCGGTGCTCATCGGGTCCGACGCGCGCGCCGGCGAGGAGCTGCTGTCCACCGATCCAGGTGCTCCCCAGCGGGTGGTCGCTCGGGCCGCTGCGGCGCGCCCCGATGAGATACAGGCCGCCGTCGGCGCGGCGGCCGACGGCCTCGCGCAGTGGCAGAGAACCAGCTTCGAGGAGCGCGCCGAGGCGCTCCTGTCCGCCGCCGCCTGGATGCGCGAGCGCCGCCTCGAGCTGGCCGCGTTGGAGGTTCGGGAGTGCGCCAAGCCGTGGCTGGAGGCGGACGCAGACGTGTGCGAGGCAATCGACTTCCTCGAGTACTACGCCCGGGCGGGGATCGATCTCGGGCGCGGCCGCGCGCTCTTGCAGGTTCCCGGAGAGCGCAACGACCTTCGCTACGTGCCCCGCGGAATCGTGGCCGTGATCTCCCCCTGGAACTTCCCGCTCGCCATCCCGTGCGGGATGGCCTCGGCTGCTCTGGTCACCGGAAACGCCGTCGTCCTGAAGCCCGCCGAGCAGTCGCCGGCGATGGCCGCCCGGCTCGTCGAGGGCCTGCACGCCGGCGGGGTTCCTGAGGGTGCGCTCGCCCTGCTTCCCGGCGATGGCGAAGTGGGCGCCGCCCTGGTCGGGCATCCCGACGTGGCCGCGATTGCCTTCACGGGATCGCTGCCCGTCGGCCGGCAGATCGTCCGCAGCGCCGCCGACACAGCCGAAGGGCAGCGGCACTTCAAACAGGTGGTGGCCGAACTGGGGGGCAAGAACTGCGTGATCGTCGACGCCGATGCCGACCTGGATGAGGCCGTGCCCGCCATCGTCGGCTCGGCGTTCAACTACGCGGGCCAGAAGTGCTCGGCCGCCTCCCGTGTTCTCGTCCACGAGGCGATTGCCGATCAGCTCCTATCCCGGCTGGCCGGCGCTGTCCGCGTGCTGGACGTCGGGCAGGCCGAGACCCTCGGAATCGACGTGCCCCCGGTCATCGAGCGCGAGGCTCAGGAGCGAGTATTCCGCTACGCCGAGCTGGCCGCACGGGAGGGCACGGTCGTGGCCACCGCCGAGGCTCCCCGCGGGGATGGCTGGTTTTGCCCGGCCACGGTGGCAGCCGATCTTCCCTCCGGCTCGGCAGTGCTCGAGGACGAGATCTTCGGCCCCCTGCTCGCGGTCGAGCGCGTGCGCGACGTCGACGCGGCCTGTGACGCGGTCGACAGTCTGTCCTTCGCGTTGACCGGTGGGCTGTTCACCCGGAACCCCAGCACGGTCCGCCTGGTCCGCGAGCGGACCCCGGTGGGGAACCTGTACGTCAATCGCGCAATCACCGGGGCGATGGTCGCCCGGCAGCCGTTCGGCGGCAATCGCCTGTCGGGAACCGGAATGAAGGCCGGTGGGCCGGACTACCTGCTCCAGTTCGTCCAGCAGCGCGCGGTGAGCGAGAACACCATGCGCCACGGTCTCGAGGTCTGAGGGTCGTCTGAGGGTGGCGCGAGGCGGAAAAAGGGCTTGATTTCTGGGCTCAGCAGGGCATGATGGAGGGCGAGGATGGTGGTCTGGCTGGCAGCAGCGTGGAGGGTGGCCCTCGCGGTCGCGTTCTGTGCGGCGATCTTCATGAGCGCGCGCGCCCGTCCCCCGCGCCAGTCGGTGCCGGGAGCCGAACTCCGACGGCTGGTCTACTGCGCCCTCATGCTCTATCTGATCGGCGGACTGGCCTCCCTCAGCCACCACGAGCTGGTGGCCGGGGTGGTGTACGGAGGCGGAATCATGGTCTCGGCGCTCGCCGCGTGGCTCTCGCGCGGACGCGACCAGGAGGATCCCCCCGACGATGACGAGCCGGTCGACGAACCGCCGCCGCCAGAGCCTGACGGGGTGCCGCGCCTCGACTGGGCGGCCTTCGAGCGCGACTTCCGCTCCTACGCCCGCCGCCAGCGCGAGTCCAGCCCGCTCTAGTGCGGGCTCTAGCCCGACCGCTGCGCCCGGGCCTCATCGGCCGGCCCGGCGGGTTGGCCGATCGCTTCGAGAAGCAGGGCATGCAGACGGTGCTCCCCGGTCAGCTCGGGGTGAAAGGCGACCGCGATCACGTTGCCCTGCCGGACGGCCACCGGATGCTCGTCGACGGCGGCCAGGACCTGGACCTCAGGCCCGTGCTCGGCCACCCACGGGGCGCGGATGAACACCGCGTGGACAGGACCGCCCGTGACCCCGGCGAAGTCCAGGTCAGCCTCGAAGGAGCGCAGCTGGCGACCGAACGCGTTGCGCTCGGCACGAATATCGAGCACGCCGAGGTGGGTGCGGTCGAGCATGATCAGCCCGGCACAGGTCCCCAGGATGGGTGTGCCGGCGGCGGCCAGCTCACGAAGCGGATCCCCGAGGCCCTCTCGGGCGATGCCCAGCGTCATCACCGTCGACTCTCCACCGGGGATGATCAGCGCGTCCAGGCCGTCGAGATCGCGGGGCATCCGAACCTCACGCGCATCGGCGCCCAGCCGATGGATTAGGCGGGCATGGGCGGCGAAGTCGCCCTGGAGCGCGAGCACGCCGACGAGAGCCGGCGCGTCCGGGGCGCGCACGGCTACCAGCCGCGGGGCGCGAGCAGCTGCTCGGACTGGAGCTTGGAGGTCTCGAGGCTGACCATCGGCTGGCCGAGGCCGCGAGACGCGGCGGCGACCCGAGCCGGGTCCTTGAAGTGGGTGGTGGCCTCGACGATGGCCCGGGCCCGGCGCTCCGGATCTTCGGACTTGAAGATGCCAGAGCCCACGAACACGCCCTCGGCGCCGAGCTGCATGACCAGTGACGCGTCGGCCGGAGTGGCGATGCCCCCAGCGCAGAACAGAACCACGGGGAGCTTGCCGTCGGTGGCCACCTGCCGGACTAGATTGAGCGGAGACTGCAGCTCCTTGGCTGAGGTGGCCAGCTCCGCGGCGTCGAGCGTGGCGAGGCGACGGATCTCGCTGCGGATCTTGCGCAGATGGGTGACGGCGTTGACGATGTCGCCGGTGCCAGCCTCCCCCTTGGAGCGGATCATCGCCGCGCCTTCGCCGATGCGGCGCAGCGCCTCGCCGAGATTGGTGGCCCCGCAGACGAACGGGATGCTGAACTGCCACTTGTCGATGTGGTTGGCCTCGTCGGCCGGCGTGAGCACTTCGGATTCGTCGATGTAGTCGACCTCGAGCGCCTCGAGCACCTGAGCCTCGGCGAAGTGGCCGATGCGCGCCTTGGCCATCACCGGGATGCTGACTGCCTCCTGGATCCCGGCGATCATCTCCGGATCGGACATGCGCGCCACTCCGCCATCGCGGCGGATGTCGGCGGGGACCCGCTCCAGGGCCATCACGGCGGCGGCTCCGGCGTCCTCGGCGATCTTGGCCTGCTCGGCGGTGACCACGTCCATGATCACGCCGCCCTTGAGCATCTCGGCCAGACCCGCCTTGACGGTGAAGGTCGCTTCCTCGCGCGAGGTGTTTCCGTTCTCGCTCACGTGTGCCAGTTTAGCCGCGCGCTAGGTTCTCGCAGCGATGAGTTCCACAGCGGTCTTTGTACGGGACGGCGCCGTCTGGCGCCCTGACGAGATGGCCCGTGGGCCTTGGGATCCCGGGGCCCTGCACGGTGGCGCCCCGGCCGCACTGCTGATCCACGGCTTTGAGGCCTGCGAGCCGCAGCCTGGGCTGGACCTGGCCCGCGTGACTTATGAGTTCGTGCGCCCCGTTCCCCTGGACGACCTCGAGATGACCGTCGAGGTGGTGCGCCCGGGACGCCGGGTGATGCTCCTGGACGGGGTCCTCCGCGACGCTTCGGGTGAGGTTGTCACCCGGGCGCGCGCCCTCCGGGCCCGGGCCAGCGAGCTCGGGCCTACCGAAGATGGCCCACCCCCGTTTCCCGGCCCCGAGTCAGGCGCCGTGAACGATCTCGTGGCCGCGGGGCCGCCGGGCTTCCGCGGCGCCGAGCATCCGATGTTCGCCACCCACGCGGTGGAGATCCGCTTCGTCCAGGGCAGCTTCAGCCAGCCAGGGCCGGCCACGGCCTGGTTTCGCATGCGCCAGCCGCTGGTGGCCGGGGCGCTGAGGAGCCCGTTCGAGCTGGCCGCCGTGGCCGGTGACTTCGGCAATGGGATCGCCACTGCGGTCTCCTGGGAGGAACACGTGTTCATCAACCCTGACCTGACCCTGTACTTCGAGCGCGAGCCGCGCGGCGAATGGGTGGCCATGCAGTCCGAGACCCGGGTCCGTCCCGGCGCTGTGGCCGTTTCCGAGAGCGTTATCTGGGATCGGGAAGGCCGCGTGGGCCGGGCCACGCAGGCACTGCTCGTCTCCCGGCGCTGAGTGGCGGCGGCGCTGGGCGGCTGGGCGGTCCGGCGGTCCGGCGGGTCCGGCGGCTGGGCATTACCCAGGTGGGCTATTTCAGCCTGAAGGCCTTGATGCGTACGTCGTACTGCTGGGCGTCGCGCGAGTAGACGCCGTAGGCCAGAGCCTGGATGAGCGACAGCAGCGCCGTGTGCGAGCGCACGAAGGCAGGGGTGTTCGAGGAGTAGTAGAGGCGGATCCGCGCCAGCCGGGCCACCTCGGACAGGGTGGCGTCGGTGATGGCCAGCGTTGAGGCCTTGCGATGCCGGGCCAGCTTCATCGTCCGGGTGATGAGCGGATGCGGGCGACCGGCGGAAAGGCCGATGACCAGGGTCGAGGCGTCAATCCGGCTCAGGCGGCCGAGCGCCTCCTGGGACGGGCTGGCCACGATCTCGGCCCGCAGATCGAGCAGCATCAGGAGGTGACGCAGATAGCTGGCGAAGAAGGCCATCTGGTCCGTGCCGGCGATCAGCACCTTCTCCGCGGAGACGATCGCGTCAACCGCGGCCTCGACATCGGAGCGCGACAGCTTGTGCGCGGTGTCCTCCACGTTGACGTGGTCGGCGGCCAGGGCGGCTTCGAACTCGGTGTGATCGAGCGAGAACAGCGGCGCGTTGGCCGCCATCACCTCAACGGCGCCGGGCGGACGGCGGCGATACTCGTCGCGAGCGGCCTGCTGGAGCTCGGGGAATCCCTCGAAGCCCAGGGCCTGGGAGAAGCGCACCACTGTGCTGGAGGACGTGTTGGCGCGGCGGGCCAGCTCCTCGGCCGTCTGAAACGCGGCCTCATCGAGATGATCGACGATGTACTGGGCCACATCCTTCTGCGAGCGCGAGAACTCATCAAACCGCGCTTTGATGTACCCGGACAGGGCCTGATGCCCGGACGCGGTTTCTGGGTTGGCGACGTGAGTGGTGGGAGGCTTCATCGGCAGGCTGTCATTCGACGCCATGCGCCGACGTTCCTCTGAGAAAAGTTCCCGGACTCGGCTTGGGGGGGTTGGCGCGAGCGTCTCCGCGGGTCCTCGCGCCGGGATTGTCCGATGCCAGTCGCCCGCTCAGGGCGGGCCAGGCGGGAGCTACGGACCGTCGTGAAGCGCCTGCTGGCGCTCCTGGTTCTGGCGTCGTTCAGCCATAACCTGGGCCACCGCGTAGGCGATCAGGAGGTTGGCGACCACGCCGATCCCCAGGAAGGTGATGAGCAGCGCCAGTGTCTCTCCGAAGGAGCTCACCGAATGGCCAAGTCCGAGGATGTCGGCCAGCAGGAAGGAATGCGCGATCAGCATCTGGTCCGGAATCATACTGACGCGGCCCCTCGGTGGCCCGGCCCGGTTGGCCCTGCCGACCGCCCCGAGCCGAGGCCCAAAGTCGCCCTACCAGCGCACCCGACGGGCCCAATCGGACCCCCCGAGCCGGTAGCTTGCCCGGTGGCGGCCCGGTAGCTCAGTTGGTCAGAGCAGCGGACTCATAATCCGTCGGTCGTGGGTTCGAGTCCCACCCGGGCCATGCGTAAACGCCGTGGATACAGTGGCGCGATCGTGCGCGTGCGCCGGCCGAGCCGGCGGCGTGACCCCTACCGCAGGCATTCACGGTCTCGCCGGACGATGAGTACTCGGCTTTCGTCCGGTCTGGGTAGAGGAGCGCCTCTCGCGATGGGCCAAGGGAGCTCGAGATCGCGAAGGCTGAAGAGACCGAGGACAAACGGCTCAACGGCGTGCTGTTCGACCGCTGGGCTGCTCGGATGGGTGACCATGGGATCACAGACGCACAGGCTCGCGGGCACTTCGCCTCCTGGTCGCAGGAGGACCGCTACTTCCCGCTCGACTCCGAGCTGCAGGCGCTACGCGAGGCCGGCTTCGAGGGGGTCGAGTGCTTCTGGCGACGCGGACCCTCCGCCATCACCTGCGGGTGCCGACGCTGAGGGGGCGCGCGCGTCAGTGTGGGGTAAGAATCGACCGGTCAACCGACACCCCGCGATGCCTCGCTCACCCGGAAGCTCGGACCATCGGTTCAGCGCGATCCCGCCGGTCCGATGGCTGGGGCGGGCGGGAGATCGCTTCCTACGGCGTCAAGGTCTGCCCGCGTTCGGGCTCTATGGACCGAGCTGAGCCGTTCCTCGAACTCGTCGGTGGTAAGTCTGCCCGCGATTAGGTGATCGCTTAGTTCTTCGATGACACGGTCGCGGTCGGAGTCCGCGATCAACTCGTTAGGCGAAGCTGACATCGGAGGTGAGTTCTGAGGTCTCTGGTAGGACCCGACCGTCGCGGCGATGATTGCTCCTGCTGACGCAGCGGCCGAGCCTTGGATCGTCCCCAGCAGCTCTCGATGCCTCAGCGCCTCAGCCTTGCGTCTACGCGCACCGCGTCGAAGCAGCCGGTACGGGACAAGCCAGATTCCCCAGATCAAATACCAGGCGGTCACGAGCGTCCAGACGACCACCACGAAAAGAACGGCCAGCAGTGTGACCGCTGTGAGCTGCCAGCCACTGGGTGCCCTGCGGCGAATACGCATGATCCGCTGCGCCGACCCGGCATAGCTCATCGGCGCGTTGATGATGACGTCCTCGCTAGCGAGATGAGCCGGTGGCTGCGACTGGCTGGTCATCTAGTGCTCCCCCCGTGGTTTGGGTCCACGGTCTCTCCGATTGCCCCGGCTGGCAAGGCAAGAACCTTGGTTAGACCAAACACTAGGTGGGTGAAGCCAGGCGCGCAAGGGACCGCCGCGCTCGCGTTTATGTCATATGCGCATAATCGCGACCTCACCCCCGGCTCTGCGCCCGACCCCGTATTCCCGACCTCGCCAATGAGCGCTACGGGCTCCGGTTATTGCCGGTGCGCCTAGAAGTCCCGGTCACGGCGGCTCAGGATCTGCTCCCGCTCACGCGCCGCTCGCTGTTTGCGAGCCGCTTGAGAGGCTCGCTCGTTGCTTTGGGCGATCTCCTTGCGAAGATCGTTGAAGGCGGCCTCCGACGTCGAGCGCCCTGGCCCTGGTCCTTCACGGCCCGGACCAGCCTTCGGGTTCTGCTTCGGCATATCGCTGCACTCCTCGTCGCTCCGGTCAAAGATGAAACACAGGAAGAATGCGAGCGCGGCACTCAGGCGATGTTCGGCCTCGGACTCTACTCCGGCCCGCGGCGGGTCGTGTCCGCCCGTGGTTGACCGGGCGCCCAGCCGCAGAGATAATCGGGGTTAGAATTCGAGGGGAGGTAGGCATGTCCTGGAAGCTGAACGGGTCCTACTTTGAGACTTGCTCCTGCGATCTGGTGTGTCCGTGCACGGCGTCACTCGCGTTGGGTGCCACAGGCGACCGCTGCAAGGTCACGCTCGTCTTTCACATCAGGCACGGGGAGATCGAGGGCACCGACGTGAGCGGCCTGACGGTCGCCGCGGTCGCCGACACCCCACAGATCATGAGCGATGGCAATTGGCGCTTAGGGGTCTTCATCGATGCGGCGGCGTCGGATGCGCAGGCCGAGAAGCTCGGAGGAGTGTTTTCCGGAGCGCTGGGTGGACCAATGGAGGCGCTCGGCCCTTTGATCGGTGAGAACCTCGGTGTCGAGCGTGCGCCCATCGTGGTGCGCGAAGAGGGGCTGAGTCACTCGGTTCAGATCGGCGACGCGATCGACTTTGAGGTCGAGGATGTGGTCCCGTTCGGGGTGCAGACGGGTGAGCCGGTTCGCCTGACGGGCGTCTTTCACCCGGCTGGGTCCGAGCTGACGGTCGCTCATGCCACGCGTTCGCAGATCAACGCGTTCGGCATCCAGTACGACGGGAAGTCGGCCTTCTCGTCGTCGCAGTTCGCGTGGGCGGCGTGAGCGCCGCCGCCTCCCTGGCCGACGGCCGCGCAGAGCGGGGCGAGCTTTCGGCCGCGTTTGGGGCCGCTCGCGCGCGCATCGGTCTGGTGGTTTTGTTGCTCGGCCTGGCCGCTGCTGCCTGGTGGTCGACGGTTGACCGGATGGCGGGCATGGACACTGGGCCGGGCTCTGATCTCGGTGCGCTGGGCTGGTTCTTGGGGGTGTGGGTGGTGATGATGGCGGCCATGATGTTTCCCTCCCTGGCGCCGACCACGGCGTTGTATGCGCGCATGACGCGTCAGCGCGGGTGGAGCCGCCCGCTCCTGTTCACTGCCGCCTATCTGTTGGTGTGGGGCGCGGCAGGACTCGGCGCATACGGTCTGTTTCGGCTGGGCAGAAGCCTGTTCGCCACCGATCTGGCCTGGAACAACGGCGGGCGGTGGTTAGCCGGTGGCATCCTGGCCATCGCGGCGATCTACGAGCTGACGCCCATCAAGGACGTCTGCCTCGGAAAGTGCCGCAGCCCCATGGGGTTCCTGCTGGGCAGCTGGCGCGACGGGAATCTCGGCGCGCTCCGGATGGGATCCAAGCATGCCGTCTGGTGTCTTGGCTGCTGCTGGGCGCTGATGGCGGGACTGTTCGCGCTCGGCGTCATGAGCATCGCGTGGATGGCGCTCATTGCCGCGCTGATTGCGCTTGAAAAGACGATCCCCTGGCGCCGGGCAGCCACCTGGGTCACCGCGGGCGTGCTGATCGTGCTCGCCATTTTGCTCGTCGCCGTGCCGCGGGACGTGCCCGGGCTCGTGGTCCCAGGGGGCGCACACCCCGCCATGCACTCGATGAACGCGATGCGCTAGGAACGAGGTGGCCCGCACGACGGACAGGCCGTCCTTGGAGAGTGTGGCGTAGCCGAGCCCTCTCCCGCAGTCGGGGCGACGGCCCTACGTTCATGCGTCGCGCAGCCTCAGGAGCAGTCCCCCGGCCAGGAGACCTGCGGCGGCCCATGCGGCGAGTACGCCGAGGCCCGGCCACGGTCCGATCGGGAGATGGCGGAGGTTGGTCGTGGCCTGGATCGCAAGGCCGGCGGTCATCGGCCCTAGCTGCTGCAGGTGGCGCTTGAGGCTCGGGTCCCCGACCAGCGCGGCGAGGACCGGGAATAGGTAGAGCAAGCTGAGCACGATCCCGATCGCCACCGCGGATTCGCGCACGGCGGCGGCCACGCCGAGGCTCAGCAGCCCGATCAGGGTCAGGTAGAGCACCGAGCCCACGGCCGCACGTAGCGTCGGACCATCACCCAGGGACAGGAGCGCGTAGCCGTGGGCGGCCGTGAACCCGTTGCCGGGCAGGATCAGCCGACCGGCGAGCACGCTGCCGAGCACAGCGACCGTTCCGGCGGCCAGGACCGACGCGGTGAGGACGGCGGACTTGGCGGCGAGCATGGTCGGCCGGTGGGAGATCGCCGTCAAGGTGATGCGGATCATGCCGGTGCTGTATTCGCCTGAGATGGACTGCACGGCGAGGATCGCGACGATCGCCTGGCCGAGGTAAATGCCAGTAAGGCTGATCCTGGTGATGTCCTGGCCGGGGCCTGTCGATGAGTAGGTGGTCGCGACGGTGACGAGGAGGCTGAGGGCGACCGTCATCGTGATCACGCCGAGCAGCAGCCAGCTGCTGGCGCCGACGGTGCGCAGTTTGGTCCACTCGGCGTGGACGGCGCGGTTCATGCGTCCCGGGTGCGAAGGCGGCGATGTGCGACTAGGAGCGCCACGAGCGTGTACGCAGCGAGCACGGCCAGGCCGATCCCTGGCGCCAGCGGATAGAAACCTTCGGACGGTGTGTACAGGTAGTTGACCGGAGCCACGCCGTAGCACAGGCCTGGCCCCACAGTCGAGCGCTGTTTGCCTCCGCTCCATCTCCTCGTCCGCGCTGTGTGCGCTTTCGGCGGCTTTCGGGCTTTGGCCAGTGCTCTGGCTGCAGGACCAGTTGACCTGACCGTACTCCTAACCGCGCGGCGCCGTATTAGGCCTCAACCCGAGTCAACTGACCGGTGGCGGTATTCCCTCCGCGCTGGCCGCCAGCGCTGGGTCCCACTCACACACCGTGCAGGCATGGCGCGTGACGGAGCGGGCGAACTCCAAGGCCAGCGCGTGCGGGTGCGGGCTGGAGCGGACGTCATCCCAATCCAGGACGTACTCCCCCAGAGAGGACTCCCAGCGTGCAGCGACCGGGCTCAGGTTCCCGCCGGCGAAGCCATCGGGGGCCGGGTGTGCGTAGGCATAGAAGGCGGCGCTCTCGTACCTGGGGTCCCCCGGCCACCAGCCGACGGCCACCTCCTGTGCATCCATCGCGTTGCGCATGATGAAGTCCTCCGACGGCGGCTCGGCCGGCCGGCCCGAGAACAGATTCACCGCGAGGTCGAATGAGCCCCACCACGCATTGACCGGGGTCGAGCGCCCCCGATACGGCGCGCGAAACGCGGCGAGAGCCAGGGCAGCGCTGGTTGCAGCGGCAAAGTAGTTCTCCACCTGGTCGCGGTCATAGCGCGTGTGCTCGTCGTCCTCGTCCAGCGGCACAGTCCAGGGCACCTCCTGCGGCGTTGGATCGATCTCGACCGGGCCCGCGCAGCGGCGGACCGCCTCCAGCACCTCGCGCGTAACGGTTCCGACAGGACGGTCGGGCCCCAGCGCAACATTTCCCCCGCTCCCGTCGCTGTGCTCGACGACCGCCTCATGGGTCAGGAGATTGAGCGTGACCACGAGCGCTCCGGAGCCGTTCGGAGCGGGAAGCGGAGCCGTTTCCCATCCTCGTGCGGTCAGGCGGAGCGCCGCGTGCTGAAGCTGCGGCTCGGGCGGGGCCAGAGCCACCGCCAGCTTGCCCAGAAGCTGGGTATGCGCGTGCAGCGTGTCGCACGTCGCGCTCCACTGCGCATAGGACAGTGTTGGCCATCGGCCGGACATAGGTGAACGCTACCGCTCTACCACGCCGTCCGGAGACATCGTACGATGCGATGCATGTCGACCTCACACGCCGCCGGGCTGACAGCGTCTGACATCGAGCAGCATCGCTCGGCCCTGACCGGCTACTGCTACCGGATGCTCGGCTCCCCGTTTGAGGCCGAGGATGCCGTCCAGGACACGTTGCTGCGCGCGTGGCGCAGCAAGGACCGCTTCGAGGGCCGCTCTTCGCTCAAGTCCTGGCTCCACAGCATCGCCACGAACGTATGCCTCGATCAGATCGAGGGCCGCAAGCGCCGGGCCACCCCGATGGACCTGGGCCCGGCCAAGGCCGCCGAGCTGGCGAACCTCAATATCCGGCCCGACGAAACCTGGATCGAGCCGATACCCGACACGCTCGTCTCCACCGACCCCGACCCTGCCGAGGCAGCGGTGCGCAGCGAAACCATCCGCTTGGCCTTCGTGGCCGCGCTTCAGCAGCTACCGGCCCGCCAGCGCGCCGCGCTGATCCTCTGCGAGGTCCTGCACTGGAAGGCCGCGGAGGCCGCCGAACTGCTCGAGACCAGCGTTGCCTCGATCAACAGCGCCCTGCAGCGGGCCCGAACCACGCTGGCCGATGGCGCGGGCGCGGCTGAGACTCGGGTGTCCGACCTCAGCGCCGCCGATCAGGGCTTCCTCGCCCGCTACGTCCAAGCGTTCGAGCGCTACGACATGGAGGCCCTGGCCACGCTGATCCACGAGGACGCCAAGCAGTCGATGCCGCCCTATGACCTGTGGCTGGCCGGGCGCGAGGACATCTTCAAGTGGTGGGTCGGCCCCGGGAACGCCTGCCGAGGCTCTCGCATGATCCCCACGGTCACGGCCAATGGCTCACCGGCCTTCGGTCAGTACAAGCCGGCCGCTGACGGGGTGGGGTACGAGCCGTGGGCCCTCCAGGTGCTCGAGATCGAGGACGGGCAGATCGTGGAGCTCACCTTCTTCCTCAATACGCAGACCCTGTTCCCCCTCTTCGGTCTGCCGTTGCAGTTCGACGCCTGAGCACCTCCCGCAGCCCGACCAACTCGATCAACGCCTCGAGATCGTCGGTCGATCCCCGCAGCTCGACCTGACAGCGGTGGCGGCGCGCCCCGAGCGCAAGCCGGGCCAGCGCCTCGACGGCCACCGCGTCGGGGGACACGCCGCCGACGTTGCAGATCAGCACCCCGCCCCGGCCTCCCTCCAGCGCGGCGCAGGTTCGGCGGTAGAGGCCGGGCAGATCAGCGCGCACGAGCGGTCCGCGGATTTCTAGCTCCCGAACCGGGTCTGCGATGTTCCTTTCATCCGCCGTGGAGATCGCCCACCCCCGGACTCGATGGGATAGGGCATGAGGGTCGTGGGTGAGCTTTCATTGGCGTCCGTGACAGTCCGGTTCACGAGTTGTGACCGCAACCGAGGCCGGATCTCATCGGTTTACCGGCGACGGGGCCCTGATTGCGTCCGGATCACCGATGAATTTGGCCTGTGGAGCTGTCTATTAGCCGCGCTAAGCACTCAGCCGACGCGACAAGTGATACTGGGGAAATGGGCGAATTGAACGTGCTCGGCCGCGAGCTTGAGAGCTGCGGCACCGATCCGGTGACGGGGTTTTATCGCGACGGGTGTTGCCACACGGGTCCGCAGGACATCGGAAGCCACACCATATGTGCCGTCGTGACCGCCGAGTTCCTCGAGCACCAAGCGCAGATCGGTAACGACCTCAGCACGCCCGTCCCTCAGTACGGGTTCCCCGGTCTGGTGCCGGGCGACCGCTGGTGCGTGACGGCGGCCAACTGGTTGCGGGCCTACAACGATGGCGCGGCGGCGTTTGTGGTGCTCGAATCCACGCATGCCCGGGCTCTGAAGATCGTGCCGCTTGATGCGCTCAAGGAGCACGCCGTCGATGTGCCGGCGGATCCTGGTCTCCTGGAGGACTGAAGGCCCGCTTCAGCGGACGGCGATGAGGTCCACGACGAACACGAGCGTCTCATCGGGTCCGATTACGCCGCCCGCGCCACGTTTGCCGTAACCGAGCATCGGCGGGATGGTGATCCGGCGCCGCCCCCCGGCCTTCATGCCGACCACGCCCTGATCCCAGCCGGCGATCACCTCGCCCTTGCCGAGGCGGAACTTGAACGTGTCACCCCGGTCCCACGAGGCATCGAACTGCTTCTGGGCCTTCCACGACACGCCGACGTAATGAACCTCGACGATCCGCCCCGCCACGGCTTCGTCGCCGTCGCCGACGGTGAGATCCTCGAGCTCGAGCTGGTAAGACGGTGGCCCGTCGGGGATCACGACATCGGGTTTCTCGCGCGCCACTCGAGGACCGTAGCGCGTCGCATCGGTCCAAGGGTTCTGCGGAGGAGGCGTAGGCTCTCGCCATGTTTGACCGGCTCGACTTCGTCTACCTGCCCAGCCGTGACGTGGCCGCTGACATGATCCACTTCACGCGCCGGTTGGGGGCCGAGCCGGTGTTCGCGATCGAGGCCTTCGGAACCCGTGTGGCGATGGTGCGGTTGAACCCTGATCCTCCGGCCCTGCTGCTGGCCGGGCACCTGGAAGGAGACCAACCGGTTCTCGTCTACCGGGTCGCCGACCTTGACCAGGCAACCGCCGAACTTGGTGCGCGCGAGGTCAAAGTCGCCGGACAATTCGAGATCCCGCACGGTCCCGGCGCCGAGCTGACGAACCCGGGGCCACAGCGGATGGCGCTCTACCAGCTCACCCGACCCGCAGCCGAGGAACGGCTTGCCGGCCGGCGTGACTTCTGACTCCCGACATCAGCGCGCCGGCCGGCGTGACTTCTGACTCCCGAGATCAGCGAGGGCGTAGTCAGAGCGTTTCGATCTGCCGTGAAAGAAAGCGTCGCTCGGGCTCCGAGGTGGTCAGCTCGAGTGCGCGCTGAAACGCCGCGCGAGCCTCCGCCGGGCGCCCCAGGCGTCGCAGCAGCTCCGCCCGCGTCGAGTGCACGTACTGGTAGTCGTCCAGGTCCAGAGTCTCGACGATCTGCAGCGCCTGCTCGAGATCGCCCGCCTCGGCCACAGCCACAGCGCGGTTGAGCTCGATCACCGTCGAGCCCGTGAGCTGAACCAACCGCTCGTAGATGGTCACGATCTCAGGCCAATCGATGCGCTCTTCGGACTGCAATGACGCGATCGCGGCCTGAAGGACGTACGGGCCACGGCCGTGTAGCGCGAGTGCCTGATCAAGCCACGCGCGTCCCTCGGCGATCTCGCCCAGCTCCCACATCGTCCGGTCCTGATCCTTGAGCAGCACCAGGTCCTGGTCTACGAACCGCGCGCGGCGGCGAGCGTGGTGGATCAGCATCAGGCCGAGCAGCCCATGAACCTCGGGCTCGTCGGGCATCAGCTGGGTGAGCACCCTCCCCAGCCGGATCGCTTCGGCGGCGAGATCAACCCGGCCGCTGTAGCCCTCGTTGTAGATGAGGTAGATGACCGCCAACACCGCATCCAGGCGATCGGGCAGGAGGTGGTCGGCAGGCACCGCGAACGGAATCCCGGTCGCCTTGATCTTTGCCTTGGCGCGCGACAGCCGCCGCTTCATCGTCTCCTCCGAAACCAAAAACGCGCGCGCGATCTCCTCGGTGCTCAGGCCACCGAGCGTCCTCAGGGTCAGCGCCACCTGCCCCTCGACCGCCAGGGCAGGATGGCAACAGGTGAAGACCAGCTCCAGGCGCTCATCCTCGATCAACGTGTCGTCTAGCTCATCCACTGTGGCGGCAGGGATATCGAGTAACCGTGTCTTCTCGGCCAGCGTGCGGTTCCGGCGGATCCGATCGACTGCCCGATTGCGGGCCGTGGTCGTGAGCCAAGCCGCCGGATTGGCCGGGACTCCGTCGCGCGGCCAGCGCTCGGCGGCGATCGCGAACGCATCCGCGACGGCTTCCTCGGCGAGATCGAAATCGCCGAGGAAACCGATCAATGAGGCCAGAACCCGGCCCCACTGCTCGCGGAAGATCCGGTCCAGCAGCCCTAACGCTCCACCAGCGGGCGAACCTCGATCTTGCCCCCGAGTCGCGCCGCCGGCACGCGCCCGGCGACCTCGATGGCCTCGTCGAGGTTCGCGGCCTCGTACACGTAGAAGCCGCCGAACACCTCCTTGGTGTCCGCGAACGGGCCATCGGTGGTCAGCGTCTTGCCCGTCTCCACGGACACGGTCGTGGCCGTCGACACCGGCTGCAGCTGGGCGCCGTCGACACACCGAGAGTCGTCGCTCAGCGCGAAGTACTCCCCGTAAACGGCCTCGCGCTCGCTATCCGGCAGCGCGTCATGCGAGCCCGGCTTCTCGTAGATCAACAGTGCGTATTTCATCTTGACCTCCTGGTGGAGTATGGGACTGATCATCCCTGAGACGAACAGTGAGCGCGCGAGGGGACAGCCGAGGCGCATCGAAACTCGTTGGCGCCCCGTCAAGGGCACGACTTCGCCCGATCGCCGGTCACAAATCACTGGCTGGTCTCATATACCTCACAGATGGACGACGAGGCCCTGTTGACAGCTGCGGCGGCCGGCGACGCGGACGCCTTCGCGGCGTTCTATCGCCGGCACCTTGCCCTGGTGGTCGGCTTCGGCGTCCGGGCGACCGGTGACCGCGAGGCCGCTGCCGACTTGACCGGTGAGGTGTTTGCCGCGGCGTTGGCCGCCTGCAGCCGCTACCGAGCCCAGCACGACTCCGCGGCACCATGGCTGTTGGGAATCGCCCAAAACAAGCTCCGGGAGAGCGAGCGCCGGGGGCGCGTCCAGGATGCGGTTCGACGACGGCTGCAGATGCGCCCGCTGGAGGTCAACGAGGAGGACCTCGATCGGGTCGATGCGCTGACCTCGAGGGCGTCGAGCGCGCTCCTGGAGGCAGTCGAAGCGCTGCCCGCCGCCGAACGTGACGCGGTCCGGGCGCGGATCATCGAGGAACGCGAATACCGGGAGCTGGCGGTCCAACTGCGCTGCTCGGAGTCGGTCATCCGCCAGCGCGTCAGCCGCGGGCTGGCCCGGATCCGGGCCCGGGTATCAGACAAGTCCGAGCAGGAGGGGCAAGCATGAGCGCCGACTACTTCGATCGTCTGGAAGCCGAGCTGCGGGCTGCGGTGCCTCGCGCGGCTGACGGGCCGGCGGGATCGCCCGATTGGCGACCCCGATGGCGGCCACGTTCCGGGGGCTTGGCCGTCGCCATCAGCATGGCCGTCACGATCGCGGTCGTCGTTTTGTCGGTCTCGCTGGCCGGGCATCGGCAGACCCCCGCGCGCCCACCACTGCTGCACCATCGCGGCCCCGGCCCCGGCGGGTTCCAATTTCCGCTTGGCGCAGTGGCCACGCGATCACAGCTGCTTGAGAACTTCGCTGTGCTACGCCGGCCCCAGACGGCTCGGGACCGCTGGGATCCCCACTGCAGCTGCGCCGGCTCCGCCCGCCAGCTGAACGGCTTCACCCGTCTGGCCACCACACTGCCCAGCGGATACCGGGTGTACCTCGACCTCGAGCAGTTCATCGCCCCGGGCCAGCTCAACATGGCCGCCGGCTCCTACGTCCTCAATCTTGATGTCGTCGACCCGCACGGCTCCTCCAGCAGTGCGGCATTCGGGCCAAACGTTGGCTTCACCGTGTCTCCGATCTCGTCGGGAGGCAACGACTCGGTCTGGACGAGCCTCGTGCCCGATGGCGTGGCCAGGGTCCGCTGGACGTTCGAATGCCGCGCAGGACGCCGGACGGCCAGCGGCTGCTCCGAAATCCGCCCGCGGACGTTCACGGTCCCGGTGGTCAACAACGTGGCCGCGCGGCAGGTGGCGAACTCGGGCAATTGCCCGTCCTGTGCCTCGCCGCAGCACATCACCTGGTACTCGGCTGGTGGCCGCCCCGTGGCGTCCTTCAACCTGGGGCTCAATCTGGCGGCGCCACCGTTTGTCAAAGGCGGCCGTGGTTACCGGTTGCTCCGCGTTCTGCGGCCGACGGCGATCGGGGCCGCCCGCCTTGGCGCGCCTTCGTCGACGGCGACTCGAACCATCGAGCGGCTGCTCGGTCCGCCGGCGGATGCAAATGTCCCCACAGGAGGCTGCGGCATCGACCACGAGTCGGTGTGGACCAGCCCAACAGTGGCGGAGCCGCTCACCATCTTCGAGCGCCGAGGCCACTTCGTCGGCTACCGCTACGGCGCACCGGTCCAGGAGATCGGTCTGCTCCGGGGACCTGGGGCCGTCCTGGCCACTGACCGCGGGCTCACCCTCGCCAAAACCGTCGCGGTGGCCAGGCGCCTGTACGGCACGAGCCTCGTGACGAGTGCGGCCCGCGGGGGCAGCTGGAGGGTCAGGACCGAGGGCGGCACGCTACACGGCTCCGTTCTGCCGACCATCTACCCGCTCCGTGTCGTGACGGCGAGGAACCCGGTGGCCACGATCGGCGCTGGCCTGACCGGCTGCCCGGCCGGCGGCGCCTAGCGCGAGGGCTTCAGCGGCTGGGCTTGATCACGCCGGCCGACCCGCCACCACGCCGCGCGGGCTCGGCCGCCACCAGCACCTTCCCGTGCGGGCGCACCTCGAGTGCGCTTGCCGTTCCGATCGTCGACGGGATGGTGATCGTCGGATCCAGGGGTGAGGTGCTGCTGACGGCAAACTTCTGACCGAGCTGCTCGAGGCCGGGAGTGGTCGGTTCGGCGATGAAGGCCGGCTCAGCCTGCGTGGTCGCGCTGTTGCGCTGCGAGGCGCGGGGTGCGGCCAGCGCCGCCGGCAGCGTCATGTGCAGGTCGATCCGGTTCATCAGAATCTGGAGCACGGTGGTGATGATGGTCGCGCCGCCCGCGGCCCCGACGGCGAGGAATGGTCGTCGATGACGGAGAACGATGGTGGGCGACATGCTCGAGCGTGGACGCTTGCCCCCTGCCGGGAGGTTGGGGTCGGGCGCGGACGAGGACGCGGGCACGAAGTCGAAGTCGGTCAGCTCATTGTTGAGCAGGAAGCCGCGGTGCGGGACCAGGATGCCGCTACCGCCCAATTGCTCGATCGTGTTGGTGTACGACACGACGTCGCCGAACCGATCCGCGACCACGAAATGGTTGGTGTTGGTGCCCTCCTGAGGCTGTGCGGCGCCGGTCGGGGCGGGCGTGCACCCGCCCGATCCAGCGTTCGGGTTGCCGGGCGCGACGGGACTCGTCAGGGCGTGGTTGGGATTGATCAGGCAGGCGCGTTGGCGCGCAAACGAGGCCGACAGGAGCTGGCTCTCCGGGACCGAGACAAAGGCGGGATCGCCGATGTAGCGATTGCGATCGGCGTAGGCCAGCCGAGTGGCCTCCAGGTAGTGGTGCAGGGCCTGCACCGGTGTCATCTGCGACAGGTTGAAGTGCGAGAGGATGTTCAGCGACTCGCCGACCGTCGTGCCGCCGCTCGAGGACGGAGCCATGCTGTAGACGTCGTACCCGCGGTAGTTCACGTGCGTTGGCGTCCGCCCCACGGTCCGGTAATGGGCCAGATCACCAAGGGTCATAAGCCCCGGTCGGGGCTTCAGCGTCGCGCCGGGCGCGAGCGGCAGGTGGTGCACGGCGTGGACGACGTCGCGTCCGATCGCGCCACCGTAGAGCGCGCCGATACCGCGTCGGGCCAGCTGCTGGTAGGTGCGAGCGAGGTCCGGATTGCGCAAGATCGATCCCACCGCCGGCAGCTGACCGTGAGGGAGGAACATCCGCGCGGTGGAGCTGAACTGAGCGAATCGCGCCGCGTTCTCTCGCGTCTGCTCGCGGAAGTTTGCGTTGACCCGGAAGCCCCGCCGGGCGACGGACTCTGCCGGTTGGAGGTCCTGCCCGAGACGAAATCGGCCCCACCGATCGAGCGCGCGCTGCCAGGTCATCAGAGTCCCGGGCACGCCGACCGACAATCCGCTCTCGACCGCGGTCGGGAAGGTCAATGGTTTGCCGGTAGCCGGATCGATGAACAGACTCGCGGTCGCGCTCGCCGGCGCGGTTTCGCGCCCGTCGATCGTGTAAACGCGCCTTGTGCGAGCGTCGTAGTAGACGAAGTAGCCGCCACCACCGATTCCGGCCACGTAGGGATCGCTCACTCCGAGCGTCGAGGCCACCGCCACGGCCGCATCGGCAGCGGTTCCGCCCTTGCGCAGTACCGCCAGTCCAGCCCGCGTGGCCTGGAGGTTCTCAGTTGCCACCGCTCCGCGGGTTCCAACTGCGGTCGGTCGCTTCTGCAGGCCCTTGGCCGCAGCCAACCCCGCAGCCTGGCCCGCGAGGCTGGCGGTCAAAACGACCAGACAGAGCAGACGGCGTCGATGCTTCACGCCCAGCAGCCTTCCCACGGCGCCGGGGATTTATTCATGCTTTCGCAGCGCCGCTCCGTTTGCCCCTCAGCACCCGTAGCCGCAGAGAGTGAGCATGTTCGGGCTCACGGCGATCCTTCTGATCGGCTGTCCGTCCACGCCACGCAGGACGATCATCGAGGGAAAACCGGACTGGGCAGGAGCCTTGTAGGGCTCCTGGGCGACGACAACGTTGTTCACGGCGCGCACGCTGGTCGTGACGGGGTGCCTTCCCGCGCCAAAGCGCAACGTGACTGTCGCGACACCGTCGGGCACGACCGTCCAGAACGCCGCCACTGTCCCGCCGAGGTATGCCTGGGCGTCAGCCAGGATTCCCCAGCGCGCGAAGTCCGCTTCGGTCGCGCATCCAGCGTTGTCGCCAAGTTGGGGACGGACGTCGCGGCTGAGCGTGAACGTTGCGCAGATCCCCTCGGCGTTCTTAGCCAGGTAGTGCAGGTAAGCGAGATATCGGCGTTGGCCGGCGAGAATCTGGCGGCGCTGCGAACGAGGAAATCGTGCGAGGCGGTGCTTGAGCGCCGCGATCTGCTCGGGTCCGCAGCGCGCGGGCACCGCCCTCTGGCCGCTCACATTGCCGGCCGGGATGACGTAGAAGGTGGCGCCGAGCGCGGAGCGGGCGCGGTGGATCTGGTTCAGGTACAGCTGTACTCCACCGCTCCAGAAGCCACCGCTGGCGCGGAGCAGGCTCCGCAGCCGGATGGCCAAGGTCGGGGCCGTGCGGAGGATTGCGAACCTCGAGGCCAGGGCGCGGCTCGGCGACCCATTGATCGATCGGGGACCGGCGAACCCCCGGCAGGCATGGTCGCGGGCGACCACCGCACGCCATACGGCGCCGATCTCCTTCCCCTCATTTCGGGAGAGCCGCGGCTCGGACACGACGGAGTGCGAAGCGGCCGGGGCTCCTGCCGGCCGCGGGGCGGTGCCTGCACACCCGGCGAGGGCCAGCGCGACAGTCAGGCTGAGAGAGCTCACGAGGCTCCAAAGTCCGCGCTTCACGCTCGAGATACGGCCCGCGCGTTACGGGAGGTCCCGACCCGACCGTCGCGGGCGTTAGGTGGCTGGGATACCGATCTCCCAGTGGCCGTGGGCGAAGTGCAGTTTGGTTACCGTGCCCGGCCGTCCGACTGCTGTCGTCCTGGCCGTGTGCCCGGAGATCGCGAACCGGGCAGCCTTCACCCGATGGATGGTTCTCTTCAGAACGTCCTGAAGTCCACGGGCGCGCTGAATTTGAGCCAGAGCGTGCACGTTGGCGAGATTCCGGAGGCACCCCCCGAAGTTGCGGTTCAGGCGCGCCCGCACAGCCGGTGTGAACATCGCGCAGGCCCGGGCATAGTCACCGCTCTCAATTCGGGTCAGGAAGCTGACGAGGGTCTGGCGGGCGGCGGCCGCCGACATCCGCGCTCGAGCCCGGCGCGCGCTGCCCGACCCTGGTGCCGAATGGCTGCCGGAGTGGCTGGTGGTGGTCGTGGAGGACGTACTCGCGGATTGCGTGCTTCCGGTCCCACAGCCGGCGAGGAGCAAGAGCAGGACGATGGCCAGAGACAAGCGCAAGGTGGTCATCATCCTAATGTCGGCAGGCTCACCAACTGGCGTGAGGGCCTACTCGCTAGGCGCCGATCCTGGTGTTTCCTGCCCGCTTCACACCGCGGTCATCGCCGAGGCGTCCGGCCTAGACGCTCCGATGGGGGTGCTGTAGATCGCCCCGCACTTCGCGCACGTCCAGGCGATCGCCAGGGGGTCGAGCTTTGTGAGCACCGGGCAGCCCCAAGCGTGGGCCGAGCAGGGCCGATCGTCCATTGGCACACCCCCAGTGTTCGGCCCCGACCTCAAGGCAGCCCAGGATCAGCCGAAGGATCGGGTAATGGTCTGGCCCGAACAAATGCGTCAAATGACGTGGTCGAGGCGAGCGCGAAAGCGAAGAATCATTCCCGGGGCGCGGGGATGCAGTTCCGGACCGAAGTCGCCGCCCCGGGGCGCGGGCGGCGACTTCGTTATCCAAAACGGACGATGGAGCGGCGGGCGGACTTCGGTGTTCAGGCGAGAGCGTGAGCGAACACATCGGGTTCGCCGGACCGGTCTCGGACGTCAGCCTCCCGCATCAGCGCGGTGGGCATAGAGTCCCGCCGATCCAGGTGGTGCAATCAATCGAGAGCGCGCGTCCACCGGAGTCGGTGTGGTGACCGAAGCAGCCGAATTCGCCGGACGCGCCCGACAGGCTCACCGGGCCATGGAGCGCGCGTTCCGCCGGCCAGACGGTGTGTACCGGCGCCAGGGCTGGCTGGGGCGTCTCGGCGTCGCTGAACACCTATGGCCGGCCGAGCGAGCGTTTATGGCCAGCCTCGACCTGGCCGGCGCACCCCCTGATCTACTGGGCGAGTTTGACGCCGACGGCACGATCACTCGCGATCTGGATGGCCTTGAGCACTACTGGCGTGAACGGGAGCTTCACCCTGCCTACGCATCGGACGTTCCCCGGACCTTCGCGGGCGGCGACCGCTACTACGACGACAACGCCTGGATGGGGCTGGCGCTGGTCCAGCTTGACCGTCTGCGGCCCGGAGCGGGGCCTGAGGGCCGAGCCGCCCAGTTGTTTGAGTTCGCCCGGGCGGGTTGGGACCACCGCCAAGACGTTCCCAAACCCGGTGGCGTGTTCTGGGTGGAGCAGGGACGGGGAACAGGACGTCGCAACCACGACCGCAACACGGTGTCCACTGCCCCGAATGCCGCGCTCGGGCTACACGTCGATGAGTTGGAACGGGCCGATCTCAGGCGCGCGGAGGCCGGGCGGATGTACGACTGGGTCCAGGGAGCCCTGCGTGACGCGGACGGCCTGTACATGGATCGGATCCGCGGCGACGGGTCAATCGACCGGACCCGCTGGAGCTACAACCAGGGCAGCATGATCGGCGCGGGCGTGCTTCGCGCCCGAGGCGGCGGGGCCGACGACGACCTGGAGCGGGCCGAGGAAACCGGGCGCCGGTCGCTCTCGCTCTACGCCGGGCACTACTTCGACCAGCCGCCGGCATTCAACGCGATCTTCTTCCGGAACCTCCTCCTGCTCCACGCGGCCACCTCCGATCCCGAGTTACAAGTGGACATCATCAACGCTCTGTCCTCCTACGCCGAGGAGGCGTGGTCGCGCCGGCGCCCTCACGACGACCTGCTGCCCCGGGTCGACGGGGCCGTCACCCTGCTCGATCAGGGCGCTCTGGTCTCCGTCCTGGCGCTGCTGGCCTGGGCGCCGGCCGACTACTCGCGACTGGCCTAGCCGCGGGGCGGGAGATCAGTCGGGCGGCCTAGACTCATCCAGCGATGCCTTCTCGTCTTCTCACGCGGTCACTGGGCCGTGCCACCGAGCACGTTCCCGGCCTGCGCCGGATTCCCGTGGTCAGGCTCCTGTCCATCGCCGAGGTGGGCCTGATCGCCCGGGACCACGTCCTGCGGCTCACCCCGGACGAGCGCCGCCTCTTGCTCAGACTGATCCGCGTCGCCCGCGGGCGACCCAGCCACCTGAGCCGGCGGGAACGTTACGAGCTGGCCAGGCTGGTGGCCAAGCTCGAACCGCGATTGCTGGCCGCCGAGGCCGTGGAGCGTCTGTCCCCGATTCCCATCCCGCGACGGCTGATCCTGGGGCGGCGAAAGCGCTAGCCGTCCACGCGGTAGCGCTCGAGCGCCTCCGCCCGGGCCTTCTTGTGTTCGACGATCGGCCCCGGGTAATCCCAGCCGATGCGGCAACCGGCGCGGACTTGAACCTCTCCGGGCATGGTCCATGGTTCAGCCAGATACTGGTCCGGGACGTTTGCCAGCTCGGGCACGTAGCGGCGCACGTACTTGCCGTCGGGATCAAAGCGCTCCTGCTGGCGCGCCGGGTTGAAGATGCGTCGGAAGGCGGGCTGGGGGTCGACGCCGACCGAGGCGATCCACTGCCAGTTCCCATTGTTGCTGGCCTGGTCGCCATCCAGCAGCAGGCGCATGAACCAGCGCTCGCCCCAGCGCCAGTCGATGCCCAGGTCCTTGGTCAGAAACGAGCCGACCAGCAGGCGGGCACGGTTGTGCATCCAACCCTCTCGGCGCAGCTGGCGCATCCCGGCATCCACGGACGGATAACCAGTCCGGCCCTCGCACCAGGCTGCGAACGGCTTCTGGGCGTGGCTCCATCGGATCCGGCCGCGATAGCGCCGCTGATATTCCGTTCGCGCATTGGCGGGAAAGTGGCCCAGGACATGCGCGTAGAAGTCACGCCAGCAGAGCTGGCGGCGGAAGGCCTCCGCTCCCGGACCGCAACCAACACGCTCCTCGATCTCCCGCGGCGAGAGGCAACCAAAATGCAGATACGGAGACAACCGAGAGACACTTTCGCCGGCCAGGATGTCGCGGCCATCGTCATAGCCATCCAGCGGCCCGTCCAGGAAGCGGTTTAGAGCCTGACGGGCGGCGGACTCTCCACCGGACACGGGCTCGATGAGCTCCTGCTCCAGACCGAGGTCCTCGAGTTCGGGCAGTCGGCCCGCGGCGGCCTTCGTCCCCGGGCCGCCGAGTTCGTCCGGAGCGCTGAGGACTTCCCGCCGCGGCTGGCGGCTCCAGTTGCGGTAGAAGGGCGTGAACACGGTGTAGGGGTTCCCCGATCCGGTGACGACGTCACGCAGCCGATCAACCGCAAATACCCCCGGATGGCCTTGGGCCGACTCCTGCCTCCTTCAGCGCCCGGCGCACCGCCTCCTGGCGGTCCCGGGCGAAGGGGGAGACATCAGCACTGAAGTGAACCGATCCCGCGTTCAGTTCGCGAGCCAGCGCTGGCAGTTCCTTGTCTGGCGGACCGTGGCGAATGAACAGCCGGCTACCCCGCGCCCGCAGCGAGCCATCGAGATCGGCCAGGCATTCGAGCAGGAACTGAGTTCGCGGTCCGGAGGCATGCCGACCCTTGAGCAGCCCGTCGTCGAAGCAGAACACCGGCACCACCGGCTCGCCGGTATCGAGCGCGGCCCGCAGCGCGGGATGGTCATTGAGGCGCAGATCGCGGCGCAGCCAGAGCATGCGCTCACGATGTGCCTCGCTGAGGGTCTCGATCGCCTGCCTGGCCGGTCCGGTTCCAAGCGCCTTGAGCACCGCTTGACGCCGGTAGTCGAAGATCCGCTCGAGGTCGCGGCGAACGAGAACCTGATGGGCCAGCTCACCCAGTCGACCGAATGGAAGCCCGTAGTCCACCCTGTCACGGACGATCGTGGCGATGCCGTCGGCGGCAAAGGAATGACGGTGGTACCAGAAGCCGTATGGCCCGCGCAGCTGGCGATCGATGAAGCCCCGGCCCGGCTCCCACTCGTCGATCCGCGAGGTCCAGCGCAGCGGGACCCCGTGCACACGCAAGCGGTAATCGATCAGCGTCCCGACCCGCATGTCGACCGGTTCGGGCGTCAGCACCTCGAAGCGCAGCCACGGCGGCGTGAGGCGCTCCAGGTTGCGCGCCGCGGCGAAGAACTCGAACACCTCGTCCAGCGGATGCTCGAGGCGCTGCTCACGCTCGAGGCGATGGATCCTCACGAGGCAGAGAGCACGTCTCTGAGCGCCGGCTCCACGTCGGGATGGCGGAACTCGTAGCCCAGCGCACGCAGCCGGGCGGGCACCACGCGCGCTCCGGTGGTGACCATCTCGGCCATTTCCCCGTAGAGCAGCTTGAGGGCGAACCCCGGAACCGGAAGCACCGCCGGCCGGCCCAGAGCGCGACCGAGGGCGTGAGAGAACTCGGCGTTGGTCACTGGATTGGGAGCGGCGACATTGATCGGCCCGCTGGCCTCGGACTGCTCTGCGCAGTACAGCAGCGCGCCAACTACGTCGTCGCCATGTATCCAGGGCACGTACTGGCGGCCGCCGGCCACCGGGCCGCCGACCCCGAGCTTGAAAAACGGGAGCATCTTGGCCAAGGCGCCCTCGCCGGGCGACAGGACCACGCCGGTCCGGGTAATGGCCACGCGCATCAGCGAGGCGGCCGACGGCGCCTCCTGCTCCCAGGCCGCGACCACCTCGGCCAGGAAGTCGTGGCCCGCGGCAGCACCTTCGTCCAGCGGGGCGTCGCCGCGCGGGCCGTAGTAACCGGTGGCCGACTGGGACACCAGCACCCTCGGACGCTCGGGATCCGAGAGCTGGCTGAGCGCCCCGACTAGATGTCGGGTGGCCAACACGCGTGAGTCCCGGATCCTGCTCTTGGCCTCGTCGGTCCAGCGCTGGGCGACGGGCTCGCCGAGGAGATGAATCACGACGTCGGCGCCGGCCAGCGCTTCGGCCGGCGGCGGCCCGGACGTGGGCTCGGCCCAACCGTGCACCTCGACGCCGTCGCCGAGAACCCGCTGGCCCCGCTCGGGGTCTCTGGAGAGCGCCACCACCTGATCACCGCGCGCCCTGAGCGCGTCCGCGGTAGCCAAGCCGATCGTCCCGGTCGCCCCGGTGATGAGCACGCGCATCAGATGTATCCCCTCCACTGGCTTGCCTCGTCTGGTCTCATTAAACGCCACCCTATCGCCTTTGTTGGACAAAACGCTACAAGATGTATCATTCCCGCTCATCGACGTGGCAAACGGAGACTTGAGTACGGCCCAGCTGGCCAAGCGCACGGGAGTTCCGGCCGGAACGCTGCGCATGTGGGAGAGCCGCCACGGCTTTCCCGCACCCGCTCGACTCCCTGGAGGTCACCGCCGCTATCGCGAGCGCGACGTCGAGCACGTCCGCGAGGTGGCCCGTCTACGCGAGCAGGGACTATCGATGCCTGCCGCCATCGCCCAGGTTCTCCGCTCCGCCGAGCCCATGCCCGCCTCGGTGTTCGCCGGCCTGCATCAGCGCCACGCGGAGGTGAGCCCGGCCACGCTGTCCAAGCGGGCCGTGCTCGGGCTCACCCGAGCGATCGAGGACGAATACTGCGCGCGGGCCACGCGGGGCCTGCTGATCGCCTGCTTCCAACACGAGCGGTTCTACCGGCAGGCCGAGCGGCGCTGGCGTGAACTGGCTCGAACCACCCAGCTGGCCGTGGCGCTGGCCGATTTCTCCACGCTGCGCGAGCCGGCGCGAGCCCCGATCGAGGTACCGATCGAACCCGACCAGCCCGTGGCCCGCGAGTGGACGCTGATCATCGATTCGCCGGGCGCTCAGGCCTGTCTGTCCGCCTGGGAGCAGCCCAGCCAGGTCGAGCTGGCCGATGCCGAGCGCCGCTTCGAGGTTCTCTGGTCCTTCGAGCCGGCCGTGGTCCGCTCGGCCAGCGAGGTGGCCATCGGCGTGCTCACCCGCCTGGCCCCGAACGTGGCCGAGCGCGCCGTCGCCGCCCTCGGCCATCCCCTCGGGCCACCAACCCCGGAACTCCGCTACGCCTCGGCGCTGGCGCACCGAATGGTCGGCTATCTGGCCAGCACGCTGGACGGCGGACGCGCCAGCGGCGGCGGAGCCTTCTAGCCCAAGACGCCATCGTCTGCCTCCTGGCTTCCTGGCTTCGTGGCCTCCGGAGCTTGTGAAGCCTGCGTGAACTTCCTCCCTGATGGGTATCAATGCAGGCGCAGTACTCGCGGGCCGGAGGGGAAAAGGAAAGGAGCACGCATGAACGATGCGTCACGTACGCGCACGGCTCGGCCCGGCCATCGCGGGCGGTTGCTGCCGGTGCTCATCTTGGCCGCGGCGCTGACCCTGGCCGGAAGCGCGCTGGCTTTGGCCCGGAGCGCCGGCCACGCCCGTGCCCAGGCCGCGGCCCTGCACATCACCAGCACGTCCTTCGGGACCACCAGCACCGGCACGCCGGTGCGGCTCTACACGCTCAGCAACGGGCACATGCAGGTCAAGATCACGAACTTCGGCGGGATCATCCAGTCGATCTACGTCCCCGACCGCCGCGGCCGGATGGCCGACGTAGCGCTCGGGTTCCGCAACCTGGCCGGATATGAAGCCAACGACGTCTTTCCCCAGCCCACCGGTGGATCGGGGACGACGTACTTTGGAGCCACGATCGGCCGTTACGCGAACCGGATCGCGCACGGGCGCTTCACGCTGGATGGCAAGACCTACCAGCTGCCGATCAACAACGGTCAGAACACGCTGCATGGCGGTCCGGTGGGGTGGAACCAGCGAGTGTGGACGCCGACGACGTTCCACACGGCTCGGACGGTCGGTCTCTCGCTGACCTATACGAGCCCCAACGGCGAGGAGAACTTCCCCGGCACGGTGGTCGCAACGGTGAGCTTCGCACTCGACCGCGTCAACGATCTGAAGATCCACTACCACGCCACCACCGATCAGCCCACGGTCATCAACATGACCAATCACTCGTACTTCAACCTGGCCGGCCAGGCCTCTGGCTCGGTGTTGGCTCAGCGGCTGATGCTCAACGCGAACCGCTACACCCCGACGAATCAGTTCCAGATTCCCACCGGGGCGATCGTGCCGGTGAAGGGCACTCCGCTGGACTTCCGCCACATGAAGCCCATCGGGCGCGACATCACCAAGAACTTCCGGCAGTTGATTCTGGCCCACGGCTACGACCACAACTGGGTGCTGAATGGCAAGGGCGGTGGGCTGACACTGGCCGCCCGCGCGCTCGACCCGGGGACCGGCCGCGAGCTGACCGCCTACACCACCGAACCGGGTGTGCAGGTGTACACCAGCAACTATCTGGTCGGCGATCTGGTTGGCACCACGGGCCGGACCTATCGCCAGTCGGCTGGCTTCACGCTGGAGACCCAGCACTTCCCCGATTCACCCAACCAGCCGAGCTTCCCCTCAACGACCCTGAACCCGGGCAAGCCGTTCAACTCGACGACCGTGTTCAAGTTCTCGGTGGCACGGCACTAGACAGACACCGACCTGCCGTCGAAGGCCCGCCTCCGTGGATCGGGGGCGGGCCTTCGGCTCAGGCTGGCCCGGCCACGGATTCGGCCGTGCAAAGTACGCCGACAATGGCGGCGATGAGCGCGGCGACGGTCCAGGCGGGCAGCGCACCACCCACCCCGGCCAACACCAGGAGCGCCGCCGCCGCAACCGGGCGCCCAGCGGCCCGCTCGCCGGCAATCCGCCACCGGAACGCCGAGAGCCCGAGTAAATAGACGGCCACCCCGCCGCACAGGGCCAGACGCCCCGCTCCGGGCATCGGGGCCGACACCGAGTTGGGGACCACCAGCCGCATCCCCCCGGCAAAGATGATGATTCCGGCCACGATGATCAGGTGGATGTAGCTGTAGGCGTCCGCCGCCGCCAGCACGGGGTCCGGATGCTCTCGCAGCCGGGCCTGAGCCAGCTCAGCAAAGCGGTCGAAGTAGGTCCACCACAGACCCACGGCAATGAGCAGAGCCAGGGCACCCCCGAGTACCAGCCCAAAGGTGAGCCGGCGCTCAGCGCTGCCCAGGCCGACGCCCACGGCCAGGATCGACTCGCCTAGACAGATGATCACGAACGAGCTGTAGCGCTCGGCGAAGTGTTCGACGGCAACCCGTTGCAGGCCGCGCAGGCTCTTCCGCGTGAGCCACGCCGGACCGGAATAGTCGATCGCCGCAGCCAGTGACCAGACCAGCACTCGTCCCCAGCCGTGCAGCAGCAGGGCACCGAGGAGGAGGAGACCCATGCCCAGCAGCACCGTCCCGGCGAAGCCGCGGATCGCCGACCAGGCAGCATTTCCACGACGGCTGGCGTCGATGTACAGAGCCAGGTGCAACAGGCGGACCAGGATGTAAGCCACCACGAACAGCACCGCCTCGGCGCCGAAGGCCTGCGGAAGGGCGAGGCCGACCAGGAAGATGAGCGCGGTGGCGGTCAAGAGGTAGGCGCGCAGAGCCCGGGAACCCGGGGCCTGGGCGTTGGCCGCCCAGACGAAGGCTGACCAGGCCCACCAGATCAGCGCCAGGAGCAACATCGCCTCGCCGAAGCCGCCCCAGGTCGGGCGATGGGCGATCAGCGCAGTGACCTGGGTCACGGCGAACACGAACACGAGATCCCACAGCAGCTCAATCGGCGCGGTGCGCCGGACACTCGCGGCCTCGCCGTCCGCGGGTGGGCCGGCCTCACCGTCCACGGATGGACCAGTCTCGCCCTCCGCGGGCGATCCGGCGGCAACCTGGTCTGTGGCCGTGTCCGTCTTCACCCGATCAATTCACAGAAAGTATCGCGGCGTCTGCGGCGCCAGCCTGATTGGATACCCCTCCCTAAAGCGAGCGAGGAGACGAGATGGCAGACCGAGCGGCGATCGTAACCGGAGGTTCCAGCGGGATCGGGTTGGCGATCGCCCGCATGCTGCTCGACGAGGGCTATGGCGTGACCCTGGCCGCTCGCCGCCCCGACAAGCTCCAAGCCGCTGTCGAGGAACTGAGCGGCGAGGGTCGCGAGGTGGCTCACGTGGCCGGCAATATGGCCTCCGAGGAGGCCGTGCGCGAGGTGGTGAGCACCCACCGGGAGCGCTTTGGCCGCCTCGACATGCTGGTCAACAATGCGGGTGTGGGCATCGGCGCACCGGTGGCCGAGATCGAGACCAAGCGCCTGGACATGCAGATCGACGTGAACCTGCG
The DNA here is from genome assembly GCA_963845575.1 of uncultured Solirubrobacterales bacterium. GTDB lineage: Bacteria > Actinomycetota > Thermoleophilia > Solirubrobacterales > Solirubrobacteraceae > Palsa-465. Next base: position 662,894 of record CAWJSN010000014.1, on the reverse strand, counting down.
TTCGGTCATCCTCTTCTACCGCGAGTCCGCGGCAATGCTGCGGGAGGCCGCCGCCGAGCACCACAACGCCATCGTGGTCAACACCGCCTCGATCTCGGGCAAGGCGGGAGAGGCGTGGCTATCGGTTTACTCGGCCACCAAGGCCGGCGTTATCGGGTTCACGGAGGCCATGAACAAAGAGCTCGGAGCCGAGGGCATCAAGTCCAGCGCCCTCTGCCCGGCCTTCGTGGACACGCCGATGACCGACTTCATCAAGCAGAGCGTGGCCGCCGACGACATGATTCGTTCCGAGGACATCGCCGAGGCGGTCCGGCTGCTGATACGGGTCTCCCCAGCGTGCGTGATCCCGGAGATCATCTTCCACGCCCCGGGCGGCATGCCGGGCGGGTTGACCGTCAGCGGGTGAGCGCCCCTTCGCGCTGGCTGCGCGCCGGTTTGCGCGGGTCTGTCATGGGCTTGGCCTCGCGTTGCTGGTCCTCCAGCCGGACAAGCGCGAGCTCATAATCGTCATAGCGCCGGAATAGCCGGGTCCATGACCAGCCGGTCCGGCTGCTGAGCTCCTGACTGCGATCCGGGTCGCCTGGACGCGGCGGCGACGGGCGGTGGCGCGCGGGGCGCGCGGCCTCCACGTTCGCACCCGGTGTCGAGCTGCCCATCTGTGCCTCGGCCGCCCGGCGCCGGCGCTGCAGCTCCAGGTGATCTTGGCGCACGGCGGCCAGACCAGTGCCCGGGGCGCTCGGAGCGTCGTCGTCAAGCAGGCTGGCCTCGAGATAGGTCTTGAGGACGCGGAGCTCGCGCTCAGTGGCCGGCGGGCCCGGGCCTTCCGGGCGTCGCGGAAGGCAAAGCGGTCCCAGGCGCGGGCGAAGGCGATCAGGCTGGTCCGACCCCCGGCGCGATGGGCGGCGAGCATCGGGCAGACCCCGTCCTGACTGGCGTAGGCCCCGACGATGATCGGGTTGGCGGCGATCCCCTCGAGCATGGCGGCCCGGGTCCGATGGGGCAGGCACTCGACCGCGCGGCGCAGGTCGGTGGTGGTTGGTCTTGGCCGCGTTCGCATAGGGTTCGGCGGCGCTGGGCCGCGGCCCGGCCACCTTAGCCGCGTACATCGGCGCCCACAAGCGATCTCCTCGGCACGAAAGGAACCTTGCATGAAACTGGCTGTGAACCTCGGTTACTGGGGATCTGGGTCTGGGTCCCCAGGACCAATTACAGACCGTCCAGGAGGCCGAACGGCTCGGCTTTGACTCGGTCTGGGCCGCCGAGGCTTACGGCTCCGATGCCGCCACCGTTCTGGCCTGGCTGGCGGCCGGCACCAGCCAGATCAAGCTCGGCTCGGCCATCTTCCAGATGCCCGGGCGCTCGGCGGCGATGACGGCAATGACCGCTGCGACCATCGATGAGCTATCCGGCGGGCGCATGCTCCTGGGCATTGGCTCCTCCGGGCCCCAGGTGGCCGAGGGCTGGCATGGCCAGCGCTTCGGGCGTCAGCTCCAGCGCACCCGCGAATATGTGACCGTGGTGCGCAAGGCACTGGCCCGCGAGCGGCTCGAGTTCAAGGGCGAGACGCTCGAGCTCCCGCTGCCGGATGGGCCGGGCAAGGCGTTGAAGCTCATGATCAGCCCGGTTCAGGAGCGGATCCCCATCTACCTGGCCGCCATCGGACCCAAGAACACCGCCCTGGCCGGCGAGATCGCCGACGGCTGGATTCCCACCTTCTTTTCCCCGGAACACGTCGCCGAGTTCCGCGCGCGGCTGCAGGAGGGCGCCGACCGCGCTGGGCGCAGCCTGGACGAGTTCGACATCGCCCCCACGGTCCAGGCCCACGTCTCCGATGACCGGGACATGGCCCGCAACCTCATGCGTCCCATCCTCGCGCTCTATATCGGGGGCATGGGCTCGCGCAAGCAGAACTTCTACAACCACCTCGTTCAGCGCTACGGCTTCGAGGCGGCGGCCGGCGAGATCCAGGATCTGTACCTGGAGGGCAAGAAGGAGGCAGCGGGCCAGGCCATCCCGGACGAGCTGATCGACTCGATCTGCCTCTGCGGCCCGCGCGACTTCGTGCGCGAACGGCTGGCCGCCTTCAGGGAGGCCGGAGTCGGCACCCTGATGGTCAGCCCGATGGCCTTCACCGCCGAGGATCGGGTCGAGCAGCTGCGCGCGCTCGCCGAGCTGGCGGCTTGACCGTCCCGCTGCGGTTCTTCCTGGGCGCGTTTGGGCAGCCCGGGCACGCCTTTCCCATGCTGGCCCTGGGTGCGGAGCTGGCGGCCCGCGGCCACGCGGTCACCTACGAGACGTGGTCGCGCTGGCGCGAGCCGGTCGAGGCTCACGGGATGGAGTTCCTGCCCGCGCCGGAGTATCCGGCCTTCCCGACCCGGGAGCACCCCATCCAGCCCTACGCGGCCATGGTCCGCGCGGCGAGGGAGACCCGGCCGCGGATCGCCGCGGCGGAGCCCGATGTGGTCGTGCACGACATCCTCACCCTGGCCCCGGCACTGGGCGCCGAGCTCGAGGGGATCCCAGCGGCCACTCTCGTCCCGCACGTGTATCCGGTCAGTGCTCCAGGGTTCCCACCCTACGCCGCCGGCGCTCGGCTGCCGCGCACGGCCGCCGGCCGGCTGCTGTGGCGAAGCTTTGATCGCCCGGTCGCCGCCGGACTGAGACGCGGGCGCGAGGAGCTGAATGGATCGCGAGCCCGGCTCGGGCTGCCGCCGCTGGAGCGCTTTCACGGCGGGCTCAGCACTGAGCTGGTCATGGTCGGCACCCTGCCGGAGCTCGAGTACCCGCGGGTCTGGCCGGAGCACGTGCACGTGGTGGGTCCGCTGATCTGGGAGCCGCCCCACGAGCGTGTGGTGCCGCCAGAGGGCGATGCCCCGCTGGTCCTGGTGGCGCCGTCCACCGCCCAGGACCCCGATCACCGTTTGCTGCGCGCGGCGCTCTCCGGACTGGACGGCGAGCCGATTCGAGTGCTCGCGACCTGGAACCGACGGCCCCTGCCAGGGCCGGCCCGGATCCCGGCGAACACGCGGCTGGTCGAGTGGCTCTCCTACGCCCAGACCATGCCCGGCTGCGCGCTGGTCATCTGCCACGCCGGACACGGCACGCTGGCCCGGGCCCTGGTCTCCGGCGCGGCGGTGCTGGCCGTCCCCCACGCCGGGGACATGGCCGAGAACGCGGCCCGAGCGGACTGGGCCGGGCTCGGACTGCGGCTGCCGTGGGGACTGCTCAGCCCAACGACATTGCGGCTGGCCGTGCGCCGGGCGCTGGGATCTCCGTCTCTCGGGCTAGCCGTCCGGCGGCTGGCCGCCGGGACGAGCGCGGGGGCGGGAGCGGTACGCGCGGCCGACCTGGTGGAGACGATGGCACGGCGAGTGCGCTCGGGTCAGGCCGCCCGGGAAGGCCGCCCGACCTGCGGGTGCGCTCGGGTTAGGCGGCCCGGGACGGCCGCCCGACCTGCGGGTGCGCTCGGGTTAGGCGGCCCGGGAAGGCCGCCCGACCTTGCCCGCCGGATTGGCCTGTGCCCAGGCGATGATCGTCTTCGACCCCTGGATCACCGTTCCGTCATCGAGCACCAGCACCGGCACCCAGTAGCTGCCGGTCATCTCCTTGACTTCGCGCCGGCCGCGAGTCAGGCCATTGATCACCCCCGGCAGCATCCCGAGGCCATAGGAGAGAATCAGCTCGGGCTGATGCCCGGCCCGGCGCAGGGCGGCATTGGCCTCTCCGCACGGGTGGGCGTGCAACGGCTTGCCGGCGGTCCAGGTTCCGTAGCAGACGTAGAGTTTCATTCTGGGAGGCGGGTGAACTCCGGGGGTGGGACTCGAACCCACAACCTAACGGTTAACAGCCGGGTCCAGCCTCCGGACCGGCGGTAGTGCGTGCACTCGTTTAGCTGCGGGGGTGGGACTCGAACCCACAACCTAACGGTTAACAGCCGTTTGCTCTGCCATTGAGCTACCCCGCAGTTGGGCTATCCCGGACGGCCGAGGGCAGGTCGGCGGGATCTGGGTCAACTCTACCCGGAAGGAGGCTGGCACCGCCCTCCAGCTCGGCGTGGCAGTTCGAGCACACGAGGACGCATTTCCGCGCCTCAGCCCTGGCAGTTGCCAGTGATAGGCCAACCCCGCGGGCGCCGATGGTCAGCCGCTTCTCGACCGGGTTGAGATGGTGAAACTCCAGAGCCCCCATGTATCGGTCATAGCCACAGAGACAGCAGGCCCCACCGGCCTCCGCGACGAGAATCGCCTTGACCCGTCTGCGCCGCGCTGCCACCCGTTCCTGGCGACAAAGCTTGCACCGGTAGTAACCACGCCCCTCCAGAACGAACTCGAGATTCGCCGTGCTGGGCACAGGTCAGAGCCCGGGTCAGCTTGCCCTCTCGGCGGCTCGTGCGTGCATCAGCCGCACGCTCCGCCGCCTTTGTCTGCAGTCCATAGCGCGCCAGCCAATGACGAATCGTGGCCTTGCTGCAGGTGAACGTTTCGGCGAGGCCGGCGATCGTCAAACCCGCGGCGACCGCGGCCGTCAGCTCCTCACGGTCGATCCCACCCCGGGCCGCGTGCTTTTCGCGGTTGGGGGCCTCGAGACCGTGCTTGTTCATCCAGTAGGAGACCGTCGAGGGGTGGCGCCCAAATCGCTGGGCGATCCTCTCGACGCTCATCCCCTGGGCCAGCAGCAACCGCAACGACTCTTGATCCATATCCGCCCTCCCTCGGGTACGAACATATGTTCGCATCGGGTCCGGACGGAACGTCGCTGCTCAGAAGGCGGTTTCCAGCCTGCCCCCGACCGCCCGGATGGCATCACGGACGGTTTCGCGCTCGCGGGCCAGCTCGGCCGTACCCGCCCCCTGTCCGCGCACGCGGATGATGGCCCGATCCAGACGGTCGCGCTCCAGAACCAGGCGTGCGTGCTCGAGCCGGTCCGGTGTGGGGTCGGGCACCCGGCCGGCCAGAGCGACCAGCCCCGACATCAGCCGGGCGAAGTCCTCGTCCTCGGCGGGCAGGTCGCTGAGCGGCGCAGCCACTCGGCCCTTCAGGTGGTGGGCGGCCTGGCGGAGCGGTGAGCTGGTCAACAGCTCATCTACGTCCGTCGTGCCCAGGGCCGCTTCGCCCCGGTCTGGAAGGGCGATGCACAGAGCCAGGAACAGCCGCTCGGGGCGCGGCCCAGGGTCCTGCCGAGGTGCCGATCCCTCCCCACCGCCATCGCCGGCGCCCTCTCGGCCGGCGCTGGCCCTCGGGCGAGGGTGCTCACCGCGCTGCACCCGACCGGTCGCCGCGGCCAGCAGGGTGGCCAGCCGGCCCCCGGTCACCTCGAGCCGTCCGGCAATCCGGCGCATGAGCTCGTCGCGCAGAACGCTGGGCGGAACCTCGGCCAAGACCGGGGCCAACTCGTACAGGGCTCGGTCGCGCCCCTCGGCGCTGCGCAGATCGGCCCGCTCGAGGATCCGCTCGACGTGGAAGGCCACGAACGGCTGGGAGTTCCGCACCCGCTCGGCCAGCGCCTCGGCGCCGTCACGCTGGATCAGGTCCGCGGGGTCGGTGCCGTCGGGCAGGCCGACCACGCGCAGCTCGAGCTGGCGGGCGCCGGCCAGCCGGGCGGCACGCAGCATGGCGTCCTGACCGGCCCGGTCTGAGTCCAGGCACAACTCGAGCACGTGGGCGATCCGCTCGAGCTCGTTCACCTGCTCTTCGGTCAACGAGGTGCCCATGATCCCGACCGCGTTGCGCATGCCCGCCTGGTGCAGAGCGAGCACATCGGTATAGCCCTCGGCGAGGATCATCCGGTCGGCCTTGGCCCCGGCGGCGCGGGCCAGATCGATGCCGAACAGCACTTCGCGCTTGTGGTAGAGCTCGCCGTCGGAGGTGTTGAGGTACTTGGGCTGCTGGTTATCGCGCATGGCTCGGGCACCGAACCCGTGCACGCGACCCCGGGAATCGATGGCCGGGAACATGATCCGCTCGCGGAAGCGGTCATAGATCTGGCCGGGCCGGTTGCGGGAGCGCTGGGCCAGTCCGGTGGCCAGAAGCTCCTCTTCGCTGTAACCGGAGCTGCGGGAGGCGCCGAGCATCCGGTCCCAGGCGCTGGGGGCGTAGCCCACCCTGAACTCGCGCAGGGTCTCCTCTTTCAGACCGCGGCCGAGCAGATAGGCCCGGGCCGGTGCGGCCTCCTGCGCCTCCCACAGATAGCGCGCGTAGTAGGTCGCGGCGCGGCCGAGCAGCTTGTAGAGGCGATCATGCCGTTCGCGCCGAGCCGCGGCACCGGGGTCCTCCTGCTCGGTCTCGAGCTTCACCCCGAAACGCTCGGCCAGCGTCTCCATGGCTGAGCGGAAGTCCAGGCCCTCGATCTCCATCACGAAGTCGAACGGGTCACCACTGGCCTGGCAGCCAAAGCAGTGGTAGTGCTTCTCGTCGGGCCGGACGTGGAACGAGCCGCTGCGCTCCTCGTGGAACGGGCACAGCCCGAAGTAGCTGTCCACACCGGCCCGGCGCAGCTCGACCCGCGAGGAGACGAGCGCCAGCATGTCCACCGCGGCCAGGACGCGGTCGCGGGAATCGGCGGTGTAGCGGCTCACGGCGCGAAGGCGATGGGAACGGTGAGCTCCTCGTAGCGCTTGATGCAGTAACGGTCGGTCATCCCAGCGATGTAGTCGGTGACCCGCCGGGACAGCTCGCCGTCCGGAATCGAGACCGGGAGCTCCTGGGGATGCGCGCAGTAGTGGTCAAACAGGGTGGAGATCACACCGTGGATCTTGACGTGCTCCCGGGTGGCCACCGGCCCCAGGTACACATGATCGAACATGAAGCTCCGGAGGGTGTTCATGGCCTCCCCGACGATCTCGCCCTGGACGATGTCCCCCGCCGCGTCGGACTCCTCGACCAGGTCGTGGACCAGCCGATCGATGCGGCGCGGGCCCGTGGCACCGAGAATCGCGATCGCCTCGGCGGGAAGATCCGAGGCGTCCAGGACTCCGGCGCGCACGGCATCGTCGATGTCGTGATTGATGTAGGCCACCCGGTCCATCGAGCCGAACGATCTTGCCCTCCAGCGTGGCCGGCTCCGGAGCCCGTCCCGAGTGGCTGACGATGCCGTCGCGAACTGCTCGGTTCAGGTTGAGCCCGTGCCCGTCGCGCTCGAGGATGTCGATCACCCGCAGGGAGTGCTCGTGGTGGCGGAAGCCGCTGCCGAACCGCTCGCGCAGACAGCGGTCGAGCGCCTCTTCACCCACATGGCCGAAGGGGGGATGGCCGAGGTCGTGACCCAGGCCGATGGCCTCGACCAGATCCTCATTCAGGGCCAGTGCGCGGGCCACGGTGCGGGAGACCTGCGTGACCTCCAGCGTGTGCGTGAGCCGGGTGCGGTAGTGGTCGCCGCTGGGGGCGACGAAGACCTGCGTTTTGTGCTTGAGCCGGCGGAAGGCCTTGGTGTGCACGATCCGGTCGCGGTCGCGCTGGAACGGGGTGCGCAAACCGCAGTCCGGCTCCGGTCGTTGCCGGTCCCCCGGATAGGAGCGCACGGCCAGGGGCGATAGCTCCGCCTCCTCGCGGGCCATGACCCGGGCGGCGAACCGGTCGGCCACCGGTCCTCCGGGGTGTTGATATCCCGCGCTCACTGCCGACTCGCTCATCCCTCGATTCTGACACCGAGGGCGGGCACCGTCCGGAGGCAGTCACAGACCCGGCACAACCGGGCCTGCGAACCGACACGATCGGGCCCGCGACCGGCACAACCGGGCCCGCGAACCGGGCTCAGGCGGCCAGCAGCGGCCGCAGGCGGACGTGAGCGTGGTGCTCGGCCGTCTCGCCGATTGCCCGCTCGGCCTGGCGCAGTGCCCGCGGGGAGCCCTGTGGGGCTCGGGACAGCGGCGCGCCCAGGGCATCGACCAGGAAGCGGTAGGCGTCCTCGCCCAGCGGGAAGGCCGCCCCTTCGCACGAGCTGCAGACCACACCACCCGCCGCCCCGGAGAAGCCGCTGAGATGGTCAGCTTCTCCACAGACCGCGCAGGCGCCCAGCTGGGGCACGATGCCGGCCGCCAACAGAAGCTTCAGGCGGAAAGCCAGACCATTGCCCGTCCGGGCCTGGCTGGGGTCGACACTGAGCAGGGCGAGCTGGTTGGCCAGCAGCCGGAAGACCTCGGGGTGGGGGTCGGAGGTCTCGAACAGCCGCGTAACCGCATCGCAGGACCGCGCGGCCGCATCCAGGGTGGCGGCATGCTCGCGCAGGCCGGCGTGGGCCGAGATCGTGTCGACCCCGGTCACGGTGAGCAGATCGCTGCGGCCCTCGTGCAGGACCAAGCGCACATGCAGGAACGGCTCAAGACGCGCGCCGAAACGGCTCCGCGAGCGCCGGGCTCCCTTGGCGATGGCGCTGAGGCGACCATGGGCGACGGTGTACACGTGCAGGATTCGATCGGCCTCGCCATAGCGGATCGACCGCAGCACGATGGCCTCGGTTTTCAGCGGCCCGGGCACCGGTCACCCTGCGCTATCTTTTGTGAAGTTATGAAATCCGTCACCGTCTACACCACCGACAACTGCTCCATGTGTGCCGGGGCCAAGATCCTCCTCGGACGGCGCAACATCGCCTACGAGGAGATCAATCTGTCACGGGACCCGGACAGCCGGGCCCAGCTGATCGAGCGGACCGGCATGGCCACCTTCCCCCAGATTCTCATCGACGGCGAACCGTTGGGCGGCTTTGATCAGCTGCGGGCCGCTGACCGTGCCGGTCGGCTGGCTGAGCTGCTCGCGGCCTAACCGCGGGTCGCCGGCCCCACAGGTCGGCGCGGGCGTGGGCGCGGCTGGCAGTGCTCGCACACGTAGGTCCCCCTCCCCCCACGACGAGCTTGCGAATCGGCCGGCCACAGTTCGGGCAGGGCAGTCCCTCGCGACGGTGGACCAGGAACCGGTCCTGGAAGGACCCCCGGGCGCCGTCCACGTGACGGAAGTCGTCGATCGTCGCCCCTTTGGCCTCGATCCCGGCCAGAAGCGACGCTTCGATCGCGTCGCGCAGCGCGGACAGCTGCGGCCGCGTCAGCGCGCCGGCCGGGCGCAGCGGGTGGATCCGGGCCCGGAACAGGGCCTCGTCGGCGTAGATGTTCCCCACCCCGGCGATGCGCCGCTGGTCGAGCACGAAGGATTTCACCGGCGCGCGCCGCCCGCGGGCCAGCTCGCGTAGATGGGCAAGCGTGAATTCCGGGGTGAGCGGCTCGATCCCGATTCGCTCCCCCAGGTAGGCGTCGCGGGCCGCCGCACCGGGCAACAGATGGGCGGTCCCGAAACGCCGGGGATCGACGTAGATCAGCCGCGACTTGCCGTCGAGCTCGAAACGCGCGCGGGTGTGCAGCGGCTCGGCGATCGGGTTCAGCAGCAGGGTCCCGGTCATCCTCAGGTGCAACAGCAGGTGCAGGTCGCCGGAGAGCTCCCAGACCAGGTACTTGCCCGAGCGGCCCAAGTGCTCGATCTCCCGTCCGATCAGGCCCTGCTCGACAAGCTCGGGCGGCTCGGGCCGTGTCCAGCGGGGATCGAGGATCTCGGCTGCCGTGATCGTCCGCCCCTCGAGCTCAGGCGCCAGCTGGCGGCGAATCGTCTCGACCTCGGGCAGCTCGGGCATCCCTGCCTTTTACACGAACGGGCGGCCGGGCAGCTCGGGGCCTCGTCGCCGTCCAGCCAGGCCAGGACGCTGGCCCCCACGTCGGCCAGCGGGCCGTCGTGATGGCGGGACGCGTGGCCGGAGAAGCGCGCCAGCAGTGGCGCATGCTCGCGCGTGTGGTCGGTACGCGCGCGAGGTCAGGTCACACCGTGGTCAGCGGTGAGCACGAGTAGGTCTCCGGCCCGTAACCGCTCGAGCCAACCGGCCACCGCCGTATCGATCCGCTCCAGTGCTCCGGCGAAGCCCTCGAAGTCGTGACGATGTCCGTAGACCTGATCGGTCTCGATCAGATTGGTGAACACGAAGCCGGACTCCAGCGAGTCGATCAGGACGCCCGGTCTCGGCGATCGCGCGGGCGTTGGTCGCCCCGGGGTGCTGCACGTCGATACCCACCCCGGCGAACAGCTGGCCGACCTTGCCCACCGCGTGAACCTCGGCCCCGGCGGCCTGCAGAGCATCGAGGTAGCTCGGGACCGGAGGCCTCAGGGCGAAGTCCCGCCGGCCGTCGGTGCGCGTGAAGTCACCCTCGCCGCCGGTGAACGGACGCGCGATGACGCGGCCTACGGCGTGCGCTTGGGGCAGCCGGCGGCGGACCTCGGCGCAGATCTCATACAACGCGTCGGGAGGCAGGACCTCGACGTGGGCGGCGATCTGGAGGACCGAGTCCTGGCTGGTATAGACAATCAGGCCTCCTCCGGACAGCGCGTCCGCGCCGAAGTGCTCGATCGCCTCGAGCCCGTTGCTCGGCCGGTTGCAGAGCACCTCCCGCCCACTGACCTCCCGCACCATCGCGATCACCGGCTCGGGAAAGCCCTCGGGATACGACCGGCGGCCGCTCGGCGGCGGTCAGGCCCATGAGCTCCCAGTGGCCGGCGGTCGAGTCCTTGCCGGCACCGAGCGCGTGCAGGCGGCCGTGAAGCACCGGCTCGGAAGCCGGGGACACTCCGGTCAGAGCCAGGATGCTGCCGAGGCCCAGCCGCTGGAGGGTCGGCAGCGACAGGCCGCCCAGATGCTCGGCGAGATGGCCCAGGGTGTTGCTGCCGGCGTCGCCGTAATCGGCCGCGTCGGGCAGCGCGCCCACCCCGCAGGCGTCCAGAACGACCACGAAGGCCCGCCGAGGCTCGCGTCGCGTCCCGTCCTCAGTCCTCGCCGTCCCAGTAATCGAGCCTCTCCAGCCGCGCCATCAGATTCACGCCCCGGAAGGCGATCTTGTTCGAGCGTGGGTAGTAGCAGATGTCCCCCGGGTCGCGAGTGCCGTAGGCCAGGTAGGTGAGTCCTTCCTCGCCGGCCCGGAATGTGTGGCTGATCCCGGTCGCCGCGGGACGGCCGATCACGTGTCCGGGGCCCACCGGGGTCTCCTCCTGGTCGAGGACGACGACACCGTTCCCGTCGAGCACGACGAAGATCTCCTCCTCAATGCTGTGGCAGTGCAGCGGCGCGGACTCCTTGCCCGCGGCCACGATCACGTGCTGGAGTCCCGAGCGCTCAGATTGCAGCCGCCGGCCGAGGTTGCGCCGGGTGCGCTCCACGCGGGGCCGGGAGACCGTGACCGGCTCGACGTCGTCCAGGCTGACGATCGTTCCCGGCCGCTCGCCCGTCTGGGCGGGCAGCTCGGGCGGCCCGTGCTCGGCCTCGCGGGCGAACTGAACCGGCACGCCATCTAGGACGCCGGGAACGCTGTCTACGCCGCGCGTGCCGACCAGGGACATCTCGAGTCGCGGTAGGCGCAGGCTCTCGTCATATTCGCGCGTGCCGAAGGCGAGCAGATCCAGGTCCTCGTGGGCCAAGACGCTGTGGGCACCCCGACGCGGGGCGTACAGGATCGCGTCTCCGGCCCGGATCGGTGCCGTGCGTCCGGCTTGCCAGGACATACCGCTGCCGGAGAGGATGAAGAAGATCTCCTCCGAGCGACCGTGTTCATGCGCCGGGGTTGACCAGCTGCCAGCCGGTATTTGCATGCGCCGAACGCCGATCGTGCGCGAGCCGGCAGATTCTCCGAGCAGCGTCCAGCGGCCGCGCAAATGGCCGCGGTCGTACTCGAGCGTCCGGGCTTCGTCGAAGTGGGTCAGTCCCACGACGGTTCAGTCGGCGCTGCCGCCAGGCCCGGTCCGAACATCATCGAGCTTGCCCTCCGGGGCGATCTGGGCCCGCGGATGGGCGTCGAAGTAGACATCGCGTAGGCGATCGACGGACAGATGGGTGTAGATCTGGGTGGTACCGATGTCGGCGTGGCCAAGCATCTCCTGCAGCGAGCGCAGGTCGCAGCCCCCGGCCAGGAGATGGGTGGCGAAGGTGTGACGCAGGGTGTGGGGGCTCATGCGGTGCTCTAAGCCGGCCGTGCGGGCATGCCCCTGGACGATCTTGTAGAGGCCTTGGCGCGACAGGCCACCGCCGCGCAGGTTGAGAAACACTCGGGGCTCATCGGCCAGGCCGACCAGGCGCGGACGGCCGCGGCGCAGGTATGCGTCGAGCGTCTCGACGGCCTTGCGGCCGATGGGCACCAGTCGTTCCTTTGAGCCCTTGCCACGCGCGCGGAGCATGCCGGCCTCGAGGTCAAGCTCGGACAGCGCCAGGGTGATCGCCTCGGTGGCCCGCAGACCGCAGGCGTACATCGTTTCCAACAGGGCACGGTCGCGCAGCGCGGCCGGGGAGTTCCCGGTCGGCTGGGCCAGCAGCCGGCTGACCTCGTCACGGCTGAGCACGTTCGGCAGCCGGTTGGGCGAGCGCGGGGGGCGAAGGTCCGTCGTGGGGTCGTGATCGATCAGCTGCTCGCGGCGCAGGTGGCGGTAGAACGAGCGCAGGCAGGCGATCTTGCGCTGGAGCGTGCTCGATACGACCGGCGCCTTGCCCTCGCGGCCATCGGCGAGCTCGGAAATGAAACCGGCCACCTCGGGTGGCCGGATGTCCAATGGATCGCGGCCCAGCCGGCCCAGGTAGAGGCCGAACTGGGCCAGATCGGAGCGGTAGGCCTCGAGCGTGTTGCGCGACAGGCCCCGCTCGAGCTCGAGGGTGCCCAGGAAGTCGAGCGTGAGCTCGGTCAGATGACGCTGCACCATGGATGCCCCCGCTGCGCTCATAGGCGCGTATTCGCCCCGTGAACGGGCACTCCTCCGGCTGGGCCTGCCCGTGCACGCGCGCCCAGCACCGCTCGCACTCCCGAGCTCGTCTCAGGCCGGCTCGAGCGTCCCCCGCTCGCGGGCCAGGGCCAGCCGCCGGATGACTCTGGCGCCGCCCGATCAGTCGAGGCTGGAGGCCGAGCGGGCGGCGAGCCAGAGCAGCGCGATCAGGGACTTGGAGTCCTGGCATTCGGCGATCGCCGACTCGAGCTGATCCAGAGGCCAGGGCACGATCTCGATCCGCTCACCGGGGTCAGCCTCGACATCCGGGTCGTCAGTCAGGTCACGGGCCAGGTACCACCACACACGCTCGTCGCTGAACCCCGGGCTGGTGAAGAAGACCTTGATCTCGCGCCAGTCGGCGGCGCGCTTGCCGATCTCCTCGGCCAGCTCGCGCTGGGCGGTCACCAGCGGCGGCTCGCCGGGTACGTCGCGCTTGCCGGCCGGGATCTCCAGGGAGGCGAACAGGCCGGCCGCCTCGCGCGGCTGACGCGTCAGCCACACAACCTCCGAGTCCACGGCGAGGATGCCCACCGCCCCGGGGTGCCAGACCTTTTCCCGGCTGACCACCTCGCCGTCGGCGTGACGGAAGCGCTCCACCCCGCAGGTGATGATCTCGCCCTTCCAGGTCACCCGGTCATCGACGTGTGCGAACTCGCTCACGCTGCCTCCCCGAGCTCGGTGGCCGCTTCGTCGACCAGAGTGATGGCCAGGTCGAGCAGATCTTCCAGCGCGCGGGCGCTGATCCGCTCCCCGGGCTCATGGTTGCGCTCGGTCCCGTCGGCCAAGCAGCTGCAGGCAAAGCCGGCGGTGCGGAACGAATTGGCATCCGAGGCACCGCCCGAGCTGATCGGCCGCGGCTCGTACCCACAGGCTCGCAGCGCCCGCTCGGCGACCTGGATCTCGGCCGCCGAGGCCTTGATCCGATAACCCTGGAACATGCGCTCGACGGTCAGATCGAGGTCGCATTCGGTGGCGTCGGCCGCATCCTGAAGATGGTCGACCGTCTCGGTGGCCACGGCGGCGGCATGGGCCTCATCAAGGCTGCGGACCTCCGCCTCGACGCGGCAGCGCTCCGGAACGACGTTGATCGCGGTGCCCCCGTCGATGAGTCCCACGTTCGCGGTCGTCTCCTCGTCCAGGCGGCCGAGGCGAAGATTGGCGATCCCCCGCGCCGCGGCCAGCACGGCGCTGCGTCCCACCTCGGGCCGGACGCCGGCGTGAGCAGCTCGGCCCCGGAACTCGGCCACGATCCGGTAATGCGTGGGCGAGGCGAGCACGACTTCGCCAATCGGGGTGGCGTGGTCAAAGACGTAGCCGAACGAGCTTTGGAGCGCGGAGGCGTCAAACGCGCGTGAGCCGCGCAGCGAGACCTCCTCGCAGACGGTGAACAGCAGCTCGAGCCCCACCGGCGGCGGGTCCTCGGCGATGCTGAACCGCCGGGCCAGCTCCAGCGCCACGGCGACGGCCGACTTGTTGTCGGCGCCCAGGATGCCGGCGTTGGCGTTCTCCCAATAGCCGCCGCTGAGCACGGGCTCGATCGGGGCCACCGGAGGGACGGTGTCCAGATGGGCGCAGACCAGCATGCTGACCGGAGTTCGGCCCGGAATCCGGGTGAGCAGGTTGCCGGCCTCCGAGCCGACGACGCGGGCGCTGTCATCCTCGTTCACCGCCAGCCCCATTGTCTCGAGCTCGGCCGTGACCCAGTCGGCGCAGGCCCGCTCGCGCCCTGACGGGCTCTCGATGCGGCACAGCGCCGCGAAGGTCTCGTGCAGCTGGGCGCGCTCGGTCTCGGTGGCGCGGGTCACGTCGTGGCGCCGCGCGAGACACCCAGGTCTCGCTCGTCACCACTGGGGACCGGAATCTGGTCCTGGCCGTCGACGCCGGCTTCGGCCTCGGCTGCGCTAAAGCCGGCGTGTCCGAGAGCGGCGCCCACGAACTCCCGGAACAGCGGAGCCGGCCGCTCGGGCCGGGACTTGAACTCGGGGTGGTACTGCGAGGCCACATAGAACGGATGCACTTCGGGCGCGAGCTCGATCGCCTCGACCAGCCGGTCGTCGGGCGAGGTCCCCGAGCAGATGAGCCCAGCGCTCTCCAGACGTCGCTTGAGGTGGTTGTTGACCTCGTAGCGATGGCGGTGGCGTTCGTAGACCACCGCCTCTCCGTACAGCGAGCGAATCCGGGTGCCGTCGTGGAGCTTCACCGGATCGGCGCCGAGGCGCATGGTGCCGCCCATGTCGGCGATCTCCTTCTGCTCGGGCAGAAGGTCGATGACCGGAAATGGCGTCTCGAGATCCATCTCCGTCGAGTTGGCGCCCTCCATCCCGGCCACGTGGCGGGCGAATTCCGATACGGCGACATGCATGCCGAGGCACACGCCCAGATACGGGACCCCGTGCTCGCGGGCGATCTGGGCGGCGTTGATCTTGCCTTCCCAGCCACGGCCTCCGAAGCCGCCAGGGATGAGGATCCCGTCCGCGGTCTTGAGGCGCTCGGCCACTTCGGGTTCGCCCACGGTCTCTGAGTCCACCCAGTCGACCTCGACCTTGCAGCCGTGGTGAACGCCGGAGTGACGCAGGGCCTCGACGACTGACAGATAAGCGTCTTCGAGCTGGACGTACTTGCCGACCAGGGCGATCCGCACCGAGTGCTTCACCGCGGCGGCCCGACGGGTGATCTCCTCCCAGTCGGTCAGATCCGGGGTTCCCGGCTCGAGGCCGAAGTGCTCGCGGAGAATGAAGTCATCCACACCCTGCTGGTTGAAGACCACCGGAACGCGATAGATGTCGGGGACGTCGTAGGCCGAGACGATCGCCTCGACGGGCAGGCTGGCGAAGAGCGCGATCTTGCGCCGGATCTCGGTGGAGAGTTCACCCTCGGAGCGGCAGAAGACCATGTCCGGGGCGATACCGATGCGCCGCAACTCGTTGACCGAATGCTGTGTGGGCTTGGTCTTGAGCTCGCCGGCATGTCCGATGTAGGGCACCAGCGTGAGGTGGATGAACATGCAGCGCCGACGGCCGACGTCGACCGGGAACTGGCGGATGGCCTCCAGGAAGGGCAGCGACTCGATGTCGCCCACCGTGCCGCCGATCTCGGTGACCACGAAGTCCACATCGCTGGAGGCGGCCATCAGCTTGATGCGCTGCTTGATCTCGTCGGTGATGTGGGGCACCACCTGGACCGTCGCGCCCAGATAGTCCCCGCGGCGCTCGCGGCGGATCACCGTGTTGTAGATCCCGCCCGCGGTCACGTTGGAGGCCCGGCTGGTGTTGGCGTCGGTGAATCGCTCGTAATGGCCAAGGTCGAGATCGGTCTCCGCCCCGTCCTCGGTCACGAACACCTCACCGTGCTGATACGGGGACATGGTCCCCGGATCCACATTGATGTACGGATCGAACTTCTGTAGCTGGACCGACAGGCCGCGGGCTACGAGCAGACGGCCGATCGAGGCGGCGGCGATGCCCTTTCCAAGCGAGGAGACCACCCCGCCGGTAATGAAGATGAACCGCGTTTCGTCTTGAGCCATACGCCTGCGTCGAGTCTATCGGGGCCTCAGACGGAAGCCCGGGCCCTGGGGCCTCGCTGGGGTCCTCAGGCGGCCCATGGGGTCCTCAGGCGGCCCGGAGAAGCTCGCGGGCATGCTCGTTGGCCGCCTGATCCTGGTCGGCGCCGCCCAGCATGCGGACCAGCTCCCCGACCACGGCGTCGCCCTGCAACGGGGTGACGGTGGTCGTGGCCGGGGTGACCGTGTTGTCCTTGGCGATCGTGAAGTGGCGTTCGGCCAGCGCCGCGACCTGGGGCAGGTGGGTGATGCAGAGGATCTGGCGTCCGGCGGCCAGCTCGCGCAGGTGCTCCCCGACCGCCCGAGCCGTGTGGCCGCCGATCCCGGCATCGACCTCATCGAACACGAGCATCGGGCTGTCCTCGCGATTCCCGGCCGGCTGACCGTGGGCGACGCTCAGGAGGGCGAGCATGACCCGTGAGAGCTCGCCGCCCGAGGCCACCTCGCGCAATGGGGCCAGCTGGCCACCGGCGTTCGGGGCGATCAGCATCTCGATCGTCTCGGTGCCCCGGGGCCCGGAGCCCTCGGGGCGGATCCCGAGCTCGATCTCGAACTCGGCGTCGGTCATGGCCAGCTCGGCCAGCCGTTCGCGCACCGCGCCGGCCAGCTCGGGCGCAGCCTGTCGGCGCGCCGAGGCCAGCTTGGCGGCCAGCCGGTCGAGCTCGGCCTGGGCGACGGCCAGCTCCCCCTCCCCCGCCTCCAGCGTCTCCTCGGCGTGTTCGAGCTCCTCCCGCCGGGCGCGGCATTGCTCGGCATGAGCCAGGACCTCGGCCAGGCCGCCCCCGTACTTGCGCTGGAGACGAGCCAGGACGGCCAGGCGCTCCTCAACCGCCTCCAGGCCGACGGTCGCCCCCTCGGCCGCGCCGTCCTCGAGTCCGGCCAAGTACCCGCGCAGTTCGCCGGCCACGTCCTCGGCCTCGTAGCGCAGAGCGGCCATGCGCTCGGCCGCCGCGGCCAGTTGCGGGTCGATCTCCGCCACCTGCTCGAGCTGCTGGGTGGCCGCGGCCAGCAGCTCGCTGACCCCGTTGCCGGTCTCCGGGGTGATGGCCTCGGCTCCGGCCACGGCCGCCCCGCGCAGGGCTTCCAGATGCCGAAGGCGGCCGCGCTGGGCGTTCAGCTCGGCCTCCTCCTCGAGGCTGGGCGCCGCCGCTTCGATCTCCTGGAGCTCGAAGCCGAGCAGATCGAGCTCGCGTTCACGGGCCCCGGCCCGATCGCGGAGCTCCTCGAGCCCCCGCCGGCGCTGGCGCACGTTCTCATAGGCGGCGCGAACGCGGTCGCGCAGTTCGGTCTGGGCAGGCCCGCAGAAGGCATCGAGCACGTCGAGCTGCGCGGTGTGCAGCATCAGCTTGCGGTGTTCGTGCTGGCCGTAGAAGGACAGGAGCGCCCCGCCCAGCTCCTGAAGATCGGCCTGCGTGGCCGAGCGTCCGCACACATAGGCGCGAGTCCGGCCATCGGGCCAGACGCGCCGGGCGAGCACGATCTCCTGCGCTCCGGCGGGCAGGCGCTCCGAGCCGGCCAGCTCGGCCGGGAGTGCGAACACCCCCTCGACGTAGGCCTCCTGCGCCCCGGGGCGCACGATGCCGCGCCGTGCCCGGCCGCCGAGCAGCAGGTCCAGCGCGTGGGCCAACAGCGTCTTACCGGCGCCGGTCTCGCCGGTGAGCATGTTCAGCCCGGGGGCGAGCCGCAGCTCGGCCCGCTCCATGAGGAGCAGATTCTCCACGCGTAGCTCGTGCAGCATTTGACGACGGTCTACCAGTCGGGGCCGACGGATCGTCGCCGCTGGGGTTGCCCGGGCGGTGCTTTCCGTGCTCTTTTGCACGCACGTTGCGCTCACGCCAGACGTGCGTGCATGAGGCCTCGGCCGCCGTGGCATTCTGCACGCACAGGCCCGAGGGGTGAGACGTGCGTGCAGAAGTGCACGCCCGGGCCCCGGGCCCAGCGCGAACGCCTACAACGGCGTCGCCAAGCGCCCGAACTTCTGGCGCAACCGCTGGTAGAACGTGGTCCCGGGGAGCTGGGCCAAGCGCCCCAGGTCATTGACGAACCGGGCCTCGACCAGATCGCCGGCGTCGATCACGCAGATCGGGCGCCCGTCGACGGTCACGTCGACGGCCTCCTCCTGGGAGCGGTTGTGGACGGTGAGGACATCGTCCGGGGCCACGACCAGGGTGCGGGCGGTCAGCGAATGCGGGGCGATGAAGGAGACCACGTAGCCGTGCACCCCCCAGGCCATGACCGGACCGCCATTGGCCAGGTTGTAGCCCGTCGAGCCGGCCGCGGTGGCCACGACGAGGCCGTCGCAGCGCACCCGCCCGACCTCGTCGCCGCCCACCGCATACTCGAGATCGGCCACGCGCTTGCCCTGCTGGCGGTGGATCGAGACGTCGTTGATGGCCAGCCAGTCGCCCCGCGCCCCGGAGAGCTCGATGGCCGGCAACGAGAGGACCTCGAAGTCCCCCTCGAGGGCACGCACGAGGCCGATCTGGGCATCTTCTCGATCGACGGTGGCCAGGAAGCCCATCTCCCCGAAGTTGACCGCGAACACCGGCACCTGGGTGCCGGCGTAGGTGCGCAGGGCATTGAGGATCGTGCCATCGCCGCCCAGCGCTATGCACACCTCGACGCTGACATCCGGCGGCGCATTGAGGATCAGCCCGGGTTGGGGCTCGAGGTTGTGCTTGATCGTCTCCTCGGGATCGAAGCGAAGCTCGACCCCGCGCTCGCGGGCCAGCGCGATCAGCGCGTGCAGCGCCTCGCTGGTCACCTCGGGCCGCCGGTGAGTGAGGATCGCCGCTGTCCGCACGGGAATCATGGTTTGACCTCGCCGGTGGCGCGCTCCACGGGAATCACGGTTCGACCTCGCGGGCGGCGCGCTCGAGGTCATCGACGCCGGGCCGCCCGGCCTCGGCCAGCCAGACGAAGCTCTCGAGGTTGCCCTTGGGCCCGGGGAGACCGGAGCTCGCGTAGCCGATTACCGCAGCGCCATGGGCCAACCCGGCCCGACCCACTTCGATCAGGGCGCCCCGGCGCAGCTCGGGGTCGCGGACCACACCGCCCTTGCCCACGCCCGCCCGACCGACCTCGAACTGGGGCTTGACCAGAGCCAGCACATCGAAGCGCTCGGCCGCGCAGGCCAGCACCGGCCCGAGCACCTTGACCACCGAGATGAAGGAGACGTCGATCACCACCAGGTCGGGCGCGTAGGGCAGTTCCGCCGCCTGGAGCGCCCGCGCATTGCGGCGCTCGATCACCGTCACGCGGGCGTCTGAGCGCAGGCGCCAGTCGAGCTGACCGTAGGCCACGTCGAGAGCGATCACCTGCGCGGCCCCGCGGCGGAGTAGACAGTCGGTGAAGCCGCCGGTGGAGGCCCCGACATCCAGCGCCCGGCGGCCGGCCACCTCCAGGCCGAGCGTGTCCAGGGCATTGCCCAGCTTGACCGCCCCTCGCGAGACGAAGTCCGGGCCGGCCCGCAGTTCCAGCTCCACGTCCTCCGGGACCATCTGGCCCGGCTTCTCAGCCCGTCGGCGCTCGGGAAGGAGCATCACCTCGCCGGCCATGACCGACGCCGCGGCCCGCGAGCGGGAGGGAAAGACTCCGCGCTCAGAGAGCAGGCTGTCGAGCCGGACGCGCTTCATGACGGTGGAACGGTACGGGATCGCCCGGGTGCCGGTTCGGAATCTCCCCGGCGCCGGGCCGAGAGCGCTCCCCGGCGCCGGGCCGAGAGCGCTCCCCGGCGCCGGGCCGAGAGCGCTCCCCGGCGCCGGGCCGAGAGCGCTGCCGCGCCGCGCTCGGGACCCCGGGGTGGGGTCGACCAGGGCGCCTCACGCCGCAGCCACTCAGCCGCTGGCCACTCCGCGGGTCCCGACTCAGCCGCTGGTCACTCCGCTGCGCCCGCCGACGGCGGCCAGCACCCGTTCGGCGATGCGCTGGCCGGTGAAGCCGACCTCCTCGTGCAGCAGGGCCGGTGAGCCGTGGGTGACGAACCGGTCGGGAAGCCCGACCCGCAGGATGCGCGGAGCCAGGCCGGCGTCTGAGAGCGTCTCCCAGACGGCCGAGCCAAAGCCGCCGGCCAGCACACCCTCCTCGACGGTGACCAGCAGTTCGTGCTCGGCGGCCAGCTGGGCGGCCAGGCCGGCGTCGATCGGCTTGGCGAAGCGGGCGTCGGCCACAGTGACAGCGATTCCCTGGGCGCGGAGAATCGCGGCCGCCTGAAGCGCTTTGCTCACCCCGGAGCCGTATCCGAGCAGGGCCACGCGCCGGGCCCCGGGATCCTGAATGGTCGCCTCGCTGAGGATCTCGCCGGTTCCGATCTCGATACTCTGCGGACGCGCCGGCAGCTCCACCCCGACCCCCTCACCGCGCGGGTAGCGCAGGGCGATCGGGCCGTCGTCGTAGCGCACGGCGGTGTGCAGCATGTGGACCAGCATCGCCTCGTCGCGGGGGGCCATGAGGACGATGTTGGGCAGACAGCGCAGGTAGGCGATGTCAAACACGCCGTGGTGCGTGGGACCGTCGTCGCCGACCAGCCCGGCCCGATCCATGGCGAAGATCACGTTCAGCTTCTGCAGGCAAACGTCGTGAACGATCTGGTCGTAGGCGCGCTGCAGGAAGGTCGAGTAGATGGCGGCCACGGGCTTGCAGCCCTGGAGGGCCAGCCCTGAGGCGAACAGGATGGCCTGCTGCTCGGCGATACCCACGTCGTAGTAGCGGTCGGGCATCTCTCCCTGGAGGATGTTCAGCCCGGTGCCCGAGTTCATCGCCGCGGTGATGCCGATCACGCGATCGTCGCGGCGGCACTCGCTGACCAGGGCCTCGCCGAAGACCTTGGTGTAGGCCGGCGGAGCGGGTTTCGCGCTGGCCGACTTCTTGACCACCCGGGCGGGGGCGCCGTTGGCGATCGAGTTGGGCTTGGCCGCGTGCCACTTCTCCATTCCCTCCAGGCCGCCCTCCTCGGCCGGGGCGAAGCCCTTGCCCTTGACGGTCGCGCAATGGACCACCACCGGCCGCTCGGCGGCCAGGGCTTCGCGCAGCGCGCTGCGCAGCGCGCGGACGTCGTGGCCATCGATCACGCCCATGTAGGCCCAGTCGAGCTCCTCCCACCACAGCCCGGGGGCCCAGAAGGCCTTGATCGACTCCTTGAAGTGGGGTCCGAAACGCTCGAAGGCGGCGCCGATCGGTGCCGGAAGCTTGGTCAGGCCACCCTCGACGCCCTCGCGGGCATGCCACAGCTTCGGGTTCATGCGCACACGGTTGAAGTAGCGCGACAGGGCGCCGACATTGGGGGCGATGGACATGCCGTTGTCGTTGAGGACCACGACGATCGGCGTTCCCTCCCCGCCGGCCTGGTGGACGGCCTCGAAGGCCACGCCGCCGGTCAGGGCGCCGTCGCCGGCCACCGCCACCACGTGGCCGTCCTGGCCATGGCCGCGCCGCATGGCCTCCTTGAGGCCGACCGCATAACCGATCGCCGTCGAGGCGTGGCCGGCGCCCATGATGTCGTGTTCTGACTCCGGGATCGAGCAGAACGGGGCCAGGCCGCCGTACTTGCGAATCGTATGCAGCTGATCCCGGCGCCCGGTGAGGATCTTGTGCGGATAGGCCTGGTGACCCACGTCCCACAGGACCTTGTCGCGGGGCGAATCCAGCAGCGAGTGCAGGGCCACGGCGATCTCGCACGTGCCCAGGTTGGCGCCGAAGTGACCGCCGATCTCCCCCACGGTGTCGATGATGTGCTCCCGGACCTCCTGGGCGATCTGCTGGAGCTGCTCGTCGGTCAGCCCGTGCAGGTCCTGGGGCGAGTCGATGCGTTGTAGGAGGTCGGTCATTCAGTAGCTCCGTGTCGCGATGAAGTCCGTGATCTGCTCCAGCTCGTGGGCGTCGTCCGAGGCGGCCTCGCTGAGCGCGGCGCGCGCCCGTCCGTGCGATTCCTCAGCCAGCCGCCGGGCGCCGTCGAGTCCGAACTCGGTCACGTAGGTTCGTTTGCCGAGCCGTTCGTCGCTGCCCTGCTGCTTGCCGAGCGTTGCCTCCGATCCCGTCACATCGAGGATGTCGTCGACGATCTGGAACAGGATGCCCAGCTCGGTGGCATAAGCGCGGAACATGGAGAGTGTGGCACCTTGTCGCTCTCCGGCCAGGTGCAGCACGCATTCGATGCTGGCCGCGATCAGGCGCCCGGTCTTGAGCTCGTGCAGGCGGCGCAGCCCCTCGGCTCCGGGGCCGGCCGTTTCAGCGACGTCCATGAACTGGCCCCCGACCATGCCCTGGACTCCGGTGGCCGCGGCCAGCTCGACCGCGGCGGCCAGGATGTCGGCCGGGTGGCCCGTCTGCTCGGAGAGGAGCAGCCGGAAGGCCTCGGCGTAGAGCCCGTCCCCGGCCAGAATGGCCACGTCCTCGCCGAACGCCTTGTGGCAGGTGAGCCGGCCGCGGCGCAGGTCATCGTCGTCCATGGCCGGAAGGTCGTCGTGGATCAGCGAATAGGTGTGGATGAGCTCGAGAGCCGCGGCCAGCGGCAGGACCGCGGCCCGCTGCATGCCCACCGCGCCGGCGGTGGCCAGAGCGAGCACCGGGCGGATCCGCTTGCCTCCGGCCAGCAGCGAGTAGCGCATGGCCTCCTCGAGGCCGGCCGTGGCCAGCTCAGTGGAGAAGCGCAACCCCTCCAGGTACTCCTCGACGGTGACCCGGAGATGATCGGGGTACGTGCCCCGGACCGGAGCGGGAGCGGCCACGCTACCGGTCCTCCTGGCCGCCGGTGGCGTCCCCATCGGTTCGGAGGCCTCGAGGCACTAGGCCGCCGGCAAGGGAAGCTGACCGGGGAGATCCGGAAGCGGCTCAAGCGCCGCGCGGGTCCGCTGGTCGACCTGAGCGCTGGCCTCAGAGGCCAGCGTCGCGCACTCCTCGATCAGGGTCAACGTTGCCTCGGGCTCCAGCCCGCCTCCGCGCAGCCGCTCGACGGCATCGTTCAGCCGTGCGCTCAGCTCGTTCAGGGCGTCGGTCACAACCGGGAAGGTTAGCGCCGGGTCGAGCCCGCCTATGGCGCCATCCCGTCCAGGGCCGCGTTGACCAGCTCATCGGCCCGGGCGTTCTCGGCCCGGGGGACGCTGCGTACGCGCCAGGCCCGGAACCGGCCCAGCGCGACGATCGCCTGTTCGTGGAGGGGCTTCATGGCCGGGTGCTTGACCTTGTAAGCGCCGGTGAGCTGACGCGCGACCAGCTCGGAGTCGTTGATCAGCTCGATCTCGTCGGCCCCCAGAGCGGTCGCTCGCTCCACCCCCTTGAGCAGGGCGCGGTACTCGGCGACGTTGTTGGTGGCCACCCCGATCGTCTCCGCCACCTCGTCGAGGACCCCCCCATCCGGCGAGGAGACCACGACACCAATGGCGGCCGGGCCCGGGTTGCCGCGGGCTCCTCCGTCCACGTGGACGATCAACTTCATGCAGGCCGGAACAAGCCGAAATCAATCGATGGCGAGCTCAGGCCACTCGCCGGGGATCCGCGGGCGACGACGGTCGCGGACCTCGCGCTTGCCACCGCCCGAGATGGTTCCCTCACGCCGCGAGGACCTGCGACGGTCAACTATGACCGTGACGTTGGGGTCCTCGGCGTAGTAGCTGGTCAGCTTGGGGAGCAGCTCATCGGCCAGAGGTACGGGCACAACGCAATAGATCATCGGCGCATGCTAGTCAACGTACCCGCCCGAGCACCATCGAACGTACGTCGACTTATCGTTTGCTGCCTAAAGCTACGTCAGCGGGCTGAGGCGGCCGTGCTCGTCGGCCTGGGCGTTGGGCCGCCGCTCCTCGGGGGAAGCTCATCGAGCTCGTACCCCTGGGCGATCACGCGGACGGCGGGCATCTCGTCGGAAAGATCGAGCTCGTAGCGATACCAGCACAGCTCCCAGGCCACGACGACATTGACCAGCGCCGAGCGAGACCCGGAGGGCAGCACAGCCACCTCAGGCAGACCCAGGGAGCGGGAGATGCCGGCCACGGTCCGAGGGTGCTCGGAGGCGTTGAACAGATCGATGGCGGTCAACACGCGATGCTCGTGACTGGTCGGCACGGCCCGCACGTGCCGGGGCTCGCGCTGGTTGGAGGCCGGATCGGCCCGAACGGGAGCGGGAGCCGGGGGGCGCGGAGCAGGAGCTGGGCGCGGGCGCGGGCGGCGCGGACACCAGCGGCGAGTCGGGCTCCTCGTAGCCGTAGGCCAGCTCGGCCTCGGGCTCTCGGGTCGGAGGCTCCCGCCGGGACCGCAGGCGGCTGAGCAGCGAGCGGCGGCGGTCGACCCGCGTGGAGGCGTCGCCGTAGTCGGGCAGCTCCCCCTCCCGCACCCATCCACCGTGCAGCGCGCGCGAGGTGCAGAGCTCGCAGACGGTGTGCCGCTCGGCCCCGTTGACATAAGTCTCGGCATGCTCGCCCCGCAGCAGGGTTCGTCCGCACACGTCACAGGCGGAGACCGCCACAGACGTGCTGATTGCCCTGGTATTCACATGTTCGAGCCTACTACGCCTTAACCGTCTCGCGCTCGGCGCGTGCCTCCTGGACGATCTTTGTCGCCAGGTGCCCGGGCACCTCGTCGTAGCGCAGGAACTCCATCGTGAATTCCCCTTGGCCGCCGGTGATCGAGCGCAGGTCGGGGGCGTAGGAGAGCATCTCCGACATCGGCACCTCGGCCTTGATGTCGGTCATCCCGGCTCCCACCGGCTCCATACCCAGAGGCCGTCCCCGCCGGCCGTTCAGATCGCCGATCACGTCTCCCACGGTGTCTTCCGGGGCATTGACGCTGACCAGCATGATGGGCTCGAGCAGCACCGGCCCAGCCTGCTCGAGCGCCTGCTTCATGGCCTGGATCCCGGCCACCTTGAACGCCATCTCGGAGGAGTCGACAGTGTGGTAGGAGCCGTCGAACAGACGCACGCGGACGTCCTTGACCGGATAGCCGGCCACCGTCCCCTCCTGCATGGCTTCTTGCACGCCCTTCTCCACCGCGGGGATGAATCCGGACGGGATCACCCCGCCCTTGATGGCGTTGACAAACTCGAAGCCGGCCCCGGCCTGCAGCGGCTCGATCTCGATGTGACAGTCACCGAACTGGCCCCGGCCACCGGTCTGCTTCTTATGACGACCGTGGGCCTTGGCCGAGCCCCGGATCGTCTCCTGGTAGGGAACGCGCGGAGGCTTGAGGCTCACCTCGGCGCCGAACCGGGCCTTGAGCCGCTCGACGATCACCTCCACGTGGATCTGTGACAGGCCGGCCACGATCTGCTCCCCGGTCTGCGCGTCCCGGTGCAGGTCGATCGTCGGATCCTCCTCCTGGAGCCGGCGCAGGCTGGTGAACACCTTGTCCTCATCGCCCTTGCTCCGGGGCTCGATGGCGAAGGCCATGACCGGCGCGGGGAGCTTGATGCTGGGCATGGCGATGGGCTCGTCGCGGGCGGCCAGCCAGTCCCCGGCCTTGGTCTCCTTGAGCTTGGCCACCGCGCCGATGTCACCGGGACCGAACTCCTCGACGTGGTCGGCCTGGCTACCGGCGAAGGTGATCAGCTGGCCAATGCGCTCCTTGTTGTGGGTCCGGGTGTTGAGCACCTGGGAGTCGGGGCGCATCGTGCCCTGATAGACCCGGAACAGGTTGATACGCCCTGCGAACGGGTCGGCCCGGGTCTTGAACACATAGGCGAACAGTCCGGCATCCTCGACCGCCTCGAGGACCACCTCGCCGGCCTCGAGCCCACCGTGCTTGACCGGCGAGGGCAGGTCCTCGACGATCGCGTCCAGCAGCCGGTTGGTGCCCAGGTTGCGAGTGACCACGCCACAGGTGACGGGATGAAGAGCGCCATGATTGGTGCCCTCCTTGAGCGCGGCGACGATCTCCTCGTGCGAGATCTCATCGCCGTCCAGGTAGCGCTCCATGAGGCTGTCGGAGGTTTCGGAGACCTCGTCCATGAGCTTCTCGCGGTACTCCTCGGCCTGCGCCTGCATGTCCTCGGGGATGGGGATCTCGGTGCAGTTCTCCCGGCCGGCGTCGCTGGCGTCGTAGGCGTAGGCCTTCATGTCGACCAGGTCGATCAGGCCGGAGATCTCATGTTCGGAGCCGATCGGGATCTCGGTGGCCACCACGTGCTGGCCGAAGGCGGACTTCAGCGACTCCAGCGTGCGGAAGAAGTCGGCCCGCTCGCGGTCGAGCATGTTCACGAACACCAGACGAGCCAGATCCAGCTCGGCGGCCCGCTGCCAGAGCCGAGTGGTGTGGACCTCGACGCCCATGACCGCGTTGACCACGAACACCGCCGACTCGCAGACGCGCAGCGCGCCGAGGGCGTCGGCGATGAAGCTCGAGTCCCCCGGCGTGTCGAGCAGGTTGACCTTGCGCTGCTGCCACTCGAACGTGCTCAGGGCCACGGAGATCGACATCTGGCGCGCCTTCTCGTCCGGGTCGGAGTCCGACACCGTCGTGCCTTCGATCACGGAGCCGAGCCGATTCACGGCCCCGGCCTGGAACAGCAGCGCCTCGTGCAGGGACGTCTTTCCGCTCCCGCGGTGGCCGACGATGGCCACGTTGCGGATGCGGTCCGCAGCCTTGTGCATGGCGGGTCTCCTCTCGCTCGCGAACGAAAGTGCGACCTTACACCCGGGACGGGTGTTGCTGGTACGGGTGCGCGCATGCGCGCACCCGCGGGTCGGCGCATGCGCCGACCCGGGCCGGCTCGC
Organism: uncultured Solirubrobacterales bacterium; assembly: GCA_963845575.1. Lineage (GTDB taxonomy): Bacteria > Actinomycetota > Thermoleophilia > Solirubrobacterales > Solirubrobacteraceae > Palsa-465. Next base: position 635,859 of record CAWJSN010000014.1, on the reverse strand, counting down.
ATGCGAGCCGGCCTCCTGCTTCTACTCCAGTTCGCCGGCCAGCTTGGAGCGCAGCCGCAGCACGGCCTTGGTGTGCAGCTGGGACACACGCGACTCGGTCACCCCGAGGACCTCACCGATCTCCCGCAGGGTCAGGTTCTCGTAGTAGTAGAGGGCGACGACGAGCTTCTCGCGCTCGGGCAGCGCGCCGATCGCGTCGGCGATCCGATCGCGCAGCTCGGACTCGTCGACCAGAACCTGCGGATCGGGAGCGGCCCGGTCGGGCAGCGTGTCCAGCAGCGAGACCTGGTCACCGCTTGAGTCCGACACGTTCCACAGCTCGTCCAGCGCCACGATCGTCGAGTTGGAGATCTGGACCAGCGCCTCCTGGAAGTCACCCACGCTGATCTCGAGCTCGACGGCCATTTCCTCATCGGTCGGCGCCCGCTGCAGGCGTGCCTCGAGCTTCATGTTCACCCGCTCGAACTCCCGCGCGCGAGCGCGGACCGAGCGCGGCACCCAGTCCAGTGTGCGCAGCTCGTCGATGATCGCTCCGCGGATGCGGGTGATCGCGTAGGTCTCGAACTTGATCTCCCGAGACAGGTCGAAGCGCTCGATGGCGGAGATCAGACCGCCCAGCCCGTAGGAGATCAGGTCGGACTCCTCGACGTGCGCGGGCAGCCCGGAGCCCATGCGTCCGGCGACGTATTTGACCAGCGGTGAGTAGGCGACTACGAGGCGCTCTCGAGCCCGCTGGTCGCCGGAGGCCTTGTAGCGCTTCCAGAGGTCGTGGAGCTCGATCGCTTTTACGTTGGTTTCCAGTTTCAACCCCCGTTTCGGGGCCTACGCACGCGGATGAGAACGTTCATAGGCGGATCGAAGTCGCGCCGACTCTACTCGAGTGTAGACCTGAGTCGTTGAAATGGTTGCGTGGCCAAGTAATTCTTGGATCACCCGAAGGTCTGCGCCACCTTCGAGCAGGTGCGTGGCGAAGGAGTGCCGCAGGGCGTGGGGATGGGCACCGGCCAGGGCGGGCGTGGCCCCCCCGGCCAGCCGGGCCCAGGTGCGCAGGCGTCGGCGAATGTCCGAGGTGCCCAGCCGGCGGCCCGACTTGGACAAGAACAGCGCCCGGCTCTCGCCGCGCTCCAGCGGCGGCCGGCCCTTCTCCAGGTAGCGCTCGAGCGCGCGCAGGCTGTGCTCGCCCACCGGGACCAAGCGGGTGCGCCCGCCCTTACCCTCCACGCGAACCGACTCTCCGTCGAAGTCGACCGATTCGAGCTCGAGCGAGACCAGCTCCTCGGCGCGCAGGCCAGACGCGTAGGCCAGCTCGAAGATGGCCCGGTCGCGCAGCTCCAGCGGCCCGGTGGCGGGAATGCGGTCCAGCAGCGCTGACACCTCGGTGGCCTTCAAAACTCGCGGTAGGCGCTGGGACCGCTTGGGCGAATGCAGAAGCTCGGCCGGGTTCTCGGCCCGCTCCCCGGCATCGATCTGCGTGCGGAAGAACCCGCGCAGCGCGGCCAGCTTGCGCGCCACCGTCGTCGGCGCCTGCCCCCGCTCCGACAGCGAGGCCACGTAGCGACGCAGCGTCCGCATATCGATCTGCGCCGGTGCCAACTCGGCCGCGTCGGCCCAGCGGGCGAACTGGTGGGCGTCGATGGCATAGGCCCGTTGCGTCTTGGGGGCGACCGCTCGGCGGCGCAGGTCGGCGCCAAAATCCTCCAGGGCGTGCTCCCAATCGGGCGAAAGTGCAGAGGTGGCGGGCGATGTGACCATTTCGATCCTGGCTATTCGCCGTCCGGCCGGTTTGCCCTCTGCCCGCCCCTGTCACCCGGCTCACCCACGGTTTGTGAGAGGGGGCTCAGGCGACGTGGACGAGCGTGCCGATCGGCGTGTACGGGTACACGTGTCCGGCGACGGAATAGGGCATCTCGACACAGCCCAGGCTCTGCGGGGAGCCGTACTGAGCGCGGGTGAAGCCGTGCAGTGCGTCCCCGCCATTGAAGTAGCTGACCCACGGGATACCGGGGTCGCTGTAATGGCTGCCGTCGGGGTTGGTGCCGCTCATCGTCGTCACCGGAATATGCTCGAACACCGGGTAGGTGCCGGAGGCGGTCGGCGCGGCGGAGATACCGGTATTGACCGGAGTCGAGCCGATGACCGTGTGGCCGTTGTGCCACAGCGTCAGGCGCTGTGCGTTCTTGTCCACCGTGACAAAGGTGTAGCCGAAGGTGGAGCGGTGCCCGGTGACCATGGCGCTGATCAGCGTGCGCCACACGACCGGCCCGGCCACCCCGTCGGCGGTGATGCCGTGATCGTTCTCGAAGGCCATCAGCGCTCCGCGGGTCATCACGCCGAAGCTGCCCGCCGACCAGGCGCTGCGCAGGGCCGCAGGAGTGTTGGGGTACTGCCACGAGAAATGGCCGGCGGGCGGCTTGACCGCCGCGTTCAGCTGCTCCTGGGGCGTGAGACCCACGCCCGAGCCGGCGTACTGGAACTTGAGTGGCAGGTAGCCGAGCAGGGAGAGCATCTGCTGCAGGCGGACCGTCGATCCTCCGGGCACGGTCCAGGTCGCGCCGCTGGCGTTGGTGCTCTGCTGGCCGCCCACCAGCCGCACGCCGCTGGGCAGGGCCAGGTGGACCTTGGCCCCCAAGCCGTAGCCGTAGCCGCTGGGCCGGAACACGATCGCGTGCGAGCTCAGCTGGTGCCAGCTGCCCGCCGCGGCCGGCGAGACCGGGGGCAGATGCGACCCGAGCGCGGCGGACACGGGTTTGGAGAAGGTCAGCGTGATCGGCGCGAAGGAACCGATGCTCGCCCCGGGAGCCGGACTGGCCACCGCGGTGGCGCCGCCACCGGCCGGGAACCAGCTCACAGTGGTGGCGCGGGCCCGCTCCCAGGTGCGCGGGGCAGCGGCGACGGAGATCGTGCCCGCCGGCCCGCTGCGGGGCACGCTGACCACTGTGGCCGGCGTCGAGAGGACGCGCGGGTGAAGCTGACCGGGTGTCCCGGAGGCGAGGACCGCGACCGGGCCGCGAAATTGGAGCCTCAGGGGCCCGCCGCCGCGGACGGTGAGGAATTGGCTGCGCAGCCTGGCCACCGGGGTGGCGACGTTCAGGTGGAGGGTCTCGGTGCTCCCGGCCAGCCAGGAGATCAAGCTCGACCGCTTGACGACCACGTCGAGCGAGACCCGTTCGCCGGCTGGGACCAGCTTGCGAGGCCAGATCTGGTCTCCGCGGACCGAGACCGGCACCGGCGTGCTGTGCGGTCCGGTGACGGCTTGCGCGCTCTGGATGGAGCCACCGCCGAAGGGCATCGAGACCCGGGCCAGTGCCGATGAGTCAGTGCTCAGCGCGGGGTGGGAGGTGGCCATGAGCAGCCCGCCGATAACCACCACGGCGAGCACCAGCACGCCCAGGCCCAGGCCCGCGTAGACGGGCCCGCGGCCGCGCCGAACCTGACCGCGCGGAGCGGCGGCCCGATTCAGCCGCCCGGAGCGCCCACCCGGTGCCGGCCGCAGATACTGGACATCTGCCACCGGTCAGATGCTACTGACCGTCGAGCGGCAATCAAGCGCCCAGGCACTGAGCGGAGCCATTCTGCAACGTTCCGTTCAATCGTGCGCAGTTTGCGGGTAGTTTGCTCCGGCAAGACTGCAGCCGGCTTGGAGGCTGAGGGCGCGAGTCGGAACTTCGACTCCGGCGACTAGAAGGTGACGGCGCCCTGGGCCGCGCTGGAGACCAGCCGGGCGTACTTGCTTAGCGCCACTCCCGGGAAGGGACGCTCGGGCGGCGAGTAGGCGCGGGCCCGCTCGGCCAGCTCCTCGTCCGACAGGGCCACGTCGAGTCGCCGCGCCTCGACATCAAGGGTTATCTGATCGCCGTCTCGGACCAGACCGATCGGCCCCCCGTGGATCGCCTCCGGGGCGACGTGCCCGGCCATCAGGCCCCGGGTGGCGCCGGAGAAGCGCCCGTCGGTGATCAGGGCCACCTCCTCCCCCAGCCCCTCGCCGACCAAGGCGGCAGTGACGGCCAGCATCTCCCGCATGCCGGGGCCGCCGGCCGGCCCCTCGTTGCGGATCACCACCACATCGCCGGGCTCGATGGCCTTGGCCGTGACCGCGGCCATGCAGTCCTCCTCGGACTCGAACACCCGGGCCGGGCCCGCCTGCCAGCGGCGCTCGTAACCGGCCAGCTTGACCACGCACCCGTCGGGGGCGAGGTTGCCGTGCAGGATGGCCAGACCGCCGGTGGGCTTGATCGGATCCGATAGCGGGCGCACCACGGGCTGATCGGGCGTCTCCTCGGCGCCCGCCGCCACCTCGCCCACAGTCCGGCCGGTGACCGTGATCGCCGCCTCGTGCAGCAGCCCCGCCTCCTGCAGGCGCTGCATGACCAGCGGGACGCCGCCGGCCGCATACAGGTCGGGGGCCACGTACTGGCCGCCGGGCTTCAGATCACAGAGCAGCGGCGTGCGCTGGCTGATCCGGTCGAAGTCGTCTATGTGCAGCTCGATGCCCATCTCCTTGGCGATGGCCAGGAGATGCAGCACGCCGTTGGTCGAGCCGCCGCTGCAGGCGATCGCGGCAATTGCGTTCTCGAGGCTGTGCCGGGTGATGATCTGGCTGGGGCGCAGGTTGTTGCGCAGCACCTCCATGATCAGCTCGCCGGTCTGCTCGGCCACCTGGGGCTTGCGCTCATCCACCGCGGGAACCATCGAGAAACCCGACGGGGAGATGCCCATGACCTCGAAGGCCATGGCCATCGTGTTGGCGGTGAACTGGCCGCCGCAGGCGCCGGCGCCAGGCGAGGCCACATCCTCGATCTCGGTCAGCTCCTGGTCCGTGATTCGGCCGGCGGCATGAGCGCCGACGGCCTCGAAGACCTCCTGGATGGTCACCCGCTCGCCGCGGTAATGACCGGGCAGGATGGAGCCGCCGTACAGCATCACGCTGGGCACATCCAGACGGCAGAGCGCCATGACCGTGGCCGGGATGGTCTTGTCGCAGCCGCTGAGCGCCACCACGGCGTCGAACATGTGGGCGTCGCAGACCAGTTCGATCGAGTCGGCGATCAGCTCGCGGCTGGCCAGGGAGGCGCGCATGCCCGGGGTGCCCATCGTGATCCCATCGGAGATGGCAATCGTGTTGAGCTCCATGGGGGTCCCCCCCGCGGCCCGGATCCCGTCCTTGATCTTGGCCGCCAGCGCCCGCAGATGGAAGTTGCAGGGCATGGTCTCGATCCACGTGTTGGCCACCGCCACCAGAGGCTTGGCCAGCGCTTCCTCGTCGTAGCCGATCCCCTTCAGATAGGCCCGCGCGGCGGCGCGCTCGGGCCCGTCGGTCAGGGCCCGGCTGCGGTGCTTGAGGTCATGCGATGTCGCGGTGCTCATGCGGGCGCTCACTGTACCGAGGGGCGCGTCCGGGCGGGTGCGGGCTTGACCGTCTGGCCCGGTCCCCGGGTCGGATTGAGGGTGCCCGGCGTAAACGGCAGCCGGGAGGGAGGCGAGTCGAGTGGGCCAGTGGCGGCCGGCGCCCAGCATGCAGAAATGGGAAAACTGGGATGGGGGCTGGAGTTTTCCGGAAACGTCGGGCTCAGTCTGCTGTATCGGGAAAATTCGGATCCGAGTGTCGAGTTTTCCCAAAAACGCACGGTCCCGTGTCCCTAACCCTGGCCGAGCTGTCGCTTACCGGGGTGATCTCCACCCGGTGGTTCAGGCTCGACGCGCCGGTGCGGAATTGTTGGGTCCGGGTCAGCCCAAGCCGGCCTGGAGGTCACGAACTATCGCCCCCATCAGGCCTGACGCGAGAAGCCCGGGTCCAAGCGGCCCGGACGAGTTCTCGCCAACGGGTGGCAACTGTCGCAGAGCGACTCTCGCGGCCACTGATAAATGCCCAAGCTGCCAGAGCACCTCCTCAGTGACCGCCTCTGGACGCTCGGGGGCTGCCAGTCCTGCTGCCTTGGCGGCATAGGCTGCCGCACCCAGCGCATGTGCGCCCATGTGGGGGATGGCTGCGGCCTGGCCGGCTGCCCGAGCGGCGGCTGCCGCTGCGGGAGCGCGCACCTCACGAGCGGCTCCGCCGCCGATGAACCGCTCGCGGATAAGCTCGGCGACGCCGAGCTCGCCACGAGCAAAGGCGCGCGTCCGGTCGATGGCATCGCGCGGACGGCTATCCCCTGGAGCCTCTGCCGCGAAGAATCCCAGCACCCGCTCCGCGCAGTCCGCCGCCCACCCGGCGACGACCCGCCGGTCAGCCTCGCTCAGCGTCTGCGGCGACCCCATATCCAGACTCTGCCATGCGCACCCAAGCCTCCAGAACACCAGGCTGAACGGCGACTGTGAATCACCCCGGTGGGCGACACCAGGACCCTGGCTAGGGGCATCGCGCCAGTGGAGCATGCAGGGCGCGACAAATCCGGCCCGGCCAACTTGAATTTGTCGCCAAACTGGGCCAGAGAAAGCCCACTCGTGACAAATCCAACCCCGAGGTCTGGATTTATCAGCACTCGCATGCTCCGCCACACGGGTACGCCCTGCCCCTCCCCAGCTGTTTTTGCGCTTGGGACGGACAGCTAGCCGGCGGTGTCCAGCGGGGTGTGACTCTCACTGCGCGCGGCGTCGCGCATCCGGGCGCGCTCCCACTGCGAGAGCCGCCACAGGTCGCGCTTGACCCGAGCGGGGTCGAGCTGCCGTCCGGGCAGGTGCATGTTGGCCGTGGAAATGAGCCGGTGCTCGTCCCCGGTCAGCGCCATCCATTTGGCCAGCACGTCATCGGAGTCGGGAAGTCGGGCGCTGCCGTAGGGTCGCGTCTCGTCCGGGAAGGCCACGCAGTATTCGTTGAGCAGCCGGTGGGTTTGGGCGAGGTAGGCGACGATCGCCCGGTGCGGGTAGATGAGGTAGGCGTAGGCGGCCCCGCGTGTCGCGCTGGCGTCGGCGGGACCGTCGGCCTGCGTGCCCCACACTCGGATGAAGCCGAGATCCCGGTACATCCCCCACTCCTCCTCGTTGACGCAGGAGCGCAGCAGCGCACGGGCGCGCTGCTCGGCGCGCCGCTCGCGTCCGGGGTCATAGGGCATGACCGGCGCCAGGCGGCGCCGGGCGCGGTGGCGGGAAATCAGCTCCTCGGCGCGAGGGAGCAGCTCCTCGGAGAGCAGCGCAATGGCCACGAGCGCCGTGGCCACGAGCGCCAGCAGCATGACGCGGTCCTAGCGCCCGCCCGCAGCGCGCGGGAAGAAGATCACGCGCTCGGCGTCCCGCGGGACGTCGGCGAACGAGCGGGCCATCTGGGCGTGACGCCGGCCTCCCGGATCGCTGGAGGGCACGGCCGCCCACAGACCGGCCTCGAGCTGCCGGCGGAACTCCTCTATGAGCCGCCGCTCGTCGTCGGCCAGCTCGATGTCGCCTTCCGCAATGAGTACCTCACCGTGCCCGGGCTTCATCCTCAGAAAACGCACGGGCGCAATTATGTCACGCCAAGCACGTCGACCGGGCCCGGTCCGTGCCCGATTGAGTCCAGACCGTCGCGCACCGCCGCGGCCGCGCGATGCTTGGCCGTACGTGCCGCTTCCAGTGGCTCCTCACCGCGGGCCAGCCCGGCCGCGAGGATCGAGGAATGCGTGCATCCGGACCCGTGGGCGGCTCGGCTCTCGTATCGCGGACCGCTGATCTCGACCAGCTGGCGGCCGTCGTAGAAGACATCGACCGCCTGCTCGCGGTGTCCCCCGGTGATCACCACCGCGTGGGGACCGAGGGCGTGAAGCCCGCGGGCCAGTTCCTCGGCATCGGCGCCGGTATCGGCCTGACCGGGATGGGCCTGGGTGGTGGCATCGCGGTTCAGCAGCGTCCGCGCCTCGGGCAGGTTCGGAGTGAGCACCGTGGCCCGGGGTAGCAGCAGCTCGATCAGCACCGCGCGCGCCTCGGGTGCCAACAACTCGGCACCGGATTCGGACACCATCACCGGGTCGAGCACAACCGGAGTGCTCGCCGGCAGCTCAGCCAGCGCCCGGGCCACGGCCTCGATCGTGGCCACGGTGCCGAGCATCCCGATCTTGACCGCATCGATGCCGATGTCCTGGGCGACCGCCCGGACCTGGGCCAGGATGATCTCCGGCGGCACCGTGTGGACCGCAGTGACGCCCGTGGTGTTCTGGGCGGTGATCGCGGTGATGGCCGTCATGCCGTGCGCGCCGCAGGCCGCGAAGGCCTTCAGGTCGGCCTGAATGCCGGCTCCTCCGCCTGAGTCCGAACCGGCGATCGACAGCAGCCGCGGGACGGAACGGGATGAGCGCACGGGGGCCATGACGGGCGAGATTACCCGCGCTGCTCGTAATCCCAGCCCGCGCCCAGGGGCACCGAGTACGCCCCACCCGGACCGCGTCTGATCAACCCGGCCAGCTCGAGCGAGGCCAGCAGCGGTAGTCCGTGTTCCGGCTCCAGGCCGGCCCGGCGCAGCGCCTCCCCCACGCTCTGACCCTCGGCCAGCGCGTCGAGCAGCGTGCGCTCTTCGCGATTGAGTTCGGGATTGGCGGCCGGACCGCCACTGCTGCGCAGACCGGGCAGATGCAGGTGGTCGAGAACCGCCTCGGGCCCGTCGACGAGAATCGCCCCCTGGCGCAGAAGCTCATGCGGTCCGCGGGCCAAAGGCGAGCCCACCCGCCCCGGAACAGCACCGACCATCCGCTCGAGGGCCGCGGCGTGAGCAGCCGTGATCAGCGCCCCCGATCCGGCCCGGGCCTCCACGACCACGGTCAGGGCGCCGAGCGCGGCCAGCAGCCGGTTGCGAGCCGGGAACATCCAGCGCCGGACCCGGGTGGCCGGTGGGAGCTCGGAGACAACGGCACCGGTACTGAGGATCCGTCGGTGCAGGCTGCGGGCCCGCGGCGGATACGGGAGTTCGGCGGCCCCGGCCAGCACGGCTACCGTCGCTCCGCCGCCGTCCAGCGCACCCCGGTGGGCGCAGGCGTCGATCCCGTGGGCCAGGCCGCTGATCACCGTCACGCCAGCGGCGGCGAGACCCCGGGCCAGGCTTGCCGCCACTTCGGTCCCGTAGGGCGAGGGCTGGCGACTACCGACGATGGCCACCACCGGCTCACCCAGCATTTGCATGAGGCGCTCACCGCCGCCGGCGATGTGGAGGACGGCGGGAGGCGCGGGCAGGTCACGGAGGCGCTCCGGGTATCGCCAGGTGCAGCGGCAGACCAGCTCGACGCTGACCTCGACTGCGGCGTTCTGCGCAGCCTGCGGATCGAAGTCCGCGTACTCGCCCAGGACCTGCTCGCGTCTTGAGCCGCCCAGCGCGGCGATCAGATCGGCGTCTGGGAGCGGGAGCAGCTCTTCCAGGCGGTCGCGATGTTGATCAAGGTGGCCGGCCAGCCGGGCCAGGAGCCAGGCGCGGCGCAAGCAGGCGTCACACGCATCCGCCCGGGCGCTCATGCCGCGCTGGCCGTCTCGGCCATCACTGGCTGGCGCAGACTGAGGGCGGTGAGGACGTCGGGCCGCGTGACCCGGTCGCGCCCGGCCAGGTCAGCGATGGTCTGCGAGACCCTCAGCACCCGATGGCGGCCACGAGCCGATAGCAGGCCGGTGGCGTAGGCCCGCTGCAGGGCACTCTCGGCACCCCGGTCCAGGCGTACCCGCTCGGACGCGGTCCGCGCGTCCATCTCCCCGTTGCTGCGCAGGCCCGTCCCGGCGAGGCGACGAGCCTGGCGCTCCCGGGCCTCGGCCACCACCGCCCGCGCCCGATCCGAGTCGGTGGCCGGAGCGGCACCCAGGGCCTCGGGCGTGGGCCTCGGGACGGCGATCAGGAGGTCCATGCGGTCAAGCAGCGGGCCGCTCAAGCGCCGGCGGTGGCGGCGTAGCTCCCCCTCCCCGCACGTGCAGCGCTCCTCCACGCCGGCATAGCCGCACGGGCAGGGATTCGTGGCGGCGACGAGCATGAACCGGGTCGGGAAGCGCAGCGCGCGCTGACCGCGCACGATGGTCACGCTCCCGTCCTCCAGCGGCTGGCGCAGGGCATCCAGGCTCGGGCGCTGGAATTCAGACAGCTCGTCCAGGAAGAGCACCCCGAGATGAGCCAGGGTCGCCTCGCCGGGACGGGGCGGCGATCCGCCTCCGGCCAGACCCGACGGAGAAATCGTGTGATGGGGCGCCCGGAACGGCCGGCTGGTGATCAGGCGATCGGCGTGAAGTCCGGCCACGCTGTGGATCCGGGTCACCTCGATCGCCTCCGCGCGGTTGAGCCCGGGCAGGATCGAGGGCAGCCGCCGGGCGAGCATCGTCTTGCCGGTGCCGGGCGGTCCCTCCATGAGAAGGTTGTGGCTCCCGGCGCCCGCGATTTGCAGCGCCAGCACCGGGCCGGCGTGTCCGCGGACGTCAGCCAGGTCGGGGGCGGCAGCCAGAACCTGGCCGGACGGACGGACGGGCGCTGGTAGCGCCGGCGGATCCCCGCCGCGGAGAACCCGGGCCGCCGCGCGGAGGTCGGCGACGGCGACGATCTCGATCCCCTCGACCAGCGCCGCCTCCCGAGCCCGCTGGCGCGGCAGCACGAGGCGACGGCAGCCGGCCTTTCGCGTGCCCTCGGCAACGGCCAGTGCGCCGGCCGAATCGCGCAGCTCGCCGCCGAGCGAGAGCTCGCCGAACACCGCGTAGCCATCCAGGGCGTCCGCGGGTATCTGGCCGCTGGCCGCCAGCACGGCCAGGGCCAGGGCGGCGTCAAAGCCCGGACCCGCCTTGCGCAGGAAGGCCGGAGCGAGGTTGGCGGTAATCCGGCTCTGGGCAAACTCGAAGCCTGAGTTCAGAATCGCCGCCCGGATCCGGTCCCGGGACTCCCGCACCGAGGTGTCGCCGAGGCCGACGATCGTGAACGAGGGCAGCCCCGGGCGGATGTCCACCTCAACCCACACCGCCCGTGGGTGCACGCCATCGATGGCGAACGTCCGGACCCGAGCGAGCATGCCCCGACCCTAGGGAGGATCGCGTGCCGCGTGGTTCACGGAATGTGCCGATTTGGTGGCTTTTCCCGCCGTAATGGGCACACAATCGTTGCCGGCCGTCACCCACACGACACTCGATCGGACGTAGCTTGGCGAGCATGGCCAGCGACGCGCGACGGGCACTGGGCGAGCTCGGGGAGCAGCTGGCAGCCGAGCACCTCCAACGCCGCGGGTACGTGATCGTGGAGCGCAATTACCGAACCCGCTGGGGTGAGCTCGACATCGTGGCCCTCGACGGCGGGGTTCTGGCCTTCTGCGAGGTCAAGACGCGGCGCGTAGGCGGCCGGGCCGGGGCACCGTTCGAGGCCGTGGGACCGGGCAAGCAGGCCCAGGTCCGCCGGATCGCCGCACGCTGGCTGGCCGAGCGTCGCGAGCGGCCCCGCGCGCCGGGAGCTGCGCTTCGACGCCATCGCCGTGAACATGGACGGCGCCGGTCGGCTCGTCTCCCTGGAGCATCTCGAGGGAGCGTTCTGAACCTGGCCCCGGGGGAAGGGGCGCCGGCCGGTTCACCCCAGCGGGTTCAGCCCGACGCGAGCCGGTTCAGCCCGACGCGAGCCGGTTCAGCCCGACGCGAGCCGGTTCAGCCCAGCGCGAGCTGCTGATAGGCGGTCGACTGGAAGGACAGCCGGTGCAGCGGTGAGACTCCGAGCCGCTCGATGGCCTCGCGGTGCTCGGGAGTCGAGTAGCCGACATGCTGGGCGAACTCCCAGCCCGGATGAGTCGCATCCGCGCGGCGCATGTAGCGATCCCGAGTCTCCTTGGCCAGCACCGACGCGGCGGCGATGGCCGCGCTCTTGGCATCCCCGCCGATCACCGCCCGCTGCTCGTAGCCCAGACCGGCCACCCGGAAGCCGTCACTCAGGCAGACGCACTCCGGACAGGCCACCGCGGCCAGCGCGTCGCGCAGCGCGGCCAAGTTGGTCTTGTGCAGGCCGCGGGCATCGATGCCCGGAGCACAGCGGGACACGATCGACACCCGGGCGGCCAGACTGAGGATGACCGGGTAAAGCTCCGCCCGCCCCTCGGGGGTTTGCTGCTTGGAGTCGTTCAGCGACCGCAGGGCGCGGGCCTCGCCCGCTCCCAAGCGCTCAAGATCGAACAGCACCGCGGCGGCGACCAGCGGTCCGGCCAGAGAGCCTCGGCCCGCCTCATCGGCTCCGGCCACGAAGCGAAAGCCAAGCCCACGGTCGAAGTTCAGGAGCTTGCGGCCCGGGCGAACCGGGCGGCGCTTGGCCGAGGCGCGCTTGGCGCTCACGCCGCCGCGCGGACTCCGGTCAGAGGGTTCCGATCCGGCTGGGTGGCCAGTAGGTGAAGAAGGCGACGCCGATGATCCACTTCTTGGGTACTGGTCCCCAGAAACGGCTGTCGTCGGACTGACCACGGTTGTCCCCCATCATGAAGTAATGGCCGGGCGGAATCGTGATGGCTTGCGGGAAATTGCAGGAATCGCCGGCGGCACAGAGCCGTATGTAGCCGTCCTTCTCTGGCTTTCCGTTGCGGATCACGTGGCCCTTGACGATCTGGATGCGGTCACCGGGCAGCCCGACCACCCGCTTGATGAAGGTTTGGCTTGACCCGGTCGCGGTCGGGCTGTCGCAGGCCTGCGGATGCCCGTCGCCCTGTCCGTGGGCCTGGCACACCGGCGGGGTCAGATCGGCCCCGTGCGGCGGATGAAGACGACCACATCGCCCACGTTGGGCGATGTGTCGAGACGATTGGTCAGCACCCTCTGGCCGATGTCCAGCGTGGGCACCATGGACGGGCTGGGGATGCGATAGGGCTTGACCACGAAGGCCTGGATGAGCAGGGCCAGGCCGACGGCGATGGCCACGGTGACCACGAGCTCGACCACTGATTTCAGACCTGAGTTGACGCTCTTCATCACAGGGCCCCTAAAGCTGGAAGGTTCCGGTCCGAGCCACTAGAGCAAGCCGACCCGGTCGGGAGGCCAATAGGTGAAGAAGGCTTTGCCAATGATCCAGGCCTTGGGCACCGGCCCCCAGAAACGGCTGTCCAGGGAGTTGGGCCGATTGTCGCCCATCATGTAATAGTCGCCCCGGGGCACGGTGATGGTGACCGGGAAATTGCACTCGCCCACGCCATCGCAGGGCTCGGTGAAGGCGTCGGCCTCACGCTTGCCGTCGCGGTAGACGTGACCATCACGGATCGATAGGCGATCGCCGGGGAGCCCGACGACACGCTTGATGTAGGTCTGTGAAGAGTTGGTCGACTGGGCGACGTCACAGGCGCTGGGCCACTGCTGGCCGGACTGATTCTCCCCCTCGTGCGCGTTCGCGCAGGATTCGCTGCTCGGGGGGTGGAAGACCAGGATGTCGCCGATCGCCGGGACTGGAGAAGTGGGTGCCGATCCGGTCGACCAGTACGCGCTGGTTGATGGTCAGAGTCGGCTCCATCGAGCCACTGGGAATCTCGTAGGGCTTGATCAGAAAAGCCTGGATGATGAGCGCGAGTCCAAGTGCGGCGGCGACGATAACCACTAGCTCGGCGGTCGACCGCGCCAGCGACTTCTCGGATCGCGTCACACCTGCTCTTGGCCGGCGTCCGGCTGGGCGTCGCCGGAGCCCTCGGCCGTCTCCGCGGCCGTTTCGGCCGTCTCCGCGGCCGCTGCGGCCGTCTCCGCGGCCGGCTCCGTCGTCTCCTGAACCGGCTCCGTGGCGTCCCTCGACGAGATCCGTGCTCTCCTGCACCGGCTCGGCGGTCTCCGCGGTCTCGCCCTCGGCGTCCATAGGCTGAATCTCGTCGGTCTCCGGCCCGTAGAGGAGCTCGCGCTCGACGGCGACCTCGGGCCCGATGGAGCGGCGCTCGCGAACGCGTGCCCGCTTGCCGATCCGGTCCCTCAGGTAATAGAGCTTCGCGCGGCGAACATCGCCGCGGGCAGCCACCTCGATGCGCTCGATCTTGGGCGAGTGCATCGGGAACGTGCGCTCGACGCCGACCCCGAAGGACTGCTTGCGGACGGTGAACGTCTCGCGGACGCCGTGGCCCTGACGCTTTATGACCACGCCCTCGAAGACCTGGGTGCGCCGGCGGGTCCCCTCGATGACCTGGAAGTGAACGCGCAGCCGGTCTCCGGCGCCAAACGCCGGTACGCGGCGGAGCTGAGTCCGCTCCAAGCTGTCAATGACTGTGCTCATAGGTGTGTGGCAGGGCCCGCGATCGCATGACGACCGGCTCTGCGCGGGCCAGAATCCGGGTGGGGCAGCGCGTAATCGCAGCCACCGCCCATGCGGCCGACTATGGTAGCGGACCTTCTTCAGGGGCCGGTCTGACGCTTTGGCCGCTGCGCTGCGCCTCGCCGCGCAGCCGGCTCTGCTCATGCCGCCAGCGGCTGATCTGAGCGTGGTGGCCGGAGAGCAGGACGTCGGGCACGCGCCAGCCGCGATGCTCGGCGGGACGGGTGTAGTGCGGATACTCGGGGCCGCCGTCCAGGGCCACGCTGTAGGACTCCTCGAGGGCGGAATCGGCGTGCCCGAGAGCCCCGGGAAGCTTTCGCAGGACAGCGTCGCTGAGCACCATGGCCGGGAGCTCACCGCCGGCCAGCACGTACCGGCCGATCGAGACGCGATCGGTCGCGAAGTGCTCGACGATTCGCTCGTCAAAGCCCTCGTAACGCCCGCAGAGCAGAGTCAGTGACGGCTCGGCGGCCAGCTCGTCGACCAGGGACGTCGTCGAGCAGACGGCCGGCGGCATCGAGCGCAATGACCCGGGTCTGCGCCCGTCGGGTGACCGGGTCCTGGCCGTAGTGGGCGCGCAGGGCCGCCTCGACGACATCGACCCGGAGCACCATGCCCGCCCCGCCCCCGAACGGGGTGTCATCGACCTGCCCACCGCTCAGCGGCGTGTGCTCGCGGTAGTTGACCAAGGACACCTGGTGGCCGTGGGCGCGGGCGTTGACCACGTGGCGCTGGCTGGAGAACCAGGTGAAGGCCTCGGGGAACAGAGTGAAGACATCGATCTGCATGGGGTTCGGTACCGGGCCCCTAGGCCTCGCCGAGAAAATCCAAGTCGACGTCGATCCGCCGGGCATCGATGTCCACCGACCGGACGGCGTCGCGAATCAGCGGCACCAGAAGCACGTTCGATACCGCTTCCCGCTGGACCTCGAGAACCTCGCAGGACGGAAGCCCGAGCATCCGGGTGACCACGCCAACCGATCGATTTCCGTCGGTGACGGTGCACCCCTCCAGCTCGCTGGCCCACCACTCGTCCTCCTCGAGGGCGGGGGCCACGGCGCGGGGCACGAACAGCTCCTGGCCGCACAGGGCCTCGGCCGCCTGGCGATCCTCGCAGCCCTCCAGACGGAGGATGGGTCGGGCGTCGAAGCCGGCCCGGCGGACGATCCGCCGCTCCTCGCCGCCCACGCGCACGGTCGTTCCAGCGTCGAGCAGATGGGGCACCGGCTCGCCGACGCGGAAGCTCCCGTCAAGGCCATGGGCGCGGCCGATCCGCCCGGCCCTCAACCAGGAATCGCGCGTCGCTCAAGCGTCGACGATGTCGACGAACACTCGCCGCTGTTCCTTGGCGGTGGCCGCCTTGATGATCGTCCGTAGGGCGCCGGCCGTGCGCCCACCGCGTCCGATCACGCTGCCGTAGTCCCCGTCGGCGACGGAAAGCTCCAGGACGAGCGTCCCGTCGTCCTCCTGCACCTCGTTGATGCGGACATCCTCCGGGTGCTCGACCAGCCCCTTGGCCAGGTACTCGAGCAACTCCCTCACATTCACTAGCGCCTCAGGTGATGTTCTGCGTGCGCAGGAGCTTGCGGACGGTGTCGCTGGGCTGAGCGCCACGGGACAGCCAGTCGCGGATGCGCTCCTCGTCAAGAACGATCGTCGAGGGGTTCGTCTGAGCGTTGTAGTGCCCGACGGTCTCGATAACGCGCCCATCGCGCTTGGAACGCTGATCGGCGACGACGACCCTCCAGATGGGGTTCTTGCGGCCGCCGATGCGGGTGAGGCGAAGTTTGACTGACATGACGACAGGCGAGGTTAGCGTGCCTGACTGCCGGATGACATGCGGGCCGTCGATTTGGCCAGGCTGGATGCCGAGCCGGCGGTCATCGCCGCATGAGCGCACCGAGATCCGGCATCCGGCCCTGCGTGACCTGGCGCATGACCTTGCGCATCTGGTCGAACTGCTTGATCAGCTGCTTGACCGCCTGGACGTTGGTTCCCGAGCCGCGGGCGATGCGCAACCGGCGCGAGCCCTTGATGAGCTCCGGGTGGCGCCGCTCCTCGGGAGTCATGGAAAGGATGATGGCCTGGAGCCGATCGAACTCCCGCTCATCGAGCTTCACGTCGCGCAGTTCCTTGCCCAGCCCGGGGATCATTCCCAGCAGTGACTGCAGGGGGCCGAGTCGGCGGATCTGGCGCATCTGGTCCAGGAAGTCATCGAGGCCGAACTCGGCCTTACGGAGCTTGCGCTCGAGCTCGGCCGTCTGCTCCTCGTCGTAGCTGGCCTGAGTCTTCTCGATCAGGGTCATGACGTCGCCCATGCCGAGGATGCGCTGAGCCATGCGATCGGGGTGGAAGCGCTCGAACTGGTCGAGCTTCTCACCGGTGGAGGCGAACATGATCGGCTTGCCGGTTATCGCCTTGACCGAGAGGGCGGCGCCACCGCGGGCGTCGCCGTCGAGCTTGGTCATGACCACGCCGTCGAAGTCGACCACGGCGCCGAACTGCTCGGCCACGTTGACGGCGTCCTGTCCGGTCATGGCATCGACCACCAGCAGCACGTCGGTCGGGTTGACGGCCTTCTTGATCTCGGCCAGCTCCGCCATCAGCTCCTGGTCGATATGCAGACGGCCACTGGTGTCGACGATCAGCACGTCCTTGCCCTCGGCCTTGGCCCGGTCAAGCGCCCAGCGGGCGATCTCGACCGGGTTGCGGTCGGTGCCCTGCTCGTACACGGCTGCGCCTGCTTGAGCTCCAACCTTGATCAGCTGCTCCACGGCCGCGGGCCGGTAGACGTCGCAGGCAGCCACCGCCACCGAGGAGGAGTGCTGCTCACGCAGGTAGCGAGCCAGCTTGCCGGTTGCGGTCGTCTTGCCCGAGCCCTGGAGGCCGGCCATGAGCACGACGGTCGGCGGACGGGGCGAGAAGGAAAGCTCGCGGGCCGCGCCGCCCATCAGGTCGGTCAACTCGTCGGAGACGATCTTGACCACCTGCTGGCCCGGATTGAGCTGGCCGACGATGTCCGCGCCCAGCGCCCGCTCCTTTACCGCCCCGGTGAAGCTCTTGACCACCTTGAAGTTGACGTCGGCCTCGAGCAGAGCCAGACGGATCTCCCGCATCGCCCGGTTGATGTCGTCCTCGGTCAGGGTGCCCCGGCCGCGAACGTCAGCCAGCGTGGCTTGGAGCTTGTCGGCGAGCGAGTCGAACATGGGCTGCTCAGGCTACTGCGCGTCGGGTGAAGCCACGAGCGCTTTGCCCGTCACGGACTCAGGAGACCAGCGCGCGGGCAAATTCCTCAGGGTCAAACGGGCGCAGGTCCTCGAGCTGCTCTCCCACTCCGATCAGCTTGACCGGGATTCCCAGTTCGTGGGCGATGGCCAGCGCGATCCCGCCCTTCGCGGTGCCGTCGAGCTTGGTCAGGCAGAGTCCGGTGACCTGCACCGCCTCGGAGAACAGGCGCGCCTGGCGCAGCCCGTTCTGCCCCGTCGTGGCATCCACGGTGAGCAGGGTCTCGTGCGGGGCCTCGGGGATCTGCTTGGCGATCACGCGTCGAACCTTGGCCAACTCGGCCATCAGGTCGTCCTGGGTGTGCAGGCGCCCCGCGGTGTCGACGATGAGCACGTCGGCGTGGTCGCGAATCGCCACGCTGACCCCGTCGTAGGCCACGGAGCCGGGGTCGGCGTCTGGCGCGCCCTTCACGAAGGCCACCTCCGCACGCTGCGCCCATTGCTCCAGTTGCTCCACGCCGGCAGCCCGGAAGGTGTCCCCGGCGGCCAGGACGACGGACTGACCGAGCTCCCGGCTCAGATGCCAGGCCAGCTTGCCGATCGTGGTCGTCTTGCCCGTGCCGTTGACACCGGCGACCAGGATCACCGTCGGATGGGCGCGGAGATCGATCGTGTCCTGGCCGGTCTGGGCGATTTCGGTCAGCAGGGCAACCAGGCGGTCGGAGAGCTCCTGACCGCCGGTGAGCTGGTTCTCGCGAGCCTCCTGCTCGAGCTGCCCAACCACCTGGGCGGTGGTCCGCGCCCCGACGTCGGCGTAGATCAGTGCCTCCTCGAGGCGCTCCCAGGTCTCATCGCTGAGATCCTCGAACAGCGTGGCCTGGATCTCGGACTGAAGGGCTTGGCGCGTCTTGCGCAGGCTCTCCCGCAACCGGCGCAGACGTCCCACGCGGCGCTCCTCGGTGGCGGGAGCCGAGGCCTCGGACGGCACCGGGGGGCCGTCGATGATGAACAGATCGCGCCAGTCGCGGGCCATGACGGCGGCGACGTTACCAGCGCCAACCGGGCGCTCCGCGCGGGCGCGGTGGCTCAGGCCGCCTGCACCTGGGGCCGGTTGCCCTCAGCCCGGTTGGCATCAGCCAACCGGCGGGAGATGACCTTCGAGATGCCGTCGGAGCCCATCGACACCCCGTACAGCGAGTCAGCCGCGTCCATGGTGCGCTTCTGATGGGTGACCACAATGAACTGGGCGCGCGAGGAGTACTGACGCAGGAGGGTCAGGAAGCGGTCGATATTGAGATCGTCGAGCGCCGCCTCAACCTCATCGAGGATGTAGAAGGGACACGGTCGAGCCAGGAAGACCGCGAACAGGAATGCCAACGCGGTCATCGATTTCTCTCCCCCGGAGAGGAGCGACAGCCGCCGGGCGGCCTTACCGGCAGGGGTGATCTCGATCTCGACCCCGAGCAGGTCCTCACCCTCCGCCCCTTCAGCCTGGTCGGCGTCCTCAGCCGCCTCGGCGTCAGCCTCGTGATCGGCTCCATCGGCTGAGCCCTCGCCCCCCAGCACGCGGGCCGGACCCGGACGCTCGGAGACGAGGCGCAGGCGTCCGCTGCCGCCGGGGAAGAGCTGGGCGGCCAGCTCCTCGAAGCCGCGGGCGGTGGCGGCGAAGGTCTCCTCGAAGGTGATGCGGATCTGCCGGTCGGTGTCGGCGATGAGTTTCTCCAGCTCACGCAGTGCAGTCTCGAGGTCGGCCCGTTGGGCTTCGAGCTCCTCAACGTGGGCCAGCGCCTCGGCGTACTCCTCCTGCGCCAGCGGGTTCACTGGCCCGAGCTGCTCGCGCCGGCGGGCCAACCGCTCCAACCGGCCGCGCAGCTGCTCACGCTCCGCCTCGTCCAGCTCCTGCTCGGCCGGCTCCGCGGGCAGCTCCAACCGGGCGGCAAGCTGCCCGAGCTCGGCCTCGGCCTCGGCGGCCTGGTCGCGGGAGCGCTGCAGGCGGACCTCCGCGGTGGTCAAAGCCTCATTCTCGCCCTGCAGCCGCGTGTGAAGCCGGGCTTCCTCCTGAGCACAGGCGCGCAGCTCGCCGGCCACGTGCTCGCCCGCCTGGCGATCGGCGCTCAGGGCGGCATCGAAGACGAGCAGCTGCTCGGCGATGACCGTTGCCGCCCGCTCCAGGGCGGTCGTGACGGCGGCCACCGCAGGGGCGAGCTCGCGGTCTCTGGTCATGGCCGCCTCCAGGCGTCGCAGCTGGGCCGCATGCTCATCGCGCTCGCGCTGCGCCCGAGCCAGCATCTGTCGCTCGGCGGCCAGCTCGGCGCCCAGCTGCGAACGGCGACCAGCATTCGGACCGTCGTCGGGTGCGGCGCGCCGGCGCTCGATCTGAGCGGCGATCCGCGTCTGCTCCTCCCCCGCCTCGTCGAGACCGCGCACGGCCGCCCGGTGGGCGGCGGTCAACTCGTGCCAGGCACTTTCGGCGGCGGCGGCGGCCTCGGCGGCCCGAGCGAGCCGGCCCCGGGCCTCGTGCTCCGCCTGAACGGCGCTGGCGCTGGCCCGCATCAGCCCCTCGCGCCGGTTGCGCTCGGCCAGGACACGCTCCTCCCCCACCGCCGGCGTCTGGCGCAGCTCGCGCGTGCGCGCCGACCAGACGCGGCCGCCACGGGTCACGGCGACGCCATCGAAGCCCGGGGGCAGGCCCTCGAGGTTCTCGACCACCCAGGTCCCACTGAGCAGAACCTGAGCCAGCTCTACAGCCGCGGCGGAGCCGCGAACATGGGCGATCAGCGGCTCGCCGCCCTCCGGTCCAGCACCCGGTGCCGGCGCGCTGGACTGGGCGCTGAGAATCAGGGTCCGCCCGCCGTCGGCGCCGGCGCGGTCGAGCAGTGTCGCGCCGTCCTGAACCTGCTCGACGACCGCTGCCCGCAGCCGGCCGTCCAGGGCGGCAGCCAGCGCCAGCTCGTAGCCGGGGTCGACATCGAGCTCGTCAGCCAGCGCTCGGGCACCCCCGGGAGCGCCGACCTGGTGGCGCAGGAACTGATTTACGGCGGCGAGTTCACCGCCCACGCGGGCCGCCTCCCGCCGGGCGGCCTCAACCCCCCGCTCTGCTTCCCGGACCGCTGCGCGGGCCGCCTCGGTCCGGGCCTCACCGGCATCGCGCTCGCCGTGACGGGCGGCCACGACTTCCGCTTGACGACCGTGGTTGGCCTGGGCCTCCTCGGCCGAGCGGGCCAGGGCCTCGAGCTGGCGAGCCAGCTCTACTTCACGGTCACGATCCAGTCCGGCCAGCTCCTCCTCCAGGGCGAGGATCCGCGCCTCCGCCTCGGGGTCAGGCGCATCCTCGGTCGCGGTCGCCCGCAGAGCCTCCGCCAACTCAGCCGAGCGGGCCAGACGGCGCTGGACGCCGTCGGCAGCCGCTCGCGTCGACTCAGCCCGGTAGCTCACGCGCTCGGCGGCGGAGCGCACCACGTAGGCGCGACGAGAGAGCTCTTCGCGCTGGGCACTGCGCGCGGCCAGTGCTTCCTCGGCGCTCTCTCGGCGTCCCGCCACTGTCCGCAGCTCCTGCTCCAGTCCGCTGCGACGGGCGCGAACCGCCGCCGCGGCTGCCTCCGCCTCGGCCTCGGCGCGGCGCTGGGTGCGAACGCCGTCGCGAGTCAGCGCCCAGCGGATCTCGAGCGCCTGGCGCTCAAGCCGGGCATGCAGCTCGGCGGCCTCGGCCTGGCGCTTGAGGGGACGGAGCCTCGACCGCGCCTCCCGCTCAACATCGAGGGCTCGATCGAGGTTGTCCTGGGTGCGAACCAGCTTCAGCTGGGCGCGCCGGCGTCGCTTGCGATGCTTGCCCAACCCGGCCGCCTCCTCGATCAGCAGCCGGCGCTCGCGCGGCTTGGAGGTGACGATCGCCTCCACGCGGCCTTGGGAGATGACCGAATGCATCTCCTTGCCCAGGCCGGTGTCGGAAAGCAGCTCCGCGACATCCACCAGGCGGCAGCGAGCACCCGCGAGCCGGTACTCGCCCTCGCCGTTGCGGTCCAGCCGGCGCACGATCGAGATCTCCGAGGCCCCAAGGGCCAGCGACCCCTCGCTGTCATCCAGGACCAGCTCAACCTCGGCCTGGCCGGCTGCCTGACGCCCTGGGGCGCCGCCGAAAATCACGTCCTGCATCGATTGCCCCCGGACGTTGCCCGGTGACTGCTCGCCCAGGGCCCAGAGCACGGCATCGGTGATGTTGGACTTCCCCGATCCGTTGGGCCCGACGATCACGCTCACGCCGGGGCCGAACTCGAGCTTGGTTCGGTCCGGAAAGGACTTGAACCCCTTGACGGTGATCGACTTCAGATACATGGGCTGCCGCCTCGATGGCTCATTTGGGGATTGCGTCCAGCGCGGCCTGAGCCGCCTCCTGCTCGGCGTCCTTCTTGCTGCGTCCGACCCCGCTGCCGATCAGCTCCTCGTCGACGGTGGCGCTGACCGTGAACGTGCGATCGTGCGGTGGTCCCTGCTCCTCGACCACGGTGTAGGTGACAAGTTCTCCGCGCCGGGCCAGTCGCTCCTGCAGAGCGGACTTGAAGTCGACCGGGTGCTCGAGCGCCTCCTCGATCTCGGGTCCGAAGGCCTCTACCACTGCGTCCGCAGTCGGTTCGTAGCCGAAGACCAAGTACACCGCTCCGATCACCGCCTCGATAACCGAGGCCAGCACCCGCTCGGTGCCCACCAGCGCCTCGACCCCCGCCGCTACGCCAGCGGGCGCTGCGGCTCGCAGCCGGTCGGGGACCCCGATACGCTCGGCCACGACTCGGCAGGAACGCCCCGACACGGCCTGGGCTCGAATCTTGGTCAGCCGGCCCGGGCCGAAGCGGTCGGCCTCCAGACGTGGAAACAGGTGGGTGGTCACCGCCAGACCAAGGACGCTGTCGCCCAGGAAGGCCAGGCGCTCGTAGGAGTCGGCGCGGCGCCCGGTCCAGGAGGAATGCGTGAAGACAGCCGCGGCCAGGTCCGGCGGCAGCTGCGCGAGCAGGTCGCGCAGCCGCGCCTCGGGCGGCTGGAGGCCCGGCGGGGACTCGGTCACGTGCGCGCCCGGCTCCGGCGGCGAGCTCACTCAGCGTCGGCGCCCTGGCTCGCAGCGGTCTGGGAGCGTGAGGCCAGAGAGGCATCCGAGCCCGCGCCGTCGCCGGCCACTCCGCTGTCCAGCACGAAGTCCACGGCCTGAGCAACGGTGAGGATCCGGGCGGCTTCCTCATCAGAGATCTTCACGCCGTAGGAATCCTCCAACTCCTGGACCAGCGTGTAAAGGTCGAGAGAGTCGGCCCCCAGATCCTCGCGGAACCGGGTGCTCTCCTGAATCGAGTCAGGGTCGAGTTCGAGCTCGTCGGCCAAGTGCCCGCGGATCAGCGAGAAGACAGCGTCACGCGTCATCAGCTCGACACCGTAGCCCGCTGTTCGGACGTGCCGGGGGCGAGAAGCTCAGCCATCTGCGCTCTCCGCGCCCACGGGCTGAGGGGCGCGCAAGGCGCCGGCGCCCTCCAGCGCCCGCCGGGTGGCACCGACGACGTCTTCCTCGACCCCGCGCGCGGCCACTTCGATGGCCCGGGCAAAGCCGCGCCGGGAAAAGCGCCCGTGGGCGACCACCCCGAGCTGCCGCAGGCCGAGCATGTAAGCGCCGCCCGGACCCTCGGGATCGATCTGCTCACGCAGGCGCCGCACCGAGGGGCCAAGGAGCCAGCCACCGAGCTTGCCCCGAGTGGAGTCCATCGCCACCTCGCGGATTGCCCGCATGGTTCGACCCGACACGCCTTCGATCAGCTTCAGCGTGATGTTGCCGGTGAAGCCATCCATGACGATCACGTCGGCAATGCTGTCGGTGACCTGCGTGCCCTCGATGTTGCCGATGAAGTTCAGCCCGGTACCAGCCGAGCCGGCCAGCTGCTCGTGCACGGCGACCAGCTCCGGGGTGCCCTTGCCCGGTTCCTCCCCGTTGGAGAGCAGCGCGACCCGCGGGGAGCTGATGCCCATCACCGCGTGGGCGAAGGCCGAGCCCATGTGGGCGAACTGGACGAGGTGCTCGGGACGGCAGCTCACGTTGGCGCCAACGTCGAGCAGCACCACAGGAGGGGCAGCGGGGAGCGGCACCGGCAGGGCCAGAGCCGGCCGGTAGATGCCGCGGTCGCGGCGCAGGTTGAAGAGCCCGGCTGCCAGCGCGGAGCCGGTCGATCCACCCGAGACCAGCGCCTGCGCGCGCCCGTCAGCCACTGAACGCGCCGCCTGAACGATCGAGGCCTCCGGAGTCGAGCGGACGGCGAAGGCGGGATCGGCGGCCTTGGCGATCGATATGGGGGCGTCGACGACCTCGACCCCGTCGGGAACCGAGCCAATCTCGGCCGCCGGGCCGAACAGGATCACCCGCACGCCGGCGCGGGCCGCTTGCGCGGCGCCGGCGGCGACTTCGGCGGGGCCCAGATCCGCTCCGCCCGCATCAACGGCGACGGTGATCACGGTGCCGGCGCGATCAGGCGGCTGACGGCCCGCCGTCGGCGATTACCTCACGGCCGCGGTAGTAACCGCAGACGGGGCATACGCGGTGAGGGCGTCGCGGGCTGTGACACTGCGGGCAGGCGTTGTATGTCCCGGCCGTGACCTTATGGGTCGATCGGCGTTGGGTCGTGCGCGCGTGCGATTGTTTCTGCTTGGGTACGGCCATCGGCCGCGGAGGCTAGCAGGGCGGGGTTATCCGTCGAACTTCAACTCGGAGAGCTTGCTCCAGCGCGGATCGGGTTCGCGCTCGTGCTCGTGGCCAGGACCGGCCGCATTCAGATCAGCGCCGCAGACCGAGCACAGTCCGGCGCAGTCGGGCCGACAGAGAATCTGGGCGGGGAGGGCCAGGGCGAGGGCGTCGCGGGCCCAGTGCGCGCAGGTTGAGCTCACCATGATCGACGTAGGGCGACTCGAGCTCAGCTCCTCCCCCGGGCTGGGATATCTCCCGGGCCTCGACCGCGAACTCCGGCTCAGCGCCGGACAGGCAGCGCATGCATGGGCCGGCCAGCCGCGCGGCGAACTTCAGGCGCAGCGCATACCCGTCCCCGGTGGTCTTCGAGACGTCCAACCGGACAGGAATCTGCGCCGGCTCCGCGGTGTAGCGCTCGCCGGCCAGCTCGAACGGGTCGATGACCACCTCGAGTTCGAGGTGGCGGCCCTCGCCGGAGGTGAGTCGCAGGCCGCCGAGGTCGAATACATCACTGCGCGGGGCCATGCTCCGAGCTTACGACGCCCGGCGGGGTTCCGGCCCCGGTCTGCTCGCCGCCCAGGGCGCGCTTGAGGACCTTGCCGGTGGCGTTGCGTGGGAGCTCATCTACGAACACGATCTCGCGAGGGATCTTGTAGCGGGCCAAGTGACTCCGAACGTGGTCCTTCAGCTCGGCTTCGGTCAGCTGGGCCCCGGCCTCGGGAGCCACGTAGGCGCGCAACCGCTGCCCGAAGTCCTCATCGGGCACGCCGATCACCGCCACCTCGTTGACGCCCGGAACGCCGGCCAGCAGGTCCTCGACCTCGGCCGGAAAGACGTTCTCCCCACCCGAGACGATCATGTCATCGTCGCGACCGTCAATGAACAGGCGGCCGGAGGCGTCGAAGTGGCCGACATCGCCCGTGGCCATGAGCTCGCCGACCCGGGCCTTATCGCCGCCACCCGTGTAGCCCTCGAACAGCAGCTCGTTACCCACGAAGATGCGACCGCTCTCCCCGGCCGGCAACTCCCTGGAGTCCGGTCCGAGGATGCGCACCACGGTGCCTCGCGGCGGCCGTCCCGCCGTGCCGGGCGCGGCGCGTAGATCGGCCGGGGAGGCAATCGTCGCCCAGGCCACCTCGGTCGAGCCGTAGAGGTTGTAGAGAGTGTCGCCGAAGGTGTCCATCACCCGCTGGGCCAGAGGCCCGGGGAGGGCCGAGCCGCTCGCGCCGATGACCTTCAGGGCTCCCGTGTCGTAGCGGGCGATGGTCTCGGCCGGCAGCTCGAGGATGCGCTGCAGCATGACCGGAACCACGATCAGGGCCGTGGCCCGGTGCTCGGCCACCGCCCGCAGGGTGTCCTCGGGATCAAAGCGGCGCTGCAGGATGAGCGTCGAGGCCAGACCGGCGCCGAAGATCATGTGCGCGAAACCCCACGAGTGAAATAACGGTGCGGCGATGACCGTGTTCTCCCGCGAGTGGAGCGGGATGGCCGACAGCAGCGCCGCCACCGGCTGCAGCGAGCTCGGCGCGGCCCGGTTGGCGCCCTTGGGCGAGCCCGTCGTCCCGGAGGTGAGGATGATCGTGCGACCCGGCTGAGCGGGCGCTGGCAACGGATCGGCCGAGCGGGTGTCGATCAGCTCCTGGAGGGTGGGCTCCCGGACCGTGGGCTCCTGACGGGACCCGGGCGAGCGCGGTTCGGACCTCGGCTCAGCCGCTGACACAGGCTCGGTGAAGGCCATGAAGGCGGGGTGGCGCTCGGTCGCCGGGGCGACGTCGGCAGCGAATTCGGCGTCGTAGATCATCGCTGCCGTGCGCTCGCGGGCCACCACCTCGCTGACCTGGGGACCGGCGAAGGACGTATTGAGGTAGATAGCGTTCGCGCCCAGCTTGACGCAGGCCAGGCTGGCCTCCACGAACCAACGATGGTTCCGGCACAGGATGGCCACACCGTCCCCCTCGCCCACGCCGTAGCCGGCCAGGCCACGGGCAATGGCGTTGGAATGCGCCTCCACCTCGGCGAAGGTGAGCATGCCCAGCTCGTCGATGATCGCGGGCTCGTCCGCGTACAGCGCCGCGGCGCCCACATAGCCCGCGGCCAGGCCAGGCCCCCAGTGGATCAGGGCTCTGAGCGCGCGCAGCGCCCGGTCTGGCCGTGCCGGACGCAGGACGCCGGTCCGGGCCAGCGTGGCGGCCACATGGACTCCATCGGCGAGGGCTCCAGGCATCGCCGTATCCAATCATGGTGACGCCCGTAGCTCCCTCCTGACGCAGCGGGCGGCGAGCCGCAATCATTCCTCACTTGTCCGGTTGGTTCCACAGCTACGCGCTGGCCGATGTGCGCGATGATCTACTGGTCGGCTCGTATCCGCTCGACGCCGCCGACGTACACACGCTCGTGCGCCTCGGCGTCCAGCGGATTCTCAATCTGGCCCAGGACGGGGAGTACCCCAAAGGGCAGCGGGAGGTCGTGGCCAGCGCCCTGGCCGAGACGGAAATCGAGGAGGTGCGTATCGCCCTCGAGGATCACGGTGGCCTACCGCCAGAGGCGATCGAGGACGCCGTCCAGACGGTTGCCGGTTGGCTGGATGCCGGCGAGCGTGTTTACGTCCACTGTCGAGCTGGCTGGCAGCGCTCGCCGGCCATCGCGGCCGGTGTCGTGGCCGTCCTGGACTCGGTCGACATTGACACCGCCCTTGACCGCGTCCGAATCCGCAAGCCGTCGGCACGGCCCCTCCCCCACCAGCACGATGACCTGCTGCGCTGGTGGAAAGGAAGACCGGGCGGCTGACGCGGCCGCGGCGGGCGGCTGACGCGGCCGCGGCGGGCGCGTGACGCGGCCGCGTGCAGTTCTGCACGCACGCCACGTCCGTCGCCGGAGTGCGTGCGTTTCGTCCCGTTCTCCGTGGCGTTTTGCACGCACGCTCGCGGGTGGTCCAACGTGCGTGCAAATGTGCGTGCGCTTGGCGCGTGTGCCCGCGCTTGGCGCGTGTGCGTGCGCTTGGCGCGTGTGCCCGCGCTTGGCGCGTGTGCGTGCGCTTGGTGCGTGTGCATGCGCTTGGCGCGTGTGCATGCGCTTGGCGCGTGTGCCTGCGCTTGGCGCGTGTGCGTGCGCTTGGTGCGCCTAGACCCGGGCGGCTCCGGGCTACGGCTACCCGGCCGGGCGCAGACGCCGCGGAGGCAGCGCCTCGGGCTCTGGGTCAGCTTCCAGGCCGAGCTCCAGAGTCAGCTCGCGGGCGTTCACGTTCCGGGCGCTGGTAGTGACCGGCTCGAGGTCCGGGAGCTGCTCGCGCCCCTCCGCCACTGCGCCGTGGTCCGAGAAGCGCCGGGCCGCCGGTAACACGCGAGCCTCATAGGAGCCGACGGTGTCGTTGTAAGCCCGCACCGTGCTGTTCAGGCGCGCACCGACGGTGGCCATCAGGTTTGAGAGCTTGACCAAGCGCCCGTGCAGCTCGCGCCCCAGGTCGGAGATGGCCTGCGCCGACTCGGCCACCCGCTCCTGCTGCCAGCCATAGGCCACGGCATGAAGCATGGCCAGCAGCGTCGTCGGCGTGGCGATCAGTACGCGGCGGGCCATGGCATCCTCGATCAGCGCCGGGTCGGCCTCCAGCGCGGCGCCGTAGAGGTGCTCACCGGGGAGGAACATGACCACGAAGTCCGGCGTGGACTCCAGCCCCGCCCAGTACGCCTTGTCGGCCAGCGACTTGACGTGCTTGCGCAGGAGCCGGGCATGGTTGCGCAGATGCTGCTCGCGCTCGGCCTCGTCCCGGGCCTGGTAGGCGTCGAGCACCCCCTGCAGCGGCGCCTTGGCATCGACCACCGCCTGCTTGCCGCCGGGCAGGCGGATCACCAGATCCGGCCGGATCGTGGTCTCGCCATCGGTGACCGAAGACTGCTCCGAGAAGTCACAGTGCTTGAGCATCCCGGCCATCTCAACCACATTGCGCAGCTGCATCTGACCCCACTGTCCGCGGGCGTTGGGCTTGCGCAGGGCGGTGACCAGCGCCCCGGTCTCAGTGCGCAGCCGCTCACCGGTCTCATTCAGCGTGCGCAGCTGGGCGTCGAGCCGCCCCCGCGACTCCCGGCGTTCGCGGTCCAGGGCCAGAAGCTGGCTGTCCACGCGGCCGAGTTGCTCCTTGAGCGGCGCGACCAACTGCTCCACCGCGGCCTGGCGCTTCTGGAGATCGCCGGTGGCCTGGGCCTGGGCGGTCTGGAGCTGAGAGCGGGAGAGCTCCGCCAGCTGGGCCATCGAGGACTGCAGCGCCTCGGCGCTCAGCGCCTTGAACGACGCCGACAGCCGCTCCTGAGCATCGTTGACCGTGGCCAGCCGCTCCTCGGCCCGCGCGCGCTCATGCTCGAGCTCGGCCCGAGCCCGAGCCAGGTCCCGGTCAAGCTCCGCCGCCCGCCTGGCCTCCAGCGCCCCCGCCCGCAGGCGGGGCCGCAGAGCCAGGGCGACCACACCGGCGCCGATTAACAGTCCAAGCAGGAGAAATATGGTGCTCATGGACCGTTCAGGATTGCGCGAGCCACGGACGGAACGATCCGGGCCTCGCTAGCGTGACCCGGGCATGGCCGATTCAGTTATCCGCCGGCGGGCGGTGGTCCGCGGACAGGTTCAGGGTGTCTTTTTCCGCGACTCCACCCGCGAGCAGGCCCAGGCTGCGGGAGTGACGGGCCGCGCTCGCAACCTTGAGGATGGCGCGGTGGAAGTGATCCTCGAAGGTTCACCCGAGGCCGTCGAACGGGTTCTGGCCTTCTGCCGCTCAGGCCCTCGGCAGGCCGACGTGCGAGAGGTCGAGGTCAACGAGGAAGAGCCTCAGGGGCTCGAAGGGTTCGAGATCGCCTGAGCTAGGGCCGGGACCTAGGAAACTTCGGCCGGCTCGTCCTTGCCGGCCAGCCGGTCACGTCCACGCTGGACGGCGGCAATGAACTTGCTCAGGTTGACTTCGAGCGTGTTGAGGATCTCGTCGGCGTAATCCTCGGCGCCGAGGCGGATCTCGCGCTCGCGGGAGCGGGCGTCCTCGATGATGTCCTCGGCCGCGCGCTCGGCCTGCTTGGTGATCTCCTCGTCGGAGATCAGCCGCTCCTGGCGCTCGCGGGCTTCCTTGACGATCCGCTCCGCTTCGCGCTTGGCCTCGGCCAGCATCTCCTGGCGCTCCTTGACGATCCAGCGTGCCTGCTTGATCTCCTCGGGGATCGTGGCCCGCATCTGATCGAGGATGTCGTAGATCTCCTCCTTGTCCACGCGAACCTGATCGGTCAGCGGGACCGGCTTGGCGTTGTGGACGAGATCGTCCAGCTTGTCGATGAGTACTAAGACATCCATTTCGCGACCTCTAGTTCGTTATCGGCCGAGCCGTTCCTTCAGGTTCCGCGCCACTTCTTCGGGAACAAGATCGTCTATGTCCCCGCCGAAGGTCGCGAGTTCCTTCACTCCGCTCGACCTGAGAAAACTGTACTTGGCCGACGCCATCAGGTAAACGG
This sequence comes from uncultured Solirubrobacterales bacterium, assembly GCA_963845575.1. Classification (GTDB taxonomy): domain Bacteria; phylum Actinomycetota; class Thermoleophilia; order Solirubrobacterales; family Solirubrobacteraceae; genus Palsa-465. The sequence goes on along the minus strand of CAWJSN010000014.1, from coordinate 606,288 downwards.
ACTCGATTTCGGGGGCCTGGCGGCGATTGAGCTGGTTCATCTCCAGCTCGTACTCGAAGTCGGAGATCGCCCGCAATCCCTTGACGATGGCCATGGCTCCACGCTGGCGGGCGAAGTCGACCAGCAGGGTGCTGAAGGTCTCGATCTCGATGTTGGGGAGATCGCTGGTGGCGTTCACCAGAAAGCCGCACCGCTCCTCGGCGGTGAACAGCGTGCCGCCCTTGCGCCACGGGAGGTTGACCACCGCGACTACGACAGTGTCGTACATGGCCGAGGCCCGGGAGATGACATCGAGGTGACCGAGGGTGACCGGGTCAAAGGTGCCCGGACAGATGGCGATGCGGTTATCGGGAGTCATGGTGAAGGGGGTGGAGGATCAGTGCGTCTCGGTGGCTTCCAGGCCGTGGATGCGGATCAGCGTGTCGCCGTAGCGGCGCTCGTCGAGCAACGCCAGCCCGAGCTCCAGCGGCTGGCGGCGGTCGCTCTCGGTGACGACGCGGCCCCCAGGAGCCAGCACCGGCACGAGACCCGCCGTAAGCCGCGTGGACAGCGAGCCCGCGTCACGGTATGGGGGATCAAGGAAGATCAGATCGTATTGACGCGCGTCGGCGCGTGCGCCCCCGAGGAAACGCAGGGCGGGCTGGCGCACCAGCTCGGCCTCGATCCCAAGGGCCTCGAGGTTGCGCCCGATGGCCCCTGCGGCCGTCGCCGAGGAATCGACCAGGGTGGCCGATGCCGCGCCCCGGGAAAGCGCCTCGATGGCCAGCGCCCCGGAACCGGCGAACAGGTCCAGCACCCGCTCGCCGGTCACGTCGGCCAGGATCGAGAACAGTGCCTCGCGGACCCGATCCGAGGTCGGACGGGTGGCGCGGCCCCGCGGGGCGACGAGCTCCCTGCCCCGGTAGACCCCGGCGATGACCCGCATCGCAGCGTGCCTCAGGCCCGAATCGGCGCCTGCGCCTCGACGCCGAACACGTTGTTCAGCGCATCGGCCAGCAGAGCGTGGTCGGGGGCCTCGAGACCAGGATCCTCGTCGTCGATCCGTTCTGCCCGGGCGCGGGCGCGTTCGAGTAGCTCAGCGTCACGCGGGAGCTCGGCGACCCGGAACTGGGCCAACCCGCTCTGTCGCGTCCCGACCAGCTCCCCCTCCCCTCGTAGCTCGAGGTCGATCTCGGCCAGCCGGAAGCCATCGCTGTACTGCGCCAGGGCCCGGAGCCGCGGTGAGCCCTTCGCCCCGAAGACCAGGCACAGCGACGGGTGCTCACCGCGCCCGATCCGGCCACGGAGCTGATGCAGCTGGGAGATTCCGTAGCGATCGGCGTCCTCGACCAGCATCACGGTGGCGTTGGGGACATCGATTCCGACCTCGATGACCGAGGTGGCGACGAGCACATCCGCCTGCCCGGCCGCGAAGGCCGCCATCGCCTCGTGCTTCTCGGCAGGGCGGAGCTGACCGTGCATGAGCATGACCCGGAAGTCCCGCAGCTCACCGTCGCGCAGACGCTCGAACTCGGCGGTGGCCGCCCGAGCCTGAAGCAGCTCTGACTCCGTGACCAGCGGGCAGACGACGAACGCCTGCCGTCCGGCCCGCAGCTCCTCCCGGATTCGGTCATAGGCGCGGGCCCGCTCGGCCTCGGTCGAGCAGACGTAGGTCTGGATGGGCTGGCGCCCCCGTGGTAGCTCGCGCAGCTGAGTGAAATCGAGATCGCCGTAGCCGGCCAGAGCCAGCGTGCGGGGGATCGGCGTGGCGGTCATGTGGAGGACATGGGGACTGAGGCCCTCGGGTGCCTTGGCGTCGAGCGCGGCCCGCTGGCGCACGCCGAAGCGATGCTGCTCGTCGACCACGGCCACGGCCAGCTCGGCGAACTGAACCGGCGGCTCGATCAGCGCGTGCGTGCCCACGATCAGGGACAGCTCGCCGGTCGACAGCTTGGCCAGCAGATCGTTTCGCCGCCGCGCGGGTGTGGAGCCGGTGAGCAGTCCGATGGGCACTGCCTCCCCGGGCATCAGCGCCTGGACCGTGGCGAAATGCTGCTCGGCCAGCGGTTCGGTGGGTGCCATCAGAGCCCCTTGGCGACCGTGCTCGACGGCCCGCAGAAGGGCGTAGAGGGCGATCACCGTCTTGCCCGAGCCCACCTCCCCCATCAGCAGGCGTTGCATCGGTCGCGTGCTGGCCAGGTCCTCATCCAGCATGTCGATCGCCGCCCACTGATCCCCGGTGGGAGTGAACGGCAGCATCGTCTGCAGCCACCGTGCGGTCAGCTCGCGCTCGCCATCCAGAGCCCGGGCCTGGGCCCCGCCGCGGCGGTGGCGGCGGCGACGCAGGAGGGCCAGCTGCACCAGCAGTAGTTCCTCGAAGGCCAGCCGGCGACGGCCGAGCGCCTGGGCTTCATCGCCGGCAAAGTGCACCGCGGCTACGGCGCTGCGCCGCTCCGGCAGGCGCTCGTGGGTGCGCAGCAGAGCAGGCAGGGGCTCGCTCAGATCCCCGATGGCGCCGGCGTGGGCCCGGACCAGAGCCAGGATCTGGGTCGAGGACAGGCCCTCGCTGGCCCCGTAGTGAGCCACGGCTCCGGCCCCGCTGGCCGCCTCGGTGGTCTGGGCGTGGCCCTGCACTCGAAACCGGTTCCGAGCTTCGAACTTCCCATGCAGCACCAGGCGCGTCCCCGGCGGGTAGCGCTGAGTCAGCCAGGGCTGGTTGAAGAAGGTGACCTTCATGACCCCGGACTCATCGGCCACGGCGGCTTCGACCAGCGGCCGCATACCCCGGCGGCGGACTGGACGCGAGGAGATGCTCCGGACCTCGACGACCACGGTGGCCACCTCGCCCGAGACCAGCTGGGCGATCGAGCGGGCCTCGCGCCGGTCACGGGGCAGGTGCTCGAGCAGATCGCCGACGGTGAGCAGGCCAAGCGCCTCGGCCGCCTTCGCCGCCTTGGCGCCCTCGACCTCGAGCGGGCGGGTTAGCCGCGAGGGCCGGGGGTAGCGAATTGGCGCCGAGGCCAGTTCCGAGGCGTCCAGCGGACGGGAGGAGGCAAACGCAGTGGCGGCGCTCATTTCTCCGCGATGATGACCGCCGGACCGGTCGACCTCAGACCCAGAAGGGGCTACTCAGCGGCGAGCAGCCACCAGTAGCTCCGCTGGCCGCCTTCGGAGAGCTCGAACTCGATCTTGTCGGTGGCCAGAGCGTGGACGGTTTGGTCATCGAGCGGAGCATCCGCTCCGCGCAGGCACGTGATCAGCTCGGCGTTCTCGGCCAGCTGGGCGAGAACGCCGCTGAGAGTGTCCCGGGGCTGACCCCAGGCCACCAGCTCCTCCTCGACGAAGCCGATCGCGTCGCCGGCCCGGAAGCGTCCCTGGGCGTCGTCACGGGCGGCCGGGGCCACGGCACCGGTCCGCACGTGTGCGAGCGTGGCCAGCATCGCTTCGGCGTTCTCGGCTGCGCTGCGATCGGGATCCAGGCTCACCGCAGCGGCCAGACCGGCCTGCTGAGAGCGCGAGGGCACCACGGTGACACTCTTCTCAGAGAGATCGGCGGCGCGCTCCGCGGCCATGATCACGTTCGGGCTGTTGGGGAGCACGATCACCTCCTCGGCATCCACGGCGTGGATCGAGGCCAGGAGGTCATAGGTGGAGGGGTTCAGCGTCGGGCCGCCGTCAAGGACCCCGACGCCGAGGCTCTCGAACAGCGAGCTCATGCCCTCGCCGTTGACCACCGCCAGGGCGCCGCTCATGCTGCCGGCCACCTGCGATTCCAGTCGCTGCACCCGGGCCTTGACCTGGATGCTCATATCGGCCACGTCAAGGTGCGAAACCACACCGGCGGAGCCGAACAGGGCCGTGGCGGCGTCCGGGTCATCGGTGTGCACGTGGACCTTGAGCGTGGTCGCGTCGCCGACGACCAGAACCGAGTCACCGATCTTCTCCAGCTCGGTAATGAACCGGCGCTGCTCGAGCCCGGAGCCGGTGACCGCGAAGTTCGTGCAGTAGCGGTAGGTGCTCGACGCGTGCTGGGGGTGCGAGACCCGCGCCGGCGCGTGATGCTCGAGCGAGGGGGCGTCGCCGCCACGCAGGGCGCCGACAATCCCGGCCAGCAGGACGGTCAGGCCGTAGCCACCGGCGTCCACGACTCCGGCCTCCCGCAGTATGGGCAGCAGATCGGGGCCGCGGCGTACCGACTCCTGTCCGGCGACCAGCGCGCTCTCGATGACCCGGGCGATGACTTCGTCCTGCTCGAGCACCGTGGCGTCGGGACCGAGCCGGGCGCCGCTGGAATGGGCCAGCTCAGAGGCCACGCGATGGGCCATCTCGCGGACAACGGTGAGGATCGTGCCCTCGGCGGGCTCGCGCACCGAGCCGTAGGCCTGATCGGCAGCTCGGGCCAGGGCAGCGCCGATCAATACCGGATCGACCAACTCACCGGGCCGGCTGGCCAGCTCCTCGGCCGCCCCCCGGATCAGCTGCGAGAGAATCACGCCGGAATTGCCGCGTGCCCCCAGCAGGGCTGCGCGGGCCACCGAGGCGACGATCTCATCACGACCGATCTCATCGATGGTGCGGCCCTCGGATGCACCGGCCAGGCGGTCGAGCTCTTGCAGCACCGCGCGTAGCGTGAGGACCATGTTGTCGCCCGTATCGCCATCGGCGACCGGGAAGACGTTCAGATCGTTGACCTCCTCGCGCCTGGCTTCGAGTTCGGCCAGGCCGGCCTCGATCAGGGCGCGAAAGCGAACGATGCTCGGATCGGACACTCCGGAGAGCTGGCCCGAGCGCGCGGGGGCTCCCAGCTCAGAGTCCGCCATCTACCGAGCTTTGGTGATCTTGCCGGCCTTGAGACAACGCGTGCAGACGTACACGCGACGGGGGGTTCCACCATCGTCGATGCGGACGCGCTGCAGATTGGGATCGAAGCGGCGTTTGGTGGCCACCATCGAGTGACTCCGGTTGTGGCCGAAAGCCGGACCCTTGGCGCACACGTGACAGGTCTTGGGCATCGCCGGCGAGTATAGACACGGTGCTGGCGCTCACCCGGCCCGGGGCGGGAGTTCACCCGGCCGCATCCCCGGGAGCAGGAAAATATCGTCGAGCTGGACTCTGCGGGCGGCGAAGGGCGACTACCATGAGGCCCAGGTTTGGCTTGCCAATCATCTCAAACGGGTAGGGATGCACCCCAATGAGCAGTAGCGCCCGGACCTCCGTCCAGCCCGCCTTCGGGCTGAAGCTTCCCGAGCGCTATCGGGTCAAACGCCACATCGCCACGGGCGGTATGGCGTCGGTGTGGTGTGCCGAGGATCGGGTCCTGGGCCGCTCGGTGGCCATCAAGGTCCTCTCGGACCGTTTCGCGACCGACGAGGACGCCGTGCGCCGCTTCATGCGTGAGGCGCGGGCAGCGGCGCGGGTGTCCAATCATCCGCACGTCGTCACCATCTATGACGTCGGCGACATCGAGCCCGAAGGAAACGAGCCCTCGCCCCGAGCCTTCATCGTGATGGAGTTCCTGGCCGGTGGCACCGTCGCCGACGCCCTGCGCTGCGACTCCGTGGCCCCCGGGGAGGCCCAGCGCTGGATCAGCCAGGCCGCCTCCGCCCTGGACCACGCCCACGAGCGCGGCATCGTCCACCGCGACATCAAGCCCGCCAACTTCCTCCTGGATCCGGGCCGCGGGCTCCATGTGGCCGACTTCGGCATCGCCCACCTGCAGAGCGAAGACACGATCACCAGCACCGGGCAGCTGTTCGGCACCGCGGCGTACCTGGCTCCGGAACAGGCGCTGGGTAAGGACGCCACCGGGGCCAGCGACCGCTATGCGCTGGCCGTGGCCGCCTTCGAGCTGCTGACCGGCGGCCGTCCCTTCACCGCTACGCATTTCGCCGCCCAGGCCCGTCAGCACATCGAGGACGAGCCGCCCCGGGCCAGCGAGCGTGCGCCGGCGCTGCCACCGGCCGTCGATCCGGTTCTGGCCCGGGGCATGGCCAAGAATCCCGATGACCGCTACCCGACCGCCCATGCCTTCACCGAGGACATCGACGCCGCTCTGTCCGGGCTGCAGACGGCGGCGACGGAGCCCCTGACGGCGCGGACCGAGCGGCTTGCACCGCGGCGGGCGCGCGGTCGCGGCGCGGCCCTGGCCGGAGGCGCGGTGGCGGGTGCCGCGGCCGCCGAAGCGGTCAACCCGGCCAGCGCCCGGGGCGCCTCCCCGCCCCGCCGACCTCCGACGGGGCCGCCACGAACCGCCCCTGTGGCCCGCGCCACCCCGGCCCGCAGCGGCCGCGCCGTGGCCCTGACCGCCCTGGCCATCGTCCTGCTCGGCGTGATCGCCCTGATCTCGCAGCTCAGCAGCGGCGCAAGCCCATCCCGGACTGCTTCGCACCACGCCAGGACGCTGGCCAGTACTCGCCACACCTCGCATCACCGCGTGGCAGCCAAGCGGCCGGCGGTCTCATCGTCGAGTTCGTCAACGCACAGCGCATCCAGCTCGAGCACACCGAGCACAGCCTCAGCGACGCCGAGCAGCGCCTCCGGGCTTCAGGCGCTCGGCCACCAGCAGATGCTGGCCGGCAACTACCAGGCGGCCATCGCCACCCTGCAGCATGCTGTGGCCGCCGCCTCCCCGGGCAGCTTGACCGACGCGTACGCGCTCTACGATCTCGGCCGCTCGCTGCTGCTCTCGGGTAACGCCGCGGCGGCCGTTCCGGTCCTGGAGCAGCGGATGAGGATCCCCAACCAGCTTCCTGTCGTCCAGGCGTTGCTCAACCAGGCCCGGCAGGCGGCCGGCCAGGCGAGCACCGGCTCCGGCGGCGCTCCGATTCCGCCTGGCCATGGCCACGGCAAGGCTGGCCCCAAGGGCAACGGCGGAGACTGAGCTGTAGCCAGGCGGGCAGGGAAGCGGCTCAGGCCGCGGCAAACCCGGCCGGGCCACGCCGGCCGGACAGTTCATCCCGGACGTTCAGCGAGGCCAGTACGGCCTCGGCGGCATGTCGTCCAGTGTCACGCTTGTCCCCGCCGGTGACGCGGGCCAGCGCCTGCTCGATCGTGTCCACGGTCAGCACTCCGAACCCGCAGGGCACGCCGGTGGTCAGCTGCACGCCGGAGATCCCCTCGGCGGCCGCGGTGCACACGTAGTCGTAATGGTCGGTCTCCCCACGGATCACCGCCCCCAGGCAGATGATGCCGTCGTAACGGCCCGACAGGGCGGCGTAGCGGGCGATCAGGGGGAGCTCGAACGCGCCCGGCACCGCAAAACGATCCGCGGAGTCGATTCCGGCCTCAGCCAGGCCGGCTCGGGCCCCGGCCTCAAGCTTCTCGGCCAGCTCGGCGTAGAACGTCGCTACGCACAGCGCGATGCGCTGCTCAGCGGCCATCGTCACTCTCCGCGTCCGCTTCGAGCTCGTCGTGAATCATCTCCTCGTCGAGGGGCAGGCCCTGGTGGTGCAGCGTGTGACCCATGCGATCGCGCTTGGCCCGCAGGTAAGCCTCGTTGTGAGGGTTGGAGGCGTGCACGATGGGCACCTGTTCGGTCACGGAGAGCCCATAGCCCCCCAGGCCGGAGATCTTCTTGGGGTTGTTGGTCAGGATCCGGATGCTGGTCAAACCCAGGTCGACGAGGATCTGCGCTCCGATCCCGTAGTCACGCAGGTCGGCAGGCAGACCGAGCCGCAGGTTGGCATCGACCGTGTCCAGCCCCTCCTCCTGAAGCTTGTAGGCCCGCAGCTTGTTGAGCAGGCCGATGCCCCGACCCTCCTGACTGAGGTAGAGCAGCACGCCACGGCCCTCGTGCTCGATCATGGCCAGGGCGGACTCGAGCTGCTCGCCGCAATCGCAGCGCAGGCTGTGGAACACGTCGCCGGTCAGACATTCGGAATGCACGCGGACCAGCACATCGGAGCCGCCGTCGACGTCACCCTTGACCAGGGCGACATGGTGCTTGTTGTCGATCAGCGATCGGTACCCGACAGCCACGAATTCGCCGAAGGTGGTGGGCAGGCCCGTGGACACGACCCGCTCGACGAGTTTCTCGTGGCGCCGCCGGTAGGCGACCAGGTCCGCCACGGTGATCATCTTCAGCCCATGACGCTGGCAGTACCGGGTCAGGTCCGGGACGCGCGCCATGCTCCCGTCGTCGTTCATGATCTCGCAGATCACCCCGGCCGGATTCAGCCCGGCCAGCCGGGCCAGATCCACGGCGGCCTCAGTCTGCCCCACACGCTCGAGCACTCCACCGACGCGGGCCTTGAGCGGGAAGACGTGACCGGGCTGGACCAGTTCCCGGGGACTCGTCTCCGGGTCGATGGCCACCTGGATGGTGCGGGCCCGGTCGGCGGCTGAGATGCCCGTGCTGACGCCCGAGCGCGCCTCGATCGAGACCGTGAAGGCCGTCTCGAAGGCGGATTCGTTCTTGGCCGCCATCAGATCCAGGCCGAGCTCGTCGCAGCGCGCCGGGCTGAGGGCCAGGCAGATCAGCCCGCGACCCTCCTTGGCCATGAAGTTGATCGCCTCGGGGGTGACGAACTGGGCGGCCATGGTCAGATCGCCCTCGTTCTCCCGGGTCTCGTCGTCGCAGACGACGACCATTTTGCCCTGCCGGATGTCCTCGATGGCGTCTTCGATGGAGGCAAACGTCCGGGTGGCGCTCATCGGGCGGCCACCATCAGCTTCTCGACGTATTTGGCCAACACGTCCACCTCCAGGTTGACTCGGGTTCCCACGCCGGCGGAACCGAGGTTCGTTCGCTCGAGGGTTTCGGGGATCAATGAAACGGTAAACGATGCGTCGTCCAGCTCGGCCACCGTCAGCGACACCCCGTCCACGGCCACCGAGCCCTTGGCCACCACGTAGCGCAGTAGCTCAGCCGGAACGGTGACGCGTATCCGTCGCGAGAAGCCGTCGTCGCTCACGGCGCCAATCTCGCCCACCCCGTCCACGTGGCCTTGCACGACGTGGCCTCCCAGTCGATCGCTGGCCCGGAGCGGAAGCTCGAGATTGACCACCGCGCCATCGCCCGCGTCACGCAGCGAACTGCGCTGGAGTGTCTCGTTCATCACCTCGGCGCTGAATGAGCCCGCCCCCACGGCAACTGCGGTCAGGCAGACGCCGTTGACGGCCACCGAGTCGCCGGTGCCGAGCTCGGTCGCCAAAGCCGTATCCACGGTCAGCCGCACACCATCGGACGATCGCTCTGTAACGGCCACCCGGCCAAGGTCCTGAACCAGCCCGGTGAACATCCTCACCACTCCCGGATCTGGGCCGAGACGAGCAGATCCTCGCCCACCCGCTCGCAGCTCAACCGGCTGGCTCGAACCGCATCGGCGATCAGCTCAGACCCCTCGCCCTCGATCGGATCGCGGGCAGTCCGCCCGCCCAGGATGAGCGGAGCCAGGAACAGGCGGATCTCGTCAATTTCACCCGCCTCGAGGAAGGCGCCGGCCAGATGCGGCCCACCCTCCAGGAGGATCGACCCCACCCCAGCGGCGCCAAGCTGATCCAGCCCGGAGCAGATCCGCGCCGGCTCGTTCTCCCCCGTGGCCACGATCACGTCGGCACCGTGGGTCTCCAGAGCGTCGGTGGCGCTCCGAGGCGCAGCGCGGGAGACAACGACGGTCAGCGGCACCCGGCGAGCCTCGCGGACCAGTTGGGCGCTCAGTGGCAGGCGGCCCAGGGAGTCAAAGACGACCCGACGTGGTTGGCGGAAGGCACCCTCGACGCGAGCGGTGAGACGCGGATCGTCGGTCAGTGCCGTGCCGATGCCCACAGCCACCGCGTCGCACTCGGCGCGCCAGTAGTGCGCGCGGCGCCGGCTTTCCTCGCCGGAGATCCATTTCGAGTCCCCGCTTCGGGTCGCCACCTTGCCGTCCAGGGTCATGGCCGACTTGAACAGGACCCACGGCCGCCCCGTTCGCGCGTGTTTGCGAAACGGCTGGTTGAGCAGACGGGCCCGGTCGGCCAGATCTCCATCGGCCAACACGACCTCGACACCCTCGTCGCGCAGGATTCCGAGCCCGCGCCCGTTGGCGTGTCCGCTGGGATCGTCGGAGGCCACCACCACTCGCGCGATGCCCGCGGCCCGAATGGCGTCCGTGCAGGGCGGCGTCAGGCCGTGATGACAGCAGGGCTCCAGCGAGACGTACAGAGGGTCGCTTGAGACAAATCCTTTCCGGCGGCCGCGTTGAGCGCCTCGACCTCGGCATGAGGCAGGCCGGCGGCCCGGTGAAAGCCCTCCCCGATCACCCCGTCGCCGTTGGCCAGGACCGCTCCGACCAGCGGATTGGGGCTTACCGACCCTCGTCCCTGCTCGGCCAGCTCGATGGCTCGGGCGAGGTGGCGGCGGTCATGATCAGACACGGCGGTGCTCATCGGTGCCTAGCAGGATAGGCCCCACCCGAGACCCGCATCTGGCTCCCGGCAGGCAGAGACGGTGATCCCGGTGTCCGTGTTCCCCCCGGGTATCCCGCTACCGTGTGCAATCACAGCGTGCGCCCGCGAGGGGTGCGGCGTGGCAGCCGAAGATCGCCCCACTCTCCCAGCTGGCGCCTTGCTACGAGCGCCCCGAGGCCATGAAGCTCATCATCCAGATCCCCTGTTTCAACGAGCAAGAGCAGCTGCCGCTGACGCTGAGCCATCTGCCGCGCGAGATCGACGGCTTCGACGCCGTCGAGTGGCTGATCATCGACGACGGCTCGACCGACGACACGATCGAGACCGCCCGCGCCCACGGCGTCGACCACGTCGTCCGCCTGACCAACAACAAGGGGCTGGCCGCCGCCTTCCAGGCCGGCCTGGACGCGGGGCTCAAGCTCGGCGCCGACGTGATCGTCAACACCGACGCCGACAACCAGTACGAGGGCGCCGACATCCCCAAGCTGGTGGCGCCGATCCTCCGCGGCGAGGCCGACATGGTGATCGGCGACCGCCGGGTGGACGTCAACGAGAACTTCTCGCCGCGCAAGCGCGCTGCTGCAGCGGCTGGGCTCCTGGGTCGTGCGCCAGGCCTCCTCGACCGAGATCCCGGACACCACCTCGGGGTTTCGGGCCTACAACCGCGAGGCGGCGCTGCAGATGCAGGCCGTGTCGAAGTTCACCTACACGCTGGAGACGATCATCCAGGCCGGCAAGCTGCTGGTCGCCGTCGACCACGTGCCGATCCGGACCAACCCCAAGACGCGCGAGTCGCGGCTGTTCCCGTCCATGACGGCCTACATCCGCCGCAACGGCGCTCTCGATCTTCCGCATCTACTCCCAGTACCAGCCGCTGCAAGGTGTTCTGGGGCGGCGCGCTCATCATGGGCGTCCCGGCGCTGGCCATGTTCATCCGCTTCATCGATCATCTTCCTCGGCAACGCGATGCGGCCACGCGGCCACGTCCAGTCGCTGATCGCCGGCGCGGTGCTGTTCATCGCCGCGATGCTGCTCGGCGCGCTGGGGGTCATCGGCGACCTGCTCGACGCCCAGCGGACGCTGTCGCAGCGCACCTTCGAGCGCGTCCGGCGGATCGAGCTCCAGCTCGGCGTCGAGCCCTCGCACTACGAGCCCGGCGGGGTCCCGCGGCCCGCAGCCCGGCCACGGCGACGCCGTACCGGAGCGCCGAGGCGCTCGGGGTATGAGCGCCGGCGCCCCGCCGCGGACGTCCCGACCGGCAACACGTTCGACAAGTACGGCTCCGAGCAATCCGGTCGTCCGGCGGCTGATGGCCGGCTTCGAGCGCACGCTGGACGAGCTGTTCACCCAGGCGGCGCCGGCCTCGGTGCTCGACGTGGGCTGCGGCGAGGGCGTCCTCAGCCAGCAGTGGGCCGCAGCGCCTGGCCGCGGCCGCGGTGGTCGGCGTCGACCTTGCCGGACCCAAGCTCGAGGCCGAGTGGGCGCGCAGCGGCGGCGCGCCAACCTCGAGTTCCGGCCATGCGCGCCGAGCAGCTCGACGTTCGCCGACGACGAGTTCGATCTCGTCGCCGCGACCGAGGTGCTCGAGCACGTGCCCGACCCCGAGCGCGTGCTGGCCGAGATGGCCCGGGTCGCCAGCGGCCACCTGCTCGTCTCCGTCCCCCACGAGCCGCTGTGGCGCGTGCTCAACGTGGCCCGCGGCGCCTATCTGCGGGAGCTGGGCAACACGCCCGGGCCATCTGAACCACTGGAGCCGGCGGGCCTTCGTGGGCCTGCTCGGCCGACTACGGCGAGGTGGTCGAGGTCCGCTCGCCGTTCCCCTGGACGATGCTGCTGGTGCGGTGCGCTGATGTCGTCGGTGACCCGACCCGCCGCCGCCGGCCGGCGGGCCGCCCCCTCGCCGAGCCGGAGGCCGGGCGGCCCGAGCAGTCCTCATTCGCCTCCGGCGCCCGGGTGCTGTCGATCGGGATCGCCTCCACCGGCATCTTCACCTTCGCCTATCTGGCCGCGGCCAGCCACGTGCTCGACCCGCTCCTCCTACAGCCGGATCTCGCTGTGCTGGGCGATCATGTTCGTGATCCTGTCGGTCATCTACCGGCCGATCGAGCAGCTGCTCTCGCGCACGATCGCCGACCGCCGGGCCCGCGGCTCACGGCCAGCACCGCCTGCGCGTCCCGGCGGCGATCCAGTTCGGCTTCGCGGTCCTCTTCCTGATCGCCGCCCTGGCCCTGCGCCACGAGATCGAGCAGGGCATGTTCGACGGCTCGAGCGCGCTGTACTGGATCCTGGTCGTCGGCGTGCTGGCCTACGCGGCCAGCTACTTCGCCCGCGGCTGGCTGGCCGGCCACCGAGCGCTTCGCGCTCTACGGCGGCGCTCGTCTTCCTGGAGTCGACCTCGCGGTTCCTGTTCGCGCTGGCCGTGGCCGTCGGGATCGGCTCGGGCCAGGGCGTGGTCGGCCTGGGCATGGCCGTGGCGCCGTTCGCCTCGCTGTGCGTGATCCCGTTCGCCTTCTGCCCGCATCCGTCGTACGCGGCCCGCCCGAGGTGCCCGCCGCCGACGCGGCCGGCGAGGGCCCGGCCCACGCCCAGCTCGAGGAGGCCAACGACCGACCTGTCGCTCCGTCACGGCGCCGGCTTCGCCGTCGCCGTGGTCGGGATCATGCTCTCCGAGCAGACGCTGATGAACGCCGGGGTGCTGATCGTCGCCGCCAAGCGCGGCGGCGGCTCGCTGACCGCGGGCTGACCGGCTTCGTGTTCAACGTGATGCTGATCGTGCGCGCGCCGCTGCAGCTCTTCCAGGCCATCCAGACCTCGATCCTCCCCCACCTGGCCGGCCTCGAGGCCCGCGAGAGCGCGCGACGAGTTCCACCGCGCGATCCGGGTCACGATCCTCGCCATCGCCGCCTTCGGGCTCGCCGTGGCGCTCGGGCTGCTGCTCATCGGGCCGCCGGTGATGACCGCCTTCCTGGGCAACAAGGGCTTCCACCTACGGCCGCTTCGGGCTGGCCCTGGTCGGGCTCGGGATGGGCCTGCACCTGATCTCCGGCACGCTCAACCAGGCCGCGCTGGCCCGCGGGCAGGCGCCGTGGGCGGCCGGCGGCGTGGCTGATCGCGGCGGCCGCTGTTCGTCGTCTTCGTGGCCGCTGCCGACCATCCCCAGCGAGGTGACCCGGGTCGAGGTCGGCTACTTCGGGGCCACCGCGGTGCTGTGCGGGCTGCTTGACGCTGGTCTACCGGCAGCGGACCGGGCGCGCGCCGCACCGCGCCGGCCGCCTCGGCGATCGCCGCGTAGGCCGCCGCCGGGTCCTCGGCCCCGAACACGGCCGAGCCGGCGACGAGCAGGTTGGCGCCCGGCCTGCGCGCACCGGGGCGCGCCGTCTTGACGTTGATGCCGCCGTCGACCTCGAGCGCGACCTGGTCGGGCAGCGCGGCCCGCATCCGGGTCAGCTTGCCCAGCGAGGCGGGGATGAACTTCTGGCCGCCCCAGCCCGGGTTGACGCTCATGCACAGGACGAGGTCGAGCGTGTCCGCGGCCACCTCGTCCAGAGCGCCGAGACGGGGTCCCGGGTCAGAGCGCCGCCCCGGCGCGTGCAGCCGGCCTCGCGGATCGCGCCGAGCGCGTAGTGCAGATGGGGCGTGGCCTCGACGTGGACGGTGATGCTGTCGGCCCCGGCGGAGGCGATGTCGTCAACGTGGCGCTCGGGGTGCTCGACCATCATGTGGACGTCGACGATGCCGCCGGCGTCGTGGACGATGTCGGCCAGCGCGGAGACGACCACCGCGCCGAAGGTGATCGGGGGCACGAAGTGCCCGTCCATGACGTCGACGTGGATCACCCGCGCGCCGGCGTCGAGCACCTCCTCGACCTGCGCTCTCGAGCCGCGCGAAGTCGGCCGACAGGATCGACGGCGCCACCCGCAGCTCAGTGAGGCGCAGGCGGGGCCTGGCCGCTTTCGGAGGGGACCATCAGACCGCTCGCAGCATGCTGGCCTGGCAGTGGTTGCAGGCCACGATGGCCGTGCTCGACATGCGCACGATCGTCGAGTGCTCCCCACAGTTGGGGCACACCGAGACGAGCTCGTAGCGCTGCAGGCAGTACACGCAGCGGTAGCGCCCGGGCACCGTGGTCGGGCGCAGCCACGGCTCCCCGCAGTCCGGGCACTCGGGCCCGAGCTTGCGCTCCGGTGCGGGATCGCTCACCGTTGACAGGCTACGGGTTCGTTCACGATTGTTCCGCCGACCACTGCGCAATCACGGTGCGCCACTAACCGGCGCGTCGTAGGCGAGCGATGAAGAAGCCGTCGGTGCCGTCCCGGTCGGGCAGCGTCTGCAGGTAGCGGGCCGGCGGCGGCCGCTGGGCAGCAGCGAGCCGAGCTCCTCGGCGGCGAAGTCGGCGCGCTCGGCCAGAAAGGCGTCGACCACGTCGTTCGCTCTCGGCCCGGGAGATCGTGCAGACCGAGTAGACGAGCGCGCCCGCCCGGGGCGGTGGCCTGCGCGCCGGCGCGGAGGATCGGGCCTGGAGCTCGAGCCAGCTCGGCGATCCGCTCCGGGCTCGTGCGCCAGCGCAGATCGGGCCGCGACTGGAGCGTGCCCAGCCCGCTGCACGGCGGGTCGACCAGCACGGCGTCGAAGCTGCTCACCGGGCCGACGGGGCTGGGCGGCATCGGCGACCTGCGATCCGACGCCCCGGTCACGTGCATGCGCGCGAGCGTCTCGGTCAGGCGCCCGGGCGCGGCCGGGATGGCGCTCGACCGCGACCAGTCCTCCCCGCTCCCGCTCAGCGCGGCCAGCTGGCTGGTCTTGGCGCCCGGGCGCCGCGCAGAGATCGAGCACCCGCTGCACCCGGCGCCGGGTCGCAGCGCCCGGGCGGGCCAGCATCGAGGCTCGGGACTGGGCCATGATCGCGCCCGCGGCGCCACAGCTCGGAGCCGTGCACGTCAAAGGCGCCCTCGAGCACGAGCCCCTCGGGCAGCTCGGCCACCGGCCGGGCGCGCCACCGGCAGCTCGGCGCCCACCTCCTCCCGGTGGCGACCAGCGTGTTGACCCGCAGGGCCGACTCGGCCGGCTCGTTGATCGCGGCCAGCAGCGCCCGCGCCGGTCTCGGACCCGAGCTCGTCGCACCACAGCTCGGCCAGCCACGCCGGGACCGAGTGCATGACCGCGGCCTGCTCCGGGGTCGTCGTCGGACAGCTCGGCGAGCAGCGCCCGGCCCTCGCGGGTGGCCCGGCGCAGGACGGCGTTGACCAGCCCGGCACCGCCGCGGGCCCCGGCCGCCTTGGCCAGCTCGACGCTCTCGTGCACGGCGGCGTGCTCGGCCATCCCGTCCAGGAACAGCAGCTGGAGCAGCCCGAGGCGCAGCGCCGCCAGCACCGGCGGCTCAAGCCGGCGCACCGAGCGCCCGGCCAGCCGCGCGATCACATGATCGAGCGTGGCGCGGCGCTGGACGGTGCCGTAGGCCAGCGCCATGGCCAGGGCACGGTCGCGCGGCTCGAGGCCGGCCGCCTCCGCCGTGAGCGCCCGGTCGGCGTAGGCGCCCTGCTCGAACACCCGGCGCACGACGGCAAAGGCACAGGCCCGGGCCGGCGACACGACCCGGAGTCACCGGCCGCAGCACGGGTGGGCTGCCGCGCGGCATCAGGCCGGCGCCCGCGCAGGTAATCGGCCCCGGCCATGGCCCGGCGCCCGGCGGGCTGCACGGTGAGCAGCTCGAGCGCGCCGTCGGCGACACCCGAGCACCGGCACCGAGCCATCGAGGTCGAGCTCGGCCGGGCTCCGGGGCGGCGGCGCGTCGGCTCCAGGACGTCGGGCCTCCCAGCACGCCCGAGCCGCTCCCGCCGGGCGAGCTCCAGGGCGGCCCCGATGTGGGGGGTCAGCGCCCGGACCACGCGGTCGAGCTCGGCGGCGCTGCGGGTCGGGATCGAGCAGCCGGTCCTCGGCGGTCAGCTTCTCGGCGTAGGTGGCCCCGGCCTCGTCCTGCTCGGGCGCAGCCGGGCCGGCGGTCGAGCACGTCGACGAGCAGTTCGCGCGCCGAGCCCTCCAGGCGCTCGGCCAGCGTCCCGTAGGTGTCCTCGGGCTCGATCGGCGTCGGCGACCTGGGCACACACCGGGCCGCTGTCGAGCCCGGCGGTGACGCTGCATGATCGACACCCCGGTCTCGCTCGTCGCCGGCCATGATCGCCCGCTCGACCGGGGCCGCGCCGCGCCAGCGGGGCAGCAGCGAGGGGTGGACGTTGAGCATCTCGTAGTCGGAGAGCAGCGGCTCCTTGATCAGCGCGCCGAACGCGCACACGCAGACCGCCTCCGGCGCGGCGGCGGCGATCCGGGCGCGGGCCTGCTCATCGTTGACCGAGGCCGGCTGGTCGAGCTCGAGCCCGAGCTCGCGGGCCACCTCGGCCACCGGCGGCGAGGCCAGGCGCCGGCCGCGGCCGCGCGGGCGATCGGGCCGGGTCACGACCAGCGCCGGACGGTGCGCGGATGCCGGCCAGGGCGCGCAGCACGGCGGCGGCGAACGCCGAGGTGCCCAGGTAGACCGTGCGCACAGCGGTGGCTCCGCGGCGCGGCTACGCCGGCTCAGGCCGGGAGGGCCTCGCGCAGCGCCCGCATGGCCTCCTTGCGCTGCTGGCGCGAGATGCGATCGAGGACGAGCACGCCGTCGAGGTGGTCGATCTCGTGCTGGATGACCCGGGCCTCGAGACCCGAGGCCTCGACGGTGATCGGCTCGCCGTGCTCGTCCTGGGCGCGCACCCGGATGTGGACCGGCCGCTCGACGTCGACGTGGACCGCGGGCAGGCTGAGGCAGCCCTCCTCGAGGATCTCCTCCTCGTTGCCCGACCACTCGATCTCGGGGTTGACCAGCGCCGCGACCGGCGACTGCTGATGGACCCGGTAGACGAGCACGCGGTGCAGGACCCCGACCTGGTTGGCGGCCAGCCCGACGCCGAGGGCGTCGATCATCAGCTCGCCCATGCGCCGGACCTCGTCGCGCAGGGCGTCGTCGAAGCGCTCGACCGGCCGGGCCGGCGTCCGCAGCACCGGATCGCCGAACTTGCGGACGTGGGCCAGCGCCGCCGCCCGGCGGGCCGCGACCTCGGGGTCGAGCTCGCTCCTCCTCGGCGGACTCGACTCCTCCTCGAGCGGCTCGACCTCGAGCTCGTCGGGATCGTCTCGCGTCGGTCTCGAGTCGGTCGCTTGAGTGGGCCACCGCTCGAGTTTAGGCACACGCGGTCGGAGCATCGCGGGGCTACTGCGGGTCGACGTCGACGCTGACGCTGGCCCCCCGGCGCGCGGCCGCCGGGCCCGACGCGGTCGACCGCCGCGACCCACAGCGGCGATCGCGCCCGGGCGGTCGCTGGCCTTGATGACAAGCTGGCTGCGCGCCCGCCCGCGGAGGCGGAACAGCGGCGCCGGCCCGAGGACGGCCCCGTCGATGGGCGTCCAGCGCGGCGGCGATCGCCTCGGCGGTCGCGCCGGCCAGCGCCTCCTCGGCGGCCGTGCAGACGACCCGGATCAGGGTGGCGAAGGGCGGGTAGCGCAGGGCCTCGCGCCGGCGGAGCTCGTCGGCGAGGAAACCGTCGGAGTCATGACGGGTGGCGAAGGCGATGGCCCGCGCATCGGGGGCCAGGGTCTGGACCAGCACGCGCCCGGCCCCCGTCCGGCCCCGCCGCCCGGTCCGTCGCCGGCCAGCTGGGTGACCAGGGCGAAGGTCCGCTCCTCGGCCCGGAAGTCCGGGAAGCGCAGGGTCTGATCGGCGTCCAGGACGACCCCCAGCGAGACGTCGGGGAAGTCGTGTCCCTTGGCCACCATCTGGGTGCCGACCAGCACGCCCGGCCGGCGCGCGCTCGAACTGCTGCAGCGTGCGCCGCCCGGTGCTCGAGGCCGGCGGAGTCGGCGTCGAGGCGGAAGACCGGGAACGCCGTCTCCGCCCAGCGCGTCGCGCAGCTCGTGCTCGATGCGCTCGGTCCCCGCCCCGTGCCGGGCCACCGACACCGAGCCGCAGGCGCCACAGCGCTCGGGACCGCGCTCGCGATGGCCGCAGTGATGGCAGGCGACGAGATCCGCCGTGGCGGTGCAGGACCAGGGCCACCTCGCAGTTGGGGCACAGCCACACCCGTCCGCAGGAGCGGCAGGAGAGGAAGTTCGACCAGCCGCGGCGGTTGAGCAGCAGAATCGCCTTGCCGCCCGACGCGGCGCAGGTCGGCCAGGGCCATGCGGGTCTCGGGGTGCAGCGGATGGTGGCGCCCGCGCATGTCGAGCACCTCGACGGCCGGCATCGAGCCGCCCATCGATCCGGCTCGGGCAGGCGCAGCCGGCGCCCGGCGACGATGCTCTCCGGCCGCGGCGTGGCGCTGCCGCCGCACGCAGCACGGCACCGGTCGCTCCGGGCGCGCTCACTGGGCCACGCTGCGGGCGTCGTAGCGGGGATCGCCCTCGTGCTTGTAGGAGCTCTCGTGCTCCTCGTCGACGATGACCAGGCCGAGGTCGCGACAGCGGCGCGAACACCGCCGAGCGCGGGCCGACGCACACCCGCGCCTCGCCGCGGCGCAGCCGCTGCCACTCGTCGTGGCGCTCACCGACGCCCAGCGCCGAGTGCAGGACCGCGACGACATCGCCGAAGCGGGCCTGAAAGCGCCACAGGACCTGGGGGGTGAGCGCAATCTCGGGCACGAGCACGATGGCCGAGCGCCCGGCCTCCAGGGCCGCGGCGACCGCCTGGAGGTAGACCTCGGTCTTGCCCGAGCCGGTGACGCCGTGCAGCAGGAAGCCGGCGTCGGCGCGGGCGGACTGCTCGGCCGAGCGCGGCCAGGACCGGTCCAGTGCGGCCTGTTGGTCGTCGGTGAGCGGCGGCGCGGCGGCGCTGGCCGCACCGATCGCATGACCGGGCGGGCGGCGCGGGCGCTCGCGCAGAGTCGAGCGCGACCAGCCCCGCGGGCCTCCAGGCGGCGCAGGCTCCCGGTCCCGAGCTCGGCGGCCACGGCCGGTCCGGCTCGTGCCAGGCGGCCCGAGCAGCTCGCGCTGGCCGTCGGTGAGCCGGGCTTGTGGGTCGTCGAAGGCCGCCCGGCCCGCCGGGGTCAGCGTCGGCCACCAGGGAGCGGCGCGACCGGACTCCCTCGGTGGTTCCCGGCGGCAGGACGAGGCCGAGCGCCCGGGCCGGTCGTCGAGCAGTACTCGGCGGCCATCCACTCGGCCAGCGCGACGAGGTCGGCCGGGATCGAGCTGGGCAGGACCTCGTCAGGCTCGGCCAGACGATCAGCGGCCAGCTCCGAATGCGCGGCCAGTCTCGACCACGACCCCGAAGGCGCTCCGGCCGCCGAACGGCACCCGCAGGATCGAGCCGACACCGATCTCGGCCTCCCCGCATCCGGTAGTCAAACGCGCCCTTGACGGCTCGGGTGCGGGTCAGCGGGATCACCTTGGCCACCGGGGTGGCTGGTTGGTGATCGTCGGTGGCGGCTGCTCCAGCGCCGCTGGCGGCCGGCGTCGGGGCGGATGGGCTGCCAGTGCTCACGGCAAGCGAATCTAGTCGCGGCCGTGGATGCCGCCGCGGGGGTGCTCTACTCTGGCCTCGTGTTCGCCGAGCCTGGTGAAGTCGTGTTCTTCTCGGGTCATCCGTCGCGTCTGGCCCACCCCTTCCTATACATCCGGGCGCTGTTTCTGGCTCTTCTCGGCGGAATCGTCGCCGGACTGGGCAGCGCGATCGCCGGCGGTCGTGTCCAATCGGGCTGGGTCGTGGTCGGTGTCCTGGGCGTGTTCGGCCTGTTCGCGCTGCGGGGCGAACTGCGCCGGGCGCGGGTCCGGTACGCGATCACCGACCGCTGGCTGCGGATCGAGACCGGCCTCGTCGCCCGGCGCAAGCGCCAGACCCAGCTCGAGTGGGTCCAGGACGTGACCGTTCACCAGTCGATGACCGACCGCTTCCTGGGCATCGGGACGGTCATCTTCATCACCGACGACGAGGATGCCGCTGAGTTCCGCTTCCACGGCGTGGCCGAGCCACGGCGCCTGATGGGCGCCATGGGTGAGGCACTACCCGAGCGGCGGATCGCCGTGCCCGAGCGCCGGGCCCGCCCGCGGATGGGCGCTCGCATTTAGTGGACCCGGAGGCAGCGGTGAGGACTGATTACGCCGCCGCGCCCCGGGCGCCCGTCGGTCGGCGCTCGTTGCGGGCCACGAAGTCGATGATCGCCGGCACCCCTTCCAAGCGGTAGCGCTCGCGCAGGCGGTTCTCGAGGAAGTAGGCGTAGTCCCGGGTCACCCGGGCGCGCGAGTTGACCTGGATCGAGAAGCGCGGCGGCCGTTCGGAGGTCTGGGTCATGAACAGCAGGCGCAGGCGGTGACCGGAGCCCGCCCCCTTTCCGCCCGCGCCGACCGGCGGCTGCCGCGCCGCCACCACCTCGCTGAGGAAGCGGTTCAGCTGTGGGGTGGGGATTCGCGTCCGGCTGCGGTCGGCCAGGGCCATGGCCTCGACCAGCAGGCGGTCCACGTGACGGCCGGTCTTGGCACTGGCGGTGAGGATCCGCGGGCGCAGACGGAGCTTGGTGTGTGCGCGGGCGCGCTCGTGCTCCAGATCGACGTCCTCGGCCAGGTCCCACTTGTTGAGCACCAGGGCGGTGGCGCAGCCGCTCTTCATGGCCAGCTCGGCGATCCGCAGGTCCTGGCTGGTCACACCCTCGGTGGCGTCACAGACGACGAGGGCGACATCGGCGCGCTCGGCCGCGCGTCTCGAGCGCAGCGACGTGTAGTACTCAACCGAGTCCCCCACCTTGGCCTGCCGGCGGATTCCCGCCGTGTCCACCAGGATGAGGTCGCGGTCGCGGTAGCGGATGGGCAGATCGATGGCGTCCCGCGTGGTCCCGGCCATCGGGGACACGATGACCCGATCGATGCCGGTTCCGGGGCCGGAGCCGGCGAAGCGATTGATCAGCGAGGACTTACCGACGTTGGGCCGGCCGATCACGGCCAGGCGCACGACGTCGGGGTCGTCATCGTCAACCTCGTCCGCCGGGGCCAGCGCTGCCAGGCGATCAAGTAGGTCGCCGGTCCCGAGCCCCTGCGCCGCCGAGACCGGAATCGGGTCGCCGAAGCCGAGGGCATGGAACTCGGCGGCCAGGTGCAGGTCCGTGCCGGTGTCGATCTTGTTGGCCGCGACCAGGACCGGCAGCCGGCCGCGGCGCAGCAGGTCGGCCATCTCGAGGTCGCCGGGGCGCAGCCCAGCGCGGGCGTCCACGACCAGCACGACGGCACCGGCGTCAGCCAGCGCGGCCCGGGCCTGATCCTGGATCTGCGTGGCCAGTTGGTCGCGATCCTCGAGGTCGATGCCCCCCGTGTCGATCAGGGTCAGGGAGCGGCCGTTCCACTCGGTACGCAGCTCCTTGCGGTCCCGGGTGATGCCGGGACGCTCGTGCACCACCGCCTCCCGGGACTCGGTCAGGCGGTTGACCAGGGAGGACTTGCCTACGTTCGGATAGCCGACGATCGCGATCTTCATGACCCACCGAGGCTAGCCGCACGGGCACCATGCCAGGCCGGAACCTCATCCCGGGCACCGACACGGGGCGCCTCCTACGGGGCACCGATACGGGGGCCGGCCTCATGCCGGCCCCCGCTCGGTCACTGCCGTCCGGGACAGGTCTGGAGATGGGCGGTCTAGGGGGCGGGCAGGTCGTTGCCGGCTCCGGCGCAATAGCCGGCTCCCGCCGCCGCCTGGTTGCTCCACAGCGACTGGACCGCGAACTTCGTGCCGTGGTTGCCGGTGATGTCGTTCAACGCGCCCGGAATCGGCTCGGGCGGGGCGGTGGCCGTGAGGAGGTTCTCGCCCACCCAGGCGCACTTGTCGCCGTTCTCGTTGGCATCGGCCGGGTCGTACCAGCCACCCAGGTTGGTCGTGCTGAGGCCGCTGCCCAGGATGTCCTCGGCGCCGGGATCGGTCACCGTTTCCTCGATCTCATGGCCGAGCACGATCGAGAACCCATCGAGCTTGCCCGCCGGGCCACTGTTGACTGCGTTCTCGCCGCACACGTTGCTCCCGCCGGAGTTGATCGATAGCGCGTAGGGCATGTTGGTGTAGGAGATGCCCTTGGTGATCGAGTTGTAGATGCCGCCGCCGAAGCCCGGATAGGTGTAGTCGTGAAAGGCGCAGTAGCCAGTCGAGAGCGCGTTGGGGTCGCTGTAATTGGCCGGCTGGGCGATCACGATGTCGGCGTTGGCCAGGTCCGTGATGTGGAAGTGAGCCACAGCCCGCTGCGCCTCGGCGGCCAGATCGGTGTAGGTGTTGTTCGGCCCGGGTGGATTGCTGGCCGAGGTCTTGGGCAGCGAGGTGATCGAGTTCGTGTCGTCGGCCCACATCCCGGCCAGCTGGTCAGTGGGGTTGGTGATGTGCTGGTTGTAGGGCTGACCGGCCGGGTCCTTGACCGTCTGGTAGTACTGGGTCTGCTCACCGGCCCACTGCGTGCCGCCCAGCTGGTAGGCCCAATCGGCCATGTACTTTCCGGCCCCGGCGGGATCGCAGGCCAGGGTTGCCTTGGTCGGTCCTTCGACGATCTGCTCCGGGGTGCAGGTCGAGCCGGTCGGGAACGCACCGTGCTCACCCCAGCCCCAGTAGACGATGTAGATGTGGGGGTTGGTCTGCACGTGGCCGCCCCAGTAGGCCATGTTGCCCGGATAGGGCAGCGTGGTGGCCGGGAACTCCGGCAGACCGCAGTTTGAGAATGGTGCCGGCAGCTTCCCGTTCTCCGGGCACGGGGGAGCGGGCGGCTGGAGCTTGCCCACCGGCGCAAAGACATGCTGTGACCAGATCTGGCGCTGAGCCTGGATTTCCCCGGTCAGGGTGGGCATGAGGATGGGCTTGGCGAACGCCGCGGGCACTGCTGCGCTCAGCAGCGAGAAGCTGAGGACGGCGAGCGCGCTACACCCGAGACGACAGAAACGCTTAGACATCGTGTCCTTTGGGCTGTGGATTGAGCGTCGACGGCCCATCCGGGTCGCCACAGGGGTTCAGAACGACGTCCGCGGAGAAAACTTGCGGATACTCGTTCAGACTGAGCGGGCCAGGTCAGCGATGCGGCGCACGACCGCTTCCTGGCTCATCCCGGTGGTGTCCAACGTCAGCGCTCCAGGGGCCGCGGTCAGCGGCGAGTGCTGCCGGGTGGTGTCGCGCTGGTCGCGGATCACCTGCTCGGCCAGGACGGTCTCGTAGTCGGCCCCCAGCTCGGCCGCGCGACGGCGTGCGCGCTCCTGCGGACTGGCGGTCAGGAACACCTTGACCTCGGCCTCCGGCGCGACGACCGAGCCTATGTCTCGACCTTCCGCGACCCAATCACCGTCGGACAGCAGGCGCCGTTGCTGGGCGACCATGGCCTTGCGCACCTCCGGATCAGCCGCGGCCCGCGAGGCGGCCTCGCCCACCTCGGGGGAGCGAATCGCGTCGGTCACATCCCGTCCGTCGAGCCTGACCCCCTCCCCCAGCTCGATCCTCACCTCGGGCGCCACCTCGGCCGGTGGGCGCCCGCGCTCCAGGGCAGCCAATGCCACCGAGCGATACATGGCCCCAGAGTCCAGGTAGGTGAACCCGAGCTGATTCGCCACCGCCTTGGCCACCGTGGATTTTCCCGCCCCGGCGGGGCCGTCGATGGCCACCACCATCAGGCGGTCAAGGTCGCCAGGTCGCGCGCGAAACGTGGATAGGAGACGTCGGCCGCCTCCATGCCCCGAACCTCGACTCCCTGCTCGGAGGCCAGGCCCGCCACCGCACCGAGGAGGGCCAGCCGGTGATCCCCGTGGGCCTCGATGCTTCCCCCCGCAGCGTTCCGCGTCCACGCACGGCGAAGCCGTCGGGCAATCCTTCGATATCGGCGCCCAGGCCACGCAGTCCGTCAACCACCATGGCGATCCGGTCAGATTCCTTGAGCCGGAGCTCCTCGGCGCCGCGGACCACCGTCTCCCCCTCGGCGAAACAGCCCAGCAGGGCGACTAGCGGTAGCTCATCGATGGCCAGCGGAACCTCGGCCGCCTCCACGATCGTGGCTTCGATCGGGCCATGCGAGACATCGAGATCGCCGGTCGGCTCGACTGCAGTGAATTCACCTTCCGGCTCGAGCTCGCCGATCACGATCGCGCCCATGCGCTGGAGGATGCGGACGAAGCCCGACCGGGTCCAGTTCACGCCGACTCCGTCCAGAATCAGCCGCGAGCCGCGGGTGAGGACGCCGGCCGTAATCAGGAAGGCCGCGCTCGACATGTCGGCCGGAACCGCGATCGTGTCCAGCTCCAACTCGTCGGTGTTCCCGATCTGGGTCCGGTATCCGCCCTCCGGTGCTCGGCCGCGGCTGACCGCGGCGCCGGCACCGAGCAGCATGCGTTCGGTGTGGTCGCGGGTGGCCACCGGCTCGAGCACCGAGGTTCCCGCGGTGGCCAGTCCGGCCAGCAGCAAGCTCGACTTCACCTGGGCGCTGGCCACGGGCAGTGTGTAATCGATCCCGATCAGCGGCGCGCCGGTCACCGTGAAGGGCGGAAAGCGGCCCTCGCGAGCCTCGAAACGCGCCCCCATCTGGGTCAGTGGCTCGGAGATCCGGTCCACCGGGCGCCGACGGATTGAATCATCGCCGTCGAGGGTGAAGCTCGCGCCCTGCTGAAAGGCCAGCCATCCGGGCAGCAGCCGCATGAGCGTGCCGGCGTTACCGACGTCGATCGCCTCGTCCGGCGGCTGAGCATTGCGCATCCCGCAGCCGCGGAGAACAAGCTCGCCGTCCCGGCGCCCGACAATCGCCCCGAGTGCCTGGACAGCGGCCAGGGTCGAGTTTGTGTCGGCGGCGTCCAGGTAGTTGATGATCCGCACCGGCTCGGAGGCCATCGCTCCGATGATCGCCGCGCGATGCGAGACCGACTTGTCGGCTGGAGGCGTCAGCCGGCCGCGCAGGCCGGGGCCCGGTCCGAAGCGAGCGTTCACGGGCGCGCCACCGGGAAGCCAAGCCCCGCCACCAGCTCCTGCGTGCGATCGGCGGCGGCCTCGCCGGCCACCCACAGGGCAACCACGCCCTCACTCATGTCCGCGGCGGGGTACAGGGCCATGTCGGTGATGTTGACCCCCGCCCGCCCGAGGGCCAGGGCCAGCTCGGCGATCACTCCCGGCCGGTTGGGCACTGAGGCTCGCAGCTCGTAGAGACGGCCGCCGGCCAGCTGGTGCTCGAGCAGGCGACGGCGGTCAGCGGCCGCGGTCTCGTTCCAGCGGGTGATGGACAGCGCATCGCCTGCCGCCAGCGCGTCCCGGACCCCGGTGAGGTGGTCAAGGGCCCGATCGAGCTCGGCGGTCAGCGCGTCCCGGTTGGACAGGTAGATATCGGTCCAAATGGCACTCGGCGCGCCCGCCACGCGGGTGGCGTCGCGAAAGCTCGGGCCGGTGGCGGGAAGCCTCTCTTCGCCCGCGGCCAGCCTCCCCGCCGCCTGGGTGACGAGCAGATTGGCCAGCACGTGGGGCAGGTGCGAGACGGCGGCCAGTATCTGGTCGTGGGTCTCGGCGTCGATCGCGGTCGGCTGAGCGCCCAGAGCGTGCAGGAGCCGGTGCAGGCGCTCGAACAGGACGCCGGAGGTGCTCGAGCCGGGCGTCAGGTACCACGTGGAGCCATCGAACATGTCCTCGCGAGCATGCTCGACGCCCGCGTTCTCGGCCCCGGCCAGAGGGTGGCCACCGACGAAACGAGGATCGGTGTGGGCCGCGAGCACGGCTCGCTTGGTCGAGCCGACATCAGTAACCACGCAGTCCGCGGGGGCCGCGGCGAGCACGTCGGAGACCAGTTCCGGCAGCGCTCCGACCGGCACCGCCACAAAGGCGACCTGCGCAGCTTCGAGGGCTTCAGACAGGCTGGCGGCGGCCGTGTCGAGCGCGCCCCGCTCCCAAGCGCGAGCCAGTGCCTCGGGCGAGCGGTCGAATCCGGCCACGCTGGCGCCAGTCCGGCGGCGAGCGGCCAGGGCGACCGAGCCGCCGATCAGCCCGACGCCGATGACTGCAATCCGCATGCCAGCCGTGGGCACTAAACGTTGCGGCGGGTGCGGACGGCGGCGGCGAGGCTGTCGAGCACCTCGACGGTCGTCTCCCAGCCGATGCATCCGTCCGTAATCGACTGGCCGTAGGTCATCGGGTGCTCTGGATCGTGTCGCAGATCCTGGCGCCCCTCAACGAGGAAGGACTCGATCATGACGCCGACGATGGCCCGATTGCCGGCGGCGATCTGGGCAGCCAGGTCGGCGGCCACGGCCGGTTGGCGCGTCGGATCCTTGGCGCTGTTGTCGTGGCTGACATCGACCATCACGCGCTCCGGGAGGCCGGAAGCCCGCAGCAGCTGAAGAGCGGCGGCCACCGGCTCCGGGCCGTAGTTCGGCGCCCCCTTTCCACCCCGCAGGATGATGTGGCACTCGTCGTTGCCCCGCGTGTAGAGGATGGCGGGACTGCCGTTCACGTCGATCCCGGCGAACGCGTGGGTCGCCGCGGCGGCACGAACCGCGTCCACGGCCACCTGGACGTCTCCGTCGGAACGGTTCTTGAAGCCCACCGGCATTGACAGGCCGGAGCCCAGCTGGCGGTGGATCTGGCTCTCCACGGTGCGGGCCCCGATGGCTCCCCAGCTGACCACATCGGAGATGTACTGCGGGGTGATCGGGTCCAGGAACTCGCAGCCGACGGGGAGCCCTAGGGCCAGTACCTCCAGCAGCAGCTGGCGCGCGATCCGCAGCCCGGTGTTCACGTCGCTGGAGCCATCGAGGTGCGGATCGTTGATGAGGCCCTTCCAGCCGATCGTCGTGCGCGGCTTCTCGAAGTACACCCGCATGGCTACGCACAGCTCGGAACCGAGCCGCGCGGCCTCCCGGCTCAGGCGCTCGGCGTACTCCCGGGTCGCCTCCACGTCGTGGACGCTGCACGGGCCGACGACCACGAGCAGGCGGTCATCGAGCCCGTCCAGGACGGCGCTGACCTCCTCGCGCCCGCGAATCAGAACCCCGGCCTGGCCCTCCGTAAGCGGGAGCTCATCGATCAGCTGCCGTGGGGCGGCCAGCGGGACGAGCCGCTCGATGCGGCGGTCGCGCACCGCCTCGCTCATCGATGAGCCCGTGATCGACATCTAGGCCGACACTCCGCAGGCGATCTGATCGGGGGCCGGCGCCAGCGTCCGGCCGGCCAACGCGGCGGCGCGGGCGACCTGCGCGGCGTAGCCAGCGAATTCGTCCGCTAGCAGCTGCTGGGGACCGTCGCAGATCGCCTCGTCCGGGTGGGGATGGACTTCGACGATGATCCCGTCGGCACCAGCGGCCGCGGCGGCCAGGGACATGGGCAGCACGAGCTCACGCCGTCCCGCGGCGTGACTGGGGTCGACGATCACCGGCAGAGGAGTCATCTGCTTGAGCACTGGGATGGCCATCAGGTCAAGGGTGAAGCGGTAGGCGGTCTCGAACGTGCGGATGCCCCGCTCGCAGAGCATGACCGATTCATTGCCCTCCTTGAGGACGTACTCGGCCGCCATCACCAGCTCCTCGAGGGTGCTGGACAGCCCCCGCTTGATCAGCACCGGGCGGTTTGTGCGTCCGACCTCGGAGAGCAGCGAGTAGTTCTGCATGTTGCGGGCGCCGATCTGGAGCACGTCGGCCACGTCGAGCACGGACTCGATGTCCCGGGCATCCATGACTTCGGTGACGATCGGAAGCCCCGTCTCGTGCTTGGCCTCGGCCAGCAGCCGCAGGCCCTCCTGCCCGAGGCCCTGGAAGGCGTACGGCGAGGTCCGGGGCTTGTAGGCGCCGCCACGGAACATCGTGGCCCCCGCGTCGCGGACGATGCGGGCGCTCTGGAGAGTCTGCTCACGTGACTCGACCGTGCACGGTCCCGCGACGAGGGCGAAGCTGCCCCCACCGACCTTACGGCCGGCAATGTCGAGAATGGTCGGCGTCGGCTGCCGGGACCGGTGGGAGGCCGGCCTGTATGGCTGGGAGATCGGCACCACCCGGTCCGACACGGCTCGCACCTCCTTCTCGGTGGGGGTCGGTTTCATCACGGTCGTCATTTTTCGTCCTTTCGCGCCTGGAGACTCTAGGGAAGCCTGATGTCCTGCGAATGCGGGACCGCGAACGGCCCCGCGAGGGGATTTCCGGCGCCCGACCTCCGAGCGGTCCGCTCCTTCAGAGCGGTGCGGGATGTCTGGCCGAGCGCCTAGCTAAATCGCCAGGCGTAAAAGCGCGTGTAGAAGGACCAGCCGAAGGTGCTGTCGGTACTGCCGTGGATGCTGCGGGCGTGGTCGGACATGCGCTTGCAGCACGTTGTATCAGAGCTGGCTGCGGTTGCCTAGGCGTGGCTGACCGGCTGATGCGCCTGCAGTTGGCTCACCCTCCCCGACCAGCTCCGCCATCGCGGCCAGAAAGCGCGCGTTCTCTGACTCGGTGCCCACCGTGACCCGGAGCGAGCCCTCCCGGCCCAGGGACCCGCCGGCCCGCACCAGTACGCCCCGCTCGGCCAGTCCAGCCACCACCTCGGCCTCGACGGTATCCGCGCCGAGGTGGGTCCAGACGAAGTTGGCGTCGGACTCCGCCGTCCACAGACCGAGCTTGCGCAGACCATCGGCCAACTCGATGCGGGCTGCCACCGTGCGGGTCACTCGGCGCTCGACCTCGTCCTGGTGGCGCAGCGCCTCGACGGCCGCCGCCTGGGCCGCCATGTTCAGGTAGAAGGGTTGGCGCACCTGGTCTACGGCGGCCCGGAAATCCTCGGCGCCGCACAGGGCGTACCCCACCCGCAGGCCGGCCAGCCCGTAGACCTTGGAGAAGGTGCGCAGCAGAACCAGGTTCGGCCAACGGTGCAGGAGCCCGAGCGACGCGTAGGTGTCGCCCAGGGCCAGTGCGTATTCGCAGTAGGCCTCATCCAGGATCACGCAGACATGGCGCGGCACCTTCTCGAGAAAGTCCTCGATCACCTCCAGCGGCAATGAGGTGGAGGTCGGGTTGTTCGGGTTGCAGACCAGAACCAGGCGCGTGGCGGCGGTGATCTCCGCGGCCATGGCGTCCAGGTCGTGGCGATCATCGCCGTCAAGCGGGACCCTGATTTCACGGGCGCCGGAGGCGGCGGCCAGGTGGGGGTAGACACTGAAGGCCGGCCACGCGTAGACCACCTCGGCACCGGGTTCGAGAAGGGCCTCACCCGCGGCCAGGAGCAGGTCACAGGAGCCGTTGCCCAGCGCGATGCGATGGCGGGGTAGGCCGTAACGCTCCGACAGTGCAGTGCGCAGCGGGGCGTATGACGGATCGGGATAGCGATGCATACCGCTGAGCACCGACTGGGCGGCGGCGCCCACCTCCCGGCTGGGGGCCACCCAGCACTCATTGGAGGCCATCATGGCCACGTCGTCACCCAGGTCGTAACCGGCTGCCAGCGGATACGCGGGGATGCGCCGGATGCGCTCACCGAACTCGATCGCCACTCAGGTTCCCTTCCTCGCCGTGCGGTCCACGGTCCTATTGTGCCGACTCGAGGTCTTGCCTCAGGCTCTTGGCCTCGCCCAGGTACACGTGGCGGGGTTCGTGATCCTCCTCGGCGTAGTAGTGGACCAGAACCCGGATCACGCTGGGCAGCGACCCTGGTACGGGCACCTCCCGGGCGCACAGCAGCGGAACTCGATCCAAGCCCAGCCGACGCGCCGCGACGGCGGGGAACTCGGCATCGAGATCGTCGGTGAGAGTGAAGATGCAGCTCACCATCGCCTCCGGGGCCAGCGCGTTGCGCCCCATCAGCTCGTGGATCAGAGCACCGGTGGCGTCGAGGATCGCATCGGCCTCGTTGGCGGGGACGCTGTTGGCGCCCCGCAGGGCGAACAGCCGTTTTGAGCTAGGACTCATCGCCGGGGCGCCGGAGGCAGTGGCGTGTTCAACTGGTAGACGGCTGCGCAACCGAAGCGGTGCACGTCCTTGATCAGACCACCCAGCAGCCACTGCAGGTCGGCGTGCGGGGCGCAGCTGGCCAGGATGAAACGCGCCTTGGAGCGGACGACGAAGCGCCGGGCATGCAGCGGAGACATCACGCCGTTGAACAGCGCGTCGGCCGCCTCGGAGCGAGGCATGCATTTGGGCTCAGACCACAGGCAGTCGCCGACCAGGGTATGCCGGCCCGTGCGTCCCGGCACCACTTCCCCTAGGTAGAACTGGGTCAACACTCCGCCGTCGTCAGGGTCATGGTTCAGATAGGCCAGAGCATCGCGCTCATCGCGGGTAATGAAATTGGCGTTGCCGGAGGCCGGGTGCACGTATCGCGGAGCGATGGCCAGGGCGTAGGCGTTGGCCGGGACGGTGCAGGCGAGGACCGCCAGCCCGGTGATGACGCGCGCGGCCGGCAACGAGGCAAACCGGGTGCGCTGGACCCCGAGAACGGCCAGCACCGAGAGCGGCACCGTGATCCCGTTGAATGCATGCAGCGGCGTCGCGCTCAGCGCCGTGGCCGAGAGCATGTAGATGATCAGCGCCACCACCGGCCAGATGCGGCTGAGAAGCTCGAGGAACGTCTCGGGCCGGCCCCGGTAGCCAAGTAGGGCCACCAGGGCCAGAGGGCCGGCCCCGATGGCGATCGCCCAGAACGAGAACGTATGGCGGCTGGCCACCCGGGCCAGCGTCCAGGAGAGGTCGAAGTTGCCCAGCATCACGTAGTAGAGGAGCGGCAGGCCGGTCAGGGCTACGGTCAGGACCGGCAGAGCGAGCGAGCGCCAGGTCCGGTGCTCGCGCCAGCGGATCAACTCGGCCAGCAGAACGATCAGAATCAGTGTCTCGCCCTGCCAGGGATGAAGTGTGCTGGCCACCGCACCGAGCAATCCGGGCATGCCGGTCACGCGCCCCTCTCCGCGGGCCCGGTCGTAACCGAGGAGCCCGAAGACGATGAGCGCCACGGCCATGAGCCCGAAGGGGTAGCCCCACGACTGCCAGGTGGGCATCATGTCGCCGACAATCCCGAAGGCGCCGTAGACGACACTGAACGAGCCGAAGAACAGCGTGAGGCCAATGACCAGCCGGCGGGCCGCCACCCCGTTGACGCTCCGGTACGCATAAGCCCGCGCGGCGAAAAACATTCCCACCACGGCCACCGGCTTCCACAACAGCAACGTCAGCCAAGGGGCCACACCGAGCGCCGCGATCACGCCGGATATGGCCACCGCGGGCTGGAAGTAGTCCGAGGGTGTGCCCCGGAGTACGAACAGGTTGGCGATCAGCAGGTGATGCGAGGCGGATTGGATCCAGGCCAGATATTGCATCTGGTCGACGATGAAGAAGCCGTCGGTGCCGGTCCAGACCAATCCGTGGGCAACGGCCTGCGCCAGGTCGACCCCCACGACCCACAGCGAGAAGGACGCGAAGGCGATCAGCAGCGCGAGCTCGAAGCGATCGAAGCGCCGACGCGGGGGCAGCGCAAACCCAGCCGGCGCTGGGCCGTCCGCGACCGTCGTTACCGAGGATGGCATGCGCACGGTGGGCGAACCTAACAAAGCCCTCGTCGCGGCCTATAGCCGCTACTGCTCGAGCTTATTCTGTTGCGACAACGAGGCCTGGCCGGCCGGGCTTCCCAACGGGTTGATTCCATGCGCATGCATATACAGGTTGGTGGCCGGCATGAAGCTGAGGATAAGGAATGCCGTTGCTGCCATTGCGGTGCGCCGCAGGCGGACGCTCGTCGCCAGCGCCGCGAGCGGCAATAGCCAGATCACATACCACGGCATCAGCCAGCTCAGGCTGGCCATGAGGGCCACCGTCGACCACCCGGCGCCGGCCAGCCAATCACGGCGGCGGTAGAGCTGGTGGGCCACGACGATCACCACGCCCACGATCGCGGCCTTGAGCAGGAAGGGCGTTCCGCCTCCCGCCCCGATCATCAGGCCCACGACGTTGGGAATGCTGAAGTCGGTCAGCAGCGAGCTCTGTTGGGCGAGGTTCGGGATCGCCAGGCCGAACATGGCCAGGCTCAGTCCGACCAGGGGAAGGCCCACGGCCACCGCACCGACCACCACGCGCTGCCGGCGCGGCCGGGTCCCGGCGGCAACGAGCAGGAAGGGCAGCAGCAGCACCGCAGTGAACTTCACGGCCACGGCCAGCATCAGTACGGCACCGGCTGGGCGGTCGCGACCGGCAAGCAACAGTGAGACGGCGCCCAGCATGGGCACGAGCATGAAGAAGTCGTTGTGGAAGCCGCCCACCGCGTACACGAGGTAGATCGGGTTGAGCGCCACCAGCACGACCGCGTAGCGGGGGTCGCGCCCGAGCTGGCGCGCGCATTGCCAGACCAGAACGATGAAGGCCAGGCTGAGCAGCACCGTGATCACCTTGAGGGTCCAGTAGGCGACGGGGAGCGGCATGAAGGCCAGTGGGTAGGTGAGAGCGCTGAACAACGGTCCGTACGGACTGCGCAAGTTGCCCCAGCTGGCGAACTGGAACACCGGATCGAAGGACTCCTGCTTGATCGTGTGCAAGTACGGGTTCAGCTGGTGCAGGCCGCCCAGATGCGCGTAGCCGATGTAGTTGAAGACATCATTGAGCTGCAGCGGCGGGCTGAGCAGTAGGACCAGGTGCAGTGCGATGATGGTGGCGGCCAAGCTGCGGATCGAGAATGTGCGCACCGCGGCCAGAGCCACCGCATAGGCGGCCAGCATCGCGATGAGGACGGCGCTGAAGCCGATCCCCACCGCCTTTGGATCACGGATGACGCGGGGGATGATCGCGCTCAGCGGGCCGGAATCCCACCCCGGGAAGGCCAGGGTGCTGCGCGGTACGAGGACCGACGGACCGCCCACAGCGACCAGGACGACGAGGACCGTGGACAGCACCAGCGTCGCCAGCGCGAGCCGTCCCGCCACCGGACCAAAGCGGGTCCGCGGTCGCGGGATCCAGGCCGGCACACCGGGCGCCCGCAGCCGGGGGAGACTGATCGCCCCCTCGGCCGGAGCGGTTCCGGCCACCGGTCCCGACGCCAGCCTGATCGGCGGCTCGCCTTGTCCTGGCTCCTGAAGCATGAGGTGAAGATAGTGCCGTTTGTGGCGTTGATCCCCACCTCGACATCGGTTGCGATCCTGTTAGGGCGGTCCGCGAGCCCCGCTGAGATCCCCCTGGGGAAGCGAAGCTTTACGGCGTGGGAGTCGGATCGATAGCTCAGCGGGGAGCTAGCTCCGGGCGCTGGCGTCTGCCTGCGCTCCCGCGAGCCGCGCTCGCCGACCCCATCCTGATCGGGGTCGGCGGGTTGGTTCTCGCCGGGGCCGGACTGCGCTTCTATGGCCTCGGGCATCAGGGGTTCTGGTACGACGAGGCCAACACGGTCTACCTGCTCGATCACTCATTCGGCAAGATGTTCGGGCTACTGGCGGTCAACGAGTCGACCCCGCCGCTCTTCTACGTGTTGGCCTGGCTCTGGTCGCGGGTGTTCGGCGTCGGGGAGGCCGGCCTGCGCTCGCTCTCGGCCTTGTTCGGCGTGTCGGTGATCCCGGTCGCCTATCTGCTCGGGCGCACGCTGGCCACCCGGCGCGTGGGACTTGTGCTCGCCGCCCTCACGGCCTTCAACCCCCTGCTCATCTGGTACTCGCAGGAGGCTCGCTCGTACTCCCTGCTGGTCCTCCTCACGGCGCTCAGCCTGGTCGCCCTGGTCCGTTACCGAGTGTCGGCGCAACCGATGACGGCGATCGCCTGGGCGGTGGCCGCCATCCTGGCCCTGAACACCCACTACTACGCGGTGCTGGCCGTCGCTCCGCAGGCCCTTTGGCTGCTCTACGAGCAACGCCGCCGGATCGTCCAAGTCGCCGTGGCGCTCGTGGCCGCGTCCGGAGCGGCCTTGATTCCGCTCGCCCTGGCGCAGAATGGCACCCACCGCGACGCCTGGATAGCGAGCGGTCCGCTCGGGACACGCCTGAACCAGATCCTGCCCCAGATGCTGATCGGTCCCGGCTCCCCCGACCGGATGCTGGTCAAGTTCGTGGCCATCGCGGCCGCGCTGGTCGGTCTCGCGCTGCTCGTCCTGCGCGCCGAGGGGATCGAGCGCCGGACCGGGCAGGCCGCGGTCGGCCTCCTGGTGGGCGCGGCAGTCTTGAACCTGCTGTTCATCCTCGCCGGATACGACGACCTCATCACCCGCAACCTCCTGGCCCTGGTGATTCCGGCGGGTCTGGTGCTGGCCTGCGGACTGGGCGCGCGGCGGGCCGGACGCCTGGGCCTGGTGGCGGCAGCGGTCCTGTGCTCTCTCGGGATCATCGCCTCGGTCGGAGTGGCCGCTGACCGTGGCCTGCAGCGTCCGGATTGGCGCCCACTGGCCAGGATGCTCGGGCCGGGTCCGCAGCGGGGACAGCCCGGGCGAGCCTTCTTGATCCAGCGCTATGGCTTCATCCTGCCCCTGTCGCTCTACCTGCCCGACCTGCAGCGCATCCCGCCCCGGCGAGGTGCCCGAGTCAATCAGCTCAACGTGATCGCGCTCAGCGCTCCCGAACAGCCACTCTGCTGGTGGGGCGCCGCATGCAACCTGATCCCCACGCGGCTGCAGCCCAGCTATCCCCTCGCCGGGTTTCACCTTGTCTGGCGACGACGGGTGCGCCAGTTCACCGTCGAGCACCTCGTCGCAATCCACTCGGTCCTGCTGCGCCCGGCCACCGTGGCCCGGGCGCTGACCTACACCCACCTCAGGAGGGACTCCCTGTTCGTTCAGCGCTGAACGAACGCTCCTGCGCGTACGAGCTGGTCAGGACAGACCGCTGGCCTCCCGGAGCGCGCGCAGCTCGCTTCCGGTGATGGGCCGGTGCGCTCCGGCGGGCAACTTGCCCAGCCTGAGCGGCCCGAAGGCCACCCGCTCCAGTTTCAGCACCGGGTGGCCGACCTGCTCACACATGCGCCGGACCTGGCGCTTACGTCCCTCGTGAATGGTTATCTCGATGACCTCCGGGCCCCGGGGGCGAACCACGGCGGGCGCACTGCGGCCGTCGTCGAGCTCGACGCCTTCGCGCAGCCGCCGCAGGGCGGCGGCTGTGACCGGCGCTCGGGACACGGTGACCCGATAGGTCTTGGCGACCTCGAAGCGGGGATGGGTCAGATGGTGGGCCAGATCACCATCGTCGGTGAGCAGGATCAGGCCGGTGGTGTCGATGTCCAGCCGTCCGACTGGATACAGGCGCCCGGTGCTCGGCACCAGCGAGACGACAGTCGGCCGGCCGTGGGTGTCGCGGGCGGTTGAGACCACGCCGGCCGGCTTGTTGACGGCGTAGAGGACGCGCTCCTGCGCCGGTGGCGTGACCGGAGCTCCGTCCACGGTCACATGGTCCTCGGCGCTGACCCCGCGGGCCGGATCGAGGACAACTTCATCCCCGACGCCCACGCGTCCCGAGCGCACGATCTCCTCCGCCGAGCGGCGGGAGGCGACGCCCGCGTGGGCCAGGTACTTCGCGAGGCGCATGGCGGCTGCCACCATAGAGGGCATGGACTTCGGATTACTGGAGCGCACCTTGGCCGAACTCGGCGAGCCCGCCTACCGCGCGCAGCAGGTCTGGCGGTGGGTGGCCCAGGGCGCCAGCGCTTACGCGGAGATGACCAACCTCCCGCTCGGCCTGCGCAGCGCACTCAACGAGACGGTCCCCTTCTCGACCCTGACCGTCGAGCATCAGGCCCACGCGCGCGATGGGACGGTCAAGGCCCTGCTCCACACCGCCGATGGGCGGCCACTGGAAAGCGTGCTGATGGTCTATCGAGATGGGCGCAACTCGCTCTGCCTGTCCTCGCAGTCGGGCTGCCCGCTGACCTGCCGTTTCTGCGCCACCGGGCAGATGCGCTTCGGGCGCAACCTGACCGCGGGCGAGATCGTCGATCAAGCCCTGCACTTCCGTCGCCTGGGCCCGGTCGACCACGCGGTGTTCATGGGTATGGGCGAGCCGATGATGAACCTCGACGCCGTTCTCGAGGCCTGCCGGCGGCTGCCCGACATGGGCATCAGCCACCGTCACACAGCGATCTCCACCGTGGGCTGGGTCCCGGGTATCAAGCGTCTGGCCGAGAGCCCGATGCCCATCCGGCTCGCCCTTTCCCTTCATGCCGCCGACGACGCCCTGCGCTCCGAGCTCATGCCGGTCAACGACCGCTACCCGCTGAGCGAGGTGCTCGCCGCCTGCGCTGAGCTCTACGCCCGCAAGCGGCGGATGATCTTCGTCGAGTACGTGATGCTGGCCGGGGTGAACGACTCCTACGCGCAGGCCCAGCAGCTGGCCGAGGTCCTGGATCCCGGCATGTTCAAGGTCAACCTGATCCCCTACAACCCCACCGACTCGCCCTTCTCCGGGTCCAGCCCGAAGGCCATCGAGGCCTTCCGGGCCGAGCTCGAGGCGGCCGGGATCGGGGCGACCGTACGCCTGACGCGGGGCCGCGACATCGATGCCGCCTGCGGTCAGCTGGCCGCCGCGCGGGCGTGAGCGGCGACCCCGTTCACGCTCGTCGCCTGCGCGCGCAGCTCCTGGCCGGAACCCCGGCGCGGGACCCGCTGTCGGTGGCCGAGCAGCTGCTGGCCATTCAGGGCCAGGATCCGCGGGGCGCCCGGCTGGCCATCCGAGCCCGGAGCCGGGGGCTCCGCGCCGCCGACGTGGACCGCGCGTTGACCGAGGAGCGCTCGCTGCTCATCACCTGGCTGAACCGCGGCACCCTGCACCTGGTGCGCAGCGAGGATTACCCCCTGCTGCAGTTGCTGACCACGCCTCAGCTCCGGACCAGCAGCACGACCCGGCTGGCTCAGGAGGGCATCGATGCCCGAGCGATGGAGCGGGGCCTGGCCACGATCGATCGAGCCCTCGCCGCTGACGGCCCGCTCACCCGGCCGGAACTGGGTCGGCGTCTGGCGGCGGCCAAGGTCCCCCTCGGCGAGGGTGGTCTGATCCAGCTCCTCTTCCGGGCCGCCATCGAGGGCATCGTCATCCGGGGTCCGATGATCGGACGCCAGCACGCCTACGTCCTGGTGCGCGACTGGCTTCCCGTCGCGGCGCCTGTGGCTCGTGACCGGGCTTTGGCCGAGCTGGCCCGGCGATACCTGATCGGTCACGGGCCAGCGGATGAGCGCGACCTGGCCCGTTGGGCCGGCCTGCCCCTGCGCGACGCCCGGGCGGGGATGAACGCCATTGCCGCGGAGCTCGAGGAGCGTCCCGGAGGCCTGGTCGACTTGCGTGGGCGGCGACCCGGTCGGCCGGCCAAACCTCGGCTGCTGGGGGCCTTCGAACCGCTGCTTCTGGGTTGGAACTCCCGCGAGCCGGTGCTGGGTGACCACGCCGCAAAGGTGATCAGCGGGGGCATCTTCCGTGGCTTTGCCCTGGCCGGAGGGCGCGCGGTCGGCCTGTGGCGGCTACGCGGCGCAGCAGTCGAGCTCGAACCGTTCGTCGAGCTGGAGGCGCCGGTGGCCGAGGCGCTGGCCGGCGACGGGACCGCGCTGAAGGAGTTCCTCGGGGTGAGCTAGTAGTCGGCTTCGTGCCCGTTGCCGGCTGCATACCCGTCGCTGGCCGCATACCCGTCGCTGGCCGCATGCCCGTTGCTGGCCGCGGGCGTGGTTGCGCCGGGGGCGCCGGCACCTCCCACCCGGGCGTCACCAGCCCGCAGCAACCGGTCGCGCAGCTCCGCCTCGAGCTCGGACGGCGGCTCGAAACCCTCGATCGGGGGCAGCTCATCCAGGCGATCAAGTCCGAACAGCTTCAGGAACAGATCGGAGGTCCGGTAGAGAACCGCCCCGAACTGGGAGCGCCCCTGCTCTTCGATCAGTCCGCGTTCGAGCAGCGTGGCCGCCGCGGACTCGGCGCTCACTCCGCGGATACGGGCGATCTCCGGGCGCGACACCGGCTGCAGATAGGCCACGATGGCCAGCGTTTCGGCCTGGGCCGCGGTGAGTGGCGGCGTGCGCGGTTTGGCCAACAGCCGCCGTGCGGCGGCCTCGGTTTCGGGGTGGGTGCTGAGCGTGAAGCCGCCGGCCAGCTGACGCACGACCAAGCCCCGGCGCTCGAATTCATAGTGCTCGCGCAACGCCTCCAGGGCGCTCACCACCTCGTGCAACTCGGCTCCGGTGGCTTCAGCCAGGGCCGGCGGGGTCACGGGCTCGGGACTGAGGAAGAGAAGGGCCTCGACGGCCCGCTCGAGCTCGGGGGCAGGTGAACTCATGCCGACAGGCTGTGTGCGCTGGGCAGCGCCGTAATCGTGATCTCGGCAAACGGCGCGGCCTGCGTCCAGGTGGCCTCCCCCTGCTTGTACAGCTCGAGCAGGGCGTACAGCGTCACGGCCACGGTGACCCTGTCCGAGCGGGCCACGGCGTCGTCGAAGCTGAATCGACCCCCGATGAGCAGACGCCGCAGGTGGGCCAGCCGCTCGGCCACGGTGACCTTGGCGACGGTGACGTGGTGCAGGTCGACGGGCGGGGGCATGACCAGCAGCTCGCCGATAGCCGTGGCCAACCGGCCGGGATCGTAGACCGCCGAGGCGTCGTCGAGTCGAGCCTTGCGAAGCGCCGACGGGAGCGGTGCAGAGCGAAAACGCCGGCCCTCCTCCTGCTCCAGACGAGCCCGCAGGTGGGCGGCCGCCGTCCGGTACCGATGGGCGTCCAGCAACCGGGCCAACAGCTCCTCGGCCGCCTCCCCGGGGTCGAGATCGATCTCCTCGATCTCCTCTCCGGGCAACAGAAGCCGGGACTTCAGCTCCAGCAGGGCGGCGATCAGGACCAGAAACTCGGTGGCCGCCTCGAGATCAAGGTCCCCGCGGCGCTCCAAATGGTCGATATAGCTGATGACCACCTCGGCCAGGTCAACCTCGAGCAGGTCCACCTCCTCACGGAGGATCAGCGTCAGCAGCAGGTCGAACGGCCCTGCGAATACGTCGAGGTCCAGCTCCAGGTCCACAAGCGCCATAGCCTGTAGACGTTATCCGGGCGGGCGGACCGCTCCTACCCCCATGGCTCGCCGGACGTCGATCATCGTGCCCGAGATGATCCCCCGAGCCTTGTCTGCGCCCCGAGCCAGGATCCGCTCGAGCTCAGCCTCATCACCGCGAATGCTCTCGTACTCTTCGCGCACGGGGAGCAGGAAGTCGGTCACCGCCTCGGCCACAGCGGCCTTGAACGCGCCGTAACCGGAGCCGTCAAACTCCTGCTCGATCTCCTCGGGCGTGGAACCCCGGACCGCGGCCAGGATCTCGATCAGATTGCTGATCCCAGGTTTCGCCGGTCCTCGGCGGACCTCGCTGCCGGAATCGGTGACCGAGGAGCGGAACTTCTTGAGGATCGCGTTCGGCTCGTCGGTCACGTAGACCGTGCCGCCGACGTTGGAGCCGGTGGTAGACATCTTGCGCCCCGGATTCTGCAGATCCATGATCCGCGCGCCGACAGTCGGAACGCGGGCCTCGGGCACGACCAGCGTCTCCTCGAAGCGGGCGTTGAAGCGGATCGCGACGTCCCGCATCAGCTCGACGTGCTGGCGCTGATCGTCCCCCACCGGCACCTCGTTCGCCCGGTAGCCGAGCACGTCGGCGGCCATCAGCACGGGGTAGGTGAACAGCCCGGCCGAGACCAGCTCTCGCTGGGCTCCCGCCTTGTCCTTGAACTGGGTCATGCGACTCAGCTCGCCGAACGAGGTCACACCCGAGAGCAGCCAGGTGAGCTCGGTGTGCTCGAGCACGTCGCTCTGCCGGAAGAACACGCAGCGCTCGGGATCGAGGCCGGCGGCCAGCAGGGTGGCCGCCGTGTCATAGACCGCCTCGCGCAGCCGGGCCGGCTCGTAGGCCACGGTGATGGCGTGCAGATCGACGATGCAGTAGATGGCCTCCCCCCGGTCCTGGCCGGCCACCCACTGGGTGACCGCACCGATGTAGTTACCGAGGTGCTTGCGACCCGTCGGTTGAATGCCCGAGAAGATGCGCACGGAGCGCAGGCTACTAATTGGTTTGCGCTAGACCAGCGCGCGAGTCAAGGGGTCACTGCCGGAGTCCCGGCCACGACCGGGCTGGGTCCGTGGCCGGGCCAGAAGCCAGGCCGCCACCACGCCGCCCAGCGCACCGCAGACATGGCCCTGCCAGGAGATCCCGCGCTGGGGCACGAGGCTGGAGATCAGGGCTCCGCCCCACACCACGCCGACCACGACTCCGGTCAGAAACTCGAGCCAGCTGCGGTCGAAGATGCCGCGGGTGAGCAAGTAGGTTGCGTAGCCGAAGACCACCCCGCTGGCGCCCACGGTCACGGTTCCAGCAGGCGCAATCAGCCAGGTTCCCAGGCCCCCGATGACGATCACGATCGCGGTCACCAGCGCCAGCCGGGCCGCCCCGCGCAGCGCGATGATCACGCCCATGAACAGGAACGGAACCGTGTTGTCGATCAGGTGGGGGAAGCCCTTATGTAGGAACGGTGCTGTGAGGATCCCCCATAGGTGGTCGACGTTGCGGGGGTAGATGCCGTCGTGGTTGAGCCCTTGGTTGTCAATCGTGTTGATGACCTCGACCAGCCACATGAACGCGACGATGCCGATTAGAAGCGCGAGCCCCTCCACCGAGGCCCGTCGGCGAGCCGGTGTCCGGCTGGTCCTCACGGCGGGCGTATTCATACGGTCAAGGATTGCATGCTCGGCCCGGGGCGTTCTGGTCCGCCGGCGAAGGTCAGGCATCCAGCACCTGCTCGGCCAGTGCCAGAGCCACTTCGGCGCGTTGGCCCAGCGCCTCGGCGAGGACGAACTCCTCTGGCGTGTGCGCGCCTCCGCCTCGCGGACCAAGCCCGTCCAAGGTCAAGGCGATCGCTTCAGCGAAATGACTGGCGTCGCTGGCACCGCCCCGGGGTACGCCAGAGATCCTGCGCCCCAGACGCGCGGAGGCCTGGCGCAGCAGCGGCGCAGTCACGGCCTCCGAGTCCATCCCCGGCCACCTGCGCTCCATCGTCGCCGTCAGCCTGACCCCCTCCCGTTCGGGGGGCACCCGCGCGATGACCGGCTCGAAGGCGGCCAGGGTTCGTGCGCGAAGGTCGAAGATCAGCTCGCCGGTGGCCGGCACGACGTTGAACGCGCGTCCCGAGGACATGACAGTGGGCACGACGCTGAGCTGCTCAGGGCCCCGGGGGTCGTGCAGCTCAGCGCAGGTCTGCGCTACGGCGGCCAGAGCGAGCAGCGCGTTACGACCCTGGTCGGGTGCGCTACCTGAGTGCGCGGCCCTCCCCTGGGCCACCACCTTCAGCGTGCCGGCCGCCTTACGGCGCACGACCACGCCCTCACCACCATCTGCGGTCCGCTCGCCGGCCTCGAAGCACAGGCAGGCGTCGTAGTCCCGAAAGCGCTCCGTGTGCGCGAACGGAGCCACCCGCCACTCCTCGTCGGTGACCAGCAGCACCGACAGCTCGGCAAAGCGCTCGGGGCGCTGGGCCAGCGCCCGGGCTACGCCGAGCGACAGGATCACGCCCCCCTTCATGTCGGCCGTACCGGTGCCGTAAAGACGCTCACCCTCCGGACGCAGGACCTGGTGGGCGTCGTGGCCGATCACCGTGTCCACGTGGCCGAGCAGCATCAGCCGGACCCGACCGGTGCCGGTAACGGTCGCGATCAGGTCGCGTGCGCTCCCGGGGGTGGAGCAGTCTGGCCGCTCGACCCGGGCCCCCTCCGGAAGCAGGCTCGCGCACACCGACAGGCAACGCTCAGCGCCGTCGACATCGCCGGACGGCGAGGAGATGTTGACCAGCGCGGCCAGTTCCTCCGGCGCCCGCGCGGCGATCTCGGCCGCCTCGGCCACGATCTGGGCATCGCCGGTCGCGGTCACGCGGCGACCGCCAGGATCTC
Organism: uncultured Solirubrobacterales bacterium; assembly: GCA_963845575.1. Taxonomy (GTDB): domain Bacteria; phylum Actinomycetota; class Thermoleophilia; order Solirubrobacterales; family Solirubrobacteraceae; genus Palsa-465. Next base: position 564,130 of record CAWJSN010000014.1, on the reverse strand, counting down.
ATCGGGCGACAGCGAGCCCGGGTGAAGCCGGGCCCCGATGACCCCGCCGAAAGCGCCTGCGCCGTAGATCACGAACCGCATGGGGTTTGAGGCTAGGAAGGTGTGCGGCTTGGGCGGGCGGCTGCGTGGCTGCGTGGCTGCGCGTGTCCCCGTGGCGTGAGCCGGGGGCGAGGGGTTTTTGGAGCTGGGGAGGGGTCAGTCACCCGGTCGCCTCGTCCACTCCCCCCGGTCGACGATTTACTGAATTCTGCCGTGCAAATTGGGAAAATCCGTCGTGCGGAGTTGGGTGGATTCATCCGGTCGACGCAACACGATCGTGTTTTCGTGTTGAGAGATCGGAGATCGGATGGCTAAGAGACGGGGTGTGCGTCGGTCGTATCGGTTGTTGATGGCGAGGGAGCGGGCGGAGGTCGTGGAGCGGTTTCGTGCCGGGGCTCGCGCGAGGGAGGTGATGGTCGAGTTCGGTTTGCCGAGCTCGACGGCGTATCTGATCCGCGATCAGGCGGCGCTGATGCGCCGGCGGGTGGAGCACTCGCCGCATCGGCTGTCGTTTGAGGAGCGTGAGCGGATCTTTATTGGGATCCATGGAGGTGAGAGCAACAGCGAGATCGCCCGGGCGTTGGGGCGTCATCGCTCGACGGTTGGGCGGGAGATCGGTCGATGTGGTGGGGAGCGCTGGCGTTATCGGCCGCTGGTGGGCGAGCGGACCGCGCAGCGATTGGCGCGGCGGGCGAAGGAGACAAAGCTCTCGCGCTCGGCGGGACTGGTCCGAGCGGTGCAGGAGGGTCTTGAGCGGTGCTGGTCGCCTGAGCAGATCTCGGCCAGACTGAAGCTCGATCATCCCGATGATGAGGGGATGCGGATCAGCCACGAGACGATCTATCAGTCGCTGTACGTCCAGTCGCGCGGCGAGCTGCGCCGACAGCTGACTGCCCAGCTGCGGACCGGTCGCAGCACCCGGCGCTCACGAAATCGTGCCGATGGGCGTGGCCGGATCACGGGGATGGTCCCGATCGCCGAGCGTCCGCCGGAGGTCGATGACCGCCGCGTTCCGGGCCACTGGGAGGGCGATTTGATGATGGGCGCCGGGGGCAAGTCTGCGATCGCGACGCTAGTGGAGCGCCAGACCCGCTACGTGCTGCTGGCTCACCTGGGCTATGACCGCACCACAGCCCGAGTGATCCAGGCGCTCGAGCAGCGCATCAGCGAACTGCCCGGGCATCTGGGCAAGTCGCTGACCTGGGATCAGGGTCGCGAGCTGGCCGCCCATCAACGCTTCACCAGCCAGACCGGGATCCAGGTGTATTTCTGCGATCCCCACAGCCCGTGGCAGCGCGGATCCAACGAGAACACCAATGGGCTCCTGCGCCAATACCTGCCGCGCAAGCTCGACCTAGCTGCTCGCAGCCAGGTCGAGCTTGACCAGATCGCCGCCGAACTCAACGGGCGCCCCCGACAAACCCTCAACTGGCGTACCCCAGCTGAGAAGATGGAGGAACTGTTGCGCTGACCGCTTGAGCCGAAGTTGGATTTTCTGCAAACAGCACGTCTAGCCAAGCTTTTTGGGAACACTCACCAGCGCCCGGCGGATTTTTCCCAGTTCTGCATGTTCCACCGGACAGCGCCGCCTCACCTCCTCCCCTCCTCAGCTGCCGTTTCCGGCCCCAGCCAAATCACCGCATGCCGCACCCGACAGCGGCCGCGCTCACCCTCGCCAACCAGGCCGCTTCCGGCCCGCGCCAAACCACCCACGCACACCGCCCCCCGGGTCCAATAGGCTCGTGCCCGGTCTGCATCTGATCTCGGGAGGAGAGCTCATGTCCACGATCGATGTTCCCGGCGGCTCGGGCGCTGGGTCCGCCGGCTCGGGCGCCGGGCCCGCGGGCTCGGGCGCCGCCCGCCCCGCCCCGGCGCGGCTGGCTCGGGGTGTGCTGTCGAATTTCGATATCGCCGCGGCCACGCTGGCCAACATCGCGCCGGCGATGAGCTTCTTCTTCGGGTTCGCGCTGATCGTCTCCACGGCCGGGATCGCCGCGCCGCTGACCGTGATCGCGGCTGTGGTGGCCATCGCCCTGCTCGGCAACACGCTGAGCCAGTTCTCCCGCTCACAGCCATCGACCGGATCCTTCGTGACGTTCATCGGGCGCTCATTCGGCGGCTACGCGGCCGTGGTCACCGCCGTCGTGCTCTGCGCGGGCTACATCCTGGCCGTGGCCAGCGTGGTGACCATCTCCGGGGGCTTTGCCCAGACGATCCTTCAGCACTACCTGAGCATCAACATCCCCTGGCAGATCCTCACCGCCCTGCTCACCCTCGGAGCCCTGGCCCTGATCGTGGGTGGCGCGAAGCCGTCCACCAAGGTGGCGGCCATCTTCTTCGGCTTCGAGCTGGCCCTCCTCCTCGTGGTGGCCATCTCGCTGCTCATCCAGCACTCTGGCCACATAAACCTGGAGCCGTTCAATCCCAGCAACCTTTCGGGTGGCTTCTCGGGGCTGTCACTTGGCTTCCCGCTGGCCGTGTACCTGTTCGTGGGCTGGGAGAACTCGGCCGCGATGGCCGAGGAGAGCCGGGACCCGCGGGCGGGTGTCACCCGGGCGGTGTTCGCCAGCGTGCTGCTGGTCGGCGTGCTCTACGTGTTTCTGGCCTACGCCACCGTCGTCGGCTTCGACGACAAGGCCAAGGCCCTCTCCGCCGCGACGGTGCCCTTCATCACCGCCGCCGGCGGCGTGGCCAGCTTCCTGCTCTTCCTGGCCTATATGGCGGGCTTCACCTCGATCTGCTCGAGCCTGATCTCGGCCACCAATTCCCAGGCCCGGATCATCTTCAGCTCAGGGCGCGAGGGCCTGCTGCCATCGGTCACGGCCAAGCTGACCGAGCGCGGCAAGACACCTTGGGTGGCTTTCGTGGTCTTCCTCGGACTGGCTCTCGGCCTGAGCTATGTGTTTGGCTGGAACACCGATCCAGTCACCTTCTTCGGTGAAATAGCCACGCTGGGGACAATCCTCATCGCCCTCACCTATCTGGTGGCCAACCTGGCCCTGCCGGTGTACTTCCACCGCTACCACCGGGACCGCTTCTCCCCCCTGCTGCACGTGGTGCTGCCGCTGCTCGGCGCGGGGGCGATCGGCTACCCCCTCTACGAGCTGGTCAAGCCGGGCCAGCCGGCGCCGTTCAGCCACTACCCGCTGATCGCCGGCGGTGTGGTCGTGGTCGCCCTCATCTACGGGGCGGTCGTCTACGGCCGTGACCGCACGCTGGGCGAGCGGGTGGGGTCGGTCGTGGCCGACGCGGATTAGCTTTTGACCTAGGGACCCTAGAGCGGCTGGCGAAGCACCGGCCGCCGCGCCGCCCCGGCCTCATCCAGGCGCCGTACCGGCGTGGTGTGCGGTGCCGTGCGGGCGACCTCGGGATCCTCGCGGGCCTCGCGCAGGATCTCGGCCACGATCGAGGCGAACCGGTCCAGCGTTTCCTTGGTCTCGGTCTCGGTCGGCTCGACCAGCAGAGCCTCATCGACGAGCAGGGGGAAGTAGACCGTGGGCGGGTGCACACCGTGATCGAGCAGCCGCTTGGCCAGATCCAGCGTCTTGATCTCCAGCTCGCGCTTCATCGGGGCGCCGGAGAGCACGAACTCGTGCATGCAGATCCGGTCGTAGGCAGCAGGCAGGAACTCATCCACTCCCTCGGCCCGCAGGCGGGCCAGGAGGTAGTTGGCGTTCAGGACCGCGACCTCGGACACGTCACGCAGGCCCGCGGCGCCGAGGGACCGGATGTAGGCGTAGGAGCGCACGAAGACTCCGAAGTTGCCCTGGAAGCCGCGCAGGCGGCCGATCGAGCGCGGCCGGTCGTAGTCGAGCTCGTAGCGGGCCTCGGCGTCGCTCGTCTCGGTCCGGATGACCTGGGGCCGGGGCAGGAAGGGCTCGATGCGGTCTGAGACGGCGATCGGACCGGCACCCGGTCCCCCGCCCCCGTGAGGCTGGGTGAAGGACTTGTGCAGGTTGAAGTGGACGATGTCGAAGCCCATGTCCCCGGGCCGGCAGATGCCCATGATCGCGTTCAGGTTGGCGCCGTCGTAGTAGAGCGTGGCCCCCACCTCGTGCACGATCGCCGCGATCTCCTCGATCTGGGGTTCGAACAGGCCGAGCGTCGAGGGATTGGTCAGCATCAGACAGGCCACGTCGGTGTCGGCCTTGGCGCGGAGGTCGTCGATGTCGACGTTTCCGTGCTCGTCGGTGCCGACCTTCACCACCTCGTAGCCGGCCATGGTCACCGTGGCCGGGTTGGTCCCGTGCGCGGTGTCCGGAGTGAGGACCTTGGTCCGGTGCTCACCACGGTCCTCGTGGTAGGCCCGGGTGAGCAGGACCCCGGCCAGCTCGCCGTGCGAGCCCGCCGAGGGCTGGAGTGAGACGTGGGGCAGGCCGGCAATTTCCGACAGGGCATCCTGTAGGCGCCACATCAGCTCGAGGGCGCCCTGAGCCCGCTCGGGCCGCTGGAGGGGGTGGAGCTTGGCGTGACCGGGCAGCGCGGCCACCCGCTCATGGAGCTTTGGGTTGTGCTTCATCGTGCACGAACCCAGCGGATAGAAGCCGGTGTCGAGATCGAAGTTGCGCTTGGAGAGACGGTTGTAATGGCGCACGATCTCCGGCTCTGAGACCTCGGGCAGGCGTGGCTCGCTCGCACGACGCAGCTCGGGTGGGAGCAGCTCATCCAGCGGGCGCTCGGGCACGTCCAGGGCAGGGGCCACGAATGCCCGCCGGCCGGGCCGGGAGCGCTCGAAGATGGTCAGCTGGTCATCAGCGGCGGCGATCATGCCCCCACCTCCTGCAGGGTGCGCCCTCGCTCAGCGGCCACCGCGGCGCCCAGCACCTCGACCAGGCGATCGATCTCGGCCCGGGTCCGGCGCTCGGTGATGGCCACCAGCAGGCCGTTCTCGTACTCCGGGTAATCGCCGCCCAGCGGATAGCCGGGATTGATCCCCTCCTGCAGGCACCGAGCCAGCACCGGCTCCACTGGGGCATCCAGGGCCAGGGCGAATTCGCGCACCACGGGGCGTTCGTGCAACAGCTCGACCCCGTCTAGCTCCGCCAGTCGCTCACGCGCGTAGGCGGTGCGCCGGACCATCAGCTCGGTCAGCTCGACGATCCCGCGGCGGCCGAGCCAGCTCAGGTAGATCACTCCCGCCAGCGCGTTCAGGGCCTGGGCGGTGCAGATGTTGGAGGTGGCCTTCTCGCGGCGGATGTGCTGCTCCCGGGTCTGCAGGGTGAGCACGAAACCGCGCTTGCCCTCGACATCGCGCGTCTCGCCGGAGATCCGGCCGGGAATGCGGCGGAGCAGGGCCTGGCTGGTGGCGAAGAATCCGAACGACGGACCGCCGAAGTCAAGCCGGTTACCCAGCGTCTGCCCCTCGCCCACCGCGATGTCCACCCCACACTCGCCGGGCGAGCGCAGCAGCGCCAGCGGGAGCGGATCACAGGCGCAGAGGCTGAGCGCGCCCGCGGCGTGAGCGGCGTCGCTCAGGGCCTCCAGATCCTCAACCGCCCCCAGAAAATTGGGCTGCTGCACGATCACCGCGCTGACGTCATCGTCGAGCTCGGGCAACACGGTGACGCCGTCCTTGAGCGGCGCCTCCACCACCTCCATGCCCCAGGCATGAGCGTGGGTGCGCAGGGTTTCGCGGGAGTGAGGGTGAACGCCGCGGGAAATGACGAACTTGCCCCGCCCGTTGGTGTACTTGGCCACGTAACCAGCGGCGGCCACCGCACTCGGACCCTCGTAGACCGAGGCGTTGGAGACGGGCAGCCCGGTCAGTTCGCAGATCGCCGTCTGGTACTCGAACATGGCCTGCAGGCCACCCTGCGAGACCTCCGGCTGATAGGGCGTGTAGGGGGTCAGGAACTCAGAACGGCTGGTGATCGAGTCGATCAGAGCGGGCACGTAGTGGTCGTACATCCCCGCGCCCAGGAAGGAGACCTCGTCCTCGGTGGAGGAATTGCGCGCGGCCAGGGCGCGCAGCTCGTCATAGACCTCCTGCTCGGACAGTCCGGGGCCGAGGTCCAGCGGAGCCGAGAGGCGCAGGGACTCGGGGATGTCGGCGAACAGCGCGTCCATCGAATCGACGCCGATGGCGGCCAGCATTTCTCGCCGGTCGGCGTCGGTGGCGGAGGTGTAGGAGCTCATGACAGCCCGGCCTGATAGCTGGCCGAATCGAGTAGCGAGTCAGCCTCGCTCGGGTCAGAGAGCTTCACCTTGATCAGCCAGCCCTCCCCGTAGGGATCCTCGTTGATCGTCTCGGGCTGATCCGACAGGAGCTCGTTCACAGCCACGATCTCCCCAGACAGGGGCGAGATCACATCGGACACCGCCTTGACCGACTCGACCTCGGTGTACGGAGCATCCTTGCGGACCTGGGTACCGATGGCCGGCGGCTCGAAGAACACGACCTCCCCGAGCGAGTCCTGCGCGTACCACGTGATCCCGAACGTCGCCTCTTCACCGTCGATCCGAGCCCAATCGTGCTCGGGGTGGTAGAGAAGATCGTCGGGGTAGCTGGGGTCGGCCACTACTGCTCCTTCTTGTACAGGGGCTTGGACTGCACGACTGCGGCGCGCTCGGTGCCGCGCACGTCGATCATCAGGCTAGTGCCCGGCGCGGCACGCTCGGCGGCCACGTAGGCCATCCCAATACCCCGCTCGAGCGAGGGGGAGAAGGTGCCGCTGGTCACGACGCCACCGCCGACAACGGGATTGCCCGGGCGCGGGATGCCCGCTCCCTCGATGGTGAAGGCAGCGAGCTTCTCGGCCGGACCGGCCGCGCGAACCGCGGCCACGGCGTCGGAGCCGATGAAGCCAGTCTGCTCCCGGCAGCACCACCCAAGGCCGGCCTCGATCGGGCCACGCTCCTCACTGAGGTCGTTGCCGTACAAGTGGAAGCAGACCTCGAGGCGCAGGGTGTCGCGCGCGCCCAGCCCGGCCGGGACCACCCCGGCGGCGAGCAGCGCATCCCACACCTCCCCGGCCCGGGCGGGCTCGATCAGCAGCTCGGCGCCGTCCTCGCCGGTGTATCCGGTTCCGCAGACCAGCATCGCGACCCCGGCCAAGGTGCGGTTCGCGCAATGGAAGCGGGGTGGCAACAGCTCGTCGGTCAGCCGGCCGAGGATCTCCCGCGCCGCCGGCCCCTGCACGGCCAGCATGGCGAAGTCGTCCCGGCGATCGATCACGTCCACGTCGAAATCGCCTGCATGAGCTTGAAACCAGGCCAGGTCGCGCTCGTGGTTGGCCGCGTTGGTGACCGTCAGGTAGTGGCAGTCGCCCAGACGGTAGGTGAACAGATCGTCGAGAACGCCCCCGTCTTCGCGACATAGGACGCTGTACTGGGCGCCGCCCTCGACCAGCCGGCGCAGGTCGTTGGAGAGCAGGTGCTGAAGGAGCTCCCGGGCCTGAGGCCCCCGGGTTTCGATCTGGCCCATGTGAGAGACGTCAAACACCCCAGCCTGGGTGCGCACGGCGGCATGCTCGAGCCGGATGCCCGCGTACTGCACCGGCATCTCCCAGCCGGCGAACGGCACCATGCGCGCCCCGGCCGCTTCGTGCTGGGCGCGCAGCGGTGACTGACGAAGCGCGGTTTCGGCGGACGGCGACATGCCGTCCAAGGCTACAAGGCGCTGCCGCTCCTACCGGTCCTTCAAGAACGACGGGATATCGATCTCGTCGTCGGCGATCTCCAGCGAGGAGCGCTGCCGGTCATCCATCGTCACGTCGCGGTCGCGGCGCTCGCGCCGGGTTGTCTCACGGGCGGTGCTGGGACTGCGCGCCCCATGGTCGAAGCCGGTAGCAATGACCGTCACCCGCACCTCGTCTCCGAGCGTGTCGTCGATGACGGCGCCGAAGATGATGTTGGAGTTCGAATCCGCGGCACCCTGGACGATCTCAGCTGCCTCGTTGACCTCGAACAGCCCCAGGTCGTGGCCGCCGGTGATGTTGAGCAGAATGCCCATCGCCCCTTCCACCGACTCCTCGAGGAGCGGCGAGGAAATGGCGATCTTGGCCGCCTCGGCGGCGCGGTTCTCGCCCGCGGCCGTACCGATGCCCATCAGAGCGGATCCGGCCTCGTGCATGATCGTTCGCACGTCGGCGAAGTCGAGGTTGATCAGGCCAGGAATCGTGATCAGATCGGTGATTCCCTGCACGCCCTGACGGAGCACGTTGTCGGCCTCGCGGAACGCGTCCAGAATGGTCGTGCGCCGCTCGACGATGCTCAGCAGCTTCTCGTTGGGAATCACGATCAACGTGTCCACGTTCTCGCGCAGGCGCTGGATCCCCTCCTGGGCCTGGCGGGCACGCTGGGTGCCCTCGAAGGAGAACGGTCGTGTGACCACGCCGACCGTCAGGGCGCCGATCTCGTTCTTGGCGATCTCGGCGATTACCGGCGCGGCACCGGTGCCCGTGCCGCCGCCCTCGCCTGCGGTCACGAACACCATGTCGGCCCCCTTGAGGGCCTCCTTGATCTCGTCGCGCGACTCGGCGGCTGCGCCATGGCCCATGTCCGGGTTGGAGCCGGCGCCCAACCCCTTGGTCAGCTCGTGGCCGATGTTCAGCTTGATGTCGGCATCGCACATGGCCAGCGCTTGCGCGTCGGTGTTGCAGGCGACGAATTCGACGCCGCGCAGGCCCGCGTCAACCATCCGGTTGACCGCATTGGTGCCGCCGCCGCCAACTCCGACGACCTTGATGACGGCCAGATAACTTCCGCTTTCCATGTGTCTCGTCCGAGCCTCGATATAGGGTTGAGTGTTTCGGGCGTCCTTGCTCGAATTGAGCAGTTTGGCACGTTATGGCCTAGCGGCGCTAGAAGTCAACGCGCTGAGGGCTCGCGCAATGAACGTTGCAGAAGGAGGAAGTCTCGATCTGCGTCGTAGAGTCGGGCCGAGGCGACAGTGACTCTACACCTTAGGTTCAGCCTCCTGAGGCCGTGCCCGTCGGAGCGGTCCCGGTTGGGGTGGTCCCGGTTGGCGACGCCACGGTCGGGGTCGACGCGGCCGGAGCGGTGGCAGTGGCCGCCGCCGAGGTGGTGCCCGCCGAGGCGCCCGCACTCGCGCCGTTCGCACCGGAGAACCCGCCGGAGCTGACGCTGTCCGTGCCCGCGCCCGCCGCCGGCCGACTCGGATCGGTCACGTCGATGTACTGGGCACCGGCCGAGCCCGAGTTGGCAAGGACCTCGGTTACCGCAGCCCACTTGGCCGCCAGCTGGCGGCCCTGGCCGAAGTACAGGATCGGGCCGTTGCGGAGCTGGCCGGTCAGGCCATGCTCGGGGCTGTCGCTGACCTGGCTCAGCCGGCTCAGCAGCCGGTACGGGGCCGCGCCGAGCAGGCGCGCCTCGCCCAGCGCATAACCGGTCAAGCGCGAGCCGCCGGGCAGCACGGCGAGGGAGATGACCGGCAGGCTCGACTGGTCCTGCGTCACGTGCAGGAGCGTCCCGTCACCGGCTACCGGGACACGCCGGCCACCGGCCATCACGACGGCCACCGGAACCTGCTCGGAGACGCTGATGGTCATCCCGTGGGGAAAGTGCGTGGCCACGTCCAGGCCCTTGACCACCGGGTATGGGGCCACGGCGGTCTGCAGAGCCCCCATCCTCACGTCGAGTGTGGTCATCGTCCGGGCGGCAGAGCGCAGCGCGAAGCGGATCTGCCCGGCGTCGGGACCGCTGGTTCCAACGATGCGGACGTTCTGCACCGCGACCAATGAGGAGTCGCGCAGCCACAGATACATGCCGCCGAGCACGAGCAGGCCGCCGAGCAACCCGGCCAGCAGGCGAGGTCCAGGACGCAGCAGCGATCTGGTTCTCCCGCGGCCCTGCGTACGAGCGCTCGAGCGGGTGCGCTGAGCCGCCTTGCCGCCCCGCGCCCGTGCTGCTCGGGCTCCGCCACTGCCCATCATGCGCGCGACCAATCGCCGGGGAAGGGCACCGGGCCGAGAGCCTGCACCTCGGGCTCGAGCTCGAGCCCGAACTGCTCCTTGACCCGCCGGCGGCCCTCGGCCATGACCGCAATCACGTCGGCGGTGGTGGCTGCGCCATGGTTCTCGACGAAGTTGGCGTGCTTGGCCGAGAAGCCTGCGCCACCGATGCGCAGCCCGCGGCATCCGGCGGCATCCAGGAGCTGACCGGCGCTGCGCCCTTCGGCCCTGGGGTCGGTGGGGTTCTTGAACGTGGAGCCGAACGTCTTGATGCCGGCGGGCTGGGCTTCCTTGCGACGACGGCGCATATCGGCGAGCGTGACCTTGACCTCTTCGGCGGCCGCCGGAGCCAGCGCGAAGGAGGCGCGGGCCACTACTTCTCCTTGAGCCAGACTCGAACGGCGGTAGGCGAAGCCGAGCTGGTCCGGCGTCCGGCGCTCGGTCCCGCCGGCGCTGACCACGTCGACCCATTCCAGGGCGCGCGCGAGCTCACCGCCGTAAGCGTTGGCGTTCATCCGCACCGCGCCGCCCACGGTTCCCGGGATGTTGACTCCGAACTCGATGCCGCTGAGGCCGGCCCGAGCGGCACGAGCCGAGACGGCTGGCAGCCTGGCGCCGCCTCCGCAGTCCATTCGAGTGCCAATCACGGTTATCTCGCTCAGCTCCTGGTCGAGTTTCAGCACCAGCCCGCGAACACCCTCGTCCGCCACCAGCAGGTTCGACCCCGAGCCGACGACACCTACCTCCAGACCCTCCTCCGCCGCCCAGGCCAGCAGGCGCTCCAGCGCGGCGATGGTGCCGGCCCGGGCGAACAGCTCAGCCCGGCCGCCGGTCCGGATCGTGGTCAGGCGGGCCAGGGGGAACTCTCGCTCGATGCCCTCGGGAATCGTGGCCATAGTGGCAGGAGCGTAGAACGCGCCTCGGCCGGTTAGCCAACCCCCCAGGCTCCCCCATGCCGACCTCCGGCGAAGTGGTCCGCGGTGCGGGCTCAAGCGCCGGTGGCGGCGAGCTCCCGGGCCAGGGTGTCGATGTTGCCCGCCCCCATGAAGAGGCACAGCGACCCATCCCCCAGTCGGCTCAGGAGAAAGTCGCGAGCCGGCCCGAAACCGGGCATCCAGGCCACCTGGCGCCCCCCGCTCGCGTCGGCTGCCGCCGCGGCGATCAGGTGGCCGTCGACGCCGGGGAAGTCAGCCCCCGATTCGCGTGCGGGGTACACCGGCAACACGACGATCTCGTCGGCCGCGGCCAGCGCCCGGCCGAACTGGGCCGCAAAGGCGCGGGTGCGGGAGAACAGGTGGGGCTGAAAGACAGCCACCAGCCGCCGCGGGCGCAGCGTCCGGGCCCCGGCGATGGCGGCGGCCACCTCGGTCGGGTGGTGGGCGTAGTCGTCGTAGACGGTGGCGCCCGAGGCGGTCCGGCCGAGCAGCTCGAAACGCCGGCGCGCACCCTTGAAGTCGGCCAGCGCGCCAGCGGCCTGGACAGGGTCAGCTCCGGCTAGGGCAGCCGCGGTCAGGGCCCCCGCCGCGTTGACGGCGTTATGGGCCCCGGGCACGCTCAGGGTGACCTCGATGCCCTGCCAGGAGAAGCGCGAGCCGTCGGGATGCAGTTCGGGGACAGCGTCGTAGAAGTACGCTCCGGGTGGGGCGAGGCCTCGTAGACCGGCCCTGTCCCAGACCACCGCCCCGGTCCCAGCGCGGGCCAGAAAGGCGGCAAAGGTCGCCTCGAGGTCCAGCCGTGAGGAGTACGTGGCGTGATGATCGAGCTCGGCGTTGGTGAGCACTGCGATCTCGGGATCGAGCTTCAGCAGCGAGCGGTCGGACTCGTCGGCCTCGACGACGATCCACTCACCGCTCCCCCAACCGGCGTTGGCACTGGTCGAGCGCAGTTCGCCGCCGACCACGTAGGCCGGATCCATGCCCGCGCCCCGGAGCGCTTGGACGGTCATCGCGGCCGTCGTGGTCTTGCCGTGCGTGCCGGTGACGGCCAGGCAGCGCCGCAGGGCAGCGATCTGGGCCAACAGGTCAGCCCGGTGCAGCTCCGACCGGGCGAGACCTCGCTCGGGGTTCTCGGCGCCGATCGCGGTTGAGTAGACGACCTCGGCCCCGGCGGGCACGTTGGCCGAGTCGTGTCCGATGATCGGTTCGATTCCGTGCTCGCGCAGCCGGGCCGTGTAGGCGGACTCGGCCCGGTCAGAGCCGGTCACCTGCGCGCCGAGCGTCCGGGCGATCAGGGCAAGACCGCTCATCCCCGCGCCACCGATCCCGACGAAATGCAGCTGGCGCCCCGTGAACTCCAAATTTCGCCCTCCGTTGGGCAGGTTTGACGAGCGCCGAGGCTATACAAACGGCTGCGGCGGCGGCCCGTCCGGGGGAACCTTCTGGCCTGCCCGGGCGATCGGGCTGGCCCCGCGGGCCAGCGCGCAGCTCGGACCGGGCTATCCGAGGCGTCCGTATTGACATGTGTCCGGAGCGCTACACCCGGGTTTAGGACTGGCCACGAGCTTCCGATAGAGGGGGCATGTCCTCCGTCTCCGCATGCTTCCACCGCCGCGCGCATGGTCGCGCCGCCCTGACCGTCTCCACCCTGGCGATCATCGCCGCCGCTGTGATTCCGGCCACCTCAGCCGCCGCTCGCCGACCGGTGGCGCACGCTGCGGGCCAGCAATGCGGCCAGCCCTATCCGGGCAAGCGCGACCCGTCCAACCCCCTCGACCTTCCCGTCGCCCCGGGTAGCAATCCGCTCAACGGCGCCCGGTTCTTCGTCCCCGGCCCGGCGAAGGGCGCGGCGGCGGGCGCGATCGCCGATCTCATGGGCGTGAACCCCAAAAACCTGCCCGTCGACCTTTCGTGGGCTACGTTCAGCCAGCAGCTGAGCAACGGCGGTTGGGCGGCGAGACTGGCGGCGAACCCCGGACTGGCCCATCAGGTGGCCGAGCTCTCCAAGATCGCCTCGGAGCCCGAGGCCCAGCGACTGAGCAGTTACTCCTGGGGGGGCGGCCCCGGCGGGATCTTCAAGCAGGCCGAAAAGATCTTCTGCTCGAACATGACCGCCGATCCGGGCTCGATCCCGATCTTCAATACCTACTTCATGCACCCCGACCTGGGTGGCTGCCCCACCCCAGCGCGGGTGCGGCGCGACAATCCGGTCTTCCGCCGTCGGGTGAACGAGATGGCCGCGGCCACCGATCGGCGCCCCGCCGTCTTCCTCCTGGAGCTGGACGCGATCGGCTCCTCGAGTTGCGTCACCCGCATGGGTGCTATGTCCGCCTGGGAAGCTGACCTGCGCTACGAGATCAACAAGATGGCCTCTCTGCCTCACACGGTGGTCTATGTCGAGGCCGGCTATTCCGACTCCAACGGGGTCCGCTACACGGCCCGGATCCTCAACGCCATCGGCGTGAACAAGATCCGCGGCTTCTTCACCAACGACACCCATGAGCAGTGGACGATCAACGAGGTCCGCTGGGCCAACCGCATCTCCCGGCTGACCCACGGCGCGCACTTCATCGTCAACACGGCCGACAACGGCCGCGGACCGCTGCTGAACCCGCACCCCGTCACTCAGGGTGTCGAGGATCTCTGCAACCCGCCCCAGCGCGGGCTGGGGCCGGCGGACACCACCATCACGGGCTACGCCGCCGCGGATGCGTTCATGTGGACCCACCCGCCCGGCAACAGCAGCGGCTGCGGCGGTGGCCCTCCCGGTGGTGTCTTCTGGGTCAGCCGAGCAGTCCAAGAGGCCGAGAACGCCAACGGGCGCCTTGGCCCCTCGTTCCCCAGCCGTCCCTTCTAAGCACTCCGACCAGCCGCCTGCAGCAGCTCAGCGGCGATCTCGTGGGCCGCGTCGGGCCGGGCCAGCCCGGCTGCGGCGCGACCCATGGCGGACAGTAGCCCCGGGTCGGCCAACAGCCGGCCCACCTCGGCAGCCAGCCGCGGACCGCTGAGCTCCTCGTCGGGAATCACCACCGCCGCTCCGGCACGCTCGAAATAACGCGCGTTCTCGGTCTGGTGATCGGCAGTGGCGTGCGGGTAGGGACTGAGGATCATCGGTCGCCCGTAAGCGGCGATCTCGAATACAGACCCGCCGGAGCGGGCAATGACCAGGTCACTGGCCAGCAGCGCCTGGCCGAAGTCCGAGATATAGGCGCGTAGGTCGTAGCCGGGCCCCGGCGACCTCAGCGAAGGAAAATCGCGCTCCCCGGCCGCGTGCAGGACACGAAAACCCGCGCCGGCGAACGCGTCGAGCGCAGCCTGGTTGATCGACCGCGCCCCCTGACTGCCACCGAAGACGAGCACACACGATTCGTCAGGTCCGATGCCAAACCGAGCCCGGGCCGCCGCACGGTCTGTGGCCGGGGCGGGGATGGGGCGCCCGGTGAGGCGGTAGCGGGAGCCTTCGCGTCCAGCCAGCGGGAAGGCCAGGCAGACCCGTCGAGCCAGCGGAGCCAACAACCGATTGGTCAGGCCGAGATGGCTGTCGGCCTCCATGAGAACGAGCGGCACCCGGTGAAGCAGGGCCGCCAGGCCGACCGGCCCGGACACGTAACCCCCGGCGCCGAGCACCGCCGCAGGCCTCAGCGAGCCCACTAGACGATGGGCGACCGCCACCGCGCCGACGTCGAGCACCGCCGCCCGGGCGGCCCGGATCGGCGAACGCCGGGGCAGCGGCAGGACGCGCAGCGTGCGCAGCTCATAGCCCGCCGCGGGAACGAGCGTGCGCTCAGCGCGCTCGCCGCCCACGAAGATCACCTCGGCCCCATGCTCACGCAGGGCATCGGCCACGGCGAGAGCGGGGATCACGTGCCCCGCAGTGCCACCGGCGCCAATCAGGATCCGAGGATCGCCCACGGACTCGACGCTAGCTGGCGCGGCGGTGCGATCCGGACCGGCCGTCGGCCCGCCGTCGGCGGCGCGCCTCGCGCTGGGCCTCCTCGCCGCTGGCCGGCGGTCGCACCGCTCTCAGCCGCCGCGCCCCGGGACGGGAGATGTTGAGCAGCAGCCCGATCGAGGCCAGCATCACGCACAGGTTGGTCGGCGCATAGGAGATGAACGGCAGGGGCACGCCGGTCAGGGGGGCAAGACCGAGGACGACGAAGATGTTGAGGATCCCCTGGCAGAGGATCAGCGAGGTCAGTCCGGTGGCCAGCAGCTTGGCGTAGCGGTCCGCTGCCCGCCGTGCTGTGCGCAAACCGGCGTAGGCGATCATCCCGTACAGGAAGATCACGCCACAGATCCCCATGACACCGAGCTCCTCACCGATCACGGCCAGGATGAAGTCGGTCTGAGCCTCGGGCAGGTAGAAGACCTTCTGGACCGACTTGCCCAGGCCGACACCGAACAACCCGCCGGAGCCAAGGGCGATCTGGCCCTGGACGGCCTGGAAACCGGCCGTGGACTTGGATGCCCAGGGGTTCAGGAAAGCGGTCAGCCGTGCGCGCTGGTAGGGCTGGGCCAGCGTCATCAGCAGGACGACGCCGATGGCCAGTCCCGCCAGGATGCCCAGATAGCGCATCGGCATCCCGGCCGCGACCATGAGCATTGTGACGGTGAACGCGACGACCACGCCGGTGCCCAGGTCCGGCTCGACGACGATTAGCAGCATGGCTGGAGCGGCAACCACGGCGATCGGAGCCACCGCTTGGCGGAAGCCGCGCATCCGCTTGGGATGGTCGGCCAGGTAGCGGGCCACATAGAGGATCAAGGAGATCTTCATCAGCTCGGAGGGCTGGAACTGGATCGGCCCGGCGGCGAACCAGCGCCGAGCGCCATTGATGGCCACCCCGAAGCCCGGGACCAGAACCAGCACCAGCAGCGCGAAGGACCCGAACAAGAGCAGCCGGCAGACACGCTCGTCGAGCAGCGCGAGACCGCCGCGCTCGAGGACGTACATGGCCAGTAGGCCGATCCCGCCGAAGATCAGATAGCGGATGAAGTCCCCGGTGCCGTTGCCCTGGCCGTTGAGGACCCCCAGGGGCGAGGAAGCGCTGTAGACCATGACCGCGCCGAAGGCCAGCAGACACAGGGCGGCGGTCATCAGGATCCGGTGTTCGAGTGGAGGCGCAACCCGGCGTCCGGTAGCCCGACGCCGCCCACCCACAGCTGCTCCTTGACGACGGCCCGGCGCTGCCGTGGAGGCACGGGTGGCCATCAGAGCGCCTCCACGAGGGTGCGGAAGTGCTCGCCGCGAGCCTCGAAGTCGGAGTACTGGTCAAAGCTTGCGCAGGCCGGGGAGAGCAACACGGTCTCCCCCTTGCCGGCGAGGGCACGGGCGGCGGTCAGCGCGTGGGGCAGATCGCCGTAGTCGTGCACCGGGACCCCGGCCGGGGCGAGTGCGGCCTGCAGATCGGCAGCGGCGTCGCCAATCAGGTAGACGCCCCGGCAGCGCTCGGCCACCACCGGAGCCAGCGGCGTGAAGTCTTGATCCTTGCCCCGGCCCCCGGCGATCAGGTGAACGCCGCCGGCATAGCTGCGCAGAGCAACCAGCGTGCTGGCCACGTTGGTCGCCTTGGAGTCATTGACGAAGCTGACCCCGTCGCGGACGGCGATCAGCTCCAGGCGGTGGGCCACACCAGGGAAGCTCCGCAGCCCAGCGGCCACCGCTTCGGGAGCGATCCCGCGGGCCAGGCAGGCCGCAGCGGCCGCCATCGCATTGTCCAGGTTGTGCTCTCCGGGTAGCGAAACCTCGCTCGCCGCCAGCAGCGCCCGATCTCCCCACCACAGCTGACCGGCTCGGCCGGAGACCTCGGCTTCGGGACCGGTGCCGAAGCAAACCCGCCGCGCGCAGCCTCCGAGGTCCTCGATGCCCAGCCCCTCTGGGGCCACCGCGACATCGTCATTGCCCTGGTTGGCGAAGATCCTCAGCTTCGCCGCCGTGTAGTCGGCGAACGTGCCGTGGCGGTCCAGGTGGTCGGGCTCGAGATTGAGCAGAACCGCCACCTCAGGGGCGAAGCTGGTCGTGTCCTCGAGCTGAAAGGAGGAGACCTCGCAGACCACGGTGACCGTCGGATCAACCTTGCCCACCAGGCCGCTCACCGCAGTACCGACGTTTCCGGCCACCGTCACGGGCACGGCCGCCTCACGGTGGATGTGGCCGATCCACTCGGTGGTGGTGGTCTTGCCGTTGGTGCCGGTCACCGCGATGAACTCGTTGGCGAGCAACCGCCAGCCCAGTTCCACCTCGCCGAGCACGGGAAGCCCACGCTCGAGCGCCGCCACCACTGCAGGGGCGCGGGCGGGAACACCGGGGCTCTTGATGAGCGTCCCGGCCCTGGCGGCGAGGGCGAGGCCTGACGCATCGAGGTGAACTTCGACGCCGGCCCGCGAAAGCCTCTCGGCGACGGCGGAAAGGCGCTCCGAGCGCCCGGCGTCGCACGCGATCACATCCTCCCCCCGGGCCCGGAGGGTCAGCGCGGCGGCTTCGCCGGAGCGGGCCAGGCCGAGCACGAGGTACGGACCGCCGGGGAGTGGCGGTCGTGGCTTGCCCGGCGCCTGCATGCTCTAGCCCTTGATGCTCAGCTGGTAGACCACGAAGCCGATCGCCCCGAACGCCGCGGCCACGATCCAGAAGCGCAGGATGATCTTGGTCTCCGACCAAGCCTGGAGCTCGAAGTGATGGTGGATGGGCGCCATCAGGAAGACTCGCTTGCGAAAGGTCTGAAACGAGAACACCTGGATCACCACCGACAGGACCTCGATCACGAAGATCCCGCCCAGCAGAATCAGGAGCACCTCGGTCTTGGTCATTACCGCGAGCCCGGCTATGGCTCCGCCCAGCCCCAGGGAGCCGGTGTCCCCCATGAAGATGCTGGCCGGGAAGCTGTTGAACCACAAAAAGCCGATGCAGGCCCCGACCAGGCACGAGGCCACGAACGTCAGCCCGTACTCGCCGCTGGTGATGAAGGTGATGCCCAGGTAGGCCAGCAAGGTGATGGCCGCGCACCCGGCGGCCAACCCATCCAGGCCATCGGTGAAGTTGACCGCGGTCGTGGTGCCGGCCACTACGAGGTAGATAAACACCGGGTACAGCGGTCCGATGTCGATGGTCACGTCGACAAATCGGATCCTGACCGTCGGCGCGATCCCGGCCTTGTAGCGGGCCACGTACCACAGCCCGAGGGAGATCGCCACGGTGAACAGCAGCTTGGTGCGGGCCCTGAGACCGAGCGAGCGGCGCTTGACGATCTTCGTGTAGTCGTCGGCAAAGCCGAGTAGCGCACAAGCCAGGCTGACTCCGAACACCCCCATGGCCTGCCAGTCCCGTTTGGACAGGACCAGGAAGGGCACGGCCATGGCCGCGAAGATGATCACCCCGCCCATGGTTGGCGTGCCCGCCTTTGTGTGGTGACCCGCCGGTCCCTCCTCGCGGATGTTCTGTCCGAACTCCCGGCGGCGCAGGAACTCGATGAACCTCGGGCTTAGGAACAGACAGATCAGCAGCGACGCCGTCCCGGCAATCAGCACGCGGCCGGAGAGCGAGCCTCCGGTCAAAGCTCCGCTCCTGCCATCAAGGCGTCGCAGACCTGCTTGAGACCCACCCCGAGTGAGCCTTTGACCAGAACCAGATCGCCGCTCTGAAGTAGCTCCGGAACGATTGCCGCCGCCTCGGCAGCGTCGGCCACGGCTTGCGTCTCGCCGCTGAAGCGCTCACTGATCACCGCTGCGAGGGGTCCGACGGTAATGAGCAGGTCGACACCGGCCTGCTCGACCTGCTCGCCCAGAGCGGCGTGGTAGTCCCGGGCATCAGGACCGAGCTCGAGCATGTCCCCGAGCACAGCCACGCGCCGGCCCGCGCCGTCACGTTGGGCGGTGTCGGCCAGATCGGCGAGAGCGGCGCGCATCGACATCGGGTTGGCGTTGTAGCAGCCGTCGATGATCCTTATCCCCCCCGCCACGGCCAGGTTCTCTCCCCGCCCGGGGGTGAGGACCAGCTCCACACGGCCCTGCGGGCGGACTCCGATCGCGCCGGCCGCCGCCACGGCGGCCAGGAGGTCGAGGCGCAGATGAGCCTGGTGGAAGGGGACTTCGAGCTCGATCCGTTCCTGGCCCGCGGCGATCAGAACGCGCTCTGATTCCTGGGCCAGGAAGTCGACCTCTCCCCCCTCGCCGAAGGTGATCAAGCTCACGTCGTCGCGCCGATGAGGGTCGAGCAGCCGCTCCCCGGCCGGAATCACTGCGATGGCCCCGGGAGCCAGGCCGGCGATCAGCTCGGCCTTGGCGGCGGCGACATTCTCGATCGTTCCCAGGAGCTCCAGGTGGACCGGACCGATGCTGACGATGACGCCGACATCGGGTTCGGCGATGGCCGTCAACTCGGCAATCTGCCCGGCGCCACGCATGGCCATTTCCAGGATCAGCACCTCGGTATCGGCCGCGGCGGCCAGGATCTCGAGCGGCAGGCCAATCTCGGTGTTGAAATTGGCGCGGGAGGCGCTCGTGCGGCGGTGCGGCCCGATGAGCGCGAGCAGCAGGTCCTTGGTCGTGGTCTTTCCGGTCGATCCGGTTACGCCGATGACCCGGGCCCCGGCCTGCCCCAGCTCACGGCGCCAGGCGGTGGCCAGGTTCTGCAGCGCGCGGAGCGGGTCGGCCACCACGATTACAGCGCCTGATCGCGCCGCTGCGACCGGCGGCTGGTTGGGTGGGGTGACGATGACCCCCCAAGCTCCGGCAGCCAGGGCGGCATCGGCAAACTCACCCCCGTCGTAGTTGGCACCCCGCAACCCGATGAACAGGGCCCCGGGCCCGGCCTGGCGGGAGTCGATCGTGACCCGCTCGGGCCCTGTGGCTCGCCCGGTGGGCACCGCCAGCCGACCGCCCGCCGCGTCGGCGAGCAGCTCCGCACTCCAGCGCTTCATCGCGACGGGGCGCTTGTGCTCGCGCTCACGCCCTGGAGGATCTCACGGGCCACGGTCACATCATCGAAGTCGATCTTGCGGCCGTGGGCGAACTCCTGGCCGCGCTCGTGTCCCTTGCCGGCGATCACCACCACATCCCCCGGCTCGGCGGCCTCGACGGCACGGGCGATCGCCCGGCGGCGGTCGACCTCTGAGACCACCTCCGCGTGCGCGTCGTGCATTCCCGTCCGCACCTCGGCGAGGATCGCCTCCGGATCCTCGGAGCGCGGATTGTCCGAGGTGACGATGGCCAGATCCGCCAGCCGGCCGGCGATCTCCCCCATCAGCGGCCGCTTGCCGCGATCGCGGTCGCCGCCGCAGCCAAATACGGTGATCAGACGGCTGTCGGTCAGTCCCCGCGCAGCGCGGAGCACGTTCTCGAGCGAATCCGGGGTGTGCGCGTAGTCGACGACGACGGCAAAGTCCTGGCCCGCATCGACCGTCTCAAAGCGCCCGGGTACCTGACCGGCGCGGGCGATCGCCGCCGCACAGGTCTGCGCCGGAACACCGAGAGCACGCGCCGCGGCCAGGGCTCCGAGCACGTTGAGGACGTTGAATTCCCCCCGGAGCGGTGAGTGCAGCTCGAGGGAACCATCGGGCGTCTGGACTGTGAAGGCAGAGCCGGTGACGCCGGTGCGGACGGCGGTGGCTTGATATTGGGCGTCTCGGTGCAGGCCGAAGGTGATCGGCGTCTTGAGCTCGGCGGCCAGGCGAGCGCCGTAGGCGTCATCGACGTTGATCACCGCGAAACCCGGAGGATCCGGGACGAAGAGCATCCGTTTGGCGGCGAAGTAGTCCTCCATCGTGGGGTGGAAATCGAGGTGGTCCTGGGTCAGGTTGGTGAAGATCCCGGTGGCAAAGTGAATCGCGTCGGCCCGGCGGAGCTGGAGCGCGTGCGAAGAAACCTCCATCACCGCCGCCTGGTCCCCGGCATCGAGCATCTCGCGGAAGGTGCGCTGCAGATCGATGGCCTCGGGTGTCGTCCGTTCGACCCCCCGCTCGGCGCCGCCCACGATGCTCTTGACCGTTCCCAGCAGGCCGGTGGGCCGTCCGGCGGCCTCGAGCAACTCCCGCATCAGGAAAGCGGTGGTGGTTTTGCCGTTGGTACCAGTGATCCCGACGGTGCTCAATCGCGCGGTCGGGTCCCCGTAGAAATTCGCCGCGGCGGGCGCCATGGCGGCACGGACACTCGGTACGCGCACCTGGGGCACGGGTAGGTCCAGCTCCCGCTCGACGACCAGGGCACGTGCTCCCCGCTGCACGGCGTCGGCGGCGAAGTCGTGGCCGTCGCGGCTGAACCCCACGACGCAGAAGAACAGCGTCCCGAGTCTGGCGAGCCGGTTGTCGTAGGCCAGATCCTCGATCTCGACCTCGCCCGCGGACCCCAGCGCTGCAGGCATCACCTGATCCAGGCGCATCGGCGCCGGAGTGTAACCGGGGCACCGGCACCGGGCGGGACTGTGTGCGTCTGGCCACACGGTGGCCTCGGAGTCAGGATCAGGCCGCCGAGCTTGCTACGTTGGCCCGCGGAGAGCCCTGTGATGATTGCCTACGGACTCGCCCCACACCGTATTCCCGTATTGCGCTATCAGCGCATCGGCGACCCGGCGGAGCACCCGCTCTCCGTCTCCTGGGCGGACTTCCGCGATCACGTCCGGCTGATCGCGACCAGCGGGCGCGCGTCTCTCAAGCTCACCGAGCTCTCAGAGCTCCTGCGCCGGCGCCAGATCCCCGTCGACCCGGTACTCGCGGTGACGATCGACGGCGGGGCCGAGGAGACGCTGGCCGCCGCCCGAGCGTTGGCCGAGCAGGACGTGGCGGTGACTGCGTTCGTCACCCCCCAGGCCATCGACGCACCCGATCACCTCTCCAAGGCCCAGTTTGATGAGCTGGCCACCATGAGCGACCTGGTCGAAGTCGGCGCTCAGCCGGCGCCGTCCCCGCGGCTTGACTCCCTCCCGGCCGACCAGGCGCGAGCGGTAGTGGATGACAGCAAGCGCAGGCTCCAGGAAGCGATCGGCAAGGCCGTGGAGTCAATCGCCTATCCAGCCGGCGCCTACGACGCCAGCGTCCGTGAGGCGGTCCGGGCCGCGGGCTTTCGCGCAGCCGCCACGGTCAAGAACGCGATCTCGCACCCGGACGACGACCCGCTGGCAATCGCCCGCTATACCGTCACCGCCGAGACTGAACTGGCCGACATCGAGGCCCTGCTCGACGGTCGCGGAGCCCCGCTCGCCTGGTCGCGCGACCGGCTTGGCACCCGAGCCGGCCGTGGGGCACGGCGGTTGGGCCTCCGCTTGTTTCCTCAGCGCTCCCGAGCTTGACTGGCACGCTCAGGCGGCGGCGAAACCGCGTCCGTTCTTTCCCGCCGGCCGGCGATCGATAACCCGGTCCACCAGCCCGTAGCCCAGTGCCTCCTCGCCGGTGAAGTACCGGTCCCGGTCCATGTCGGCATGCACCCGCTCCACCGCCTGCCCAGTGTGGGCGGCGTAGATCTCGTCGATGCGAGCCCGGAGAGCGAGGACCTCGCGCGCGTGGATCTCGATGTCACTCGACTGACCCTCGAAGCCACCCGAGGGCTGGTGGATGAGGATTCGGCTGTTGGGCAAGGCCATGCGCTTACCCGGCGCGCCACCGGCCAGGAGCAGGGAGCCCATCGACATGGCCACCCCGTAACAAATGGTCTGCACATCGGGCCGGATGAACTGCATCGTGTCGTAGATGGCCAGCCCCGCGTAGATCGATCCCCCCGGGGAGTTGATGTACAGGTGGATGTCCTTGTCGGGATCGTCTGATTCCAGATGGACCAGCTGGGCCACGATCAGGTTGGCGATCTCTTCCTCGACCTGGCCACCCAGGAAGACGACCCGGTCGTTGAGCAGCCGGGAGTAGATGTCGAACGAGCGCTCGCCGCGAGCAGTCTGCTCTACGACCATGGGAACGAGGGGCATGGGGTCTCCTTTGCTTCGCATTGCTAATGTGCAACTGATCGATTGCGGTTACCGTAGCAAACCTGCAACTGCTGAGTTGCGCATTGACCGGAGGGAAACCGATGAGTGACCTGGTGCAGCGCGAACTGGAGCTGGACAGCAGTCCGGATGTGGCTTGGACCGCCCTCACCGACCCCGCCTGGCTCGCGGCCTGGCTGGCCGATGAGGTCGAGCTGGACTGCGTTCCGGGCGGCGAGGCCCGCTTCACCCTGGACGGCGAGGTACGCGAGGGGTGGGTCGAGGAGGCGAGCGCGCCCCACGAGCGCGATGACGGCCACGGCGTCCTCACGTTCTGGTGGGCCCACGACGACGAGCCCGCCTCCCGGGTCGAGCTCGAGCTGAGTCCCCTGGCCGACGGCCGCACTCTGTTGCGGGTGGCCGAGACACGTCCGCTGGAGCTTCTCGACCTGATCGGCATGCCCCTTCCCGGCTCTCCGAGCCACGGTTACGGGCCCTCACTGGTGGCAGCCTGAGCATGCCCGAGGACCGCGCGGACCCCGTCCTCGGGGCGGACCCCGTCCTCGGGGCGGACCCCGTCCTCGGGGCGGACCCCGTCCTCGGGGCGGACGCCGTCTTCGGCGCGCTCGCCGATCCCATGCGCCGGCGCCTGCTGGCCACGATCGCCGCGCACCCGGCGACGGCCACGGAGCTGGCCAGCACGCTGCCCATCACCCGGCAGGCGGTGGCCAAGCACCTCGGCTCACTCAGCGATGCCGGGCTGCTGGCCCGCGAGCGGGCCGGACGGGACGTCCGCTATCACGTCACCCCCGCTCCGCTGTCGAGCGCTGTCTCCTGGATGGCCGAGGTCGGCGGCCAGTGGGATCAGCGGCTGGCTCGACTGGCCGAAACACTGGCCGAGGCGCCGGGCCGGGCGAGCCCGTAGCGCCCGCCGGCCTTCGCCGAGGTCCCGAGGCGTCCGGGACCTAACCCAGGCCGCTCGGCGAAACCCCGGTGGGCCAGGGAGCGGTCGGCGCGATCCCCAGATAGGGCACAGCCCAGCCGACGATCTTCTGAAAGGCCGGAGCGGCCACCGAGCCGCCGTAGATCGAGCCGTGCGGCTCGTCGACCATGACCGCCACCACCAGCTTTGGCGCGCTGGCCGGAACCATGCCGATGAACGAGGCGATGAACTTGGTCGCCGAGTAGGTGCCGTTCACGACCACGTTCGCCGTGCCCGTCTTGCCGGCCAGGTCGTAGCCGGGAATGCCCGCCCCGGAGGCGGTACCCCCGTCGGCGAGAACGCCCCGGAGCATGTCCCGCAGCTCGGCCGCCGTGGTCGCCGAGATGATCCGGTGGCCTGCCGGTACCGAGGCGGCGCGGCCACCGATGCTCTGCACGATGTGCGGCGTGCGCAGGTAACCGCCGTTCGCGATGGCTGAATAGGCCGCAGCCATCTGGATCGGGGTCACCGATTCGCCCTGGCCCATGGGCAGGTTGCCCATCGATGAGCCGGAGTACTGCGAGCTATGCAGGACGATCCCCTGCTGCTCACCGGGCAGATCGACACCGGTCAGGGAGCCGAAGCCAAACCTGTGCACCCAGTAATCAAAGCGGCTGGCCCCGAGCTTCATACCGATCTCGTCGGCGCCGATGTTGCTGGATCTCTTCAGGATCTGGGCCACCGATAGGGTCTCGTCGCCATGGACCTCGGCATCGTGGATTCGGCGATCGGCGACCTGGAGCACCGAGGGGATGGGAAGCGTCGTCGTGGGCGAGACCACATTGTCCTGCAGCGCGCCGGCCACGGTGAACGCCTTGAAGGTAGAGCCGGGCTCGTAGTTGAAGGTCACGGCCCGGTTGTCGGTGGCGTAAGCCGGTGAGGCGCCAGGGTCGTTGGCATTGACCCGCGGCCAGTTGGCCAGAGCCAGAATCGCCCCGGTATTGGGGTCCATGGCGATCGCCGTGGCACCCCTGGGCGAGTACTGAGCGCCGACGCCGGCCAGCACCTGCTCCACCTCATCCTGGAGCGCCGCATCGAGGGTCAGCTTGATGGTCTTGCCCGGCTGCATGGACCGCACGTCGTCGATCGAGATCGGCTGGCCGATCGCGTCGTTGACGATCCGCCGCTCGCCGGTGACGCCCTGGAGCTGCTTGTTATAGAAGTACTCCAGGCCGCTGGCGCCCGCCCCGCTCAGGTGAACCGAGCCCAGCACCTGCGAGGCCGCCCAGCCGCGGGGGTAGAACCGGGTTGACTCCGGGACGGTGGAAATGCCGTTTATCTGGAGCTTCACGATCTTCGCGGCGGTATCAGCGGGCACCAGCCGAGCCAGCGAGACATAGCCGTCATGCGGCTTGGTCAGTAAGGCGAGAGTGCTCAGCACCGGCTTGCCCAGCAGCGGGGCGAGTTTCTCGGCGACGACTTGGGGCTGCTTGATCAGATACGGGTCCGCGATGATCTCGGCAGCGGACTCGGAGATGGCCAGCTCAACACCGTTGCGATCGGTGACCAGCCCCCGCGAGGCCGGAATCACATCCTGGGTCACCTGCTGAGTTGCCGCTGCCTGCTGAAGGGGCCCAGCCTGAAGCAGACCGAGGTCAGTGGCCTTGAGCACCGCGATGGCCAACAGGCTGAGGAAGGCAACGAAGATCCAGCCGATCCTCCGGTCGAGCGTGGCCATGCAGCCCTCTTAGCCGCCCGTGCTCGTGGTGGGGGCCCCGGCGCTCACGGCTCCCGCGGCGGCGGTGCCGGTGCTTGGGGCGACACTGGCCGGGGCCGCCGTGCCGGCCGGGGCCACCGTGCTCGAGGTCGTCGGCGTGGAGGCCGGGACCCCGGGAGTGGTGGTGGATGTGATCGGCGCGGCGGTGGTCGGGGTGACGGTGGTGGTTGGGGTTGAGGTCGCAGTGGTCGCGCCCACGGGTGTGCCGGTGGCGGTAGTCCCGGCGACGGCCAGAGCCGCCGTCTGCTGAGCCTGGACACTGGCGGCGAATGCGGTGGGGTCGGGCGCGTGAATTCCGGCGAGAGCGCGGCCCAACTGTCCCGATGGCCGCGAGGCTAGAAACTTGACCGCCGCGGGCGGCGGCATGACCATGCCCATGCTGGCGGCGATGCGCTCGATGCGCTGATCGTCGCCGAGTTGAGCGACCGTGGCCTGCAACTGCTCGTTGCGGCTCTGCAACGCGGTCCCGCGTTCCAGCGAGCGGCCCATGTTGGCGCTCAACTTGAGCACCTCGACCTGCATGGCCACGATTCCGGCCAGCAGGATGCCGAGCAGCGGGATCCAAGCCCGTCCGCGAACGATCTGATCAAGCAGCGGATGATCGGGCAGCCTCCGGACGAACCTCCCGATTCTTGCGCTGATGGCTCGGGAGCGAGCCGGGCGCTGGGCGGGGCGCCGACGGGCGGGCCCCGACGCGCGTCGCGCGGGCCGCGCCGGTGCCGGACTGCGGCGGCTCGTGCCGATGCCACCCGCGGGACCCGAGACGCGACGCGGCGACGGGCTCGCGCTCGCGGTGCGCTTGTGGCCAGTCGACCGGCCCGCTGAGCTGCGGGGCTTGGCCTTCTTCTCCCGGCCGGCCGGGGTGACTGCGATGGGTGTCATGACGGCGTGACCTCCAGCTTGCGGGCGGCGCGCAGGTGCGCAGACCTGGATCTCGGATTGGCCGCGAGTTCCCCCGGCGTCGGGGCAACGGCACGACGGGTGAGCAACTCGGCCTCGGGCTCACGGCCGCACACGCACACCGGGAACTCTGGCGGGCAGATACAGCCACGCGCGCGGTCGGCCAAGAACCGCTTGACCCTGCGGTCCTCAAGTGAATGGAACGAGATGCCGGCCAGGCGCCCGCCAGGGGCCAGCAGGTCCCAGGCCTCGGGAAGCGCCTCCTCGAGCTGGGTCAGCTCGTCGTTGACCGCGATCCGCAAAGCCTGGAACGTCCGGCGCGCGGGATGGCCCCCGGCGAACTGAGCCGGGATGGGAACAGCCGACTTGATCGTTTCCACCAGCTGCTGCGTGGAGGTGAGCTCACCGCGGCGCCGCGCCCGGGCGATGGCGCGGGCGATCTGGCGCGCATAGCGTTCCTCTCCGTACTCGCGCAGAAGGCTGGCCAGGCGACGCTCATCCCAGGTGTTGACGATCTCCCCGGCGGTCAGCTCCTGGTCGGGATCCATGCGCATGTCCAGGGGCGCGTCGTAGGCGTAGGAGAAGCCGCGGGCCCAGGCATCAACCTGCATCGAGGACATGCCGAGGTCGAGGTAGACCATGTCGGCCCGCAGGCGCTCCTCCCGCAGCTCGGCCAGACCGCTGACGAAATCGGCGCGGATGAACCGGGTGTGACAGGGAACCTCGGCGGCCAGCTCGGCGAAGCGTTCCTCGGCCACGGGGTCGCGGTCCACACCGATCAGCGTTCCGGCCGGCCCAATTCGCTCCGCGATCAGCCGTGCGTGTCCACCGCCGCCGACGGTGCAATCGACCGCGGTCTCGCCCGGACGCGGATCGAGCAACTCGATCAGCTCGCCGGCCAGGACCGGGATGTGTGTGGCGGTCATGTCAAGCAGTGTCGCCAAGGCTTGCCGCAATGTCGGGGATTCGGGTCAGGACGTCCTCGAAGTTCTGCCGGTAGCGCTGGCGGTCCCAGATCTCCAGGCACTCGCCTGAGCCGGTCACCGTGACTTCCTTGTCCAGGCCCGCGTAGTCCATGAGGTGCGTCGGGATCATCACGCGGTGGGCGGAATCGAGTTCGGTGTCATGAGAGGAGTTGAAGTAGAAGCGCTTGAGCTCGCGGGCCTTGGGTGACGCGGGATTCAGTCCGGACAGCGTCGAGGTGGTGAACTCGTCGTAGACCTCCGGCGTCCACAGCGCGACGGTGCGCGGTGCGCCGGCCTCGAGCTCGGGCGACGGGGCCAGAACGACTCCCCCGGCCAGCGCGCCACGAAACTTGGCTGGAATCGTCAGCCGGTGTTTCGCGTCGAGCGCGTGTTCGAAGGTTCCGCGGAAGGTCAAGGGGTCTCATGCCGCCGGGCGAAAACAGAAACCCGGGTGGCTGGGTGGGAGGAGCCCTGCCACCCGGGTTCCACAACGGCGCCCACAGTAACCCACTCCCTCCCACGATGCAACCCAAATGGCACCTTTTGCCCCACAAAGTCGTTCATTCGGGGCCCGGGAGGGCCAAAACGCCCGAATCGACTGGCGATCCGGCGTGGGACGCGGTCCCAAATCAGCACTGGCGGAGATGCACGATCTGATGCATCCGGGCCTGCTGCCACGGCCCTTGCAGTTCCGAGCCGGTTCCGTCCGGGGGGTGTGCGGGCTCGCACCGGGCGGCTGCGGTGTTCGTGCGGAGCGTGCCCGGTTCGTGCCGAGCGTGCCGGGCTCGTGCCGAGCGTGCCGGGCTCGTTGCGGGGACCCGCGGGCCCCAGGCGCTCGACGAGGGGGTTAGCTGTGGGGCGACACGCTGCCCGTGCTGACCACGGGCAGCTCGAGGGTCAGGTGTGCCCCGCGTTGCACCGGGAGAGCCCGCAGCCGCCCGCCATGGACCGCGGCAATGCCGGCGGCAATGGCCAGCCCCCGTCCGCGGGCGCCCCGTCCACGCCGCGCGCGACGAGCCAGCACCGCGATCGCGTCCGGTAGACCTGGCCCGTCATCGCAGACTCCGACGCTGGCCACCCCGCCCGAGACCGACACATCGATGCGGACCTGGCGCCCCCCATGCTCGATCGCGTTGGCGATCAGGTTGCCCGCCGCTTGCGCGAGCCGTGCTCGCTCCCCCTTCACCAGAGCGGCGGGCGGACGCTCCCCGAAGCGCAGCGCGACTCCGGCCGCTCGAGCACTGGCCCGCCATGCCTCCACGGAGTCGGCCAGCAGCGCGCAGAGGTCAACCATCCCCACTTCCTCCCCCCTCCCCCTCCGCTCACGGACCTTGGCCAGATCATCGAGCGCGAGCGTGGCCCGCCCCAACTCGGAATCGATGGCCCGCAACTGGGCCGGGGACAGACTTGTCCCCCGCGAGCCCAGCGCCAGCCCTAGGCGGGCGGCGGCCAGCGGACCGCGCAGCTCGTGGCAGGCGCGAGCCACTGCCTCGCTTCGCGCGAGGGCTTCGCGTTGCACGATCAACCAGGCGGCGAGAAGCAGCCCGGCCGCAAGCCAGCCGGCCCCGGCACCGAGGCTCACGGATCGACCCCGCCGTCAATCAAGCGGTAGCCGACTCCCCACACGTTGACCACGAACCCGCTGCCCGCCGGGCCGAGCTTGCGGCGCAACCGGGAGGCATGGCTGTCCAGGGTCCGGGTCGCCCCCCGGGACTCGTAGCCCCACACCCCGCGCAGGAGCTCATCGCGCGTGAACACACGCGTCGGATCCTCGGCCAGCGCCCGGAGCAGAGCGAACTCCTTCTTGGCTAGCTGAACGGATTTGCCGTCCAGGCGAACCTCCCGGGTGATCGGATCCACCTCCAACGGCCCCACCCGCAGCCGCCCGGAGCCGGGCCGCCGGCGGGCGCGGCGCAGCACGGCGGTCACGCGACCCCTCAGCTCCGGGTAGCTGAATGGTTTGGTGACGTAGTCATCGCAGCCGCGCTCGAAGCCGCGCACGCGCTCGAGCTCGGCGGCTCGTCCGGTGAGCAGGATCACGGGCAGGCGGGAATCGATCCCGCTGGTGCCCTGATCGGCGATCCGAATGTCGCGCAGCAGCTCGAGTCCGTCCCGGTCGGGCAGGCCGAGATCAATCAGGGCCAGATCGGGCGTTTTGACCCGGAGAAGGCGCAGCGCCTCGAGGCCATTTTCGGCCTCCAGCGGCTCGAAGCCGTCGGCGGACAGGTTGTCGGCGAGGAACTGCCGCGTGACGCGGTGGTCCTCTACGATCAGGACGTTCGCGGGTTTTGGCTCCACTGTCAGAAGGAGCCGGCGGCGTAGCACATTTCGCCCCCTGCAACATCACGTTCAGGACCCCGGCGGAGCAGGATTCGCCCATATGATCCCGACGCGAATGTACCGGCGAGGCAACTACAGCTCGGGGGATGACTTCGTCCTCGAGTACGGCGAACTGCGCTTTACCTTCAACGAGCGCGACTTTCGCGAGCGCTGCGAGCAGGCGGCCCGCAAGCTCGGCTTCCTCTACGGGGCGGTCGAGGAGGACGAGGCCGAAGATCTCATCAATCTGGTGGTCAACGGCGAGGTCAACGATCCCGCCTCCGCGCTCGGCGAGCACGTCAACGATTGCTGGGCCGAACTGGTCGGCCCCTCGGAGCGCTCGCTCGTCCACTGGCTCCGGCGGCTCATCTTCCGCGGTGCGTGGCTCGACCAGCGGGTCAAGGAAGGCGAGCTCGACGTGGCCTTCAACGCCGACATGAGCGCCTTCGTCTACGTACAGCCGGATCGCGGACGCGAGCCGATCGAGCTTGCCCCCGAGCCAAGCTGGAATCGCGTCGCCTACGTCCGGCGCTAGCCGGCCTTCCGCTCCTCAAGCCGGCGTGGCCGGGGCAGGCCCTGACCCTCCGGCGCCGAAGGGAGATTGCCGCCGCTCCCCGGCCTACCGGCGCGCCTATTACGCTGCCACGCGATGCCCGACGACATCTGGCTGATCATCCCCACCTACAACGAGGCCGCGAACGTCGAGCCGATCGTTCGCGCGGCCCTCGCGGAGCTCGAGCGCGCCGCTCCCGGCACGCATCGGATCCTGATCGTGGACGACAACTCGCCTGACGGCACCGGCGAGATCGCCGATCGGCTGGCCACCGAGCTACCCGCCGTCGAGGTGCTGCATCGTCCCGGAAAGGCTGGCCTTGGCCAGGCCTATCTGGCCGGCTTCGGGCGAGCCCTCGACGGCGGTGCTCAGATGGTCATCGAGATGGACGCCGACTTCTCTCACGACCCTCACTATCTGCCCTCGCTCCTGGCCGCCGCCGCGGACGCCGACCTGGTCCTGGGCTCGCGCTACGTGCCCGGCGGCGGGGTCAAGGACTGGGGCGTTGTGCGCCGCTTCATCAGCCGCGCCGGAGGCATCTACGCCCGGCTCATCCTGGGCGTGCACGTCCAGGATCTGACCGGCGGCTTCAAGTGCATCCGGCGGCAGGTCCTGGAGGGAATTGACCTGAGCACCGTCCGGGCCGAGGGTTACGTTTTCCAGATCGAGGTCACCTATCGCGCCCTCCTGGCCGGGTTCAAGGTCCGCGAGATCCCGATCGTGTTCACGGATCGCACCGTGGGGAGCAGCAAGATGTCCTCACGCATCGCCCTTGAAGCCATGTGGCTGGTTCCGACCCTGAAGCTCCGAGCGCGTCGGGCCCTTGCTCGGGCCGGCACCGGTGTCAAGCCAGACTAAGTTTTTGTTGATTCTTTAACCTGATCTCAATGGCGCTCACACGGCTCCCGTCTCACTGTCGGGCATCCTCTCTTCGATGAGCGTTCGCAGCCCGCTAGGCGCTACTCCCCAAAGCGCCGGCGTCGAGCTGTCCGGAAGCTCGCGCCTGGGTGTCCGGGAGAGCTCGGTCCGTGATAGCCGCCGCGCGCTGGGCGGGGTGGCCGGCCTGCTCGTGGGCACCCTCCTGATCGCGCTGTCGGCCGCCCACACACCGTCGCTCCTGCCCGAGCCGCTGCGGGGCGCCGCGGCCGGCCGCCTACCCGCCGATCTGGCTGGACTGTTCGGGCAGACGGGCATCGATCTACACGCCGGCGGGACGATCGCCGTCCTGGGCCTGATCTTCCTCTCCTACCTGCTGGTGGTGGGCTCCTCGAGCCAGTTTTCCGGGCGCACCGTGGTGCTGCTCATCGCCGCGCTGCAGGCGCTGGTCATCCTGGGCCCGCCGCTGATCTCCACTGACGTATTCAGCTACCAGGCCTACGCGCGCATGGGCGCTGTGTACGGGACCAACCCTTACCTGAACGGACCCCACGCCCTCTTCCTGGACCCGATCTTCCCCTACGTGGGCGCCAAGTGGTCCTATATCGCGAGCGCCTACGGGCCGGCGTTCACGATCTTCAGCTATGCGCTGGCGCCCCTTTCGGTGGCCGCCAGCGTGCTGACCTTCAAGGCGGTGGCCGGAGTGTCGGCGATGGCCGTCATCGCCCTGGTCTGGCGTCTGGCCCGTCTGCGCGGGGTGGATCCGGTCAAGGCCGTCGCCTTGGTCGGGCTGAACCCGCTGTTGCTTCTCTACGGTGTCGGCGGCGGACACAACGACCTGCTCATGCTGGCGGTCTCGACCGGGGCGATCTACCTGTTCCTGGCCCACCGCGAACGACTGGGCGGAGGCCTGCTCGTCCTCTCCGTCGCCATCAAGCTCACCGCCGGGCTGCTGATCCCCTTTGCTGCCGCCGCCGGAGGTGCCGAGCGCGGACAGCGACGCCGGCGTGATCTGATCATCGGCGTGGGGATCGGGACGCTGCTTCTGATCGCCGTGTCGGGCGCCGTGTTCGGCACCGGGGCCCTGAACCTCTTCGCCACCGTGCAGCGCAGCCAGAGCGAGGGGGATTGGCACAGCATTCCCGGCCTGATCGGCGCGCTCGGCGGGGCGGTGGCCGGGCACATCGTCGGCTACACGCTCGAGGCCACGTTCTTGGGGGTCACCATCTGGTTGCTTCGCCGGGTCTGGCGCGGAGAGTTCGACTGGCTGAACGCCGCCGGGTGGTCGACGCTGGTCATGCTGGCCACCGCCGAGTCGCTGCTGCCCTGGTACGTCACCTGGCTTCTGCCCCTGACCGCGATCAGCACCGACCGGCGCCTGATCCGGCCCACCCTGTGGCTCACCGGAGTGGTACTGGTCCTACAGATGCTCCAATTCGCCGGCCTCGAGATCATCGGGTACCTGCCGACCGGCAACTCCGGCCTCGGAATCTGAGTCAGGCGCCGCAGCCGTGGATGAACCGACCAGCCCGCCGCCCATGCAGTCCCGACGCTCCGCGGGCGAACTGGAACTGCTCAGCGTCGTTGCCCCCGTCTACAACGAGGACGGGACGATCGAGGAATTCTTCACCCGGGTCTGTGCGGCTCTCGAGGGCCTCCCCTTCGAGCTCATCCTGGTAAACGACGGCTCCACCGACGGTTCTCCGCTGATCCTCGACCGGATGGCAGCGGGCGATCCGCGGGTGCGCGTGGTCCACCTGTCGCGCAACTTCGGGCACCAGACGGCCTTGACCGCCGGCCTTGACCACGCCGGGGGCGACGCGGTGGTCATGCTCGATGCCGATCTCCAGGATCCGCCCGAGTTGATTCCCACGATGCTCGACCACTGGCGGGCGGGCTGTGACGTCGTCTACGCGGTGCGCGAGCACCGAGCCGGTGAGTCGCGCTTCAAGCTGAGCACGGCCCGCTGGTTCTACCGCCTATTCGACAAGCTGGCCCAGGTCGAGCTCCAGCACAACTCCGGCGATTTCCGGCTCCTGGACCGCCGCGCACTCAACGCGCTGCTCTCGATGCGTGAGCGCAACCGCTTCCTGCGGGGCATGACCGTGTGGGTCGGCTACACGCAGGCCGCGGTCCCCTACCGGCGGGATTCCCGCTACGCCGGGGAGACCAAGTACTCGCTGTCCAAAATGCTCAGGTTCTCGCTGGATGCCATCTCCTCGTTTTCGCATCGGCCACTGCAGCTGGCCACGCTGCTCGGCTTCATGATCTCGACGCTGGCCTTCATCGCCATCCCGATCGTCATCGTGCTCAGGATCCTGGGCTCCTATCTGCCCGGATTCAGCGCCCTGACCATCGTGGTGCTGCTGCTCGGCGGGATCGAGCTGATCGCCATCGGCATCATCGGCGAATACGTGGGCCGCATCTACGACGAGGTCAAGGGTCGGCCGCTGTATCTGGTCCGCGCCCGGCGCAACCTGGCTGATCCCGAGGCGCATCACGAGGGTTTCCATCCCGCTGCGCCGGAGCTCCCCCTCGGCCGGGGCGCCGACCCAGAGCTCTAAGTGGTCCTCGCCGTGAAAACCGTCGCACCGAGAGTGGGCACGGGCGGATGTCCGGTGAGGACGCAGGAGGCGACGCGCAGCAGCGCTGCGCGAGCCGACGAGGACGAAGCCGGACGC
Organism: uncultured Solirubrobacterales bacterium; assembly: GCA_963845575.1. Taxonomy (GTDB): domain Bacteria; phylum Actinomycetota; class Thermoleophilia; order Solirubrobacterales; family Solirubrobacteraceae; genus Palsa-465. Next base: position 530,350 of record CAWJSN010000014.1, on the reverse strand, counting down.
TGTCCGTGGCCGCTTGAATGCGACGGTATTCGCGGTGGGGGTCACTAGTGCCGGTTCCGCTGTTCGACACTGCGTCGCCGCTCGAGCCCCTGCGCGATGAGCTTCGCGCGGCCCTGCTGGGAGTGGTCGACTCGGGCGGCTTCATCCTGGGACCCGAGGTCGCGAGCTTCGAGGACGAGCTGGCCGCCTACGTCGGCGCCGAGCACGCCGTCGGCGTGGGCAACGGGACCGATGCCCTGACCATCGCGCTGCGAGCCATGGGCGTGGGACCGGGTGACGAGGTCGTGGTTCCCTCTTTCACCTTCTACGCCAGCGCGGAGGCCGTCCCGCCCACCGGTGCCCGGCCGGTGTTCTGCGACATCGACCCCGAGTCCTTCTGCGTCACCCCCGAGACGGTGCGGGCCGCGCTCACGCCCCGGACCAAGGCGGTGATCGTCGTGCACCTGTTCGGAAACGTCGCGCCGGTGGCCGAGATCGCCGCGCTCGGGGTGCCGGTGCTCGAGGACGCCGCCCAGGCCCTGGGCTCCCGCGGTCCCGACGGGCGGCCCGGCGCACTGGGGAGCGCGGCCACTTTCAGCTTCTTTCCGTCCAAGAACCTGGGCGGCTTCGGCGACGGCGGCGCGATCACCACCTCTGATCCTGAGATCGCACGATCGCGCCCGGCGGCTTCGCTTCCACGGCTCCCGGGACAAGCAGACCTTCGACGAGGTGGGCTACAACTCGCGCCTGGACGCTCTTCAGGCGGCGATCCTCCGGGTGCAGCTCCCGCACCTGGACCGGTGGTCAGACGGGCGGCGCGCGGCGGCGGCTGCGTACGCCGACGCCGGTCTGGGCGATCTCGTCGCCCTGCCTCATGCGTTCCCGGGTGCGGCGCCGGCCTGGCATCTGTTCGTGGTCCGCACGCCGGCCCCCGCCGCCCTGGCCGATGCCCTCGGCGCGGGCGGGATTGGCTCCCGGACCTACTACCGCGTTCCCACTCACGAGCAACCGGCCATGCGACCCTTCGCCCCGTCAGTCCCGCTCCCCGGCACCGATGAGGCCTCGCGGACCAATCTGGCCATCCCCATCAGCCCGGTTCTCAGCGCGGCGCAGGTGCAAGAGGTGGTTGCCGCCACACGGGCCCACCTGGCCTCGGTGTCGGTCCGCTCCTAGGGGCCGTGGCGACCCCCGGGTGGTACACGACTCAAAGAGAAAAAGTGACCGCCAGGGGCGTTAATCCTCTCCGAGTCGCGAGCTGAGCTAGCCGCCGGCGGGATTGGGGCCGTAGGACGGGTTGGCCCGGCCCTCGGGCTCGGCACTAGCCGGGCGCAGCGGGCGCACCTTGGCCGTGGGTGAGGGCTCGCTGTCGGCTTCAAGCGCGGCGATCCGGCTCGACAGCCCCTTGATGGCGTCCGCCACCGGATCGGGGAGGTGAACCCAGTCAGCATCCGGCCCCTCGGGCCGGCGGCCCTCGACCCGTACCGGGTGGCCCGGATTTCCGACCACGGTGGAGTTCGGCGGCACGTCGTGGATGACCACACTGTTGGCCCCGATCTTGGCTCCGTGACCGATGGTGATCGGCCCGAGCAACTTGGCCCCGGAACCGATCGTGACGTTGTCCTGCACGGTGGGGTGGCGTTTGCCGGTGGCGAACCCGGTGCCGCCAAGCGTGACGCCCTGATAGAGCGTGACGTCGTCGCCGATCTCGGCCGTCTCGCCGACCACCACCCCCATGCCGTGGTCGATGAAGAAGCCGACGCCGATCTGGGCCGCCGGATGGATCTCGATCCCGGTCACCGAGCGCGCCACCGCGGCGATCATCCGGGGCAGTCAGGGGCACCCCGGCTTCGTGCAGCGCGTGGGCAACCCGGTGGGCCAACAGAGCGTGGACGCCCGGCCAGGTGGCCAGGACCTCCAGCGAGCTCACACCCCGCGCAGCCGGATCCCGGCTCCGGGCCGCCGCCACGTCACGCCGGATCTCTGCGGCGGTGCGGCCGATCAAGTCGAGCCGGACCATGGGCTCAAGGGTAGCGAGGCCGGTTACGCGTCACGGGCCCTGAGGGGCAAAGAAGGGGGTCGAGACGTAGCGCTCGCCCGAGTCCGGCAGGATCGTGGCGATCCGCGCACCTCGGGATTCCGGGCGAGCCGCCACCTGGAGAGCGGCCCAGACGGCGGCCCCGCAGGACATCCCGGCCAGCACGCCCTCGCGGCGGGCAAGCAGGCGCGCGGTCTCGATCGCGTCCTCGTCGCTGACGGCAATGATCTCGTCGAGCAGCTCGCAGTTGAGGACGGCGGGCACGAACCCGGCCCCAATGCCCTGAATCTTGTGGGGCCCGGGCGCTCCGCCGGAAAGCACGGGTGAGCTGGCCGGCTCCACGGCGATGATGCGGCAGGCCGGGTTGCGGTCCTTGAGCACCTCCCCCACTCCGGTGATCGTGCCGCCCGTGCCTACCCCGGCCACGAACACGTCGATGCGGCTGTCGAGCGCCTCCCACAGCTCGGGCCCGGTGGTCCGGCGATGGATGTCCGGATTCGCGGGGTTGGAGAACTGGTCGGGCAGGAATACGTCCTCGCGCGTGGCCAGCGCCCGGGCAGCCTCGACGGCCTCGTTCATTCCGCCAAGGGACTCGGTTATATGAACCTGCGCGCCGTACAGGCGCAGCAGGCCCTCTCGCTCGCGGCTCATGCCCTGGGGCAGCGTGAGCACGAGGTCATACCCCTTGGCTGCGCAGACGAAGGCCAGGGCGATCCCGGTGTTGCCGCTGGTGGCCTCGACAATCGTGGTCCGGCCCGGCTCGATCCGTCCCTCCCGTTCCGCCGCCTCGACCATCGCCACCCCGATCCGGTCCTTGACGCTGCCACCCGGATTGAAGACCTCAAGCTTGGCGAACAGCTCAACCTCGAGCTCGGCGGTCAGCCGGGCCAGCTGGACTATCGGGGTGCGACCGACCAGGGTCGCGACATTGGTGGGCACGGAGGCCATGGCCGCCACAACCCTAGAGAACGACGCGCGCTGCTACCGGTTCACCGCAGTCGGTCCCTTACGGCCACCACCCCGCGGGACTGGCACACCTTCACGGGATGACCACCGGTGACCTTGCAGATCGCGGCGGTGAAGAGGTTGGCCAGACCATCGATCGATTTGGCGATCGCCGTCTTGGGCCTGGCCAGATCCGTGGCAATCTGGGACCAGCTCTTTCCGGTCAGCACGCCGGGCGAATATCCGGAGCCGACGAAGCCCCACCGGCCGGCGATGTCGATTGCCGGGGCGCCCGGCGCGTAAAAGTTCGCGATTGCGCTTTTCTCGCGCGCGGTTTCGGTCTGCAGGGCATGCCCGTGTACGTCTTGAAGGACCACCGGGGCAAAGCTGAGATACCGGCTCTTAAACCGAGCGCGGACGAAGCTCAGGCCGTGCGTGTGATGAAACTGGGGATAAAGAGTGCCCGTATCAAGGACCCGCACGCGGGAAAGGGCTCCGAACCGGCTCAGAGCCACGGCAAGAGACCAGCTGTGGGCCGCACAGTGTGGACACCAGGCGAAGATCGTCGCCAGCAGCTCGGGCTTGCCGGCGCTCTTCAGGACAGCTCCATGGAGCTTCGAGACCATGAACGTGCTCTGAGCCGAGACGTGGCCGGCGCCGACCTGGTCAAGGACCCTCGGCGGTACATGAGTCACAAGCCGAGTGACTTTAGGCGGCGCGGGCAGCGAGCCATCGCTGGGAATGACCGCCGCTGCTGCACCTGTCACGAGTAGAGCCAGGGCAACGCAGATGGTGACCCAGGTCGTCTTGCGCCAATCAGGTCTGCGCATGCCCCACACCCCTCTGATCGACTACTGATTGAGGAGCGTCAACATACAGAGATACTGATCATTGCTCAACCGAAGCAACCCGTTCAGGTCTTGCGCCCTTGGCGACTGGCGCGTCCTCAGATGTAGTACATGGGCGCGCCGGCGGAACGGCGCTCCTGCTCGGCCACCGACGCCACGGTCGCCTCGGTGAGTACGGCCGCGGCGGCCTGGGAGGCCTCGAAGAACACCCCGTTGGCGTCGCGGCCCAGCGGGCCGTCGAGCAGCTCGACCAGCTCCAGCACCGTGACTTCGGCCGGGGGACGAGCGAAGCTGTAGCCACCCTTGACCCCGCGCTGGGAGCGCAGGATGCCCGCCCGTCGCAGAGTGGCGAACAGCTGCTCCAGGAACTGCACCGGGATCTCCCGGCGCCGGGCCAGCTCGGCGATCGGAACCGGGCCACCGTCACCATGACAGCAGAGCTCGACCAGAGCGCTGAGGGCGTATGGCGACTTGCTGGTGATCGAGATCATGGGGTGGTTGTCGATCGTAGCGGTGGACTTTGCCGCCGCGCCTGGTCACGGTCGCAGTCCCGCCGCTCCGCCTCCGCCGGCGCGCTGATGCGTTGGTGCAAGCGTGCCCTGGGTGCCAGCCGCGCGAGCCGGCGGGTGGCGGAGGACGGGACCGCGCCCGCCCAGATAGCCGCCGCGTCGTCCAGGCGCGAGATCGGGGGGTGCTTTTGCGAGCCCCGGGTGCGTACGGGGCGGTCCGGGTGACCGTTCGCGGACCGGCTCGCGGCGCTAGAGCCCGCGGACACGGACGGTGCCTATGGTCAGCGCGCCGGTTCCCGAACGGGCAGCCGTGGCCGCCCCCGAGCCGACAACGACTCTAGATCCAGCCCCGCTCGGTGGCCATCAGCACAGCCTGGGCGCGGTCCATGGCGCCCAGCTTTCCGTACACGTTGTGCAGATGGGTGCGCACGGTGCTGGTGGAGAGGCCGAGCTCGGCGGCGATCTGCTTGTAGACCATGCCCTTGGCCAGGCGACGCAGGACGTCGACCTCGCGGGCGGACAGTGGGCAGGGATCGACCTGACGTGGGCGTCCACTCGATGAGGGGAGCGGAAGTTCGTACATGACCGTGCGCAGGCCGGCCGGGCTGACGCCGACGATGCGGGCGGCGGCGAGCATCTCGGCCGGGGCCACGGTCCCGCCCAGGACGTAGTGGGCGAGCATGTCGGCCAGGCGGACCAGCGCCGCCTCGCCTTCGCAGTCTTCGGCGTGGTGACGCTCGATGACGCCGGCGATGGAGCGAGGCAGACCCCAGCGGCGGGCCAACACGCCGCCGACCAGGGCGTGGTCCACGCCCAGCTCACGGCGTTCGCGCTGGAGGCGATCCTCGGGGGTGCGGGCGTCGCCGTGCACCTGGCTGGGATATCCGGGGTAGGCATGAATCAGGACCAGCTTGCCGATGTCGTGCAGCAGCGAGGTGACCATGAGCCGGTCGCGGTCGTCGTAGCCGATCTCGCGCGCCAGCCGTTCGGCGGCCCGCTGGGTGGCGACGGCATGCAGGCGGAAGCGCTCGGGGATGCCCTGCCAGACTGCAGTGCGCTCGAAAAAATCAAACGTGCGGGCGCGGCTGGCGATGGCGTGCACATTCGGCAAGGTGAGTACCTCGATGCCGCTGACGGCGCTGTCCACGCGGCCGTGATGGGGGCCTTCAACCTGGTTGGCCAGCCGCAGGACGGTGACGGCCAGGGACACGTCACCCTCGACCGCGTGCACCACGTGGCTCCCGGACGGCTCGCCGTCCTCGAAGAGACGCAGAATGCGGTTGCGGGACTCGACCAGCACGGGATAGGCCTCGAGGGCCTCGAACGCGGCCGTTAGGCGGCGGCCATGGCCCTCGTTGTGATGCCTCTCACGCGGTGCGTAGGGATCGGTCGGGGTGGTGGTCACGGCTGCCAGAGTCGCCACCGCGGCTCACATCCCCTTTTTGGCCGGGGCATCGAGAAGCCCAGACGGCGTGAAATTTCGTTCCCCAGGCATTGGCCCATCTATCGGCAGATATTCGATCTCGGTTTAGCCCTGTGCGGCACCTGCATCGGCTCGCTCCAGCGCATGATCGATCCGGGCGAGCGTCTCCTCGCGGCCTAGCAGGGCAATCGTCTCGAAAATCCCGGGCGAAACGGTCTGACCGGCCAGCGCCACGCGGATTGGCTGGAACACCTGGCCCGGCTTGGTGCCCAGTCGCTCGACCACGCCACGGAGGGCGGCCTCGACGGCGGGCACGTCGAACGGCTCGGTTTCGGCCAGGGCTTCACGAGCCTGGGCCAGGGCCTCGGCGGCTCCCTGCTTACCGATCACTCGAGCAAACGCGTCGGGATCCTCGACCGGGCCATCGAACACAAACGAGACCAGCGGCCAGAAGTCAGCCAGAGTCTGGATCTTCTCCTCGGAGATGGCGACGGCGTCGTGCAGACCGGAGCGGCCGGTGAACTCCTCCAGGCGACGGGTGAGCTCCTCGGTGCCGAGTTCGCGCAGGTGCTGACCGTTCATGTGGCGCAGCTTGCGCTCGTCGAACACAGCGGGGTTCTTGGAAACCCGCTCGAGGCGGAAGCGCTCCGCCAACTCGCTCAGGCTGAAATGCTCCTCATCGGCGGCGAAGCCGGCTCCGAGCAGGGCGATGTAGTTGTCCACCGCCTCAGGCAGGTAACCGGCCGCGCGCAGCTCCTGGACCGAGGCGGCGCCGTGGCGCTTGGAGAGCTTGCGCCCGTCGGGACCGTGCAGAAGCGGCAGATGGGCATAGCGCGGCGGCTCCGCGCCCAGCGCCTCCAGGACGAGCAGCTGCTTGGGCGTGTTGGACAAATGGTCCTCACCGCGCACCACGTGGGTGATCCGCGCGTCGAGGTCATCGATGGCGACGGCGAAGTTGTAGAGCGGCGAGCCGTCCGCGCGGGCAATCACCGGGTCATCGAGGCTGGCGTTGGGAAACCTGGTCTGCCCGCGGATTACGTCATCGACCACGGTCTCGCCGCTGTCGGGCACGCGCAGGCGAACGGCACCGCTGGATTCGGCCTCACCGCGGAAGCCACGGTCGAGCCCGTGGCGCTCCTTGAAGGCCCGCACGTCGTCCCCGGTGGCCGCGGAGCGATAAGCATGTCCGTCGGCCAGGAGCTGATCGAGCGCCTCACGGTGACGGTCGACCCGCTCGGATTGAAAAATTGGCCCCTCGTCCCAATCCAGGCCGAGCCATTCCAGCGCGTCGAGGATCTGCGCCACGTTCTCGGGCGTGGAGCGCTCGCGGTCGGTATCTTCGATGCGCAGCACGAGCGTTCCCGCCCGCCCATCCGGGCTCGAGCCGGGACCGTGGGCGAGTAGCCAGTTGTAGAGCGCGGTGCGGGCCCCGCCGATATGCAGGGCCCCGGTGGGTGAAGGAGCAAAGCGAACACGCATGGTCTCTCTCAGAAGATGCTAATCGGCGCCCATGTCTCCCCGGCGGGAGGCCTCGATAAAGCTGTGGCTCGCGGGGATGAACGGGGTGCCCAGGCCATTCAGATCTTCAACCAGTCCCCGCGCATGTGGCGCCCGACCGCATATGACGCGGACGACCTCGCCGCCGGGCGAGAGGCTCTGGGCAAGAGCCGCCGCGTCAAGGCGGTTCTCATTCACGCCGTCTACCTGCTCAACTGCGCCTCCACGGACAAGGAAATCGTGAACAAGTCACGCGCCTCGCTGATCCAGTCGCTTCGGGTCGGCGCCGGAATAGGCGCCGCCGGGGTCGTCCTGCACCCCGGATCGGCCAAACAGGGGGACGTCGGCCGGGCCATAAAGCGAGCTGGCAAGGTGATCGGCGAGGCGCTGTCGGAGACGGAGAAGTGCCCTCTGCACCTCGAGGACACCGCTGGGGCAGGCGGAACGCTGGGTCGATCCTTCGCCGAGCTGGCCGCCCTGCTCGACGCCGCCGGCGCAGGACAGCGGCTCGGCGTCTGCCTGGACTCATGCCATCTGCTGGCCTCCGGCTACGACATCCGGACCGCCGAGGGACTTACGGCGACGTTGGACGAATTCCGGCGAGAGATCGGCATGAAACGGCTCCGCAGCCTTCATCTGAATGACTCACAGGCCCCGCTGGGATCAAATCGTGACCGGCACGCGAACGTGGGCCAGGGGGAGCTGGGCGAATCGGGCTGCGCGGTGTTCCTCTCCGAGCCACGGTTCGAGAAGCTGGCCTGCGTGCTGGAAACTCAGGGGCCAGAGCGCCAAGGCCCGTCCGCGGAGGAGATCGAGCTCTGCTTCAAGCTCCGGCGGCGGGGCAAAGCGATGCGCAGGCGGGCTGAGGCAAAGGCCTGACTCGGTAGCGTGAGCCGTCCATGAACTCCCGCTCCAAGCACGCTGACGCGCTGGTCATCTTCGGGATCACCGGGGATCTGGCCCGGCGGATGACGTTCCGCTCCCTCTACCGGCTGGAGAGCCGCGGGCTGCTCGACTACCCGATCATTGGCGTGGCCGTGGACGACTGGTCGCTGGACCAGCTGCGCAAACGGGCGCGGGAGTCGATCGAGGCCACCGAGGGCTCGATCGATGCCGCCGTGTTCAAGCGCCTCGCCGATCGCCTGAGCTACGTGAGCGGCGACTTCGCTCGGGACGAGACCTACCGCGACGTCGGTCAGGCCCTGGGCGATGCCCAGAACCCGGCCTTCTACCTGGAGATCCCCCCGTCTCTGTTCGAGACGGTGGTCGCCGGTCTGGCTCAGGCCTCGCTGCTCAGCCACGGCCAGCGAGTGATGGTGGAGAAGCCTTTCGGTCACGACCTGGCCTCCGCCCGCGACCTGTCCGAGCGTCTGCACCAGTATCTGGCCGAGTCACAGCTCTACCGGGTGGATCACTTCCTGGGCAAAATGGGCCTCGAGGAGATCATCTATCTGCGGTTTGCCAACACCATGCTCGAACCGGTGTGGAATCGCAACTACGTGGCCAGCGTGCAGATCACCCTGGCTGAAACGCTCGGCGTGCAGGACCGTGGCCACTTCTACGACCCGGTCGGGGCCCTCCGGGACGTGGTCGTCAACCATCTCATGGAGCTGCTGGCCGCCGCGACCATGGAGCCGCCCGCGGGCCACGACGTGGACACGATCAAGGACGCCAAGTACACCCTGTTCCGGGCGATGCCGGAGGCTGACCCCAAGCGGTATGTCCGCGGGCAATACGACGGGTACCGCAACGTGGACGGCGTGGCCGGGAACTCTAGAACCGAGACCTATGTCGCCCTGCGGCTGGAGATCGACAACTGGCGCTGGTCCGGGGTGCCATTCTTCCTCCGCACGGGCAAGCGCCTACCGGTCACCCAGACCGAGCTGCGGCTGATCTTCCGCCACCCCCCCAGGCTGCACTTCATTCCTCCGGCCCGCCGGCGACACGAGCCGAGCCAGATCATTTTCCGCATCGACCCCAAGACCGGCGTCCGGATCCTGCTCGACGCCCAGCGGGCCGACCAGCCAGCTCCAGCTCGATCGACCTGGACGTGGAGTTCGAGGACATGGGGGGCGCCGGGGCCACCCCCTACGAGGTTCTTCTCCACGCTGTGATGGTTGGTGATTCAAGCCACTTCACTCGAGAGGATGGCGTGCTGCAGACGTGGCGGATCGTCCAGCCCCTACTTGATGAGTCCCCGCCTGTGCACACCTACACCCAGGGCTCTTGGGGGCCCGAGCAGGCCGACAAGCTCCTCGCGGGTCACGGTGGCTGGCGGGCTCCCTGGCTACCCAGCTAAAGCGGCGCTCAGGCCCTCCCGCTCCGGCCTCCTCTGCACACGCCCGGTGCGCCGCAGCGCCAGCTATGGTCCCGCACCGCTCGCCAATCACAACGAGAAGAGACGGGACCAAGTGAGATCGAGTTTGGGCAGCGTCATCTGGTTGATCGCCGGCGTCGTGCTGGCTGCCTCGCACCACTACCTGACCAACGTGGACACCTTGAAGCCACTGGTTTCCGCATTGCTGGCCGTTTTGCTCTGGCCGCTGCTGCTGCTGGGCATAAACCTGCACGTGAAGTAGGCCCACCCCGGAGCACCGCGATCCGCGGACGCGCGGGCTGAGGCCACGCTGGCCGGAACCCGGTCCGTGGACGCGCGGGGTCAGGCCACGCTGGCCGCGGCGGGCGCCGCCGCGCCGTCGATCAGCGCCGCACCCAGCAGGTGATCGAGCTCGGCGTGCAGGCCGGCGCTCCGGCGTACCCGGAAGCTGGGGCCCAGCTTGAGCCGGCGGTGACCGACCGTGGTGGCCAGCTCGATGACCACGTCGGAGTCGCCCGGAAAGCCGGCCAGTAGCTCCTTGAGCTCGAGAAGGGCGCTGGCCGGCAGGGCGGTGGCGTCGAGACGCAGGCGCAGTGCGCTGGGGCCGGCGACCGGCTTGGCCTCCTCGGCCAGGGCAGCCTCGACCTCCGCCTCGGTGGGCTGGAAGCGATCGACCTGCTGAGCGACCAGGCAGGTCTTCTCGCGGTCCTTGTGGTCGACCTTGCCGCGCACCATGACGATCGAGTCGGTGCTCAGGGCACTCTCACTGGCCTCCAGGGTCTTCCCGAAGACGATGATCTCCACCGAGGCCTCGAGGTCATACAGCGTGGCGAACATCATCCAGTCGCCCTTCTTGGTCTTGATCCGCTTGGCCTGGGTGATCATTCCCCCCACCGTCACCCAGTCACCGTCGTGCCGGTCGGCCAGCTCGGTCAGGCTGCTATCCGACTTGGCCCGGAGAGCGGGAGCGATGTCCTTGAGTGGGTGAGCGGTGATGAACAGCCCGATTGACTCCTTCTCGGCCGCCAGCAGCTCGGTGCGGCTGAACTCCTGGGCGGGAATCGGCGCGTGGCTGGGCCCGGCGAAGGTCGCGGACGTGGCGGGACCACCGTCGGCCGGACCGAGGTCGAAGATCGAACCCTGGCCGATGAGCGCGTCCTGCTGGGCCTTCTGCCCGGCCGCCTGTGCTTGCTCGAGCACAGCCAGCATCCCCTTGCGCGGATCACCGGTAGAGCCGAAGGCACCGCATTTGATCAGCGCCTCGATGGCCTTCTTGTTCACGCAACGGTTGTCGATCCGCTCGCAGAAGTCGAAGATCGATTCGAACGGCCCCTTCTCCTCACGAGCCCGCTTGATCTCTTCCACCGCTTGGTAGCCGACGCCCTTGACGGCGTCGAGGCCGAAGCGGATGTCGCCGTCGACCACCACGAACTCATGGTCGGACAAATTGACGTCGGGAGGCAGGATGGCGATCCCCATCTGCTCGGCCTGAGCGACGAAGAACGGCACCCGGTCCTTGGTGTCCATGACCGAGGAGATCAGCGCGGCCATGAACTCCGCCGGGTAGTTGGCCTTGAGCCAAGCGGTCCGGTAGGCGATCAGCGCGTAACAGGCCGAGTGGGACTTGTTGAACGAGTAGTCGGCACTGCGCTCATTGGTCGTCCACAGCCACTCGGTCACTGTCTCGGTGGCCCCCGAGGCCCGGCAACCGGCGAAGAACTCGGGCTTGAGCTTGGCCATCGCCTCGCGGTTCTTCTTGCCGATCGCCTTGCGCAGATCGTCGGCCTTGGCCCCGCTGAAGCCGGCGATCTCCTTGGAGATCTGCATGGCCTGCTCCTGGTAGACGATCACGCCGTTGGTCGACTCGAGGATCGCTCGCAGCCGCTCGTCGGGATAGGAGACCGTCTCCGGGTTGTGCTTGCCACGGGTGTAGACCGGGATGTTCTCCATCGGGCCCGGGCGATAGAGGGCGTTGAGTGCGATCAGATGCTCGAACTCGGACGGGCGCACCCGCTTGAGCGTCTCGCGCATTCCCTCAGACTCGAACTGGAACACGCCGATCGAGTCCCCCCGGGCCATCATCTCGTAGGTCTTGGCGTCATCGAGGGGCAGCGAGCTCATGTCCGGTCGCTCGCCGGTAGAGCGCTCGATGATGTCGAGCGCGTCCTCGATCACGTCGAGGTTGCGCAGGCCGAGAAAGTCCATCTTCAATAGCCCGAGCTGCTCGACCGGCTTCATCGAGAACTGGGTGACCGTCCGGAAGATCCGCTCGCCGTTTTCGTCCGTGCCGGCGTCGGCAATCTGCAGCGGCAGGATGTCGGTCAGCGGCCGGTCGGAGATGACCACCGCCGCGGCGTGGATCGACGAGTTGCGGACGATGCCCTCAAGCCCCTGGGCGACGTCGACGATCTGCTTGGCCGTGCCGTCGCGGTCGACCTCGGCCCGCAATGGCTGGCCGGGGCGCAGGCAGTCCTCAAAGCTCGGCGCGCGCCCCATGATGGGATCCGGGATCAGCTTGGCCAGACGGTCCCCGGCGGCGTAGTCCAGCCCGAGCACGCGGGCCGCGTCTCGGGTGGCCGCACGCGGAAGCATCTTGCCGAAGGTGATGATCTGAGCGACCGCCTCCTTGCCGTATTTCTCGGTCACGTAGCGGATCACCCGCTCCCGGCCGCGAACCGAGAAATCCATGTCGATATCGGGCATCGACACCCGCTCGGGGTTGAGGAAACGCTCGAACATCAGGTCGTAGCGGAGCGGGTCGACATCGGTGATCTGCAGCGAGTAGGCAATGAGCGAGCCCGCCGCCGAACCACGGCCGGGGCCGACGGCGATCCCCGAGTCCTTGGCGTATTTGACGAAGTCCCAGACGATCAGGAAGTAGGCGTTGAAGCCCATCCGGTCGATGACCTGAAGCTCGTAGTCGGCACGCTGCAGGGCCTCGGCCGGCACCGGGTCCCCATAGCGCCGGCGCAGCCCCTCGTCAACCAGCTGGCGCAGGTAGTCGCCCTCAGAGAGCCCCTCCGGAGATGGGTAGGAGGGAATCAGCTGACGCCCGAGCTCCAGTTCGACGTTGCAGCGCTCGGCGATCTCAGCGGTGGTGGCGATCGCCTCGGGCCATTCGGCGAACGATGCAGCCATCTCGTCACTGGAGCGCAGGTAGAACTCGTTGGTGTCGAAGCTGATCTGGGGCTGACTGAGCGTCGACTTGGTCTGCACGCAGAGCAGAGCCGCATGGTGGTGATAGTCCTCGCGGCGCAGATAGTGCACGTCCCCGGTCCCGACCAGCGGGCGCCCGACCTCACGGGCGATGCGCACTATCTCCTCGTTGCAGCGGTCCTGAAGGGCGAGGCCGTTCTTCTGCACCTCGAAGTACACGTTTCCGTCGCCGAAGGAGCTCATCAGCTCATCGGCGTGGGCCCGAGCCTCAGCCACCCGGCCATCGGCCAGGTACTGGCAGAAACGGCTCTGCAGACAGCCGGTGAGCGCGATGACGCCCTCGGCGTGAGCGGCCAGCTGCTCCATATCGATGGCTGGCTTGCCCCGCTGGTACCCGTCCAGGAATCCGGCCGAGGACAGTTTGACCAGATTGCGGTAGCCGTTCCCGTCGGCGGCCAGCAGGGTCAGGTGAAAGCGCTCGAGCCGCCCCGGGGCCCGCCGAGCATGGTCCTCGACCACGTAGACCTCACAGCCGATGATCGGCTTGATGTCGTGCTTACGGCAGGCGGTATAGAGCTCCACGGCCCCGTTCATGACCCCGTGGTCGGTCAGGCCCAGCGCCGGTTGGTCGAATGACGCCGCACGGGCCGCCAGCGCGTCGATCTTGCACGCGCCATCGAGCAGTGAATACTCGGAGTGAACGTGGAGGTGTGCGCAGGTGGGAGTCATGGAATCGAGCCTCCGTGCCGCAGCCGGCCAGAGGACCGCAGGGACGCGTGTCCGCCACGACGGCGGGACGGCGACCACGGGAGAGAAGATTAGGTGCCGGGGCGGACATCGTGGGCCCCCGACCAGGTGCGCGGAGCGGTTTCATCCGCTCTGTGCGCAGAGCACTCAGCCGGTCTGCGCCTGCTTGACCCATTCCCGCAGAACGGTCACGGGCCATCCGTCGCCGCTGAGCGCCGAAGAGGCCGACGGTTCGTCGAGCAGCACCCGCTCCAGGGTACCCGCCGGGCCAGTGATCGTGGTGGTCACCGATGCCCGCGGAGCGGACTCGGCGACCTGTATCGGCTGGCGACCATCAACGATCAGGTACACCGGCTGGCGCCCTGGCGACACGTAGGCCAGTGTGAAACGCTCAGGTTCGGTCCAGGCGGCCGGAATGAGTTTGGCCAAGAGATGCAGCGCGGTCTGCGGATCGAGCTGGACGCCACTGGCCGACAGGCCCCCCAGGCCGATTCGCGTACCTACCAGCGCGTCGAGCGCGGCCAGAGCGCCGCGCCGGCCCTTCACTCGGCCGACCTGACGGCCGAAGCGGCGCCGCAGCCAACCGGCCCGGATCAGTCGGGCCAGGTCCGCGGCCTCGCCCGTGAAGCGGAAGTCAACCTCCTCGAGGCTCCGGGGAGTGTCGGCGGCGACGATCTCGGAGCTTGTCTCGCCGACCGTGACCTGAAGGCATCCATGCCGAGGACCGAGGTCGAGGTCATAGGCGACCGGCTCGGCATAGACCGCCTGCTGGGCGGGCAGCAGGTCGAGGACCAGGCCTCCCGCCCGCTCGGGCGCTGAGCGGGCCAATGAGCGGAAGGCGTGGCGCAGCCAGGGGCGACCCACCGTGATCGGGCCTGCGTCAGCCGGCGCGCGCGGCTCCGGGGCCTCCGCAGCGGCGGGCGCGGGCGGCTCCGGCACGCTCGGCGCGGGCGCCGCCGACGGCTCCGGGACGCTCGGCGCGGCCGCCGCCGGCGGCTCGGGGACGCTGGGAGCGGCCGGTTCGGGGGAGCTCGGCGCTGGAGGGGACTGGTCCGGGGCCGGCGGCTTCGGCGGGACGGGCGGCTGAGCGGCGGAAGGACGGGGGCGAGCCGGGCCGCCGGTGGCACTCGACCGCCCTGGTCCACGCGTGGCACTCGAACGCCCCGGCCCACCCGGGCGACCCGGGGCATCCGGGTCGCTCCGGACGTCCGGCGCGCCCGGGTCGCTCCGGACCTCCGAGACATCCGGATTCTCCTGGGGAGCGATCTGCTCACGCAGGCGCGAGAGCGCTGCGCTCAGACGGTCGGGCTCAAGTATCCCGGGCATCCCGGCCGACGAGGGCGCCTGGAGCCCACCCTCCGGATCGCCCACCGGTCCACGGAGGGCCTCGAGCGTTCCCCTCACCTCAGCGATCGCCCGCTGGGCTTCCTGTGTGCGGGTGCGGGCGCCGCCCAGATCGGAGCGCAGGCGCTCGGCCTCGGCCTCGGCGGCCTGGCGGGCAGCCCGCTCGCGGGTCAGCTCAGCCCGAAGCTCATCGAGCTCGTCGCGAAGGGCCCGCAGGACTGTGCCCGTGCGCTGGGCCAGGACGTCGCGCGCGGCCAGCCGGGCCTCCGCCTCGATCAGTCGCGAACGCAGCCCGGTTTCGGTCAGGGCCAGCGCCGCAAGCTCGCGGCGCAAAGCGTCCGTCATCAAGCGCGCCGCCTCTGACTCGCCCCCGGCGGAGACCGCCTCCGGGCGGAGCGGCTCCGGGGGAGCGGCTCCGGGGGCAGGATGGCCGCGGAGAGGGCGACGGGCTCGTGCGGGATCCGGCTCTCCGGCGCTCGGCGAGCGATCAGGTCCTGCTCGAGCGTCAGCCGCCGCAGCTGGGCAGCCGGTGGCGGCGCGCTGGCCCCGGGTCCCCGCTCGCGCTCGCCCGCGTGCTCCCGAACCAGCTCAGCCAGCTTGACCTCAGCCTGGGCACGTGCGGTCTCGGCGGCAGTGGCCGCCTCCTGGCTGGCTTTGATCTGTTGCCGGGCCTGGTTGAGCTGGCGGCCCAGGTCCGTACGCAGCGTCCGCTCGGCCTGGGCACCCTGCTCCGCCGCCCGGCGGGCCAGCTGCTGGTCAGCTAGGACGGCGGCGAGGTGCTCTGCCTCATTGCGCGCTTCGCGCAGTTGAGCCTCGAGTCCGGCCACGAGCTCAATCGCAGCGCCAGTTGGAGCGACGGCCGGCTCGGGCTCAACGCGCGCCGGCGGCTCCGGGTCCGGCCCGGGGGGTGGCAGATCGGCGGGCGGCGCGTTCGAGCCCGTCTCCCCCTCCGCCGATGCCGGTGTCGCTGTCGGCGGGTGAACCGCCGCCGGGAGGGGGACGATGACCGAGCCGAACTGCAACCAGGCCCGACCTCCGAGCTCAGGGGCCAGCGCGGCCGGAACGGCGAAGCTGATTCGCCACGTCCCCGGACCCGCGCCGGACAGGCTGGGTGGTTCGGCGATGGCCGGGAAGCGATAGCGCCGTCCGGTGGCCTCGATGACCAGGGTGGGCTGCGCGCTCCAGGCTGGGCGCCGCCGGCGCCAGCGGCCGGTCACCCGGATGATCAGGTTGGCCCCGCCCTCGGCCACCCACTCAACCGCCTCGATGCCCAACACGGACGTAACTCCCGGCGGTTCGTTCATCGCGTTCGAAGGTATTTCCCCGAGCGGACGGATGCGGGCCTGCGCTCGCGAGGCGCGAGGTCTCCGGACCCGCTCAGCCGCCGTCGCGTTCGCGGCGTAACTCCTCGGCCAGGGCCCGGGCATCGGCCAGTAGGCGGTTGGCCTCGCCCAGGTCTCCGGACTCGCTGTTCACCCGCTCCCGCGTCACCGCCAGTTCAGCCCCGATCCGGCGCAGCTCATCCTGAAGGGCTGCCACCTCGCTCAGGGCCGCCTCGCGCGCGACTTGGCTCGTCGCCAACTCCGTGCGCAGGGCAGTGCGTTCCGCGGTCCATTGCTCGGCTCGGGACCGGGCGGCCTCGGCTTCCTCCTGGGCCCTGCGCAGCTTCTCATCGTGGGCCCCCGTGGCTGCGAGCGCGTCGCTCAGCTCCGCGCGAACCCCGGCCAGCTCGGCCTTCCCGGCATCGAGTTCGGACCGCTGCTCCTCGACCGCCGTCATCAAGCGCCTGAGCTCGCTCCCGAGTTCGCCCAGCGTGCTCTCCAGCTGTGTCTGGGTCGCTGCCCGGGCCTCAAGCTCGGCGCGCGCATCACCGAGCTCACCCCGCAGGCGGGTGACCTCGGTGGTCCGGAGCTCAAGCTCGCTGTGCAGGGCCCCCACCGTCTCCCTTAGGAGCAGGTCAGCCAGCGGCCCTGAGCGAGGAGTCTCCGGCAGAGGCAGGCTCGCGCTCAGACGGTGGCTGCCAGCTTCGCTCGGTGGACCCTCCCGCACTGTGACCTGATCCTCGGGTAGAGAATCAGTCCCACGTGACTCAGTCTCAACTTCAGGTCTAGGTTCGATCGTCGGCACATGGGGGCGGCTGGAGTCGGGTCCGGGCACCGCGGCGGCCAGACCAGGAGGCGTATGGGATGAACCATGCAGAGGCGGAACGGGAACGACCGAGTTGCCGATCCACACTGCGGCTTGGCCCTCGTGGCGAGGCTCGGCCCAATCCGGGACCGCGAAGGTGGCCCGCCACCGGCCGACCGGAACATCGGCGGCCCGCTGGTCGTTTTCGGCCGGGAAACGGTGGCGCCGGCCTTCCAACTGGACGACGAGCAACGGTTCGTCGCCCGGATCGGCAACCTCGCCCCGCCAACTTCCGCTGAGGACGAGGCGGATTTCCCCCGCCGACGGACGCGAACCGTGGACACGGTCGATCTCGAGCGGAGGATCAGCGGACAGAAATTCAGTCATTTGTGGGACGCGCAGCCGCTCTGATGACGCGTCCCGGCCGCCTCCGCATCTTCAAGGCCGGCGCTAAGAATCCTGTAGGTCTGAGCAGGTCTAGTCAGAGTTGGACGCGGCCTGCCGGCCGGCGACCAGAACCCCGGCGACCACGGCGGCCGAGACGCCGGCCATGGCCAACTTGGCCCGTGTACCGGACACCCGCCGGCGCACGTACCACTTTCCGCCCTGCCAGACGAGAAAGCCGAGAACTTTGTAACCCATACCTCGATGCTACCCGTCCTGCCCGCGGCTACGCCCGACGTCGGGGAACTAGTCGTCACTGCCGTGGCGAATCTGCCAGGCCATCCGGGACTGGAGTGACCACAACTCGATGAAACCCGGAGATGCAGCTTGCGAGAACAGGCCCCCTGATGCCGAGAAGGAGGCCAGCTGGGCGTCATACACCGCGTGGGGGGAGGAGCGAGTGATCACCCGGACCGAGCCCTTGAACAGCTTGAGACCGATCTTCCCGCTGACCAGCGCATTGGCGGCCTCCATGTAGCTGTCGAGGTCGGCCCGCAGCGGCTCCCACCAGAGCCCGGCGTAGACCAGATAGGCCCAGCGCTGGTCCAGGGTCGGCTTGAGCTGATTCTGGTGGATCGTGCCCACCAGCTTCTCGAGTTCCTGGTGCGCCAGCAGGATGATCGCCGCAGCGGGTACCTCGTAGATGTCACGGACCTTGAGGCCGACGATGCGATCCTCGATGTGGTCGACGATGCCCACGCCGTGGCGAGCGCCGATCTCCCCCGTCCGCTCGATCAGGGGCACGGGATCGAGCCGCTCGCCGTTGAGCGCCACCGGCACCCCGCGCTCGAACTCCAGCTCCACCACCTCGGGCTCGTCGGGGGCCAGCTCAGGCCGGGTGACGAGCTGGAACACGTCGTCGTCGGGAGCATGATCGAGATCCTCGATCCAGCGCCCCTCGCTGGAGCGACCCCAGAGGTTGTCGTCGATCGAATAGGGAGCCACCTCGGATCCTCCCTTGACCGGAATCCCGTGCTGGCGGGCGTAGGCCGCCTCCTCGTCGCGGCCCATGCGCCAAGTGCGGACGGGGGCGATCACCTTGAGCTGGGGGGCCAGGGTGGCCACCGTGGCCTCGATCCGCACCTGGTCATTGCCCTTCCCGGTGCAGCCGTGGGCCACAGTGTCGCAGCCGGTTTGCAGGGCGTACTCCACGGCCAGCTTGGCGATCAACGGGCGGCCGAGCGCGGTGAACAACGGGTAGCCGAGCCCGTAGATCGCATTGGCCTTGATCGCCGGCAGAACGTACTCGCGCGCGAACTCCTCACGGGCGTCGATGACGTGTGCCTCCACCGCGCCGATCTGGAGCGCCTTGGCCTTGACGACGTCGTAGTCCTCACCCGGTTGACCGAGGTTTACGGTCAGCGCCACCACTTCCGCGTCGTACTGATCCTGAATCCACTTCAGCATCACGCTGGTGTCGAGGCCCCCGCTGTAGAGCAGCAGGACTCTGGCGACCGAATCCGGGTCGGCCAGGTAGGAGGCACTGAGTTGCTGAGTGGGGTCGCTCATGAAAGGAAGGGGAAGGGTATTGGCTAGTCGTTGGCGAAGGTTTCTTTGACCAGCCGCCGTTGATCGTCAGCCCCCAGCTCGGTCATCGGGCGGGCCAGTTCCGCCCGCGCCGCCCGGGCGTCTTGCTCGAGACGGTCGATCAGCATGCCCATGACCAGGACCGCCTGCGGGCCCCGGGTCAAACCGGCAACCTCGCCGGCCACGCCGCGCAGCATGGCGATCTGAACCTCGCGATCCTGATGGCGGCCGAGTACCTCCTGAAGCTCTTTCAGCGGCCGGATCAGGGGAGCCAGTGCCTCCGCCGAGTGCAGGGGCACGCCGAACAGGTCAAGCAGATAGCGGAGCTCCTTGCCCCTTTTACGCAGCTCATGCACGGCGCTGGCCGGGCTGGCGTCCGAGATCGCCTCCCCCCTCTTGAGTAGCTGCTTGTACACGCGCCGCACCCGGTGCGCGGACAGCTCGCCGATCGGACGCGGGGCTCGCTCCCGATCGGCGGTTGGTAGCTCGACCAATGATTCGAGCAGCATCTCCCAGTCGCCGAGCAGATCCTCGGTCCGGCGCGAGCGCAGGATGCTGATCAACTGGCCGTGAGCGGCCAGGCGCCAGTGCTCGAGAACCAGGCGCAGCGGATCGAGGTCGGGCTGCACCGATTCGGGCAGCAGGGCGCGCAGGGCCGGGAAGTCGGCCACGTGCACGTCCAGGTCGCGGGCTTCTCCGGTGGCGCGCTGAAGCCAGCGAAACTCGCTCCGGAAGCCGCGCAGCTCCAGCGGCGGGAACACGCCGGCCAGTTGGCGCTGCACTGTGCGCGAGCGCCGTACGGAGATACGCAACTGATGCAGATGCTCCGGGTCCCGGCCCACCAATGCGCCCTCGCGATTGGCCAGGATGACCTCGAGCAGCCCCCGGAGCACCGCGGCGGCGGCGGCGTCGGAGCGCTGCTGCGCAGCCATCGCGACCCGGATCTTGGCCTTGGAAGGACTCGCGCTCATCCCAGTAGCTGGCCAAGCCGAGACCGGGCCTCGTCGGCCTCGGCCTCGCTGACGATCAGCGGCGGCTCAAGACGAAGGGTCGAAGGCCCGGTGGCGTTGAGGACCAGACGCTGCTCGAGCAGAGCCCGCGCGGCCATGTCGGGTGCCGAGATACCGTCGACCAGGTCCAGGCCGATCATCAGTCCTCGCCCGCGGACGGTGGCGACCCCGGGCAGCTCGGCCAGTCCGGCTCGCAGTCGCTCGCCCAGCGTCCGGACCCGGTCCAGAAGCTCCGGCGCGGAGCAGATCTCCAACGCCACGAGCGCGGCGGCCGATACCACCGGCCCGCCCGCGAAGGTGGAGCCATGGTCACCGGGCTGAAGGACATCGGCCAGGTCGGGGCCTGTGATCAGGGCGCCGATGGGCAACCCGCCCCCCAGCGCCTTCGCGCTGGTCATGGCGTCGGGCACGACCGCGGTCTGCTCATAGGCCCATAGTGTGCCGGTCCGCCCCATACCGGTCTGAATCTCGTCGAAGATCAGGGCGGCCCCGGTCTGGTCGCAGGCATCACGGGCGGCTCGGAGCAGCTCGTCGGGCAGGACGTTGATCCCGGTCTCGCCCTGGATAGGCTCGAGCAGGACGGCCGCTGTGTCAGCGTCGACGGCAGCGGACAGCGCCTCCGGATCCTTGGGCACGACGTTGAAGCCCGGGACCAAAGGCGCGAAGGGCGCCTGCTTGGACTCCTGGGGCGTGGCTGACAGGGCCCCGTAGGTGCGGCCGTGGAAGGCGTCCTGAAGGACGATGATGTTGCCCCGTGGGCGCGCACGCCGAGCGAGCTTGATCGCCGCCTCGTTGGCCTCGGTCCCGGAGTTGCAGAGGAAGACCTTGCCGCCCAGCGAGCTCTCGGCCAAGGCCGCGGATAGACGAAGCGCCGGCTCGGTGTAGTACAGGTTGGTGGCATGGGTCAGCCGGCCGGCCTGATCGCGCACCGCCGCCACCACCCGCGGATGGCAGTGGCCCACGTTGAGCACTGAAATCCCGGCCAGGAAGTCCAGGTACTCATGGCCGTCGGAGTCCCACAGTCGCACGCCCTCCCCGCGCACGAACTGCACCGGATTGCGCACGTAGGTGCCGATCACATGATCACGCTCCAGCGCCTGAAGCTCGGCCAGCGAGGCGCTCACAGTTCGGCCCCGATCTTGGTTCCCTGGCCGGCATCTGTGAACAGCTCGAGCAGCAGGCTGTGGGGGACGCGCCCGTCGACGATGTGGGCGAAGCTCACCCCGCCCTGGATCGCGTCCAGGCAGGCCTGGAGCTTTGGGCGCATGCCGCCGGTCACCGAGGGCAGCGCGGCCACCACGTCCGCGGCTCCAGCCTCCGATACCACGCTGTCGGCGTTGGGGGGGTCTCGCAGCCAGCCGGACACATCGGTGAGGAACATGATCTTGTAGGCACCCAGCGCCCGGGCCACCGCGCCCGCCGCCTCATCGGCGTTGATGTTGTAGGAGTTGCCCTCCCGGTCAGCCCCAACGCTGGCCACAACCGGGATGTAGTCCTGAGCCACGTGCCGAAGCACATCGACGTCGACCCGCTCGATCTTGCCCACGAAGCCGATATCCTGGCCGCTGGGCGCGGCCTGCCGGGCGGCGCGGAACAGCATGCCGTCGTCCCCGCAGAGACCGACGGCGGGCTGCCCATGCCGGCCCAGGCGAAGGACGATGTCCTTGTTCACCTTGCCCACCAGCACCATCTTGGCCACCTCAACGGTGGCGGCATCAGAGACCCGCAGTCCGTCCACGAACTCCACCGGCAGGTTCAGGCGCTCCATGTAGCCGGTGATCTCCGGGCCACCGCCGTGGACGACCACCGGGTTCATGCCCACGTACTTGAGCAAGACCACATCGCGGGCGAACTCCTCGCGCAGAGCGGCATCGACCATGGCCGCGCCGCCGTACTTGATGACCACCGTCTGGCCATGGAACTCGCGGATGTAGGGCAGCGCCTCGAGCAGCGTGGCGATGTCGCGTGTGGGTCGGGTCATTGAATTAAGTGGTGTAGTCGGCGTTGATGGTCACGTACTCGTGCCCGAGGTCGGAGAAGTAGAGCTCGGTCTCCGCCCCGTCGCCGGGCAGGCCGATCTCGTACTCGACCTCCTCGCGGGTCACGGCCTGCTTGAGGGCTTGCTCGTCGTGGGGCACGTAGCTCCCTGCCGTGCAAACGCGAACGCCCTCGATGGTGATGTCCACCGGCAGAGGTGCGGTTCCGGGCAGCGCCGCGCCAACGGCCTGAATGATCCGCCCCCAATTGGGATCCCCGCCGTAGAGCGCGGTCTTGACCAGGGACGAGTTGGCCACGGATCGCGAAACCGCGGCGACTCCGTCCTCAGTTCCGCCCCGCACCGTTACCCGACCGATGCGCCGCGCGCCCTCGCCGTCCCGGATGACCATCAGCGCGAGCTGACGCATCAGCGCGTCGAGGGCCTCACCGAAGCGCAGCTCGTCTTCGGTCTCTGGCTCGACCCGCACGCCGGATTCCCCACTGCACTGGAGGATCACCGTGTCGTTGGTGGACAGCTGTCCGTCGACACTGACCCGCTCAAACGATCGCCGCAGGCATACGCCGAGAAGCAGCTCACAGGTCTCCGCCGAGACCATGGCGTCGGATTGCACGAAGCAGAGCAGGGTGGCGAACCGGGGCGAGATCATCCCCGCACCCTTGGCCTGGGCGGTGAGCATGACCGGCCCGGAGGACAGCTGCACCTGGAGCCGGGCTCGCTTCTCGAACGCGTCGGTGGTCTGGATGGCGGCGGAGAAGGCTTCGTCGCCGTCGACGTCCAGCTCGTGAGCGGCGGCGAGGATTCCGGCATTGACCCGGTCCATCGGCAGGGGCACGCCGATGACACCGGTCGAGGCCACGGCAACTTGGCCCTCCGGGACACCGGCCACCATCGCGCCCGCCCCCTGCATCTTGGCCGCGTTGTCGAACCCCGGTCGGCCAGTGGCGGCGTTGGCGTTGCCGGAATTGACCACCACCGCCCGAAGCGCTCCGAGCTCGCAGCGCTCGGTGCAGATGAGGACCGGCGGGGCCAGCACACCGGAGGCGGTGAAGCGAGCGGCTGAGGTGGTCTGAGGGGCCGCGGACACGAGCAGACCCACATCGGGAACGCCGGAAGCCTTTATCCCGGCCGCCACCCCGGCGGCCCGGAAGCCGGGGGCAAGCCCGGCTCCGCCCAGGTCTGACACGTGATCCAGAGCCTCCACCCACCGGCTGGAGAAGAACGCGCCGGTCACGAGATCCCCTCGCCCTCGGGGCGGCCGAACATGAGATTCAGGTTCTGAACCGCCTGCGAGGCGGCTCCCTTCCACAGGTTGTCGATCGCGGCGAAGACGATCACCCGGCCGGTGCGCTCATCGCCGTGCACGGAGATCCGGCAGATGTTGGTCTCGCGTACGTCGCGCACCCCCGGGGGGCGTGGGCTCAGCTCTACGAAGGGCTCGGCGTCGTACATGTCCCGGTAGAGGTCGACGAGCGCTGAGGACTGGTTATCCGTGGGGATCACGTAGCAGCTAACGAGCTCGCCCTGGTCCAGGGGCAGCAAGTGGGGAGTGAACGTGATCTGCCGATCGGCACCGAGCACGGCCAGCTCCTGCTCGATCTCCGGCGTGTGGCGATGGCGCGGTACACCGTAGGCGCTGACGTTCTCATCCACGGTCACGAAGTGCGTCTTGTCGGTCGCGGCGCGCCCGGCGCCCGAGACGCCGGACTTGGCATCGACGATCACGTCCTCGATCAGCCCCGCGGCGGCCAGCGGCGCCAGGGCCAGCACAGTCGCGGTCGGATAGCACCCGGGGTTGGCGACGATCCGGGCGTCGCGGATCTGATCGCGGTAGCGCTCGGGCAGTCCGTACACGGCATCGGCGATCAGCTCGGGCTGGGGATGTTCCCGGTACCACTCCCGGTAGACGGCGGGATCCCGCAGCCGGAAGTCGGCGCTCAGATCGACGACCCGTACGCCTCGGGCGACGAGCTCTGCCACCACCTCGGCCGCTGCGCCGTGCGGGTAGGCCACAATCGCGGCCTCGATGTCGGCGTGGCGGTCGTAATCGAGCTCCTCCAGGACCAGCGGCACGCGATGTTGGGGGTACAGCTCATCGAGATGGCGGCCAGCCTCGGAGCGTGAGGTGATGGCAGCGAGCGCGAAGGCGGGATGGCGGTGCAGCAGACGCGCGCTGAGCGCACCGGCATAGCCAGCCGCCCCGAACACGGCCACCCTGGGCAGAGCCTCAGGACTCACGGACGTGTCCCTGGAGCTGCTTGGACAACGCGGCGGCGATCTTGCCACGCCGGGCGGCCACCTCCTCGTCGGTCAGTGTTCGGTCGGGAGCCCGGAAACTCAGGCGCAGAGCGAGCGAGACCTTCCCCTGGCCAATGCGGTCCGGATCGCGGTAGACGTCGAACACCTCCGCGGCGGCCAGCAGCGGCTGGCCTGCCTTCAGCGCGACGGCCACGACGGTGGCTGAGCTGACCGCATCGGGAACGATCACGGCCAGGTCCTCCCGGACCTCGGGGAAGCTGGTCACGTCGTGGAAGGTGGGGTCGGTGACCCGCGCCGCGACGGTGGCGAAATCGACCTCGAAACCAGCCAGGGGACCGGTGAAGCCCCAGGCCTGGCTGACCAGGGGGTGAATTTCCCCGATCCACCCGGCCGACTCCTCGGCGATCAGCACCCTGGCCGAGCGCCCGGGGTGAAGGAACGGCTCGGGGCTGCCAGCCTCGATGCTCCACGGCGCGCGGAGGCTGTCAAGCAGTCCGGCCAGGACACCCTTGACGGCGAAGAAATCCGCCACAGGCGGGGTCTGCTCGCGCCAGGTCGGGGTGCGCACCGGCCCGCTGATCAGCGCGGCGATCCGGTAGGGCTCAGCCGGGCGTGGATCCTCGCCCGGTAGGTACACCGCCCCGGCCTCGAACAGCCGCAGCGCGCTCGCGCCACGGGCATGGTTGCGCCGCGCGGCGTCGAGCAGGCCACCAATCAGCGTGGTGCGCAGTCTCGATTGCTCGCGGGACATGGGGTTGGCCAGGGCCACGGCGGCCCGATCGCCGATCCGCAGCCGCTCGGATTGCTCAGCCGAGGCGAAACTCCAGCCGACGGTCTCGTGCAGCCCCTGCGCGGCGAGCGCATCCGAGGCCCGGCGGCGGAGGCGCTGCTCCCGGCTCAAGCGTCCGGAGGCGCCGTGCCGGGGCGGCAGCGTGGCCGGCAGATCCTGGAGCACTCCCAACCGCGCGACCTCCTCGATCACATCCGCTTCCCGGGAGACGTCCCCGCGGCGAAAGGCTGGGACCGTGACGTCCAGCCCGTCCGAAGCGTCTGCAGTGGCGAACTCGAGCGCACGCAGAATCTGGGCGGAGCGTTCCCGCGGCACCTCGATCCCCAACAGGCCGCTGACCCGCGCGTCGCGCAGGCGAATCGTGGCCGGAGGGGGCCCGGGACCACCGATGTCAATCGTGCCCGGTAGCAGCTGCGCGTCGCACAGCTGGGTCATCAGGCCGGTGGCTACGGCCTGAGCCTCCATCGCCTGCTCGGGCTCAAGCTGCTTCTCAAACCGACCCGAGGCCTCGGTGCGCAGACCCAGCTTCAGCGAGGTGCGGTGAATGTTCGGTCCGTTCCAGGTCGCGGCCTCCATCAGCACCCGCGTCGTGCCCGGGCCCACCTCGGACCGGGCGCCACCCATCACGCCGGCGATCGAGGTCGGCCCCTCGCCGTCGGCGATCAGCACCATGTCCTCGGTCAGCGTCCGGGTCTGGCCGTCCAGGGTCTGCATTTGCTCCCCGGCGCCGGCGCGGCGCACCGTCAGCTCAGCCCCAGCGACCTGGTCTAGATCGAAGGCGTGCAGGGGCTGGCCGGTGAGCAGCATCACGTAGTTGGTGATGTCGACGACGTTGGAGATGGGGCGCTGCCCGGCGGCCATCAGCCGCGCCTTCAGCCAGCGAGGTGAGGGGCCGATACGGACGTTCTCGAACGCGCGCGCGGTGAACCGCGGGCAGAGTTCGGAATCCTCGACGGTGATCCGCACCGCGTCGAGCTCGCCGGGCGTCCCCGGATCCTTAGCCCAGGGCGCCGGAGCCAACGTCGCTCCGGTGGCGGCGTGCACCTCGCGGGCCACCCCGTAGACACCCAGGCAGTCGGGCCGGTTCTGGGTGATCTCGAGCTCCAGCACGTCGGTGGCGATGGGCAATACATCGCGCAACGGCTCGCCCGGGCGCAGGCCATCGGACTCGAGAACCATGATCCCGTCGTGCTCGGTGCCGATCCCCACCTCGTCCTCGGCCAGAATCATCCCCTGGGAGGCCTGCCCCCGGAGCTTGGCCACCTTGAGCCGGGTGCCGTCGGGCATCACCGCTCCGGGCTTGGCCACGGCCACGGTCTGACCGGCGGCGACGTTCGGCGCGCCGCAGACGATCTGACTCGGCTCGCTCTCCCCCACGTCGACCGTGCAGATGCGGAGCCGGTCGGCATCGGGGTGCGGCTCGGCGCTCAGCACCCGGCCGATCACGAACTGCTCGAGAGCCTGGACGCCGTAGTGCTCGACCCGCTCCACCTCGGTGCCGGTCATGGCCAGCCGGTCGGCCAGCGCCGTTGCGTCGAGATCGGGATGGCAGTACTCGTGCAGCCACTGAACCGGAACGCGCATGGCTAGTGGGTCCCGTTGCGATGAAGGGCCACTAGAACTGCTCCAGCACTCTGACGTCGTTCTCGTAGAGCAGGCGCAGGTCGGGCACGCCGTGCTTGAGCATGGCGATCCGCTCGATGCCCATGCCAAAGGCGAAGCCCTGCGTCCGGTCGGGGTCATAGCCGTTCTCGGCCACCTGGGCGAACACGTTGGGATCGACCATGCCCGCGCCGAGGATCTCGATCCAGGCCGTGCCCTTGCAGAGCGGGCAGCGCCGCCCGTCCGCTGTCACCCCGTCGGTGCAGTTGAAGCAGGACACGTCGACCTCGACGCTCGGCTCGGTGAAGGGGAAGAAATGCGGGCGCATCCGGACCTCCCGCTCATCGCCGAAGATGGCCCGAGCGAAGGTCAGCAGCGTGCCCTGCAGATCGGCCAGCGTCACACCCTCGTCGACGGCCAGACCTTCGACCTGATGGAACTGCGGGGTGTGAGTGGCATCTGAGTCCAGCCGGTATACGCGACCGGGAACGACGATGTAGAGCGGCGGAGCCTGGCTCTCCATGGCGCGCAGCTGCATCGGCGAGGTGTGAACCCGGAGCAGCGGCGCCGCCGGGTCGAAGATGTCCACGACATGGTGCTCATCGGCGAGGTAGAAGGTGTCGGTGAGCAGCCGGGAAGGATGGGTGGCATCGAAGTTGAGCCCGTCGAAGTTGTAGTACACGGTTTCGACCTCGGGGCCCTCGGCCACGTTGAAGCCCAGGCCCACGAAGACATCCTCGATCTCCCGCCAGGTGGAGGTGATCAGGTGCAGCCGGCCCACGGCCGGCAGTGGATCCGCCGGGAGGGTCACATCGATGCGGTCCTGCTCGAGACGAGCGTCGAGCTCGGCCACTGCGAGCTCCGCTCCGCGGGACTCGAGCGCCGCCTCGAGCTTCTGACGGGAACGGTTGGCGGCCTTGCCCGTCGCCGCACGCTCCTCGGGGGCAAGCTGAGCCACCCCCCGCAGGAGGTTGGGCAGCTCGGCCTTGCGACCCAGGAAGTGGATCCGCACCTCTTCAAGCGCCTCGCTGTCGCTGGCGCGGGCTACCGCGGCCAAGCCGTCCGCCTCGATCTGCCCGATTCGCTCGATCATGTCGGTCATCAGGCGGCCATCCTAGTTACCTCGTAGAGAGCGATCGTGGCCGCCATGGCCGCGTTCAGCGAGTGGCTCACGATGGGGATCCGGGCCACATGAGTCGCCCCGGCGACGATCGACTCCGGCAGGCCATCGCGCTCGGCCCCGATCAGCAGCGTGGCCGCCTCCAGCTCGAGCTCGCGCAGGGCCGGTCCGCGGTCGGCCACCAGGGCCACGGTCGGTGCGGGCAGCGCCGCGGGGTCCTCAGCGCGAGCCAGGGGGACAGCGAATACCGCTCCCATGCTGGCCCGGACCGCCTTGGTTCCGAACGGATCCGCGGTCCCGGGACCCAGAACCACGCAGTCGGCGGCAAACGCCTGGGCCGAGCGCAGGACAGCGCCGACGTTGCCCGGATCCGCCACGCCATGCAGATAGACACACAGGGGCCCTGTCGGAGCCGGACCCCAGCGCTCCTCATAGACGGCCAGCGCCCGGGTGCCCGAGCCGAGCCCGGAGGCGGCGGCGAGCAGGGCGGGCTGCACCTCGATCCCCGGCAGTCCGCTGCCCTCGGCGCAGAAGCGCTCCACAGGGTCCCACCCGGCGGCGTCGGCGGCGGCCAGCAGATCCTCGCCCTCGGCCACGAACCTGCGCGTACGCTCGCGCGCCCGGCGCTGGCGCGTCAGCTTGCGGATCTCCTTCAGCTTCTCGTTATGGGCACTGGTGATGGTCATAAAAAAAGGCGCCTACTCCAATGGAGCGGCGCCCGTTCGGCGGTGCTGGTGTCTCGGCTGGTGTGCTCAGCCGGCAGCCAGCGCCTCGCGGGCGCGCTCGGCAAAGCGTCGGAAAGTGTCAGCATCGTGCACGGCCATGTCGGCCAGGATCTTGCGATCCAGCTCGACTCCCGCGGTCTGCAAGCCGTGCATGAACTGTGAATAGGAGAGTCCGTTCTGGCGCGCGGCGGCGTTGATGCGGGTGATCCACAGCCGCCGAAAATCGCGCTTGCGGTTGCGACGATCCCGGTAGCGGTACTGGTCGGCCTTGAGCACCGCCTCCTTGGCGGTCCGGTAATGGCGACTGGCGTCGCCCCGGTAGCCCTTGGCCAGCTTGAGTGTCGCCCGGCGCTTCTTACGCGCGTGGAGTGAGCGTTTGACCCGGGTCATGAGCGCTTGGCTCCCAGCAGGACCTTGACCCGCTTCTCATCATGCTTGTGAATGACCGCCGGCTGGCCCAGCTTGCGCTTACGCTTGGGCGACTTCTTCTCGAGAATGTGGCTCGTGAACGAGTGCCGGCCGCGGACCTTGCCCGTGGCGGTGATCTTGAAGCGCTTCTTAGCGCCGGAGTGCGTCTTCATCTTCGGCATCGCGCTGAGCAGTAAAGCAGACCTCGCCGGGCGATCTGGCCCGGTCTAGGCCGGGTTGATCGCCCGGACCACCAGCGAGATCTGATCCATCACCGGTGACCAGCCGTCAGTGTGACGATCGCGAACGACAGCGCTGACGTTCTCAACGGGATCGAAGCCGGCCTCGGCCAGAAGCATTTCCAGCGTGGGCCAGTCCAGCAGCAGCTTATGGTCGGGCAGCGAGACGACGTCCATCGGTCCCGCTGCCTCTGCCCCGGAGTACATGCCCAGGATCGCGCTCATGAACTTCCACTTCTCGCCTCCGCTGGCCTCGAAGAACTTTGCCGACAGGGCCCTGAAATCGGGGACGTGGACCTGCAGGACACCTCCGGGGCGCAGAACGCGCCGCCACTCAGCGAGCGTCACGGCGACAGCGGTGGGATGGATGTGCTCCAGCAGGTGGATGGCCACGATCTCCTCGGCGAAATCGTCGGGAAAGGGTAAATCGGCCGCCCCGGCGATGGCTTCAAGGTGGCTGCTGTGCCAGTCGGCGTCGACGTGCAGGTAGCCGGGCAGTGGGTGCGGACCGCCCCCGAGCTCAATCTTGCGACTGCCAACGGCCGAGCGATCGTCGAGGCCGAGCCGCGAGCGCAACCCGCGCGGCGCCTTGTCCAGGGCGCGCGTCCAGCGGCCCTGGTCGGAGTAATAGCGCCGGCGCAGCGGAATCGTGGCCGTGCGGACCGCGCGAAGGCAGAGCTGCTCCGCTCGTTCCCCCAGCGTGGCCTTCGTCACATCCAGCGAGGCGGTCGGCACTCCGAAAGAGGGTACGGATCAGCGGGCTCAGCGACGGCGATCGTCGGTGCAGCACCAGCCGCCGGTCGACTGAGACCGGCCAGAACGAGCCGCATCGATTTCCGCGACCATACCGCGATGCAGGTCGCGGCTGTGGTGCTCCATTATCGAAATTGGCCCGGCGTGCGCCAGGCCCTCGACGCGCTATTGAACGGCGAGCGAGGGCCAGACAAGCTCCTCATCGTTGACAACTGCCCTCGCTGCGAGGCTGCCGCACAAATAGCCCAGGCCTACCCCATGGCCGAGGTGATTCGGGCGGAGAGCAACCTGGGCTACGCCGGAGGCATGAATCTCGGGCTGGCTCACGTGGGCGATGCGGACGCGGTCCTGCTGCTGACCCAAGACTGTGTTCTCGATCGGGCCGCTCTGGGGATCATGCTCGGGGAGCTCGCCGACCCAGACGTTGGGGCGGTCGGCCCGCTGGTCGGGGTGGCCGCCTCGGGGAGAGTCTGGGGAGCGGGTGGATGGGTCACCCGCAGCGGTCCCGACAAGTATGGACACGGCGCCGAGATGGCCGACTGGACCGACGTCCCTGCGTTCGACAGCCAGTGGACGGATGGTTGTTGCATCCTTCTCCGCGGAACGGTGGCCGGTGGCCCCGTGAGGTTCGACGAACGCTTCTTCATGTACTTCGAAGAAGTCGACTACCTGCTGCGACTGAAACAGCTTGGGTGGCGAGTCCGGGTGGTTCCTCTCGCGCAGGTATGGCAATCGCCCGGTACCCCCGGGAGTGCGCTGTTCGCACGCAACCAGCTGCTCTTGACCAGCAAGCACTTCGGGCACCGAGCCACGATCCGCCAGATGCTCGTTCAACTCGTCGAGATCGTGCGCGAGCTCGGATCCGAGCCTGCCTCCGGCCGCGAGCGGGCCCGTGGCGTGCTCCGGTTTCTGCGGCACGCCTGGGGCCCTGTGGAGTGAGCCGCAGCGGCGGGGACCTAGGCGGTGGCGTCGCTGGGCGCCGGGGAGGGCTGGGCCTCCGGGGCGTCGGCTGGTACTTCGGCAGACGCGTCATCGGCGGACGTGTCAGCGGCGGTCGCGTCATCGGCGGTCGCGTCATTCGGCGGCGTCGTGTCAGCGGTGCCGGGGGCGTCGGGGGTCCGCGCGGAGCCGTTCTGATTCCCGTTTCCGCGATTCCCGCTGTCCTGGGCGGCGGGCCGGTCGGGTTTGGCAGCGTCGGCCGCCGCGGCCGGATCGGGCTTGGCACCGTCGATCTCGCCAGCCAGTACGGCCTTTGACGGCGCCAGCATCATCGTCATGTTGCGGCCGTCCTGAAGCGGTGTCTGCTCGACGATGGCGACTTCGGCCAGCTCGCCGGCCAGCTTGTCCAGAAGCGCTGTGCCGCGCTCGGGATGAGTCACCTCGCGGCCGCGGAACATGATCGTCACCTTGACGCGGTCCCGGCCGAGCAGGAAGCGCCGCACGTGGCCCTTCTTGGTGTCGTAATCGTTCTGGGCGATCTTGGGCCGGAACTTGATCTCCCTGATCGTGATCTGCTGCTGGTGCTTGCGGGCCGCCTTCTGCTTTTGGGCCTGCTCGTACTTGTACTTTGAGTAGTCGAGCACCCGGCATACCGGGGGGCGGGCATCCGGAGCCACCTCGACCAGGTCGAGATCGCGCTCCTGCGCGTAGGAGAGAGCGTCGGCCGTCTTGATGACGCCGATTTGCTTGCCGTCCTCACCAACGAGCCTCACCTCGGGTACTCGGATCCGATCGTTGATCCGAGTGAGGTCCCGCTCGGGCGGGCGCCGGTCAAACCTGCGAGGAACCGGCACTAGTTAAGGGCGCGGCGTGGGGTCAAACGGTGCCGAGCCGTATTTGAGACGTTTGGATCAACGCGAGCGAGTATAGCGGTGGATTCAGTGCTGAGCGCGACTTTTCACCAGCTGATCGACCTGATCGGCGAACTCGCTCACCGTTACCGAACCCGAATCGCCCGAGCGATGCTCGCGCACGCTGACCAGGCTGCCCTCCTGCTCGCGATCGCCGACGATCAGCATGAACGGAACCTTGCGTAGCTCTGCGTCGCGGATCTTCCGGGACACCGACTCGGTGCGCTCGTCCAGGTCCACCCGCACCCCGCGCTCTTGCAGCTGATCGCGGACCTCGACGGCGTAGGCGAGATGACGGTCGGAGATCGGCAGGACCACGGCCTGCACCGGCGTCAGCCAGACCGGCAGCTCGCCGCCCGTGTGCTCGAGGAGGATGCCGATGAAGCGCTCGTAGGAACCCATGAGCGCACGGTGAATCATCACCGGCCGGTGCTCGGCGTTGTCGGCACCGGTGTAGATGAGGCCGAAGCGCTCGGGCTGCAGGTAATCGAGCTGCACCGTGCCCAGCTGCCAGGAGCGGCCCAGGCTGTCGGTCATGTGCATGTCGATCTTGGCCCCGTAGAAGGCGCCGTCGCCGGGATTGAGCTCGTAGCTCAGGCCCTGGCTGTCCAGGGCGCGCATCAGCGCGCGTTCGCTGCGATCCCAGAGCTCATCGGAGCCCAGCCGCTGCTCGGGACGAGTCGAGAGCTCGAGCCGGACGTCGAAGCCGAAGATCTCATAGGTGGAGAAGGCAAACTCCAGGCAGGCCGCCACCTCATCCTGGATCTGGTCCTCGGTGCAGAAGATGTGGGCGTCGTCCTGAGCGAAGCTGCGGGTGCGCAGCAGCCCATGCAGGGTCCCGCTGGGCTCGTTGCGGTGCAGAAGACCGGGCTCGGAGTAGCGCACGGGCAGATCCCGATAGGAGTGGGGCTGCATCGCGTAGAGCTGGGCGTGCCCGGGGCAGTTCATCGGCTTTAGCCCCATCGGCGTGTCCGAGTTCTCAGTGATGAACATGTGCTCCTGGTACTTCTCCCAGTGGCCCGAGGTCTTGAACAGGGAGCTGTCGTAGAGCTGCGGGGTCTTGACCTCCGTATACCCACGCGTCCCCCCCATCTCCCGGCTCAAAGCGACGAGGGAGTTGAACACCTGGGCACCGGCCGGGTACCAGAACGCCATTCCCGGGGCGTAGTCCGAAAAGCCGTAGAGGCCGAGCAGCGGCCCGAGCCGGCGATGGTCATTGGCCCGAGCGCGTTCGAGTCGCTCGAGGAACTCCTCCAGGTCCTGCTTGGAGAAGAACGCTGTCCCATACACGCGCGTGAGCATCTGCCGATCGGAGTCCCCGCGCCAGTAGGCGCCGGCCACGGATTGGAGCTTGAAGGCCTTGATCCGCTTGGTGCTCGGTGAGTGCGGGCCGCGACACAGGTCGGTGAAGGGGCCGTTTGTGTAGAGCGACACCGTTTCCAGGGGATGGTCGGGATCCGCGTCCCGCACCAGGTCCTCGATCAGTTCGACCTTGTAGGGCTGATCCTCGGCCCGGAACCGCTCCAGCGCCTCCTCGACGGTGACGTCCTGGCGCACGAACGGCTCGTCGGCGGCGACATGGGCCCGCATCCGCTCCTCGATCCGCTCGAAGTCGGCATCGCTGATGCTCACACCCGGCGGAAACTCGAAGTCGTAGTAGAAGCCGTCCTGGATGGGAGGCCCGATCGAGATCTTGACCCCCGGATAGAGGTCGAGCACGGCCGCAGCCAGCACGTGGGCGGTGTCGTGGCGGATCAGGGCCAGGGCCTCCTCGCCGCTGCGCTCGGTGAGGATCTGGAGCTCGGACCCGTCGCCGTTCACGGCCGGCAAGGGGCGGGAGAGATCGCGGACGTCGTCGCCGATCTTGACGGCCAGGGCGGCCCGGGCCAGCCCAGGGCCAATCGCCGCCGCCGCATCGCTGCCGGTGGCGTCTTCGGGCAGAGAAAGGGGGGTCCCGTCAGGGAGCCGGTACTCCATCGAGACGATGCTAATGGCCTGGCGGGAGGCTTAGGTCCCTGGCACGGCCGCTCAGCAGTGGTTGACGGCCAGCCGCTCCACGGTGTTGTGGTCCTCGTGGCCGGCGGTGTCGCGCGCCCGCACGACGAAGTAGGCGGCACCCGAACCCGGCACCGAGCCGCTGTAGGCAGTCGCGCCGGGCC
The DNA here is from genome assembly GCA_963845575.1 of uncultured Solirubrobacterales bacterium. Lineage (GTDB taxonomy): Bacteria > Actinomycetota > Thermoleophilia > Solirubrobacterales > Solirubrobacteraceae > Palsa-465. Next base: position 496,541 of record CAWJSN010000014.1, on the reverse strand, counting down.
CGGTGGTGGCCAGCGGGGAGCTGAAGTTCTCCCCGCCCGACGTGGACGAGTAGTAGATGTCGTAGACGATCTTGTCGCTCGGCGTTACTGGGTCCGTGGCCGGATTCCAGCTCAAGCTGTAGCTGCGGGCGGGTGGCACCACGTTCGGCGCACTCGCCGCACCCGCGCTGCACAGGGTCGCGCTCTTGAGACCGGCGAAGACTGGACCTCCCGACGGAGTTGGCGGTGGCGTCGGGGGCTTGGTCACCCGGAAGGCGAACCGCGCGATGGTGCGCGGCGGCGGGATGTGCGGCCCGGCGCAGGTACCGGAACAGATCAGGGCCTCGGTGCGGACGATCCGTCCGCGGAAGCGCCCCACGCACCAGCGCGTCCTGGGCTTGGGCCGCACCGTGATCCTTACATGCTCGCCACCACGCATCGGTTTGATGGTCAGGCGCACGCTGGAAATGCAGCCGGCCTGCTTGGGGCCAGAGATAAACAGGTGATCGGTACGGCGGATGCCCCCGATCCGCCCGGTCTTCTCCGGCGCGCGAAAGCGGAGCACGAAGTGCGTGGCGGGTCGCCCGCGGGCCGGATTGACGTAGATCCGGGTGCTGGCCGAGGCGGCGGCCGGGAGCAGGCCCAGACCGACCATGCCCAACCCGAGTGCGACAGACAAGACCCTGTTCCTCATCGAGGCGCAGTCTTCCCCGGGATCGGCAGCGCCAATCCGCACAAAGTCGTGAAGAATTTGCGCAAGTTTCTTCGCGCGGGGTAGTTAATCGCTTGTATGGGACGGAGATGGCGAACAGGATTGGGGCTCGGCGTCCTTTCTGTGCTCACGCTGGCGTCAGCTCCCCTGGCCGGCCAGGCCGCCCCGCTGCGCTCAGCGCCCTCGGTTAAGACGCCGTCGCTGAGCACTCCCTCGGTCGCGGCGCCCGGAGTGACTGCTCCCTCGGTCACCGTGCCGGGGACCACAGTGTCCACCCCTTCGGTGCGCCCGCCGTCGGTGGTCACCCTCCCGGTAAGAACGTCGTCGACGGGTCCGCCTAAGCGGCCGGCTGGGGTGCTCGCCGGTCCGAGCGGGGTCCGCTCAGGCTCGCCGGGCGCAGCCGTGAGCCGCACCGCAGCGGCCTTCTCGACCCCGTCCGGCATCGGCTCGGCGATCGCGGGCACCCGGATCCCCGCCGCTTCCCCCGGCCGCGCAAACGTCCACGGCAGCCGGGCTCGCGCCCATCGTTCCCCGGCCCGGCGCCGCGCCGAGGAAACTCGGCGCCTTCGCGCCCTGGTCCGTCGCAGCCGAGGCTGCCTGGCCGACCTGCCCAGCGGGGCTCGGCGCCTGCTCACGCTGCGGGCCGGGCTGGGCGGCTCGGCAGGCCTGAGTGCCACGTCAGTGGCCCGTCTCCTCGACCTGAGCCCGGCACGCGAGATCCGGCTCGAGCATCGGGCTCTGACCGCCCTTCGGCTCGAGGCCCGGCATGGCTGCCCGCCCGTAACGGTGTCCTCCGCGTCCGCGACGGGAACCCAGCTGGCGGCGATAGCGGGTTCGCTCGCCGGCCCCTCCGGCTCGGCTAACGGTGTCGCCTCCTCACCGTTCACCGGCGCGGGTGGCTCGATCTCCCAGGCCGGCGGGACGACCCGGGCCACGGGGAAGACCAAGTCCGGTTCGGGCCTAAACAAAGAGCTGGCCTCGGTCGGCGGGGCGCCGGTGGGCAGTAGTCCCTCGGTGCTGCCGATCCTGCTCGGGGTGCTGGGCATCGCAGCCGCCGCCCTCGTCTTGGTCCTGCTCCCGCTCGAGCGCAATCGGCTGCGCAAGGCCCGGGCGGCTGCCGACTACACCGCGAACCGGGCCTGGGCGGACGCTGACACGGATCAGAGGAGGGCGAGCTCGACCTCGGGGTCAAGCTCGGCAACAGGCTCAGGGGAGCGCCTCCGTCAGCGGTAGCCGGCTGCCCCCGCCGACCGTGTAGAACTGGGGTGACTCGGACCCGCGCGGTCGCTACAGTAAGCCCCCTCCCCAGGACGATTAGCTCAGCTGGGAGAGCGCCGCCTCGACAAGGCGGAGGTCGCTGGTTCGAGCCCAGCATCGTCCACTCAAGGCTCTTCCCAGGCGCCAGCCCGGGGACCTCCTCGGACGAAGGCGTGACGGGTCGCCAATCTTCCTTTTAGCGGACCCTTCGCGGGGTAAACTCAGGCCATGCGTGGGGACGCCCCCTCCCCTGCTGTTCGGTCGTTTCGTTCCCGTAGATCGCTCACCGCGGTGTCTGACGCGATCGGCCAGGCCGTGGCCGCCTCGGACTTGGACAGGGCCCGCGCGCTACTCAGCGAGGCACGCGCCCAAGGCCTCCCTGCGGGACGGCTCTACATCGAAGGGCTGCGCCCCGCATTGATAGCCCTGCCGCCGGACCCCGGGCACCATCCGCGGCCGCCTGCCACGCTGGGCGCCCTCCTGGCTGACCTGGTTCCGTCAGCGCCCACCGGAGCCAGAGGTGGCGCCGGTCGCGTTGCCTTGGTCTGGTCACGCGAGGACGGAATCGAAGCCATGGATCGAACGGTCGCCATCAGCTTCCTGCGGGCTGATGGCTGGACGGTCAAGCGCCAAGCCGCCGGCAGCCCGGCCGCCTGGGTGGCCGCGACGGCGCGAGCCGTGGCCGCCGAGCTTGCGGTGGTCGTGAGCAGCGGACCGGAGGAAGTTCTTGCACTCATGTCGACGCTGACCGCACTGCGCCGCTTGGCTCAACCTCCGGTCATCCTCCTGGCCGACTTCTCGCATCCAGCTCGGCGGCGGACCGGAGTTCTGACGTCGATCGTCGACGAGGTATGCGGCGATCCTGAGCAGCTCGCGGCCAGCGCGGCGCAGCATTCTCCGGTGGCGGCCGAGCGCCCGTGGGAGGTGCGCCTGGAGCGTTCCCGGGAGACTCTGACTCTGCGGCCGACTGGGCGCTTTGACGCGGACTCGGCCTCGCGGCTGATCGAGCTGGCGCTCTCACGGCTGGGCAGCTTCACTTGCCTGGTCCTCGACCTTCGCGACCTGGACGAGGCCGAGCCGTCCGGCCTGGCACATCTGACCGGCTGGCCCGGGCTTCTCGGCCCGGGACAAGCGGAGCTGATCATCGTGGCCAGGCCTGTCGTGCGGGCCCAGCTCGAGCAGCTTGCCGCACCAGTTGAGCTGGGCATTCTCGATTCATTGCCCGTCTAGATTTCGGCCCACCTCGGCGCTGCGCTCCTCTTGAGCGCCGATCTTGATCAGGCCGAGCTGACGACGCGAAAGCTGACCCGGCCAATCGTCCCCACCACGCGCACAAACTGCGGGCACATCATCCCCGGCGAGCAGACCGGCGTCCGGACCTCCAGTAGGCGAGCCGAGTAGGTCCCGGCGCACCAGCGCCCCCCGAGGTTGGCCGGATCCAGCGGCACAGTCACCCTGACCCCCTGAGCAGCCGACGGCACAGGCACAGACCGGGATCCGATGCAACTCGACTTCCGAGGCCCGGAGAGCCCGAGCTCGAAGGCTTGGCGTTGTCCGCTGGCCACCGCGGAGGTGGCGGGCGCGGTGAAATGGAGCTCGAAGACCGTCGTCGGCGTCCCCATCGACGGGTTGAGGGTCAGCGTCGCCGTGGGCGCCGCAGGGCGCGAATGGGTGGCGGTCGAGGACGAGCTCGCGGTGCCACAAGCGGCCACGATGGCAACGAGGCCGGCGGCGGCGCTCGTGCGGAACAAGCCGGAGAGCGCGGTGCGCCTCATCGCCCGGCCGATGTTAACGGCGCTGGTGGAAAACCGGGTCAGGCCGAGGCGGAGAAAGCGGCCAGCGCAGCCTGGCCTCCGCTGAGGACCGGGGCGCCATGGGCGAGCAGGAGCAGTTCGAAGTCGAGCTCCACGGCCAGACGCCCATAGGCGGCGGCCAGGCCGGCCCGGGTGGCAGGCGGGTCATCCATCAACTGGTCGGGCACGAACGTCAGCCCGTCGACGCCCTCCCAGCGCACGACTCCGTCTGCGCAAGCCAGGGCCCGGTGAGCCGGGACGTGGAGGGCGGTTTCATCCGGGCAGATGGATCCCACCTCATGGGCCGTGATCCCGCCCGGGAGCTCGTCGCCGAACTCAAACGGGGACACCGGACCATGGCCCTCGAGCTCGTAGACGCCGTTGCTGATGCAGTGGACCTCGGAGCCGAAGGCCTCCTTCAGCTTCCAGCTGTCGCGTCCGTGATGCCGGTTGGTGAGCAGCACGTGTTCGGGCTCGCGGCCCTTGAACCACTCCAGCCCCTCAGCCGGCAACATCGGGTCGAGTGCCACCCGCTCCTGGGCCAGGTAATACGAACTGACGATCTTCCCGATATTGGGATGAAACGCCGTCCAGTGCCAGAGTCCGGGATTGATCTCGCGCATGGGCTGCCAGGCTAGCCGCTCTCCCCGGTCGCCCTTTTGGCGACCCACGGTCATGGTGCGAACCGGCCGCACGGGCGATTAGGCTTGCCCACCAGAGTGAGGATCGCAATTAACGTTGATCCGTCAACTAGGATATAGCTATGGACACGATCGCTGAAGAGAGGCTTGAGGGTGCCGCGCTGGAGGCTTGGCGCAGCTACCTGCAGAGCCATGCATCCATCGTTCGCGTCCTCGACGCTGAGCTGGCCGCCGACCACGGCATCACCAGCCGCGACTACGAGGTACTCCTGTACCTCGCGCAGGAGTCCGATCACAAGCTGGCCATGTCCGCCCTGGCCGAGCGGACCATGCTCACGCGCTCAGGCATCACTCGTCTGGTCGACGGCCTGGTCACCGCCGGCCTGACCGAGCGCACGGCCTGCTCGAGCGACGCGCGGGTGTCCTACGCAAAGCTGACCGAGGCCGGCTACGCAAAGCTGCGCGAAGCGGGTTGCTCGCACGTCCGCAGCATTCACCGCCTGTTCCTCGAGCACTTCAGTCCCGAGGAGGTCAGCCAGCTGGCCGAACTCCTCAGCCGCCTGCCCGGCGCTCGCCCGGGCGGGTCCTGCACGGTCGAGTAGGCCTCTACTTGCTCCAAACACGCTGCTGGGCCTGTGCCCGGCACGCTTCCGGGCGCTACTGCCGGCCGGTCCGCTGCTATTGACCGCTCAATACTTGACGGCGCAACCGTTTTCGCTATAGTTGGTTGCACAGTCAATCAACTCCGTCAGGAGCGAATAATGTCAACCAGCACCATCACCGACCTGATTCCGGTCGGCACCTATTCGGTGGACCCGGCGCATTCCAACGTCGGCTTCGAGGTCCGTCACATGGGCATCGCCACCGTCCGCGGCAGCTTTCACAGCTTTGAGGGCAAGCTCGACGCGACGGCAGACGCGGCTGTACTGGCGGGCACCGTAGCCGTCGACAGCGTCGACACCAACGAGGAGAACCGCGATGGCCATCTGAAGGCCCCGGAGTTCTTCGATGCCGCTCAGTACCCGCAGATCAGCTTCACCTCGACCGGCGGCGAGCCAAACGGCGAGGGCCAGATCCGTCTGCACGGCGAGATCACCATCAAGGGCATCACTAAGCCACTCGAGCTCGTCGGGCTCGATTGGGGAGGGCGGCGAGGATCCCTGGGGCAACCAGCGGATCGGTCTCGAGCTCGAGGGAAAGCTCGATCGTCGCGAATTCGATCTCAAGTGGAACCAGACCCTCCCCAACGGGAATCTGCTGGTCTCCAATGAGGTCAAGCTCCTGATCAGCGTCTCCGCGGTCAAGGCCGCCTAGTCCTGATGCGGATCCTGGCCATTTCCGGCAGCCTGCGAGCAGCGTCGTACAACACGGCGCTGCTGCGGGCTGCGGCCGAACTCGCCCCCGAGGGCGTCGAGCTCGACCTCTACGAGGACCTCGAATCACTGCCCCCGTACAACGAGGACCGCGACACCGACCACCCGCCGGCCGAGGTCAGCCGTATGCGGACGGCGATTGAAGAAGCCGACGCGGTTCTGTTCGCGACGCCTGAGTACAACACCACGATGCCGGGCCAGATCAAGCAGGTGGTGGACTGGGGCTCCCGCCCCCACGGACCTGAGGCCTCTCTGTGGGGCAAACCGGTCGCCGCCATCGGCGCCAGCGTCACTGATTACGGAGCGATGTGGGCTCAGGACCATCTCCGCAAAGCGCTGAGTCTGGCCGGAGCCCGAGTGCTCGAGGCCGAGCTCGCGGTTCCGAGCGCGGCCGAGCGCTTTGATGCCAACGGGCGGCTTATCGAGCCCGAGACCCGGGAACGGCTGGCCGAGCTCGTCGAAAGTCTTGTCCAACATCACCATCGATACGCGGCAGCGGCCTAACCTCATATGACGATGCCCAGCACCGCCCCTCCTGATGTGCGGCCCGCGATCGATCCGCGGACGTCGATGGACACAGTCCATCTGACCGTCTCGGACCTCGACCGCTCACGGGTTTTCTACGAGCAGGTCCTCGGTCTGCGTAGCAGCGAGCAGGACAGCGGCGAGGTGGGCCTGGCCAGCGAGGACGGCCGCGTCCTCGTGCAACTGCACGGGGATAGCTCCGCTCCCGCTCTGGACCGCCGGGCCACGGGGCTCTTCCATCTGGCTGTCCTACTCCCCACCCGCCTTGATCTGGCCTTTGCGCTGGCCCGGCTGTCGGCGTCGCGCTGGCCCCTGGACGGCGCCTCGGATCACCTGGTATCAGAGGCGCTCTATCTCTCAGATCCGGACGGCAACGGCATCGAGATCTACCGAGACCGTCCGCGCGAAGAGTGGCGCGTCCGCGACGGACAGCTCGAGATGGCCACCCTACCGCTCGATCTTCGCGACGTGGCCGGAGAGCTGGCCGGCGCCACCGGGCCGCAGCCCCGCATGCCGGCCGGCACCCGCATCGGCCACGTGCACCTGCAGGTCTCCGAGCTGGCCCAGACCGAGCGCTTCTATTCGGCCGTGCTCGGCTTCGAGGTCATGGTGCGGGGCTATCCCGGAGCTCTGTTCGTGGCCGCCGGCGGTTATCACCACCATCTCGGGTTGAACACCTGGAACAGCGCCGGTTCCGGTCCACCAGTGCCGGGCGCCGTCGGCCTGCGCCACTACGAGATCCAGCTGCCCGACCGGGCCGCGTTGGACTCCGTGCTCGCCCGAGTCGAGGAGCAGAGCATCCCGATCGAGTCCGCCGAGGAGATCTCCCCGAACGCCCAGCGCCTGCGGGACCCCTCCGGCAACGCCGTAGTCCTCCGCACGGCCTGAGGGCCGCCTCCCCACGGCGCTAGGCTAAGCCACCGCGGCGACGTGGCGGAGTGGCTACGCAGCGGCCTGCAAAGCCGTCTACACCGGTTCGATTCCGGTCGTCGCCTCTGAGGGCCTCTCGGAGGCTCTCGCTGACCCCTAGAACGTTTATTCGCAGCGCGTGTCGGGTGGGCGCCGGGACGCTCCCGGTGCCCTAAGCTGGCGCGGTGCCGTGCTGGATCTACCTCCGCGCAGACCCGGACGCGATTACCTGCGAGGAGCCAGCAGCCGTCGTCCTGCAACGGGTTGAGGCAGCCGACTCAGACGCCTTCATTCATTTCGCACTCGCCCGTCTCACGCGAACGGACGACGTCCGGACCGGCTACATCCGTGCCGGTGACATCGCGGCCGTCATGCCGATTCATCCGCGACAGGTTGAGGCTGACCTCGATGACCCGCCCGACTGGCTTGACGAATAGCGACGCGTTCGTCGTGGCTGCTTCCCGGCGTCGATCCCCAGGCGGGTCCCGCTAGAGCGGGAGGAGCGCAGTCAGCTTCGCCGGGAACGGCTGATGGTCACCCGGGTGGAGTAGACCTTTGTCCCGCCCGAGGCCTGAGCGGCGGAGGTGTCCTCTTGGTGGCGGTTGCCCGGTCCCAGGGGGACGACGATGCGGAGGCGACCTGACCGGTTTGAGCGCACTGTCAGCATGCGGTTGAGGTGCCGGCCCTTGAGGTGGACGATTTCACGTGTGAGCGGTCGGTAGCTAGCCGGGGTGGTCACGGTCGCGGTCCCGCTGCCCGACAAGGAGAAGCCGGAGCGGTCCGCGTACTTGAGGGTGCTGAACTCGCGGGCCGGCCGGCGGACGCTCACCGTGTAACCCCACTGAGACCACGGGTCCGCGGCTGAGGTGTAGTACTTCTGCGGTGGCGGTGGCAACGGAGAGGCGAAGTTGGCCGACACCCGGCCGATGACGTCACGCAGATCGCGCGCCCAATAAGCCCAGGAATGGGTCCCGGGGCCGTAGTCGTGGTAGGACACGGCGACATGGGCCTGATCCGCGGCGTGCTTCCACAGCGTGGTGAGTTCGTGCACGCCCGCCTCGATGACCTGCGATCCGGAGCTAGAGCTCGTGCCCGATGGATCGAGCGGCCCCGGCCTCCCGTTGCCGGCGTACGCGTAGAGATCCATCCCTCGCATGTTGGCCACCAGCGTGGCCGGGTCGTGGGCCGCCCAGTTGATCTCGTTCCGACTGCGGGGACCAAACATGGCGTCCGGCGTCGGACACCCGTCCAGGACCGTGGTCGTGATCTGGACGATCGGGGTGACAAACGCCTGCGCGGCCTCATAGCGGGCGACGTCGATCGCGCCCGAGAATGAGCCCGCCCCGAGGAACATGTCGGGATGGCGCGCGGCGTAGCTAAAGGCGCAAAAGCCGCCCTGGGAGAGGCCGAAGATCTCGCGTCCCGCGCGCGAGGCCACCGTGCGCAGGTTGCCGTCGATCCACGGGATGAGCTGGTCGATGTGAAAGGTCTCCCACATCGGCTTGCCTCCACGGCCACGGTTGTACCAGTTGGTGCACCAGCCTCCGCCGGAGTAGCCGACCGCGCCGTCGGGCATAACGGTGATGAAGTTCCGGCCGGCCGTGACGTTCTCGGCGTCGCCGCGGTCGGTCCAGTCGGAGGCACCGCCGCTCGTGCCGTGGAACAGGTAGAGGACCGGATAGCGCCGCTGCGGGTTTGCCTCATAGCCGCTGGGCAGAAGCACCCGGACGTGAAGAAGCCCATTGACCGCGGTGCTGGTGACCGTGACGTCGAACAGCCGTGCATCGATCTGCTTTACGCCCTGCACCCTTAGCCCGTGCGAGCTCGTGAAACTCGGGGCCGAGGCGGCGGCTGTGACCGAGACCGGGAGCGCCAGCAGACAGATCGTCGCGACGATCACCAGTGATGTGGCGCGCGTGAGCAGCGTGACTCCGTTACTGAACATCGGCACCTCGAAGATCGCCGGCGGAACGGAGCCGGACTGGGACGAGCGCGCATTATCCAGAAAACCGGTCTAGGACGCGAGCAACCTTCTCCGCCCGCTGCGATGTCGGCTCCGAGCCGTTTGCGCACCAAGTTGCGCCTGCCCAGCGAGCCCCGGCAGTCGGCGTCAGTGAATCCCGGCCGGAGGGCAATAAGTGCTGGACGTGCTCACCGTGGGGGCCGTGGTCATACCGGTTACCCCGGGCGCGCGGCCGGCTCGGCGCAGCCGCGTCAGTCCGCCCGGTTCGTGCTTCAGGTACAGGTCGAAGAAGGCGCCTACCGCCCGTTCGACATGCGACTGCCAGGGGCCGGGATCCACGTAGGGGGCGAGATGAGGCGCACCAAGCAGGTCGACGTAATACTTCGGCGCGGGTGCCCCGTCGTAGAGAGCGGCACTGCACCCGGGAGCGTTGATCGTGTCCTGTTCGCCCTGCACGACCAGCAGCGGCGGCGCACCGGCGGCGTAGTAGGAGCCTCCGAACGTCGGCAGCTCGGCGCCGGAGAGGATGGCCGCGGCCCGGACGCGCGGATCCCGGCAGCAGGTATTGGCGGCAACGGCGAGACTGACATCTCCCCCATCCGACTGTCCGACTACACCGACAGCGGACGGGTTGATCAGATTGTGCAGCGGGCCAGACGAGCCGCGGTCCCGCTTCAACAGCGAGGAGATGACGAACCGCAAATCGGCCGGGTGATGGAGGATGTCGTCCTCGTTGATCCCCCCGGGGGTGGCGGGATCGGTCAGTGGATAGGTGGGGTCAGCGACCACGTATCCGGCCCGCGCCCAAGCATCCATCAGTGCCGCATAGCCCTCGGCCGGGTAATTGAAGCCCTGCGAGAAGACCACCAGCGGGAACGGGCCGTGGGCGGTGTCGGCCGGTGCTTCGGGCACGGGCGCTCCACCGGCAGTGCCGGTGGCCGGGTAGCGAATCCGGGTAAGCAGCGCGCGCGCCGGCTGGCCGGATGGTGTGCGCGCGTTGGCCGTCCCCGCCGCCGACGGTTCCAGAATGGTCGTGGTGCTGATCCCCACGCGATACGCCGACGGCGGGCGCACGGGCGCCGGGCGCGGCGGCCGGGAGCGCTGGGCCCGGTGCCGTCCCGCCCCCGGCCGCGCGCCCGTCGTGACCCGGGAGGCAGCTTGTCGCGAGCTCTGAGGTGAGCTGCCGCCTGCGAGGGCGATCACGGCGACCACGACCACCACTGCCGCCAGGCCCGACACCGCCAGCAGGCGTCGACGAGCCGCGTTCGGTGGCCGCGGGGGGCGACGCGTGGGGACGGGGCGTCCGGGCGGCCGGCGCGAGCGGTCGCCGGGCCGAGACGAGCGTGAGGCGCTCACCCGGGTTCTATGAGTTCGTACGGGGGACCAAAACGAGAGCCGCCGCCATCAGAGGACGTCAAGCGGCGCGGCCTGGCATGGTAGACCGGGCCGCCCGGGTTCGCCGTCGATGAGCGCACCCTCATGATCGTTTAACCGCCGCTTGAGGCCGACCCCACAGGCTCGATCACCCCAGAGACGGGACAAATCGAGATAGGAATCGCCATCACTGACTCCGCCCCCACCCCAATTCCCACCCGCGCCCGGCGACTTTCGCTGGCTTCAGGGCTTGCCGTCCGTGCCCGGCGCGTGCTCTGGCACGGCCGAGCCGAGAGCTGGGACCAGCAGGGTTCCCAAGCCCTGACCGGCGTGTTCGCCGCCGTGCTGGACACCTGCCGCACCAATCCGAACACGGTGGCGGTCGATCTGGGCTGCGGTTCAGGGCAGCTCACGCTGCCGCTGGCCAAGCGCTGCGCCACCGTCCTCGGCGTCGATGTCAGCGTGGAAATGATCGACATGCTGCAAGACAAGGCCCGGGCCGCAGGCGTGGAGAACCTCCAGGTCAAGGTTCAGCCAATCGAGTCGCTCGACCTTGGAGTCGAGGCGGTCGACCTGGTGGTGACCAACTACGCGCTGCATCACCTGCGCGACGCGGACAAGGCGGCGTTTCTGGGCCACGCGTTCGCATGGCTGCGCCCGGGTGGCCAGCTGGTCATCGGCGACATGATGTTCGGGCGCGGGGCCTCGGCGCATGACCGCCAGGTCATTGCCAGCAAGGTGCGCGCGATGGTCCGGCGAGGGCCGGCGGGTTGGTGGCGGATCCTCAAGAACGTCTGGCGCTTCACCCTGCGGACCTCGGAGAAGCCGCTGCCCGCCGCCGGCTGGGAGACGCTCGTGCGCGATGCCGGATTCTCCGAAGTCAACGTGCGCCCCGTCGTACAGGAAGCGTCCGTCCTCTCAGCTAACAAGCCCGCGGCAAGCTAAACGTGGTCCGACGCCGCGGGTGCGGGAACGCCGGCCCGCGCCGCTGTCGCCCCGCTTCCCAGGGCTATACTCCCGGCCTCGCGCGGCTGTAGCTCAGTTGGCTAGAGCGTCTGCTTGCCATGCAGAAGGTCGAGGGTTCGAGTCCCTTCAGCCGCTTGCCGAAAGGCGTCGGGTCAGCAGTGGACCCAAAGCACCGTGCCTTCGTACGTGTCGCCGATCGGGTAGATGACAGCCTCCATGCTCTTGACCCGCACTGCGTGGTAGTAGGGCACACACGGCGGACGGTTCGAACCGTCTTGGGTGGTGCCGTTGGCGTCGATCCACCCAGCATTGGCAGGGAAGGCATACGCGAAGCCTCTCGGCTGACGGTCAAGCGGCTGGTGGGCCCCGAGGTACGCGGTGCCTCCGGTTGGCGTCGTGTACACGATTCCGGGCTTGACGGTGAACACCGAGCTCCGGTCGCTATGACCAATGGCGTATCCCAGCGCCCCCGCGGCAGCGACAAGGGCGATACCAACCGCCACTGCGATCCGCGATCCAAGCCGGCGAGACACTGCAGAGAATCGTAAATGCGGCTTCGGACCGGTTGGTCACAGGTTGTCTGGGGCCGGGGTGTGGAAGACTGATGCCTTCGCTCGCGGCCCGATTGTCTGGCCTCCGCCGGGGCTAGCCAAGTGCAGACCGGCGAGCCTTGTGCCCCGGGCAGCGCGGGGGTACGTTGTCCTGGTGAGCTCGCTGGCCGATACCGAGTATCGGAATTTGCTCGTTACATGCGACGGATCCGCGGCACGGATCGTGATCAACCGCCCCGAAAAGCGCAATGCGCTGTCGCACGAGTTGATGGAGGAGATGACCGGAGCGCTGCGCGATGCCGCCGCGGTGCGCGAGGCCCGTTCGATCGTGATCGAGGGCGCTGGTCCGGCGTTCTCGGCTGGGCACGACTTATCAGAGATGATCGGCAGGCAGCGGGACTTCTTGGCCCGTCTGTTCGACCAGTGCAGCGTGATGATGCAGACGATCCACGACATCCCTCAGCCTGTGATTGCGAAGGTGCACGGGATCGCGACCGCGGCCGGCTGTCAGCTGGTGGCGGCCTGCGACCTGGCGATCGCCGCCGAGGGAACGCGGTTCGCCACGCCGGGTGTGAAGATCGGCTTGTTCTGCTCCACGCCTATGGTGCCGGTATCGCGGGCGATCGGTCGGAAGCGAGCGATGGAGATGCTGCTCACAGGCGAGCCGATCGATGCCGCGACCGCGCTTGACTGGGGGTTGATCAACCGCGTGGTGCCGGGCGAGGAACTCGAACCCGCGGTCCTCGAGCTGGTCCAAGCGATCGCCCGCTCAAGCGCGTACACGGTCGCGACAGGGAAGCGAGCGTTCTACTCCCAGATCGATCGCCCCGAGAACCAGGCCTACGAGCACTGCGAGCGCGTAATGACCGAGAACGCGGTCGCGCACGACGCGCAGGAGGGCATGACCGCGTTCCTGGAAAAGCGCGACCCGGTTTGGGGCGGCGAATAGCAACCCGCCGCCGTTGTCGCTGACATCGCGCGGGCAGGACTAACTGGGGTTCAGGGGGATCTGGTCGGTCTCGCGCCCGCGCGGCCGCGGGGCGTCGATAAAGGAGGCGTCGTCGCCGAGGGGGACTCGTTCCTGGATGCGCGGGAGGTGCTCGCCGAAGAAGAGCTTTGCTGAAAGTTCGCCACGAGTGCGGGCGTCGGTCTTGTCGAAGATCGCTTTTAGGTGGTCGCTGATGGTGTGGGGTGAGATTGTGAGCCGTTGTGCCGCCTGCATCGTGGTTGCGCCTCGGAGAATCAGTTGGGTTACCTCTTGCTCGCGCGGGGTGAGGCCATAGGCCTTGAGCAGGAGCGGCGCGACGAGGGTGGGATGAGCGCGCTGGATGAAGATCGCGACCTCGGCGGAGCGCGGCGCGCCGAGCAGACCACCATGGAGAACTAGCCAGGTACCGGCCGGGGTCTTCACCACCGAGCTTGGAAGCGTCGCCGTGCCCACATGGCCGGCGGCAGCGATCGTCGCCCTGGTCGCGCTGGCGATGGCGTGGATCGCGGACGAGCGCACGCCGGCCTCGACCGTGGCCCCTGAGAGCTCGGCCAGCAACGGCTCAGCTGATGATGAGGCGCGGAGCAGCCCGCCGAGGGCGTCTAACTCGATGACTCCGGGAGCATCGGGAAATGTGGTGGCTGATTCGCACCCCTCCGCGATCAAGCCACGGCGGATGGCCCGCGCGAACAGGGCGGAGGCATGACAGAGCAGCTCGACGTCGCCTTCCTCGAAGTCGGGCCGCCCGGCGCGGCGGACCAAGATCAGCGCTCCCCAGGTGGTGTTGTCGGCGACGAACGCGCTGCGGAGCTCGGGGCCGAGGCCTGCGGGCGTCAGCAGATCGCGAAAGCGTGGGCTTCGCTCGGGGTGACCAGCGGTGGCTTCTGTGAGCGTCGCGGCCTTGCGGTCTGCGTGGGCGAGCGTCTCGAACTTGTTGACGTCCGGCACCGCATATTCGTTGTTGGCCAGGACGGGGAATCGGTCGGGGATGTCCTGGAGGCGGTGCTGGGTGATCAGGTCGGATCCGGGGTCCAGCGTGTGCCAGCACGCGCCGTCGAACGGGACGACGCGCTTCAACCGAGCCGCTGCCTCGTCGAAGAAATCCGCGCGCGTTGGGGCGCGAAGCGCGAGACGTTCGAGGTCGGCAAGGAGGCGTTCCGGCGCCCACTTCTCCAGTCGTGCGCTCGTGGTGCTCCTCTCCCCCAGTTCGATCGCTTACCAGCGTACCCCCTCGAATCCGGGATGGCGGGCGGACCAGCCGCGCGCGAGGATCGACGTGATCTCAAGACCAACCCGGGAGCAGAGCGATGACGGTTCAAGCCGAAACCTTTCATTCATCCGCAGTCACACCGACCGTGCGCGAAGCGATGCCGGAGGACGGCGATGATTGCGGGCGGATCTTCTACGACGCGTTCGAGTCGATCGCTACGCGACACAACCTCCCGACCGAGCCGTCCTCACGCGAGTTCACCCAGTTTCTCGTCGGTCAGATGCTCGCCAACGATGGTTTCGTCGGCCTGGTTGCCGACCGCGACGGACAGGTGCTCGGAAGCGCATTCGTCGACGAGCGGACGGTGATCGCCGGGATCGGACCGGTCACCATTGACCCCGCAGCGCAGGACGTTGGCGTCGGCCGTGCGCTCATGGAGGCCGTGCTACTGAGGGAGCGCGATCGCGGCGCCGTCGGCGTGAGACTCGTTCAGACGTCCTACAACTACCGCTCCCTGGCGCTCTACACCAAGCTCGGCTTCGTCGTCCGGGAGCCGCTTTCGGTCATCCAGGGAACCCCGCCGGTGCTCAGCGTCCCCGGTCTTAGCGTCCGTCCAGCGAGCGAGCACGACCTGGTCTCGTGTAATGAGTTGTGTGCCCGCGTCCACGGCCACGACCGGGGCGGCGAGCTTCGCGACGCGATCGCCGCCGGCACCGCACACGTCGTGGAACGCCCGGGAGGCATCTGCGGCTACGCAAGCGGGTTCGGATACGGGTGGCACGCCGTCGCCGAGACCAACGAGCACCTGATCGCGCTCATCTGCTCTGCACGGGCATTCATGGGCCTCGGGATCCTGGTTCCATCACGCAACGCCCCGCTCGTGCGGTGGTGCCTATCCCATGATCTCAAGCTCGTCCAACAATCAACGCTGATGAGCATCGGCCTGTACAACGAACCGGCCGGAGCCTGGCTGCCCTCAATCACATACTGAGCGCGACGACATAAGAGGCCTGGGCTCAGCCGGCCGGACTCACACGTCGCCGTCCCAGGCCAGAGTCCGCTGGCGCGCCTTTGGCAGCTGGCTAACAACCAGGTCGTAGGAGTCCTCGACCATGTCGCCGATCATCTCGACTGGGAGCGAGCCATCGATAAGCACGGTGTTCCAGTGACGTTTGTTGAGGTGATACCCCGGGATCACGGCAGCATGAGCCCGGCGCAGCTGCTCGGCGATCGCCGGCTCACACTTGAGGCTGACGCGGAGCGGCATCGCGGCGAGCGCAGACAGCGCGAAGATCTTGTCGGCGACCTTGAACACTGAGGTTTCAGGCCCGAACGGAAACGTCTCCTCGGTTCCCGGGAACGAGAGACAGCGCGCACGAAGCTGGTCTGGGGACATCACCCAAATGGTGACGGCCGAGCCGTGAGCGCTCGGTTAGCTGGGCAGATTGATCTGCTGGCGCCGGCCGTCGGCGAGAAGTGCTCCGCAGGACGCGCAGGTGCCCGGCCCGGACGGGTTGCTGAGAAAGTCGTGATCGGGACGTAGCCCCCGCGGCGCGTGACCGAACACCCGCAGGCTCTGCCAGCAATCACCGTGGCAATGGCGGTGGGGATCGGGCTTCAGGACCGGCTCGGGGTGATCTGAGCGCAGCCCGCGATCGATCTCAATCCACACGGCGGGAGTGTTCTGGGTTGCGATGCCCATGCGGCTCACCGTCTCTCTGCCCCTCTGATTAGACCGGCCGACCCGAACGTAAGAAGAGCTGAGAACCCCCGGGCGGGAGGAAGAGTACCACCGCAGTGGCCTCCTCAGGGCACGATTTCTAGGCCTTCGTTCGGAGTCGAGACCGGAGCACATGCACAATTGCACGCACGTCGGTGGACGCCGAGGTGTGCGTGCAGAGAAGCACGGAATCCGGTGCTTTCAGCACGCACAGCCAACCAGGAGCGCGCCTGCGTGCAGAAGAGCACGCGGGCGTGGACGCCGTCGCCCGCGGGGACCCGCGCCCAGCTCAGCTGGCGCTGGAGGTTTCCCCTTCGATGGGATCGGGATCGTCGGGCCAACTCGAAGCCGTGTCGGTGGGCAGCCAGGTCGGCTCCGCCGTCATCGGGGTGTGCTCGCGTCGGTCCTTCTTGGCCTGCTTCTCCAAGCGGCGCTCGCGCAGCCGGCTCTCGCGGGTGAGCTTTGCCATGGTCGTCTTCTTCTTACCGCGTGAAGCCATCATCGTCTCCTGGGATCGACGCTTGGTCACCGGCGGGCGTGCGTGGCGCAGCGGTATGCGCGCTCACTCGGCCGCTGCCGGTCCCGACTCGAACGCAAACGGTCTGCAGCGTCGATCCGACGCCGAAGCCCGCGAGGCGCCCTGGACCACCGGGGTCCGGGCGGAAACGAGACGGGAACGAAAAAAGCGACGGGGGTAGGACCCCCGTCGCGTTCAGCATGCGGGCTTAGACAGCCTGTACGTTTGCTGCGGCGGGACCCTTGGGGCCCTGCTCGGCGTCGTAGCTGACCTTGGCGCCTTCGGCCAACGACTTGTAGCCGCCGCCCTGAATTGCTGAGTGGTGGACGAAAAGGTCCTTGCCGGAATCATCAGGAGTGATGAATCCAAACCCCTTTACGTCGCTGAACCACTTCACGGTTCCTGTAGGCATGTTTGCTTCCTCCGATTATGTGCGCTGCGAAACACGGAGGGCGCTGACAAGCAACGAACTAGGGAAACGCGTGACACTGGTAATAGCCGAGCGGCTGCCCGGCCTACGGCGACCATAGCGCACATTCCTCCCCCGTATGCAGACGAAGGTGCGCCAGGTCGCGGGTGGAGCGCGCCACGTGGCGGGGCCCAGGCGCCCCGGATCTCGAACTCTGGTTGACCTGCAGCCTTGTGCTGCTAGGGTCAGGTTACGGACGTACCTCGTCCGTGAGGTCCCTTGCGCCGACGCGGTTGAACCTCTTCACATCCACTCGCGCCGGCCATGAAGGGAACTGGATGTTCTCCGCGCCTCCTCTGCCGTACCTGGCATATCCGTCCTCCCGCGCGCGTGCGCCGCACCCCGCGCGGTGTCTTCGCGATAACAGTCCGGGGGTGACGAGTTGAAAACCATTCGCGAACGGGCCGCTGAGCAACGCGTGGTCAAGCTGGAAAACGTACGTGCCGAGGTCAAGCGCGGCTCACTGACCATCCGAAAGATGACCGACGAGGAACGGGCCCTTTATCCACCGCGTCCCGCTCCTGTCAAAAAGTCGCGCTGGCGATGAGCCACGAGTCGGACGGCGTCGTGGCCCGCATCCGGCAGCTCCGCCGCGCCCTGGCCCCGGCTGACCCCCCCACGCCCCTGGCACCCGACTACGGCGGCAATCCGAACGCCGCTCTGGAGGCGCGGGTCGCCCATCTCGAGCAGATGGTCCAGGGACTTCAGGACTCTGTCTACCGCGAGGGACAGCGACAGGAGAAGCGGGTTAGCGAACTCGAGGCCCGCATCGATCCAATCGCGTTGTCGGCCGCGCTCAGCAAGGACGCCCGCGAGCGCGGGATCTGATCGTCAATGCCGCCGCTCTTCATCCCGCCCAGCGAGGAACCCACGGGCGAGGACACCTACGAGCTCCTGCGCAAACAAACCGAGCGAGAGATGGGCCGGCCGCCGAGCAAACGACGAATCATGGAGCTGTGGACCCGTCGCGGTAACCGCGACTGCGTGACCACGGTCGGCGCTCCAGACCCGATCTGGGGCGACATCGTCACCGCGATCTTTGACATGGGCCCCCACCAGCCGTTCGTCATCTACCGCCAGCCCACCGGGCACCCTTACGAGCAACGCTGCGAGGTGGTGGGTTGCAACGCCTACTCGGTCACGGAGTTCTCGACGTGACCTCGATGCAGGGAGACGCCTACCCGGCCTCGAAGTCCACGGCATGAGCACGCTGCACGAAATCGGCGAGATCCAGGCCGAGGTCTACCAGTATCGAGACAGCGTCGCGCTCCTGCGGGCCCGACTCTACCGGCGCGGCATCGGGACCAACCAGCGCCTTGAGGACCTTCAGCGCCGCCTCGAGAGCGCCCAACGCCGGCTGCACGAGGCCCGAACGACCCGGCGCGCCTCCCGGTCGTGAGCCCGGTTACCGAGATCACGCTGGTCGGAGGAGACATTCTGCGGGTCGAGGGTGAGGCCAAGCAGGTCGAAGCCGCGATCGTCGGTGCCGCGCGCGGCTCGATCATGGAACTGGCCTGGTTGACCGAGGCACAAACCGGTCGCCAACTGGCCATCAACCCGGAGCACGTCTTGATCCTTGGCGGCCTGGGGGCCGCTGACTCCAACGACAACGAGCGCTGAGTCCGCGAGGCCGCACCCCGCGGCTCACCCGGGCTCGGAGACCACGAGGCGCAGCGAGCCGGTAAGGCTTTGTTCGGCTCGGAGGTAGCCGTGCTCCTCGTCCCAGGCCCCGGATCGCAGCGCATCGTCAAGCCGGCCGACGATCCGAGCCTCGACCCCTGGCGGCAGCAGCGCCCACATGGATTGGGACGCCCGAACGCCCGGGTCCAGCAGCGCCTCCGGCCGATTCCAGAACGCCTCGAAGAATCCGTCCTGGCAGTCGGCGGGAGTGGGAATCGTTTCTACTCGCGTGCGCCCGCCGAGCGCCTCGGCGACCGCCTCGGGGGAGGGAAAGCGGGGGCGCTCAATCTCCAGCCCCTCGCGAAGGAACTCCTGTTGCCAGCCGACCAGCGCCTCAAGGGCAAAGGTCAGCACCACCACCGGTCCGCGCGCCACCCGGCGCAGCTCAGCCAACCCCGCCTCGGGCGGCTCCCAGTGGTGGATCGTGATGCAGGCCATGGCCGCGTCGACGGCATCGTCGTCGAAGGGCAGCGCCTCGGCCCGGGCAGCGATCGCCGGTGCACTGCCGGCCGGTCGCTGTGCGCGCATGGTCGCGCTCGGTTCGACCGCCAGCACCCAGCGGTCGACCGGCTCGTAGGAACCGGCTCCAGCCCCGACGTTGAGCACCGTGCGGGCCTGGTCAAGCGCCCCATGAAGCCGCTGCGCGATCCGGGGATCGGTACGGCGATGGCGCGTGTAACGACCTCCATGCTGCTCATAATCAACCTGCGGCACGCCGCGTACGCTAACGCGGCGGGCACTTGGCGCCCGCCATCGCCGGGCCCCTACCCTAAGCGCGTGGACGCGATCGACATCCCCACCGCCCACGGCGAGGCGCGGGCTCACGTGCAGACCGCGCCCGATGCCCGCGGCGCCCTGATCCTGGGACATGGGGCCGGCGGGGGCGTCGGCGCGCCCGACCTCCAGGCGGCCGCTGCCGTCGCCCTGGATCGCCGTCTGGGTGTGGCCCTGATCGAGCAGCCCTACCGACGAGCCGGCCGACGGGCGCCGGCTCCGGCCGCCCACCTCGATGCGGCCTGGGCGACGGTCGTTTCCGAGCTCACCGCACGCGTGTTCCCCGGGTTAGGACTGGTGGTCGGGGGCCGCTCTCTGGGCGCCCGCGTCGCCTGCCGCTCCGCCGCCCCGCTCGACGCGGTCGGCGTCCTCTGCCTGGCCTTCCCACTCCTGCCGCCCCGCCGCGCTCGATCGACTCGTGTTCCCCAGAGCCGGCTCCCCGAGCTTGACGCGGTTGCGGTACCGACCCTGGTTGTCCAGGGGCGCCGTGATCAGTTTGGCGTGCCTCCGTCCGGACCGCACCGCCAGGTGGTCGAGGTCAACGCAGACCACAGTCTGCGCTCGGATCTCCTCGCCCTGCGTAACGCGGTGGGCCAGTGGTTCGATCGTCTCACGGCGCTGGGTTGAGCCCGATGGCTGAGCTTGAGCCGACTCCCACCCCCGAGTTTTCGCCCGATCCCAGACTGGCTGATTTCTGGGCTGAGCCACTCCGCGGCGCCCATCCCGATCCCCAGCTGCTCTCCCTCCCCGGCATCGAGCAGCTCCGCCACCAGCTCGCCGGACTCAGTCCCGAGCCTCCTCTTGCCCGCCTGACCGGCCTGCGCCTGGAGTCGGTCGGCCCCGGCCAGGCTCGCTTCAGCATGCCATTGACAGGGTGGCTGCCGGCGGCCGACGGCCGGATCCCGCCCGGGCCGCTGGCCATCCCCGCCGACGCGGCCATGGCCTGCGCGATCATGTCCGAGCTACCGGCGGGGACGCCGTTCACGACCTCGGAGTTGACGCTGAGGGTCCTGCAGGAAGTGCGGCCGGAGGGCGTCCTTCAGGCCCATGGCCGGGTCATCGCCGCGGGCCCGCCGGCCGCGCTGGCCGAGGTCGAGTTGCGTGACGATGACGGGGTCCTGGTCGCACACGCAAGCTCGCTCTGCGTAACCCTGCCCCGGATGACCTCCCCGCCCGGGCCCGGGAGCGCCCGGGCTGAGCACCCCGCCGAGTCACCCGATCCCTGGGAGCGCCCGGCACCGGCGCCGCCGTCGCCCCACGAGGCCGAGGCGGATCGATCGGGGCTTGACGCGCTGCAGAGCCGGATCACGGGAGACTCCGACCCCGCGCCGCTTGAGCGCTTCTTCGGCCTGCGGCCGTGGCGGGCCGGCGAGGGCGAGGTCGAGTACTGCCTCCGGGCCAGCCCGTGGTTCTGCGCGCCTCCGCCCGGCCGCCTCCAGGGCGGAGTGACGATCACGCTGGCCGAGGCGGCCATGTTCGATGCGCTGCGGACCCTCGTGCCCGCCGAGCTTGCCGTTCGCCCGGTCGAGCTGAAGATCAACCTGCTCCGCCCACTGGCCAGCGATGGCCGTCCTGCGCGGGCCGTTGGTCGAGTCGTCCACTCAGGTCGCCGCATTGCCGTGGCCGGTGCGGAGGTCAGCGACGCTGACGGGCGAGCGATCGCCGTGGCCACCGGCTCGGCTCTGCTCGGCGAGGCGGCGGTGGTCGAGCCACGGAGCAAGCACTGACACCCGTCGGGCGTGGCGCTCCGATGTGCCGGATCGCACTGGCCACGCTACTCAGTGGGCTCCTGGTCGGATGCGGTACCTCGGATCGGCGCTTCGGATCCGTTCAGCGCACCCCCGCGCCGGTAACCCACCTGGCCGGCGGGGCTCCCTCCCATGTGGCCGTCATCGTCATGGAAAACGAGGAGTACAGCGACATCATCGGTTCGCCGTCGACTCCGTTCATCAATGGCCTGGCTCGGCGCTACGCACTGGCCAAGGCGATGTTCGCCATCTCGCACCCGTCGCTCCCCAACTACCTGGCGCTGACCGGGGGGGCCACGTTTGGCGTCAACAGTGACTGCACCGACTGCTCCGTGCACGCTTCCGGCCTTGGTGCTCAGCTCACCCGGGCTCACATCCCTTGGCGTGCCTACATGGAGGACCTACCGCACCCCTGCTTCACGGGCGCAAGCCGCCGGGGCTACGTCCAGAAACACAACCCATTCGCCTACTACCGGGACGCGCGGATCGACGTGCTCGCACGTCGTGCCCCTGAGCGAGCTGGCTGGCGCCGAGCGCAGCCGCCATCTCCCGCGCTTCATCTGGATCACGCCCAACCTGTGCCACGACATGCACGACTGCAGTCCGGCCACCGGGGACCATTTCCTGGCCGGTCTGGTGCCGCCCCTCCTGAGCGCACTGGGGCGGCGGGGCCTGCTGTTTCTGACCTGGGACGAAGGGTCAAGCGATGAGGGCTGCTGCCGGCGCGCCGCCGGGGGGCACGTGGTGACGATCGTCGCCGGACCCGGCGCTCGTCCCCGCACCTCCATGTCCACCCCGGCCGACCACTATTCCACCCTGCAGACGATCGAGGATCTGCTCGGCCTGCGCCGGCTGCGGGGGGCGGCCTGCCCATGCACGCCTTCGCTGGCGCCGCTGCTGCGCGCCCGGCCGGTCAGGACGAGCTGACCGCATCCGACACCGCGGCTCGGAGAGCTCAAGGGGGGGACCGAAGTCTGATCCGCATCAGCGCGCCGCCATCGGCGGCGTTACGGCCTCGACGAACCCGCCGTGGGCATCAGCAGCCTGTCTCACGATGGCCAGGCCCAGGCCGGAGCCGGGCTTGGAACGAGCATCGCGGGCCCGATGGAAGCGATCGAAGATGAACGGAAGTCCTCCTCCCGGAAGCCCGGTCCGTGGTCGCGCACGGTCAGCAGGCCGTCGCTCAGCTCGACCTCGATCGTCCCGGCAGGCGGGCTCCATTTGACCGCGTTATCGAGCAGATTGGCCACCGCCCGCGAGATCCGATCTCCCTCACCGCGGACCAGGGTCGGCTGAAGACTCGAGGTAACGGTCAATTGCGGAGCCCGCCGCCGGGCGCGCTCCACTGCGGCGGCGACGATCTCGTCCAGCCGGACATCGCCCTGCTCGCCGCTGGGCTTAGTCCCGCGGGCCAGTTCGACCACGTCCCCCACCAGCGCGGTGAGCTCATCCAGCTCCTCGATCACATCCCTGCGGAGAGCCTCGCGATCCTCGACCGAGAGAAGTTCCTCGTCGCGCATCAGCTGGAGGTTGGCCCGGATGGTGGCGATCGGGGTTCTCAGCTCGTGAGAGGCGTCGGCGACCAAGTTGCGCTGGGCGAACATCGAGTTCTCGAGCGCGTCCAGTGTCCGGTTGAACGTCTGCCCAAGCCGGGCCAGCTCATCGTTGCCATGGACAATGAGGCGCTCGTGCTCGATGCGCTCGGGGTTGGCGGCGATCGACTCGGTCTGCCGGGTGAAGCGCGCGATCGGAGCCAGTGCGGTGCGGGCGACGAGAAAGCCGAGCAGGGCGGCGAGCAGGATGCCGCCGGCGGCGACCAGGACCAGCAGCAGGGCCTGACTGGACAGAGCGCCGTTGACGTCGGTGAGCGGCAGCGCGACGAGCAGCGCCCCGCGCCAACCCAGTCCGGTCACCAGTACCCGGAGGTCGGTGCCCCCCGCTCACGGTCGGCAAAGTAGCGGCCGGTTCCACGCTGGGCGAGGGCCTTGGCGCGCGCGTCTGGAGGGATGCTCTGCTTCTGGCCACGGGGCGTGTAGATGGTCCCGTCCTTGCGGATCAGGATCACGGTCCCCGGCGCGCCACCGAAGGCAGGCCCGGTGTGGTCATCAAGGCCGAGTCCCTCATCGCGGTCGTCCGGGTCGGAGCTGCTCGGGGTGCCGACGAAGCCCAGGCCTGACTTGGACGGCTCACCCGATTTGCCGGCTGGCTCCGTACGCGGCAGTTGACTGCCCTGACCGGGGTGACCGGTGGCCGGGATGCCCACCCGGGCGAGCAGGGAGCCGGTCAGGCTCTGCAGCGAGGAGTCGACCTGTCCGCGCAACTCGGATCGCGTGCCCGCGTAGGCGGTGAAGGCCACGGCGATGACGGCGATGGCCACGGCCACGCCGGCGGCCAGCCCCATCCGCACCCGGAGGGTCATTGACCCGGCTCCCGCAGCGCGTAACCCACGCCGCGCACGGTGTGGATCAGCGGCCGCGACCCGGCCTCCTCGAGCTTGCGGCGCAGATATCCGACGTACACGCGCAGCGCGTTGGAGGTGGGGCCGAAGTCATAGCCCCAGACGCGGTCGTAGATCAGCGTGTGGGGTAGAACTCGGCGCGGATTGAGCATCAGGAGCTCCAGCAACTGATATTCGGTACGGGTCAACTCGACGAAACGGTCAGACACCGTCACGCCGTGGCGGCCTGGATCGAGCTTCAGCTCGCCGAAGGACAACGCGCCGTCGGCGTCCCCCTCGCCGCCCGCGCGGCGCATCAGGGCCCGTAGCCGGGCCTTGAGCTCATCGACATCGAAGGGCTTGACCAGATAATCGTCGGCACCGGCGTCGAGCCCGTCGATCCGGTCGGCGACGGCATCACGCGCGGTGAGCATCAGGACGGGCAGGCGATTGCCCTCGCGACGCAGCGTGCGGGTGACCTCCAGCCCGTCGATATCGGGCAGACCGATGTCGAGAATCATCGCGTCGGGCACACCCTCATCACCTCGTTCAGCGCGTCAGACCCATTCTCGGCCAGGCGGACGTCATAACCGGACAGCATCAGGGCGCGGCGCAGGACGTCGCGCAAGCCGCGGTCGTCGTCCACCACCAGCACTCGCATATCTCCATTCTCCCTGCTGGACCGGCCAGCCGGCCGGACTTCCTACGCTGAGCTTAGATTTCCGCCCAGCGGCAATCAGGCTCCAGCCACCCGCTCCCTGAGCACTGCTCCCAGGATCCCGTTGACAAAAGCCGGGCGCATCGGCCCCGCAGAAGCGCTTGGCGGTCTCGACGGCCTCGTTGATGGCCCCCTCGGGCGGGATGGGGTGCTCCCCGGCCAGCTGGTCGGCGTGCAGCATCTCGGCCAGGCCAACGCGAAGGATCGATCGCTCGAGCGGAGCAATGCGCTCAAGCGTCCAACCACTGGCGTGGCTGCGGATCAGCTCATCGAGCTCGGGCTGGCGCTGACGGACCAGCTCGGCCAAGGTACGGGTGAAGCCGAGCACATCGCGAGGAAACGTGTCTTCCAGATCGCGACCGAGCAGGTCACTCTGGTAGAGCGCCCAGACGGCCGCCCGGCGCTGCTCGCTGCGACGCACGCGACCTCAGGCCCGGGAGACGTAGTCGCCCGAGCGGGTATCCACCCGCACGCGGTCCCCGATATTGACGAACAGCGGCACCTGGATGCGCGCGCCGGTCTCCAGCACGGCCGGCTTGGTGCCACCGCCCGAGGCGGTGTCACCGCGCAGTCCAGGCTCAGTTTCGGCGATGGCCAGATCGATCGCGCTGGGCAGCTGCACGTCGGCGGGCTGATCGTCGATGTAGAGCACCTCGACCTCGTCGGAGTCCCTCATGAAGCGCAGCGGGTCAGCCAGCGTGCTCTCCGGGATGCGTGAGCTGCTCGTAGCTTTCGGAGTCCATGAAATGTGCATCGGTCCCGTCCCGATAGAGGAACTGCATCCGCCGGACCTCAGTGCGCACGGCGCGGAACTTCTCGCCGGCCCGGAACGTCCGATCGATGACCGCGCCATCGCTGGTCCGCCGCAGCTTGGTGCGCACGAACGCGCCCCCCTTGCCGGGCTTCACATGCTGGAACTCGACGATCTTGAAGATCGTCCCGTCCACATCGATGTGGTTTCCGTTGCGAAATTGATTTGTGCTGAGCATCGCGAACCGAGTCTAGTGTCGCGAATCGGAAATTCGGGGCACCAGTGGGGTTCGCCGGACCGTCTGGCCGGAACCAGGGGCTTAGGCGACGCTCGTGAGCCTCTTGTCCCGGCTGGTGAGGATCTCGGCCCCGTCCTCACCGACGACGACCAGGTCCTCGATCCGGACCCCGAGCTCGCCGGGCAGGTAGACGCCCGGCTCGACGGTGACCACGTTCCCGCTGCCAGTTGATCGTCAGAGCGCTTGGCCAGCCGGGGAGCCTCGTGAACATCAAGCCCCACCCCGTGGCCCAGGCTGTGGCCGAAGTGCTCGCCGTACCCCGCGGCGTCGATCACGTCCCGCGCGGCGGCGTCCACCTCCCGGCCGCCGGCTCCGGCTCGGACCGCCTCCAGACCAGTCTGTTGGGCGGCGAGGACGAGCTCGTAGACCTCGCGCCCCTAGCCGTCGGCTCCCCGACGGCCACGGTTCGAGTGCAGTCAGAGCAGTAACCCTCCAGCCGCGCACCCCAGTCGATCACCACCAGCTGCCCCGCTTGCACCGTCACCTCGCGAGGGGTGGCATGCGGCAGCGCGCCATGGGCGCCGGCGGCGATGATCGGATCAAAGGCCACGCCCTCCGCACCCCGGGCGCGCATGCCGGCGGTCAGCGCAACGGCGAGCTCACGCTCGGTGCGCCCGGACAGCCCGGCGGCGAGTAGTTCGCCGAGAGCGTCGTCGGCGGCCTCGCGGCCGCCCGGATCCGATCCACCTCCCCCGGTTCCTTGACCGCACGCAAGCGCTCCACCAGTCCCCCGAGCCGACGAGCTCGATGCGGTCGGGAAGCAGATCGCGGAGCCGGACATGCTCGCGCACCGTCATCTGCCCGTCGTCGAAGCCGAGTCTGATCGGACCCGGAGGGGAGCAGATCGGGCACGGCTTTGATCAGCTCGAGCGGCTCCTGCCGGCGGTCATAGCTGGGATCGACCTCGGCTGCGGCCTGCTCGACGTAGCGGAAGTCGGTCACGAAGGCACGCGTCTGCGGGCCGACCAGCGCCAGGCCATTGCTCCCCGTGTAGCCGGTCATGTAGCGGACGTTGACCAGCCCGTTGATGAGCAGCAGATCGACCTCGGCGCCGGGCAGCAGCTCGAGCAGGCGCGCGGCGCGGTCACTCATCGGTGGCCAGCGTCGTTTTCAACAGCTCGAGCGCCTCACGGTAGCCGGCCGGCCCCTGACCGGCGATCCGGCCCACGCAGAGCTCGCGGATGACCGATTGTCGGCGCCAGCTCTCACGCGCGTCGACGTCTGAGAGGTGGACCTCCACGGCGGGCAGGCCGGTCAGCTCCAGGGCGTCGCGAATGGCATAGGAGTAGTGCGTCCAGGCCCCCGGGTTGAGGATGATTCCGTCGGCCAGATCCCTCAGGCGATGCAGGTGCTCGACGAACTCGCCCTCGTGATTGGAGACGAAAAAGCGCGTCTGCAGGCCGAGTTCACCGGCCGCCCCGGAGATGTGGACCTCGAGCTCGGTCAGGGTCAGAGTGCCGTAGTGGCTGGGGTCGCGCCGCCCCAGCTGATCCAGATTGACACCGTGCATGATCTCGATCCGGTTGCCTGACGGCATGGCCATCAGCTTGCCAGTTCACGGACTGCGGCGATCAGCTCACGGGGCGCGACCGCGCTGCCCGGTTGCGGCCGGCCGGGCTCGGGCAGGAGCACGAACGGCACCTCCCCCTCCCCCACGCGCTTCTTGTCGCGGGCGGTGGCCATGACCACCGCGTCTACGTCGACCTGACGTCCAGCCGGACCGGGAGATCGCGGGCCGCGGAACAGGTCGGCCACCTCGTCGCGCAGGCGGCCTGACCGGACAGACGCAGCGCCGCGAGCAGCCCGAGGGCCACCGCCTCGCCATGTCGGTAGGTCGCGTAACCGGTCGCCGTCTCGATCGCATGCCCGATGGTGTGGCCGAGATTCAGAACCTGACGCAGACCCTCGTCCCGCTCGTCGCGGGCCACGATCCGGAGCTTGGTCCGCGCGCAGGCGGCGATCACCTGCGGATCGGTCGGATCGGCCCCGCCGCGGACCAGCTCCCAGAGCGGGCCGCCGGCGATCAGTGCCGTCTTGACGACCTCGGCGTAGCCGGCGGCGAGCTCCGCGGGCGCAAGGTGTCAGCACGTGCGGATCGGCGATCACCGCCTGGGGCTGGTGGTAGGCGCCGACGTAGTTCTTGGCCTCCTCCAGGTCGACGCCGGTCTTGCCGCCATAGGCCGAGTCGACCTGGGCCACCAGCGTCGTCGGAACCTGGACGTAGCGCACACCGCGCTGATAGGTCGCGGCACAGAACCCGGCCAGGTCCCCGACGACGCCGCCGCCCAAGGGCGACCACGACGTCGGCCCGGGTCATTCCCGCGCGAGCCAGCTCGGACCACACTATCTCGGCATGGGCGATGGTCTTGGACTGCTCCCCGGGCATGATCGTCGCCTGACCGCTGAATGGCGCCAGGCGCTCACCGTAGAGGCGGGCCACGCGGCCATCGCTGACCAGGAACCGCCGTCCGCTGACCGCAACCGGCCAGAACGGTTCGGGGCCGAGCAGTCCGGATCCGATGTAAACCGGGTAATCGCCCGAGGCGCTGGCCGCCCACAGCAGCCGCGCGGCCGGATCGAGACTCTCGGCCGCCTGGAGGACCTGGAAAAGACGGTGGGAACGCTCGTGGGGAACAACGATGTCGGCGAGCTGGTCATAGAGCGGCTCGCGCTCGGCGTGCCGGCGCTCGAACGCCACCCGGTCGGAGGCCAACGGGCGCCCGCTGCCCCGACAGCGCGCCCAGGCAGTGTCCACATCAACGTCGATCCATACCACCAGATGGTCGGCCAGAGCGGCCCGAACTGCCGCCGATTCGACCGCGCCCCCGCCGAGCGCCAGGATCCGGGGAACATCGTCCCGGCCCGAGCCGAGGAGTTCCAGGGTCAGCTCCTCCTCAGCCGCCCGGAAGGCCGCCTCGCCGTCCTCGGCGAAGATCCGTCCGATCGGCTTGCCGAGTCGCTCCTCGATGACGCTGTCGACGTCCACCGCAGAGGCGCCGACCGCCCGAGCAACGCTGGCTGCGGCGGTCGACTTTCCCGCCCCCATGAAACCGATGACCGCAACCACACCTCGGGGCGCGGTGCCGGCCGGCCTCAGCTCCGCGGCCATCCGATCCGCTCCTGGTAGGCCTGGAGCGCCTGGCGCACGTCATCGATGTGATCGCCGCCGAACTTGCGCCGGTAGGCGTCGGCAAGCACGAAGGCCACCATCGCCTCTCCGACCACGGCGCCCGCGGGCACCGTGCAGGAGTCGGTGCGCTCGCGCAGCGCCTCGCCCGGCTGATGGGTAGCGATGTCCACCGAGCGCAGCGGCTTGGTCAGGGTGGGCAGGGGCTTCATCGCCGCGCGAACCACGACGGGCTCGCCGGTGGTCATGCCCCCCTCGAGTCCGCCGGCGTGGTTGGTGGCCCCGCCAGAAGCCGCGACCCTCCTCGTAGAAGATCTCGTCGTGGGCCTGGGAGCCGGGGAGCCCGGCGACCTCCAGTCCGTCACCGATCGAGGCCGCCTTGACCGACTGTATGGAGAGCACCGCCTGACCGAGCACCCCATCCAGGCGCTCGCGCCAGGAGACGTGCGATCCCAGTCCGGGCACGACCCCGAACGCCCGGACTTCGAAGATCCCGCCCAGCGACTCATTGGCTTTGCGCAGGCGGTTGATCTCCGCGACCATCTCCCGGCTGGCCTCAGGATCCAGACAGCGGACGGGCGATTCGTCGACCTCGGCGAAGTCCTCGGGGCTCAGATCGTCGCGCCGGGGCGCCTGGACACCGGTGATCTGCAGTACGTGAGAGAAGACGCTCACGCCCAGCGCGGACAGGAAGGCCTTGGCCACCGCGCCGCCGGCCACTCGCGCTGCCGTCTCACGGGCGCTGGCTCGTTCCAGGATGTCGCGCACATCGCTGAGGCCGTACTTCTGCGTGCCAGCCAGATCAGCGTGCCCGGGCCGGGGCAGGTGTACCTCCGCGGTGGCCTCTTCGACCGGCCACGGATTCATCCGGTTTTCCCAGTTGGCGTAATCGCGATTGGCCACCTGTAGGGCGACCGGACTGCCCAGGGTGTGTCCGTGGCGAACTCCGCCGGTCACCTCCACGCGGTCGCGCTCGATCTTCATCCGGCCGCCGCGGCCATGACCGAGTTGTCGGCGGGCCATGTCGCGATCTATCGCCGCGCGGTCGATGACCAACCCGGCGGGTAGGCCCTCGACGATGCAGGTCAGCCCGGGACCGTGGGACTCACCGGCGGTGACCAGATTGAGCATCTACTACTCCTCCTGGTCGGGGGGTGAGCTCGTCTCGGCCGGCGCTTCCTGAGCGTCGATCCCGGGAATCCGGCGCCCTGTCCCGCGGCACCAGGGGCATTGCACCTCGTGCGGCTCGCCGCCCAGGCCGGAGATGAGCCGGCCGGTCCCGCGGCAGGGCATGCAGATTTCCTCGGGCGGGATCTCGGGGTCGACGCTCATGAGCTCGTGCCCTGCTTGACGGCCACGAGAACCCCGTCCCCAACCGGCGTGACGGTGCCGACCAGGTCCGGGTGGGAGAGCAGACGGTCGTTGAAGGCACGGGCCGTGCTGGCCCGCTCCGAGGGGTCGCCCTCAGCGACCGAGCCGCGCATGAGTACGTTGTCCACCACGAGAACCGCACCGGGGGCGAGCCGGGGAATCAGCGCGTCGAAATACGCGTCGTACTCCGACTTGACGCCATCAACGAAGGCGAAGTCGAATTCGCCCGTGAGTTCGCTCAGTCCCTGACGGGCATCCTGGAGACGCAGGTCGGTCCGGTCCAGAACGCCGGCCCGCTCCAGATAGCCACGGGCGGCGGCCTGGCGCTCGGGGTCGATCTCGAAGGACACGATCTTCCCGTCCGGGCCGAGCCCCCGGGCGATGTAAAGCGTGGAGACGCCGATGGCCGTGCCCACCTCGAGGGCGCGCTTAGCGCCTGCGGCCAAAGCGAGAATCTGGAGCAGCTGGCCGGTTCCCGGGACGACGATGGGAATTCCCTCGCGCGCCCCGTGGGCCTCCATCTCGGCCAGCACCGGGTCGGGATTCGGGCGGACGCGGTCCAGGTACTCGCTGACGGCTTCGGTGACGATCATGGCCGGAGACCTTACGGATCGACGCGCTGGGTCGGCGCGCCGAGGCCGGCGGCCGTACGCATGGCCGCCTGGGGCGCCGGGTGGCCGGTGAACAGTTCGAAGCTCAGCGCACCCTGGGCGACCAGCAGCTCGAGGCCTTCGACAGACGGCACCCCCCGGTCCCGGGCGGCGGTGATGAGGGCGGTTGGATCGCGCGCGTAGACGAGATCAGCCACGCAGCCGTAATCGGTCAGCTGTGCCGGGCCGACGGGAAGTCCCTCCAGCGAAGCCGAGCCGTCGAGGCCAACCGCGGTGCAATTCACGAGCAGGTCGGCCGGCCCGACCTGCCGCACGGGAGTTCCCCCGAGCTCCCGACACAGAGCCTCGGCCCGGGCCGGACTGCGATTCCAGACCTGCACGTCCCGCGCTCCGGCGTCGAGCAGTGCCCACACGGCGGCCCGGGCACTTCCGCCGGCGCCGAGGACCAGGGCACTGGCGCTCCTCGCCGGGCGGGGAAGCGCGGCGAGCAGCGCCGGGGCGTCGGTGTTCTCCGCCGCGATCCGCCCGGACGCGCCGAAGACGAGCGTGTTGGCAGCTCCGATCGCCCGGGCGCGTGCCGTTGCCTCGGTGGCCAGAGCCAGCGCGGCCGCCTTGTGGGGGAGGGTGACGTTGGCACCGCGGAAGCCTGCCCCGGGCAGCGCTGGGACGACCTCGGCCAACAACTCGGGCGGGACGGGGAGCAACTGGTAGCGCCAGGTGCCCAGTCCGGCCGCAGCTAGGGCCGCGTTCTGGATGACGGGCGAAAGGCTGTGCGCCACCGGCCAACCGAGGACCCCGAGGCGCGTGCTCAGCAATGCTTCGCCGCGTACTTCTGGCCCAGGGCCAGGAACTGCTGATAGTTCGATGCGAACACGCTGTTGGGCCGGCACGCGGTGGCGAAGAAGTACAGGTAATGCGTCTGGGCCGGATGGGCGGCAGCCTTCATCGAGGCCAGCCCCGGGTTGTCGATCGGGGTGGGCGGTAGACCGGGATGGGTGCGGGTGTTGTATGGCGAGCGCGAGTGCAGCTGGGAGACGGTCAGCGGCTTGGTGAAGTTGCCGGTGGCGTACTGGGTCGTGGAGTCGAGACCGAGCAGCATGCCGTCGGCCAGCCGGTTGTAGATGACCGAGGCCACCAGCGGCCGGTCGTGCGCAGTCGGTGTCTCAGCCTCGATGAGGGAGGCGATCTTGAGCACGTCGTAGGGAGTGAGGTGCTTGCCCTCGGCGTAGCGCAGATCGAGGGTGCCGAACTGCGCTTTGAACGTCTTGAGCTGATCGGTGACCAGGGCGGAGATCTTGATCGGATCGATCAGCTGGTAGGTGTCGGGGAACAGGAAGCCCTCGAGGTTCGGCGGGGGATGACGCAGACCATAGGCACGCAGGTTGAGCAGTTTGGTGCTGCGGGTGTCGGCCAGATAGCTGCCCTTGATGTGCTGCTGGTTGAGCAGCGCGCTGATCTGCGCTCGACGCCGCCCCTCGGCAATGGTCAACGCGGAGACCTTGGCTGCGGGTGGAGCAACAGTCAGTTTGGTGAGCACGTCGCCGTAGCTCATGCCCTTCTTCAGGTGGTAGACCCCGGCACGCAGGCTGCTGCGCTCGCCGCCCAGGGTGGCCCGGATCTCGAAGAAGAAGCTCGAGGGAATGACCCCGTCCCGGGCCAGCAGGTCGCCGATCTGGCTCGAGCTGGCCTTGGCGGGAACGATGACGGTCACCTGACCATGGGGATTGCTCCCGAAAGGCTGAAACAGCGTCACCAAGAACCAGATCAAAGCCCCGGCCAGAACCAGGGCGATCAGGGATATCAGGCGACCGAGCCAGGAATGCCCGTCACGTCTGCTCCCGGCCGACGAGCGCCGGGGGCGGCGAGGAGTGCGCGGGGGGCCGGTACGGCGCGGCTGGCGGGCACGGCGGCTAGCCAGCCCTTCGCTGTGACTGACCCGCCGGGTGCCCGAGGCTTGCTCGAGGTCGTGCTCGCCCGTCTCGAAGTGACCGTCGGCCTCGAGGTCATGCTCGCCCGTCTCGGGGTGCTCACCGGACCCGGGGTGGCGTTGGGGCTCGGGCGCGGGGTCGGGAGGTTGCGCGGCCGGCGGTTGCGGCTCGGGTGCGGCGTCGGGCGGTGGTGCGACCGCGCGGCGGGGGTCGGGCGGTTGCGCGACGGGTGCGCGGGACTCCTGATCGTCCAGCGGTGGCAGGGGGCGCCCGGCCT
This sequence comes from uncultured Solirubrobacterales bacterium, assembly GCA_963845575.1. Lineage (GTDB taxonomy): Bacteria > Actinomycetota > Thermoleophilia > Solirubrobacterales > Solirubrobacteraceae > Palsa-465. The sequence goes on along the minus strand of CAWJSN010000014.1, from coordinate 463,874 downwards.
CCTCGGCCCGGCGGCGCTCACGCTCCAGCCGTGCGGCCTCGCGCTCCGCGGCTGTCCGGCCGGCCCTCTCAGCCACTGGTGCTCCCAGCCGAAGTCCGGGTCAACCAGCCTTCCAGCAGGTGCGCCGCGGCCCGTGAATCCTCATCGGCGCGGCCCCCGGAGCGCTCGGCCAGCCGGGTCGTGAAGCGCTCGTCGTAGAGCTCGACGGGCACGGGGAGCGCGGCCTCGAGACGCTCGGCGAAGGCTCGAGTCTCGGCGGTCTGGGCGGACTCAGAACCCGACAGTGACAGCGGCAGCCCGACCACCACCCGCTCTGCGCCCAGTTCAGCCACCAGTGCCCTCAGCCGCCCCAGACCACGACGCGTGGCTGGACTGGGGATCGCCTCCAGGGGGGTGGCCAGCACCCCGGTCGGATCGCTTACCGCACATCCACATCGCGCCCGACCGTAGTCGAGCGCCAAGACCCGCGTCATCCCGAACTGTCTCCGAGCATCGCGACGATGGCCTTCCGAGCCGCTTCGAGCGCGCTGCCCAACCGCTCGGGATCACGCCCTCCGGCCCGGGCCAGCGTGTCACGCCCGCCACCACCACCGCCGACCTCGCGCGCGGCCACCTTGACGATGTCCCCAGCCTTCACCCCCCGCTGGACGACCTCGGGGGCCATGCTGGCGACCAGGTCAACCCGGCCCTCTCCGGCGGCGCCGAGCACGATCGCCGCCGGGCTGAGCCGGCCCCTGACCCGGTCGAGGATCTGGAGCAGGGCGTCGCCATCGGCGGCGACAACCGCGGCCGTCAGCACACTCACGCCGGACGTCTGGAGGGCGGATCCGACCAGGGCATCCAAATCGATGGCGCCGTTTCCGCTTCCGCCTCGTTTGGCCTGGCGCTCGAGATCGCGAAGCCGTCCGCGCAGTTCATCGACCGTGTCGGCTACACGCTCAGGCGGAACCCGAAGGCGCTCGGCGGCCCGCTCGAGCTCCCGATCGCGCGCCCGCATGAGGTCGACCGCCTCCGGGCCCGTGATGGCCTCGATGCGTCGGACGTTGGCCGCGCTCGAGGTCTCGTGCAGGATCCGGAACAGACCGAGCTCCGACGAGGTCTGGACATGGGTCCCGCCACACAGTTCTCGGGAGAAGGAGCCATCGCCAACCTCGACCATGCGCACCACGTCACCGTACTTCTCGTTGAACAAAGCCATGGCCCCGAGGCGCTGCGCCTCCTCCAGGGTGGTGGTGATGGCCCGGACGGGATGGCTCTCCAGTATCCACCGGTTGACCTCGTCGCTGATCGCCTCCAGGTCCTCGGCACTCAGGGCACCGCTGTGGGTGAAGTCGAAGCGCAACTTGTCCGGTCCGACGTAGGAGCCGGCCTGGTGAACATGCGTGCCCAGGCGCCGGCGCAACGCGGCATGGAGCAGATGGGTGGCCGTGTGATTGCACTCGGTGGCGTGGCGGGTGGCGCGGTCGACATGGGCGCGAACCCGCTCACCAGCCTCGAATAGACCGTGTTCTGGCGTCACCGCCAGCACCTGATCAGAGCCCAGGCGCAAGACGTCCTGGACCTGCGCACGGCAGTGGCCCGATTCACATTCGATCGTGCCCACATCGGCGATCTGGCCGCCTCCGGTGGCGTAGAACGGCGACTCGACCAGCTTGAGCAGCAACTGACCGTTCTCGGCCACGGCCGCGCCGATGGTCGTCTCGGTATCGGTTCTCTCGTAGCCGACGAACTCAGTCTCAAAGCCCGACCCGCCGGCCAGCTCCGCGGCCCGGTCGCGCAGAGCAGGGCTGACCCGGGTGCGTCCGGCACCCTGACGCGCCCGGGTGCGCTGCTCGTCCATCAGGACCTCGAAGCCCTCCTCATCGACCCCGAGCCCGTGCTCGGCCACGATCTCGAGCGTCATGTCGATCGGGAACCCGTACGTGTCGTGCAGCAGGAAGGCGTCGGCACCGGCGATGCCCTCCGCGCCCGCGTCTCGGGCCCGGGCGATCAGCTCATCCAGGCGGGCCAGGCCCAGCTCCAGCGTTCGTCCGAAGCTTTCCTCCTCGGAGGTGACCCATTTGTGGATGAGGTCGCGCTCGCGGGCCAGCTCTGGGTACTCAGAGCCCATCAGCTCGGTCACCGTGTCGGTGTAGCGGAGCAGGAATCCGGGGTCCAGGTCCAACCCCTTTCCATGCTGGATGGTGCGGCGGATGATCCGGCGCAGGACGTAGCCGCGGTCCTCGTTGGAGGGCACGACGCCATCGGCGATCAGGAACGACATGGCCCGGGTGTGGTCAGCCAGCACCCGCATGGCCTTGTCGGTGGCGAACGCTTCCCCGTACCGGCGGCCGGAGAGCTCCTCGCCGAGCGCGATGAGGGGAGCGAACTGGTCGGTCTCGAACACCGTCGCCTTCTTCTGCAGGATGGCCGCGAGGCGGTTCAGTCCCAGTCCGGTGTCGATGTTCTTGGCCGGCAGCGGGGTGAGCACGCCCTCGGGGTTCTGGTCCATCTCCATGAAGACCAGGTTCCAGTACTCCATGAAGCGCTCGTTGTCGCCGCCGGGCAGATCGTCGGGCCGGCCGAACTCAACCCCCCGGTCGAGATACAGCTCCGAGCAGGGACCGCAAGGCCCCGTTGGGCCCATCTGCCAGAAGTTCTCCGATCGGGGCAGCTCGACGATCCGTTCGCGTGGCACTCCGATCTGGAGCCACGTGTTGATCGCCTCCTGGTCGGGGCCCAGGCCCAGCTCGTCGTCACCGCCGAACACGGTGACCCAGATGTCCTGTTCGGGGAACCCAAAGCCGTCGCGGGACAGGGCCCAGGCAAACTCGGCCGCGCCCTGCTTGAAGTAGTCCCCGAACGAGAAGTTGCCCAGCATCTCGAAGAAGGTGAGGTGCCTGGTGGTGGTGCCGATGATCTCGATGTCCGACGTGCGGAACGTCTTCTGACACGTGGTCGCGCGCGGATGGGGCGGGCGCTCAATGCCCTGGAAGTAAGGCTTCAGCGGCACCATGCCCGCGATCGTGAACAGCACTGACGGGTCGTACTCGGCCGGGATCAGGGAAGCCGAAGGCAGCCGGAGGTGGTCACGGGCCTCGAAGAACTCGATGAACGTGCGGCGGATCTCGTCGGAAGTCATCGACGAGGGAGTCTAGGCACGGGCGCGGTTGCTGACGCACCCGTGCGCTGGACGTGGTTATGCAGCGTTCTGGAGTGCGCTACCGCGTACTGCTGGCCGGTTCGGCCTCGAGCGTCTCGGACGCCGATGGCTCGTGCTCAGGGATCATTGGACCGTCCCCGGCCGGATCGAGCACGTCATGCTCGAAGAACTCATAACGGCCGTCGAGCACCGCCTGGGCGGTCTTGTACTGATCGTCGTCGTCGTTGGCCCACAGCGCATGGAAGAGCGCGTCAGCACGGCGGCGAGCCTGGTTGCAGAACAGGTCGGCCAGTTCGTAGACCGCGTCCTTGTGCTCAGGATCGTCCTCGGCCAAGGTCGTGGCGTATGTGCAGGCGCTGGCGATCGCGTACAGCTCAGCGCCGATGTCCACGATACGACCCAGCAGGCTTCCCTTCTGCTCGAGCTGGGCCTGATAGCGGCCCATGGCGTAGAACGTCGACCGGGCCAGCTTGCGCGAGGAGCGCTCGGCGTAGCGCAGGTGCTTGGCCAGCGATCCGAACTCGTCGAAGGAGCGTGGATCCTGGCCTTTGCCGACGGTCAGCGACGGGAACCACTTGGCGTAGAAGGCGCCGGCCTTCAGGCCCAGCTTGGCCTTCTCGGCCACGCCACCGTCGCCGAGAAGAATGTCGCCTGCGATCTGCAGATGCTGATCGACGGCCTCGCGGGCGATCATCAGGTGCATGATCTCCGTGGAGCCCTCGAAGATTCGGTTGATCCGCATGTCGCGCAGCATCTGCTCGGCCGGGACGGGCTTCTCGCCGCGCGCGGCCAGCGACTTGGCGGTCTCGTAGCCGCGGCCACCGCGGACCTGGACCATCGTGTCCACGACCTCCCAGGCGCGCTCTGAGCCGTAAAGCTTGGCGATCGCCGCCTCGATGCGGAAATCACGCTGCTTGTCGTCAGCCATGCGCGAGGAGACATCGACGAGCGCCTCGAGTCCGAACGCGGTGCCGGCGATGAAGGCGATCTTCTGGGCCACGGGGTCGTGCTTGCCGATCGGCTCGCCCCACTGCCTGCGCTCGTTGGCCCACTGGCGCACGATGCGCAGGGAGTACTTGGCCGCGCCGACGGTGATCGCGGGCAGGGAGAGGCGCCCTGTGTTCAGCGTGCCCAGCGCGATCTTGAGGCCGCGTCCCTCACCCAGGATCACGTTCTCCTTGGGCACGAAGACGTTCTCGAACTCGGTCACCGAGTTCTCGATACCGCGCAGGCCCATGAATTCGTTGCGGCGCTTGACGGTGATGCCCTCGGTGTCCATCGGACAGATGAACGCGGTGATGCCGCCCTTGCTGTTCTCGCGCTTGGGGACCACCGCCATGACCACCACGACGTCGGCGATGACACCGTTGGTCGCCCACAGCTTGGTGCCGTTGATGAGGTAGCCGCTCCCGTCCTCGGTGGGCACCGCGGTGGCCGACATGCGCGCTGGGTCAGAGCCGACATCGGGCTCGGTGAGCAGGAAGGCGGAGATGTGGTCGGTGGCCACCTTGGGCAGCCACTCGCGCTTCTGCTCCTCGGAACCGTAGGTCTTCAGCGGCTCGGGCAGGCCGATCGACTGATGCGCCGAGAGCAGCGTGGCCAGGGACGAGTGCCATGTCCCGGCCAGCGACAGAGCGCGGTTGTAATACACCTGCGTCAGCCCCAGACCGCCGTACTCCTTGGGGATCTTCATGCCCAACGCACCCAGCTGTTTCAAACCGGCGATGACGGCGTCGTTGATCTTGGCGTTGTCCTCGATCTCCTGTGGATCCACGTGCTCGGCCAGAAAGGCGCGCAGACGTCCCAGGAACTCCTCCCCCTCGCGAACCTGCTCGGGGTCGGCTTTGGGCTGAGGATGGATCAGGTCGAGCCGGAAGTCGCCCAAGTACATGCCACGACCGAAGCTCGGCAGCTTCCACTCGGTCTCCCGGCTCTGCTCGGCTACCTGCTTTGACTCTTGATATGAAGGATTTGTGTTCGACGCCATGCCGGTCTTCTTACCCGACAGTAGTGTTGGGCACACACGTTCGCCGGCCACGCCTCCGGCGGTCGTGCGCGGTGCGCAGCCAGTGGTTCGTGGCCCGCGGCCGGGGCGGCCTACTCAGTCGGTCGGCCGGGTGATGGTGCCCCACCCGACCACGAGGTCCCCGTCCATCAGGCAGGCCAGCTGACCCGGGGCGGCACCGTCGACCGGCTCGTGTAGATCGACGGTCAAACGCCGGTGCGAGCCAGGGGCCGGATCCCCGGCCAGCCGCGCGCCGAGCGGCCGGGAGCGGTAGCGGAGCTCGACCCGATCCACGCGGACCCCCGCGCGGTGCAGGCGCGCCCCGCGCACGGCGACGTGCTCGGTCCGTAACGCGGCCGCGGGACCGACGGTGACCTGACCACTGTGGGCGTTCTTGTCGATCACGTAGAGGGCCTCGGCGCCGGCCAGGCCGAGACCGCGGCGCTGACCGACCGTGAAGCGATGCTGGCCGAGATGGCGCCCAAGCTCGTTGCCTTCGGAATCGACCAGCGCCCCGGGTCGGTCGCCCAGGTTCCCGTGCCGGGCCAGGAAGCGGGGCCGGCTGGTGCCGGCTAGGAAGCAGAGGTCCTGGCTGTCGGCCTTGCCCGCCACGGGTAGCCCGGCTTCAGCGGCAATCCTTCGTACCTCGGTCTTGTGCAGTTCACCGAGGGGGAAGCGCATCCGGGCCAGCGACGCCGGAGCCAGAGCCGCGAGCATGTAGGTCTGATCCTTGGCCGGATCGGCCGCTGCCCGAAGCAGAGGGCCATCTCGATGCCCGGGCTCGGCCACGCGCGCGTAATGGCCCGTGGCCAGGGCCGGCGCGCCCAATGGTCGGCTAGGGCGAGCATCGCATCCAGACGCACGTGGCCGTTGCAGCCCACGCACGGATTGGGTGTCTCCCCCCCGGCGTACCCGGCGATGAAGGGCTCGACCACCCCGTCGCGGAACGCCTCCCGCAGGTCCACGGTGAGATGGGCCAGGCCCATGCGCTGGGCCAACGCTCGAGCCTGGAACACAGCCGAGGCCGAACAGCAGCTGCTCTCCGCGTCGTTCTCGGGGTCAGCCCAGAGCTCCAGGGTCACCGCCACGGCTTCACCCTGACCGGCGAGCAGATGCGCGGCCACAGCGCTGTCCACCCCTCCGCTCATGGCCACCAAGGTGCGTCCGGGGCTCGGTTCGAGCTGCGCCCGAGCGGTGACGGCCGCGCCCAGGGCTCGGGCCAGGGCATCGGCGGCCAGATCGGCAGCGTGCTGCTTGGCCGGGCTGAGCCCTCCCAGCTCGTCGGCGACGTCACTGGGACCGATCCGGGCCGCCGACAACACGGACGCGCCGCGGACGAGCGTCACTGCCGCGCTGGCTGCGGCCGTGGCCGCCCCGCACCCGCTGGCGGTGAAGCCGGCGTCGCTGACTCGGTCGCCCTGCACTTGGATCGAGATCGAGACTTCGTCGCAGCAGGCCGCACCCCCCGCGCTGGCCGTGAAGGCGTCGTGGAAGCTCCGGCCCTGCCCCTGAGGGGAGGTGAGATGGTGCTCAAAGGGGAGGGCGTCCAATGAAGCTCCTACAGCAGGCGCAGACCCAGCTCGCGCAGCTGGCTCGATTCCACCGGGGCCGGTGCCCCGGTCAGCGGGTCGGCGCCACTGGTTGCCTTGGGGAAGGCGATCACCTCGCGGATATTCTCGCGTCCGGCCAGCAGCGCCACCAGGCGGTCCAGACCGAAGGCGATCCCACCGTGAGGAGGCGCCCCGAACCGGAGCGCGTCGAGCAGGAACCCGAACCGGGCCTGGGCCTCCTCGGCGTCGATGCCGATCAGCTCGAAGATGCGCTGCTGGATGTCGATGCGATGGTTACGGATCGAGCCGCCGCCGATCTCGTTGCCGTCTAGGACGAGGTCGTAGGACCTTGAGAGAAGGCCGCCGGGGTTCTCGAGATCGGCCACCGTGGCCGCCACGCCGGCGCTGGTCGCCGGAGCGGTGAAGGGGTGATGCTCGGCGTCCCAGCGCTGCTCCTCGGGGCGCCAGGCGAACATCGGGAACTGGATGATCCAGCGGATGTCGTGAGTGCCGGCGGGCACCAGGTCCCAGCGCCGGGCGAGCTCGAGCCGGAGGGCGCCGAGAACCTGGGAGGCGGTCTGGTGCTGATCGGCGACGATGAACAGCAGATCCCCCGGAGTGCCATGCAGACGGCCGGTCATGGCCGTGATCTCATCCGGGGTGAGGAACTTGGCGATCGGCGAGCGCCAGCGTGGGTGGGGATCGGTTCCCGGTTCAATGAACGCCCACACAAGTCCCTTGGCGCCGTGCTGCCGGGCCAGCTCGGTGAGTGCGTCGAGCTCCGAGCGCGGCATCTCCCGCGCACCGGCGTTGATGCCCTTGACCACCCCGCCGGAAGCCAACGTGTCGGCGAAGACCTTGAAGCCGGTGGCACTCAGTTCACTGCTCCAGATCGTGAAGCTCGAGGCCGAAACGGGTATCGGGCCGGTCTGAGCCAAAGCGCGAGACCGCCTCCGCGTAGGTCATCCGGGGCCACGGTGGCGGGGCGCGTCGAAGCCGCAGCGCTCGAACACAGCGCCGATCACCGCCTCGGTTATGGCGTAGACGTCCTCTTCCTCCACGAACGACAGCTCCATGTCGAGCTGGGTGAACTCGGTCATCCGGTCGGCCCGGGAATCCTCATCGCGAAAGCAGCGAACGATCTGGTAGTAGCGCTCAAAGCCGCCGATCATCAACAGCTGCTTGAACAGCTGCGGGGACTGGGGCAGGGCGTAGAAGGAGCCGGGAGCCACGCGGGCGGGAACCAGGAAGTCGCGGGCGCCCTCCGGCGTGGAGCGGGTCAGGAACGGCGTCTCGATCTCGAGGAAGTCACGGGCGTCGAGGACCTCGTGAATCGTCGCCGACACCCGGTGGCGCAGGGCGATGGCCGACTGCAGCGGACCGCGGCGCAGATCGAGCGACCGGTGCCGCAGGCGCAGATTCTCATCCACGGGGATGTCCTCATCGACCGGAAACGGCGGGGTGTCGGCGTCGGCCAGGATCTCCAGCTCGGCCACGGCCAGCTCAATTTCCCCTGTCGGGAGGTTCGGGTTGATGTTCTCGGGCGTGCGGCGCGCCACCTGGCCGGCGGCCGTGATCACATCCTCGGAACGCAGGCCGTGGGCGGCGGCGTGAGCCTCCGGCGCCGCGTCGGGATGGAAGACCAGCTGGACGATCCCCGAGCGCTCACGCAGGTCGATGAAGATCAGGCCCCCGTGGTCTCGGCGGCGATGCACCCAACCCGAGACGCGAGCCTCGGTCCCCGCCCGGTCGGGCCCCAGCTCGCCCGCCCAGACGTCGCGAAACCGGTTCGGCCCGGGGCTTTGCTGCATGCTCATACCAGACGGCTTCCGCGCAGAATCGTGGGCACGAGCGTCTGCGGCTCGAGCTCAGACTGTGCCCGGACTCCATGTCCTTGAGGCTGATGAGGGGCTCGTCGCCGATGATGGCAACGTAGCGAGCGCCGATCCGGTCAGCCTGCCGGAGCTGCCCCTTGAGCGAGCGTCCGGCGAGCTCGAGCTGGGCGCTCAGGCCCGCCCTTCGGGCCTCGTGGGCGAGGGAGAAGCGCGGTCCGGCCGGCCTCCGGCGTGGCCAGCGCCACGAACAGATCAACCGGCTCGGCGGCGATCGGGGGCTCCGGCGCCGAGAGGAGGATCCGCTCCACTCCAGCCGCCCAGCCCGCAGCGGGGGTGGACGGGCCGCCAAGCTGTTCCATGAGCCCGTCATAGCGCCCCCCGCCACCAACACCCGACTGCGCGCCCAGCGCGTCGGAGGTGAATTCGAACACCGTGCGCGTGTAGTAGTCCAGGCCCCGGACCAGGGTGGGATCCAGTACGTATCGAGCTCCTGGTCATCGAGCAGCTCCCGGACGCGCGCGAAATGCTCGGCGTCCTCGGGGGCGAGGCGATCGAGCAGGGTCGGCGCGCCCTGCATGGTTGCCTGCGTCCGAGGATCGCCGGAGTCGAATGCGCGCATCGGATTGAGGTCGATCCGGGCCACGACCTCGGACGAGAGGCCGTCCTCGTGGGCGCGCAGGTAAGCCGTCAGCTCTTCGCGGTACTCAGCCCGGGTCTGGGGCGTGCCCAGGCTCGACAGGCGGAGTCGGAGCCCGCGAGCGCCGATGGCCTGAAGCAGCTCGGACAACAGGAGGATGAGCTCGGCATCGGTCTCGGGGGTCGCCTGCGCCGATCGCCTCAGCGCCGATCTGCCAGAACTGGCGGTAGCGGCCGCGCTGCGGAGCCTCGGCCCGGAAGAAGCTCGACAGGTACCAGAGCTTGACCGGTTGAGGCAGCTTGTGCATGCCGTGCTCGAGATACGCCCGGCAAACCGGAGCGGTCCCCTCGGGCCGCAGGGTCATCGATCGCCCGCCGCCATCGTCGAAGCTGTACATCTCCTTCTGGACGATGTCGGTGGCCACCCCCACCCCTCGCGCGAACAGCTCAGTCGACTCGAACGCCGGGGTCTCGATCCGCCGGTAGCCGGCCGCACCCAGGATGCGCTCGGCATGGGTCTGGAGCACGGCCCGGCGGGCCGCATCGGCGGGCAGCACGTCGAACGTGCCTCGGGGGGCCTGGATCACGCTCATCGCGGTGGCCCCGGTCTACTGTGGTGCGCGAGTTCGCGCAGGAAGGGGTTCGTCTCCCGCTCCTGGCCGAGCGTGGTGATCCCCATGTGGCCCGGGTAGACCTTGGTGTCGGCCGGATAGGCGCTGACCAACGACTGAATCGATCCGAGCAGCGTCGGCCAGTCCCCACCGGGCAGGTCAACCCGGCCGACCGAGCCCTGGAACAGGACGTCTCCGGAGAACACCGCGGGCTCCTCGGCCACGCGCGTAGGCTGACGTGACCCGGGCTGTGTCCGGGCGTGAAGCTGACCTCGAAGCGCAGGCCGGCCAGATCGAGCGTCTCGCCGCCCTTGACGGTGTGGTCGGCCTCGTAGCTCTCGAACGGGCCGAACCCGGGCCAGGGAACGTAGTCCATGATGTTGGCCAGCACCTGGGTCTCGAGCTCCGGGCACCACACGGGCGCGCCGGTGGCCTTGGCCACCGGGGCCACGGCGCCGATATGGTCGAAGTGGGTGTGGGTGAGGAGGATGGCCTCCACCCGCTTGATGCCGAGTGCGTCAACGCGCCTCAAGGATCCGCTCGGCCTCGTCCCCGGGATCGAAGATCACCGCCGACTCGGAGTCCGGGGCGCGGACGACGTAGCAGTTCTCCTGCACCGGACCCGACGGTGAACATCCGGACGTCGATCATCTCGCCTCTTCCTTCTTGCGCATGCGCCGGCGCCACAGGTACTGCTCGAGGTAGTAGCCCGACGGCACGTAGAGGGCGAAGGCGAAAACCGCGAACAGGACCGCCGCCACGATGTTGCCCTTGAGGTCAGCAGCAGGAAGATGAACATGAACCCGGCGGCCAGTAGCGCCCGGTTGATCGCGCCTCTCCAGGTTGGTGGCTCGGCCAGGCGGGCCTCGCGCGCCTGCTCACGGGCGAGCTTCTGCTGGCGCTTCTTCTCGTCGGCGCTCGGCGGTCGGCCGGTGCGCCCGCGGGCGGAGATGGTTCCCGCGGCATTCCCCGGTGCTTGCTACGACGCTTTCGCTTGGTCTGGGCCATGTCCTGGTAGGAGATTAGTCCGTCGCGCGGCGCCGGGCCAGGGCAGTCTTCGAGGGTTCGCGTGACCGCTCAGCGGGATGCTGGTGGGAAAGCCTCGCAGAGCCGCCTCAGGCGCCAGCCCGACCAGCTCGGCGGCGGCCGGCGTCACGTGGCGGCCAACCGCCGCCAACACCTCGGCCAGTGGCGTCACGGTGGAGTCCTCGACGTTGGTGGAAATCTGAGCCAGACCGCGGCTCTCGAGCCACACGCCGATCGCCCGGACCCCGGTCAGACCCTCGCTCCCTCCCTCCCGGATCAGGGCCGCCACTGCCTGGGCGTCCTCGACCGTGGCGGGTGGAGCCAACTCTATGTTGAAGGCGACCAGCGGCGGTCGAGCGGCGACCAGAACGGCCCCGCCGTGGGGTGAGGGGCGGGCGGACCGAAGTCGGTCCGGAGCTCCCCCGCGCTGAGCCTGCGGGCGAGCTCGGACGGGCCGCCGCGGCGCAGCTCCGCCCGGGTGCGCCCGCCGGCCAGCAGTCCGTAGAGGAGCACGGGAAGACCCAGCTCGGCGCCGAGGCGGTCCGCCAGAACGAGCGCCTCGGCAGCCGCGCCCCGCGCTCGGACCGGTGGAGGTAAATGATCGGGGCGACATCGATCGCGCCCACCCGCGGATGGACACCCTGATGTTGATCAATGACGATCCGCCTCACCGCCTCGGCGGCTCCAGCCAGCACCACGCCGGCCAGGTCCCCGGACTGACCAGCCAGGGTGAAGGCCGTCCGGTGGTGATCAGGGTCTGAGTGCTGGTCGATCAGGTGCGACCCGAAGGCCGTGGCCACCGCCGCGATCGTGTCCTCGTCGCGCCCCTCGGAGATGTTCGGATACGCGAGTAGCGTCGTCACGCCGGGCGGGACATCGCACTGAGCAGGTAGCGACCGGCGTCCAGGACCGTGGTGGAGCCGATGGTGAGCGAGGCGTCGAGGACGACCACGTCGAGGTGGATGGGCACCGACACCGTGCCGCCGATCCCGGCGCTGGCCCCGAAGGCCACGTGCACGGTGCCGAGGATCTTCTCGTCCTCGAGCACGTTCCCGGTGAGCTGGGCGCGCTCGTTGGTACCGATGCCCAGCTCGGCCAGGTTGGTCCCGGGCTCGCCGTGGTCGAGCAGCAGTTCCAGGTACTCAGGTCCCAGACCGTCCCGCGCGGCAACAATGTGACCGTTCTCGACCGTGAGCCGGGCGGGCTCTTGACTGAGACCGAGGGGGGCGAGGCTGGCGGCGACGATCGTCCCGACGCCGTTCAGGGGGGCGATGAAGCCCTCTCCGGCGGGGAGGTTCCCGAACGCCCCCGGGGTGGTCAGCGCGCCGTCATCGGCGATCCCCGGGCGACCGGTGAGATCGATGGTGAAGTCGGAGCCCTGCGGGCAGGTGAGATGGGCCTCGTCGGCCTGTGTCAATAGGTCGGCCACTCGGTGGGAGCGCTCGGCCATGAGGTCGAAGTCGACCGCCATCACCCGGGCCAGCATGTCCGCCGTGACCCCGGGAGCGTCGCCCCGCGAGCACCCGACTCCGATGCCCGTTTGCGGGCCGGCGTATGGCTGAGCGAGCGGCTGGTGGCGCGATGAACACATCGCAGGCGCTGAGGGCAGCGGCGATCGGCGGGGCGGATCAGTCCCGTCGGTGGCCCGCTCATCCATCACGGCCAGCACCGCGTCGGCCCCGGCCTGGGCCGCGACCCTCTCGCAGCGCCTCACCGATCGCCCGGGTGGCCGGATCGACCACCACAAGCACGTCCTCCCCCGCCTTTATAGCCAGGCAGCGATCGACGATCGTCCGCACGGCTGAGTCCATTTCGGCCACGCGTTGATCATATGCGCGGCGCGCCGATCACACCTCCGAGCGAGAACCCGGCGCACTAGACTGGCCCCCTCCCTGGCCGGAGTAGCTCAGTCGGTTAGAGCAGCGGAATCATAATCCGCGTGTCGGGGGTTCGAGTCCCTCCTCCGGCATCGCGTGATTTGCAGGAACTTGTTGGATTTGCAGGGAGTTAGAAGGAATTCGCCCGAGGGCTGGCGACTGGGCCGGTCGTTGGGCGAACTCAGCGTGAACCAGACGGTCTTAGCTGAGTCTGATTCGCGCTCGACGCCCCAGTGGGTCGAGAGCATGTTGACGATCTGTAGGCCTCGTCCGTTGAGCGCGTCCGGTCCGGGAGATTGCCTGGCTGGTGTCCCGCCGCCGTCGCTGACCTCAACGCGGATCTCCTGCCGGCGGCGGTGGATAGTCAGCTGATGGGCCAAGGGGGTTGGGGTCGCGGCCGGCAGCGGGTGGTGGGTTTGAGCTGTGGCGCAATTCGTCAAAGTGCGGCGACGCGGGTCCGGTACCGGCGATTCGCACGCCGCCGCATCCAAGATCACCTCGTCTGCCCGTCGGGTCAGCTCTGAAGCCCGGGACTACTCCGGACTCCCGAGCAACCCGGCCGAGCTGCGTGCCCTGGAGGATCACCTCATCTGGCTCTGTCCCCGGCTTTGACGCGACCCCGCTCGAGCGTGACGCTGCTCGGCTCGCGCTCCGAGACAGGGCGGGTCGTCCCGTCAAAGCGGCCAAGCCACATCGCCCTAGCGGCCTCATCAACCGGGCTTGCTCACCCCGCCGGCCTTCCAACGGTCCGGTGGACACTGTCTCGTGGAACTCGGTTCGTCTCACGGGGGGATGAGGGTGCTACGGCTCGTGAGGCTCTCGCTGGTGCGCGAGGGTCGTGGGTGGGCGCTGATCGGCGCCGGCGTCCGCGCTGTCCGCCAGCAGCCGCTCACGCAAGCGAGCACCGGCACCGACCGTGGCGGCACGTGTGGCTCTCTCGTCCGACAGACCCAGACCACGGCGGGCAGCGAGGTCCATCAGCGATTGACGTTCCTCGTCCCGGCGCAGGAGTCGGGCGAACAGCCAGACCAGGAAGACCGTTGTGAGGAGAATCTGCTCGATCATCATCACCCCCCCGGCCAGGTTCTGATCGGACAACGGGCTGAGGCCGCGGGCGGCATCGGGCGTCCGGTAGACCGGATAGAAGACGCTCTGGGCCCAGATCAGCGCGTTGGCCAGCACGGCCCCGAGAAAGCGAACCAGGATCAGGTAGCCGAGCTCACCCCAGCCGCTGAACCAGCGTGGCTTGGGCAGTGGCCCCAGCACCGCCAGCCATAGGATCGCCCCGAACCAGAGCAGGCAGGCATGCTCGAGGGCGTGGACGAGGTCATGGCGGATGGCCAGCTGGTAGAGGACGGGCAGGTGCCAGGCGTAGAGGTCAACCGCCCACACGGTCACGGCCACCAGAGGATGCGAGAGCCAGCGGACCAGCCGGGAGACCTTCATCCGCATCAGCGGGGCGAGTACCGGACCGGTCAGCCCAAGGACGATGAGCAGCGAGGCCACATCGCCGATCACGATGTGCTGAACCATGTGGGCCACCAGCAGGCTGTCGGCGAGGCCGTCCAGCGGTGGCAGCTGGACGACGGTGAGCAGGATCGCACCTGACCAGAAGCAGAGCACTCGCCAGCGAGCCACCGGGCGTCCCTGGCCGGCCAGGGTCCTCAACCGCCCGCGGTAGAGCAGCAGGTACAGGAGGGTCGCCCCGAGCGGAGGCACGAACTCCGCCAGGTGGAGGTTGTCGATGGCGGCCGACCCGATCATCGCCACCGGACGCAGTTCATGTCGCCGGCCCGGCGCTGACCGCCTGGGACCCGCGGTCGCGCTCCTGGGCCTCGCGCTCGGCGGCCTCACGCTCGGCGTCAATGACGTCGCTGTCACGCAGGTTGCGGCAGATCTGGCGGGTGATGAAGAACAGCACCATGGGAACGACCCAGATCCCGATGCGGAAGATGTAGAGCTGGGTGTCGTAGTTGAGATCAAAGAGCACGAAGAGGCGATCGGCGGCGCCGAACAGGAACGTCATCAGAACCCAGCTCAGGAAGGCCACCCCAAACGCCGTTCGTCCCGGCGCATCCCGGGGTCGATCGGCCAGGTTGTGAACCCGCCGGTCGCCGGTGACTCGCTTTTCCAGCCACGGGAAGGCCAGCAGCACCCCGAGGACCACCGTCGGGAACAGGATCCCGCCCCAGAACGGGTTGGCGATGATCGTGAAGTGGGAGATGGTGACGTCGAAGCCCGGCATCAGGCGCAGGGCGCCGATCAACCAACCGAGGTACCAATCGGGCTGAGCCCCGTTCGTCCCCAGCCAGGGCTCGAACGGGCCCCATTGCCAGATCGGATTGATCTGGACGAGCCCACCGAGGAGGAAGAGGATCCCGGCCGTGAAGAACAGAATGGCCAGGGAGCGCGGGGCCTGACCCGGGAACAGGGGCACGCCGACGATTCGTTTCTCGGTGGTGCGCTTGCTCTCGCGAAACTGCGTGTGGTGGCGCGCGGCGATCAGAGCCAGGTGGATCCCGATCAGGGTCGCCAGAAGGATCGGGATGATGAACACATGGGCGATGTACATGCGCGAGAAGAACGCGGCCTTGCCCGGGAACGGGGCCCCGAAAATGGCCAGCACCGCCGGTCCCCCGATCAGCGGCAGAGACAGCCCGACCCCGTAGCCGATGGCCAGGCCCATGCCGGAGAGCAGATCGTCCACGAGGGAATAGCCGAGAAACCCTTCCAGCAGCGAGGTGAAGAGCAGGATCAGACCGACGATCCAGGTCAGCTCGCGGGGTTTGCGGAAGGCGCCGGTGAAGAAGACCCGCATCAGATGCATGACGATCGCGACCAGAAACACGTCAGCGGCCCAATGATGGGTCTGGCGGATCAGCAGCCCCGCCTTATAGCTGAGCGATATGTCCAGGACGGACTTGTACGCGTCGCTCATGCTCACCCCGTCGAGCGGCGCATACGGACCGTGGTAGATGGTTTTGGCCGTGCTCGGCTCGTAGAACAGGGCCAGGTAGATCCCGGTGAGGATCAGGATCAGAAACGCGTTGAGCGCGACCTCGCCGAGCAGGAAGGACCAGTGGTCGGGGAACAGGTAGCGCAGCGTCTTGCGCATCAGCGGGGCCGCCGAGGTGCGCTCGTCGATGAAGCGGACTGGCTCGACGAGCGGATCGTTGCCGCGGCCGGTGCTCACGAGGGCCGCTCCCGGACCGCCCACCAGCTCGGTCCGACCCGCGCTGAGAAGTTCCCGGCGGCGCGCAGATTCCCGTCGGTGTCGATCTCCAGGGGCAGCTGGGGCAAGGGCCGACCCGCCGGGCCGTAGATGACCGTCCCGCCGGTGTAGGGATCGAAGGTCGAGTAGTGGCACGGGCAGACGAGCGCGTTGTTGGGCTCCAACTCCGGGTCGGTGGGCTTTCGATAGAGGGCCACCGCGCACCCCGCGTGAGTGCAGATCTTGGAGTACGCCAGGATCCCGTGTGGCGCCCAGTCAGCCACGGCCGGCGGGGAGTTTCAGCTTGGCCGGATCGAGTCTGACGATGACGAGCGGTGAGCCGATGTTCTCGGGATCGGCCCCTTCGGGAAAGCCGGTGTAGAAGGTCCGCTGGTCGATGTCGGTGGCCGCCAACGGCGTCCCGTGCTCGTCGACCACGCGGGTCCCGCGCCGCCAGGGCGTACGGTCCAGCGGCGCGGTGTCCCACACCGGGCCGAGCGAGAGGGCGGGGGTCACCGCGGCCAGGCCCAGCGCGCCGCCTGTGGCCGCCGAGGCGCCGAGCAGCAGACGCTTGCGGGTGATGCGGCTGCCGCTCTCATGGATGATCTGCGCCACCTCCTGCTGCTGCTCGGGGTTGGCTTGGGGATAGTCGTCCTCGAGCTCCTCGGTCACGACCAGACGCTTGGCCACCACGGTCAACGCGGCGCCGATGCAGACCAGGCTGAGGCCCAGGCACAGACCGAGCAGCTCGTTGGGCAGCCCCGAGGGCGAGAACTCGCCGTAGACGATCACGAAACCGAGCGCCAGCAGCGCGGCCAGCCCGAGTAAGACCAGCACGATGTTCTCGGCCCGGCGCTCGGGGCTGCCCGGGCTCTCCACGCGGACGATCGGCTCGACTTCGTCGTCAGCGCCGCCGCGGCGGCGCCGCCGGCGTCCGAACAGGAACGCCACCAGGGCGAGCAGCCACTGCCAGATCCTCATGATGAACGCCTCCTTCGGGCGACGACGAGACAGCTCAGACGAGGAGGGGGCCAGCGATCCACCAGGCCACGAGGCCCTCCGGTATCGGTCCGATGTTGCCGATCCCCCAGCCGCCGCGATTGTCGGGATGGCGCACCGATATGACGTAGCGGATGATCGAGTTCAGCTCCTGCTGGAGATCTGGCGGGTGGAGAAACGTGGCATCAGATACGGGCCGATCCGGACCGCCTCAGCGATCCGCCTGGCGCTGACGTTCTGCAACGGCGGAACCGAAGCTCCGGTCACGTAGCCACCGCGCGCGTCGATCTGGTGGCAGCCGGCGCAGTGCAGAGAGAACGACTGTTGGCCCGCCGACAGCGAGCCCGCGGCCGGCTGAGGCGACGGAATTCCCGGCCCGGCCCCCAATGACGCCACATAGGCAACCAGCGAGCGGATCTCCTTCTCGGAGAACAGGACGCGGTCGGGCTGGGGCTCGTTGTGGATGCTGGGCAGCGGCATGTAGCCGGTACGCAGATAGAAGTCCGCGGCTCGCGCACCGACCCCGCGGAGTGACGGGCCGGCGCCCGGAATCCCGCCGGCGCCGGGACGGGGCTTGGCGATCCCTACCCCCGCGATTCCGTGACAGCTCGCGCAGTTACCCGCGAACAGTTCGGATCCCAATGCCCGACTGGCTGTGGGTGGCTCGGTCGTGGGACGCACGATCCCCGACTGCGGCTGAGCGGTGGCCGGAGCGCTCAGGACGAGCGAGCCGGCGCATGCGGCGACGATCGTGAGCAGGCGTCTCATGACTGCTGGCAGACCGGCAGCAGCGGGGCGCCGATCGCGGTCATGACGATGATCGTCAGGGTGAGCGTGTTGAGAGTGAGGCCGATGATGGAGAGGAACTGGACGCGGCCGAGCGGCGGCTGATATCCGTCGCCGTGGAGCTCGTGGGCGAGCACGTCACCGATCCGCGAGGCGCGGCGGTACACGCTGAGCGACACCGCCCCCGCGGCCAGGCCCACCCCGAGGGCTACGACGGAGATCCCGATCTCCCAGGTGTGCACCGGCAGCATCCACCGGGCCGGCTGCTGGCACTGCGCCAGGGTGAAGGCCAGGTTGGCCACGAACTGGATCGCCCAGGCCACCGGCCCGCCCAGGACACCGAACCAGAGCACGCGGTTGGAGGGCGGTTCGGTCATAGCGAGGGACTCAGCTGGGTGAGGACCACGAGGATGGCCAGGGCGTTGACCACGTACCAGTAGAGGGCCACCGTGCGTACGCCGATGAGCCAGTAGTTGGTCAGGCCCTGGCGCAGGATCTGCCAGAGCACGCCGAGCTCGAGCAGGATCCCGAGCACGACATGGGCGTGATGGGCGCCGAGCAGGGTGAAGTAGATCGAGCCGTAGGCGCTGCCCTGGGGGGTGAACTGCCGCAGGTCATGGCGAAAGAGGAGGACCTGCCCGGCGACGTACCCCAGTTGGATGAGCACGGCCAGGACGATCAGTCCGACCACGCGGCGCTGGCGGCCCAGCCGCGAGGCTCGGACGGCCAGGAGCAGCGGCACCGTTGCGCTGATGAGGCCCGCGGTGGCGAGGAGGGGCAGCACGATGCCGGGCGGCGCGATGCCCCTTGGCGGCCAGCGGTGGGCGATGAAGTCGAGGTAGAAGTAGGTCGCCATCAGGGAGCCGAACAGCGTCCCCTCGGCGCACAGGAAGAGGACCATCCCCCACCAACCGCTGGGCTGGGCGAGACGTCCTCGAGCGACGACCGCGGCTACGCCGGGTGACTGCTCCGCGGGCGGCCGTGCGCCGAGCCCGGGTGACTGGCCTGATCCGGCTCCGGGCGCCGCTGAGCTCATGCGGCCGCCACTCCCCGGTGATGCCAACCGAGCACGGCCAGCGCCCCCGCCGCCAGGAAGCCGACGGCGATCCAGAAATGCCCCATCAGCAGCATCGCGAACAGGCCGGACACCGTCAGCGCGGTCACCAGCGGCCACACGGAGTAGGGCGGCATGCTGAGAATCTCGTCGGGCACCGCGTCCTGGACCGTCGTGGCCGGGGTGAGGTGGCCGGCGTCGAGCAGCCCCTCCCCCCGTTCGAGACGCTCGCGATCGGCCTCACGATCCTCCTTGTCCCACATCGGGTACGGGCTGGAGATGGTCGGGATGACCGCGAAGTTGTAGGCCGGTGGCGGGGAGCTCACCGACCACTCGAGGGTGTCACCTTCGAAGGGATCGTCCCCGGCCACCGGACCCCGGAACCGGCTGAAAAACAGGTTGACCACGATCAGCACCAGGCCCACGGCGAGCAGATAGGAGCCGATCGTTTCGATGAAGTTGAGCAGCGTCCAGCCCAGGCCCGGTGAATAGGTGTAGTTGCGCCGCGGCATTCCCAGGATGCCGACGATGTGCATGGGAAAGAAGGTGATCAAGGTGCCGAGGAAGGTGAGCCAGAAGCTGACCTTGCCCACCCCCTCGTGATACATGCGTCCGGTCAGCTTCGGAAACCAGAAGTACATCCCGCCCAGGATTGGGAACACCGCCGCTCCGAAGATCACGAAGTGAAAATGGGCGATCACGTAATAGCTGTCGTGCACCTGCTGATCGAACGGAATCGCCGCCAACGTGATCCCCGAGAGACCGCCGATGATGAAGTAGACGATGAAGCCGATGATGAACAGCATCGGCGTCTTGAACACCGGGGTGCCGGTGAGAATCGTCGCGATCCAGGCGAACAGCTGGATCGCCGACGGGATGACGATGATCAGGCTCGCAGCGGCGAAGTAGACCGTGGTCAGGGTCGCGTAGCCCACCGTGAACATGTGGTGCAGCCAGACCCCAAAGCCGAGAAAGGCGACCAGCAGCTCGGCCAGGGCAACGAGCGGGAAGAAGACCATCTTGCGATGCGCGAAGGCCGGGATGATCGAGGTGGCGATCCCGAATGCGGGCAGGATGATGATGTAGACCTCGGGGTGGCCGAAGATCCAGAACAGGTTCTGCCAGAGCAGTGGATCGCCGCCGTGCGCGGCGTCGTAGAAGTGAAACCCGAGCTGACGGTCGAGCTCCAGGAACAGGGCGGCGATGCTCAGCGACGGAAGGGCAAAGAGCAGTGCGAAGGCCACGGCCAGGAAGGCAAAGCAGAACAGCGGCATCCGGTTCAGCGACATGCCCGGCGCGCGCAGCTTGAAAATCGTGACGATGAAGTTGATCGAGGCCGCGGTGCTGGCGATGCCGTTGAAAATCAGGCCGTAGCCATAGAAATCGATGTTGTTGCCGGGCGAGAATTGCTTGGAAGCCAGCGGGACGTAATCGAACCAGCCCGCGTTGGGCGCGTGGCCGGAGGCCAGAGCGACGTACATGAAGATGCCCGAGGCGACATAGATCCAGTAGGAGAAGGCGTTCATGCGCGGGAAGGCCATATCCCGTGCCCCGATCATCAACGGGATCAGGTAGTTCCCGAACGCGCCCGTCGTCATCGGGATGACGAACAGGAAGATCATCGTTATTCCGTGCATCGTGAAGACCTGGTCGT
Source organism: uncultured Solirubrobacterales bacterium (assembly GCA_963845575.1). Classification (GTDB taxonomy): domain Bacteria; phylum Actinomycetota; class Thermoleophilia; order Solirubrobacterales; family Solirubrobacteraceae; genus Palsa-465. Next base: position 443,488 of record CAWJSN010000014.1, on the reverse strand, counting down.
AGGCGGCCGGCGAGAGCACGGTGCCGTTCGGTCCAATGAGCTGGGTGCGGATCAGCAGCGCCTCCACCCCGCCGGCGCCGAAGAAGGCCAGCGCGGTAAAGAAGTAGAGGATCCCGATCCGCTTGTGGTCAGTCGTGGTCAGCCAGCCCAGCAGGCCGGGACGTTCCTCCCAGACCCGGCCGAGGCGGTCCCGGTGCTGTTCGGCACTGGCACTGATGGCGGTCATCGGGAGGGCGAAGGGATTGAGGGCATGTTCAGTGGAGGCTGTCCAGGTAGGTGACGAGGGAATTGACCTGAGCGTTCGACAGGCCCAGGTCGGGCATGCGGTCGCCGGGCTTGATGGCCTGCGGGTTGCGAATCCAGGCCGCCAACCACGCGGGACGGTTGGGAATCTCGGCCGAGGCGAGCGTCATCCGCGAGGCGAGGTGGGTGAGGTCGGGGCCGATCAGCCCGGCCGCCGACGTTCCCCGGATCATGTGGCAACTCGAGCACCCGTCATTGAAGAACTGCTGGCGCCCGGCCTGTACCGCCGCCGTGGTCGGCGTCGCGGCCGAAGCGGCCATGTTGGCCAGCCAGGCGCGGTAGGCGGCCGGGCGCTGAGCCACGACATACATCGCCATGTGGGCGTGCTGCAGGCCGCAGAACTGCGAGCACTGACCTCGGTAGGTCCCCGGGCTCGAGGCATAGAGAAGGACCCGATTCTGCCGCCCGGGAACCATGTCGATCTTGCGGTTCAGGCCCGGCACCCAGAAGCTGTGGATGACATCCGCGGTGGTGGCCACCACGTTCACACGCGTGCGCGCGGGAATGTGAATCTCGTTGGCCGTGACCGCCTCGGACATGCCGCCCGCTCGGCCGCCAGCCTCGCCGGATTGGGCGGCGCCCGAGTCATCCAGCTTGCCTGGATACCGGACCTCCCACCACCACTGATGCCCGATGACCTCGATGGTCATCTTGGTCGTGCGCGGGGCCGGCGGCGCGGTCTGGCCGATCAGAAAAACATCGGAGACCCCGAACAGCGCCACGAGGGCAACGGCGGGAACACCGATCCCGAACACCAGCACCATGCCCTGGGCAATGCCCTCGCGCTCCCCGACGAACGGCAGGCCGGCCACTCCGCGGCGGACATAGGCCACCACGAGCAGAGCCACGGCACCGAGAAAGACGATGACGGCGGCGGCCAGCATCCACCACCACAGCAGGGCGATGTTGTGCGCCTCGGGGCTGTGGGTGTCGACGATTGACTGTGGGCCACAGCCGGCGATCAGCGTCGCACCGCCCACGATGAGCGTCGGCGCGGCCCCGCGGCGAAGCGCGATGGCTAGGCATTGACGAGGCGGGACTGTCACGCTGAGAGGCAGGCGAACGGAGGCTGCGACACGGGTAGCTTTCGCGGCTCTACCCGCGCGGCGGGTCGCGTATCGCGATCGTCTGTGGCGAGGGGCCGAGTTGTTCGCTGGCTTACCGGGAGGGTCCCGGGGCCGGCCGAGCGACCGCCAATGTAAGACGCCGAACCGACCCGCGATATCGACTCCGATCCGGGGACATCTAGGCACCCGTGATCCAGCTCTCGGGACTACCACCTCTTGCCATGGTCGCGATCACCACCCCGATCGCGGGCCGCCGGTGGCGTCTCAAGGTGCCCGCGGTCGTCGTGGTCGCCGCCGAGCTCGGCTGGGGTCTCGCCCTGCTGGCCGAACCGACGGCCGTACTCGGCCAGGACGCACATGCCACCACCGCCCCGACGGGGCTCGCGACCGGTGGCCGGGTACTCGGCCTGCGCTACCTGACACAGGCCGTAGCGCTGGCCCGGCACCCCGGCCCTCGCACCCGGAGATTCAGCGCCTACGTCGATCTGACCCACGCCGCGACGATGGCCGTCCTGGGCAGCGCCAGCTCCACCTATCGCTCGGCGGCCGCTCGCAGCCTCGCGGTCTCGATGTTGTTCGCGCTGGCGACGACCTCATGACCGAGTCGGTGGTCCGCATCTTCGTGCGCCCCCTGGGGGCGCCGCTCACGATCGGGATGTCCGGGCTCACGATCGCCTCCCTCATCCAGAGCGGGCTCGATCTCGGCTGGGTTCCGACAGGCGAGACGGCCGACGTCGGTGTGATCCTCATCGCCGCGCCGTTCGTGCTCCAGCTGCTCGCGTCCGTGTTCTCCTATCTGGCCCGCGACGGCGCGACCGGCGCGGCGATCGGCGTCCTGGCCACGTCATGGTTGGCTCTGGGTCTGATCCATGTCCTCTCGCCGCCGGGAGCGGTCAACAGTGCGCTCGGCCTCTTGCTGCTCGCGGCCAGCGCCGTGCTCGCCCTGTCCTCCATAGCGGTGGCCGTCACCAAGCCCCTGCCGGGGATCATCCTGCTCGCTGCGGCCGTGCGCTTCGTGCTGGCCGCCGTGTATGAGCTCAGCGCAGTGGCGTTCTGGCAGGACGCGGCCGGCATCCTCGGCCTGGCCATCACCGCCGTGGCCGCCTACTCGGTCCTGGCCTTCGAGCTCGAGGGGCAACGGGGCGGGCCGGCCCTGCCCACCTTCCGACGCTCGCTGGCCGCTCCGGCCGGCCAAATCCCCGCGCCCGATCAGATCGGCGAGCTCACCCGCGAACCCGGTGTCCGGGAAACGGCCTAGTCGGATGGTCGCGCACCGTTCCGGGCATGACCGGCTGGATTGTCTGGGGGCGAACAGCGTCGGACCGGTCGGCCGATCGACGGGTACCCGTTGACTGAGATGGAGTTTCTACGCGAGATCCTCAGTGGACGGACGCGGTTCGTCGTGCGTCTGGCCATCATCGCCGCCCTCGGCGGTTTCCTGTTTGGCTACGACACCGGGGTCATCTCCGGCGCCCTGCTCTTCATCACCAATGACCTCGGTGCGAGCACGTTCGACCAGCAGGCCTTCGTCGGATCGCTGCTGGTGGGGGCCGTCATCGGGGCCCTCCTGTCGGGCTTCTCCGCCGACGCCCTTTCGCGCCGGCGCACGAAGATCATCGCCGGCACGATTTACGTCGTCGGCGCGCTCGGCTCGGCCTTCTCTCAGACCGCCACCGAACTGATCGCCGCCCGGCTTGTGCTCGGCATCGCCGTCGGAACCGCCTCATTCGTATCCCCGATGTACATCTCGGAGCTCGCGCCCAAACGGATCCGCGGTGGCGTGACTTCCTTTAACCAGCTGATGGTCGTCCTGGGCATCTTCAGCGCCTACATCGTCAACTGGGCGCTGACCGGCGTTTCTGACAACTGGCGCTGGATGCTTGGCCTGGGAGCGATCCCCGGGGCCGCGCTGGCCATCGGGATGTACTTCCAGCCCTTCTCGCCGCGCTGGCTGATGCAACACGACCGTGAGAAGGAGGCCCGCGAGGTCCTGCGGCGGGCCCGCAGCAGCGACGATGAGGTCGAGGAGGAGCTCGACGAGATTCGCGAGGCCGCCGCGCGCTCTCCGCGTCCGCGGCCCGGCGATGAGCCTGTCCACGGTCGGCAACTGGACAGCCAACTTCCTCGTCTCCTCCTTTTTCTTGTCCCTCACCTCGTTGATCACCCGCCAGGGCACCTTTTGGCTGTACGCGGGCTTCGGCGTCGTGGCGCTGATCTACTTCGCGGCCCGCGTACCCGAGACCAAGGACCGCACGCTGGAGGAGATCGAACAGGAGCTCGGCTCTGACGACCGAGCGATCCCCACGGCGGCACGCTGAATGAGCGCGGGCAGCGACGAACTCGCGGAGCCCCGCGCTGTTCCCCACGTCCTGCGCGAGTACGCCCTGCTGGCCGACGGGGAGCGCGGCGTGCTCGTCGGCCCGCGCGGGGACTACGCGTGGATGTGCTTTCCGCGCTGGGATTCCGAGGCGTGCTTCGCGGCCCTGATCGGCGGCCGCGGAAGCTACTCCGTGACGCCCGCCGGGCGCTACGTGTGGGGCGGCTATTACGAGCACGGCCTCATCTGGCGCAGCCGGTGGATCACCGAGAGCGGGATCGTCGAATGCCGGGAGGCCCTCGCCCTGCCCAGCCGGCCCGACCGCGCCGTGCTGTTGCGGCAGCTGCGGGCGACGAAAGGTCCCGCGCGGGTCGAGGTGATGCTTGAGCCGTGCACCGAGTATGGGGCCCGACGGGCCACTCATCTGGCCCGCAGCGAGCACGGAGTCTGGCGCGCCCGGCTCGGCGCAGCCTCGCTGGCCTGGAGCGGAGCGGCCGAGGCCGAGCCGCGCGAGCGCCGCCGGCACACGCGCGCTCGAGATGAGCGTCGAGCTGGCCCCCGGGGAGGTCCGCAACCTCGTCCTGGTGATCGACTCAAGCGCCGAGCCCGATCCCCCGCCCGATCCCGACCAGGCGTGGTCGGCGACCGAGGCGAGCTGGCGCGAACGCGTGCCACCGTTGGCAGCCCACCTGGCCGACCGCGATGCGCGCCACTCCTACGCGGTCCTCCAGGGCCTGACGAGCAGTGGCGGGGGCATGGTCGCCGCGGCGACGATGTCGCTGCCTGAGCGCGCGCGGCAGGGCCGCAGCTATGACTACCGCTACGTGTGGATCCGGGACCAATGTCTGACCGGCCAAGCGGTGGCCAGCTACGGACCGCTGCCTCTCATGGATGACGCGATCAGGTTCGTCTCCGAGCGCCTGCTCGCCGACGGTCCCAAGATGGTGCCGGCCTACACGTCGATCGGTGGCCCGGTCCCCGACCAGCGCCGGCTTGGGCTGCCGGGCTACCCCGGGGGCACCGACATCGTGGGCAACTGGGTCAACCAGCAATTCCAGCTCGATGCCTTCGGGGAGAGCCTGCTCCTGCTCGCCGCGGCAGCCCAGCACGATCATCTCGACGCTGACGGATGGCGCGCGGCGGAGATCGCAATCGACGCCATCATCCAACGCTGGACCGAACCCGACGCCGGGATCTGGGAGCTCGAACCCGACAACTGGACCCATAGCCGTCTCATCTGCGTGGCCGGTCTGCGCGCCATCGCGGCTCACCAGCCCGCCGAGCGTGCGGCCGGTTGGCTCGCTCTGGCCGACACGATCCTGGCCGAGACGGCGCGGAGTGCCGTTCACCGCGACGGGCGCTGGCAACGCTCGCCCACCGACGCACGCGTCGATGCCTCGCTCCTGCTCCCGGCGCTCCGGGGCGGCGTGGCAGCGCAGGATCCTCGAACCCTGGCCACGCTACGGGCCGTCACGGCCGAACTCACCGACGACGGGTACTGCTATCGCTACCGGCCCGATGCGCGACCGCTGGGCGAGGCCGAGGGGGCCTTCGGGCTATGCGGCTTCCTGCTCGCACTGGCCTGGGCGCAGCAGGGCGATCGGATGCGCGCGCTGCGCTGGTTTGAGCGCAACCGGGCCGCCTGCGGTCCCGCCGGCCTGCTCTCTGAGGAGTACGACATCGGGCAGCGTCAGATGCGAGGGAACCTGCCCCAGGCGTTCGTGCACGCCGCTCTGCTCCAGTGCACGGTGACCCTCGAGGCCCCCGATCGTTCGTGAGATGACCGGAGCCGTTTCTTGCCCCTGCGGTCGGGAAGCTCGTCTGTGACCAGCCCCGTCCACGTCTTGACCAATTCCCGAGGAGCCGCAATGTCCCAGTCCACCGCAGCGTTCATCCTGAGTCGCCTTCGGCAATGGGGCGTGACCCGCATCTATGGATATCCGGGCGACGGCATCAACGGTCTTCTCGGCGCGTTTCACGGGTTCGAGGACGAGATCGAGTTCGTGCAGACCCGACACGAGGAGATCGCCGCCTTCGCGGCCTGCGCGCACGCCAAGCTGACCGGCGAGGTGGGCGTCTGCATGGCCACTTCGGGTCCGGGGGCGATCCACCTCATGAACGGCCTCTATGACGCCAAGCTCGACCATGCGCCGGTGGTGGCCATCGTCGGCCAGCAGGCCCGCATGGCCCTGGGGTCCAACTTCCAGCAGGAGGTCGACCTGATCACGCTGTTCAAGGACGTGGCCAGCGAGTTCGTCCAGATGTGCACGACCCCCGAGCAGGCGGCGCACCTGATCGATCGGGCGCTGCGGATCGCCAAGGCGACCCGCTCGGTGACGTGCGTGATCGTTCCCAACGACATCCAGGAGGCCGAGTACGTCGAGCCTCCGCACGCACACGGCGGTGTGCCCTCGTCGGTCGGTCTCGCCTCCTCCCTCATCCGGCCCTACGACAGCGACCTGCAGCGTGCCGCCGACCTCCTCAACGGTGGCGACAAGGTGGCGATCCTGGTCGGCCAGGGGGCGCTCGACGCCGAGCGCGAGGTCATCGAGACCGCCGATCTGCTCGGGGCCGGCGTGGCCAAGGCGCTCAATGGCCGCGCGGCCGTCCCCGATGATCTGCCCTTTGTCACGGGGCCGATCGGATTGCTCGGCTCCAAGCCCACCTACGAGATGATCGAAGGCTGCGACACGCTGCTGATGGTCGGCTCGAGCTTTCCGTATTCGGAGTGGCTGCCGGAGGTTGGTAAGGCCCGGGCGGTGCAGATCGACATCGACGCACGCCTGATCGGGATGCGCTACCCGATGGAGATCAACCTCGTCGGCGACAGCGCTGAGACGCTCCGCGCCCTGATCCCGCTTCTGCACCGGAAGGAGGACCGGAGTTGGCAGCAGACGATCGAGAGCAACGTCGCCCGCTGGTGGGACATTCTCGACGCCCAGGCCCACGAGACGGCCGAGCCGCTCAACCCCCAGCTGCTCTTTCACGAGCTCAGCGCCCGGCTGCCCGATCAGGCCATCCTGACCAGCGACTCGGGTTCGGGCACCGACTGGTGGGCACGCCACCTGCGGCTGCGTAGCGGGATGAAGACCGCGCTGTCGGGGACGCTGGCCACGATGTGCCCGGCCATTCCCTATGCCCTGGCGGCCAAGTTCGCCTTCCCCGACCGCCCGGTGATCGCCACCAGCGGAGACGGTGCCTTCCAGATGCTGGGCATCAACGCCCTGATCGACATCGCCCGCTACCGGGATCGCTGGACCAATCCGCAGCTCATCATCCTCGTCCTGCACAACGACGATCTCAACCAGGTCACCTGGGAGCAGCGCGTCATGTCCGGCGACCCCAAGCTCGAGGTGTCGCAGACCCTGCCCGACTTTCCCTATGCGCGCTACGCCGAGCTGATTGGTCTCAAGGGGATTCGCGTCGACACGCCCGAGGCCGTCGGTCCCGCCTGGGACGAGGCCCTGGCCGCCGGTGAGCCGGTGCTGATCGAGGCGATCACCGATCCGGAGGTGCCGCCGCTGCCGCCCCACATCCGCTTTGAGCAGGCTCAGAAGATGGCTCACGCTTTGCCCGGCGACCCGGCCCGGGGCCGGATCATGCGCGAGGCCATCAAGGGCAAATTCGACGAGTTCGTGAACCGCTGATGGCCCGGATCCTCATGCTGCTCGGGCTGGCCCCCGCGTCCCGTGGCCGGTGGGCACGGTGGCTGTGGAACCTGCGCGCAGGCCGCATGCAGAAGACGCTGGCCTGGACGGTGGCCGGCAGCGGACTGCCGCTCGGTCTCGAGATGTATCTCGAGCACTACAAGGGCTCCTTCGGCGACATCTGGATGTGGAGTCCGATCGTGACCAGCCCGTTGGTCAGCGCGGCCGGTTTGGCCGCCACACGCTCCTCGGCGGCGGCCCGCAGCGTCCTGCCGGCGACCGGAGCTCTCTATGCGGTCAACGGGGCGATCGGCACCTTCACCCATCTGCGGGGCGTCCACCGCAAACCCGGAGGCTTCTCGGAGCCGACCTACAACTTTGTCATGGGTCCGCCGCTGCTGGCGCCCGGATCCCTGATGCTGGTCGGGGCCATCGCCATCCTGGCCGCAATCGTGGAACGGGAGCGTTAGAGATGGCGACGGACTTCACGCGCGCGGACCACCTCCCAAACCGACGCGCGGATGCTCCCCTCGCCGACCCCAATGAGCTGCCACGCCAGCGCCGGGGTCACACGCCGCAGATGCACGGGCGGTATCCCGACTTCGACGTGCTGGCCGAGTCTGACCACTGGGACCCGGTCACCCGCGACATGGTCCTCGCCCGGGTGACCAGTGTCCCGCCGGTGCGCTTCTTTACCGAACGCGAGGCCGCCACGCTGTCCGCCCTGTGTGACGTTCTCACCGCTCAGGACGGCGAGCCCCGGGTCCCGATCATCAACTTCGTCGATGAGAAGTACTTCAAGGGCGAGCTCGACGGCTACCAGTACGCGGACATGCCCGATGACCGTGACGCCTGGCGAATGGTGGCCCGGGGACTCGACGAGCAGGCCCACGACCGGGGCTCAGCACCCTCCTTCGCCGCGGCTGATGACGAGCTCCGATTGGCGATCGTCACGGATTTTGCCGCCGGCGCGCTGAGCGGCGGGGCATGGGCGCAGCTCAACGTCACGCGGGCCTTCAGCCTCGTCATGCGCGTCACGCTGAGCTGCTTCTACTCCCATCCCTGGACCTGGAACGAGATCGGTTTCGGGGGGCCGGCGTACCCGCGCGGCTACAGCCGCTTTGGCAGCCCGCGGCTGCAGAGCGCCGAGCGCGAGACGTGGGAAGGTGCGGAGGCCGTCGATGTCGATCCGGTCCATCAGCGGCCCGAGACGCCGCCGCGGTCATGACGCTGGCCGGGAGCTTGATCAAGGGTCGTACCCGGATGCCGACCGACAACGACTCGGCCTGGCTGCTGCACCCCCACAAGCGCGGACTCCAGAACCTCGACCGGATGCGCCGCTACAGCGAAACAGAGCCCGTCGACCTCGTCGTCGTCGGCGCGGGCGCGGGCGGCATCACGCTCGCCCAGCGACTGGCCCGCGCCGGCTGGAGGGTCCTGATCCTGGAGAAGGGCCCGTTCTGGGATCCCGATCGTGACTGGGTCTCAGACGAAAAGGGCGCCGGACCCATCTACTGGACTGACAAGCGGATCATCTGCGGGACAGACCCGATCGAGATGGGCAAGAACAACTCGGGGGTCGGCGTCGGCGGGTCGATGACCCATTTCGCCGGTTATACGCCCCGCTTTCACCCTTCGGATTTCGAGGTCCGCACCCGGGACGGGGTCGGACTCGACTGGCCGCTGGCCTACACCGACCTCAAGCCCTACTTCGAGCGCGTCGAACGCGAGCTGCCGGTGGCCGGTCAGGACTGGCCGTGGGGAGATCCCCACACCTACCCCCATGCCCCGCATCCGATCTCCGGGGCGGCGGCGGTGGCCTGGCGCGGGGCCGAGGACTGCGGGATCGAGATGCGGGTCGGACCGGTCTCGATCACCAATGGCGCTTTCGGCAACCGCCCCCACTGCATCTACCGCGGCTTCTGCCTGCAGGGCTGCAAGGTCAACGCCAAGGCCAGCCCGCTCATCACGCACCTGCCCGACGCGGTCGAGCACGGCGTCGAGGTCCGCGCGCAGTGCATGGTGGTGCGCGTCGAGGTCGATGAGGCCAGCGGCCGGGCTACCGGGGTCACCTACATGCGCGACGGGCGCGAGCACTTCCAGCCCGCCGATGCGGTGGCCGTGTGCGGCTACGCGATCGAGACCCCGCGGCTGCTGCTGCACTCGACCAGCCGGCGTCACCCCCATGGACTCGGGAACAGCTGTGACCAGGTGGGTCGCTATGTGATGGTCCAGGGTGCCACCCAGGTCGCCGGACGCTTCCCCATGGATCTGCGCATGTACAAGGCCCCTCCCCCCGAGGTCTCCAGCGAGCAGTTCTACGAAACCGACCCGGCTCGCGGCTTCGCCCGCGGTTTCTCCATTCAAACCGTGTCCCCGCTACCGATCGGCTGGGCGGAGCACGTCCAGGGTGACGGCCACTGGGGAGCGAGCCTGCGCGAGTACATGCGCGACTACAACCACTGGACCGTGCTCGGCGTCCTGTGCGAGCTGCTTCCCCAGGCCGAGAACCGGGTCACGCTGGCCGACGAATGCGATCAGTTCGGGATGCCCGTGGCCAACTTCTCCCACAGCCTGTGTGACAACGACAAACGCAACATCGCCTACGCCACCGAGACGGTGGAGCGTATCTGGGAGCACGCCGGCGCGCAGGACATCCTCAAGATCGACCGGTTCGCTCACCTCGTGGGTGGCGCGCGGATGGGTTTCGGGCCCGAGGACAGCGTCGTGGACTCCAGCCACCGCGTGTGGGACGTGCCCAACCTGTTCCTGGTCGACGGCAGCGTGTTCCCGACCGAAGGCGCCGCCAATCCGGCCCTCGTCATCATGGCACTCGCCGACCGCTGCGCCGACCTGCTTGCGCACAAGCGTCTGCGCCCATCCCGATGACGTTGATGACGACTGATCGGCTGCCGCTCACCGAGGTCCACGCTCGCGCCTTCACGATTCCCACCGATCACCCGGAGTCCGACGGGACTTTGGAGTGGGATTCGACGACGCTCGTCCTGGCCACGGTGACCGCAGGGGGCGAAACCGGGATCGGCTGGACGTACGGCCACCAGGCCCTGGCCGCGGTCATCGAGGGCACGCTGGCTCCGACGCTGAGCGGTCACGATGCCCTCGACGTTCAGGGAGCCTGGGCGGCGATGGTGGCCGCGGTGCGTAACGATGGACGCGCGGGTCTCAGCTCGATGGCGATCGCCGCCGTCGACGTGGCCCTGTGGGACCTGAAGGCCAAGCTCCTGTCGATGCCGCTCGTCGCCCTGTTGGGGCGTTTCCACGCGGCGGTGCCGATCTACGGCAGCGGCGGCTTCACCTCCTACACCACCGACCAGCTGCAGTCCCAGCTCGGTGGCTGGGCGCAGAGCGGCCTGCGGATGGTGAAGATGAAGGTGGGGCGAGACCCTGGGCGCGACCCGGAGCGGGTGCAGGCGGCGCGCGAGGCGATCGGGCCCGCGACGCAGCTGTTCGTCGACGGCAACGGCGCCTACCGCCCCGCCGAGGCCATCGCCGTGGCCGAGGGCTTCTCCGAGCACGATGTCCGCTGGTTCGAGGAGCCGGTGTCCTCCGATGACCTCGCCGGTCTGCGCTTTGTGCGCGACCGGGCACCGGTCGGGATGGACATCGCGGCCGGCGAGTACGGCTATGACCTCCCCTACTTCGAGCGCATGCTGGCCAGCGGGGCCGTCGACGTCCTGCAAGCCGATGTCACCCGCTGCGCGGGGATCACCGACCTGCGCCGGATCGATGCGCTGTGCCGCGCTCGCTCGGCCCCGCTCTCACTGCACTGCTCGCCCGCGATCCACGCCAACGTCGGCCCTGCGCTCGAGACGCTGGTTCATCTGGAGTACTTCCATGATCATGTCCGCATCGAGGAGATGCTGTTCGACGGCGCGCCCCGGCCGGTGGACGGAGCCCTGTTACCGAACACCGACGCCCCCGGGCTGGGCATAAGGTTGCGCGCCCCTGACGCGGAGCGCTACGCGGTCTGAGTTCACGCAACTGCTCAGTGCGCGGCCATCGCCACTCGCTCAACCGGCGGGTCAGCCCGCATCACCCGCCGGGACCCGGGTGATTGTTCGCAGGGTTACCGGACACCGGGCCGGGGCCGAGCCTGGGGGTAGGGATCCAAGAGCTCGCTGGATCGCAATGCTGGATCTCCTGGACCGGCCGACCTCGAGCCGATCTTGAGGAGCGTGAGTGACTATGGCAGCAGCCAACGGACGCAAAGTGGTGGTGGTGACCGGCGGGAGCGCCGGGGTGGGACGAGCAACGGTGCGGGAATTCGCCAAACGTGGCTACGACGTCGCGATCCTCGCCCGCGGCAGAGCTGGGCTTGACGGCGCCGTTTCAGACGTGCAGGCCGCAGGGTCCCGTGCGGTGAGCATCGCCGTCGATGTCGCCGATCACGAGGCCCTGGAATCCGCCGCAGAGCGCGTCGAGCGCGAACTGGGAGCAATCGACGTCTGGGTCAACGTGGCCTTCGTCGGTGCCCTCGCCTTCTTCTGGGACACCACCCCCGACGAGTATCGAACGATGACCGACATCACCTACATGGGCCAGGTCAACGGCACACGCGCGGCGCTCAAGCGCATGCGGCCCCGCAATCAGGGGGTCATCGTCAATGTCGGCTCGGCGATGTCGTATCGCTCGATTCCGTTGCAGTCCGCCTACTGCGGGGCCAAGCACGCGGTCAAGGGCTTTACGGAGTCGATCATCACCGAGCTCATGCACGAGAAAAGCAAGGTGAAGATCTGCATGATTCAGCTCCCGGGCCTCAACACTCCACAGTTCAACTGGAACCTCAACAAGATGCCCGAGCATCCGATGCCCGTCGCTCCCGTCTTCCAGCCCGAGCTGCCAGCCAAGGGGATCGTGTTTCTGGCCGAGCATCCGCGCCGCAACATGTGGATCGGCGTCTCGACCGCCTACACCATCCTGGGTGAACGGCTGGCCCCCAAGGTCGCCGATTACTACCTGGCCCGGACCGGTATCAGCGGACAGCAGACCAGCAAGGGTCTCCCCCGTCTTGGTTCCAACGTTGAAACGTCGCGTAACGAGGACTCCGATCAGGGCGCCCACGGCCCGTTCGATGACAAGGCATACGCGAAGGATCCGGTGACCTGGCTCTCGATGCATCGTCGCGCAGTTCTGTCGGCGCTGGGCGCCGCGGCCACAGCGGTCATCGCGGTCTCACGGGCCCGTTGAGCCGCGCACGCATCACCGTCGCTGTCTGAGCTCAGGTTTCGCTGGCCCCCGACACATCCAGTCTCTACTTCAGACCGCCAGTTGGCCGTCGACCAGGTCGAGGCTCTCCGGCTGCCTGAGGGTCTCGATCGCCTGATTGGTGAGGAGCCAGCGGTCGCGTCGCTCCCGGGTCAGAAACCCACTCCGGCTCAACCTCTGCAGGGCGATGGTCACGGTCGGGCGCTGCGCGCCGATGAGCATGGCCAGCATCTCGTGCGTGACCGGGAGGGTCACGTAGACGCCCTCAGCGGTGACCCTCCCCCAGCGCTCGGCCAGGAGCCAGAAGAGAATGAGCAGCCGGGCGTAGGCCCGCGGGAGATGAGTGACCGCGTGGGTGAGCGCGAGATAGCGGGCCCGTCGGGCCACACGGCTGACGATCCGCCCGTTGATCGACGGCCAGCGAGCGACCCGAAGCGAGAACGCCGTGTCGAGGACAGCGAGGCGCGTCGGCCGGAGGACCAGCCAATCGACGGCGATGGGCACGGGCTCGTACTCACCGTCGGCGTCCCACGGGCGAATCACGTCGCCGGGCCCGAACAGCTCACAGGCCGCCCGCCGCCCGACACGCACCCGACGGATGAGGATGCCGTCGACCACAAGCAACCCCACCCAACCATCGGTCGTCCGTTCACGAATGGGGGCTGGGTCCCAGCCTGGTGGCTCGACCTCGATCGCGCGGGCGACTGCGCGGCTGCGCACGACGGGCCACTCCTCCTCCGAGATGCCGATGCCCAGGTCAGGGTCCTCATCAAGCAAAACGACGACGTTGGGATTGGCAACTCGGTTCAGGATGACACTCACCGTAGCGGTAATTGCTGGTTAGTGCAACTATGGCATACTGCATTGAATGGATACACCATCTACCAAGGGCCGGCCGAGTGCCGCTGCCGCGAGCGATAACCTCGTCGACGCCGTACTGGGCGCCAGCCGAGCCCTCGTCGGGGTCGCGGCGCGCTCGCTGGCGACCGTCGCCGACGACGTGACCCTGGCCCAGTACCGCGTCCTGATCGAACTTGCCTCTCGAGGCCCTCAGAGGGTGGCCGACCTGGCTACGGCTCTCACCGTCGATCGCTCCACGGCGACCCGGATGTGTGACCGGCTGGTCCGCAAACGTTTGGTCGCGCGCCGCCGCGCCACCGATGACCGCCGCGCGGTCCGGATCTCCCTCACCTCCTCCGGGGCCCAGCTGGTCACAGACGTCAGCGACAGGCGCCGAGCGGAGATCCAGAAGATCGTCCGGCGCATACCCGCAGCGCAGCGGGCGCTCGTGGTCGAGTCCCTGCAGGAGTTCTCAAGGGCCGCGGGCGAGGTTCCCGAGCAGGATTGGTCACTGGGCTGGGGACTCGAGCATGACTGACCCGGGCGTCCCCGAGACCGCCAGCCCCGCGCGGCCGACAGTGCTGCGGGCGACATCCTCCTGGTTGGGATCCAACCGCATGGGGCTGGTGGTGATGGCCCTGGTCGTGGGTGCCGGCGCGGGGTTCGGCGCCGCGGGCTTTCGCGAGCTTGTCTTCTTCTGCACCTGGGTGGCCACCGGCCACACGCAATTTGGCCAGCAGGGCCACGCGCCCAGCCTCCACCTCCCCTGGCTCGGAATCTGGTTCGTCCTCGTGATTCCGGTGGTCGGCGGCCTGCTCTACGGTCCGCTGGTCCAGCGCTTTGCGCCCGAGGCACGCGGCCACGGAGTGCCCGAGGTCATGCTGGCCGTCGCTGAGAATGGCGGCCGGATCCGGCCCCCGGTGACGATCGTCAAGGCCCTCGCCTCGGCCCTTACCATCGGGAGCGGCGGGTCAGTCGGGCGCGAGGGACCGATCGTGCAGATCGGCTCAGCGTTGGCGTCCAGCCTGGGGCAGCTTGTCCGCATGTCGGAAGCCCGGCTGCGGATCATCGTGGCCTGCGGCGCCGCTGGGGGCATCGCCGCTACGTTCAATGCGCCCATCACCGGCCTGTTCTTTGGCTTTGAGATCGTGCTGCGCGAGTTCTCCTTCGATGCGCTCTTCACCACCACGCTGGCCGCCGTCACCGGCGACGTGATCAGCCGCGCGTTCTTCGGCTCGGCCCCCTTCTTCACCGCCATACCCCATGACCTCGGAGTCACCAACGACACGACCTACCTGCTCGTCGGGGTGCTGGCGATCGCTGCCGGTCTCATCGGCCTTGGCTTCAAGGTCGTCCTGTACGGCATGGAGGACCAGGTCGATGAGCTGTGGAATGGCCGGCCGGAGTGGGCGCGGCCCGCGGTCGGGGGCATCGTGCTTGGCCTGGTTCTGCTCGCCCTCCCGCAGATGTACGGAGTCGGCTATCCCGTCATGGACTCGGTGATCGGCGGACACGTCGTGCTCGGGCTCATCCTCCTGTTCCTGGTCGGAAAGATCATCGCCACCAGCCTGACCCTGTCGATCGGCGGCTCGGGCGGAGTGTTTGCCCCGTCGCTGTTCATCGGCGCGATGGCCGGCATGGCGTTCGGCACGGTGGCCCATCACATCTTCGGGCCAGCGGTTGGACCGCCGGCGCTCTATGCCGTGGTGGCCATGGGTGGCGTGTTCGCCGCGGCCGCCCAGGCCCCGTTGACGGCGATCGCCAGCGTCGTGGAGATGACCGGCAATTTCGGTCTCACGCTGCCGATCATGCTCGCCTCCGGTATCGCCGCTGCCGTGTCCAAGCAACTGTCCTACGGCAGCGTCTACACGACCAAACTGCTGCGCCGGGGCATCGACATCGAACGCCCGCGAACCGACACCGTCCTGCGCAGTCTCAGCATCGCCGAGGTGATGCAGCCGGTCCAGACCGGCAACGGGCTTCCCCGCCTGCAGCCCGCCGGAGCAGACCAGGCTCGGCCGACACGTGATGGTCGCTCCCGGTGGGACGACCTCGGCACCGTGACGGCCGGGATCAGCGATCCACAAGAACTGTTCGAGGATGAGACGCTCGAGCAAGCACTCCGCCAGCTCACCCTGTACGGCCGCTCCGGCCTCCCGGTCCTGTCCACGGATCGCCAGCATCTGCGCGGCTGGCTCACCCGCCAAGGGATCCTCAGCGTGCTGATGCACAACCTCGAGGCGTCGAGTGAGAGCATGGAGGCCGGGGCGGTGGCCGCAGACTTCGGGGCCAAGGACCCCGAGCAGGCCGCTCACCACTCAAGCGCTCCGTTGGATGGCTACGAAATCATCGAGTTGCGGATCCGCGCGGGCTCCCCGGCCGACGGCCACAGCATCGCCGAGGTCCGCTGGCCCGAGGGCGCGATCGTGGTGGCCGCCAGTGACCATGGAGAGCTGGTGGCGCCCACCCCCGAGATGACGATGTGCGCTGGCCAGCACGTCGTGCTCCTGGCCCCCAGCTCATTGACACCTGTAGGCGCCCATGGGCGGCGTGCGGCAACCGGCACCGCGTCGCTCACTTCGCCACCGGCATCACGATGATGCAGAGAGCACCGTGACCGCTCCAGTCCGGCTCACGCTGCGGCCTCGGACATCTCGTGCCCAACGGCAAACCGCATCGATCGTCGGGGCAGTGCAGCGGGAACGGCTCGTCCGGTCGGCCAAGGCACTGTCCTGGCTGAGCCTGGGCTGGATGACCGTCGAGGGAGCAATCGCGATCGTCGCCGCGCTGGCGACCGGTTCGGTGGCGTTATTCGGATTCGGGCTCGACTCGGCGATCGAAGCTATCGCGTCCCTGATCGTGATCTGGCGCTTCACCGGCAACCGCCGCCTGTCAGAGGACGCCGAGCGACACGCCCAGAAGCTCATCGCCATCAGCTTCTTCATCCTCGCCCCCTACATCGCCCAGGACGCGATCCGGACCCTGCTTGCCGGCAACCACCCCTCGACCAGCTGGGTCGGGATCGCCATCGCGGTCTCGAGCATCGTGATCATGCCGCTGCTGGGGCACGCGAAACAGGTGATCGGCGCCCAGCTCGGTTCAGACGCGACGGCCGGAGAGGGAGCCCAGAATCTGCTGTGCGCCTATATGGCCGCCGGGGTACTCGTTGGCCTACTGGCGAACCTGGTGGTCGGGGCGTGGTGGCTCGATCCCACGATCGCGTTGGCCATCTCGGTGCTCGCGGTCCACGAAGGCCGGGAGGCCTGGGCCGGCGAGGACTGCGGCTGCTCTGTGATTCCCATCTTGGAGGACCCCGAAAAGGCGAGCCACGATCCGTGCGGCGACTGAAGTTCGTGCGGTCCTGACGATCGTCGTATGGCCGTCGGATCGAGGCGCAAGACTAGGTCTACACCGACTCTGTTATGCCACGGTGGATCCGCCAGCATTGACGGGATAGGCGGTCGCGAAACCGACAGTCCGACGATCAGGACTGACGGCCGCGCGCGCGATGCGCTTCTGACTCACCTCGTCTCGGGTCGGCGTTCGTGCCGGTCCCGGCTCGAGCCGAGCTGGCCACGCCAGCTTGCGGACCTCAGTCGGCGCAGCTCGGCTTCGACAGCGGCCGCGTCATGGCGAAGGCGCGTCCGTCGTCCAACCCGGCGACGGTCGGGCGTCTCATCCGGGTTGCCAGCTGCGGGCGATGGAAGGGGCTCAGCGGACAGGGGCTTGTTCATATCCACAGATTCACTCAGGTACATCAGCGCGTCCAGCCCAGTGGTTCGCGCGGTGACTTCATCTCCCGCCTTCGTGCGCCTGACCTTCGATCAGCGTCATCGATGTGACACTCCTCACCCAGGACCCGCCTTGTCAACGCCCTCTCCGTCAGACAGGCGCGCCGGTGCGTGTCCGCTGTCAGTCTCAAGCCACTCGGTCAGGACGCAATCGGCATGCGCGACGCCCTCCGCGACGATTCCCAAGGGATCATCGCCCAGCAATCGCGTCCCGCAGACCGCACAGCGGGTATCCGCTCTCAGACGAAGCAGCGCTCGAACCATCCATCCCCGAACGTTGATCGGTCGACACCAACCCGAATCGTGCCAGAACGTATGCAGGCTCTCGACCATGTCCATCCAACTCAACCCTGTCGGGCCGAAAACGATTTCGTCACACACCCGGCATTGTTCGAGCGCTTACATAGAGCAGGGGACGAAACGGTCAATAGGGCGAAGCTGACACCGCGGCATTGGGGTTTCGCGCGGGAAGCTCGATTGGGGATGACTTTCGCGACCGCGTCGAGCGGGCCGTGCTGCCAGTGCTCGCCGATGACCGGAATGTTCGACGCGACGACCAGAATCGACCATTCGTGATCGACCCCCTCTTCCTCAAGTGGCTAAGAAGCACGCTCGCCCCGATCTCGAGTGCCACAGGTAGGTAGGACAGCACTGGACACTCGCCTCCCTTGTGCGGATTGGGGATTCGGTCGCATATGCGATGGACCAACAGACGCTGCACGCGGGAGCGGCCAAGCATGCCCCGAAGGGGCGCGATCACTGACAAACAGTCCAACTGACCGTCCAAGATCGCCCGGAAACGCTGGCAAGGCGGCCGGAATCATAATCCGCGTGGTCGGGGGTTCGAGTCCCTCCTCCGGCATGCGCCTCTGATGTTGACGGCGAACTGGCGGTCTCAATCGGTAGCTCGGGGGGCGTTGCCCCACTCCACGCTCGGCTGCTCGACCTGCCGGCCTGAGCTCGTCGCCTCGCGACCGCCGCCGCGCCGGTAGTAACGTGCCGATTTGATGTGGCGCGTCGCCGTGGTCGCAGCCACCACCTGCTTGGTGGCAGCTTGTGGATCGACACGCTCAACCGCGAGCCTCAACGCGGGTCCAACCTTGCTCGCGGCAGGATGTGGGGCCACAAAGCTCTACCGCGGACGGCCTCCGGCGTGGACGGCACCCGCGTTCAGCGACAGTAGCCCTGGACCACCGCCGTGGCCTTATGCGATCAGCGAGCGCAAAATGGTCGTCGCGATCGTCTTCGGCTACCCGCTCAGGGCCGGCGATCCCACTCGAACAAACAAGGTCCTGTGGATCATGCGTCTCCCACGACACGGTTCCCCGCTGCGGATTGAGGCACATCCAGTGCATGGCGGCGCTCCGCCGAGCAGGATCGCGTGGCCCGCAGACTCAGGCCCGGGAGAGATCTACCCGTCTTACGTCAACGTGCGCAAGGCTGGCTGCTGGCATCTCACGCTGCGCTGGGCTCGACATACGGATTCGATCGACCTTCGCTACCGCTAGCCACGTTGGCAGCCTCGGCTCGCGCACCCCTGCCCGTCCTAGCGACGGAGGGCGGCTTGCGTCTCGCACCGGGCGATCCATTGATCACGGGTGACGCCACGGGGTAGGAGGATGATGTTCACGCGGCGTTCGCACTCCGCACGGTACGGACTGGTGCTGTCGCACCCGGCCAGGCCGCCAACGGCCGCGGCCAAGACCATCGCCGCGACCACCGGCCTGACCAGGCAGATGGCGGAAGCACCGAATCGCGGATGTCGATCACTGAGGTCGCGGCGGACCACCGTTCTCGGTACTACGTCCGAACGACCTGCTCCGTCACATGGGGATGCGTGAGGCCCACGAGGCGAATAAAGCGCCGTTGACGAAGAACACCGCCCGGATCGCGGTGAGCGGGGTCATTCGGGCAGTCCTCAACCGGGCTAGGGGAGCGCGGAGGACGCCGCCCCCGCGGCCGGCCCGCCCTCAGCGCGTGCCCGGAGCGCCGGCAGGACATCGGCGGCGAACTGATCCAGGAAGCGGATCTGGTCCTCTCCGGGGGCGTGCAGCACCAGATCGTCGAATCCGAGATCCAGGTAGGTGCCGATCTTCTCGACGATCTCCTCGGGGTCGCTCGAGACGATGAACCGGGTGTAGGCGCGGTCAGCGTTCTCGTCGGCCAGCCGCTCCATCTCCACCGGATCCTCGACCCCCTCCTTCTGCTCCGGGGTCAGCGCCAACGCCGCCCACCAACTGCAGGCATCGCGCGCATATTGGGGATCGCGATCGTAGGAGACCTTGATCTCGATCATCCGCCGCAGCGCACCGGCGTCGCGGCTCGCCTTCTCAGCCCCGGCGACCACGTTGTCCAGAAGGTCGCGGTACAGGTCGGGATCCTTGCCGCTCGTGCAGATGAGCCCGTCGCCGACACGCCCGGCCAGCTTGGCCGCCAACGGGCCCCCCGCCGCGATGTAGATCGGCACCGGGTCCTCGGGATGGTCATACACCGTGGCCTTGGAGGTGCGGTAGAACTGGCCCTCGTAGTCGACGCGCTCCTCGGCCCACAGGCGACGGATCAGATCGATGGCCTCCTCGAGCCGCTGCCGGCGCTCCTTGCGGCCGGGAAACGGCACCGCCGTCGCGGGGGTCTCGTTCATCGCCTCCCCGGTTCCCACGCCCAGGAATACTCGTCCCGGGAAGAGGGAGCCAAGCGTCCCGAAGGCCTGCGCCACGATCGACGGGTAATAACGCATGGTCGGGGTGAGGACGCTTGTCCCGATGGCGACTCGCTCGGTGGCCTCACCCAGGGCGCCCAACCAGGTCAGGGCATTGGGGGCGTGGCCGCCATGATGGCGCCACGGCTGGAAGTGATCCGAGATCGCCACGATCTCGAGCCCGTGCGCCTCGGCGGCGATCGAGAAGTCGAGCAGCGGGCGGGGCGCGAACTGCTCGGCCGAGGCCTTGTAGCCGATCCTCACCGCCACAGGCCGCTAGTCCCTGCGCTCTGGAGCCGGACGCCATTCACGCGTCTCACCCTACAACGGGCCCGGCTTGGCTTAGCGGTCCACCCGCACCGCAACGGACGCGTTTCCGCGAGACTGAGAGGCGGCCATGACTGACGACAATACGAGCGGGATGGTGACCGGCGAGGACGGCGTGGCCCGCTGCTGGTGGGCTGACTCGGCGCCCGAGTACCGGGCCTATCACGACGACGAATGGGGCTTTCCGGTGGCCGACGACGTCCGGCTGTTCGAGAAGCTCAGCCTCGAGGCCTTCCAGGCCGGGCTCTCGTGGCTGACCATCCTGCGCAAGCGTCCCGCCTTTCGCCAGGCCTTTGCCGGATTCGACTTCACCCGGGTGGCCGGCTTTGGTGCCGACGATGTATCGCGGCTACTGACCGATGCCGGGATCGTCCGCCACCGGGGCAAGATCGAGGCGGTCATCAATAACGCGGGTCGTGCGCTCGAGCTGGTCGAGGCCGAGGGCTCGCTGGCCGCCTACCTGTGGCAGTTCGAGCCGGGACCGCGGCCCGGCGGCCTGGACCGCGCCCGCCTGGCCGAGCTGACGACGACCGAAGAGGCGCGCGCCCTGGCCAAGGACCTCAAGCGGCGCGGGTGGCAGTTTCTCGGCCCCACCACCGCATATGCCTTCATGCAGGCGATGGGCTTGGTCAACGACCACCTCGACGGGTGTGCCGCCCAGCCACGCGTGGAGGCTGCCCGGACCGCATTCACGCGCCCGGCAAAAGTGTGAATACGGTCCGGAGAGGCGTCCGCCCAATGCCTACTTGCGCAGGGCTTTGTAGGTCAGCACGGCGGTTGCGGCGCCCACGACGGCGGCGGCCGCGAATGCCCGCAGCGGGCCCGGTCGCGAGCCGCTGACCCGCTCACCGACCGCCTTGCCGACGGTGCGCACCCCGGCGCTCATACTCGGGCCGCCAAACCGAGCAGACGCTGTATGCGGTCGAGCAGCTGCGGGCTCATGTACCAAGCCTGGTCGGCCTTATCGACCAACAGTTCCAGGTAGGCGTGAAACTGCTCGGGTGTCCAGAAAGCCGCCTCGATCCGATCCAGGAGCTGTGGGCTCGGGTATCGGTCCTCGCGGATGCGGTCCATCAACATCTCGTAGTAGCGCTCCTGCGTAGCCGGCACGGCGCCTCCTTTCTCTCTCTCACATGAGGTCCCCGAGGGGACCCAGGTTCAGGTTCAGGTCCTCGTCCTCCAGACCGAAGACCTCCTTCAGTTCCTCCATCCGCTCGGCCAGCGCCATGAACGTCCGGCCGAGGCGCTCGACCTCGTCCGGGCTCAGGTTGCCCGCCTCCATGCGGTGGACGGCCTGGCGCTCCATCAGCTGGCGAAGAAGCTCGATTACGGTCAGAACCAGCTGGGCAAGCCCCTTTTCAAGTCCCTCAGGATCCGCATCCACCCGTCGGTTCAGGGCTGACTGAATCCGGTCCAGCTGCCCGTGGGACAGCGGTGGGGGCGAACCCGAGAGGAGCTTGTCAGTCATTGAGCGGGCCCCCGACAAAGCTGTAGGCCGGCCAAGGTCCGGTGCAGACCAGGTCGGCTTCCGCCAGCTGGGCGTCGAGCCCCTGGACCGC
Source organism: uncultured Solirubrobacterales bacterium (assembly GCA_963845575.1). GTDB lineage: Bacteria > Actinomycetota > Thermoleophilia > Solirubrobacterales > Solirubrobacteraceae > Palsa-465. Next base: position 421,713 of record CAWJSN010000014.1, on the reverse strand, counting down.
GCAGAGAAAGTCCTGTTCTGTTTCCCGGTCCACGAGGAAGGCCGCAGTAACCGGAGTATGCGCGTCGGTGAGCAGCCGGTGGTGTGATCTCGGGCGTGACCATCGAGCCGAGCGTGGACCCGAGCGGCAATCTCGCGGGCTCGGCGGCGAGGCTCAGCGCGCGAACGCATGTAACCGGTCCCGGTCTCCGCGCCGGCGATTGTGGCGTCGGGGATCGCTGGCCAGATGCCGCGAACGCTCAGTTCCACCGCCCCGCGGATCCGCTCGAGCTTGTCGCTGAACTCGGTTCGGCGCTCGCGCAGCATTCGCTCGGTGGCCGCTGCGTCAGGCAACAGGGTGCCGAAGCGGATGGGGAGAATGGCCCCGTCGGTCATGTGGGACTCGACCACCTGCTCGAAGGCCCACAGCGCCTCCTCATCGAAGGCCGGGGACCGCCCGTGCTCGGTCGCGATGGCCACCAGCCCGCCGGAGCCGATGCGTCGCACGGAAGCCCCACCCACGCCCTGACCCGTGTCCGGGAGAGCCGGGCCGGAGTCGGTGATGCCGTAGAGCAGGAGACTCACGGTCCGATCGCCTTGTCGATGGCCGCCACCAGGATGCGCAGATCCAGCTTGACCAGGTCGATGTCGGCAGCAGCGAGGGTCAGGTCTCCCGAGATGACCACTCCTCCCTGCAGAAGCCGGTCCAGGAGGTCGATCAGGGCAACGTTACGCGCCCGACGCTCGACCGGGACCGAGATACCGGCCGTGCTCATGGCGAGACTCCAATCGCGTCAGGCACGAAGTTGTAAGCGGGCCATGGTCCGGTGAGCTGAAGCTCAAGGCCGATGGCGGAGAACTCCTCGCCCAATGAGGCGACCTCGTCGTGAAATCGCTGAAGCTCCCCATTGTCGAGGAGATAGACCCCGTTGAGCAGCATCTCGCCCTTGTGCCCGCTCACCTCGGGGCGTTGCGGCGCGATCACCAGCGCCCGAGCCGCAAGCGCTGCCAGCCGGGCGTGACTCGCTTCACAGGCGGCAGCTAGCCGCTGATCGGACTCTCCGCGGCGGCTGCGCGACTGACGCTGTCGCTCGAGGTAGTCAGCCCCGCTGACCGGCTCTTCAGAGGCGGCCGGGGGCCCGGGCCGATCAGGCAGCGCGAACATCTTGACCCCCCATTCCGAGCGACCGGCCAGCAGTTCGAGAGCCTGATGCATCACCTCAGCTTCACGCCGCAGCATGTCCAGGACCCCGCTGGCATCACGGTAGATCGAGCAGAGCCGCATCGGGATTACGGCTCGTCCGGCGGCGGCCGCTTCCAGGACCTCCTCGTGGCGCCGGGCAACCCGCTCCACCCAGGCCATGTCCCCGAGATGGTCGCGCAGGCGCTCCTCATCGAAATCGGCCAAGGGCACTCGGCTGACCAGCGCGACCAGGTCGCCGGAGGTCACGGTTTCCACGACGTGTGCCGGATCAACCCCCGGGAGCTCGTTGGCCAGCGGCGAGCCGGCAGCCGACGCCACGCCGTAGACGTAATAGGCCAGCTCGCCGTCGGATGACCGGGGCTCGGCGCGGGCCGAATCAGGCCGCGACGGATTGGCGGGGACAACGATCGGATCGCGCTGGCGCAGCGCCGGACCGGGGTCCAGCCGGTGGCGAGCCTGCTCGAGCATGCGATTCGGTCATGAGGTCGGTGAGGATCTCGCGTGCCCGTGAACGAGCCTGTGTGCGGGAGTCAGCTAACAGGGCGGGAACATCGTCGTCGGTCAGTGCGGCGATCGCCGCCCGGAGCCTGCGGAGGTCCTCATGCTGACTGGCCATCGGACCCCTTCTCGCCGTCGCCCTCACCGATGAGTCGCTCGAGGCGCTCAATCCGCTCGCGCAGCTCGCGATTCTCATCTTCCAGATCCTCAGCTTTGGTGGTCAACTGAGGATCGTTCTCCCACCAGTTGATGCCCATCTCGCGGGCGCGGTCTACGGAGGCCACGAGCAGCCTGATCTTGATCGTCAGCAGCTCGATGTCGAGCAGATTGATCTGGATGTCTCCAGCGATGACGATGCCCTTGTCCAGGACCCGCTCGAGGATGTCGGCCAGATTGGCCGGACCACCGCCGTGCGGCGTCAGGTCGGACCTACCGTAGGTCTGAGGCAGGCGGCTCGACGGGCCAGAGTTGAACGAGGACATGTGATCAGTCCTCGTCAGCCTGGCTGCGGTTGTAGCGCCGCACCCGCTGATAACCCTGGAGCTCGCCGTCACTGTCGAGCGTCACCCGATAGGCGCCGAGGACGTCGGTGGAATTCGGGATCCGCGACAGCTCAACGACGGCCGCCGTGACCTCCCAGCCATCATCGTCGGAGCGATTGATGCCCAGGACCGATTCGATCGGGCGTCCGAGCACCTCGGGCAAATCCTCCCGAACCCGCTGGGCGGCGTCGCGGGCCGACAGACGGCCGCTCTTGCCGCGCGAGCGGCTGCTACCGCCGCCGCTCGACCGGTTGTTGCCGCTGCCTTTAGCGCCCGACCGGCGGGACGATGACGATTTCGGTTCAGGCATAGGGGTCGTTTCCCTCCAGATCGGTTACGCGCCAGCCGGGAGCCGATCCGGCCCGACGTGACTGGCTGATGGCCAGGCGCTCCAGTAGTGCGTCTTCGCGCGCCGCGATCTCAGCCTCACTGAGCGCGCCCTCCTCGGCCTCGAACTCCAGCTGTATGAGCTCAGCCCGAATGCGGTCCTCGTCGTAGAGCTCGCGTTCGGCTTCCTCCATCAACTGATCTGCGACCCACACCACCCCGCGAACCGGGGCCAGTGGCAAGGTGAGCAGGCCGGTGAACAGACTCACGTCAGCCCTCCCCGGCGATGGTGACGAACGAGTGCGGCGGCAGGGGGCCGGTGTACTTGAACCGCATACGTCCCCCCTGCCTCTCCCCCACCTGGTCCACAGCGGCATCAAATTCAGGCAGGCGCGAGGTCTCGACCAGGAAGGATGCGTTCAGCACGATCCGCTCGTGCGGAGGTGGGGCCAGTTCGGCGTCCAGCGCGAGCGGTGCAAGGGTCTCCATGATCGCGGCGGCGTCACGCTCACGCTTGCGCTCGATGGCTCGTGAAACGAGCTCACCGAGTTGAATGCGACCGTAATAGGTGGCGTCCTCGGGCTCCCCCCGCAGGGACTCACGAAGCCGGGCCACGTCCTGGTCCTCACTCACGATCTCGCGCAGCAGCGAGTCTTCCTCATAGGTGGCCCGGAGCTTCAACTCCGCCTTGCCCTCGAAGTCATGCAGCTGGCTGAGCAGTTCATCGTGGTGAGCCTCGAGCAGGCTGCGAGTGACCTCATCCTCACTGTCCATGACGACGCCGAGGCGCATCGGCAAGACGGTTCCCAGGGAATGAGCCGCCTCCAGCACGCGCGCGTGGGTCGTCATGGCCTCCCGCCCCATGGTCAGGTCGCCCTCGGGCGCCTCGCTAACCAAGGCCGCGAGGCCGTCAGCCGAGACGAGGCCCAGCTCCGCACCACCGATCCCCGCGTGTGCGGGGATCTCGGCGGACGAGCGGACGACGCCGTAGATGTATTTGACCGTCACCGGCGCGCTCTGCGCGGTCAGCTCGACGAGCGCCCGCGTGAGGACGACGCACGCGAGCGCGAGCCGCTTCCGGAACGCGATGAGGATGACGAGCGCCGCCGGCTGGACCCGGATCCGGAGCTGGAGCTGCTGTCCTTGCTGTCATCGTCCTTGCTGTCGTTATCGCCATCGTCGTCGGAGCCGAAGATCTTCTCCTTGGCCCCCTCCAGCACGCCTTTGGTCTTGCTTGACGCTCCGCCCTCGGTCATGTCATCCATCAGATCCGGTAGACCCTCACCCTGGGAGTTTCCGAGGTCGAGCCGATTGACCGCCTCGGCGAAGCGCAGGTAGGTGTCGACGCTGGCGATGACAATCCGGGCATCGACGGTCAGCAGTTCGATCCCGACCAATGAGACGCGCAGGAAGACATCGATGACCAGACCCTTGTCGAGCAGCAGGTCGAGCACGTCGTAGAGACCGCTCGAGCTCGAGCGGGATACGTAGGAGTTTCCAGCGCCCCGCGATAGTGCCGTTGTTGACATCTCTATGCCTCCGTTCGGACGTTTGCTGGTGGTTGGTGAGTGCTTTCCGATTGCTCAGCGGGCTAACCGGAGGTGCTCGCCGTCAATCGCTCTCGCCGGTCAAGTCGGCGTAGACATCGGGGTTGATCAGTTCCAGGCGGGCCTTGAACCGCCGTAGGTCGGCAGCCGCGCGCCGATCGGCGACCCGGGTGGAGAGCGCCACCGCCTGAGCCATGCCAGCCGGGTGGACGTCGAGGCTGAGCTCGATCCGCGTGAGTCGCTCCCCGAGCGTGTGGAAGGTGATCAAGCCCGCGCAGTCCGACCCCTTCTCAGACTCCCACGCGAAGCTCTCCTGCACCCGCTCGTCGAGCACCTGGGCGCTCCAGCGCCGGTTCCCGTCGCGGAGGCGACCGGTCAGCCGGCCGTCACCATTGCGCTTGATGTTCGTGACCCGGTCGACGCCCTCGGGCAGCCACTCGAGCCGGCTCCACTCCGCCCACGCCACGGCGATCGGAACTCCTGCGTCGACGGCGGAATGGATCGGAGGCCGGTTGCTGGCCTCCACGTCGGCCGATGTGCTCGCTGCGATGAGGACGCGTTCGCGCACCGATCCCAGGGCCTGGGCCCCCCCGGCGAGTCCCTGGCCGGGCAGCGCGGCAAGGGCATCGGCGCCGCTGCCGAGCGTCCGGCGAGCGATGATCCTGGCCAGCTTCAGCGCCGCCTTCCCCTTGAGACTTGAGGGCTTTGGACTGGCACTCTTGACCAGGTCCTTGCTCGCCTTTGCGACGGATCCGCCAGCCTTCCGTGCTGGCTCGGGGCCGCTCCGGCCATTGCTCGACTTGCTGCTCTTGTCCTTTGCGGGAGCGCTCCTGGCCGCGGCCGGCTTGTGCGCCTTTTGGGGCCGCCCAGAACGCGCCGCAGACGCGGGCTTGTGCGCCTTCTCAGGACTCGATCTGGGCCGCGCGGCCGTCGTCGCCATCGCTAGCTGATCGCGCGGCCGATTTGCTCGGCCTTCTCGCGCACGGCATGCACCTCCTGCGCGAGCTTGGCGAACTGGCGTCCCGCCTCGCCGACCTGCTGGCCGAGCCCCTTGAGGTCAAGCTTCCGGCTCGGGCTGGGCACCGTGACACCGAGCGCCTTGCGCTTGCGTTGCAGGGCCGTGCGGCCGAGAACGATGCCGCCGGCGATGCCGACGGTCGCGGTGGCCAGGGGGACTGCTGCCTTCTCGGCCGCGGTCCGGATGAGACCCGAACCGCTGCTCGCCGTCGCGGCCAGCCCGCGACTGTTGAAGAGGCCCTCGACGCGCTCGGTCACCGCCGGCTTGGCCTGCGCTGCCGATGCTGACCTGGAGCTCTTGCGCGATGCTGCGGAGCGCGAGGTCGACTTGCGGGCCGAAGTCGGCTTGCTGGCCTTCGAGCGTGACCTGCCGGCCGTCGACTGTGACTCGCCGCCGCCTGAGCTTGACCTGCTGGCGGCTGCACTCGCCTTGCCGGCGCCGGAGCCTGACCGAGCGCTTGACTTCGAGCCGGAACGGGATGCCGGCGATGACTTCGAGGTTGCTCGTGACGAGGACTCGGACTTCCGCGCCCCGCTACCCGGCTTCCTCGCAGCGCCGGGCGACTTCTGCGCGCCGCTGCCTGACTTCTGCGCGCCGCTGCCTGACTTCTGCGCGCCGCTGCCTGACTTGTGCGCGCCGCCGCCCGACCTGGCACCCCGACTTGACGCCGCGCCGCCGTTCGCGGGCGAGGCCCCATTGGCCGAGCGCGGGGACCGGCGGCGTGGTGATGCCGAGGCGCCGCTGCTCGACGATGAAGCGCGTTGCTTGGACGTAGCTGCGACGCGATCCGCCGCTTTCGTTTTCAACAGCCACTGTCGTGCTCCCTCGAGATTGAGATGGTGTCTGGTTGCCGCGTGCCCCGTGGTGAGCGACGGCACCTGAGCAGAAAAAAGCCTGCGTACGGGCTACCCCACGCACGTACCCTCTACACGCGATGGGTCGCGATGAATGTCCGCGCCCAGACGGTTTTCACTCGCCGGTGCACCGGGGCAATGAGTTCGCTGGCGACCACCGCTTTCAGGTGCAACCTGGCTGCACCAACGTTTGCAGTACGTGTCCGATCACGGTAAGCCCAGTCACCACACGTTTAACGGAACTACAGAGTGGTGGCTCGCAAGTTAACTCTCGAACTGCAGTCGTTTTCAGATGACCGCCTCGGGTAGCCCTCTAACTACGTCCAAAAATCGGAGGGAAGAGAGATATGGCCAGCAACGTGCAAGAAACGCTGCGTGAGCTTCTGATCAGCACGATCGAAGGGGCGGGAAAAGGCGGGGTTCGGTGACCAAACCCAGCCCACCCACACCTGGCAAGAGCGGCCACGGAGCAAAGGGGCTCGCGGCCGCCGGTGTCGGCGCCGCGGCGCTCGCCCCAATGGCCGTCAAGGGACTCGGCCGCCTGGCCCGGGAGGCGGGCATGAATGGCGTCCAGGATTTGGTCAAGTCCCCCGGGAAGGCAGCCCAGGGTCTGGGCTCGAACCTTGGCGGCGACGTTGGCTCCAAGCTCGGTGACAAGGTGAGCGACAAGGTCGACGAGGCCGGCGGACCAGGCGGAATCCTCGCCGACACGGTGAAGGACGTCCTGCCCTTCGGCGGCGGCGGTGGTGGCGACAAGGGCGGCGGGCTCGGGATCGGTAAGGGACGCCGCATGCCGGTGCAGCAGAGCATCGACATCGGCGCGCCGATCGAGACGGTCTACAACCAGTGGACGCAGTTCGAGGACTGGCCCAAGTTCATGCACCGCGTCGTCAACGCGAGCCAGGACGAGGACAACACGGTGCATTTCACCGTCAAGATCTGGACCCGAACGCGTGACTTCACGGCGGACATTGAAACCCAGCGACCGAACGACCGGGTCAAATGGAAGGTCAGCCAGGGCATCAGTCATGCCGGTCTCGTGTCCTTCCACGAGCTTGCCCCCAACCTGACGCGGGTACTGCTGTCAATCGATGTCCAGCCGGGCGGAATGATCGAGAAGATGGCCCGGGGGATGCGTCACGTGAAGCGCGCCGCTCGTGGCGATCTGCACCGCTTCAAGGCCTATATCGAAATGGCCGGAGAGGAGAGCGGGGCCTGGCGCGGCGTCATCGAGGACGGTGAGGTCGTAGAGGAGCACGACCCCAGCTACGACAAGGACCGCGAGTACTCCGACCCGGACGACGTCATGGAGCAGCTTGAGGCGTCGGAGGACGAGGACGAGGACGAGAGCGACGACGATCGCCAGGATGACGACGAGGGCGCCGAAGCGTCGGAGGATTCCTCCGAGGAGAGCGAGGACGAGGAGGAGAAGCCCCGCGCTCGCCGCCGGCGGCGTCAGTCGTCAAACGGACACGGGTCCGGTGACGAAGAGTCCGAGCAGCCCACCCGCCGCTCGCGGTCGGGCAGCCGGTCTTCACGTTCGACAAGCAACCGCTCCTCGAGCGGCCGCTCGGCGAGCAGCCGGTCCCCGCGTTCGAGCGGTGAGTCGTCTGGATCCAGCAGCTCGGGTCGAGGCGGATCGCGCCGGAGCAGCTCGCGCTCATCCGGAAACGGGAGCGGTTCGAGCGGTTCGAGCCGGAGCTCCGGTGGCTCGCGTGGATCACGCAGCTCAGGCGGCTCGTCATCGAGCGGACGCTCGCGTTCGCGTAGCAGCAACAACTAGAGGAGGTCACGATGGCAACTGACTTGCGATCCGTGGTCCTCAAGGCGGCCGAGAACGCTCTCAAGCAGTCAGGCCAGCAGGCGCCGGCCCCTCCGGAGCCCAAGAAGCCAGTGCTCTCCACCGGGAAGGCGGTACTGCTCGGAGCGGGCCTGGCCACCGCCGGACGCGCCCTGGTCAGCGCCCGCGGACGGGACCTGATGGGTTCGGTCCGCGAGCACCTCGAGGAGGGCTCCGGCCACGACGAGGACGATTACAACGAGCCCGACGACGCTGAGGAGTACGACGAGCCCGAAGCCGAGGACGATGAGGACTTCGAAGACGAGGACTACGACGAACCCGAAGCCGAGGACGACGAGGACCTCGAAGACGAGGACTACGACGAACCCGAAGCCGAGGACGACGAGGACCTCGAAGACGAGGACTACGACGAACCCGAAGCCGAAGACGACGAGGACCTACGAAGACGAGGACTACGACGAACCCGAAGCCGAGGCGACGAGGACCTCGAAGACGAGGACGAAGAACCCGAAGCCGAAGACGACGATGACGAGGAAGAGAGGAGCAGGAGGAGGAACGGCCGCGCCGCCGCCGCCGGGCGCATTGCGGTGAGCCGCAGCCGCGGCTGAGGTAGGGCGGTAGGCGCGCGCCACTGCGCTTCTACCGAGCCGAACGCACGCCGCTAAGGTCGGTCGGCTGGCCGCCCGAGCTCGATCCGACGCCGAGCGGCATGCTCATGCCGGGTGGCCGTCGCGCGCGTGCCTCGAGGCGGTCGCCGAGCGGGCGCCCGGTGGGGTCACGGTGGAACGCCTCGAGGAGGCGTCCGAGCTCGACCGCGCCGACTTCCTCGTGCCCCCACCCGGCGATCGATCGATCCTCGAGGTCCTGCCGGAACTCGACGGGCCTCGCGGTGATTCAGGTCCTCTCGGCGGGCACCGACTGGATCGAGGATCATGTGCCGCCAGGCGTCATCCTGTGCAGTGCGCGCGGCGCACGCGATGCGCCCGTGGCGGAATGGGTGCTGGCCGCGCTGCTCGGCGCGAGCTCGACGCTGCTGGAGTGCGCGCGCGAACGGGGCTGGCGCTCACGCCACCTCACCGACCTCGAACGCTGGACCGTGCTCGTGGTCGGGCATGGGCTCGATTGGCCGCCTCGTGGAGAAGCGCCTGCACGCCTTCGGGGCCAGGTGCTCGGGGTCGCCTCACACGCCCGGGAGGGTTGCACGGCGTGCGAGGACCTGCCGGAGCTGCTCCCCCGCGCCGACGCCGTGGTCCTCCTCACACCGTTGACCACGGCCACCCGCGGTCTGATCGACGCTCGCATGCTCGCCCGCTGCGCGACGGCGCTGTGCTCGTCAACGCCGCGCGCGGTCCCGGTCGTGGACACCGACGCGCTGCTGGCCGAGACCCAGAGCGGCCGGTTGAGCGCCGTGCTCGACGTCACCGATCCCGAGCCACTGCCCGAGGAGCATCCCCTGTGGTGCGCGCCTGGGGTCATTGGCCATCAGCCCGCACATGGCCGGGGACTCGCCGGCCGGGCACGACCGGGCCGCCGAGCTGGCCGGCGAGCAGCTGGCCCGCTGGTGCGCAGGCCAGGAACTCGCTCAACGTCGTTCGTGCTTGAATTCCCGTCCGTGAGCGACTCGCTGTGCGCCGAGACGATCCGGATCACCGGCCATGACGGTGACGAGATCGAGGCCTACCTGGCCCGCCCCGACGGCGACGAAGCCCGCGGCGGCGTCGTCGTCATCCACCACATGCCGGGCTATGACCGCGGCACCAAGGAGATCGTCCGCCGCTTCGCCGAGCTGGGCTATGACGCGATCTGCCCCAACCTGTATTGGCGGGAGGCCCCCGGCGCGGCCCCCGACGATGCCGCCGCGACCGCCCGCGCCCAAGGCGGCGTCCCCGACGAGCGCTGGTCGGCGACGTCGGCGGGAGCGCCGAGTACCTGCGCTCGCTGCCGACCAGCAATGGCAAGGTCGGGCGTGATCGGCTACTGCTCGGGCGGACGCCAGTCGGTGCTGGCGGCCTGCAACCTCGACCTCGACGCCGCCGTCGACTGCTACGGAGCCTTCGTGACCGGAACCCCGCCCGAGGGCTTCCCGCTCAAGGTCACCAACCTTGTTGACCAGCTCCCGAAGCCTGCGCGCCCCGCTGCTCGGACCTGTTCGGCAACGAGGACTCGCTACCCCAGTCCCGAGCAGGTCGACGAGCTGGACGAGATCCTCACCGCGCGAGGACAAGCCGCACGAGTTCCATCGCTACGACGACGCCGGCCATGCCTTCTTCTCCGTTGACCGCCCGTCCTACCGCGTCGCGGCCGCCAACGACGGCTGGGAGCGGATCACCGCCTTCTACACAGCGCATATCTCGGAGGCTGAACATGTGCACCTACGCCACGGTCAAGACGAGCCTCGAGGGCAGCGCCAAGGGACCGCAGAGCAGCTGGTTCCATGTCACCGACGGAACCGTGTACTTCGACCACCCGGTCCACGCGATGGCCGAGCACACGCTCAACATCGACTTCGCCGACCCGGCCCGCGGCCCCTCGGCGCGCGTCGCCGTGGAGCTCACGGCCGCCTCGGCGCGGGAGCTGGTCGGCGGCCATCCAGGCCGCGCTCGACTCGGCGCCGGCCGAGCTGACCGCCTGAGCTCACGCTCAGCGCTTGGCCGGCAGCGAGCGCGCGTAGCCGACGCCGCGGCTGCACCCATGGCTCGAGCTGGCGCTTGGTCTTCGACCCCCTCGGCGTCCACGCGCAGCCAGCCCTGCATCGCGCGGCCGCGCATCACGAACGGGCCGGCATGCGGCCGGTCGCTCAGCGCGTCGGTCTCCGTCGGGCTCGATACGCAGCAGCAGGCCTCCCTGCCCGCTGGCGGCGACCGACATGTTGCCGTTGATGAGGAAGGCCAAGCCGCCGAACATCTTCATCTCGGTCACGCCGTCCTCGTCGGCCAGCAGCTCGCGGATGCGGTTGGCCAGATCCTCGTCGTAGGCCATGCGGGTGATTATGGCCGCCACGGCGGCGGGACGCGCTGTCCGGGTCAGCCGCGCCGCGCGACCAGCGGCTCGAGCCGGGCGATGACGTCGTAGTAGCGCGTCGGCATCAGCCGGACCAGGGCATCAAGGAAGTAGGCATCCGGCCCGACCAGAACCCGGCTCTTGCCCGCCGTCACCCCGGCGTAGATGATCTCCGCCGCCCGCTCCGGCGTGGTCCGGGCCATGGCCTCGAACTGTCGCGAGGCGTCCTCGTGGGCCAGCCCGGGCTGGGTGGGATGAGCGTGGTAGCGCGCGTTGCGCAGGACGTTGGTCTTCACCCCGCCGGGATGGACGTTGACCGCACCCACGCCGGTCCCGCGCAGCTCCTGACGCAGCGAGTCGGTGAAGCCGCGTACGGCGAACTTCGAGGCGCAATAGGCGCTCTGCCCGGGGAAGCCGATCAGTCCGAACACGCTCGAGGTGTTGACGATCACGCCCGAGTTCTGGCGCTGGAGAATGGGCAGGAAGGCGCGCGTCCCGTTGACCACGCCTTCGAAGTTGACCTGAAGGACCCACTCGTCGTCCTCAACGGCGGCGTCCGCCACGTCCTGGGTGGTGGTCACGCCGGCGTTGTTGAAGACCATCCCGACAGGGGCTGGAGACCAGTCCGCGACCTCGGCGGCGAAAGCCATCTGCGCCTGCCGGTCCCGGACGTCGACGCGCCGGCTCAGCACCTGGCCGGCGCTCGAGCAGGTCCGCCGTGACCGCCAGGCCGTCCTCGTCCTGGTCAACGATGGCCACTGGACAGCCTCGGGAGCCGAGCAGGAGGGCCACCGCTCGGCCGATCCCCGATCCCGCCCCGGATACGTAGGCGGTCCGCCCGTCGATCGGAACTCTTGTCTTGCTCATTGCGTCTCCAATTCAGGCTCAGACCAGGGCCGGCTCGCGCGTACGGTGCGGGAGCTCGGTCAGGTATTCGTCGGCATCGAACTTGGCCAGTCGACGCTGGTAGGCACGGACGCTACCCGGCCACAGCGTTGAGTTGCGGCCCGTGGCATCGACGTACCAGCTCAGGCATCCGCCGGCCGTCCACACGCTGCCTTCGGTGCGGGCGTCGACTGCGGCGACGTACGCGGGCCTGAGCGGCTGGGGTGGGCTCGATGGCGGCCAGGCCCTGTGCCTCACGATGGTCGAAGAGCTTGCGCAGATAGGCAATCTGCGCTTCGATCATCAGCAGAACGGAGTTGTGTCCGAGCCCCGTGTTCGGGCCCAGCAGCATGAACATGTTGGGAAATCCGGCCACACCGATGCCGAGGTGCGCCTTCATGCTCCCGCTCCAGCTTTCGGCCAGCGTCTTGCCGCTACGGCCGCGGACCCGGTGGCTGATGGGTGCGTCGGTGACCTGGAACCCGGTGCCGAAGATGATCGTGTCGACCTCGTGCTCGACGCCGTCGGTGTCCAGGACCGAGCCCTCGCGGACCTCCTGGATGCCGGCCGTGACCACATCGACATTCTCAGCGCACAGGGCCGGATACCAGGTGTTGGAACCGAGCACACGCTTGCAACCCAGGCGATAGTCGGGAGTTACCTTGGCCCGCAGCTGCGGGTCGGGCACCTGGCTGGCGATGTGCTTGCGAGCCCGGCGCTCGGCCAGCCGCATGACCGCTGGGTGGCGGAAGCCGAGGTGGAAGGACTCGAGTAGCGAGAAGACGCTCCGTCGGGCCAGACCGAGCAGCCACGGATGGCGGGCGAATCGGGCCCGCCAACCCTCGGGGATGCCCGGATTCTCGCGCGGGAGGACCCACGGCGGTGTGCGCTGGAAGAGGTGCAGATGCCCGACCTCGGGCTGGATCTCCGGTACGAACTGGATCGCCGAGGCGCCGGTGCCGACCACGGCCACCGACCGGCCGCGGAGATCGTGATCGTGCTCCCAACGAGCCGAGTGAAAGACCCGGCCGCCGAACCGCTCGAGCCCGGGCAACTCGGGGATCGCCGGGTCAGCCAGGGCACCGACGGCGGAGATGAGCACCTCGGCGGTCATGGCGCCTGCGGTGGTCTCGATCTCCCAGTGCTGGTTCTCCTCGGACCACCGGGCTTCGGTCAGTTCGTGGTTGAAGCGGAAATGGGGGCGGACGTCGTGCCGTTGGGCGACGTCCTTCATGTAGGCCCAGATCTCCGGCTGGCCGGCGAAGGCGCGGCTCCAGTCCGGGTTCTGCTCGGCGGTGTAGGAATAGAGCACGCTGGGGATGTCGCAGGCGCAGCCCGGATAGCTGTTGTCGCGCCACGTTCCGCCCAGGTCGCCAGCGCGCTCGAGGACCACGAAGTCTTCCCGGCCGTCGTCCTTCAGAGCCATGGCCATGCCTAACCCGGCCAGCCCGCCGCCGGCGATGACGATCTCGAAGTGTTGCTCGGCCTGGTCCATGTGGTCCGGTTCCTTCCCTCGGGTTGTGCGCTTTCGGTACATCACTGTACCAGCGGTACGCTAGCATACCGTGCCGGTGTTGACAAGTGAGTCTCTGCCGAGCGCGCCGCCCGCGATTAGGGTTGCCGCCTGCGCGCCCGTGACGGCTCCCCGCACGGCCACTCGGGTAGGAAAAGTGACCGGAGCGGTCGGGATTTCTACTTGAGTGAGCTCGCGAGTCGAAATCGGGCTCGTGCATGGCCGACTAGATGAAGGGGCCCTGCTTGATCGCCCGGGCGATTTGGATGAGGCGACCCCCGTAGCGGCTAGAGCAGCGCGCCGGTGAGGATGCTCTTGACGGTGCCCCGCGCGCTGGCCCGGAGCTCGCGGACGTCACGCCCGCGCTGCAGCGAGATGACGATCAGCTCGCGCAGACCGCCAGCGATGATGATGGCGGTGTCCATCGAGAGCGGCGCGCGCCCCGATGTCCGGCTGCGCGGCCCGTACCGAGTCGACCAGAGCCACCATCATCTGGGCGAAGCGCTCCAGTGTGGCCAGACCGCGCTCGGCTCCGGCCTGTCCAAGTCCGGGCAGCTCACGGACGAAGCTCGCGTAGAGGGCGGGCTGCTGAGAGACGTTGTCGATGTAGGCGTCGACCGCGGCGTCGACCTGTTCATCGAGCACCTGCTCCGGACGCACGGCACGCGCTATCTCGCCCATCATCACGTCGTTGGTGGCGTCGAACAGGGCCAAGAAGCAGGCGTCCCGGTCCTCGAAGTGCTGGTAGAAGTTCCGCCTCGAGGTGCGGGCGATGCGGACCACGTCGGCCACGGTGGTGTCCCGGTAGCCCTTCTCGGTGATCGAGGTGGCCATCGCGGCGATCAGCCGTTCGCGATGGCCCACCGGCTCGCTGCCGACCGAGGTGAGACGGGCGGCCTCACCGACCGCTCCGGGCTGTGTCTGGGAGCTGGACATGCCGATCACGGTAGCGACGGGCCGCGACGCTGTGACGCGGTCAGGCCGGATGGCGGGCGCTGACCGAGATCCGGGCGCCGTGGTTGGGAATCGTGGTCACGTTGCGCTGTCGGGCGCGCTCGGGGGCCGGGTGCGGAGCGATCAGGTCGGTCCGCCGGGCGATGGCGCTCAGTACGACGCGCTGCTCGGCCATGGCCAGCGAGGCGCCCAGGCAACGGCGGATTCCGCCGCCGAAGGGCATCCAGGTATAGGTGCCCGGTTTCTGGTCCAAAAAACGCTCGGGCCGGAAGGCCAGCGGTTCGGGATACACGTCTTCGCGATGGTGCAGCGCAACGATGCTGACCGCCACCGGAGTGCGGGCCGGAACCACGTACTCGCCCAGGCGCCAGGGACGCTTGACCATGCGCACCACCAGCGGGATGACCGGACGGTTGCGCATCCCCTCGTGGATCGTGGCCTCGACATAGGCGTCGGCCTGCGCTCCCCCTGCCCGGACCAGTTCGCGCAGACGGTCATAGGCAGGCGGGGTGCGCAACAGGCGCTCGAAGATCCAGGCCAGCGAGTTCGCCGTCGTCTCGTGGCCAGCCAGGACCAGAGCCATCAGTTCGTCGCGCAGCTCCTGGTCGGTGAGCGGCTCTCCGTCCTCATCGCGGGCTTCGAGCAGCAGTGAGAGCACGTCATTGCGGCCGCTGCCGCCGCCCTCGGCGCGGCGCTCGCGGATCATCGCGAACATACGACGATCGACCATGGCCAGCATCTGGCCCATGACGCCGGCGGGCTCCCGGCGGGTGGCGTTCTTGAGCTCGACGAGCTGGAACAGCGGGCTGGTGGACGCGGCGAGCAGACGGCGCACCGTACGCCGCAGCCGGTCGCCGGTAGAGCCGCGAGCGGGCCGCCCCTCGATCCCGAAGACACCGCTCATGATTACGTCCAGGGTCACGGCCTGCATGCGCGGGGCCAGCGCGAAGGTCCGGTTCAGCGGCCAGCGGTCGATCTCCCGCTCGGCCACCGTCGAGATCATCTCCACGTAGCGCTGGACGGCCTCGCCATGGAAGGGCGGCAGCAGCAGGCGGCGCTGACGCATGTGGCGGTCTCCAACCGACGTGAGGATCGAGTTGGGCCCGAGGATCGGGCGCAGTGGCGATTCGCCGGTCAGCGACGGGGCATCGGCCGGATTGGCCTTCATCAGCGAGCGGATGTGATCGGGGTGGCAGGTGACCGCGAACGGCTCTCGACGCGAGATCAGCTTCAGCTGCCAGACATCCCCGTAGCGCTGGTGGGCGCGGAGGTTGAAGGCCAAGGGCCGCGTGCTGAACCGGACCGTCTGCACCCAGCGCGGCAGCGGATCCTGTGGAGGAAGCCGGATCGGCTCGCTGTCCGGCACCGGGCCAGCCGGCGAGGATGGAGCCTGCCCGGCGCCATCGTGAGAACGGGATTTCTCAGCCGCGGTCAGAACACTCACGGTACGTCACTGTACCTCCTCGCGGGAGGGTCTGTCAACCGCTGCTCTGCCTTCCAGTGGTCAGCTGGCCAGGACGGGCCGACGCTGCGCCCATGGAGCGCTCTGCTCGATCTGAGCGGCCAACGAGTACAGCACGTCCTCGGCCCCCATGCGGCCCACGAGCTGCACGCTCAGGGGCAGGCCGTCAACGCTCAGACCGGCGGGGATGCTGATGGCCGGCTGACCGGTGAGGTTGTAGGTGGCGGTGAACGGGGTGAAGCGCCCGGACACATTGATGGCCAGCGGTGCCGATCGCCCGAACGCCCCCTCGGCCGCAATCGGCGTCGTGGCCAGGGCCGGAGTGAGGAGTACATCGAACTCATCCCAGAGTTTCAGGATCCGCGCAATGCTGGTGGCGCGGCGCCCGAGCAGCGCGCGGCGCCGTCGCGGCGGCACCAGGTAGCGGCCGCCGGCCGCCATCTGGCGCGTGAGACGCTCGAGCTGGCTGCGGTCGGGCGCACGCTCGGATTCCTCGTAGATGCCCCGCAGCCACATCTGCACGAACTCGAGCTGCACCAGGCCGAAGTCGGGGTCGCGATCCTCCACGTCGTGGCCGAGGTCGCTGAGCAGAGCCGCGGTGCGCTCCCACGCCCCACGCTGGTCGGCGGCGACCGGCGCGATGATCCCCGGCGGCGGCTTGCGGCTGACCGCGATCCGCAGCCGGCCCGGCGCCGAGCGGGCAGCGTCTACGTAGCTGCCGGTGAACGGCGGAGCGGGATCGGGCTCCCCGGCCCCGACACCGTGCATCACGTCGAGCATCAGGGCGCTGTCGGCGACGGTTCGGGCCAGCGCGCCGATCACCGACAGGCCAAGCCAGCCCGGAGCAGCGGGAGCCGAGGAGACACGCCCGCGGCTGGGCTTCATGCCCACGAGCCCGTTGCAGGCGGCGGGAATGCGAATCGAGCCACCGCCGTCTGAGCCGGTGGCGGCCGCCACCAGCCCGGCTGCGACCGCGGCGCCGGAGCCGCCCGATGAACCGCCGGTGGTGCGCTCGGTGTTCCACGGATTACGGGTGACCCCGTTGGCCTCAGTGGCGGTCCACGGGAAGATCATCAGCTCGGGAACGTTGGTGATCCCAATGGGAATCGCGCCTGCCTCACGGAGCCGTCTGACCACTTCGGAGTCCGCAGTGGCCGGCGGTCCGTACGTCCGCGAGCCACGAGTGGCCACCTGACCGGCCACGGCCACGTCATCCTTGATGGCGATCGGTACCCCAGCCAGCGGTCCGTCATGGCCGGCGCGCTGGTCGGCCTCCGCCAGCGCGGTCTCGACCAGCACCGTCCGGAACGCGTTCAGGCGCGGATTGATCTGCTCGATCCGGCGCAGGTAGAGCTCCACCAGCTCGCGGGGGCTCACCTCCCCGGCTCTCACCTGAGCGGCCAGAGCGCTCGGCCCGGCGAAAGCGACGTCAGTGTCGGCGATGGTGGTCATCTGCTCCTCAGCGGTCAGTGTCCCAGAGCTAGGACCAGCTCCCGGATCGCCGCAGGGTACCGGTAGCCGATACCCCCGTGTCGACCCTCGAAGAGCTCCAACGTGTGAGCGACGCCCAGCTTCTCGAGCTCCGTGGCGAAGGCCTGCGCACCGAGGTCAAGGAACCATTCGTCGGCTCGCCCGGCGTCCAGGTACACGCGCCGCATGCTGCGCAGCGCGTCGGCATGCCGGGGGGCCATGCGAACCGGGTCAACGTCGAGCCACTGTTGCCAGACCGATTCATCCCGGCGTCCGGTGACCAGGTCGAAGGGCAGCAGCGCCTCGCCCGGGCGCTCGGGGTCGGGTGAATAGGCGCAGGCGTACCCGTAGATCTCGAGCGGTTTGCCGAAGCGGCCGAAGTCGAAGTTGGGGCTCTCGGCCAGCCGCTGGTGGAAGACCGCAAACGAGCCGTCGAAGTCATCGCGCAGCTGGCGGACCACACCCGGAAAGTCGGGCTCATAGCAACACTCGAACAGGGCATCGCCGGCGTGCGAGGCCAGGGCGCCGAACACATCGGGGCGGACCATGGGAACGACCATCGCCCCGTAGCCACCTGAGGACTTGCCGGTCAGGCCCCGGTGCTCACGATCGGCGCGTGTCGGGTAGCGGGCGTCGATGAACGGGACCACCTCGTCACAAAGGTAATCCTGGTATCGGCCGGTGCTGCTCGAGTTCAAGAATTGCGAGCCGCCGCGCGAGGTCCAGGCGTCGACGAGCACAATCACCGCGTCGGGGCATTCGCGGGCGGCAAACATCTCATCCAGGCGCTCGATGAAGGTCGGCTCGAACGCCGAGCGCCCGAGCCAGCTGTCGAGCTGCCCGGTGAAGCCCTGGATCACGTACACCGAGGGAAGCCCGCCGCCGGAATCGGCCGTGACTCCGGGCGGGCGGTAGACGTACAGCGGTCGGCGCGCCGGATCGCCGAGTGGGTTATCGGCCAGCAGCTCTGACTCCACCGTCAGCCGGTCCAAGGAGCCGGCCAGGGGGCGGTCCCACGGCGCCCCCGGTAGACCCTCGACCTCGTTCAAGCTCATCCCCGGAACCTACCTCAAGCCCAGAGTGTGATCGCAGGCACGGAGCTATAGTCGGTCCCCCGCCCACTCGAGGAAAAGAGACAGCTCTCGGCATGTCGGATCGGGTTCAGACGCCCAGCAGCAACGGCGCCGCCGCTGACCTCGACGCGGTCGAGACCACCGAGTGGCTGGAGGCGCTCGACGCCGTCGTCTCGCACGATGGCCCCGACCGTGCCCGCGACCTCCTGACCCGAGTCGTTGAGCGTGCCCAGCATGCCGGCACGGGCACCATCGCCAGTCTCAACACGGCGTACATCAACACGATCCCGGCGGAGCGCGAGCCCGAGTTTCCGGGTGACCCGGTCCTGGAACGCCGACTGCGATCGATCGTCCGCTGGAACGCGATCGCCATGGTGGTGCGGGCCAACCGCGTCTCGTCGGAGCTGGGCGGCCACATCGCCACCTTCCAGTCGCTGGCCACCCTGATGGAGGTCGGCTACAACCACTTCTGGCACGCGCCGAGTGCCGAACACGCCGGTGACCTCGTCTACTTCCAGGGTCACTCCTCGCCCGGCAATTACGCGCGCGCCTTCCTCGAGGGCCGGCTGACCATCGAGCAGCTCGACAGCTTCCGCCAAGAGGTCGACGGCGGCGGGCTGGCCTCCTATCCGCACCCGTGGCTGATGCCCGACTTCTGGCAGTTCCCCACCGTCTCCCTGGGCCTGGGGGCGATCAACTCGATCTACCAGGCGCGGTTCATGAAGTATCTGCACGCCCGGGACATGACCGATACCTCGGGGCGCAAGGTGTGGACATTCCTGGGCGACGGCGAGATGGACGAGCCGGAGTCAATGGGCTCGATCGGCCTGGCCGGACGGGAGCACCTTGACAACCTCATCTGGATCGTCAACTGCAACCTGCAGCGGCTTGACGGGCCCGTGCGCGGCAACGGCAAGATCATCCAGGAACTCGAGTCCGACTTCCGCGGCGCGGGCTGGAACGTGATCAAGGTCATCTGGGGCAGCCGCTGGGACCCCCTCCTGGCCGCCGACACCGACGGCGCCCTGGTCAAGGTCATGGAGGACTGCGTCGACGGCGACTACCAGACCTTCAAGTCGCGTGACGGCGCCTACGTGCGCGAGCACTTCTTCGGCCGTGACCCCCGCCTGCTGGAACGAGTCAAGGACATGAGCGACGAGGAGATCTGGTTGCTCAATCGCGGCGGCCACGACCAGCAGAAGGTTTTCGCGGCCTACGACGCCGCTGTGGCCCACACCGGCCAGCCGACGGTCATCCTGGCCAAGACCATCAAGGGTTACGGGATGGGCGTCTCCGGCGAGGGCCAGATGATCACCCATCAGGCCAAGAAGATGACCGAGGCCGCGCTGATGGCCTTCCGTGATCGCTTCGAGCTGCCGCTCACCGACGCCCAGGTGCGGGACGCCGAGTACTACAAGCCGCCAGACGATTCACCCGAGATGCAGTACCTGCGCGACTGCCGGGCCAAGCTGGGCGGCGTCATGCCCGTCCGGCGCCGCCGGGCCGAGTCGCTCCAGGTGCCCGAGCTCAACACCTTCAAGGGACAGCTGGAGGGCACCGGGAACAGAGAAATCTCGACCACGATGGCCTTCGTTCGCGTTCTGGCCGCCCTGCTGCGCGACAAGTCGATCGGCCCGCACATCGTCCCCATCGTTCCCGATGAATCCCGCACCTTCGGCATGGAGGGGCTCTTCCGCCAAGTCGGCATCTACTCCCCGGTCGGGCAGCTCTACCAGCCCCAGGACTCCGAGCAGCTCATGTTCTACAAGGAGGACCAGCACGGCCAGATCCTCGAGGAGGGGATCACCGAGGCAGGCTCGATCTCGTCCTTCATCGCCGCCGGGACCTCCTACAGCGCCCACGCCGTGCAGATGGTCCCGTTTTACATCTACTACTCGATGTTTGGCTACCAGCGGGTCGGCGACCTGGTCTGGGCCGCGGGCGATAGCCGCACACGGGGCTTCATGCTCGGCGGCACCGCGGGGCGCACGACGCTCAACGGCGAAGGCCTGCAGCACGAGGACGGGCATAGTCACGTGCTCTTCTCGGTCGTCCCCAACGTTCGCGCCTATGACCCCGCGTTCGGCTCTGAGGTGGCGGTGATCATCCACGAGGGCCTGCGTCGGATGGTCTCCGAGCAGGAGGACGTCTTCTACTACCTGACCCTCATGAACGAGAACTACGTCCACCCCCCGATGCCCGAGGGGGCGCAGGAGGGCATCCTGCGCGGCATGTACCTGATCCGGGAGGCGCCGCGCCGGTCACGGGGGCCCCGGGTGCAGCTCCTGGGGTCGGGCACGATCCTCAATGAGGTGCTGGCCGCCGGGGACTTGCTGGCCGAGGACTTCGGCGTGCAGGCCGACATCTGGAGCGTCACCTCGTTCACCGAGCTGCGGCGCGACGGCCTCGAGGTCGAGCGCTGGAACATGCTCCACCCTGAGGCCAAGCCACGCCAGGCCTTCGTGACCGAAATGCTCGAGGCGCGGCGAGGACCGGTGGTGGCCTCGACCGACTACATCCGCGCCTATGCCGACCAGATCCGCCAGTGGGTGGGTGGGCGGGATCGCTCCTATCGCGTTCTGGGCACCGACGGCTATGGCCGCAGCGACTCGCGACGCCAGCTCCGGCGCTTCTTCGAGGTCGACCGCCATTACGTGGCCGTGGCCGCGCTCAAGGAACTGGCCGACGCGGGCGAAGTCGAACCCTCGGTGGTCGCCGAGGCCATCAAGCGCTACGACATCGATCCCGAGGCGCCAATGCCCACCACCGTATGAGCGCCACTCTGAGCAAGGTCGAGGTCCCCGACATCGGTGACTTCGGCGAGGTGCCGGTCATCGAGATCCTGGTGGCCGTGGGCGATACCGTGGCCGCCGAGGACCCGCTCCTCACGCTCGAGTCCGACAAGGCCACGATGGACGTTCCCGCTCCGTTCGCCGGCGTGGTGCGCGAGCTGAACGTCGAGATCGGCGATCGCGTCGCGCAGGGCACGCTGCTGATGAGCATCGAGCCATCGGAAAATGGGTCGGCCGCAGCGCAAACGACGGCGCCGGCGCCCGAGCCGAAGGCGGATTCGGTACCGGCGGAAATGGCCGAGCCCGAGGCGGAATCGCCGGTCGAGCCCTCGACCGCGCCGGCGCGGTCAGTTCCGTCCCCGGACGACGACGGCAAGGACAACGGCGGTGGGCCCATATACGCCAGTCCGTCGGTGCGGCGGCTGGCCCGCGAGCTCGGCGTAGTGCTCACCGGGCTGAGCGGCAGCGGGCGCAAGGGCCGGATCACCAAGGAAGACGTTCAGGCGCAGGCCGGCGGGGAGCCGGCCGCCGCCCAGGTCGCGACGGGGGGCGGCTCTCTGACCGGGCTCCAGATCGCCCCATGGCCGAACGTCGACTTCGCCAAGTATGGGGAAATCGAGCGCGTTCCCCGCTCCCGGATCCAACGCATCTCCGGGCCGAACCTGGCTCGCAACTGGGTGATGATTCCTCACGTCACCCATAACGACGAGGCCGACATCACCGACCTCGAGGCCTGGCGCCGGCAGCTCAACGAGGAGCACAAGAGCGACGGGGTCAAGGTGACGATGGTCTCCTTCCTGATCCTGGCCAGCGTGGCCACCCTGAAGGAGTTCGAGACCTTTAACGCGTCGCTGGACGGCGAGGAACTCGTGCTCAAGCGCTACCACAACATCGGCTTTGCCGCCGACACGCCCGGGGGTCTGGTCGTACCCGTGATCAAGGGGGCCGACAGCAAGGGGCTGCTCGAGATCGCCCGGGAGCTGACCCAGCTCTCCGGCCGCGCCCGAGAGGGCAAGCTCTCCCCCGGGGACATGAGCGGCTCCACGTTCACCATCTCCTCACTGGGGGGCATCGGCGGGACCAGCTTCACCCCGATCATCAATGCCCCCGAAGTGGCCATTCTGGGCGCCACCCGCTCGGCCCTGAAGCCGGCCTGGGATGCCGCGTCCGGCTCGTTCTTACCGCGCTTGATGCTGCCGTTGTCGCTGTCCTACGACCACCGGGTGATCGACGGCGCCCTCGCCGCCCGGTTCACCAGCCACCTGGCTCGCGTGCTGTCCGATCTGCGGCGGGCTCTGTTGTGAGCGACGTGCGCGTCCCGGACATCGGGGACTTCACCGATGTGCCGGTGATCGAGATCCACGTCGCGCCCGGGGACGAGGTCTCCGCCGAGGATCCGCTGGTGACGCTGGAGTCCGACAAGGCGACCATGGACGTGCCCGCACCGGTGGCCGGGAAGGTGGCCCAGCTCCGGGTGTCAATCGGCGACCGCGTCTCTGAGGGCAGCGTCCTGCTGGTCATGGAGTCAGACGGCTCTGGCCCATCGGCCGGCCCGGCGGATGCCGTGCGCCAGGCCGCGGCGCCCCCGTCTTCACCGCCGCCGTCGGCCTCGGTCTCGAGCGAGCCCGCCCCACCGAGCAACGGGGCCGGAGCAGGCGGTGAGCACGACGCCCAGGTCCTCGTGCTGGGCGCCGGGCCAGGGGGCTACACGGCTGCCTTCCGAGCCGCCGATCTCGGCCTGCGCACCGTGCTGGTTGAGCGTTACGAGCGACTGGGAGGCGTCTGCCTGAATGTCGGGTGCATTCCGTCCAAGGCGCTGCTGCACGCCGCCCGGGTGGTGGCCGAGACCGAGGAGATGGCTACCCACGGGATCTCGTTCGGCAAGCCGCGGGTCGATATCGAGAAGCTGATCGCCTGGAAGGCAGAGGTTGTGCAGAAGCTGACCGGCGGCCTGGTCACGCTGGCCAAGCAGCGCAAGGTCGAGGTGGTGCGCGGCGTGGGCCGATTTACCGGCCCACACTCGCTGAGCGTTGGCGAGCGCGAGATCACCTTCGAGCACTGCATCATCGCCGCTGGGTCTCAGGCCGCCTCGGTTCCCGGTCTGCCCGCGGATCCGAGAATCATCGACTCGACCGGCGCCCTCTCCCCGGCGTCGGTTCCGGGACGCCTGCTGGTTATCGGCGGCGGCATCATCGGCCTCGAGATGGCCTGCGTCTACGACGCCCTCGGCTCACGGGTCACGGTGGTGGAAATGCTCGACCAGCTCATGACCGGCTGCGACGCCGACCTGGTCCGGCCCTTGGCCAAGCGGATCGGAGCGCGCTACGAGGACGTGTTCACGGGTGCTCGCGTAGCAGGCGTCAAGGCGCAGAAAAACGGGCTCAAGGTGGAGATTGAGGGCGTCGGGTCTCGACTCTTTGACCAGATCCTGGTGGCCGTGGGACGCATCCCCAACGGCGGGTCCATCGGGGCCGACGCCGCCGGGGTGGCCGTTGACCAGCGCGGGTTCATCCAGGTCGATGAGCAGATGCGCACCGGGGTGGCGCACATCTTCGCCATCGGCGACATCGTGGGCGGCCCCATGCTGGCCCACAAGGCCAGCCACGAGGGCAAGGTGGCGGCCGAGGTGATCGCCGGGCAGGATGTTGCCTTCGACCCCCGTTCGATCCCATCAGTGGCCTACACCGATCCCGAGGTGGCCTGGACGGGACTCACCGAGACGGCTGCGCGGGCCGGGGAAGTGCCGTTCGAGAAGGCGGTCTTTCCCTGGGCAGCGTCCGGCCGCGCCCTGGCCCTGGGTCGCCCCGAAGGCTTCACCAAGCTGCTGGTTGAGCCCCAGTCCCAGCGCGTGTTGGGATGCGGGATTGTCGGCGTGGGCGCGGGAGATCTGATCGCCGAGGCCGTTCACGCCCTGGAGATGGGCGCTGACGCCGAGGACCTGGCCCTCACCATTCACCCGCACCCGACGCTGTCAGAGACGGTGGGCTTTGCCGCCGAGATGGCGGCCGGCACAATCACAGACCTGATCGTGCCGGCGCGCTCGCGGCGCTGATCCGACATTGCATTGCCACTCGGGTCCACATAGACCAGGCCCTTGGATGTGCCCAGGCCCTTCACGGTCGGCGTCATTTTCCCGGTGCTGAGGTTCGCCCCGGAGTCGTTCGGCCTGAGTCCCGCCTCAGCGCGACCCGGCCGCGCTCAGCGCCGCCGGACTCGGCGGAGGACCAGCAGGGCCAGTGCCCCCAAGGCAATCAGCGTGGCCGGTCGCTGACGCTCGAGCACTCCCCCCGTCGACGGCAGAGCGCTCGCCAGACCGCGGGACCTGGGCGCCGGCATGGCGAACTCCTCGGCCGCGAGTACGTCGTGGGGTTCCGGGATCCCGGTGGGATCGCCGGGAAGCGCGACCGGCCCATGGTGGTGCAGCACCGGGTCAAAAGCGCCGACCGCGAACTCCTCGGCCGCCAACACGTCGTGTGCGGGTTCCTCGTGAAGCCGGGGATCCGAGTCCCCGACCGCGAATTCTTCGGCGGCCAGGATGTCGTGGGCCGGTTCCTCGGCTGGCTTGCGCTTGCGTTCAGGCATGGTCCGATGTTCCCAGATCGGACCGGGCCCTGCACATCTCAGGGTCCGTCGACCCCGGTCTTCCCACCCCAAGACACCACCCTGATAATCTCAGTGCTCGAGACTGAGATCGTCTTTCGCAGTGGTATCATTACTTATCTGCTGTAAGCAACTAGCGAAAGTGAAGCTTTGATGAGTCGCCTTCTATTGGTCCCGCTGGATGACGTTGTCGTCTTCCCGGGCATGTCGCTCACGCTGGCCATCGAAGCCGGTGATGAGGAGCGGGTGCTGCTGGTCCCGCGCCACGAGTCCGAATTCGCGCCCATCGGCACGGTCGCGGAGATCAGCGATCGAGTCCGCCTGCCCGGTGGCGCTCGAGCCGTATCCCTTGAGGGCCTGCACCGCGGCGTCGCCGGCGCCGCCCAGACGCTTCCCGACGGACGACTGTTCGTCGAGGTCGAGGAGCGACCCGACCCCGTTCCGGTCGACGGTAAGACCCGCAACCTGGAACGTGAGTACCGCGCCACGGTCGAGGAGATCCTCGAGCTCCGCGGCGACGAAGGCCGCGTGTCGGCTTTCCTGCGCTCGATCACCGACCCCGGAACGCTGGCCGACACCAGCGGCTACAGCCCCGATCTGAACTACGACCAGAAGGTCAAGCTCCTGCAGACGCTCGATGTCACCGAGCGCCTGGAGACCGCGCTGGGCTATCAGCGCGAGCGCCTGGCCGAGCTCCAGGTCCGCAAGCGCATCCGGGACGATGTCGAGTCCGGGGCCGAGAAGCAGCAGCGCGAGTACTTCCTGCGCAAGCAGATGGACTCGATCCGCAAGGAGCTCAACGAGGACGATGCCTCGGTCGTCGAGGAGTACCGGACGAAGATCGAGGAGGCGGGCATGCCCGAGTACGCCCGGGAGCAGGCCGAGAAGGAGCTCGGTCGCCTGGAGCGCATGGGTGAACAGTCGGCAGAGTCGAGCGTCATCCGTACCTACCTGGACTGGCTCATCGCCGTGCCCTGGAACAGCACCTCCGAGGAGAAGCTCGATCCCGAGCACGCACGCGTCATCCTCGACGAGGACCACGCCGGCCTGGAGGACGTCAAGGACCGGATCGTCGAGTACATCGCCGTGCGCAAACTGCGGACCGATCGCGGCATCACCGAGGACAAGCGCTCCGGCGCCATCCTGACCCTGATCGGCCCTCCCGGCACCGGCAAGACGTCGATCGGCGAGTCCATTGCCCGGGCCACAGGACGCAAGTTCGTCCGTATGTCGCTGGGCGGCGTACGCGACGAGGCGGAGATCCGGGGGCACAGGCGCACCTACATCGGCGCGCTTCCGGGCCGCCTGGTCAGAGCGCTGCGCGACGCCGGAACGATGAACCCCGTGATCATGCTCGACGAGGTCGACAAGGTCGGCGCCGACTGGCGCGGTGACCCCAGCGCGGCCCTGCTCGAGGTGCTCGACCCGGCTCAGAATCATTCGTTCCGCGATCACTATCTGGATCTCGAGCTCGACCTGAGCAAAGTCATGTTCATCGCCACGGCCAATGTGGCCGACACGATCCCCGGGCCGCTGCTCGACCGGATGGAGGTCATCCGCTTCGACGGCTACACCACCTCCGAGAAGGTGGCCATCGCTCGGGGCTACCTCTGGCCGCGCCAGCTGGAGCGAAACGGGCTGCGCGACGAAGAGGTCGAGATCACCGATGAGCTCCTGCGGACCGTGACCACCGAATACACGCGCGAGGCCGGCGTCCGCCAGCTCGAGCGTGACCTGGGAACGCTGCTGCGCAAGACCGCGACCAAGATCGCCTCGGGTCAGACTGCCGCTCCGGTGGTCATCGACCTCGACGGGATCCGCGACGCGCTCGGCCGTCAGCGCCACTTCCAGGAGTCGGCCATCCGCACCGCGGTGCCGGGCGTGGCCACGGGCCTCGCGGTTACCGGTGCTGGTGGAGACGTGCTGTTCGTCGAGGCCACGGCCATGCCTGGCAAGCCGGGACTCACCCTGACCGGCCAGCTCGGTGACGTGATGAAGGAGTCGGCCCAGATCGCCCTCTCCTACGTGCGTGGCCACGCTGGTGATCTCGGCGTTGAGAGCACCCTGTTCGACGAGCGCTCGTTCCACGTTCACGTCCCCGCCGGGGCCATCCCCAAGGACGGTCCAAGCGCCGGCGTGACCATGGTGACCGCGCTCACCTCCCTGCTCAGCGGTCGTCCGGTCAAGCACACGGTGGCCATGACCGGCGAAACGACGCTGCAGGGCCGTGTGCTGCCGATCGGTGGGGTCAAGCAGAAGGTGCTGGCCGCCCACGCGACCGGCCTCACCGACGTGATCCTCCCCGAGCGCAATCGTGGAGATCTCGACGACGTGCCTCAGGAGGTCCGCGACGCGATGAACTTCCACTTCGCGATGACCATCGACGAGGTGCTGTCCGTGGCCCTGGAGCCGGCCACCCACCCGGCCGCAGCCTGACCACTCCGTTCCCCTCTGCCCCGCCGTTTCGTGAGCGCACGGGACGGCGGGGTTGGGGCCGGGCGCGGGTGCTTCCCCGCCGCTTCGTGAGCCCGCGCCGCTCGGGTGGCTGCCCACGGCTTGGACGAAACCCGCCGCATAGGCGGTTTTCATCCAACGCGTCAACCCACGCCACTCAAGCCTTACGCCGGGCGGGTGGGTCTCACCGGAACGCTTCGCCGGGAAGGGCGAGCTCCGGGGGCCGTCAGGCAAGGAAGCAGGAGCCGTGGCGCAGCAGCGCTGCGCGAGGCTCCGATGACGCCGCATGGCGGCCATCCGGAGCCGCCATACCCAGTGGAACGTTCCGGTGGGAGCCACTAGGTAAGGTGAGCGGTATGAGCACAATCACCGCCTCCGAAGAGCAAACCGCAGTCGAGCAGGTCCCCAAGCAGCTTTACATCGGCGGCCAGTGGCGCGATGGCGCCAAGGGCACCCTCACCGTCGAGGATCCTTCCACCCAGGAACCCCTGGCCGAGGTCGCCGACGCTTCCGTCGAGGACGCCAAGGCCGCCCTTGACGCGGCCGTGGACGCCGGGCCCGAGTTCGCGGCCATGGCCCCCCGCGAGCGCGGGGAGATTCTCCGTCGCGCCTTCGAGACGATCATCGAGCGGATCGACGAGCTGGCCCTGATCATGACCCTGGAGATGGGCAAGACGGTGGCCGAGTCCAAGGCCGAGATCACCTATGCGGCCGAGTTCTTCCGCTGGTTCTCCGAGGAGGCCGTGCGGATCGACGGCCGCTACCAGGTGGCCGCCAACGGCAAGGGCCGGGTGCTGACCATGAAGCAGCCCGTCGGACCCTGCCTGATGATCACGCCGTGGAACTTCCCTCTGGCCATGGGCACGCGCAAGATCGGCCCGGCGATCGCTGCGGGCTGCACCATGGTGGTCAAGCCCGCTCAGCAGACGCCGCTCTCAATGCTGGCGCTGGCCAAGATCCTTGAGGAAGCCGGCCTGCCCGGTGGCGTCCTCAACCTGATCACCGCATCGTCATCGAGCGAGACCACGGGACCGCTGATCGCCGATCAGCGCCTGCGCAAGCTGTCGTTCACCGGCTCGACCGAGGTGGGGCGCAAGCTGATGGCCCAGGCTTCCGACACGCTGCTCCGGCTGTCAATGGAGCTGGGCGGTAACGCGCCGTTCCTGATCTTTGAAGACGCGAACGTCGACGCCGCCGTGCAGGGGGCGATGGTGGCCAAGATGCGCAACATGGGCGAGGCCTGCACCTCGGCCAACCGCTTCCACGTGGCGGACGCGGTGGCGGATGAGTTCGCCTCCAAGCTGGCCGACAAGATGGGGTCCCTGAAGCTGGGCCGTGGCGTGGACGAGGGCGTCGATGTCGGTCCGCTGATTGACGCCGACCAGCGCGACAAGGTCTCCGAGCTCGTCCGGGACGCCATGGGCCGCGGAGCCACCGCGGTGGTTGGCGGCCAGGCCCGCGACGGCGCCGGCTACTTCTATAACCCCACGGTGCTGACCGACATCCCCGACGACGCGCGGCTCCTGAACGAGGAGATCTTCGGGCCTGTGGCCCCGGTCAAGGGCTTCCTGGACGAGGACGAGGCGATAGCCGCGGCCAACGACACCGAGTACGGCCTGGTGGCCTACGTGTTCACGAACGACCTCAAGCGCGCCCTGCGCGTCTGCGAGCGTCTCGAGACCGGGATGATCGGCCTCAACCAGGGCATCGTCTCCAACGCATCCGCCCCCTTCGGCGGCATCAAGCAGTCCGGCTTCGGCCGTGAGGGTGGCTACGAGGGGATCGAGGAGTACCTGGAAACGAAGTATGTGGCCATCAACCTGTAGCCGGGGAGGGCCAGCGGATCCGTTGGCGCCGCTGGCCGGCCCGCCTACCTGGCCGCGGGCAGGAACCGTCCAGCCCGAAGCACGGCATCCGGAATCGTGGCAATGATCTCGCATTGCGGGTGGGTTCCGACGTGGATGCGGGCCACCACCCGGCCCGTCTTGTAGTCGATCGCCGACACGCTGTCGCCGGTGCCGTTGGTGATTCTGGCCCGGTGCAGGGCGGTCGGTCCGCGGTTGGCCAGGAAGCAGAGCTTTCCGCCGGGCCCGGTGATGGCCTCCGCCGGTGCCTGGCCGACCGTGACGATCTTGCGAACCCGGCCGGTGCGGAGCGAGACGAGAGCGGCGTAGTTCGAAATTGTGCCGGCGTCGCAGACCGTGTTACCGCTGATGGCGATGCCGTGATGGGCGGCGGCGTTGGGGTAGTTCTGCGGGGCGAGAGTGCGACCGGGTCCGCGCTTGGGCAGGTTCACGGTCCTGACGATCCTGCCGGTCCTCAGGTCCAGGACCTTGAAGCCATTGAAGTAGGAGAGCTGAAATACCAGCCGACGGCCGCCCGGAGCAAACGTGAACGGTCGGACCCCGGCCTTGAAGCGGTAAACGTGGAGCACGTGGAGCGTTCGCGGGTCAGTGACCGCGAGTTGGTGAATGCCGCGGTCCTGTCCGTAAGGGGCGAGCTGGTTGCCGAGGCTTCCGCTGTACAGGCGCCGGCCGTCGGGCGAGAACTCGAGGACGTGGGGAAAATCACCGGCCGGGTAGGAGCCGACGAACCGATGGCTGCGGGTGCTGATCGCCCACACCCGGGTACCCGGCAAGACACTGACGAACAGGCGACGGCCATCGGGTGAGAGAACGAGGTGGTCGGCGCGAAGCCCGGGGACCTCCAGACGCCACAGCAATTTGCGGGTACGCAGGCTGAAGGCCGCAACATCACCCAAATACCCCCGGGACACGTAGAGGACGCCGCCGTCGGGGGAGATGGCGATGTCCTGGCTGTAGTTGAACTCCCCGCGGCTGGCGATGAGGGCTGGGTAGACAGCAGCCTGGGTCCGATCTCGGGGCGTGTCGCCGTCGGGGATCACGTTCAGCGGCGGACCCAGTCGCCTGAGCGTGTGGGCGTCGATCAGGGTGACCGTCCCGTCGTAGCTGTTTCCCACCGCCAGCACCGCCCGAGCCCGTCTGGAGACAGCGCTGGCCGAGTGGGGAATGGCGCCGAGCAGGCCACCGACAACGATGACTGCGGCCACGGCGACGACCGCGAACGATGAGCGGCGAACTCGCATGCGCTGACCTCCTCCACAGAGCTGGACGCAGGCAACATAGCCCAACGGAGCCGACCCTCGCCTGATCAGAGCGAACCCCTCAGGCCTGGGGGGCGTGCCACGGCGCAGGACGGCGAGATGCCCCTCCCGCCCAGACCGCCACGATGGCCAGGAGGGCGCTGGCGAAGGCCAGCGCGGCGACGTCGCTCACGTCCAGGACGAGCACGGCCCCGATGACGGCACCGAGCAGCATTGCGCCGACAGCGAGCAGGCGACGCAGGACCGTAAACGCGTCGCGCGCGTGGAGGTCAGCGGCGATGCCGGTCAGCGTCATGGTGAGGACCGTGGTGGTGAGGTCGAAGACCTTGAGTCGTCGCACGGCGGCGTTCTGCGCCCCCATCGCCAGCGCGACAAGCGCGGCGATGCCGTCTTGGGGTCCCGCCCCGAGGCGCGAGCCTGCGGCGGCGGCAGCCGCGACCGCGACGAGCAGCAGCACCAACTCACCCCCAGCTACCGCCACAATAAGGCGTCCCCGATGCATGCCAAGCCGGTCTGAGGTGGCTCCCCCCACGGCGGCGCCAACCAAGAACCCGCCCAGGGCTGACAGCGACGCCACGAGCGAGAAGCCGTTCGCTCCCGCGAGCGCGAACCCGACGAAGACCACGTTGCCGGTCATGTTGGCGACAAACACGCGGCCGAGGCTGAGAATGCTGACCGCGTCCACCACGCCGGTAAGCACGGTGAGCACGAGCATGAGCGCAGCCAGCGGACCGTGAACACGGTCGGCCACGAGGCGCCGGGCCGCCGAGGGCTTCCTGCCACCGGTGCCCGTCGCCCCGGCCATCTCAATGGTCCACGGCCGTCGAAGGTGCCGATTACCCGCCGGTGAAGATGTCGGACCCGAACGGACGCAGCCCGGGGCTGGCCGCGTAGCCAAGGTGAGCCAGCCCGAACATATCCTCGATGCTGCGCAGCAGGCTGTAATGGTTGTAGCTGTGGCTGCTGACCGTCCCGGGGGCGATGAACGGCGAGAGCATCACCGCGCCGGTGCGGCCGCCGCCCGGACCGCCGGACTGGCCACCGGGGGCCGGGGTGTTGGGCCCGCTTTGCTCGCCGCAGCAGGCGCTTGAGTCGTTGGCCGCTTCGTCAAACGCGACGATCAGCAGACCGTCCGTGCGGTACGCGGCTGAGGACTGGATCACCGGCACCCACTGGCGCAGGAAGGCGTCCGCCGCCGGAAGTCCTCCGGGGTTGCCATCCGCACAGGGGGAGTCATGCCCGTCGTGACAGAGATTCGGCGTGATGAAGGAGAGGCTTGGGGTCGTCGTGATCGAGCTCAGGTCGCCGGCCAGCTGGGTCAGGGCAACGTCGTGCGTCTGGCAGTTGGTCGCGTTGTCGATGATGGAGTGGAAGTAGACGAACGGGTTATGGCGGGTGGCGTACTGGTCGGTGGCGGTCGCCTGCTGAGTCTGGTCGGGACTTCCGATCGCCGGATGCGCGCAGGTCGTCCCGTTATCGCGAGCCGGGTTGTTCCCCATGTCCTCCATGTATCCCTTCCAGCTCAGGCGCTTGGCCTGCAGCTGACCGGCGACCGTGTTCACCGATGTGGGATAGACACATCCCTGGCCGAGAACCTGGCCGTTACTGGCCGGCGTTCCCGGCGTCACGTTGAGGAACACCGGGCAGTCCGCCTGGGTCACCGTGTTGGGGGCCTGGCCGCTGACCATGGCCACGTAGTTGTCCAGCGAGTTATGACCGATCCCGTAGTAATTGGGGACAAAGGCGCCGGCCGCCGTCAACGTACGGGCCAGGTATGGAGCTGGTGAGGTGGGCCCGAACGTGGTGGCGGCGTTCTCGTTCTCGAGCATGATCACGAACACGTGACCGACCTTGGGCGGGGCGGCGGCAGAGGCCACGGGAGCCCCGCAGGCACAGATCCCCAACACGAGTAGCAACACAGCTCGTAGGCGCATACAGAGAACTCCAGGGTTCGACGCTTGCCGGTTCAGACGGGTCAAGGCCCGATGCTTGCCTACCCCGGAAACCGTTTCCTCATCGCGATCTTCACCTGATGATCACTGCGCACGGCTACCCGCGCCGAGCGGCGGGTTGGAGATGGTAGGGAACGCCATAGTCTCCGCCCACCGCTCGGCCGCGAACATGGACGTAGTCGAGATATAGGACCGACAGTCCGGCCTGGGCGAGGACGAGCACCGTGAGCAGCACGCGGCCGCGCCGCGGATGCACGAGCGCAGCCAGCGCGAGAAAGACGAACGGCAGCGCGTAGGCGACGATCAGATAGTGGCGGTAGATCACCGCCCCGGTCGCGGTCAGCAGAATCCCGAAGCCCAGCAGCGACGCAGCCACCAGCAGTCCGGTGTCCGAGTCCCGTCCCATGATGAGCCGGTGCAGCCGTCGCAGTCGCGGCCAGATGCCGAGGACGAGGGCTTGGACTGCGATGGCCACGGCCACCACGCCGATCACGCCGACCAGGATCTCGACGAGGTGCAGCGAATCGCCGCCCAGGGTGGGCCAGGCGAGCAGGCCATGGTGGAAGCCCTGGGGGGCCCCCAGTGCGGGCAGCCTCAGCAGACTGAGCCCGAGGCTGTTCGAGATCCACAGGATCCAGAACTGCGGGGGCCACAGGTGCGAAATGCTCTCCTTCGAGGCGCTTGGGTGCGCCAGCAGGTGGGCCAGCCATGGCACCAGCGTCGCCGCCCCGACCAGCGATCCGGCAAACCACCAGCCCCAGCGCGCGCTGCGGCGGTCGAACAGGGCGGTCCACGCCACCATGCCCCCGGCGAAGAAGAAGCCGGTCATATGGATCTGGCCCAACCATGCGCCGATGAGCCCCCAGGCAAAGGCGCCCCCGCGCTGGCTGCGGCGCCACCAGGCCACCAGCATGGCCATGACGAACGGCGGCAGGACCGACTGGATCCAGAGCTTGCGACTGAAGAGCACGGCCACCGGATTTACGGCCACCAATGCCGTGGCCCAGAGCCAAGGCTCTCGCTGCCGGGACGGAACCATGTGGAGGGCAAAGATCGCCAGCCCGACGAGGGCGATCACATTCAGCACCATGACCCCGCGCACCAGGGCAAGCGGGGTGACCAGGTGAAGTCCTTTGGCCATCAGCGAATAGATCCAGATGCCCATGCCCGGGTTGCGGGTCCCCACTCCTGAGCTCTGCCCCAGCCACGGAAACGGATCGGCGCCGGTGGCGTGGTGAAACAGGTAGCGCTCGTCGCCCTTGTATTCCATGTCGCTGGGCCAGATGAGGCGCAGGATCCCGCCCAGGAGGACCGCAGCGGCCAGGGCCACCATTGCCTTCCGCTGCCGTGTGCGGGCGCTCACGGGTCGCGACTCTAGGGGGACCGCGGGCGGGGCGTGGCTGAGGTGGGGCCACGGGCCCGGCTAGCCGCCGCCGAGCCGAACCGCCTTGACGACGAGCAGGATGACCGAAACGAGCAGGTAGCCGCGCATCGACAACATCGCCACCTTGCGGCCGGTCGACCAACGGGGACGCGACAGCAGCGCGAGCGGAGGCATCGTCCACTGCGCCTTGGGAATACTCGGTCCGGCCTCGGTGACGATCACCGCCTTCGCGCCCCTGTGCGAGCGCAGCACGGCGAGGCCAAATGCGCTCAGGCCCACCGCCAGCACCGCACCGCCGATGAGCGAGACCTGGGTCACGTTGATCCCGGGAAAGACGGTCGTGGCCATGAGGATCAGCGAGAGCAGGACCAGGACGGCGACGATCACCGAGGCGAGCACGTTCAGCCAGCCGGCGTTGACCCACGGGCCCAGCACATCGCGGTCATTGCAGAGCAGCAACAGGAACACACTGGCGCTGGGCAGTAAGACGCCGGCCAGAGCCTGCACCGCCAACGTGATCACGCCAAGTGGCGCACCGGGGATGAGCACGATCGCCGCCGCACCCACGATCAGTGCACTGAAGATGCCGTAAAAGAGCTTGGCGTCGGCGAAGCTTCGGTGCAGCGAGCTCTTGGTCCCGAACACGTCCCCGAAGGCATAGCTCGTGGACAGGGTCAGCGCCCCAGCCCCGATCAAAGACGCGTTGAGCAGGACGACCGCGAAGAACACCCCAGCCGTGGAGCCAAGCGTGTGACCGAGCTCGGTCGCGGTAACCCCCGCGTCGATGAAGTGTCCAAAGTACGGCGTGGTCTGGAACGCAAAGGCAGAAACGGCGATCAGGGCCGTGGCGCCAAGCACGACGATGCCGGCACCCATCCAGGTGTCCAGCCGCTCGTAATTGATCCAGCGCGGGGTGATCCGCTTATCGACGATGTTGGACTGCTGAAAGAAGAGCTGCCAGGGCGCGACCGTCGTCCCGACCATGCCGATGATGAGCAGGATCGAGGTCGAGTTCGCGCCCCCATGGATGCCGGGGATGACGAAGTGCTCGGCCACGTTGCCGAGGCTCGGGTGAGCCATGAAGAACAGCGGGATCACCAGCAGGTTCGCGAACACGAACGCGAACATGGAGCGCTCCCAGAAGCGGAAACTGCCGCTGGTCGTCATGGCGATCAAGCCGATGGCGGCGATCGGGACGGCGACGTACTTCGAGACGCCGAAATAGCCGAGCGCGAGACCGACGCCGATGAACTCGGTGACGATGGTCAGGAAATTCAGCAGGAACAGGTCACCGACCGAGAACCAGCCCCAGAAACGGCCGAAGCGCTCGTTGATCAGCTTGGCGTGACCGACGCCGGTGACAGCCCCGAGGCGAACCACCATCTCCTGGTTGACGATCAGAACGGGAATCAGCAGCAACAGCACCCACATCAGGCTGGTTCCGTAGTTCTGGCCGGCCTGGGAATAGGTGGCGACTCCGCCGGC
Source organism: uncultured Solirubrobacterales bacterium (assembly GCA_963845575.1). GTDB lineage: Bacteria > Actinomycetota > Thermoleophilia > Solirubrobacterales > Solirubrobacteraceae > Palsa-465. Next base: position 386,796 of record CAWJSN010000014.1, on the reverse strand, counting down.
GTCGTTGTCCCCGACCATCACGATCAGTCCGGGACCGACGATGGCCAGCAGGGCCAGCACACGCGAGCGCAGTCCGCGGCGGTTTTGCTGGTTCTGCCCGAGCGTGCCGAAAGCGCCCTGGATGTCGCCGATATGAGCGGAGTCGAGCACCGCGCGCTCGCGCGGAGCGACGGCACTCGGCGTGCTACCGGGGGCGCCCGTCGTTGGGTCCGTCGTCATCTCGACCTCCTTTCCAGTCCGCTCGCAGCAAGAGCTGCGGCCGGCGGGAGGTCGCCTACGCCAGGGACTCAGTCCGGGCGTGCGACGAGGATCTCCGCGCGGGCCGCAAAGCGGCTACTTCGCGGTAACTCGTCGTGCTCGGGATATGCATCGCAAGGCGTCATTTCGCGATACAGGCTAGCAAGGCAAATCGCCCGCGCCGATGGGATTTCGTGACGCTTGGCAGGCTGAGGCGAGGCGCTCAGCTGCGGGCGGCACCGGCCCGCCGACGCCACTCCTCGGGCACCAGCAGCTCGAGCACGTCGTCGACGGCAACGACTCCCACCGGCGTCCCGGAATGGTCGAGGACGGGCATGGCCACCAGGTTGTAGTCGGCCATCAGCCGCGCCACCTCGGGAAGGTCCGCCTCGGCAAAAACGGTGGGCAGCTGCGAGTCGGTCAGCTCAGCGAGTGCCTGTCCGGGCTGCGCGCGGACAAGCTCGGCCAGGGAAACCGCGCCAGTCAGCGCGCCGTTCTCATCGACGACGCAGACGAGCGCGATCTGCTGGAACCCGAGCGTGCTCGCGCGGACACGGTCCAGGGCGTCGCCGACGGTTGATTCGGCCGGCGCCGCGATGAAGTCCGGATTCATCAGCCCGCCCGCGGTGGACGGGTTGTGACCGAGCAGTCCCTGGACCTTGTGCTGCTTGGCCGTCGGCATCAGGTTCAGGATCGGGATCCGGCGCTCCTGCTGTATCTCCAGCAGCAGATCGGCGGCGTCGTCTGACGCCATCCGTCCGAGCACCTCCGCGACCTGCTCGTCGGAGCGCTCCCGGAGAAACTCGACCTGGTGCTCGTCATCGAGCTCCTCAAACACGTCGGCCTCGAGTTCCTTGTCCTGCGACACCGCCTGCAGGATCTCCTCCCCCTCGTCGTGGGAGGCAGCCTCGACCAGGTCGGCAATCTGGGCCGGATGCAGTCGCCGCAGGCGCGGCGATCGAAGCTTCAGGCGAGAGGTCGGGACGTGGCCCACAAACGCCTCCATGTCGCGCCAGGGAACGAAATCCTCGTGCTCGGTGTCATGACCGCGGAAGCGGCGCGGAAGCAATCGATAGATGCGCGCCCGGGCGCTCGGGTCGACCCCCGCCACCCACCAGGTGCCCTGCTCGCAGATCAGCTCGACGTCACGTGCGGTGACGAGCCTGGCCGTCTGGACGTTGATCAGGCTGCGGTCGAGCACGTCGGCGCGCAGCAGGACCTCCCCGGCTCGGCGCTCGAATTGGGCCAGATTCAGCTGCGTCGTGGCTGTTCTGGCCGCTGCTCGCTCGAGCCGATCGATCCGGTTCATGGGCACGAACATCTCGCGTCCGCCGATCCGCGCGACCAGGCCCACGACGGACGGCAGCTGGTCGGCGAGGTCGAGTCGGGCAACGACATCCTCGACGCGCCCGAGCCGCTCGCCGGTGGCGTCCAGCAGAGGACTGCCGACTACGGATGAGAGATGGACGATCGCGTCAGCCACGATGCTGGCCTACAGGCTAACTCAATACCGGGCCAATCAAGACGGAGTAGCCTCGCCACTAATCGTCGATGTCCAACCCTGACGCGGAGCAATCCGGAAACCAGCGCTTGGGCCGCCGTTACCTCGACGCTCTGTTGATGGGCGCCGAGGACGACGCCGAACGCGTCGTGCGAGAGGCGATCGATGCCGGTATGCCTGAGGGTGTCATCAGTGGCGAGGTGATCGGCCCGGCGATGCGCATCGTTGGCGACCTCTGGGAGAGCGGCGCGATCACCGTGGCCGACGAACACCTGGCCACCCAGATTTCGACCCGGGTGCTGATGCTTCAGCGGGAGGCCTTCCGCGCCGAGCGACGGCGTTCCGACGCGCCGGTTCTGCTGGTGGGGATGCCCGGAGAGCAACACGTCCTCGGACTTCAGATGGCGGCCAGCATTTTCGTACATGCCGGTTATGGGGTGGTGCTGCTGGGCGGTGACGTGCCGCTGAGCGCGCTCTCGAGCGCGGTGGAGCGACACCAACCGTCGGTCGTGGGTCTCACGGCCACCATGCCCGGCGCCGGCGCTCAGCTGAGGGCAGCGGTGGAGGCCATCCGTGGCACCGGGCTTTCCCCAGGCGTGATCGCGGGCGGTGCCGCGGTTCCCGCTTCGCTCAGCGCGATCGCCGGGGTGGCGGTCTGCGTTCGCGTCGGTGACGCAGTTGAGCTCGCTGACGGGTTGATGCACCGCTCCCAGCTGAACTGAGCGCCCCGCAGGCCGCGTTTTCCGCTGCCCGGATCGCGGGTAGCTGGCCTGGACAACGGAGCTAACGCGGAGGAGGTAGCTCATGTAGCGCGCGTTACTGCGCTCGGTGGGGGTTGTGCATCCCCTTTCGGCCGGCGAGCGTTGAAGTCGCCCGGCACGAAGGACTGCCTGGGCAGCACGTCCACTTAAAAAGTCGAATTGAAGGGGAAATTGATGAAGATACGTAATGCCATCATGGTGCTGGCCGCCGTGTGCGCGACGCTGTTCCTCGCGCCTGTTGCTGCGAGTGCGGCGAGCACGTCCGGGACCACTGGGACCTCGTTGACAAACGTGCCGGTCACTGGCACGGCCCACAACGGCAAGGCGTTCAGGGGCCACTTCACCGTGACCCAGTTCGTGACCAGAAACGGCACGACCTACGCGACCGGGACGCTGAGCGGCAAGCTGGGTTCGCGGACCATCAAGCCCCGTCAGGTCACGGTTCGGGCCGGCCTGCCCGGGGCCACGACCACCGGCGCCATGCGCGCCAAGGCCTCGGCGGTCTGTCCGGTCCTGCACCTCAACCTGGGGCCGCTGAACCTGAACCTGTTGGGGCTCCATGTCCATCTCAACCGGGTTGTGCTCAACATCACCGCGGTCTCCGGGCCGGGCAACCTGCTGGGCAACCTGCTGTGTGATCTGTCCAACCTGCTCAACAAGACCCCACTCACTGGGGCCTCGTTGACCGGAGTGCTGAACCTCGTTCAGCAGCTTGTGAACACGCCGGGCTTGCTCAAGCTCTGACGTGACCTAGTCTCGCCGACTCCGGGCGGCCCGCTGAGGCCGTCCGGAGCTCGGAGAGCCTCCAGTCTGGTGGATCATCCCCTGTGCCCGAGATCGCCACCATCGGCGTCTACTGCTTCACCGCCGAATCGCTTTTGAGCACCCTTCGGGACGCGGATGTCCGTCTACTGGTCGACGTCCGACAGCGCCGTGGCGTCCGCGGACCGCACTTCACCTGGGCCAACGCAACCCGGCTCCAACGGCTGCTGGCCGAGGCCGGTATCGCCTACAGCCACCACCGTGAGCTGGCCCCGACCACCGAGCTGCGTCACCTCCAGTACCGCGAGGATGATCTCGCCGGCGTCGGCAAGCGCTCGCGAGAGTTTTTGGCCCCGGCGTATGTCGAGCGCTACACGGAGGAGATTCTCGACCCCGCTGCGCTCGAGCAGCTACTCGAGGAGCTGCCGAAATCCGGCCGCTCCGCCCTGTTCTGCGTCGAGTGCGAGGCGGCCGCCTGTCACCGATCGCTGATCGCCCAGCGGCTGGCGGATCGTTACGGCTTCGCGGTAGTGCATCTCAAGCCCACCGAAAGTGCGTGAGCGGTCAATCATGGCGGCGTGAGTCATGGCTCGGCCCTGTACCCTGAGAAAGTCAGATGGCGTACGCCGAGGAGAGCCCGGGCGTCCGAGGGCCCATAAACGAGCACGCCAGCGCTTTGGCGCAGGAATGGCGTCGGCTCACGCACGCCGCCACCTTCGTGGCGCTGCTCACCGCGCCTGCGTTCTTCCTCATCCTCTACGACTCAAATCACCTCGGGCTGCTCGCCGCGCTGATCATCACCGCGGTCGCAGTGATCATGTTCCGGGGCCTGGTCGAGGTGGTGACTCGCAGGCTCATCCCCTCTCCCAGCCTCTATGGAGTCGACAACGCCCTCAAGGCGGAGGACATCGTCGCCCGGCGGCGCTACTGGTTCTGGCGCGGGAAGTTCCGCCGCCTCCCGGTCTACATCGCGGCTGCTTTTCTGCTGCTGCTCATCTGCCAGGCGATGCTCGCCCTGGGCGGGGTCAGTGCACCGTTCTTCAACCCCATTTCCGGGATCCGGACCATCTTCCCGCCCCAGCAGCTGCCTCAGCTGGCCCTGGTCTTCGTCCAGCTGCCGCTGCTGTTCTTCATCAACTTCGCCATCTTCTTCGGCCCCTTCCTGTTTTTCGCCGTCCGCCAGATCCGGGGCTACGAGCCCGGCGATGCCAGCTGGGGCGTGAAGATCCAAGACGTCCGCGGGCAAGCCGAGGCCAAGGAGGAGATCACCCGCGTGATCACGCTGTGGCAGTCGGGTGAGGAGTTCGAGCGGGCGGGCGGCAAACGGGAGCGCGGCCTGCTCTTCCTGGGCGCGCCGGGAACCGGCAAGACGATGATCTCCAAGGCCATCGCCACCAACTTCAACTGCCCGTTCGTGACCATTCCCGGCTCCGGGTTCGCGGGCATGTTCATCGGCATGGACGCGATCACCGTCCAGTTCCTGGCCCGCAAGGCGCGCAAGCTGGCGGCCAAGTGGGGCGGCCAGTGCATCGTGTTCATCGACGAGATCGATGCCGTGGGCATGCGGCGCCAGGCCCTGCAGGGGGGCTTTGGCGCCACCGGAGCGGAGCCGAACTCGATCCACGATTTCAACTTCTTCGGGCCCAACGGCAGCCTCACCTCCAGTGGGGATCTGGTGCTCGAGTCACGGGCTTGGCGTGAGCGCCTGTTCGCCCAGCGGGCGGAGTCCCCGGGCGGGCACCCCACCGTGGCCACGCGAATCAACGAGCGGATCCAGCGCCTCTATCCAGGCTTCGGCATGGGTGGAGGAATGGGCGGGGGCATGGCGCTCAACCAGCTTTTGATCGTGATGGACGGGATCGACGAGCCGCCGCTCATGCGCAAGTTCATCACCAACCGCTTCAACACTTTCCTGGACGCGATGTTTGTCGTGCCGAGCAAGCTCGGGAAACTGAGCCTGCGGCTGCGGCCGCCGCGCCCGCGCAAGGAGCAGATCTATTTCATCGGTGCCTGCAACGTGCCCATCGAGGTGCTCGACCCCGCTCTGACCCGGCCGGGACGGATGGGCCGGCACATATGGTTCCGCACCCCGACCAAGGATGACCGACTGGACATCCTGGACCTGTACCTGAACAAGGTCGACCACGAGCCCGACCTCGACACCGACCGCCGCCGCGACGAGCTGGCCCGGATCACCAACGGTTACTCCCCCTCCATGCTCGAGCAGTGCTGCTCGATGGCGCTGACCATCGCCCATACGGAGGGGCGGCGAGAATTCGCCTGGCGGGACATCGTCGAGGCCATGACCACGGTCGAGACCGGGACCGCGCAGAACATCGAATACATCCAGGAGGAGACCCGGGCCGTGGCCATCCACGAGGCCGGCCACGCTGCCGCGGGTCACGTTTACCTGGAGAAGGACGTCCTCTCGACCCGGCTCTCGATCCGCAAGCGGGGCGGTTCGCTCGGCCATTACCAGTCGATGGAGAAGGACGAGCGCTTTTCGCACTTCCGCAGCCGTGTGATGGGGAGCCTGATCATGACTCTGGGGGCCATGGCCGCCGAGCATGTCTTCTACGGCGAGAACAGCCAGGGGGTCAGCGGGGATGTGGCCAGCGCCACGGCGACCGCCGCCGCCATGGTGGGGATGTGGGCCATGGGCCCGGACCCGGTCCATATCTCGGGCAGCCTGGAGCTCGATGACGACGTCAAGGCCGTGCTGGAGCGCCTGGAGCGGATCGGCGCGGCGATCATGAATCGCTCCGGAAGTCCGGGCATGTTTGGTGACAATCCGGTCGGCGCCGTGCTCGCCAACCCGGACAAGAAGCGTGCCGCGGCTCAGCTCCTGGGTCAGGCCTACGTCACGGCGTACGCCCTGATGGCCAGCAACCGCGCCGGCTTGGAACGGATCGCCGATACGCTCATCGAGCGTCGGGAACTGCACGGCGATGAGGTCGGGGAGCTGCTCGAGAGCGTCGGCCTGACCCGTCCCGAGCTCGACCTGATGAATCCCGCGACCTGGCCAAGCGTATGAGCGATGACCGGCTCCTGCACTCGACCGACGAACCGGCCGTGAGCCGGCCCCTGAGGGGTAGCGAGTCCGGATCGACGACGCGCCGTCGGGGGGCGGATCGGCCCGCGGCATCACCCCACGCCCATCGTTTTCGAATCGCCACCGGAGCCCTGGTTGGCGTGGCCGTGGCTGCCTTGCTCATCGCCGTCGCCGTCGGAACCGCCGGCCGCCCGGGCCCGGCGATCAACGCTCAGTGGTCCGATTGGGCGCCCCCGGAGAGCGGCACGCTCGGTGCCCGGGACATCGCCGATCACGTCGCGCCGCTGTACCGGATCTCCCCCGTGGACCAGCTGGCTGTGGTCACCGTGGTGAACCTGGACAGCGCCGCCGCCCAGGCCGCCGCGGCCAGCGCAGCGGCCAACGGCACCACGTCCAGCCCCACCGGTGGTCTTCAGGTCGCCGTGCGGGAGAACCCGACCTCAGGTCAGGTCTCTTTGCTGGGCGGCAACACGATCGCCTACAACCTGTGTGGCATCGGCGGCAAGAACTGCGCCATCGGCGTCGGGACACCATCCACCAATCGCCTGCTGCTGCTGCGCCGCGAGGCGCTCGAGCTGGCCATGTACACGTTCAAGTACATCGGCGGTGTGACCAACGTGGTGGCCATCCTTCCCCCCGGCCATACCCAGCAGACCAGCCAGCTGAGCCAGACGCCGCCGACCAAGCCCACGACCAGCAAGCCGATGGATGTCGCCGTGCTGTTCCAGCGTCAGGAGCTCGCCCCCCTGCTCAACCTGCCCCTGCGGGTCTCGCTACCCGAGCAGTTCCCGCCGACCGTCGCCCAGATGCCGAGCGCCCGAGAGGCGGGACTGGTCGACCAGGTGACCGGACGCGGCCTGTTCTCCGAGCAGCTCCAGCGGGCTCAGGACGGCAGCAACCTGATCGTCCTGAACCCGCTTCCGCCCCAGTAGCTCCGCGGTCGCGGAAGCCCGCCCCGGTCGGCGCGGCGTGCACAATTGCACGCACGCCGTCCTCGCGCCAGGTGTGCGTGCGTAAGGCATCGGTTTCTGTGCACTTCTGCACGCACACGGTTGCGGTTGTCGGCGTGCGTGCAGAAGTGCACGTCCGGGGCGGGGCGGCGCGGGCCGGCCCCCGGCCGGGCGGGGCGGGGCGGCCCGGGCCGGGCAGGCCGGGGCGGGGCGGCCCGGCCCGGGCGACCCCGGCTCACTCCTCCGCGCCGTCCGTGGCGTCCGTGCCCTCCCCGGGCTCATACCCGGGGCACTGCATGACCGGTAGCCGCGGGTAGCGGGGGAAGCGCTCGGGCTCATCCCGCGAGCGCCGGCAGAGCGAGAACTCCGAGCCGCGGGTGGTGCGCACCACCTGCTGGTGGCGACAGCTGTCGCAGAGTCCGACCGGCGGCGCAGGGCGCCGTGATGCGCTCACCGGCTCAGCGTAGCCCGGCGGCCCGGATGTCGCCGCGCAGCCGGCGCAGCCGGGCGCCGTCATGCCCGGTGACCGCCCCAACCCATTCGATCCGGCCGCCCCGCACTCGATACACCAGACGAGTCCCGCCGCGCAGGCGGCGACCCAGCCACAGGCCGCTGCCCGCCGTGCGGGCGATGCGCCGCAACGCCCGGCTGCCCACGCGCGCGCCGGGATGCCACCGGCCGGCGTGAGTACCCGGCGCCGAGCTGGCCACGAAGACCACGTGGCCGCGGGAGCCAAGCACCGCGGCCTGTTCGCCCCCAGCCGAGCCGTTCACGCAGTAGCGATACGAGCGCCCGGGCCGGGCGGAGGGCTGGCCGGCGGCGTAGAGCAGCGACTCCGAGCTCGAACCCAGGCGCAGCGAGCCGAGCCCGGTCGCCCCCACGCGTCCGGCCGCCGGACGGCAGCTGGTCGCCGGGACGCCGTAGCTGCGCTCCCACATCTGCAGATAGGCCTCCGCCCCGTGGAACATGTCGGCGGTCATCTTGCCGCCGGTCATCTGCGAGAGCTCCTGGAGCCAATCGGCAAACATGCCGTAGTTGGCCACCCCGTCCTTGTTGAGGTCGAACACGCGCTGGCCCCATTGCTCCCGGGTGAACGTGACCTTGCCGTCGTAGGACTTGAACGGGTAGTGGATCGGGTTGGTGGTATCGGGCGCGCTCTCCTCGGCCAGGCCGTTCATGTCCGCGCCGTAGCCAAAGCCCGCGCCGTTGTAGAACCGCTGATTGCGGATCTTCTGGCTGGCCTGCCACTGGGCGATGAAGGAGGCCGGTGATGCGCCGGCGATCGGGGTGACGAAACCGCCCAGGTTGTAGATGCGCGAGTTCTCCTGGGGCGAGTCCCAGCTGTGGGCGGAGATGACGCCCGAGTAATGATGGCTCTCGAGGATGCTCAGGGTGTCGTCGGCGGTCTTGGCGTCCATGTGATCAAGCTCGACGATGAAGTGCTGCTTGATCATCTTGTCGATCAGGTAGGACCCCAGCGAGGTCAGGCCTCGCGTGTTGCAATGCGGCGGGGGCGGATAGACCGGGATCTGGCTGGCGGGCATGATGACCGCGTGACGGCGACGCAGGCCGACGGGGAGCTTGGGCAGAGGCGGCAGCAGGGTCTGGCCGGCCGGGCCGTTGAGGATCGTGGTCAGGCCGCCGCCGACCGGAATCGAGGTCAGCTGAGTGGAGTCGTGCTCAGGTCCGGTGCAGGTCTTGATGCTCCAGAAGTGGCCGGTCTCCAGATGGTTGCCCCCGTTGACCAGGACGCCGAGCTCGCCGGCGTCCATCTTGGTCCCGCCGAAGGCGTTGTCGAACTTGTGGATCGGGAAGAAGGTGCTGACCCCGAGGCCGCGGATCTCCTTGAGGCTGGCGTCGATCTGGGCCCGGTCGCACTTGGGCACGCCCAGGTACTCACCGCAGCCGAACAGGTCCGAGACCTCAATCCCCTCGACCACGGCCAGCTTGCCGGAGTTGATGACCTGACGGGCCTGGAACGGGCTGGTGACGATGCGGAAGAAGCCCTTGCCCGGGCCACCGGACTGGGCGTCGACGTAGTCCTGAAGCTTGCGCAGATCCTTGGCCTGGATGCGGACGCTGTTCATGTCGTTGCACGGGTTGTGGCGCTTGGTCATCAGGAGGCAGAGAGCCTCGTTGTCAACCAACTGGGTCACCATCACCCGCAACCCGGCCTTCCAGGCGCGCTCGATGCCCGTGTAGTAGTCGCCCTCCTCGGCCAGGTCGGTGGGTAGCGGCCAGTCACGGAACGTCGGCCAGCCCTGAGTGTCATGCGGGTGAGCGGGCGACCCGTAGTCCAAGAAGCTCTCGACCTGGCCGTTGGTGCCGGTCTCATACGGAGCACAGTTGGGCAGCGCATAGGCGATGCCATATCCATGCCAGGGCCGCCCACAGTGGAAGTCGCCGCCCAGGAACTCGAACGCCGTCACGTGCGTGTGCGCGTCGATAGTTCCCAACACCGTCGACTCCGGGCTCGACCCCTTGAAGGCAGGGCCGACGGCGTTGACGTTGCCCTCGGGGAAGACCGCGCAGCCCGCGGCCGGGATGAACCTAACCCCCAAGGACTGGCCGGTGCCGAGGTTCTTGAGCGAGAAACCCTGCATGGGGCTTCCGTTGACCTGCCACACCGTGGCCCCGTCCGGAGCGCTGACCGGGGTCAGACCGGGTCCGAGGTAGTCGTGGTGCATGCCGTAGATGAGGTACTGACCGAGTGCGGTGGCCTGCATCCGGTAAGGCGCGTCGCTCGGGGCCAGCTCGCTTGACCCGGAGCGCAGGCGATAGCAGCCGTGGACGAGCGAGTAACGATCCAGCGGCGGAGGGGAAACGGCCGTCGACGGAGCCGCCGTACGGGCGGTGGCGGTGCCGCTGATCCCGGGCGAGCCGCCGGTTCGGGACAACCCGACCAGGATCCCCGCGACCAGCGCGAGCGCGGCTAGCACCCACGTTGTCCGTCTCATCGCGTCCGCTCCTCCAGCATCAGCACAACCGAATCATATGTCCGGCCCGTTATCTGGTGCAAAGCAATCTCGCAGGTCCGGTTGCTCGATACGCAGGCGTCGAAGTGCTGACCGTCGAGTTCACGCTTGACGTCCTCGAGTGCCGAGGCGGGCAACTCGGGATGGGAGAGACCCCGGTCGCCGGCCATTCCGCAGCATGTGGTTCCCGCGGGAACCACCACGTCGTCGGCCAGCCGCGCGACGATGGCGTGGAGCTTCCCGGCCAGGCCGAGCTGCGTACAAGCACAGGAGGGATGCACCAGCGCCGAGCCCTGACGGCCCCGCACCGGGAGGCGATCGAGCAGCCGATCGTGGACCCAGGCCACCGAATCGAGCACCTCGACCCCTTCTGGGGCCAGCTCGGAGATGACCCCGAGCGTGCACGAGCTGGCGTCGACTACCACCGGCAGGCGTCCACCGTCAGACCAACGCTGGAGCGCCGCGGTGGTGTGCAGGGCCATGTATTCGTGGCCCGCGCGGTAGCCCTTCGAGCTCCAGGGCACGCCGCAGCAGTGCCCGGCCACGTCATCGGGAATCCACACCGGCAGGCCGGCCCGGGCGGAAACGGAGACCAGGGCCTCGGGCAGCGTAGGACCGAGCGCGGCGTCGCGCGGTGCGCCGAAGATGCGGTTCAGGCAGGAGGGCAGATAAACCGCGGCGGCCCCGCGGCGGGTGGTCTCCGGGAGCCGGCCAGAGGCACTGCCGGGAAGGCTCTTCGACCACGGTGCCGCCAGCCCGCGGCGGCGCAGGCGGTCGGTCGCCCGAGCCAGGCGCTCGTCGCCGAGCACGCGCGCAGCGAGCGCGCCGGCCCTAAGCCCCAGCCGGGCGGCCCGCTCCACCCGCGCATAGCGGCGGGCCAGCTCCAGTCCGGCGCGCTCGGCCCGCTCGCCGCGCTCAGCCGCGCGCAGATCCTTGACCAGGCGGCCGGTGTCGATGGCCACTGGGCAGGCCCCCGCGCAGGAGCCGTCGGCGGCGCAGGTGTCGATCGCGGCGTGGCGGTACTCGTCAAGCAACACGGTGCGCAGCGGCGATCCCTCGGGCTGGCGCGCCATCTCGCGGCGTAGAACGATCCGCTGCCGCGGAGTGGTGGTCGCGTTGCGCGACGGGCAGACCGGCTCGCAGAACCCGCATTCAATGCACTTGGTGACCACGTCCTCGATCTCGGGGACGCTCTTGAGGTTGCGCAGATGGACACCGGGATCGCGGTTGAGGACCACTCCAGGACCCAGGATCCCGGCTGGATCGGCCAGGGCCTTGATCCGCCACATGATTTCCGTCGCCTCACTTCCCCACTCCCGTTCCACGAACGGCGCCATGTTGATCCCCGTGCCGTGCTCGGCCTTCAACGAACCGTCGTACTTGTCGACGATCAGCTCGACGAGCTCGTGCACGAAGGTGTCGTAGCGTTCGAGGTCGGCCTCCTCAGCGAAGTTTGGGGTGAGGAGGAAGTGCAAGTTCCCGGCCGACGCGTGCCCGGCCAGGCCGGGTAGGAAGCCGTGCTTGACCAGCAGGGCCTGGAGGTCCGTCGCGGCCTCGGCCACCCGCTTCGGGGGCACGCAGACGTCCTCGATGATCATCGTCACCCCAGGGGGGCGGACCGCGGCCAGAAGTCCCTGCATGCCCTCGCGGACGCGCCAGAGCAGTTCGATCTCCTCGGCATCACGGGTGAACCGGATCCCCTCCTGTCCTCCGATCAGCGGCCGCCCGGCCAGGATCTCGGTGGCGGCCGCCACCGGTTGGTCAAGCTCCGCGGGATCCTCGGCACGGAACTCGACCAGCAGCGCTGCCGAGCTCGGAGGGAGCTCCTTCCACTCCTCGGGCGTGCCCGGCATGCTGTAGCCGGCGGCGATCAGGGTCGGCGCGACCATCAGCTCGGTGGCGGTCGCTCCAGCCTCGACCAGCGGGCCGACCGCTGCGGCGGCGCTGTCCAGGTCTTCGAAGCCGACTAGGGCCAGCGTCGTGTGGCGGCCTTCCGGGACGGTGTCGAACACCGCCTCGGCCACGAAGGCCAGCGTGCCCTCCGAGCCGATGACCAATCGACGGAAGATCTCCAGGGGAGTCTCGGCGTCAAGGAAGGCGCACAGGCGGTAGCCGGTGGTGTTCTTGATCTCGAACTTGCGGGAAATCCGCTCCTTGAGCTCCTGGTTGGCCCGGATCTGGTCACGGATCTCGAGCAGCCCCGCGGCCAGCTCCGGTGCGCCAGCGGCAAAGCGCTCCTCGGCGTCGGCTCCGGCCGTGTCAATCACCGTGCCGTTGGCCAGCACGAGGGTCATGGCCCGCACGGTGCGGTAGGAGTCCGCGACCACACCGCAGCGCATCCCGCCGGAGTTGTTGGCGATCACGCCGCCGGCACAGGCGATGTTGGTGCTGGCCGGATCGGGACCCAGGCGCCGGCCATGGCGGCGCAGCAGCCGGTTTACATAGCCGAGCGTGGCCCCGGGAGCGACGCGAGCGCGGGCCCCGGAATCCTCGACGCGGGCCTGCTGCCAGTGGCGGCGGACGTCGACCATGATCGAGTCGGTCTGCGATTGGCCGTTGAGGCTCGTGCCGCCGGCCCGGAAGACGATCGGGGTGGACAAAGCGCTGGCCAGGCGCAACAGCTTCACCACGTCCTCGATGTTCTGCGGGACGACGACCGCCTGCGGGATCAGGCGGTAGGGACTGGCATCCGAGGCATAGCGGATCAGGTCGGTGGCTCGGTGCAACACGCGGTCGGGGCCGAGCGCGGCATTGAGGCAATCCCGCAGCGGCGCGGGCGTTCCGGCCGCCACCCAGTCAGGAGCCCGGTCGGAGCTGGGCCCGGTGCTCTCCGGGGCGACCGCCGGCCGGGAGCGGCTGAGTACCGCCACTAATCGACCCACATACCCGTGGCCACCGGGACCTGCACCAGCCGGGGACCGTCCTGCACGGCGATCGCCTCGCGCAGCGCCTGGGTCAGCTCCTCGCGCCCGTTTACCTCCCGCGTGCTCATGCCGTAGCCGCGGGCAACGGCGGCCACGTCCAGCCCGGGCAGATCGAGTCCGGGAGCGCCGGAGACCTGCTCGAGCATGGCGAACCACTTGAGGATCATGTACTCCTCGTTGCGCAGGATGAGGAAGGTGACCGGGACCTTATAGGCCACGGCGCTCCAGAGTGCAGTGATCCCGTACTGGGCCGAGCCCTCGCCGAGCACGCAGATCACCGGGCGCTCCGGCTGGGCGAGCTGGACGCCGACGGCGGCGGCGATCCCGAAGCCAAGACCGCCACTGGCGCAGAAGTAGTAGCTGCCCGGCCGCGAGATCCGCACCCGGTTGCGGAAAGCCATCGTGCTGGATGGAGTTTCGAGCACCGCGATCCCGTCCGCCGGCCAGGCATCGGCCAGGGCGGCCATGGCCTCGGTACCGCTGAGGGGGTCAGCGGTCTGGGGCTCACCCGGAGCGGGGTGCGGATCGGGCAGCGGGCGCTCGGCCTCAGGCACCAGCTCGACGAGTTGGGCCAGCGAGAGAGCAACGTCGCCCAGGATGGACTGACCCATCGGCGCCCGAGCTGCCTCGGCCGGGTCACTGGTCAGGGCCACCAGCTCGGAGTTCTCGCCCAGCAGTGGCCCGGGGATGTACGGGTAATAGGGGAACACCGAGGAGCCCACGACGAGAATCAGGTCGTGGTCCTTCAGTGTCTCGGACAGCGGTCCGATGGCCGGGGGCAGCGCACTGACGAACTGGGGATGGTTCTCCGGAAAGCCGATCCGCGAGCCCCCGGTCACGGGGCTGGCCCATACCGGCAGGTGTTGCTTCTCGGCCAGGGCGACCGCGGCCTCCCACCCTCCGGAGGCATCGATATCCGGACCGGCGATCAGTACGGGTCGCTGCGCCGCGGCCAACCTGGCGGCCAACGCCGTGAGCGCCTCGGGGTCCGCGGAGGTGCGGCCGCTCACGCGGCGCGCCGTCGCGTGGCGAGAGCGATCGTCGTCAGCCTCCTCGGTCCAGTCGTCCATCGGAATCGAGACGAAGGCCGGGCCCCGGGGCGGGAGCATGGTGTGGTGGATGGCTCGGGCCAGGGCTCCCGGTACGTCCTGGGCCCGTGGCGGTTCGTGGCTCCACTTCACGTAGGGCTGGGGAGCGACGGTGGCGTCACGGTTGGCCAGGTTCGCCTCGATGGTGATCTGGGCCCGGACCTGCTGGCCGGCGGTGATGAGCAGCGGCGACTTGTTGGCCTGCGCGTTGAAGATGCCTCCCACGGCGTTGCCCACCCCGGGGGCCGTGTGGAGGTTCACGTGCGTGGGGCGGCCGGTCGCTTGGGCATAACCGTCGGCCATTCCTACCACGGCCAGCTCCTGGAGCCCGAGCACGTAGGTGAAGTCCTCCGGGAAGTCGGCCAGCATCGGCAGCTCGGTCGAGCCCGGGTTGCCGAAGATCGTCGTCATGCCATGGGCGCGAAACAGGTCGAAGGTCGCTTCACGAACGGTGGCCACAGCTGGTTCCTCCTCCTTGGGTAAGTGGGCGGGACCCTACCCAGACCGGCGCATCGTCGCCAGCGCGCGGGTCTAGAGCTGGGCTCGAACCTCCGCAGCGGCACGCTCGCCGGAGCTGACCGCACCATCCATGTAGCCGTTCCAGAAGGTGGCCGTCTCAGTACCGGCCCAGTGCAGGCGACCGACGGGCGCGCGCAGATACGGACCGTAGGTCGCGAACGACCCCGACCGCTGGATACCCACCGGGCAGCCTCGGGTCCACTCCTCCTGGCTCCAGCTGGTCTCGAAAAAATCCCGGGGATGTCGGGCGCCCGGCCCGAAGTAGTGTGTGAGCTGCTCGAGGACGGCGGCCCGGCGGGCGTGCCGAGAGAGGCGGGCATAGCGCCGGGCGTTGTCACCGCCGACGAATCCGAACAGCACTCCGGGGCGAGCGCCGGGAGGCGAGTCGTCGTAGGCGATGGAGACCGGAAAGCCGGTGTCGACAGCGAAGCCGGTCAGGCCCTGCGCGCGCCAGAACGGCCGATCGTAGACGGCCGCAACCTTGGTCAGCGTGCCCTGGCCGTAGCGCTGCGTGAGCTGATCGCGCTCGAAGGGCAGAATCGGCTCGTAGGCGATCCGGCCGGCCAGCGCGGGTGGGACGGCGACGATGGCCCGTCGGGCGCGGACCGTGACTCGGTCTGAGCTGACGGTGACCCCGCCGCGATGCTGCGAGATGCGCCGGACCGGCGAGCCGAGCACCACTCGGTCCCCGAGCGCAGCCACCAGCCTGAGCGGGAGGACCTGCGATCCGCCCCGGAAGCGCGACTGTTGGGCCCCGCCCCGGGTATCAAAATTGCGCTGGAAGGTTCCCGGATGCGCGGCGTCACCCGAAGCGGCGATATAGAAGAGGGCAAACAGCAGCGAGACTTCCCGCGGCTCGGCTCCGAACACCGCGCGCAGGGCGGCGGCGGTTAGCTCGTTGAAGCGGCGGCTGGTTGCCTTGCCGTCCAAGTAGCTCTGGAGGGTCTGGCTGTCGAGTTTCACCGCATCCGGTGCCGACCATGGGGCGTGGACCGGGACCGACGTGGACAGCTGGTCCAGGCCGAGGATGTCGTGGCCAGCTCCGCGGCGATCTCTGGATCGGGCGGCGCGGAGCCGAACGGCCCGCGGTCGCTGTAGGTCTGGCGGTGGCCGTCGGCCACGTAGACGCTACGACCCGTGTCGTAGACGGGGAAGGTGCCCACCCGCAGCTCCCGGGCCAGAGCCAGCACCCGATCTTGCGTTGGACCGACGAACGTGCCCCCGCGCTCGGAAACCCGGCCGTGCCCGAGCGGGTGGTTCCACACCCGGCCCCCAACCCGGTCGCGGGCTTCGACCACGGCCACCGAATGGCCGGCCTTGTGCAGCCGCCGGGCGGCGGTGAGGCCGGCCAACCCCGCGCCGACGATGGCCACGTCTACGTGGCGGGCTCGCTCGCTGGCGCTGGCCGCAGCGGGTCCAACGCCGGGGAGCGCCGCGGCGGCCCCGGCAGCGGCGCCACCGGCCAACAGGCCACGGCGAGTGACGCCCGGCACGCGGCCGGTCAGCGGTGGCCTCCGGTCCCGACCAGCTTTCCGTAGCGTCGACGGACCATTTCGGTGCGCACGTCGTCGAGCTCATCGTTGGTCAAGGTCCTCGGCGTGCCGATGGCAGCGGCCTGCCAGTAGACCGTGCACACCCATTCGAGGAGTTCCGCGCGCCCGACCGCGCTGCTCAGATCCTCACCGTAGGTCAGGGCCCCGTGGTTGGCCATGAGCACAGCAGTGCGGTCCTCGAGCGCCTCAAGCGTGGTTTCGGCCAGCTCGATGGTTCCGAAGGTGGCGTACCGGGCGACCCGAATCGGTCCGCCCAGCGCGACCATCTGGTAGTGCACGGCCGGCAGCTCGTCGATCACGCAGGCCAGTGCGGTGCTCACCGGTCCGTGGACGTGAACGACCGCCCCGGCGCCGTAGCGGTGATAGGCGCCCAGGTGCAGGGCCAGCTCGGAGGAGGGCGGCGGTCCCGCGACGGAAGTTCCCGAGAGATCAACCACTGCCACGTCCTCGGCGCTCACCGTCGCCAGGGTCGCGCCCGTGCGGGTAACGGCGACCAAGTCGCCGTAGCGCGCCGAGACGTTCCCCGCCGTGCCCAGCGCCAGTCCCGCCTGGGCCAGGTGCCGCGCGGTATCGGCCACCGCTTCGCGCTCGCGCTCGAGCATCGGGCAATCCTAATGAGGGGCCCGCCGACCCGGGGTCGTCGCGCTCCACGGCGCGGTAAAGGCCAGTCGGCTAACTATCCTTTCTGAAGTATGTCCACCTTTCGGCGACTGCTGGGCTTTCTGCGTCCTTATCGCAAGGGCGTGATCTGGTCGTTCGTGCTCGCCTTCGGGGCGCTCGGCGGGACGGTTCTGATCCCGTACCTGACCGGCCTGGCCATCAATGCCATCGGCGCCCACCGCCACCATGAGCTGGTCCTCCTGGCGATCGCGATCGGCGCCGCGGGGCTGGTCCGCCTGGTTCTGAGCGCGATGCGCCGACTGATTGCCGGTCAGGTCTCGCTCGGTGTCGAGGTGGACCTGCGCAACCGCCTCTACGGTCAGCTCCAGCGCCTCGAGCTGTCCTTCTTCGACCGCCAGCAGACCGGTCAGCTGATGTCGCGGGCCACCGTCGACCTGCAATCGGTGCGCTTCTTCCTGGGCTACGGACTCATTTTCATCGCCCAGTCACTGGTCACAATCCTCCTGGCCGGGGTGGCCATGTTCATCCTCCAACCCGGCCTGGCCGCGATCTCGTTGGCTCCGGTGCCGTTCGTGGTCCTGATCGCCAATCGTTACGGGCACAAGTCGCGCCCGGCCATGCAGGAGGCGCAACAGCGCATCGCTGAGCTCACCGCTGACGCCGAGGAGAGCGTCTCCGGCGTGCGAGTGGTCAAGGCCTTTGCCCAGGAGGAGCGCCAGCTCGCGCGCTTCGGCCACACGACCCAGCGCGTCTTCGAGCAGCAGGTGCTGTCCACCCGGATCCAGGCCTTCTACGGCCCGCTGATCAGCTTCCTGCCCAACCTGGGCCTGGCGGCAATCCTGCTCTTCGGCGGCCGCCAGGTCATCAACGGCTCCCTCAGCGTCGGCGCTTTCACTGCCTTCTATGCCTACCTGCTGATGCTCATCTCCCCCATGCGCACTCTCGGCTACATGCTGGGCGCCGCCCAACGCTCGACCGCATCGGGCGCGCGAATCTTCCAGATCCTCGACCGGGAGCCGGAGATCGTCTCTCCCGAGGGCGCCCCTGAGCTGCCGCGCCGGCGGCGGCCACGTGCAGCTGCGCGGGGCCGGCCTGACCTTCGCCGGCAGCACCCACCCGGCGCTCAGCGATGTGACCCTCGATATCCCCGCCGGCCAGACCGTGGCCCTGGTCGGAGCGATGGGCTCGGGCAAGTCCGCCCTGGTTCAGCTTCTGCCGAGGCTCTACGACGTCAGCGAGGGGGCGGTCCTGGTGGACGGCGCTGATGTCCGCTCGGTTCAGCTCGAGAGCCTGCGCAGCGCGATCGCCATCGTCAACGACGACCCGTTCCTGTTCTCGGCCACGGTGCACGAAAACATCGCCTACGCGCGCGGCGACGCCAGCCGCGAGGATGTGGTGCAGGCGGCCACCGCGGCTCAGGCCGCCGCCTTCATCGAGCGGCTGCCCGATGGCTACGACACCCGAATCGGTGAGCGCGGCCTGACCCTGTCCGGCGGCCAGCGTCAGCGGATCGCCATCGCCAGGGCGATCCTGGCCGACCCGCGGATCCTCATCCTCGATGACGCCACCTCCTCAGTTGACGCCTCCACCGAGCAGGACATCAAGGCCGGGCTCGGAGAGGTGCTGGCCGATCGCACGACGTTCGTGATAGCCCACCGGCTCTCGACCATCGCCCTGGCCGACCGGATCATCGTGCTCGAGGACGGCCGGGTGGCTGAGGACGGAAACCACGCCGAGCTGCTCGAGCGCTCGGATCTGTATCGCGAGATCGTGGAGAAGGGCATGCCCGACCAGGTCTTCCTGACGCGGAAGCCGGTCGAGCCGGCGGAGCTGGCCGGATGAGCGCTACCCCGAGGACAACCGAGGATCGGACGCGGGGCGCCCGCACCATGGACCTGCGCCGCCGCCTACGGGAGACCGGCGGCCGCGGGCGCAAGCTGCGCGGCCTGGCCGAGCTGCTGGCTCCCTACCGCTGGCGCGTGGCGGCAATGTTCCTCGCCCTGGTGTTGGCCACGATCTCGGCCCTGGCGCCGGCCCCGTTGGCCAAGATCGCCATCGATCAGGGCATCCGCCGCCACGACCTGGGCGCGCTGGACCTGGTCGTGGTCGCATTTCTGATTTCCGCGGTGGTTTACGGCGTGGCCACCTACGCCCAGACCTACCTGGTCGGGTGGGTCGGCCAGCGCGCCCTGCAGGACCTGCGGATGAAGCTGTTCTCCCACCTTCAGGAGCTGTCGATCGGCTTCTACTCGCGCAACCGTGCCGGGGTGATCATCTCCCGCATGACCAACGATGTCGAGGCGCTTGACCAGCTGGTCGAGGACGGTCTGGCCACCCTCATTCAGTCCAGCCTGACCCTGATCGGCGTCGTGGTGATCCTGCTCGTGCTCGACTTCCACCTCGCCCTGCTCACCTTCATCGCCCTGCCGCTGCTGGCCATTGGCGGGCTCGCGTTCCGGATCGCCTCGGCCGACGCCTACCGCCTCACCCGGGAGAAGATTGCCTCCATTACCGGCTATCTGCAGGAGACGCTGTCAGGGATCCGAGTGGTCCGGGCGTTCGGACAGGAGCGCCAGCATGTGCGGGCTTTCCGCGAGCTCAACGACGAGAACCGTAAGGCCAACATGACCACGGTGCGCCTGAATGCGGCCTACTTCCCGGCCGTGGAGCTGCTCTCGGCTCTGGTCACCGTGGAGATCCTGGTCATCGGCGGCATCGAGGCCATCAACGGCCACACCTCCACCGGCGTGGTGTTCGCCTTCATCGCCGCCCTGAACAACTTCTTTGACCCCATCCAACAGCTGTCCCAGCTCTACACCACGTATCAGTCGGGCATGGCTGCGCTGGACAAGATCTTCGGGCTGCTGGCCGAGAAGCCCGAGATCAGCGACGCACCCGATGCAATCCTGCTCCCCCGGGTGGACGGCGCGCTGCGCTTCGACCATGTCTCGTTCCGCTACGGCGATGCGGCCGACTCGCCCTGGGCGCTACGCGACCTGGATCTGAACATCGCCCCGGGTGAGACGGTGGCCCTGGTCGGCGAGACGGGGGCGGGCAAATCGACCTTCGCCAAGTTGGTGGCGCGCTTCTACGACCCCACCGAGGGCGCGATCCTGGTCGACGGGCACGATCTGCGCTCCGTCACCGCCCACTCCCTGCGCTCTCAGATGGGCATGGTCCCCCAGGAGGGCTTTTTGTTCAGCGGAACCGTGCGAGAAAACATCTCCTTCGGGCGCGCCGAGGCCTCGGAGGCCGAGATTCGGGACGCCGCCCGGGCGGTCGGCGCCGATGACTTCATCATGGCTCTCCAGGACGGATACGAGACGCAGGTGGGTGAGCGCGGCGTGCAGCTGTCCGCCGGCCAGCGTCAGCTGGTGGCGTTTGCCCGGGCGCTGGTGGCCGATCCGCGGATCCTGGTCCTGGACGAGGCGACCTCGAATGTCGACGTACACACCGAGAGCCTGATCGAGGAGGGACTGCGCCGGTTGGTCGCCGGACGGACCTCGATCGTCATCGCCCACCGGCTCTCCACGATCCGCCATGCGTCGCGCATCCTGGTCATGGAGTACGGCGAGATCGTCGAGCAGGGCACCCACGATGAGCTTCTGGATGCCGGCGGGCGTTACTGGCAGCTGTACCGCGACTGGGCCGAGCAGGCCGCGGCCTGAGCGCGACCGTCGATGAGTGCACACGTCTCGGGCCTGGCCCTGACTCCCGTCAAGGGCACCCAGGTACGGGAGGTGTCCCGGATCGAGCTGGGTATCGAGGGCGCCCGGGGCGACCGCGCGTTCTTCATCGTCGACGAGCAGGGCCGGCTGCAGAACGGTAAGCGGATCGGTGAGCTCCAGACGATCGTGGCCGATTACGACGTGGACGCCGCCCACCTGAGCCTGGCCTTTCCCGATGGCACCCGCGCCGAGGGCGCGGTGGAATACAAAGAGGTCATCGACACCCGCTTCTTCTCCCGCACGATGCCTGCTCGCCCGCTCCTTGGCCCCTGGTCCGAGGCTCTGTCGGCCTACCTGCAGCGGGACCTACGCATTGTCGCCCCGCAGGTCCCTGCCCTCGACCGTGGTCTCGAGGCCGCCGCGTCCGTGATCTCCCGGGCCTCGCTGCGGCGGCTCGCCGAGGAGGCGCAGACCGACGTCGTCGACGGGCGGCGCTTCCGGATGCTCATAGAGGTTGACGGGATCGGCGCACATGAGGAGGACAGCTGGATGGGCCGGCGTGTGTGGGCCGGTGACGCCCTGCTGTCGGTGGCCGGCAACATCGGCCGCTGCGTGGTCACCACCCGCGACCCGGAGAGCGGCGACGTGACGCTGCCGACACTCAAGCTGCTGGCCAACTATCGCCGCGAGGTGGAGAGCACCGAGCCCCTTCCGTTCGGCATCTACGCCGGGGTGATCGAACCCGGGGCTGTGCGCGTCGGCGATCCCGTCCGCGTCCTCTAGGGTTCGTCGCACGTGAACGCCACCGACACTGAACAACGCGTCAAGGTCGAGATCGCTGAGCACGTGGCCGTGGTCAGCCTGACCCGGGCCGATAAGCACAACGCGCTGGACGTACCGATGTTCGAGGGCATTCTGTCCGCCGCGGAGCGGCTGCGCGGCGAACCCGGCGTGCGGGCCGTGGTCCTGCACGGTGAGGGTCCCAGCTTCTGCTCGGGACTCGACGTGATGAGCATCATGGCCTCGGGCTCAGGGACCGAGGGGCTGCTGGAGCCGTTGCGCGGCGAGACCCCGAACTGGTTTCAGCGCGCCGCCTACGACTGGCTGCGCGTGCCGGTGCCGGTGATCGCGGCGCTGCACGGCAACTGCCTCGGCGGCGGCTTGCAGATTGCTCTGGGCGCCGACATCCGCCTGGCCACGCCCGATGCCCGGCTGTCGGTCATGGAGGTCAAGTGGGGCCTGGTCCCCGACATGGCCATCACCCGGACCCTCCCCCGCCTCGTCCGCCTCGACGTGGCCAAGGAGCTCACCTACACCGGTCGGGTGTTCAGCGGCACCGAGGGCGCCGAGCTCGGACTCGTCACCCGCGTCACCGGCGATCCGCTGAGCGCGGCCCGTGAGCTGGCGGCCGAGATTGCCGCGCGCTCGCCCGACGCCGTGCGGGCCGCCAAGCGGCTTCTCGACGAAAGCTGGACCGGTAGCGCAGAGCAGACCCTGGCCCTCGAGGCCGAGCTCCAGCTCGGGCTGATCGGCTCCCCCAATCAGCTGGCGGCGGTCACCGCCGGGTTCACCAAGGAGCCGGCCGAGTTCGTGGATCCGTAGGCTCAACGCTGGCTATCCTGTCTGTCGCATTGCGGGGTCGTCTAATGGCAAGACGCCAGCCTCTGGAGCTGGTTATCAAGGTTCGAGTCCTTGCCCCGCAGCTATTCGGCCTGGCCGGCCTACTCGCCAGCCCAGCTCTGGTCTTGGCCGCGCCTCCCCAGCCTAGAACGAGTCCAGGTCCGTCCCCAGATCAGCCAGTTCCTCCTCGCGCCCGCTGAGCGCCTGGGGGGTGGCAATGAGCCGCCGGGCGAACTGAAGGTCAGCGGGGCGGCCCACCGACAGGGCACCGGCCATCCGGCCGTGGTGAAGGTAGAAAACCGAGAACTTGCCCTCGTCGACGGAGCCGCGAATGATCTCGCGATCCCATTCGTAGGCCGGCCCTACGTATTCGATCGACGCCCAGTCGCTCAGGTCCGAGAAGAAGTAGGGCACCACGTCGTAGTCCGTCTCCTGGCCCAGCATGTTCAGCGCGGCGGTCTTGCCCTGGTTGAAGGCCACGTCCCAGTGCTCGACGCGAATCCGGCGTCCGCCGTGGATCACGCTCTCGTACTCGGCTGCGTCGCCGGCCGCGAACACCCCGGGCGTTTCCGTCTCCAGGCGCGCGTTGACGCGAATGCCTCCGGTCTGGCCCACAGCCAGTCCGGCGCTGCGGGCGAGCATGGCGTCCGGCTTGACCCCAGCGCCGATGATCACCGCGTCGGCGTCAAGCTCGCGCCCGGATTCGGTGATCACCTTCGTGACCCGGCCGTCGGCGCCCTCGAAACGGGCCAGTGACTCCTGGCCATAAACAGCGATGCCGTGTTGCAGGAGGAGGTCGTGGAAGAACTGGGCCGCCTCCTGGCCGAAGGTCCGGCTCAGCACGACCGGCTCGATCATGATCAGCGTGCAGTGGCTGCCGAGCTCGGTCAATGAGGCCGCTACCTCGCTGGCGATATAGGAACCGCCGATCAGCACCACCCGCTTACCGGCCGCGTCCTCACGGATGGCGTCGCTGTTGGCGAAGGTACGCAGGTAATGGATGCCTTCCAGCTCGGCGCCGGGGACCGCCAACCGGTTCACGTTGGCCCCGGTGGCCAGCAGGGCCCGATCGAAGCCGACCTCGCTGCGATCGGACAGCTTCACCGTGCGGTCCTGGAGGTCGAGCTTCATGGCCGAGGTCCGGGTGAGAACCTCGATCTCGTGCTCCACATAGAACTCCGGGGGCTGGGCCAGAGCGTCGCTACGCCCCTCCTCGCCGCGCAGGTAGCCCTTGGAAAGCGGAGGACGCTCGTAGGGCAGATCGGGCTCCCGGCCGACCAGCAGGACCGACCCTTCGGCGCCCGAGCGGCGCAGCCAGCGGGCGCAGTTCGCCGAGGCCATTCCGCCCCCCACGAGGAGGAAGTCGACGGAACGATCGGGCACCGTCGGCCCGCGGTCAGTCGGCGCGGGAAGCGGCGGCGCCGTTGGGGGCGAAGCGGGGCGTGATCTCGCCCTCGAGACCGGGATCCAGAATCAGCAGCACCTGATCTCCGGCTTCGATCAGGCTGTCGCCCTTGGGCACGAAGCCGGCGCCGTCGCGCAGCACCGAGATGATCAGCGAGCCGTCGGGCAGAACCACGTCACGCACCCGTAGCCCGGCGGCCACTGATCCCTCCCCCACTTCCAGTTCGATGATCTCCAGGTGCTCCTCCTCGAGAGCGAGCAGCTGGACCAGCCCGTACTCGGGAACCTCATGCTCGATCAGACGCAGGATGAGATCGGTGGCCGACACGGCGGGCTGAACGCCGAGCAGCTTGAAGTGCGACAGGTTGCGGGGGTTGTTGACCCGGGCCACGATCCGCTCGCAGGCGTACTTCTCCTTGGCCACCTGACAGATGAGCATGTTGTCCTCATCGTCGCCGGTCACCGCGATGACCAGGTCGGCCCGCTGGATCCCGGCCCGCTCAAGCACCCAGAGCTCCGTGGCGTCGCCGTACTGGACGGCGTGCTCGAGCTCCTCTTCAACGATTCGATAGCGACGGTGATCGGACTCGATGAGGGTCACCTCACGGTCCTTGGCGATCAGCTCACGGGCGAGGTTCCACCCCACCTTGCCGGCGCCGGCGATGATCACGTACATCGGTCCTTGACTCCCTTCAGGGCGCGAGCACGACCTGCTCGGCTTGATCGATCGCGTGCTGGGTCGGGCAGATGGTCAGCAGTCCCTGCTCGGCGTACCAGGCGGCCCGCGCCGGGTCGGCGACGCGGACCACGACACGATCCACGTTGTAGCGGCGGCGGGCGACCTGGGCGATAACCAGATTGGTGTTGTCGCCCCGGGTGGCGGCCATGAAGATGTCCGCCTGGCCAATTCCGGCCGCTTCCAGGCCGTCGGTCTCCAGAGCGGCCCCGACCGTGAACAGGCCTCCGGCATCCTCCCAGCTGGTCGACTGGTCCTTGTCGAGCCGCTCGTGGGACAGCGGGTCGCTGTCCAGTACGGAAACCTGGTGACCGGCCTCAAGAGCCTTCCGGGCGACCGCCGAACCAACGCGTCCGGCGCCCACGATGAGGATGAACATGGCCCGCACTCTAGACACTTGCCCAAGGTGAGCACGCTGGACCGTGAGCACCGGAGCCGGATGGGCTCGATCCGAGGCCCAGCCGACTCCCGGGCTAGGTCCCGAGTCGAGACCGCTCACGAATTTGCGACTCGGGACCTTAGGTCCCGGCGGCCCGGTCGGCGGCCGGTGGTGGCGTCATCGCGGCCGCCACAATCACGCACGCGAAGGCCAACAGCCGCACGGCCAGCCCCAGCTGACTGGCGGGCAGCGGCTCGGCAAAAACGATCGGCCCGGAGGCAATCGTGGTCAGGTTGGCCGCCGCCGAGGTCAGGGCGATCATCGGCACCGCCCCACCCAATTGGAGGCTCCGCGCGGAGATCAGCAGACCGACCAGCGAGGCGACGAGGATGACCACCGCGAGCGGATGAATCACGACGCCGAGACCGAGGGAGCCGAGGTGGGAGCTGAGCGCCTTGATCGACGTATCCGAGGCCGCCCACAGCAGCCCCGCGGAGACCGCCAGGAAGGCCGGCCTGCGGGGTCGGGCCGAGAGGCTGAGACCAGCCAGCCCGACCACGCAGAGGAAGACGGCCAGCGTGCCGGGGTCATAGCGCGAGTGGGCCCCGCTGGCGTCACCGCTGAGCGTTGCGGCCAGGAAGGCCAGTCCGGCGGCGGTGAGCAGGACCCCGATCCACTCGCGGCGGGTGACCTCGATCCCGAACAGGCGGTCGGCGACCACCGTGAGCAGGACCAGGCCGCCGGCAATGACCGACTGGACGAGCGAGATCGGCGCCAGTGCCAGGGCGGCGACGTGTAGTCCCCAGGAGCCCAGCGCGATCGCGATCCCCAGCGCGTAGAGCGGTGAGCTGAACAGGGCGACGGAACTGTGCCACGGGCGGCGCAGCTCTACCGGCGGCGCGTCGCGGGCACCGCGGAACTTGTACAGGAAGCCCGCCACCGACCCGAAGGCGGTGAGCAGCGCCAGGATGAGGCCGAGCTCGACGGAGACAGTCATGGCCGCCGGGCCAGCGTATCGCCCACGAACGCGGTCTTCACTGGCCGGCGCTGGCGCGCGCGGGGCCGGGACACGAACGTCCCGGCCCCAGACGCGGTGAGCCTCAGGTGATGAGCGGGATGATCAACAGGGCGACGATGTTGGCCACTTTGATCATCGGGTTGATGGCCGGGCCGGCGGTGTCCTTGAAGGGATCACCGACCGTGTCGCCGGTTACCGCGGCCGCATGGGCCTCTGAACCCTTGCCGCCGAAGGCGCCGTCCTCGATCAGCTTCTTGGCGTTATCCCAGGCGCCGCCGCCGGCAGTCATCGAGATGGCCATGAACACCCCGACCACGATGACACCGATGAGCAGGCCGCCGAGCGCCTCGACGCTGATCACGCCCACGATCACCGGGAGAACGATCGGGATCAGAGCGGGAACGATCATCTCGCGCTGGGCGGCCCGAGTCACCAGGCTCACGCAAGTGCCGTACTCCGGTTGATCGGTGCCCTCCATGATCCCGGGCTTCTCCCGGAACTGGCGGCGCACCTCCTCAACCACAGCGCCGCCCGCGCGGCCTACGGCCTCCATCGAGAGGGCGGCGAACAGGTAGACCATGAGCCCACCCACGAGCAGACCGATCAGAACCGGCGGGTTGCCGATATTGAAGCTGGTGCTGACGTGGCGTCCCACCAGCTCGGTGGAGAAGGCGTTGAACAGCACCAGGGCGGCGAGGGCGGCCGAGCCGATGGCGTAGCCCTTGGTCACCGCCTTGGTCGTGTTTCCGACCGCATCGAGTTTGTCGGTGACGTTGCGGACGTCCTCCGGCAGTTCGGCCATCTCGGCGATACCGCCGGCGTTGTCGGTGATCGGCCCGAACGCATCCAGGGCCACGATCAATCCGGTCAGCGAGAGCTGAGCCATCACGGCCACGCCGATGCCGTAGATGCTGCCGCCGGCCAGCTTCCAGGCGCCGAAGATGCCCAGCGCGATGACGATCGCCGGCAGCGCCGTGGCCTGATAGCCCTGGGCCAGCCCCTGGATGATGTTGGTCGCGTGGCCGGTCTGCGATGCCCGTGCGGTCGACTTGACCGGCGAGAAGCGCGTCGAGGTGTAGTAGTCGGTGATCACGAACAGCGCCGCGGTCACCGCCAGTCCGATCAAGGCGCAGAGGTAGAACTTCCACCAATGCGGGCCGGCCGTGCCGCTTTTCAGGGTCACGTTCTCCATCAGCCACTTGGTCACCGGCAGGAAGGCCAGCGCGGCCAGCAGGCCGGAGACGGCCAGACCCTGGTAGAGGGCGCGTTCCACGTTGCCGGTACGCGACTTGACAGCGAAGGTGCCGATGATCGAGGCCACGATCGAGACGGCGCCCAGGACCAGGGGGTAAAGGGCGACGGCCGAGATCTGGTTGAACGTCAGCACGCCGAGCAGCATCACGGCGACCGCGGTCACGGCGTAAGTCTCGAACAGGTCGGCGGCCATGCCGGCGCAGTCGCCGACGTTGTCGCCCACGTTGTCGGCGATCACGGCCGGGTTGCGCGGATCGTCCTCGGGGATGCCGGCCTCGATCTTGCCCACCAGGTCGGCGCCCACGTCGGCGCCCTTGGTGAAGATGCCGCCGCCCAGTCGGGCGAAGACGGAGATCAGCGAACCGCCGAATCCGAGCCCGATCAGCGCATCGACGGCGCTTCGGGTGCTCTCCCCGGCGATCCAGGTCAGGATGCCGTAGTAACCCGCCACCCCGATCAGGGCCAGGCCGACGACCAGCATGCCGGTCACCGCACCTCCCCGGAAGGCAACGTCGAGGGCTCGCCCGACGCCCGAGCGGGCGGCTTCAGCCACCCGCGCGTTGGCCCGAACCGAGACGTTCATCCCCACGTAGCCGGCGGCCGCGGACAGGAACCCGCCGATGGCAAAACCGATCGCCACACGGATGTTCTGGAGCGGGATGAGGACGATGAACAGGATCACGCCGACGCCGGCGATGGTCGTGTACTGGCGGTTCAGGTACGCCGAAGCGCCCTCCTGAACAGCGGCGGAGATCGAGCGCATGCGCTCGTTCCCGGGTGAAAGCGCCAGCAGCGCACGTGATGTGACGGCGCCGTAGACGATGGCTGCGGCGGCGCACACCAGCGCAACCAAGACGCCGTGATGCGTCAGAAAGCTAGACAAGGGGCCCTCCGGAGAAGCTCTTAGATCGAGGCGCGGTCAGTGCGCTGGTCAATAACACCAAAAGGGCCGCCGCGAAATGCGCGGAGACCCTGGCATAAGCCGGGCGCGAGTCTAGCGTGCCAACGCCCGGAACGCCTTCCGGGGCGACTATTGACCCGGTATCCAGAGCCGCCCGCTGCGCTGGGCCGGACCCGCCTCGCCGGGCTTGACCTCCTCCGGCGGCTCGCTCGGCGCCGGTCCGGTGGCGGTGGAGCCGGACGCGGCTGGGGTCGAAGGCTCCGGCGCGCTTCCCGGATCCGCCGCACCCGCCGGCTTCGAGACTCCGTCTGGCGCGCCGCCCAGCCGCACATAGGCCATCTGGAGCTGGGAGAGCGCATCGCGGATCGGGCCGAGCTGACCTGAGGCAAACTGCTCGATCAGGGGCAGCTGGACGCGAATCGACTCGATGGCCAGACGGACCTGGCCGAGATCGCGCTCCTCCTCGGTGCCGGGGGTCAGGCCGGTTCGGCGCAT
Source organism: uncultured Solirubrobacterales bacterium (assembly GCA_963845575.1). Lineage (GTDB taxonomy): Bacteria > Actinomycetota > Thermoleophilia > Solirubrobacterales > Solirubrobacteraceae > Palsa-465. The sequence continues at coordinate 358,378 of CAWJSN010000014.1, read as the reverse complement.
GCCCAGATTGATCAGCGTGACGATCTGCTCGAGCACCACTTGCTCGACGCGGATCTTCTTCACCTCGGCCTCATAGGCGGCCCGCAGCTCCTCTTCGCTGGGCTGCTGCCCCCCGGTGGGATCGACTTGCGGTTCTCCGGTGCTCATCACTCAACCTCGAGTCAGTCGCGGGGATTCCAGAATTCCAGAATACGTATCACGGGTTTCAGCCTGCACCACGGCGAACACCTCGTGCAAGCTCATGCCGGAATCGAGCATCCGGCGCTGGCGCTGAGCCCCATTCAACGCCGGCAGGGCGACCTCGAGGCCCAGCTCGGCCCGCATGGGGGCGGTCCAGGCCAGGAGCCGCTCCAGCGCAGTCGCGGCGGGATAGGGCTCGAGGCGCTCGAGGTCGAGCAAATCTCCGTCAAGGCCGAAGCGCAAGGCCCGCCAGAGGTTCTCTTCGATCAGCCGCCCGGGCAATTCCACCACCGGAACCCCCTCGTCGATATCGCGCGCCGCCTGAGCCACGCAGGCCAGAATGAGCGCGGCCAGATGGTCGGACTCGCCGGCGGTGTACTGGGCATCGCAGATACGCACCTCGACGGTGCCGAAGGCCAGATGCGGCCGGATCGACCACCAGACCTGCGTGTACTCAACGATCGAGCGAGTCCGGACGAGCATGGCGATGTAGTCCGCGAAGCTGGCCCAGTCTCCGAACGGGTCGGGCACGCCGCAGCGGGGAAAGCTCTTGGTGAAGATCTGGGTGCGGGCGCTGTGCAGGCCCGAGTCGCGCCCGTCCAGAAACGGCGAGCTGGCCGAAATGGCCAGCAGAACCGGCAGGACGGGCCTCAGCCGGTCACAGACCAGAACGGCCCGGTCGGCGTCGTGGATGCCCACGTGGACGTGCAGGGAGAAGGTGTTGTTGCGCCAGGCCACGTACTTCAGACCCTCCTCCACGCGGCGGTAATGCTCGGTCTGGATGATCTGCTGCTCACGGTAATCAGAGAAGGGATGGGTCCCGGTGGCCCCCAGGGCGACGTCGTGATCGGCGGCCAGGGCAAACAGGCGGCGGCGGCGGTCGCGCTGCGCGGACTGAGCCTCATTCAGGTTGGCGCCCCGCCCCGAGCGGATCTCGATCTCGGAGGAGATCAATTCGCCGGCGATCGCGTCGCTGAGCACGGGATCGCCGCTGGCCGCCTGACGAAGCTCCTCGAAGCGGGGGGTCAGCTCCAGCGAATCCGAGGCCAGCAGCGCGAACTCCTCCTCGAGACCGACGGTGAAGTCGGTCGAGGCGTCAAAGGCCGCGCGAGCGGTATCGAGGTCGAGCTCCACCCTGGCTGAACGTCACGTGAGGTAGAAGTAGAGCGCGTAGAGCAGGTCGACCGCGGGGCTCGAGGTGTGAACCGTGACCTCAGGCGGCACCTGAAGCAGGGCGTCGGAGTAGTTGAAGATGATCTTCACGCCCACGTCGGCCAGCTCATCGGCCAGACGCTGGGCGGCCGCAGAGGGCACGGCCAGAACGGCGACCACAATGTCCTGATCATCGACCACGCTGGGCAGCTCGTCGTTGTGGCGCACGGTCAGCGAGCCAATCGTGGTCCCCACCCGTGACTGGTCGACGTCGAACACCGCCACCACCCGGAAACCGTGGTCGGCGAAGATGTCCGAGGTGGCGATCGCCGTGCCCAGATGGCCGGCTCCGAACAGCGCGATGTTGTGCTGACCGGCGGTGCGCAGGATCTTGCGGATCTGGCTGACCAGGGACTCGACGTTGTAGCCGACGCCCCGCTTGCCGAACTTCCCGAAGCCCGAGAGGTCGCGGCGGATCTGGGTCGAGTTCACGTGCGTGTAATCGGCCAGCTCCTGGGAGGAGATGGTCTCCTTGCCGATCTTGCGAGCCTGGGTGAGGACCTGGAGGTAGCGCGACAGCCGAGCCGCAACCCCGAGCGAGAGTTTTTCGGCCGACTCCAGCCCCGGCTGAGCCGATTCGCTGCCGCGGCCAACGGTGTAGCTCATGCCCGCCTCACTCTAGCCCAGCCATTGGGCCAGCTCGGCCTGGTCCACGAAAAGCTCGAACGCCTCCACGCCATCGATCGTAACGACTGGAATCCGTTCCAGATAGGCCCGCAGGAGGGCGTCGTCACCGTCGATGTCCCGCTCCTCGAATTCGAACGGCCGCCGCTCGCGCGCGCGCATCAGCACCTCGCGCGCGTCGTCGCAGAGACAGCATCCGGACCGGCCGTAGAGGACAACCTGCGCCATCAGGCAGCCAATCTGGGGGTCTCGCCGGTGGCATAGACGTCCAGGTCGAGGTAGCCCGGGTAAGCGATGGCGGGCACGTAGCGCGCCGCGCTGGCAATCATGGCCGCGTTATCGGTGCACAGCTCACGCGCAGGCACCGACAGTTCCACCCCGAGGCCGGCCAGCCGGTCGCGCAGCGGCCCGTTGGCAGCCACACCGCCGCCGATTGCCAGCCGGTCAAGCCCCGTCGCCTGCAGCGCACGCTCTACGCGCACGGCCAGCGCCTCGACGATCGCGCGCTGATAGGAGGCGGCGAGGTTGGCTCGTTGTCGCTCGGTCTCATCCTGGCCGAGGTCACGAACGCGATAGAGCAACGAGGTCTTCAGGCCAGCGAAGGAGAAATCGAGGCCCCGGAGCCGAGCAGCGGTGGGAAACGCAAACGCCTCCGGATCGCCCTCGCGGGCCAGCCGCTCCAGGGCAGCACCGCCCGGATACCCCAGACCGAGCAGCCTGGCGCCCTTGTCAAACGCCTCCCCGGCCGCGTCATCGAGCGTTTGGCCGAGCACCCGGTAGTCCGGGCCCCGGTCCTCAACCCTCGCCACGAAGGTGTGCCCCCCGCTGGCCACCAGGCACACAAACGGCGGCTCGAGGCCGTCGGAGCCCAAGAAGCCCGCCGCCACATGCCCGTGTAGGTGATCGACGGCAGCCAGCGGCAGCTGATGGGCGGCCGCCAGCGCCTTGGCGGTGGCCACCCCAACCAGCAGCGCGGCGACCAGCCCAGGTCCGCGCGTGACCGCCACCAGCTCGACATCGCGCAGCGCGATGCCAGCCTGCGCCAGCGCGCTGTCGACCGCCGGGCCGACCAGTTCGAGATGGTGACGCGAGGCGATCTCAGGCACCACGCCTCCGTAGCGGTCATGGATGCCCTGGGAGGAGATCACATTGGCCCGAATGACTCCATCGGCCGTGATCACCGCGGCGCAGGTGTCATCGCAGCTCGTCTCCAGGGCCAGAATCACGCCGCACCCGGGGTCGAGACCTGATCCACGGTGCGCCACATGATCACCGCGTCCTCGCCCGTGTCGCGGTAGTAGCGCGGGCGCTTGCCGGCGGAGCGAAAGCCGAAGCTCTCGTACAGGCGGATGGCCGGCGCGTTGGAGGTCCGCACCTCCAGGGTGTACTGCTCCTCGACCCCGGCGCGTTCAATCATCTGCTCGAGCAACTGGCGCCCAATGCCCTGATGCTGACGAGCCGGCTCGACGGCCACGTTCATCAGATGCCAAACGGTGTCGTAACGAGACAGGATGAGATATCCGGCCACTCGTCCGCGGTCGGAGTCCACCGCGGCCAAGCACAGCCCCGAGGGCTTGGACAGCTCGAGAACGAACATGGCCAAGGACCACGGGGTGGTGAAGGCGCGGCGCTCGATGGCAATGACCTGGGGCAGATCGGAGTAGCCAAGGGGACGGATCTCGATGGGGGCTGGGCTCATGATGGGGCGCGGAGGTTCAGCTCCGCGTCGGGGCGACGCAGATACTCGGGAGAAACGGCTTCTGCCCCGACGGACAATCGCTGAGCAGCCAGCCTGCAGTGGTGGACGGCGCTGACCCGGTGAAACTCCGAATCGTCGGCGGGAATCAGGGTTCCCGGACGCTCGAGAACCTGTCGGAATTCTACTGCGCCATCGCCGATAACCAGGCGGCTGCGCCCCAGCTCGAGCGACGACTCGGCCAACGCCGCCGGACTCATCACCGCCGTCTGGAGTGTGGGGGTTCCGGCGCTGGCACCGTCAGGGCTCCAGGCCGCGGCGAAGACCTCGCGCCGACGCGCGTCGAGCACAGCCAGAACCTGGTCGCGGCCAGCCGCCCGGGCCGCTGCCGACGCACCCACAGCCAGCGACTCCAGGCTCGAGATGCCGACGAGGGGCAGCGCGCGGGCGCTGGCGAGGGCCCGCGCAGTGGCCACGCCGATGCGCAAACCGGTGAAGGTGCCCGGGCCGGTCCCGACGGCGAGCCGATCGAGGTCATCCCATACCCAGCCGGCCCGATCCAGCACCTCGACGATGAGCGGCATCAGCCGCGAGGTGTGTCCCGGCCGCGCTCCCGGCTCGGGATCATCGCGGGCCTCGAGCTCGACCCCGCCCGCCTCGTCCAGCAGCGCGACGGTCGTGGCCCGGGTCGCCGTATCGAAGGCCAGAATTTTCACTCGACGCTCACGCGCCGGCAATCGCCGCCGGCGTGCTCGAGCCGGACGCGAGCAACGATGCGAGCAAAGCTCGAGAGCACGTCCTCACCCCCCTCGGGCCACTCCACGAAGGAAATCGTGTCGGCTCGCAGGTAGTCCGAGACCAGATCGGGATCCTCTCCGGCCAGGCCGGGCACGCGGTAGAGGTCGAGGTGGGCGACCGGGACGGGAGCCGGGTAGCGCTGGCCGATCGTGAACGTCGGACTGGTCACCGCCTGCCGGACGCCCAACGCGCGGGCGGCGCCACGGACCAGCGTCGTCTTGCCCGCCCCGAGCTCGCCCTCGATGAGGACCACATCGCCCGGCTGTAGCTCAGCGGCCACCCTCGCGCCGATTGCCTCAGTCTCCGCGGCGCTCCCTGACTCGAAGCTGCCCTGCACTAACGCACCTTCCACACCGGTGACACTGTAGACCGGCGCGACCTTCCCTTTCGCTACCGTCACTGGCGTCATGACGCCTCCCGAGACCAACGCGGCTCCGGGTCGCATTGCCATGCTCATCAACCGAGTGGCCGGCGATCGCGGGGTTCCCACCTCGCTGAGCGAGGTGCGCAGCTCGGAGATGGCCAAGGCAGCCGGCCTGGCCGGCGCGATGATCGGCAACAACGTCATCGCACTGATCTCGACCGTGGTCTTCGCCCGACTGCTCAGTGACTACGGCAGCCTCGCCGCGCTGATCAGCTACTTCCTGATCCTGTCCGTAGTCGGACTGGCGCTCCAGGTGGCCACCGCTCGTGAGGCCGTCCTCGGCCACCTCGGCGTGGGCGCCGGGCTGGCCGCCACGGTACGGCGCTGGACGATCAACCTGTTCGGGCTGACGCTCGTGGTGGCGGTGATTTCCGTGTTGCTGCGGGATCCGATCGCCCAAGCCGTCGGCGTGCCGGGTTACAAGTGGGCGGCCGCGATCGGGCTGCCCGCCGCCGTCCTGTGGCTCGAGCTCTCGATTCTGCGCGGTGTCCTGCAGGGGATAGGTGACTACAAGGGGGTGGGCATCAGCTTGGTCGGAGAGCAGGCTTTCCGGCTGGTCATCGGGGCCGCGCTGGCCGGCGCGGGCCTAGGGGTAACCGGGGCGTATCTAGGCACACCGTTCTCCTTCCTGGCCATCGGCGTCTTCTGCGTGTACCGCCTCCGCCGCCACATCACGGCCGTCGAGACGGAACCCCTGGGGGCACGGACCACGGCGGCGGCCATGAGCCTGTGGGCGCACGTCAAGCGGGCCTGGGCCCCGATCGCCGGGCTGATCGTGATCGCGGTGCTCCAGAACATCGACATCATCGCCGCCAAGCACCGCTTCAGCACCTCGCTGGCCAGCTCCTACGGGGCCACCGCGGTTGCGGCCAAGGTGCTCATCTGGGTGGCCATGGGAGCCGGCTTCTACCTCGTCCCCGAGGTCTCCCGGCGGCGGGCTGCAGGAGAGGACACGCGGCCCATTCTGTTCCGCGCCCTGGCCATCATCCTGGTCTGCGCCATTCCCTGCCTGCTCATCTTCGCCGTCGCCCCGCACCTGCTTCTGCAAACCGCCTTCGGGGCCAACCGGACCAAGGCCGCAGGTTCACTGTTCGTGCTCGGGGCGGCGTTTACCGTCCTGGCCGCGACTTATCTGGCCATCCAGTACATGCTCGCCCTGAAGCGCACCCGGTTTCTGCTCGTAGTCGCTTTGGTGGCCATCGCCGAGCCGATCCTGCTCCTGAACGCACCGCGTCAGGCGACCGGCTTCGCCGCCGTGGTGCTCGGCATTCAGGCCGTCGGCGCCGTGCTGGCCTACGGCCTCGCCCTCCGGGGTGACGGGCGGGCATCGGCCACCCCCCCAGATCCTCCAGTGCCCACGGCACCCGAGCCCGCCGAAGCGTTGGCGGGCACCGGCTGAGGCCCGGGTCTTCCTAGAACAGCCCCAGCTGAGGAGGCGCAGGCGGCCCTGGCCGCTCCTGGGCGACCTCGGGCGGGGGCGGGGCGGCTTCCGGTTCGGCCTCGAGCAGCGGCTCTGGCTGGTCCAGCTCGGGAAGCGCCAGCAACTCGGGAATCCGCTGGAAATCACCCCTTAACGCCTCGAGCGTCCGCGGGGTGTAGAGCGCCGCGGCAGGGTGATAGAGCGGGTAGAGCCGGATCCGGCGAGCGCCGATCGAGCGCTCCTCGGACTGCCCGTGCAGGCGGGAGATCCCCGTGCTGTCGGCCCGGAGCAGTTTGGTGGCGAAGTTGCCCAGGGTGCAGATCAGCTTCGGCTCGATCAGCTCCACCTGGCTCTGCAGGTAGCTGTGGCAGGACGCGATCTCGTTGGGTTGCGGGTCCCGGTTGCCAGGGGGACGGCACTTGAGCGTGTTGCAGATGAACACATCGGAGCGCTCCAGGCCGATCTCGGTCAGGAGCTTGTCCAGCAGCTTGCCGGCCTGACCCACGAATGGGAGGCCTATCCGGTCCTCGTTGGCCCCCGGCGCCTCACCGACGAACATCAGGTCCGCGTTGGCGTTGCCGGACCCGAAGACGACCTGAGTCCGGGTCTGGTGCAGCGGGCACCGGACACATCCCCGCGCCTCCTCGTATACGCCTTTGAGGAGCTCTCGCCGTTCTGTGGCGCTTGTCACGGAAATCGATGCTAGAAGGGCGGCCCGGGGGGTATTCTCTTATCTGAGGCCGTCACCCACCGGGGACGCACCTCGCAGTGAAGTCTTTCAGCATTTCTCTTCCGACCGGTATTCCATGCGGGAACTGGAACGGCACTCCGACACCAAATCCACGCGCCCACTCAAGGTGGGGATTTTGGGTCGTGGTCGTATGGGCCGAGTGCTTTCCTCCGGCCTGCGCTCGGCCGGTGTCGATGCCTCGCTTCCGTTGGGTCGCGGCACTGATCTGAGCGCGTACGACGTCGTAGTGCTCTGCGTTCCCGACGGCCAGATCGCGTCCGTGGCCGCCCAGATCGAGCCCGGCCCGCTGGTCGGCCACTGCTCGGGCGCCACCGGGCTCGAGGTGCTCGCCCCCCACGAGGCCTTTTCCCTGCATCCGTTGATGACCGTGACCCTGCGCGACCGATTCGACCGCTTGCTCGGAGCCGGCGCGGCGATCAGCGGTAGCACCCCGCGTGCCCAGACGGTTGCCCGTGGGCTGGCCGAGAGCCTGGGCATGCGGCCGTTCCCGCTCGCCGACGAGGATCGCGCGGCCTACCACGCGGCCGCGTCGATGGCCTCGAACTTCCTGGTCACGCTCGAGGCCGCCGCCGAGCACCTGGCCGCCGGTACCGGCGCAGGGCGTGAGTCGCTCGCGCCGCTGGTCCGCGCCACAGTAGAGAACTGGGCCTCGCTGGGACCCGAGGAAGCACTTACCGGGCCAGTGGCTCGGGGCGACGAGGCCACGGTCGCCGCCCAGCGGGCGGCCGTTGCACAGAGGACACCCGAGTTGCTCGAGCTATTCGACACCCTGGTCGCCGCGACTCGGGCCCTATCCGCACGGCGCCAAGAGGGGTCGCGGAACGGGACGGCGTCAGCAGCAGCGGCAGAGGACGTGGCTGCATGAGGACGGTCGACACCGTTGCCGACCTCCGGGCCGCCCTGGCCGGCGCGCGCCAGCAGGGCCAGACGATCGGTCTGGTGCCGACGATGGGGGCCCTGCACGCCGGGCACCTGTCCCTGATCTCGGCCGCTCGTAGCCAGTGCGACGTGGTGGTCGTGTCCCTGTTCGTCAACCCGGCTCAGTTCAACGACGCCGGGGACCTGCTGGCCTACCCCAGGGATGCGGCGCGCGACGCTGAGCTGGCCGCCAGGGAAGGCGCTGATCTGCTCTTCGCCCCCTCGGTCGATGAGGTCTATCCGGCCGGATTCGCGACCACGGTCTCGGTGAGCGCGATGACCGATCGCCTGGAGGGGGCCAGCCGCGGCCGGGCCCACTTCGAGGGCGTGACCACCGTCGTTACCAAGCTCTTCAACATGGTCGGGCCCGACGTGGCCTACTTCGGGCAGAAGGATGCCCAGCAGGCCGTGGTCATCCGCCGGATGACCCAGGACCTCAACCTGGCCGTGCGTATCGAGGTCCGGCCCACCGTCCGCGATGAGGACGGACTGGCGCTGTCGAGCCGTAATGCGCTGCTCTCAGTCGAGGATCGAGCCCGGGCCACCGCCCTCAGCCGGGCACTGGCAGTCATCGCCGAGACGGCCCAGGCGGGCGAGCGTGACCCCGAGGCACTGCTGGCGCCGGCCAGACGCGAGCTCGAACGCAGCGGGATACAGCCGGAGTATCTGGAGCTCGTATCCCCGGACGCCCTGGATCCGGTGCCGGAGCTGCGTGGGGAGGTCTTGGCCGTCATCGCCGCGCCGGTGGGACCTACCAGGCTGATCGACAACCTGCTCATCCACCCGGTGCCGGCGGCGGCGTCGAGGACCGGCAATCGTGACGAGGGGCGCGCATGAACCGGACAATGCTGAAGTCGAAGATTCACCGGGCGACGGTGACCGACAGCGACCTGCACTACGTGGGCTCGATCACCATCGACCCCGACCTGCTCGAGGCTGCCGACATCCTCGAGTTCGAACAGGTGGCCGTGGTCGACGTCGACAACGGTGCCCGCTTCGAGACCTACACCATCGCCGGCGAGCGAGGCACGGGGGCTATGAAGGTCAACGGCGCCGCCGCGCGCCTCGTACATCGCGGCGACACGATCATCGTCATCTCCTACGGAAGCTTCGATCCTGACGATCTCGAGCACTACGACCCGCGCGTCGTCCACGTCGACGAGCGCAACCAGATCCGCACTGTTGACAGCGACGTGGCCACCCTGCTCGGGGCGGACACCGACCGGGGCCGATCTGCTCTCACGACACAGAGGAGTTAGCAAGACATGTCCACCACCCCGCTGCAGTTCAACGTCCCCTCGGATGCCTCTCGGCTTCCGGTCACCCTGCCGATCCTCCAGGAGAAGAAGCGCCTCGGTGAACCGATCGTCATGGTCACCGCCTATGACTTCCCCAGCGCTCGCGCGGCTGAGGCGGGGGGTGTCGACCTGGTTCTGGTCGGCGATTCGGGTGCCATGACCGTGCTCGGCTACGACTCAACCGTCCCCGTCACCACGGATGAACTGCTGGTCCTGGCTCGGGCGGTACGGCGCGGCCTGCGAACGCCGTTCATGGTCGGCGACCTGCCCTTTGGCTCCTACGAGGTCTCAGACGCCCAGGCGATTGAGACGGCCCTGCGGTTCGTCAAGGAGGCGGGCTGTGACGCCGTCAAGCTCGAGCGCGGTAACGAGACCTCGGTGGCCCGCGCCCGGGCCATCGTCCAGGCTGGCATTCCGGTCATGGGCCACATCGGCCTGACGCCGCAGACCTCCACGGCGCTGGGTGGCTATCGCGCCCAGGGGCGTAGCACGAGCGCGGCAAGCCGAATCGCCCACGAGGCGCTCGCCCTCCAGGAGGCCGGCTGTTTCTCGCTGGTGTTCGAGGCCATCCCGGCTGCCGTGGCCGCCGAGCTCATGGGCCGTATCACGGTTCCGGTGATCGGCATCGGGGCCGGACCGGCGACCGATGGCCAGGTGCTGGTCTTCCACGATCTGCTCGGCATCCGAGAGGGTCAGGGAGCGCGCTTCGTACAGCGCTACGGCGATCTCCAGGCCGAGATGAACGCCGGCATAAGCGCCTACGCCGCCGATGTGCGGGCGCGCCGGTACCCGCAGCCCGAGCACACGTACTCGATCGACGCGGAGGAGCTGGCCCGCTTCCGGCGGGATCTCGAAGCTGTCTGAGGAGCTGCCGGCCGGGCTCTGAGGAGGGGACCGGGCCGGGCCCGCGACCCGGTCCCCTCTAAGATGCCGCGCGTGGCCCGCTTCGCCCAGGTGTTCTCGCCTCGCGACCGCATCTACTTCGAGCTCTTCGAAGAGGCGGGAGCGAACATATTGGGCACTTGCGAGCTGCTGCACCGGATGCTGTCCGATTACCCGGACGGTGCCCATCTGGCCGCCGCGATCCTCGATCGCGAGCACGAGGGTGACCGGATAACCCACGACATCATCAACCGGCTGAACCACACGTTCGTGACCCCCATCGACCGCGAGGACATCCTTGCGCTCACCTCGGCCCTGGACGACATCGTCGACTACACCGAGGAGGTGGCCGACTATCTGGGCCTGTACAAGATCGAAGCGCCGATGGAGCAGGCCATCAGCCTGTCCCGCGTGCTCCGTGACGCCTCGGTCCAGATCGCCGAGGCCATCCCCCACCTCCGCGGCTTTCACGACATCTCGCGCTACACGGTCGAGGTCAACCGCCTGGAGAACGAAGGCGACCGGATCACCCGTGAGGCGGTCGCCTCCCTGTTCGACGGGGGAATCGACCCGATGGTGGTGATCCGCTGGAAGGACATCTTCGAGCGTCTGGAAGCCGCGATCGACTCAACCGAGCGGGTGGCCAACATCCTCGAGGGGATCGTCATCAAGAACTCGTAGGTGCCCGGGCCCCCTCGGCCGCTAGGCTTTTCGCGTCCACGAAACACCGACGGAAGAGGCAGGCATGCGCAGGATCTGGACGAAGGCCCTGGCTGGCCTCGTTGTGGCGATCGGATGCGCGGGGGTGGCTCCCGCGGCTCAGGCCTCGATCACGCCCATGCTGTTCCTCAACCAGAGCGCGGGGGACCACGCCGGCTCGACGGTGAATCTGGGTGCCGACCTGCAGTTCTCCGCCTCCCCGGGCACCGACTCTCCTCGGGACATGACCCTGGCCCTGCCGCCCGGGCTGCTGGCCAACGCCTCGATCAACGGCGGCGCCTGCCTGAACTCCTCGACGCCGACGGCGGCCTGCCAGGTGGGCTTCGGAACGGTCACCGCCAAGCCGGTGCTGCCCCTGAACATCCTCGGGCCGGCGGTGAACGTGTCCGTCACCTTCGATCTGGTCGCGCCTCCCAAGGCGGCTGACCTGGCCGGACTGGCCATCATGGCCACCAATCCGGTGACCCACAAGATCGCTCAGCTGGGCAGTCCCGGCGAGATCACGGTCCAGCCCTCCGGTGCCCTCGATATCGCCTTCCACAACGTCCCGAACACCTACCCGCTGATCGGCCCGGCGGCAGTAACGATCGCCGTCAACCGCATCAACAGCACGTTCGAGGGGCTGCGGCTGCCCACGCGGTGCCCGTCCCCGGCAGCCGCCTTTGGCGTCACCGCCGACTCCTACCAGGATTCCACGCCCCAGTCCACCGCCAAGCCCCTCCAGGTCACCAGCTGCGGCAGCCTTGCCTTCTCCCCTCTGCTCGACGTGACTGCGATCAAGGACCGCAGCGATCACGGCGTCCAGCTCAGCACCAACGTGACCCAAGCCAACGGGCAGGCGACCAGCAAGACCGTGGCCCTTGGCTTCCCCTCGGCCGTGGTGGCGCCCGACGCGGCCGCCGTGGTCAGCGGCGGCCTGCTCTGCGCGAGTCCCACGTTCACCAACTGCAAGACCATCGGGAGCGCCGGCGCGAGGTCGCCGCTGTACCCGAGAACACTGCTGGGGCAGGTCTACCTGACCGGATCGCTGGCCGCGCCGGCCATCACCATCACGTTCCCACAGCCGTTCGCCCTGACCCTGAACGGGAACGTCAACCTGTCCAGCAACACAACCACCTTCACAGGGGTGCCAGACATCCCGCTCTCCGATCTGAGGGTCAGCCTGGCCGGTGGCCCCAACGCCGCCTTCGCCACCACCTGCGCTACGCCCTCGGGCAACGCCAGCGGCAGCTTCACCTCCCAGAACGGGGACAAGTTCGCCACCAGCACCGCCCCGTTCACGATCTCCGGCTGCCCGGCTTCGGCCGGGGGTGGCTCGGGAGGGAACGGTGGTGGTGGCGCCGGCAAGACCGGCGCTGGTTCCGGCTCGGCCAACCTCGGCCTGCCCAGCCTGGCTTCTGCCAGCCTGTCGGGTCTGAGGCGGGGGCGTCCCACCCTCAGCTTCAAGCTCGTCGCCGGGCGGCGGGGGCCCAAGTTGACCTCGCTGACCGTGCCCCTTCCCCGCGGCCTGAGCTTCATGCGCCACAGGGTTGGAAGGCGCCTCGTGCTACGAGGCGTGAGCGTCAGGGGGGCCAAGGTCAAGAAGATGAGCCTGAAGCACGGAAAACTGACGATCACCCTGGCCCGTCCGGCGGCCACTGTCCTGGTCAAGGCCACCTCGCGGGCGCTGCATGAGAGCGCGGGGCTGCGCCACAAGGCCCGGCGGCGACACATACGCTTCCTCAAGCTGACGTTGACCGTGACCACGGTGACCCATCAACATGTGACCGTGACCCGGTCGGTCAAGCCCAAGAGCTGACGCGTCCACTGCTGGTGGGGTCGGCTCGCCTGAGGGCGACCGGGGTCGACGGCGCCTGGCGGGCGAGCGGCGCGCCTAGGGAGCGACGGAGGAGCCCGCGTCCGCTCGCGGGAGGCTGCGGATCACGCGCGCGGGCGCCCCGGCGGCAATCGAGTAGGGCGGGATGTCCTGGGTCACCACTGAGTTGGCCCCGATCACCGATCGGCGGCCCACCGTGACCCCGCTGGTGATAACCACACCGGCGCCGCACCACACGTTGTCTCCCACGCGGGTCGGGCCCTTGGTGGTGAAGCCCTGCCAGGGGACTGGCCGCTCGGGGTCAGCGAAGCGGTGGGCGGCATCGCTGACGAAGCAGCCGTTGGCAAACATACAGTGGTCCCCGATCTCGACCAGAGCCATGGAGGCGACCATCACCCCCAGGTTGAGAAAGCAGCCGGAGCCGATGCGGACCCGCGCCTGGTCCGGAGCGGTGATCCACACACCCGGCTCGAACACCGTCTGAGCGCCGATCTCCAGGCGACCCTCTCGGAGGGCCGAGAGGACGTTCCCGTGCACCGGCCAACGAACGAAGGCGCCCCGACGCATCATTTCCCAGTGGATGCGCGCGCGATTCCAGGGCAGCGAGTTCTGCTCGTACCAGAGCCACTTCTGAGCCCACAGCCGCAGTTCCGCGGCAGTCACCGGGCCTGGGGCGCTCAGGGATGCTCCAGCCGGAAGATCGGGTGATCCGGAGCGATGCGCAGCAGGGCGGCCACATCCGAGTCGGGGCCGACCCCGGCGAAGAAAGTGCCGACTTCGAAGGACCAGCGCTTGAGGTAGGCCTGCAGCAGCGGAGGCTTGTCGGTGTCAGCCAGCTCAGTGGCGGTAAAGGTCTGCACCCGCCGGCCGAGGCGGAGCCGCCCCTCGCCCGCAGCCCGCAGGTTGCGGACCCACTGGGTGTGCCCGCGGGGGGCGACCAGATAGTCGTTGCCTTCGAACCGCAGCAGGTTGACCGGGGTACGGCGCCACTCACCGCTGTTGCGCCCGCGCACCTCGAGCACCCGCGAGCCCCAGACGCCCACTCCCGCTCGCGTCAACCCGGCGATCAGCGGATTGAACAGATGGCGGGTGATCCAGCCGGGCGCCTGGTAATGATCGGCCACCCCGTGATTCTCCCACGTGGGGGCGGCGCTGCTCGCTCGGATAGCCCGGGCTTCCGGCAGGGTGGGCGCTCAGGGCGCCACGCCTCACCGGCCCCCGACCGGCCCCCCCCCCGGCAGAGTCGGCGCTCAGCGCGCAGCGGCGGTGGTCTTGCGGCGCGGGCGCTTGGCCAGGCCCTTCTCGCCGTCGGCTGTCCCGCCCCGTCCGTGACCGTTCTGGTCCTTGGCCTCCGAGCTGCCGTTCCTGCCGTTCGCGCCTGTGCCCGCCGGGCGGCTGCTCCGGCCAGGTCCGGCCGCAGCTGACTTGCCGCGTCCCGTGCGCCGAGCCTTGACAGGCAGCATCTGGGCCAGGAAATTGCCGGTGTAGGAGTCCGGGGCGGCCGCGACCTGCTCCGGCGTACCCTGGACGATCACCAGTCCCCCCTCGTCGCCGCCCTCGGGTCCCAGGTCGATCAGACGGTCCGAAACCTTGATCACGTCAAGGTTGTGTTCGATCACCACGACCGAGTTCCCGGCGTCGACCAGCCGCTGGAGGACCTCGAGCAACCGCTGGATGTCAGCGAAGTGCAGTCCGGTGGTGGGCTCATCGAGGATGTACATGGTCCGCCCGGTGGCCACCTTGCTGAGCTCGGCGGCCAGCTTGACCCGCTGGGCCTCGCCGCCGGACAGCGTCGTGGCCGGCTGCCCGAGTCGCATGTAGCCCAAGCCGACGTCGACCAGTGCCTCCACCCGCCGGCGGATCTTGGGGATGTGGGCGAAGAACTCGAGCGCTTCCTCGATCGGCATCTCCAACACGTCGGCGATCGTCTTGCCCTTGAAGCGAACCTCGAGCGTCTCGCGGTTGTAGCGCTTACCGTGGCATTGCTCGCAGGGCACGTAGACGTCGGGCAGGAAGTGCATCTCGATCTTGATCTGGCCGTCGCCCCGGCAGACCTCGCAGCGCCCGCCCTTGACGTTGAACGAGAAGCGCCCCGGCTTGTAGCCCCGGGCACGCGCCTCCTGGGTCTTGGAGAACAGCTCGCGGATCTGGTCAAACAGCCCGATGTAGGTGGCCGGGTTGGAACGGGGAGTGCGCCCGATCGGCGATTGATCGACCGAGATGATCTTGTCCAGCTGCTCCAGCCCACTGATCCGGCGATGGGCACCAGCGCGTTGCCGGCCACCGGCGCCGCGCCCGGGCCCGCGGGCTCGATTCAGGTGGTTGCCCACCGCCTTGAGCAGCACTTCGTTGACCAAGGTCGACTTGCCCGACCCGGATACACCGGTAACGCAGCACAGCACGCCCAGCGGGATCTTGACGTCGATCCCCCGCAGATTGTGCTGAGCCGCCCCTTCGATCGCGATGTAGCCGGCCGGCCTTCGCCGGCGCTCGGGGACCTCGATCACCCGGGTGCCGGCCAGGAACTGACCGGTCAGCGAGTCAGGGACCTTGGCCACTTCAGCGGCGGTCCCCTGGGCGACGACATGACCGCCGTGCTCACCCGCGCCCGGTCCCATATCGACCAGGTGGTCAGCGGCGACCATGGTGCCCTCGTCGTGCTCGACAACCAGAACCGTATTGCCCAGATCGCGCAGTCGTTCGAGGGTGGCGATCAGCTTCGCGTTGTCGCGCTGATGCAGCCCGATCGAGGGCTCGTCAAGGATGTAGAGGACCCCGACGAGTGAGGACCCGATCTGGGTGGCCAGCCGGATTCGCTGCGCCTCGCCGCCCGACAGGGTCGCGGCCGCTCGCTCCATCGACAGGTAGCCGACCCCGACGTTCTCCAGGAACTGGAGGCGTTCCTCGATCTCGCGGAGGATCAGACGGGCGATCCGCCGGTCGTGCTCATCCAGGTCCAGAGCCCGCACCCATTCCAGCGCGCGGCGCGCGGGCAGCGCGGTGAACTCATGGATGGGGGTTCCGGAGACCAGCACGGCGCGGGACTCAGGGCGCAGCCGGGCGCCCTCACACTCCGGGCAGGGGCGCAGGGTCATGTACTCCTCGATCCGCTCCCGCGAGAAATCCGAATCGGTCTCGCGGTAGCGGCGCTCGAGGTTGGGCACGATGCCCTCAAACCGGGTGGCGTAGGACCGGCGACGGCCGAAGCGATTGCGGTAGGAGACCTGGACGCGTTCTGGGCCGGTGCCGTACAGGAAGAAGTCCCGTGACTCCTCGGGCAGGTCCTGCCACGGGGTGTCCAGCTCGACCTCGTAACGCTCGGCGATGGCCTGGGTCAGCTGGTCGTAGTAGTGCGAGGCGCTGACCGCCCACGGGGCGATGGCCCCCTCGCCGATGGAGAGAGACGGATCGGGGATGACCAGGTCGGGGTCGATCTCCATCTGGGAGCCAAGCCCCGTGCACCGCGGGCAGGCTCCATGGGGGGAATTGAACGAGAAGATGCGCGGCTCGAGCTCGACCAGGCTGGGACCATGGACCGGGCAGGCAAAGCGCTCAGAGAAGGTGAGGATGCGCTCCTCGCGACGGCCCCGGGATCCCTTGTCGGGCACGTCCACGAGCTCGATCTCGACCAGCCCGTCGGCCAGCGCGACCGCCGTCTCGATCGAGTCGGCCAGCCGCTTGCGGAGCTCGCCCTTCATGACCAGGCGATCCACAACCACGGCGATGTCGTGCTTGAACTTCTTGTCCAGCACGATGTCCTCATCGAGCCGCCTTAGCTCCCCGTCAACCTTGACCCGGCCAAAACCCTCCGCCCGCAGCTCCTCGAACTGCTTGCCGTACTCGCCCTTGCGACCGCGGACGATCGGCGCCAGGATCATGAACCGGGTTCCCTCGTCGAGCTCCATCACCTGATCGATGATCTGCTCCGCCGACTGGCCGGTGATCGGCCGACCGCAGATGTGGCAGTGGGGATGCCCGACGCGCGACCACAGCAGGCGGAGGTAGTCGTAGATCTCGGTGACCGTGCCCACCGTGGAGCGCGGGTTGCGCGAGGTCGTCTTCTGATCGATGGAGATGGCCGGAGACAGGCCCTCGATCGAGTCCACGTCGGGCTTGTCCATCTGCCCGAGGAACTGACGCGCGTAGGCCGAGAGCGATTCGACGTAGCGGCGCTGGCCCTCCGCATAGATGGTGTCGAAGGCCAGGGAGGACTTCCCCGAACCGGACAGACCGGTGATCACGGTCAACGAATCCCGCGGGATCGAGACCGTCACGTCCTTCAGATTGTGCTCCCGGGCGCCCGAGACGACGAGTTGATCCACTCGATGCGAGTTTAGTGCATCGAACAGACGTTCCCCTGCCCTCCGAAGCCCCTTCTCCTCGAGTTCTCCGCAACGAGCGAGGAACCCGTCGCGCGCCGGCGCGACCGCCGACGCTAGTGGGCGACGACTAACCCTCGACGCTCGCGTAGACCTCATCCAGCAGACCGTCGCGGTCGGCCAGCCGGAAGTTCTCTGAGAGATAGCGGGCGGTCTCCTCCCGCGGAGTGCCGTTGAGAGCCATGTTGAGCGCGATCAGCCGCGCGCCCTCGGAGTCGTCAGTCTCCTCTGGCGCGAGCGGTTCAGGCGGGGCGGCGGCGGCCCCGGGTGGCTCCGTGTAGGAGGCGGAGGATGGCTCGCCATAGGGCGCGGGGGGCGCGCCCGGCGGCGCCGAGGCGGAATCGGGAAAAGACTCCGATCCCGGCTCGACCGGCGCCACGGGCTCGATCGCGGGCTCGGCCGGTTCCGGGGCCGACTCCCAGCCTGCCGCCGGTGCGGGTGACTCGTCTGGCTCGGGGCTTTCCGGGCCGCCCCAGCCCGCCGAGCTCGGACCGGCATCCCAGCTCTCGGCCCCCGTGGCCGGCTCGGGCTCGCTCGGCGCGGAGCTGGATCCCCAGTTTTCGCTCGCCGGGGCCGCTCCCCAGCGGATCTCGGACGCACTCGGGCCGTCGGGCTCTGGCTCCGGCTCTGGTTCCGGCTCCGGCTCCGGCCGGCTCCGGATCGGGCTGGAACTCGACCCGGGCCGGCGGCTTGACCTGTTCGCCGACCTGGCCGAGCTCCGCCTCCAGCTCGCGCAGATCCGAGTCGAGCCGGCTGGCGCCGTTGCGCAGAGACTCGATCAGCCCGGAAAGCTCAGACTCCATCCCGTCCAGGCGGGACAGCATCGCCGACGTGGCCTCCGAGACCCGGCCGACATGCTCACGGACGTCCTCGGAAGCCCGCTCGCGGGTGGCCCGGGCCTCCTGATGGGCTTCCTCGCGGATGTCTCGCGCCTCGGCCTCCGCCGTGCGCTGCATCTCCGCCGCGCTCGTCTCGGCAGCGGTGATGATGGCCCGTACCTGTGCGCTGGCCGATGAGGCCAAGGTCTCGGTGCGACGCCGGGCCTCGCTCTTGTACTCAGAGAACTCGTCGGCCAGCGCGCTGAGGTGGGCGTCAACGGCTTGGGGGTCGTATCCGTGGCTACCGACGGGAAAGTCGTGCTTCTCGATGCTCTGCCTATCAAGCGCCACCTGGAGTACCTCCATTCAAGGAATCGAGAGCGGTCCAGCCTAGCGGGACGGTGGCCGCGACAACACCAGCTTGAGGCAGTATTCCGCAGGCTTCGGACACCAGCGTTCAGCCGGCGGCGATGGCCTCATCGAGGTCGCGCTTGAGATCGCGGATCTCGTCGCGGAGCTTGGCTGCGTACTCGAACCGGAGGTCCTCGGCGGCGGCCAGCATCTCCTCCTCGAGCTCAACGATCGCCTTCTCAATTTCCGCGGGGGCCATGCTGCCCTGACGGCGCTGCCGGCGCCGGCGGGACTTGGGGACCTTCGAATCGGACTGCAGGAATTCGGCAATATCGGAAATCCCCTTGACGATCGTTTCCGGGGTGATGCCGTGCTCCTCGTTGTAAGCCCGCTGGATGGTGCGCCGGCGGTCGGTCTCGGAGATCGCCGCCCGCATGGCCGCCGTCTCCTTGTCGGCGTACATGAGCACCTTGCCCTCGACGTTACGGGCCGCGCGCCCGATGGTCTGGATGAGCGAGGTCTCCCCGCGCAGGAAGCCCTCCTTGTCAGCGTCGAGGATGGCGACCAGCGAGACCTCGGGCAGGTCCAGCCCCTCGCGAAGGAGATTCACCCCGACGAGCACGTCGTACTCACCCAAGCGCAGCTCGCGAATGATCTGGATGCGTTCCAAGGTGTCTATCTCGGAATGCAGATAGCGGACCCGGAAACCCATCTCCAGCAGATAGTCGGTCAGATCCTCGGACATCTTCTTGGTCAGGGTGGTAACCAGGGCGCGCTCGTTGCGCTCGGTGCGGATCCGAATCTCGTTCATCAGATCGTCGATCTGGTTGCGCGTCTCGCGCACCTCAACCTCGGGATCGATGATCCCGGTCGGACGGACGATCTGCTCGACGATCCGTGGTGAATGGGAGCGCTCGTAATCGCCCGGGGTGGCCGACACGAACACGATCTGAGGGGTGATTGACAAATACTCCTGGAAGGTCTGGGGCCGGTTGTCGAGCGCGCTCGGCAGCCGGAAGCCGTAATCGATCAGGGTCTGCTTGCGCGAGCGGTCGCCCTCATACATGCCCCCGATCTGGGGGACGGTCTGGTGGGATTCGTCGATGAAGCAGACGAAGTCGTCCGGGAAGTAATCGAGCAGGCAATACGGCCGGTCGCCGGGCTGGCGACCGTCGAGAATCCGCGAATAGTTCTCGATCCCGGAGCAGAAGCCCAGCTCGCGGAGCATCTCCATGTCGTACTGGGTGCGCTGACGCAGGCGGTGGGACTCGAGCAGCTTGCCCGAGGCCTCGAGTTCCGCGCAGCGGGCATTGAGCTCGCGTCCGATTTCGGCCACGGCGTCGTCGATCATGCCCTCGCGGACGTTGTAATGGGAGGCGGGCCAGATCCCGACGTGCTCGAGGTCGTCTTCGATGACCTCACCGGTGACCGCATCGAAGTGCTGAAGGTGCTCGACCTCGTCGCCGAAGAGCACGATCCGGAACGCCGTCTCGGCGTAGGCGGGCCAGATCTCGAGCGTCTCCCCGCGAACCCGGAAGGTCCCCCGGGCCAGAGCGACGTCATTGCGCGTGTACTGGATCGAGACCAGCTTGCGCAGCAGGGCATCACGGTCGATCATCTCCCCCTTGCCGAGCGTCTGGAGATTGTCGTCGTAGGTCTGGGGTGAGCCCAGACCGTAGATGCAGGACACGCTGGCCACGATGACCACGTCGCGGCGGGCGAACAGCGCCGCGGTGGCCGAGTGGCGCAGCCGGTCGATCTCCTGGTTGATGGCCGAGTCCTTCTCGATGTAGAGGTCCTTGCTGGGGACGTAGGCCTCGGGCTGGTAGTAGTCGTAGTAGGAGACGAAGTACTCGACCGCGTTGCGGGGAAAGTAGGTCCGGAACTCGTTGCAGAGCTGGGCGGCCAGGGTCTTGTTGTGGGCGATGATCAGCGACGGGCGCTGGATGGCCTCGATGGTGGCGGCCATGGTCATCGTCTTGCCCGTCCCGGTCGCTCCGAGCAGGGTCTGCATGCGTTCGCCCGCGGCAACCCCCTCGGCCAGCGAGGCTATGGCCGCGGGCTGGTCCGCCGTGGGGCGATAGGTGCCATCGAGCTCGAACTTAGGCATGCCTACCTGAGATTAGTCACCCCGCGGGACGATGACTGCGCGGCGTCGAGGAGGGCTCACGCAGGCGGGACGATGACTGCGGAGCCTTGAGGACGGACTTTGGAAGTTACCCGCCGTGGGGGCGGAAGCTTCCGACGCCCCTGGTTCAGCGGTATCCGAGCTCGGTGGCGTACGTGTGCCGGTACTCGTTGCGAACCTGAAGCACCTTCTCCACGTAGGCCCGCGTCTCGGGGAAGGGAATGTCGTTGATCGTGAAGCGAGCACCCCGCGCATTGACTCGGGCCAACCACCCGTCGACGTTCGCCTCGCCGCCGTTGTAGGCGGCCAGAGCCAGCACGCGGCTCCCGTGGTACTGATCCAGCAGGAAGCGGAGGTAGTAGCTGCCGTAGGCGATGTTGACTTCGGGCGAGGCCAGGTCGGCGGTCGTGAAGCTGGTGGCCCCCGAGCGATGGGCCAGGTAAAGCGCGGTTCGGGGCAGGATCTGCATCAGTCCCTGGGCGCCCGCCGAGGAGGGCCGGGGGTCGAACTTGGTCTCGGCGTAGATGACGGCGGCGACGAGCGCCGGGTCGAGGTGCTTCTCGGCCGCCTGCTGGCGGATCACGTCCTGGTACTGGAGAGGCAGGCCAAATTCGCTGATCGCGCGGCGCGCCACCGGGACGGCGAGCACGGTGACGATGACGGCCAGGACGATCGTGCCCAGGAACAGGCTGCCGCGCCGGCGGCGGATCGCCTCGCGCCGGCGCAGGGCGGCCGACCCGTGAGGGGACTGCCGACGCGCCGCCGTGGCACTCGAGTGGCTCACGGAGCAAGCATGTCAAGGATTGACGACAGCTTGGCTTCAAGTTCGGACTCACTGCCGTCGTTGAGGACCGTGTACGTCGCACGCTGCGACTTTTCCTCCTGAGTCAGCTGCCGGGCTTTTCGCTCGTCCAATGAG
Organism: uncultured Solirubrobacterales bacterium; assembly: GCA_963845575.1. Lineage (GTDB taxonomy): Bacteria > Actinomycetota > Thermoleophilia > Solirubrobacterales > Solirubrobacteraceae > Palsa-465. Next base: position 337,044 of record CAWJSN010000014.1, on the reverse strand, counting down.
GCATGGCCTCGCGCCGCAGCCCGCTCTTGGCGGACGGACTCCTCGGCGATCACGGCGATCGTGGCATCGAAGGCCGACTCCATCCCGCCCTCGAACAGGAGCGGGACCTCGGCCACAGCCGCTCGTGGCGCCTGGGGCTGGGTCTCGAGCTCCTGACGCCAGGCCATCATTCGTTCGCCGACCCGCGGCCAGAGGAGCTGCTCGAGCCACTCCCGCCGCTCCGGAGTGGCAAACGCCTCCCGGGCGACGGCGGCTCGATCAATCTTCCCGTCGCGCAGGACGCCAGGGCCGAACTCGGCCACCATGGCGTCGCGAACCTCGGGTGAGTCGTACAGGTCATGAACCACCTGGTCGGTTGACAGACCGGGCACACCCAGCCGCTCCAGCGCCGCCAGGGCGGTTGACTTGCCGGCGCCGATGCCGCCCGTCAGCCCGATGAAGGGGATCACCGGACGGGCGGTCGGGATCGGAGCTAGGCCGGGGGGGCGTCTGGGGACTCGGGGCCGGAATCGGGCGCGGCCTCGGGAGCCGCGGCTTCGGGAGCCTCGGCCTCGGGAGCCGCGGCCTCCGGAGCCTCAGCCTCGGGAGCCTCGGGCTCAGAGGTCGCGGGCTCTGCGGGCAGCGCTGCCTCCGGCTCGGCGGCCTCGGGCTCGGCGGCCGCGGGCACTGCAGCCTCGGGCGCCGCAGGCTCCGCGGCCCCGGCGGCCTCGGGCTCGGCGGCCGCGGGCTCCACAGGCGGCTCTGCGGCCGCGGGCTCCACAGGCGGCTCTGCGGCCGCGGGCTCGGCGATCTCAGCCTCGCTGAGATCGGGCGCAGCCGCGGCCGGCTCGGCGGCGACGTCGACCGGCTCGTCAGGAGCAGCGACGGACTCAGCGGCGTCATCGACCGGCTCAGCAGGCGCCTCGACCGGCTCGCCGGGGGCGAACACGTCCTCGGACAGGCCCAGCTCGGGCACGTCGTCCAGCGAACCGCCGGCACCCTCCAGCGGGGGCTCGATCGGCCGCACGGGTAGAACCTGGCCCTCCACACGCTTGATCGACAGTGACAGCCGCCGGCGCTCGGAGTCGATCTCGAGGATCTTCACCCGCACCGGATCGCCGGGCTGGATGATCTCGCGGGGATTCTCAACGTGGTGCTGAGCCAGCTCGGAGATGTGGACCAGCCCCTCCACGCCGTCGAGAATCTCGACGAAGGCGCCGAAGGTGACCACCTTGGTGACCGTGCCCTCGAGCTCGTCGCCGATGTTGTAGGTGTCAACCACGCGCTGCCACGGGTCCTCCTGGGTCTGCTTGAGACCCAACGAGATCCGCTGGCGCTGACGGTCAATGTCCAGAACCTTGACGCTGACCGTGTCCCCGATGTTGAGGATCTCCGAGGGATGGTTGACGTGCGACCACGAGAGCTCGGAGATGTGGATCAGGCCATCAATGCCGTCGAGATCGACGAAGGCGCCGAAGTCGACGATGTTGGAGATCATGCCCTCGACCACCTGGCCCGGCTGGAGCCGGTCGAGGATGCGCTCGCGGTCCTCCTTACGCTGCTCCTCGAGCACGGCGCGCCGAGAGAGGACGACGTTGTTGCGCGAGCGGTTGAGCTCGATGACCTTGCACTCGATGGTCTGGCCCATGTACTCGTCCAGGTTGGGCACGCGGCGGATGTCGACCAGCGAAGCGGGCAGGAAGCCACGCACCCCGAGGTCGATGATCAGGCCGCCCTTGACGACCTCGATGACCGCGCCGTGCACGGGCTCGCCGGACTCGGCCGCGGCTTCGATGCGGCGCCAGGCCTTCTCGAAGCGAGCGCGCTTCTTGGACAGGATGAGCCGTCCGTCCTGGTCCTCCTTGGTGAGGACCAGCGCGTCGACCTCCTCGCCCAGCTCGACCTCGTCGCTGGGGTCCACGGACTTGCGGATCGAAAGCTCGCCGGCGGGGATGACGCCCTCGGACTTGTAACCAATGTCAACGAGGACTTCGTCGTTGTCGATTCGGACGACATTGCCGGTGACCACGTCGCCCTCGGCGAACGGATGCAGGGTGGCGTCGTAGTTGGGGACGATCTGGCCGTCGATCTCCAGCAGCAGGCCGCCGGAGCCCTCGACGATCGTCGCGGTGGGCTGATCAGTCTCAGCCTCAAGCGTTGTAGTGGAAGACATTGGCTCCGAGGATAGCCGCCTTGGGCGCACGGTGCGGCCATACGCGCGGGGGGTTCGGGATCGCGGTCGGTCCTATCATCCGCCCCCATGCCACGGCGAGCCACCAAGCGCGGTGCTGAGCGCACGCCCCTTCAGCGGGACTGTGACGTACTCATCTGCGGAGCCAGCTTCGCCGGTCTGGCGGTGGCCCGCGAGTTGGCCGGAAGCGGGGCCGACGTGCTGGTCATCGACCGCTACGAGATCGGTGAGCGTCAGACCTCGGCCTGCGGCATCCCCACCACCTGGCTGCGGGCCATGGGGCTCCAGGACGCCCTTCAGCAGACCTTCGGCGAGCTGGTCATCCATTCACCGCACAAAACCGTCCGTTACGAGCTGCCCTGGACCTTCTCCACCTTCGACTACCGGACGCTGTGCGGGCTGCTGGCCGCCCAGGGCGACTTCAATTTCGAGACGGCCAAGGTCGAACGCCGCACGGGCGAGACCGTGCTCACCGACAGAGGCGAGATTCGCGCGCCGCTGATCGTCGACGCGCTGGGCTGGCGGCGGATCCTGGGCGCCGGCGAGAACGTGCAGCCACCCGACGCCCTGCTCTCCAGGGGCCTCGAGGTGCATCCGTTCGGTTCAGGGCGCGACCTGGAGGTGTGGATCGACCGCAGCTACGTCCCCGCCGGGTACGGGTGGAGTTTTCCCGCCGCCGGAGAGCTCCGGATCGGCGTAGGTTCGTTCGACCCTAGGTTTCACGTGCGCGAGCCGACGGTGCGGCTGGCCGACGACCTCGGCGCCGAGAAGGTGCGCTACCAGGGGAACTGGATCCCCCACGCCCTCCGGCCGGCCACGGGGGACGGCGTGTTCTTCACCGGTGACTCGGCCGGCCATTGCCTACCGCTGACCGCCGAGGGAATCCGCACCGCGCTCTACTTCGGGCTGGCCTGTGGTCGCGAGTTGCGGCGCGTGCTGGCCGGCGAGCAGACCCGCGAGCAGGCACTGGCCCGCTACCACGACTTCTCGGCCACCCACGCGGCGGCATTTCGCTGGATGTTGCGGGTACAGCGCATGGTGCCGCGGATCGCTCCGCGCCTGCTGGCTCCCGCACTGGGTGGGATGGGTAACAAGCGGTTTGTCGAGTGGTCGTTCAACCACTACCTGGACATCGCGCATCCCAGGTTCGTGACCGCCGCCGCCGCGCCCGCCCCACGGGCTTCACGCAGCGCGCTGGCCGCGGCCTAGCGTCAGCCGTTCACTCCGGGCCTCACGCAGCGCGCTGGCCGCGGCCTGGCGTCAGCCGTTCACTCCGGGCCTCACGCAGCGCGCTGGCCGCGGCCTGGCGTCAGGCGTTCACTCCGGGCCTCACGCAGCGCTGGCCGCCGGCCGTCCGCTCCAGGAGTCACTTGGCCGAGAGCCAATCGGGACCGATCCCCGCCTCGACGGCCAGCGGTGGATCGAGCGGGTAGGCGCCGGCCATCTCCCGCACGGCGATCTCCTTGACCTGCTCGGCCTCCTCGGCGGGGCCCTCGAACAGGAGCTCGTCGTGAATCTGCAGGACCAGCCGCGAGCTCAGCGCCGCGGCCTTGAGCGCCTGCTCACAGCGCACCATGGCCACCTTCATGATGTCGGCGGCGGTGCCCTGGATGACCATGTTCACCGCGAAACGCTCGCCCTGCTTGCGCAGCTCCCAGCGGCGGGCGCGGAGCTCGGGGATCTGGCGGCGGCGACCGAACAGAGTGGAGACGTAGCCCTGCTCGGTTCCCTGTTCGATGGTCGACTCGATGAAGCGTCCGACGGCAGGAAAACCGGCCAGGTAGCGCTGGATGAACTCGTCGGCTTCGGACTGCGGGATGTCCAGCCGATCGGCCATCCCGTAGGCGGACAGGCCGTAGACGATCCCGTAGTTGATCATTTTGGCCTTGGAGCGCATGCCCGGGTCGATGGCGTCGGGAGTGACCCCGAAGACCCGGCAGGCGGTGGCAGTGTGCACGTCCTCCCCGCGGCGGAAGATTTCCTTGAGCACGTCCTCATCGGCGATGTGGGCCAGCAGGCGCAGCTCGACCTGGGAGTAATCGGCCGAGACCAGCAGTGAGCCGGGCTCGGCAATGAAGCAGGCTCTGATCTCCCTCCCCAGCGGGGTCCGGATGGGGATGTTCTGAAGGTTGGGGTTGTTGGAGGAGAGCCGGCCCGTAGTGGCTGCGGTCTGGTTGAAGGTGGTATGTAGACGGCTCTGATCATCGACGAGCAGGGGCAGCGCGTCCAAATAGGTTTGAGCCAGCTTCGTCAGCTCCCGCCAGCGCTCGATCCGGGGAATGATCTCGTGCTCGGAGCGGATGGCCTGGAGCACTCTGGCGTCGGTCGAGTAACCGGTCTTGCCCCGCCGTTTCCGGGACAGCCCCAGCTTGCCGAACAGGATCTCCTCCAGCTGGCGCGGGGAGCCGAGCGTGAACTCCTCGCCGGCCAGCTCGAAGATCTCGCGTTCGAGAGCATCGGCCTCGGTCTTGACCCGGGTGGAGATCTCCTTGAGGCGCTCGGTGTCGAGCTTGACGCCGATCTGCTCCATCTCGCGCAGAACGCGGACGAGGGGCAGCTCGACCTCCTGGAGCAGGTCCGTGAGACCCCGGTCCGCGATTTGCTCCCGCTGCCAGGCGGCCAGCGCCTGGACCAGGCGGGCATCGCGACCGGTCTCGTCCTCGATGTCGGCGGCCAGGCCGCGCTCCTCGCACAGCTCTCGAAACGGGTAGGCGCGGCGGGCCGGCTCGAGCAGGTAGGCGGCCACCTCGGTGTCGTGGGCCAGTACAGCCGGAACCAGGCCGAGGGACTTGGCGTCATGAGCGATGACCGGCCGCGCGCCGAGCGCCCGGACCAGGTCCTCCGGCCGGGCGCATTCACCGATCGTCAGCCCGTCCCCCTTCTGCGCGTAGCAGCCGAAGCGCCAAAGCGGGTCATCACCGAACAGCGCGCCCTCGGGCGCCTCGGGGCTGCGAACGGCGACGGCGACCTCCGTATCCGGTAGTCGCGAGAGATCGTCGAGTGAGCCCGCGCGCACCTTGGCCGACAGGGCCTGCTCGGCAACCGGGGCGGGCGCGGCGGCGTCGGCGGAGCCGAGCGCCTCCTCAAGCCGGCGCAGCGGGTCACGCAGCTCGAACTCGCGGAACACCTCACGCAGACGCGAGCGATCGGGTGCGGCGGAGACGTACTCGGTGACATCCAGATCGTCGAGCGGGATGTCGCGTTTGGCCGTCGCCAGATGCTTTGAGATGCGTGCGTCGTCAGCGTGGTTGACCAGGTTCTCCTTGCGCTTGGCGCCGCTGATCTGCTCGACGTTCTCCAGGACGGCCTCCAGAGAACCAAAGCGCTGGAGCAGGTCGGCGGCCGTCTTGTCCCCGATGCCCGGGACGCCGGGAATATTGTCGCTGGTGTCACCCTTGAGCCCGATGAAGTCGGGCACCAGCTCGGGCGGGATCCCGTAGCGTTCGATCACCCCCTCGCGGTCGTAGACCCGCGTGTCGGTGATGCCCCGTGAGGTGGTCATGATCCGTACGTCGTCGTCGACCAGCTGATAGGCGTCGCGATCCCCGGTCACCACCATGACTTCGACCGGCGGGTCCGAGGTCTTGGCCTGCTCGGCGATGGACGCGATGACGTCGTCGGCCTCGTAGCCATCGACCTTCAGGTTGCGGTAGCCGAAGGCTGAGACCAGGGGCTCGAGGTGGGGCCATTGCTCACGCAGCAGGTCGGGACGGCTGGAGCGCTGGGCCTTGTACTCGGAATAGACCTCCTTGCGACCCGAGGATCCCGCGTCCCAGACCACCACCGTTGCCTTGGGCCCGTAGTCGGTGAGGATCTTGACCAACATCGAGGCGAAGCCGAAGATGGCATTGGTCGGCACCCCGGTGGAGGTGGCGATCGATTCGGGCAACGCGAAGAAGGCCCGGTAAGCCAGGCTGTTGCCATCGATGAGGAAGAGCTCGTCGGCCATCTCTGGTGAGCCTATCTTCCGGAGAAGCGACCTCCCCACCCCGCGCCGCTCTCCCCCCGTTCGGCCTCGATGTCAGCCGCTCCGGCCCGGCACTTGCCCAACGCCTCGTGGGGCATAAGATGGCCCGCGGTATGGCCAGCACCCCCAGCGCCCAGTACAGCCTGACCCTGCGGGTCGAAATCGACCACCGACCCGGGATGCTGGGCAAGGTGGCCAGCGCGATCGGCGAGGCCGGCGGCACGATCGGCGCCGTAGACCTCGTCCAGGTGGACGGCCCGCACACCGTGCGCGACATCACTGTCGAGACCGCCGACTCGGCCGATTGGCCCCGCCTCAGCGACGCCGTCAACGCCGTTCCCGGCGCGCACGTGCTCGACAGCACCGATCGGACCTTCATGCTCCACGCCGGCGGCAAGATCGAGGTGCACAACAAGAGCCCGCTGAAGACCCGGGACGACCTCTCGATGGCCTATACGCCCGGGGTGGCTCGGGTGTGCGCGGCGATCCTGGACGATCCGGACAAGGCCTTCCAGTACACGATCAAGCGCAACATGGTGGCCGTGGTCTCCGACGGCTCAGCCGTGCTCGGCCTGGGCGACATCGGGCCCCGGGCGGCGATGCCGGTCATGGAGGGCAAGGCGATGCTGTTCAAGGAGTTCGCCGCTGTGGACGCGTTCCCGATCTGCCTCGATACGCATGACCCCGAGGAGATCATCGCCACGGTGAAGGCGATCGCCCCCGGCTTCGGAGGCATCAATCTCGAGGACATCTCGGCCCCGCGCTGCTTCGCGATCGAGGACCGGCTCAAGGCCGAACTGGACATCCCCGTGTTTCACGACGACCAGCACGGCACAGCCGTGGTGGTACTGGCTGCACTGTTGAATGCGCTGACCCTTACCGGGCAACGGATCGGCGACATCCGGGTGGTCATCGTCGGGCTGGGCGCGGCCGGCGTCGCCGTGAGCAAGATCCTGCTCGAGGCCGGGGTGCGCCACATCATCGGTTGCGACTCACGCGGCGCGCTTCACACCGAGCGCGAGGACTACATGGACGGGACGATGCCGGCCGCCAAGCGCGCGCTGGCCGAGCGGACCAATCTCGAGCACCGCTCGGGCCCTCCGATCGACATGATCGAGGGTGCCGACCTGCTGATCGGCCTGTCGGGCGCGGAGATCCTTCCCGCCTCGGCTCTGGCCCGGATGAACCCGGATCCGATCGTGTTCGCCATGGCCAACCCCACACCGGAAGTCTCTCCGGAGGAGGCCCTTCCCCACGTGCGGATCCTGGCCACCGGACGCTCCGATTACCCGAACCAGATCAACAACGTGCTCTGCTTCCCCGGCATCTTCCGCGGCGCTCTGGATGTCCGGGCCACCCAGATCACCGAGACGATGAAGACGGCCGCCGCCCGGGCGATAGCCGACATCGTGCCCGGCGACGAACTCCGCGAGGACTACATCATTCCCTCGGTGTTCAACCGCGAGGTCGTGGGCGCGGTGGCCGCCGCCGTGGCCGACGAGGCCCGAGAGAGTGGCGCGGCCGAGGCGGGCCTGGACCTGGGCTTCGCGGCCAACGAGGATCTGCGGATCCCGGGTCGCTGAAGCGCCGGACGAGGGCGACCTGCGTTACGGTGATCCGCCGGGCGGTTCCTGCCCCCGGCCGGTGGCCGAAGCCCGCGATCGACGCCGGGGAACGGCCCGTCAAGCTTCCACGCCGATCCTGGCCGGCCTGGAAGCAGCAAGGCCAAGAGCAGTCCCACGGCCGAGAGCAGAAGGCCGAAGGCCAGGCCGAGCCGCTCACCGTAGCCCTTGCGCTGTGTGAGCCAGGAGCCCGCCGCAGCGGAGAACAGCCAGACGAACAGCAGGTATAGGGCAGTCGCCCCGATCGTGGCGAAGATCGTCATGCGCCCAGGTAGGCTCTCTGAACCTCAGGGTCGCCACGTAGCCCGGCGGAATCGTTCGCCAGCACGACACGACCCGTCTCGAGCACGTAGCCACGCTTCGCCAGGTCGAGCGCGTAGTTGGCGTTCTGCTCGACAAGCAGGATCGTCACTCCGTCCCGGTTGACCTGGGCAATCGTCTCGTAGATCCGCTGGACAAGGATCGGCGCGATCCCCATCGAGGGCTCATCGAGCATGAGCAGCCGCGGCCGGGCCATCAGCGCCCGACCGATGGCGAGCATCTGCTGCTCGCCGCCCGACATCGTGCCCGCCTTCTGTCGTTCGCGCTCGAGCAGCCGCGGGAAGAGCTCGTAGACCCGCTCCAGGTCCTCGGCCACCCCGGACCCGCTGCGTCGGTGCGCGCCGAGGTCGAGGTTCTCCCGCACGGTCATGCGAGGAAAGCAATGCCGGCCTTCGGGGGCGAGGGCGATTCCGTGCGCGACGATCTCGTGGGCCGGGACGCGCGTGATCTCACGGCCGTCGAACTCAATCCGGCCGGCCGAGGCGGGCGTCAGACCCGAGATCGCCCTCAGCGTGGTTGACTTGCCGGCTCCGTTGGAGCCGATCAAGGTCACGACCTCGCCTTCGTCGACGGTCAGTGACACCCCTTTGAGGGCCTCGATCGACCCGTAGTGCGCGTGGACGTCGGAGACCTCGAGCAGTGCCATCAATCCGCGCTCACGATCCGGCGCTGGTGAGGGTGGAGATCACGTCTGCTTTCCCAGGTAGGCCTCGATGACCCGCTGGCTCCCGCGCACCTCAGCGGGCGACCCCTCCGCGATCTTCTCGCCGTGGTCGAGCACGGTCACGCGCTCGGACACGCCCATCACGACCTTCATGTCGTGCTCGATCAAGAGAATGGTGAGATTGAGGTCGTCGCGCATCTTGCGCATGAATTCAGTCAGGACTGCCGATTCCTGTGGATTCATCCCGGCGGTCGGCTCGTCGAGTAGAAGCAAGTTCGGCTCGGAGGCCAGGGCCCGGGCGATCTCGACCCGGCGCTGATCGCCGTAGCTCAGCTGTAGCGCCAGCCGACCGACTTGATCTGGACGCAACCCCACGTACTCGAGATATTCGGCCGCTCGATCATTGACCGCCTTCTCCTCGGCCCGGACGCGTGGCGGCCGGATGATCGATCCGAACACACCGGCGCGCATCCGGCAATGGCGTCCGACCATCACGTTCTCGAGCGCCGTCATCGCTCCGAACAGGCGAATGTTCTGGAAGGTTCGGGCCACGCCGAGCGCTGTCACTTTGTCGGGGCGCAGACCGGTGATGTCGCGCTCGCCGAACCAGATCCGTCCCCGAGTCGGCTTGTACAGACCGGTCAGCATGTTGAACAGCGTCGTCTTGCCGGCGCCGTTGGGACCGATGATGGAGATGATCGACCCGGTGGGAATCGTGATCGATGTGTCGTTCACGGCGACCAGGCCACCGAACGTCTTCGCCAGCCCGTCGGTCCGCATGATCGCCGGCACAGCGGTCTTGGTGGCGGGCGCCGCCTCGGCGCTCATCGCGACCGTTTCGCGGCGGTCGCCCGCGCGTCGGTGGTTCGTCGACTCGCGCTCACACGCCCGTCGATTCCATCTCGGTGTCCCCGATCCCCTCGGTCAGCTCGAGCTTTCGACGCCGCTCCGGCAGCAGCCCCTGCGGACGGAGCACCATCACCAACACGAGCAGGAAGCCGAAGATTGAAACCTGCAGGTCGGTCAGGTTGAAATTCAGGCCCAGGTCGCCGGGCAAATGGTTAAGGACGTCCGGTATCAGGTAGTAGTTGATGTTCGCCAGCAGGAGAGCGCCGAGCACGACCCCCCAGATCGAGCCCAGACCTCCGACGATCACCATGGCCAGGACGAAGACCGAGAACCCGAACTGGAATTGGTCGGCGCCCACCAGCGTTGTATACGCCCCCAGGAAGGCGCCGGCGATCCCCCCGAACGCGGCTCCCAATGAGTACGCGAGCAGCTTTGTTCGCACCAGGGGGATCCCCATCGAGACCGCCGCGACCTCATCTTCACGCAGGGCAATCCACGCCCGGCCGAGCCGTGAGTCACGGACCCGGAGGTTCACGAACAGGGTGATCAGAACGAGCGCGAAGGCGATCCAGTACCAAGGTCTGAGCTGGAGCTGAGTGAGCATGCCGACGCCGGGAAAGTACGGCGAGTCGATGCCGCTGATGCCGAGCACGCCCGCGGTCAATGGCATGCCGGCGATCGTAATTGACTGCCCATTGATCGCGAACACCCGGATGATTTCGCCAAACGCCAGGGTCACGATCGCGATGTAGTCGCCGCGCAGGCGCAGAGTGGGCAATCCGATGAGCACCCCGGCTGCCGAGGTGATCAGTGCCGCGATCAGCAGGACAAGCAGGAAGTTGACATGGATGCCAGGCAGCGACGCGGAGTATTTCGACACGAGCACATGGACGTTTGCCTTGAAGAAAAAGTCTGAGCCGAACCAGCCCAGCGAGTAAGCGCCCAGCGCGAAGAAGGCCACGTACCCGAGGTCAAGCAATCCGGCAAAGCCGACGACGATGTTCAGTCCGAGTGCGAACACCACGAACGACAACGCGAGGATCTCCTTGTCGATGAAGTTACTCGTCGGCGAGAACAGCAGCGGCAGCAGCGCGCCAACGATGACCACGACACCGGCCAGGGCATGGGTCCACCATGATGGGAGCAACCGCTCGAGGGCGGCCCGCCTCTCCCGAATCATCGCCAGGAACTCGTTCATCCGGCTTCTCTGGTCTCCTCGCCAAGCAGCCCGCGTGGTCTTAGCACCATGATCATGACCAGGTAGCCGAACACGACCGCGGGGGTCCACTGCGGACCGATTCGGGCGTCGGACAGCTGTTGGATGCAGCCGATGATCAGTCCGCCGAGCACAGCCCCGCGAAGGTTGCCGATCCCGCCCATCACTGCCGCGGTGAAGGCAATCAACCCGGCCTCGAAACCCTGGAAATACCAGATCGTCGTCTCGTACAACGCGTATACGAGGCCCGCAGCGCCGGCGAGCATGCCGCCGAGCACGAACGTGAGCGTGATGGTGTTGTCGACATTGATGCCCATGAGCCGTGCCGCCTCGGGATCCTGCGCGGTCGCGCGCATCGCCCGCCCTTGTTTAGTTTGGGACACGAACCAGACGAGACCGGCGACAAGCGGAACCATGATCCCGAGCGCCAGCAGGTCAGCCCGGTGGACCACCAGGCCCGAGATCTGAAACACCTTCTGCTGGGCGTGGATGAGGTCGTCCAAGCCGCTCGGCGAGCCCCCCATCCACAGCAGGCCGACGTTTTGCAGAATGAACGAGAACCCGACGGCGGTGATGAGTGGAGCGAGCTTCGGCGCCGTGCGCAATGGCCGGTAACCGACCCGCTCGATCAGGGCATTCAGCGTGCCGCAGACCAGCATCGAGACGATAAGCGCGACCAGAAGGCCAAAAATCAGACCCCGCGGGCCGGTCGACAGCCCGAGTCCGATCGAGGCCCAGAGCCCGGCGCCCACGAAGGAGCCGATCATGAACACTTCGCCGTGCGCGAAGTTGATCAGCTCGATGATCCCGTAGACGAGCGTGTAACCGATCGCGATCAGCGCCCAAATGGAACCGTTCGAGATTCCCTGGATCAGGCTGTTGCCCAGGTAGGTGAGGTCGTGCGTAGTGGTTGTGCGGCCATGAGCGAATCCCGGGTAGCCCGAGGCCAGATCGTGAACGCCGAAGTAGACGGGCAAGGCGGCCAGCGCCACGATCAGAGCCCACCCCCCCGCGAACCGGCGGGTCGCCTGCAGCGCCGACCGGGCCGGTCCCGAAGTGATCGGCGGTGTTATTGAGTTCGCTTCCACGGCCTCCTGAGGCTCTCTCTTAAACGAGCAACGGGTTATGGGTATTAAGCGATCAAACCGGGTGGGGCCGCCGAAGCGACCCCACCCGGATGATCAGGTCACGGCGTGAGCGTCTTCGAGAACGTCGGGTTGCCGGTCTTGCCGGCGACGTACAGCCCGTAGGACTTCAGCGTCGTGTCCCCGTTGGCGTCGAACCCGTAGGTCCCAAGCACCGAATGACGCGCCTTGATCGCGAACAGCGCCTTGAGCACAGCCGACTTGCTGTTGCCCTGGGACCCGAGGCTCGCGATCGTTTCCAGCCCGAGCTTCATGGCCTCGTAGCCGTAGATCGCATACGGATCGGGGCTGGACACTCCGTACTTGGCCTTGTATGCGGCCAAGAAGGTCCGCCCGCCCGGGTAGGCGAGCAGATCCAGCGTCGCGACCGTGCAGTGGAACAGTGGATCGAGTGAGGCGGGAATCCCGTGCATCTTCGGGTTCGAGATCGCTGAGGAACAGACCCCGTCACCACCGAAGATCTTGGTGTTGGGGTTCGCAGCCTCGATGTCCTTGATCAGCTCGACCTCGCCGGTCGGGTCGAACGCCGTGTAGGCGCAGTCGATGCCCTGCGACTTCAGCGTCGACGCGTACGCCCGGAAGTTGGGCGCGGTCGGGTCGAGTGCCGTATTGCCGGTCACCGTCAACCCGTACTTGCCCTTGTTGAGCACGACCTGGCTGGCCAGGCCGGCGGCGTAGGCGGTCTTGTCGTTGGCCACCGCGATTCGCTTGCAACCGGACTGCTTCATCGCCAGCAGGCCAGCCTCGCTCTGGATCGTGTCCCGGGGGACGAGGCGCAGATACGTGCGCTTGCCGGTCGGGTAGTACTTCTGGGGCTCGCCTGGGGCGCTTCCCCGCTCGTTGGTGGTCAGGCCGATGTACGTGTTCGCCGGGCTGACTTGCGGGAGCCCGTCCTGGTTGAGGATCGGGATCGTGACCTTGCTGCAGCCTGAGTTGAACTCACCGATGTAGTAGACGGCCTTCGAATCGGTTGCTGCCTTGCGGGCGTTGGCCTGTGATTGGTTGACGTCGCACGTGGTGGCCGCGGACGTCGCGGTTGAGTCGTCGAGCGACTGATAGTTGACCGTGAACTTGCCCGCCTTCCCGCCCGCCTGCGAGAGCGCGAGCTTGATGCCGTTGACCAGCGGGCCGGTCTGGGCGGTTACGGCACCCTGGAGAGGCAGGCTCGAATAGATGTCAATGGTGTTGCTACCACCGCCGCTCGAGCCTCCGCCAGAACTCTTGCTGCTACTGCTGGAGCTACTGCTTCCACATGCGCTCAGCGCGAGGACGGTGCCCAGGATCAGGCCGCCCCTCATCGCCTTGCCGAGAACACTCATAACAGGCCTCCTCTAGGTCGTTCCGGGGTTCTCAACGCTCCCGGTGAGCGGAGCCTATTGACGCGGCCGGACTGCGACAACCAGCGCAGGAGCGTTTTCCCTGCTCCGTCGCAACTTGTAACGAAAACTAAATACGCGCCAGCCGGGGTAGGGGCGGGCGCCGCACGCAGCGGAGCCGCGCGCAGCGGAGCCGACCCGGCGGTCCACCGGGGGGCCAACCCCGGGTCCTCAGCCGCCGAGGGAAAAGAACCGGAAGGGCACGAGCTGACCGCTACGCACCCGGGCCACGATGAAGGGGGCCACGCTCGGATCCCCACCGCTGATCGAATAGCTGCCGATGACCGAGTTGGTGCGCTTCAGCGAGCGGAAATCAGCCACCACGGTGGCCCGCTGGTTGGCCGTAGCCTTGGCCTGGGTCAGGTCGTCGAGAACCGACGCCATGGCCTCGTAGCCGAAGATGGCCTGGGGGGCCGGGGGGTGCCCGTGCAGGCGGGTGAAGTCCGCGACAAAGGTCTTGCCCGCCGCGGGCAGGTCGTGGGGCAGAAATCCGGGGGAGGAGACGAGCAGCCGCGCCTGGGCGGCAGGGCTGAGCGCCGTGACGAAGGACGGGTCATACAACCCGGAGGGGGCGAACAGCCGTGCCGAGGGAGCGCTGGCGGCGGCTTGATCGAAGGCCCGGATCGCCCCCGCACGTTCCGACGGGCTCGAGGTGTCGGCCCCGTAGAAGTAGGCCTGGGCCTGGGCGGCCGATCCGGCGGAGGTCAATCCAGCCGCCTTCGCGGCGCCCGAAACCTCCAGGGCCAGCGTCCGCCCGTAGAGGGTCTTGTCGCTGGCCACGTACACGCTGGTGGCGTGCTCGGCCTGCATGGCGCCGACCAGGGCCTTGGCCTCCACCCCAGAACTGCCCACCACGCGGGCAAAGGTGGCCTTGAAGGTGGAGTGGCCGGGGTAGAAGTGAGTCGTAGAGTTCGAGACCGGCGGAACCGCCTGAGTCAGGTAGGCGGCGGTGTCCGCAGGGCTGACCTCGAGGATTCCCTGCTGGTTGAGAATCTCGACCGAGACCTGCGAGGTCCCGGGGACGAGTTCTCCGATGTAAGCGATCGTGCTCGTGTCCTCGACCGCCTTACGGGCGTTGTCGGACAGTTCACGCCCGTGGAGGGAGATCAGGCGCACGTTGAAGGCACCGGCCTTGCCGCCGGCCTGAGATAGAGCGAGGCGCTCGGCGTCCAGCGTGTCGGTGACCGCGGCGCTCGGCGGACCGGCAGGCTGGCTGGCGTACACGTCAAGCGTCCGTCCCGTCACCGTGACCACGGAGTTGCCACCCGAGGTGGCGGTACCACAACCGGCCAGCGCCACCGCGATGACCACGCACGCCCCGGCCACGCGGCCCCTGGTCCGCACCCAGCGCGACACTACGACTCGGTCAGTCCCGCCGGCCGGGCAAGAACGGCAGCAGATTGTGAACGCCGACAGCGATCAGCACCATCACGATCGTGATCATGATGGCGTCCAGGCCGCTGACGTTGAGCGCCCAGATGACAATCCAGATGCAAAGGCCCGCGGCGGCGGTAAGGATGACTCCCATCGGTGGGGAATCCTAGTGGTAAGGACCGGACAGCGCCGTGGCGAAGTCGCCCACCAGCTCGGCCACAGCCGCAACCGGGTCAGTGGCCTCGCCGGCGGCCCGGACCAGCCGGCTGCCGATGATCACTCCGTCGGCTCCGGCCGCGGCCGCAGCGGCCGCCTGCTCGGGTGTGCCGATCCCGAAGCCGACCGCCACCGGCACGTCGGTGTGGGCCCCCGCCCGCCTGACGATCGCCTCCAGCCCTCGGTCGAGGCCGGCGCGCTCACCCGTGGTGCCGGTCAAGGCCACCGTGTAGACGAATCCCTGGGCGCCCGCGCCGATCTGAGCCAGCCGATCCTCGGGCGTGGTCGGCGCGACCAGGGGCACCAGAGCCAGCCCGGTGCGCTGGCAGGCGGCTCGCGTGGACTCCGATTCCTCCAGGGGCAGGTCGGGCACGATCAGACCGCTGGCGCCAACGGCCGCAATCGCGTCCAGGCAACGCTCCAGGCCGCGGGCCAGGATCACGTTGGCGTAGCACATGACCACCACCGGGACCTCCTCGGCGATGGCCCGGCCGACCTCGAGCACTTCCGGCAGCGTGGCCCCCGCGGCCAGGGCCGCAGTGCCCGCCGCGTGGATCACCGGACCGTCGGCCAGCGGATCGGAGAAGGGCACCCCCAGCTCGACCAGGTCGGCTCCCGACCGGGCGTAGGCCAGGCCGATCTGGCGCGAGGTCTCAAGGTCCGGGTAGCCCCCCATCAGGTAGGGCATGAGCGCCGCACGGCGGCCGTTGGCCCGCGCCCGGGCGAAGGCCTCGGCAATCCGCTCGGCCCCGCTGGTCATCGTGAAGATCAGCCCTCCAGTTGGGCCAGGGCCTCGGCCAGGTCCTTGTCCCCGCGCCCCGAGAGGCAGATGAGGTCGGGACCGGAGCCGGGATTCTCGAGTGCCCAGGCGATCGCGTGAGCGCTCTCCAGGGCGGGGATGATGCCTTCCAACCGAGCTGTCTGGGCGAAGGCGGCCAGGGCCTGGCTGTCGGTCACGGCCAGGTAGCGAGCCCGACCCTGATCGCGCAGCCAGGCGTGCTCGGGACCACTGCCGGGGTAATCGAGCCCGGCGGATATGGAATGGGCCTCGAGGATCTGCCCATCCTCGTCCTGCATGACGGCCGAGTACGCGCCATGCAGGACCCCCGGCAGGCCGCCGGCGCTCAGCGGCGCCCCGTGGCGACCGGTCTCGATTCCCTCACCGGCGGCTTCGACACCGACCAGCTCCACCTCGGCATCCTCGACAAAGGGCACAAAGGCGCCGATCGAATTGGATCCGCCGCCCACACAGGCGATCACCCGCGCGGGAAGCCTTCCGGCGCGCTCGAGCATCTGGGCGCGAGCCTCGTCGCCGATGACTCGCTGCAGGTCCCGGACCAGGGCCGGATACGGCGCCGGGCCGACGCAGGAGCCGATGATGTAGTGGGTGGTCTCGACGTTTGTCACCCAGTCGCGGATCGCCGCCGAAACCGCCTCTTTGAGCGTCCGCGCCCCGGCCTGCACCGGCTCGACTACAGCGCCGAGCAGTCCCATCCGCTCCACATTGGGCTTCTGGCGGCGCATGTCCTCGGTGCCCATGTAGACGATGCATTCGAGGTCGAGCAGCGCACAGGCGGTGGCCGTGGCGACGCCGTGCTGGCCCGCCCCGGTCTCGGCGATGATCCGGCGCTTGCCCATGCGTTTGGCCAGCAGCGCCTGGCCGAGGGCATTGTTGATCTTGTGCGCGCCGGTGTGGTTGAGGTCCTCGCGCTTGAGGTACAGCGAGCGGCCCGCACATTCACTCAGCCGACGGGCGAGATACAACGGCGAGGGGCGCCCGACGTAGTCGCGCAGGAGCTGGTCGAGCTCGGCCTGAAACCGGTCGTCGGCCCGCGCCTGCATCCAGGCGGACTCAAGCTCGGCCAGAGCGGGCATCAGCGTCTCGGGCACGTACTGGCCCCCGTAGGGGCCGAAGCGGTGCTCGATGGCGCTCATCCGGCTGCCACCGGGGCGGTCGCGGCCACGGCCTGCGCGAACGCCTTCAGGCGAGCCGGATCCTTGATACCGGGAGCGAGCTCCACCCCGCTGGCCACATCCACGGCATAGGGACGGACAGCGGCGATGGCCTGCGCGACATTGTCGGCGTGCAGTCCGCCGGACAGGATCAGGGGCGTGCCCCGATGAGCTCGGGCCAGATCCCAGGCGAAGGTCTCACCGGTGCCTCCGGGCACCCCAGCGACATAGGAGTCGAGCAGATGGAAGTCGGTATGGAAGGGGGTCACGCTCTGGATGTCGGCCCCGGTCCGAACCCGCACGGCCTTGATTACCCGGCAGCCCGTGCGCCGAGCCGCTTCAGAGCAGAACACCGGGCCTTCGTCGCCGTGCAGTTGCAGCATGGTCAGGCCCATGTCCTCGGCGGCCCGAGTGACGGCATCCAGGGTCGGATTTACGAACACGCCGACGATCTCCGCCCGGCGCCGGAATTCGGCGCCGATCTCCGCTGCCACCCCGGGAGCACAGCGGCGCGGGGATCCGGGCCAGAGGATGAGACCCAGCGCCCAGGCGCCCAGCTCCACCGCCTGCTCGGCATCCTCGCCACGGGTGAGGCCGCAGATCTTGAATTTGGGCGGTGCTGGTTCCACGACCCACATCGTACGAAGCGCGCCGATCAGGGCCGCGCGACGTGGTCCGCGGCCCTCCGCCCGTCGTACTGCGGCGGGGCGCGATTACAGCTCGCGAGCGGCCCGGCCGCCGGCCAGCGCACGGCAGGCGGCCTCGATGTCGCCGGCCCGCATCAGGGCCTCCCCGATCAGGGCGGCATCTACTCCGGCGGCGGCCAGGCGGTCGAGCTCCGGGCGGGTCCTGAACCCGGACTCGGCCACGACCAGGATTCCCGCGGGGATGCGAGGCCGCAGCGCCAGCGTCCGGCTCACATCGACCTCGAGCGTGACCAGGTCTCGGTTGTTGATCCCGATTGCCTCCGCCCCCAGGGCCGCCGCGGTCTCGAGCTCGGCCTCGTCGTGAACCTCAACCAGCACCCCCAGGCCGAGCGCCCGCGCCCGGGCATAGAGGGCCTCGAGCTCGTCCACTGCCAGTGCGGCCACGATGAGCAGAATCGCGTCCGCGCCGGCCGCCCGGGACTCGGCGACCTGGTAGGAGTCGATGATGAAGTCCTTGCGCAGGATGGGCAGCGCGGCTGCGCCCCGCGCCCGTTGCAGGTCGGTCAAACTCCCCCCGAAGCTGCCGGTCTCGGTCAGGACTGACAGGGCCGAGGCGCCGCCGCGCTCGTAGGCGCCAACCACAGCCTCGAGCTCGAGGTCATCGCGGATCAGGCCCGCCGACGGTGAGCGGCGCTTGTGCTCGGCGATGATGGACAGGCCGGGCTGGGCCAGGGCCTCCGTGAACGAGCGGACCTCCTCTCGCGCGGCCGCCGCGGCCTCCACCTCGCTGATCGGCACCGCGACTTGGCGGCGAGCCACCTCGCTGCGGGTTCGCTCGAGGATCGGATCCAGCGCGCTCATCGCTCTGGGGCCAGCTCACGGGTGGCAGCGACGAAATCCTCCAGGGTGACCCTGGCGGCTCCGGAGTCGATCGCCTGCGCTGCGACCTGCACTCCCGCCGACAGGGAATCGGCGCCCCCGCCGGCGTAGATGGCCGCCCCGGCGTTCAGCACTGCCAGCTCACGGGCCGGACCGGCCTGCCCGGCCAGGATCCCGCGGGTGGTGGCGGCGTTCTGCTCCGGATCGCCGCCGGGGATGGCCTCCGGCTCCGCCGGCGTCAGTCCCAGCTCCTCGGCCCTGACGGTGTAGCCGGTGATGCCCTGGTCAGTGACTTCGACGACCTGGGTGGGCGCCGAGATGCTGAGCTCGTCCAGACCGTCGTCGCTCGAGACGAGCAGGGCGTGGCGGGTCCCCAGTAGGGCCAGCGCGCCGGCCATGGTTTCCAGGTAGCTGGGATCCGAGACCCCGATCAGCTGACGTACGGCTCCGGCCGGATTGGTGAGGGGCCCGAGGAAGTTGAAGATCGTCCGCACCGCCAGCTGGCGGCGCACGGGAACGACGAAGCGCGTCGCCTGGTGGTGGGCGGGGGCGAACATGAATCCGAACCCGACGCGCTCGATGCAGGCGGCCACGGCCCCGGGGTCAAGGTCAATCCGGGCGCCCAGCGCCTCGAGGACGTCGGCGGAGCCCGAAAGGCCGGTGGCCGAGCGGTTGCCGTGCTTGGCCACCGGGCAACCGGCTCCGGCGGCGATCAGGGCCGCCGTGGTCGAGACGTTGAACGTCCGCCGACCGCCTCCGGTGCCGGCGGTGTCGAGCAGGTCCTCCCGGGCCACTCGGACCGGAGCGGCCAGCGTGCGCATGGCCTGAGCCAGCCCGGCCAGCTCGGAGACGGTCTCACCTTTGGTGCGCAGGGCGATCAGGAAGGCGGCAATCTGCACCTCGGAGACGTTGCCGGTCATGATCTCGGCCAGTACGGCCGCGGCCTGGGTCTGCTCGAGGTCGCGGCCGCTGGCCAGCTCCTCGATCGATTCCGTGATCAGACCGTCCGGGGAACTCATGCCGTCCCGTTCAGGAAGTTGGCCAGCAGATCGCGGCCCTGCTCGGTGAGAACCGACTCCGGGTGAAACTGGACACCCTCAGCCGGCAGCTCGCGGTGGCGAACGGCCATGACGACATCCTCGGCGCGGGCGCTCTGCTCGAGCACGGCCGGGAGATCCGGGTCGGCGACGAGCGAGTGGTAGCGCCCCACAACCAGCGGCGCGCGCAGCCCGGTGAAGATCGTCCTTCCGTCGTGCTCGATCGTGGTCGTCTTGCCATGAACGGGGTGGCGGGTGATCACCCGGCCCCCCCAAGCCTGCACGAGGGCCTGATGGCCGAGACACACCCCCAGCAGCGGGATGCCGCCCTCGGGGAAGCGACGCACCGCCTCCAGGGTGATGCCGGCATCATCCGGCGTGCACGGTCCCGGGGACACGATCACCCGGTCATGGCCCCGGATCAGCAGCTCGGAGACCGTGGCCCGGTCGTTGCGCACCACCTCCACCTCGGCACCGAGCTCGCCCACGTACTGGACCAGGTTGTAGGTGAAGCTGTCGTAGTTGTCGATAACCAGCACACGCATCAGAGAACCGCCTCTGGGCTAGGCCCAGTCGGGCTGGGCGACGGCCAGCTCGATGGCCTGGAGCACAGCCCGCGCCTTGGCCTCGGACTCGCGGAACTCGTAGTCGGGCTTGGCATCGGCCACCGTGCCGCCGCCGGCCTGGATGTGAGCCACGCCGTCCTTGACGACCACGGTGCGTATGTGGATGCAGGTGTCGAGCTCGCCGGTATAGCTGGCGTAGCCGATCGCTCCCCCGTATCCCCCGCGCTTGACCGGCTCGAGCTCGTCGATGATCTGCATCGCACGAACCTTGGGAGCACCGGACAGAGTGCCGGCCGGCAGCACTGAACGCAGGGCCTCCAGGGCGCCGACTCCGTCGCGCAGACGACCGATCACGCTGGAGACGATGTGCATGACATGGCTGTAGTTCTCCACGGCCATGAAGCTCTCGACCTCGACGCTGCCGTAGTCGCATACCCGGCCGAGGTCGTTCCGGCCCAGGTCGACCAGCATCACGTGCTCGGCTCGCTCCTTCTCATCGGCCAGGAGCTCCTCGGCCAGGGCGGCGTCCTGCACGGGGGTGGCCCCCCGCGGGCGGGTGCCGGCGATCGGACGGGTGCTGACCCGCCGGCCGGCCACAGTGATCAGCGGCTCGGGGCTGGCCCCGGCGATCTCGAAGTCGCCGAAGTCCAGGAAGTACATGTAGGGGCTGGGGTTGACCGCCCGCAGGCCACGGTAGATCGAGAATGCCTCCACGGGCACCGGCGCCGACCATCTCTGGGAGGGGACGACCTGGAAGGCATCGCCGGCGTAGATGTACTCGATGATCCGGCTGACCATGGCCTCGAATTGCCCACGGGACATGTTCGACTCGAAGGTGGGCGCACGTCGGTCGGCCGCGGGCGGCCGCGAGGGCCTCGGAACCGGGCCCTCCAGGCGCCAGCGGACCTCGGCGATCGTCTCCGCCGCCCGCCGATAGGAGGCCTCGAGATCGTCATCGCCGTAGACGTTGGCGATCACCGTCACGGTATGAAGGAGATGATCGAACACGACGAGCCCGTCGGTGAACATCAGGGCCAGGTCGGGCAGGCCGACGGGATCGGGGTTGGGGGCACCGAGCGGCTCCACGGTACGGACGAGGTCGTAGGCGAACATGCCCACCGCGCCCCCGACGAATGGCGGCGCCACGGCGCCCGCGCGATCCGGCCGCGGCAGCTCGGTCGCGCTGAAGCGGCTCAGCTCCGCCGCGGCCAGGGCGTAGGGGTCCCCCGGCTCGCCCAGCGACCAGCGCAGAACCTTGCGCGGGCGATAGCCGATGAACGAGTAGCGCCCGACGCGGCCCTGGTCGGCCGACTCGAGCAGGAACCCCGGGCCCGACTGACGCAGCTTGAGAAACGCCGAGACCGGAGTCTGGGTGTCGTCGATGAAGGTCTCGGCCAGAGGGATCAGGTTGTGCCTGCGGGCCAGCTCACGCACCTCGTCCAGTGACGGGTACAGGCCTCCCCCTCCCGACGCTCTGGCCTCAGCGCCCGCGACGGCCATCCAGCACCCGCTCAGCGTCGGCGAGCGTCAGATTCCGGCCCCGGAGCAGCACGGCCAGGTGATAGAGCAGGTCGGCGGCCTCCTCGGCCACCCGATCGTCCGCTTCTTCCCGGGCGGCGCGGGCAACCTCCTCGGCCTCCTCCTCCACCTTCTCCCCCACCACGGCCGGCCGCTCGAGCAGCGTGGCTGTGTAGGAGCCCGCCGGGCGCGAGGCCGCCCGGTCGGCGATCGTGCGCTCGAGCTCGGGCAAAACAGCGAACGGAGGCGCCGGATCGAGCTCGCCCCGGTAAAAGCAGCTTCGCTCGCCGGTATGGCAGGCCGGACCGGCCGGCTCAACCACGGCGAGGAGCGCGTCCCCATCACAGTCGTAGCGGATCGCCCGCACGGCCTGGGTGTTACCCGATGTGGCGCCCTTGTGCCAGAGCTCCTGTCGCGAGCGGCTGAAAAGGTGCAACTCGCCCGTCTCACGCGTGAGACGCAGAGCCTCAGCGTTCATGTAGGCCAGCATCAGAATTTCTCCGGTGCGCCAATCCTGCACGACACACGGGACGAGCCCCCGCTCGTCGAATGCCACTTCGGTGTCGTCCACCGGCTGGATTGTAGGCCCGGCGATCAGTGGGACCGGCGGGGGGAAACGTCGCCATTGGGCAGCTCGACGATTTCGAACCAGTACTGGGTCCAGGTGCGCATGACGTCAACCAGACCGCCGAAGGTGACCGGCTTGGTTATGAACGAGCTGACGCCGAGGTCATAGCTGGAGAGGACGTCTGACTCGTCCTTGGAGGTGGTCAGGACGACAACCGGGATGCGCCGCAGAGACTCATCGGCCTTGATCTCGGCCAACGCCTCACGACCATCCTTGCGGGGCATATTCAGGTCCAGGAGGATGATTCCGGGCCGCGGGGCATCCACGTCGGGGCCGGCCCAGCGACCCTCGTGGCGCAAGTAGTCGAGCAGGTCCTGTCCGTCGACGGCGAACTTCATCTCGTTGGCCAGACGGGAGTTCTGGAGCGCGTCGCGGGCCAGGTCGCGATCCTCCTCGTCGTCATCGGCGAGCAGGATGGTCAACGGCCGCGTGACAGGCTCAGACCGTGACATAGGGCTCCCGGGTTGCGGTGGGGGCGTCGGGGGAGCCGCCTGGCGGCCGGTCCGTGACGGCTTCTGTGCGCTCAGTTTGCATGACCACTGTGAACGTCGAACCCTGGCCCGGCACGCTCTCCGCGAGCACCGTCCCGCCATGGCGCTCGGCGATCTTGAGGCACAGGGGGAGGCCGATGCCTGTTCCCGGGTAAACGCCGCGTCCGTGCAGGCGTTCGAAGACCCGGAAGATCCGCTCCGCGTACTGCTCTTCGAAGCCGATCCCGTTGTCGCGCACGCTCAGCTTCACCCATCCCTCCTCGGTCACGGCGCTGATGTCTATCTCAGCCCTGACATCCTCGCGGCGGAACTTGAGCGCGTTGGAGATCAGGTTCTGCAGCAGCTGCCGCATCTGGGGCGCGTCGGCGGAGATCGTCGGCAGCGCGCCGACGTGTACGAGGGCCTCGGAGCCACGGACCTGCTCGTCGAGATCCTCGAGAACCTCCCGCGTCACCTCCCCAAGGTCGACGGGCACAAACGGACGGCTCTGGGTGCTCACCCGGGAGAACTTGAGCAGATCTTCGATCAGGCGCTGCATGCGCTCGGCCGACGCCCCCGCCCGCTGGAGGTAATCGCGGCCCCGCTCGCTCAAGACCGCGCTCTCGGTATCCGTGACCCGCTCGGTGAAGGTCCTCACCTTGCGCAGAGGCTCCTGGAGATCGTGGGAGGCGATCGAGGCGAACTGGTCCAGCTCAGCGTTGGAACGGGCCAGCTCCTGCGCGCGGCGCTCCAGCTCGATGTTGCTGCTGGCCAGGGCGGCGTTGCTGTCGGCCAGCTGGAGGTTGGCCATCTCGAGCTCGTCCTTCGCTTCACGGACGGCGTCGCCGGCGCGCAGGGCGCGCAGGGCCAGAAGCAGGGCCAGCAGGCCGACGACGGCAAAGGCAGCGAAGATGACCCAGGGCAGCCACTTGCGCAGTCCCGAAACGCTGGCGAACAGAGGCCCATCGGGGGCGGTGAGGAGGACCCTCCAGCTCGTGTTGGCCAGGGGGACCTGGTCGTAGTAGTGGCTGCGGGCCTCCCCGCTGGAATGGTGAAGCACCGACAGCTGCACCGGGGTGTGGAACACATAGCCGGTCGGACGGGCCGGGAAGGTGGAGGCCAGCACCTCGCCGTTGCCGTCGAGCACAAAATTGTGGGCGCCGTGGACCCCGGGGATCTGGCGCAGCTCGCCGAGCAGGAACGGGGCGAGCACCTTCGGTGCGAGCCCGGTGAGCAAGTAGCGGATGCCCGCGCGGGTCCTGAGACTTATCCCGAAGTTGATCACTCCGCCCGATCGGTAGGGCAGAACATTGCCCAACGCCCACGGATGTCCCATCCGCAACAGCCGCAGCGCGGCCGAGTGCGGCAGGTCGCCCCGGGCCTGAGGGGTGAAGCCGGTGCTGTGGGCCAGGACCTGACCCGAGGGATCGAGTAGGACGGCATAGCGGCTGGTCCCGGCGAGCTTGTTGAGCAGCTGGGCGGGAACCTTGGCCGCCCCCAGCTGACGGGCGTCGGTGGCCGCCGAAGTCCCAGCCGAGGTCTGGAACAGGCTGTCCAGCAGCGCTGCGGCCAGCACCGAGCGTTCGTGCACGCGAGCCTTGACATCAGCCTTGGACCGTGCCTGGGTGTTCGAGAGCTCGATGGCGAACACGGTCAGGAGGCCGAGGATGATGACTGCTCCGGTGATCATCACGGCCAGCACATCTCGCCGTCTCATGCCACTTCTCTCCTCATCCGTGGGCCTCAGGGTTCCCGAGTGTCCTACCAGACTGGTTACTCGATGCCAAGCCGGTCCAACAGACGTTCATCACCCCTCCAGTGTCGCCGCACCCGCACCGAGAGCTCCAAATGCACCTTGGTGCCGAGCTCGCGCTCAATCGTTTTCCGGGCCGCCACGCCGATCGACTTGATCATCCGGCCGCCCGACCCGATCAGTATGCCCTTTTGCGACTCGGTCTCGCTCAGCACCACGGCCTCGATGCGGACAAGGTCCGGGCGGAGGTGGCGAATATCCAGTACCTCGACCTCGACAGCGTGCGGTACCTCGTCCCGGGTGCGGGACAGAATCTGCTCTCGAACCAGCTCTGCCAAGAGAACCATCGGCTCCTGGTCTGAATGCTGGGCCGCGGAGAAATAGAACGGACCGGGCGGCAGCAGACCAACCAGATGTTCGGTGAGGGCCGGAATCCCGGCGCCTGAGCGAGCCGAGACGGCGTAGATCTCCTCGGCCAGATTCAGGTCTTCGGCCGCCTGGAGGGTAGAGGCGATCCGCGACTGGCTGGCCCGATCGGTCTTGTTGGCGGCGATCGTCACCGGGACCGAGGCCCCCGACCTCTCGCCCGCGCGGCTGAGCAGCTCGGCCAGGAAGCGATCACCGGGCCCGATCCCCTGCTCGCAGTTGACCACCAGCAGGCACGCGTCGGCATCGGCCAGCTCGCGCTCCACACGGTGCTGCATGCGCTCGGTGAGCGCGTCGCGCGGACGCTGGACGCCGGGCAGGTCGACCAGGATCAACTGCCAGTCCGGACCAGTGGCCACTCCGCGGATCGCCCGGCGCGTGGTCTGCGGCTTGTCGGAGACGATCGCCACCTTGGACCCGATGATGGCGTTGGCCAGCGTCGATTTCCCGACGTTGGGACGTCCGGCCAGGGCAACGAAGCCCGATCGAGTCGCCAGGGGCGCTAGTTCACCCATCGCATCAATTCGGCCTGCAGGGCGAGCATCTCGCCCTCGTCGGTCTCATGATCCATGCCACTGAGGTGCAGGGCCCCATGGACGACCGCCTCACGCAGATCCTCCGTGCGGGGCGGACAGATCACGATATCCCCCAGCTCCCGCGGTCCGGCAGCCACCCCATCCTCGTCAACCCCGAACGAGAGCACGTCGGTTGCCCTGTCGATCTGGCGGTGGGCCAGGTTCAGTTCGCGACTGCGGTCCTCGTCGACAAACTCGATCGCCACGTGACCCTCATCGATGCCGGCCGAGGACATGGCCAGAGCACAGAGCTCCTCGAGCTCGACCGCGGTGGGCCCCTCAGTGGCGACGGCCTCGATGCCGATCACCTCGACGTCGAGCATTGCCTACGGGTTCCTAAGCCCGCTTGCGCGCCCGCAGCTCCGGGGCCGCGCGCTGAGTGTGCTCGTTGTAGGCGGCCACGATCCGGCGCACGAGCTTGTGCCGGACCACGTCTTCTTCGCCGAAGCGGACGAAGTCGATGCCTTCAACCCCGTCGAGGATCTCCGAGACGACCACCAGCCCCGAGTCCTGCTCACGAGGCAGGTCGATCTGGGTGACATCGCCGGTGACCACCATCCGGGAGTTGAAGCCCAGCCGCGTGAGGAACATCTTCATCTGCTCGGGACTGGTGTTCTGGGCCTCATCGAGGATGATGAAGCTGTCATTGAGCGTTCGGCCGCGCATGAAGGCCAAAGGCGCAACCTCGATCACCCCTCGCTCGAGATGCTGGCTGACCCGCTCGGGATCGAGCATGTCGTGCAGCGCATCGAACAGGGGGCGCAGGTAGGGATCGACCTTGGCCATCAGGTCCCCGGGCAGGAAGCCGAGGCGCTCGCCCGCCTCCACCGCGGGACGGGTGAGGATGATCCGGTTGATTTCCCTCCGGCTGAGCGCCGCGGCGGCCAGCGCGACGGCCAGGAACGTCTTTCCAGTGCCCGCCGGACCGATCCCGAAGGTCACCGTGTTGTCGCGGATCGAGTCGACGTAGCGCTTCTGGTTGACCGTCTTGGGGGCCACCTTGGTAGCGCGATGGCGCCAGACAACATCGTCGAGGATCTGCGACGGCGATTCGTGCTGGTCCAGGGCGCGGCTCACGGCCTCGATGGTTCCCGGGGCGATTTCGTGGCCCTGGGCAATCAGATCGGATAGCTCGCGGACCACCACGACGGCGGCATCTACGCTGCGCTCATCGCCCTCCAGGGTGAGGACGTTGCCACGCAGATACACGTCGCACTCGAGGTGTCCCTCGAGGGTGCGGAGGATCACATCGCCGCTGCCGGCCAGTTCGGCCGCCACGGCGTTGTCGAGCTCGAGCGTCTTGCGCAAGGGCTACCTGGCTGACCCCGCGCCGGAGAGCGCTTCGCGCACCTGGGCCGAGGCCCGCTTCCCGTCCGCACGCCCACCGGTGCGGGCCATGACGAGCTTCATGACCGGGCCCATGTCCTTGACCTCGGTGGCGCCGGTTTCGGCCACCGCATCGGCCACGATGGCCGCGAGCTCCTCGTCGCTGAGCTCGGCCGGCATGTAGGTGGCGATGAGCACCGCCTCGCCCTCCTCGTGCTCAGCCAACTCTGGGCGACCGCCGTCGCGAAACTGAGTCGCTGCCTCGAGTCGACGCTTGCGCTCCCGGCGCAGCACTGTCTGCTCGTCATCGCCGCCGTCCTTAGCTGCCTTCTGCAGCTCGGAGAGCACTAGACGTAGCGCAATCACCCGATCCTTCTCTCCGGCCTTCATGGCCGTCGTGATGTCGGTCCTGACCCGTTCGGCAACCGTCACTGACTGCCTAGGATAGCCCCCGCCGGCCCGGAAACTAATCCTCCGGGCGCGAACCTGACCGCGGACGAGGCCACGCGCCGGAGAAGTAACGCGTGGCCCCGTACGCGGGTCAGCTGCTGGGACCACTCACCATCGAGCGACTGTCGTGCGCCTCGATCGCCGCTTCACGCCGCAGTGTCCTCGGGACGGAACGCTCAGAGAGGAGAGAGAGCTCTTGCGCAAGTCCAGCCCGAGGCTTGGGCCGTGGCGCGATGGCATCGAGGAGCAGGCCACCGAGAGTCATGCCGATCGCGAGTGGGTTGGGCAACTGTTCACCTCCTTCATCCTGGATCTGGGATCACGAGCGACGCGATGAAGGATCGACCACCTGGGCCGGGGCGGCATCGGCCGCGTGGCCAAGATTCGGCTCCCCGGGCTTAGCCACAGGGGAACTGCATGCGCAGCGCTGCCCACTCGCTTCGGTGGCGGCGTTCCTGCACCACCCCTCCGCGGGCGGCAAAAGCAGCCGCCACCAAGTCAGCCTCCTCGACGAGCAGACCGCTGAGGATGAGTTGCGCCGGAAAGCGGCGCTGGGTGGCGGCCCAGGCGCGAAGCGGCGCGGCGAGCACGTTGGCCACGGCCAGTTGGCAATCGGGGACCTGGTCGTCTCGAAGGTCGAACTCCAGAACCTCCAGGGTGACATCGTTGGCTGCGGCGTTCTCTCGAGTGGCCGTCACCGCCGCGGGGTCGTAGTCAAGAGCCAGAACCGGTTCCCAGCCCAGCCGGGCGGCGACGATGGCCAGGACGCCCGAGCCGCAGCCCACATCGATCAACATTTCCCTCGGCCCGGGCGTATCGAGCAGAAGCTCCAGGCACAGGCGTGTGGTGGCGTGAGCTCCGGTGCCGAACGCCTGGCCGGGGTCAATGATCACGTCCACCGGCGTGGCCCCGGGCGGCTCCCACGGGGGACGGACGGTGAGCCGGCCGTCCAGGACCAGCGGGCGGTGAAAGCTCCGCCACCGCACCGCCCAGTCATCGGGGATCTCCTCGGTGCGAACTTGGATCATGGCCGCGCCCGAGTCAGCCTCCGCGCCGACGCACGCGGTGAGCTCGGGCAGCGCCGGCAGCTCTCCCGGCGCGCCGTAAACGGCGTACTCGATGATGCCGGGCTCCGGCTCGGACTCCTCGACCCCGCTCGGAGCCAGCTCGAGCAGCTCGGCCAGGACCAGCTCGGCCTGCTCGCGCGGGACGCGCAACGCCAGGCGCAGCAAACGGGGGTCAGCCCCCGAAGGCGCGCCTCAGCTTGCCGAACACGCCCTCCTCGGTGCGGAGATTCTCCTCGGTGAGGCTGGCCGAAAGTCGCTCCAGTAGTTCCCTTTGATCGCGCTTCAGTCGCTTGGGCACGACCACGTTGACCACCACCTGGAGATCGCCTCGGCGCCGGCCGCGAAGGGCCGGCATGCCCTGGCCCCGGACCGAAAACGTCTCGTTGGGCTGCGTCCCAGCTGGAATCTCGACCTCGGTCGACCCGTCAATCGTGGGCACCTCGACGGTGGTTCCCAGCGCCGCCAGCGGCGCGGATACGTCGATGACGGTGACCAGGTCATCCTGATTGCGGACGAAGCGAGGATCCTCCTTCACCCGGACCTGCACATACAGGTCGCCGGAGGGGCCGCCGTGCTCGCCCGCGTGCCCGCGGCCGGAAACGCGAATCCGCTGACCGTCCTCGATTCCGGGGGGCACGTCCACGGCCAGGCTGACCCGTTCCGCGCGGCGACCACGCCCGTGGCAGACATGGCACGGTTCCTTGGGGACGCGGCCGTCACCGCCGCAGACATCGCACGCGGCAGCCCGCACCACCTGGCCAAACGGGGTCCGGGTCACCGCCCGGAGCTGACCTGTGCCCTGACACTTCGGGCAGGTTTCGATCGGGGTGCCCGGCTCCGCCCCGTTGCCGCGGCAGTGCTCGCAGCGCTCGATGGCGTCAAAGGAAACCTCGGTCTGCGTCCCGCTGGCCGCCTCGGCCAGACTGATTTGAGCGCTGATCGCGACATCGCCGCCGCCGGCGGGTCCGCCCGGCTGGCCCCCGCCGAACGCTCCCCCGAAGGCCCCACCGCCGAAGAACGCCTCGAAGATGTCGGCCACCGAGCCGAAGCCTTCAAAATTGGGCGAGTAGCCGCCGCTGCGCAGCCCGTCGTGGCCGTAGCGGTCGTAGGTGGCCCGTCGGTCCGCGTCGGAGAGAACCTCGTAAGCCTCGGCCGCCTCCTTGAACTTGTCCTCGGCCTCGGGATCATGGCTATTGACGTCCGGGTGCAGCTCGCGAGCCAGGCGCCGGAAGGCCTTCTTGATCTCGGCTTCACCGGCATCGCGGGGGACGCCGAGAATCTCGTAGTAATCGCGTGGCATCTGGGAGGCGCTCATCTCGTCTCGTAGACGTCGGCCACAAAGGTGGAGAGCTGGGCGGCGGCCTCGCGCACGGCCCTGATCGCTCCGCCGTAATCCATCCGCAGCGGGCCGATCACCGACACCGTGCCCAGCGTGCGTTGAGGCAGCCCGTAACTGGCCGCGACCAAGGCCAGCGAGCGCAGGGCGGGCTCCTGATTCTCGGCGCCGATCCGTACAGCGACGTCGCGGGGCACGGTGAGGGCCGAGCGCAGGACCTCGAGCAGGGCCACGCGGCGCTCAAGCATGTCCATCAGCAGGTTGAGCTCGGAGACGTCCGCCACCCGACCGATGGCCAGCAGCTTGGCCGCGCCATCGACGTAAAGGGTGGCCTGCGCGGAGGCTTCGAGATCGGTGAACACCGGCGAGAGGGAATCCAGAAAGTCCCGCTCCATGGTCGACAACGAGGGATCACTGAGCCGCTGGCCGAGCATGCGAGCGCCGAGCCCGAGTCCCACCAGACGCTCGTTCAGGTAGCTGGCAGCCCAATCGGCCAGGCCGGTGTCGACGGGTCGTGGGAAGGTGAAGAGCCGCTTGCTGACCCCGCCAGTGGAGGTGATCACGACCACCATGAGCACCTGGGGCTGTAGAGCCAGGACTTCCACATGGCGGATCGTGGATGTCTCGATCGGAGGGGCGGTGACGATGGCCAGCAGGTCGGTGACCTGGGACAGGGTCTCCGTTGTCACTCGCATCGCCTCGTCGAGCTCTCGGCGGACCAGGCTCAGCGAGAGCGGTGGTCCGGCGGGCTCGCTGGGCAGTAGGCGGTCAACGAAGTAGCGATAGCCGGCCTCCGTGGGCACGCGCCCGGCCGAGGTATGCGGATGGGCGAGCAGGCCGAGCTCCTCGAGGTTGGCCAGCTCCTGACGGATGGTCGATGGGCCCCATTCAAAGGCCGCGCTCAGTGCCTTGGATCCCACGGGGGCGCCCTCCTCGAGGTGCTCCTCGACAAGGCGGCGCAGCACAAGCTCCTGGCGTTCGCTTAACACGGAGCTGATTGTAGGTCGGCGCGGGAGCGCCATTTGACCGTTCAGTCCAAGCGGATGCGAGCCTCGCCATGGCGGATTACCCGCTTGCCCGCCTGCACAGCCTCGGAGTCGACCACGGCGTGGTCCGCCTCAATCGTCCTGACCTTGCCCTGCACGACGACCTCTTCCTCCAGCTGCCCCATGCCGCGGAACTGCACGGCCAGGCGCTCCAGCCGGTCGGGACCTCCGAGCGCCTCGGTGTGGGCCCGGGCCACCTGGGCCATGGTCCACAGACCGTGCAGGATGCGGCCGGGAAGCCCGACCTGGCGGGCGAACTCCTCGTCGACGTGGATCGGGTTGAAATCCCCCGATGCGCCCGCGTAGCGAACCGTCACGTAGCGGTCGGGAGTGACCTTGAGCTCGAACTCGTCGCCGGGTTTGACCGGTGCGGCCACTATTCGCCCCTCACGATGTTGGTCCAGATGCCCGTACACACGGTCTCTCCGCGCTGGTTCACGGAGCTGGTCTCGAAAACGTAGAAGCCCATGCCGCCGCGCTCGGCGATCTCAGACACGGTGGTGGTGGTGCTGATCTCGTCTCCGGCCACGACCAGCGGGCCCCAGCGGAACTCCTGGCCACCGTGGACCATGCGAGCGAAGTTCACGCCCACCTCAGGATCGAGGACGGCCGGGGCCACGGCCGGGAGCGAGTACACGACGGCGAACATCGGCGGAGCTACGACATCGCTGAAACCGGCACCGCGGGCCGCCTCGGGCTCGAGGTAGAGCTCGTTGGTCTCCCCGACCGCGTGGGCGAATTCGCGAATCTTCTCGCGTCCGACGGCGTAGAGGTTCGGAGGGTAGGACTTGCCGACGGCATCGGTGCTCAGAGTCACGGGCGAGCAGTGTTACAGGACGGGCCAGACGATGACCGGCACCCCGTGGGGACGAGGCTCAGATGATGACGGGGACGGCCCCGCCGTCAACCGACCAGGCGGCGCCGACGACGTAACCAGCCGCCTCCGAGCACAGGAAGACGATGACGGCGGCAATTTCGGCCGGCGAGGCGAGGCGGTGGCGCGGCACTCCCGCGCCGGTCGCCTCCAGGACCTGCTCGCGCGTGCCCCCGCGCGCCTGAACGGTCTGATCGACCAAACCCCCGGGCGCCAGCCAGAGTTCGCTGGCCACCGGACCGGGAGTGACGGCGTTGATCAGCACCCCATCGGCAGCGTAGGCATCGGCGTAGGCCCGGGAGAGCGAGAGCTGAGCCGCCTTGCCCACCGAATAGGCGACGTTGCGCTGCCCGGGACGCTTGCCCGAAGAGGAGCTGACGTTGACCACCCGGCCCCATCCGCGTTCGCACATCGCCGGAATGGCGGCTCGCATCATGCGCATGGACGCCATCACCGAGAGCTCCCACTGACCCTGCCAATCCGCGTCGGTGAGCTCGTCAATGGCTCGAACCGAGCTGGTACCGGCCCCGTTGACCAGGGCATCCACCCGACCGAACTGCTCCCGGCAGGCAGCCACCGTGACTTCACCCGCTTCCGGGTCGGTGACGTCGAGCGCCAGCCAGCGCACCGCGGGGCCGCCGCCGCACTGCGCACTCGCCGCGCGCAGTGCTGACTCGCCGCGACCCACCAGCAGCAGGTTCGCCCCCTCGGCCCGAAGTTGCCGAGCGACCTCCAGGCCGATGCCGCGCGAGCCGCCGGTGATGATGCACGCGCGGTCGCGCAGGCCGAGGTCCATGAGCCGATTCTTCCACGCGCCCTGCTGCGGCGAACCTGGGGGTAGTTCGGCCGCTCATCCCCTCTGGACGAGTCTGGACAGCCCAGTCTCGACACATATACGAGGTTTCCGACCGGGTCGGAGGTGTGCCTCTGCACAAGTTTTAGTGCCGGATGCGCAAAAAGGCTCCGTAAACCGACTTAGGTCTGGGTTCACCTAGCCGTTGGTCCTCTTTGTCGCCTCCGGAGCCGGGACGACTCGCCTCGAACCAAACATCAATCGCCGGGACCGGGTCGGTTTTTTCACTCCTCACCCTCCGGCATCGGGGCTTGCGCCCCAGCACTCAATCCAAGGAGGGACTCATGTTCCGCAAGATCACTAAGAAGCGCAATATCGCCGCCCTGAGCATCTTGGCCGCACTGGCCCTCGCTGGTGGCGCGTATGCCTACTTCACCTCGTCCGGCAACGGCACGGGAACGGCAACGGTCGGTTCGGCAACTGCCTTCACGGTCCAGCCTGTGGCCGCCACCGGCGGCCCGCTTTACCCCGGCTCGGGTAGCGAGAGCATCGGCTACACGGTCAAGAATCCGGGCGGCGGCGCCCAGAACCTGAGCGCGACCACCGCCACGGTGGCGTCCTCAAGCGGCAACATCACCCAGGGCGGCACCGCCGTCGTCGGGTGCCTGGCCTCATGGTTCACGGCCACCAACAACCCGCCCACGCTGCCTCAGGATCTGGCCGCTGGAGCGACCTCGACCGCCGGCAGTGTCACGGTGACGATGGCGGACTCGGGCACGAGCCAGAACGCCTGCCAGAACACCTCGCCGGATATAACGATCCACGCCAGCTAGTAGCGCGATCGCGGGAGCTGCCGGGTAGCGAATCCCTCGCTACCCGGTTCTCTCCCGCTCGCGGCGCCCCCGGATTGCCATGCGCAACCGCAGCTCAGCTCCGCTGGTGACCTTGGCGGTCACACTCGGGCTTCTGCTCGGAGTGGCAGCCGCTTGGGCCGCCCTCCCGAAGGCGGGAACCTCGGTCCGACGAAGCGTCGCGCCACGACACAGGCGGCACGCGGGCCGGATCCCGGCCCTGCTTTCCGTCTCAGGCCCGCGCTCCGCGCAGTTCTACAACGCGGCCGGCTGGCGCGCGGGCTGCCCGGTCCCGGCCGGCGCCTGCGGGACCGTGCGCACGCTCCCCGGACAGGAGACCGTGCTGGTCTCCATCCGTCGGCTGGGACCCACGCCCAAGCGACGCCCGCGGCGCGCACGGCGGGTACGCCGACCGCGCCGCCACGTCGTGAAGCAGCCCAGCTTCCACCGCGCCACGCTCTCACCGCGAAAACTGAGGGGGAAGCTCCAGCCGCAACGCCGGTGGAGTTATCGATTCGCGCTCCCCCGGCCCGACGGCCAGTACACCCTCACCGTGAAGCTGATTGACCGGCGGCGTAAGCGGGTCCGCGTGCAAGTCGCCCGGAGCCTGCCCTTCACCGTGGACACGGTGCCTCCGCTCGCGCCCGTCATCACCGCCTTTCCAGCCAACCCGACGACTGTGGTCACGGCGCGCCTGACCTTTTCGGCCCCGGAACCGTGGTTGGGTTATCAATGCGACCTGGACAGTCAGCTCTGGCACTCCTGCCAGAGTCCAGTCGGCTACGCCGGTCTCAGCGTGGCCGGGCATCAGTTCCAGGTTCGAGCGGTCGATCGCGCCGGCAACTGGTCACCGTCGGCGACCTACGCGTGGACGGTGATCGGAGGCGGACCAGCCGGACCAGCGCTCCCCTTCACCCTCAGCGGCGGCGCCACGGGAACTCTCTACCCCGGCGGCCCGGCTCGCCCCGTGGCCCTGAGGGTGGCCAATGCCAACGACGCGCCGATCTACCTGACCAGCCTGACCGCCAGCCTGCGGACGTCGAGCCTCCCGCTGGGTTGCCCGGCCAGCGACTACCGGATCATCCAGCCGACACTTCCGGTGAGCGGTGTCTACGTCCCCGCTCACACCACGCTGACGCTTTCCAGCGCCACTCCGGCGATCCAGATGGTCGAGACCGGTAGCAACCAGGACGCGTGCCGGGGCGCGCAACTGGTCCTGGACTACGCCGGGACGGCACGGTCGTGATCAGGCCCTGGCCAGCGCTGCGGGCGGCGGGGGTGGCGCTGGCCATGGTCGCGCTCACGTGCGCGGGCGCCTGGGCTTACTTCACCTCGGCCGGGACCGCGCTGGCCAGCGCCCGTGTCGGATCCCTCTCGGCGCCGGTCATCACCGCCACGACAGCGGGGCCCGGCACGGTCAGCCTGACCTGGAACGCGGTCACTCCCCCGGGCCCGGGAACCGTCACCTATTACGTGACCCGGAACGGCAGCCTATCCGGCGGCAACTGCCCGACCTCGGCCAGTCCGTCGACTCAGACCAGCTGCACTGACCAGGGCCTGGCCGCCGGCAATGACGACACCACGGTCACAGCCGTCTGGCACGCCTGGACGGCGACCAGCGCACCCGCGGACGTGTTGCTGTCCTCGGGAGTGGCCGCCCAGATCGTCGCTGACCAGCACGACCGCGAATCTCTGCTTCCGGCACCGCCCGAACGCTGACCGCGAGCATCCAGGACGCGGCCGGAAACCCGGTCACCAGTGGCCCGGACAGCACCGACGCGATCACGTTCGCCAAGACCAGCGGCGCCGGAACCGTCACCGGCCTGAACACCGTCACCGCCTCCGGCGGCGTGGCCACCGACACCGTCACCGGCGCCGGCGCCGGCCCCGTCACCCTGACCGCCACCGGAACGCTCAGCGGGAGCGCGACCAGCTCGGGCACCCTCGCCTTCACCGTCATCACCGGCACCGCCAGCCAGATCGTGCTCTCGGGCTCGACCGCCAACCTGGCCTCGGGAACCACCCGAACACTGACCGCCACGATCCAGGACGCGGCCGGAAACACCGTGAGCAGCGGCCCGGACAGCACCGACGCCATCACGTTCGCCAAGACCACCGGCACCGGCACCCTCACCGGCCTGAGCACCGCGACCGCCAGCGCGGGCGTGGCCACCGACACCGTCACCGGCGTCCTCGCCGGTCCCGTCACCCTGACCGCCAGCGGAACGCTCAACTCGAGCGCGACGACCTCCCCCACGCTTACCTTCACCACCGTCGCCGGAACCGCAACCCAGCTCCTGTTGGCCGGCTCGAGCGTCAACCTGGGCGGCGGCGCAACCCGGCCGCTCACGGCCACGATCCAGGACGCCGCCGGCAACCCGTGACCAGCGGCCCGGACAGCACCGACGCGATCACGTTCGCCAAGACCAGCGGCGCCGGAACCGTCATCGGCCTGAGCACCGTCACCGCCTCCGGCGGCATGGCCACCGACACCATCACGGGCGGCAGCACCGGAGCGATCACGATTAAGGCCAGCGGAACGGTCAACGGGAACGCGACCAGCTCGGGCACCCTCGCCTTCACCGTCATCACCGGCACCGCCAGCCAGATCGTGCTCTCGGGCTCGACCGCCAACCTGGCCTCGGGAACCACCCGAACACTGACCGCCACGATCCAGGACGCGGCCGGAAACACCGTGAGCAGCGGCCCGGACAGCACCGACGCGATCACGTTCGCCAAGACCACCGGCACCGGCACCCTCACCGGCCTGAGCACCGCGACTGCCAGCGCCGGCGTGGCCACCGACACCGTCACCGGCGTCCTCGCCGGCCCCGTCACCCTGACCGCCAGCGGAACGCTCAACGCGAGCGCGACCACCTCCCCCACGCTTACCTTCACCACCGTCGCCGGAACCGCAACCCAGCTCGCTCTCTCGTCCGGCTCCGGTCAGTCCGCCGGTGTCGGCACCGCCTACGCCAATCCCGCTCGTCGCCCTGGTCACCGATGCAGCCGGTAACGCCGTCTCCGGAGTCTCGGTCACGTTCACCGCTCCCGCCTCCGGGGCGAGCGGCACCTTCGCGGCCAGCGGCTGTACCAGCAACCCGCAGACCTACGCGTGCGTGGCGAGCACGAACTCGAGCGGTACGGCCACCTCATCGGCGTTCACCGCGAACGGCACCGTGGGCGCGTACAACGTGACGGCGACGGCCACCGGAACCAACGCGGTCAGCTTCGCCCTCAGCAACGTCAACGTCGTCAGCCTGTCCGGCGCCGGGAGCCATTCCATAACGGTCCCCGCTCACACGACAGCGGTCAGCTTCACGCTCAACGGCGCCGGCGGTGGCGGCGCCGGGGCGGCGGGCGGCGCCGGGCGACAGTGTCAGCGGCACGATCAACCTCCCTGACAGCAGCTCCGCCACGACGCTCACGGTCATTCTGGGCGGCGGCGGGGCGGCCGCTGGGACCGCTGGCGCCAGCGGAACCGGGTGCGCGGCCGGCGGCGCCGGCGGGACCCACGGCACGGTCGGCGCCGGCGGCGGCGGGGCCACCTGCGTCTACGTGACCAGCGCCTCCCCGATCGCCGTGGCCGGCGGCGGTGGCGGCAGCGGCGATTCGGCCGGGGGCGCGGGCAGCGGCACCGGGGCCGGCGTCGCGGGCTCAAGCGGCGCGCAGGGCGGTGGCGGCGGCAGCAGCTCCCCGCTGGCCGGAGGCACGGGCGGCGCACCCCTCGGGGGCACCAACGGCTCGCTGGGCGGCACCGCGGGCGGCGCCGGTGGCGCGGGCGGCAACGGCAGCGGCTCGGGCAACGGCGCCGGCGGCGGCGGCGGTGGCTACGCCTCGGGCGGCGGTGGTGGCGGCGCCAAGAACGCCGTCGGCTCCGGTGGTGGCGGCGGTGGATCCGGCTACAGCGGCGGCGCCGGCACGATCACGGTCACCGGCGTGACCACGGGCACCGGCAGCAGCGGCGGGGCGATCGGCGGCGCCGGGCGCCGCGGGTTCGGCCACGTTCACCGGGTTCGGAATCTCGGGCTCCTAGGCCGCAAGTCGACCCTCGCGCCCATTGCGCACCGCCTGGCCTCGCGCTAGCCTCGATGACTGTGAGCAGGCGTGGCGCCCTCCGGGCCTCAGACGCGGATCGTGATCAGATCATCGACCGCCTGCACCGTGCCGCCACAGAGGGCCGGATCGCTTCCGAGGAGCTCGAGGAGCGGATCAGCCTCGCTCTGAAGGCCAAGACCTACGCCGAGCTCTGGGTCACGGTGGCCGACCTGCCCAGCCCGAACCGAAACCGGCCGCGGGGGCGTCACCCAGCGGTGCCGGTGGCTCGCTGGACGGTGCGCAGCGTGCGGGCCAACCCGCTGCTTCTGCTCCTCCTGTTGCCTGCGCTGGCGGTGACCTTCGCCATGCTGCTCGCCGCCACGATCCTCTGGGCGGTGCTGGTCACGGTCGCCCTGGTCCTCGGTCACCGCCGAGGCCCGTGGATCGGGCCAGGGCACCATCAGGCCCGAGGTCACGCACTGCGGGCGGCCCGTCGCTCCTGGGTCTAGGGCGCCGCGTCGGTCTCCCGCGCGGGTCACTCACTTCTCGCCCAGCTCGAGCACGGCCAGGAAGGCCTCCTGGGGTACCTCGATCCGGCCGACCTGCTTCATCCGCTGCTTGCCCTTCTTCTGCGCTTCGAGCAGCTTCCGCTTGCGGCTGATGTCACCGCCGTAACACTTGGCGATCACGTCCTTGCGGTAGGCCTTGATCGTCTCGCGGGCCACGATCCGGGATCCGATGGCGGCCTGAATCGGCACGTCGTACTGCTGACGGGGGATCTTCGCTCGCAGCTTCTCGGTCAGGGTGCGCCCGGCGGCCTGCGCCTTTGACCGGTGCACGAGCATCGACAGGGCGTCGATCGGGTCCCCGGCGAGCAGGATGTCGAGCTTGACCAGATCGGATTCGCGCAGGCCGGTGATCTCGTAGTCCAGCGACGCGTAGCCGCGGGTGCGCGACTTGAGCTGATCAAAGAAGTCCAGGACGATCTCGGCCAGCGGCAGGTCGTAGGTGAGCTGGACGCGCTCCGGCGAAAGAAAGTGCATGCCGGCATGCTCCCCGCGCCGTTCCTGGCAGAGCTCCATGATCTGGCCGACGAACTCCTTGGGACTCAGGATCGAGGCGCGGATGAACGGCTCGCGAACCTCGGCCACGCGCGCCGGGTCGGGCATTTCGTTGGGGCTGTGGACGGGCAGCACGGTGCCGTCGGTGAGCGTGACCTCGTATTCGACGCTGGGCATCGTGGCCAGCAGCTCGAGGTCGTACTCGCGCTCCAGCCGTTCGCGCACGATGTCCATGTGCAACAGCCCGAGGAAGCCACAGCGGAAACCGAACCCGAGCGCCTCGGAGGTCTCGGGCTCCCAGCTCAAGGCGGCGTCGTTGAGGGTCAGCTTTTCGAGCGCGTCACGGAGGTCGGGGTACTGCTCGGTGTCGATCGGGAACAGGCCGCAGAAGACCATCGGCTTGACCTCCCGGTAGCCGGGCAGCGCCTCGGAGGCCGGGTTGTTCCTGGCGGTCAGCGTGTCACCGACCCGCAGCCGGGTGACGTCCTTGATGCCGGTGATGACAAAGCCGACCTCGCCCGGTCCCAATGCCTGGGCCGAGATCATCTGGGGACTGAA
This sequence comes from uncultured Solirubrobacterales bacterium, assembly GCA_963845575.1. Lineage (GTDB taxonomy): Bacteria > Actinomycetota > Thermoleophilia > Solirubrobacterales > Solirubrobacteraceae > Palsa-465. Next base: position 298,272 of record CAWJSN010000014.1, on the reverse strand, counting down.
GAAGCCGATGTCGTCGATCTCAGCCTCGGAACCGGCCTGCATGGCGCGGATCGCGTCGCCCTTGGTGAAGGTGCCGTCAACCACGCGGATGTAGGCGATGACCCCTCGGTACTGGTCATACTCGGAGTCGAAGATCAGCGCCCGCGGGGGCGCGTCGGGATCCCCCTGGGGTGGCGGCACGCGCGCGATGAGCTCGTCGAGGACCTCGGTCACCCCCTCCCCGGTCTTGGCGCTGATCCGCCGCACCGCCTCGGCCGGCTCGCCGAGCAGATCGGCCACCTCCTCCGCCACCCGCTCGGGCTCGGCGCCGGGCAGGTCGACCTTGTTCAGGCAGGGGATCAGCTCCAGCCCGGACTCGACGGCCAGGTAGGTGTTGGCCACGGTCTGGGCCTCGACGCCCTGGGAGGCGTCGACGACCAGCAGCGCCCCCTCACAGGCCTCCAGCGAGCGCGACACCTCATAGGTGAAGTCCACGTGGCCCGGGGGTGTCGATCAGCTGCAGCTGATAGGTCTGACCGTCGTGCGGCGACTCATAGAAGACCCGCACTGCCTGGGCCTTGATGGTGATCCCCCGCTCGCGCTCGAGGTCCATCGAGTCCAGCAGCTGGGCACGCATCTGCCCGCGGATCGACCGTATGGGTGATCTCGAGGATCCGGTCAGCCAGCGTCGACTTGCCGTGGTCGATGTGGGCGATGATCGAGAAGTTGCGGATCCGGGACTGATCAGCCATTCCGCTCACTAAGGCTAGTGTCCCGATTCACAAATTCGGTGGCAGTCTCGCGGCGTCTGAACGCGTCTGGAACCACCCGCCCGGCGCAGGTACCTCGGTACCTGCTTGCCGTGCGTGCGGCCCCAGCCACGCCCAGCCACTCCCGAGACGCTCACGAATTTCCGACTCGCGACCCTCGGAGGCCACCGGCGGGCGATCGGCCGCGCCGGGAGCCGGCTAGGTGCGCGCCGCTCCGGCGGCCAGCAGGCTACCGGCCCCGCAAACGGCCGACGACCAAGCTTCGATCTGCCGAGCCTCGGGAATCCGCATCAGCAGCACAACCGGGCATAGAGGATGCCCGCCGCGATCAGGGCGACGCCGACGGAGATGATCTGGGCCGTCAGCGACACGCCGAGGACGCTGTTCAGCCCCTTCCAGATCACGTAACCGACCCCGGTGACGATGGCCGAGGCGACGAGGATGCGGACGGTGATCATCGTCGTCTGGGCCCCCTCCAGCCGCCCGTTGAACCCGATCCGCAGCCGCTGGGCATCTGGAGGGCGGTCATGACGACGTTGGCGGCCAGGGTGCCGATGATCAGGCCGGCAATCCCCAGCGGCCTGTACAGGGCCAGCGAGACGATGATGTCCACGACGATGTTCATCACCGCCAGCTGTGGTCGGGATCCAGGGGCGCTGAAGGGCGAAGAAGGTCCGGCTGAGCAGCAGATTCACGCCCGCGAAGGGCAGGCTGAAGGCGAACCACAGCAGCGCCGTGGAGACGTAGTAGCGTCGATGCGCCCCGAAAGCGCCGTGCTGGTAGACGAGCCGGACGATCGGGCGTGGCCAGCACGGCCATCAGCCCGGCCGAGGGAATCATCAGGAGGTTGATCTGGCGGATGCCGTTGCCCAGCGTGCGCCGCATCCCGGCCGGGTCCCGGCGCGAGGCCATCCGGCTGAGGGTCGGGAACAGGACCGTGGCCACGGCGACGCTGAACACGCCCTGGGGCAGCATGTAGAGGCGGAAGGCGTCGTTGATCGCGCTCGGCGCGTGGGTGTTGACCAGCGTGCCCAGCTCGGCATTGAGGAACGCGTCGAGGTTGATGATCCCGATGCTCATCGTCACCGGAACGAACAGGATTCACCACCTGGCGGATCCGCGGGTCGCGCCAGTCCAGCGAGAACGACAGCCGGAAGTCGATTCTTGCGCAGCGCCCAGGCGATCAGCAGCAACTGCACGACCGTGGCGACCAGCCAGGCGATCGCGTAGGCGTAGATGGCGTCCTGGCCGTGGAACTGGGAGTGCAGGACGACGAGCAGCACGATGATGACCAGGTTCCAGACCGCCGGGGCGATCGCCGGGATCGTGAACTCGTCGTAGGACTGCAGAATCCCCACCAGCAGACCGGTGAGGCTGAGCAGCAGGACGACCGGGAACAGCACGCGGGACAGGCCGGCGGTCAGCGCGGTAGCCGACGGGCCGAGCGTCGTCCCGGTGAACAGCGGCATGATCAGCCCCGCGGCGAGCATCCACAGGGCAGTCAGAGCGCCGAGCACGACCAGGATGAGCGAGAACAGCTCGGAGGCGAGCTTGAACGCCTCCCGGCTGGCGACCCTGCTGCAGCAGATCGGTGAACACGGGCACGAAGGCCGCCGAGAGCGCCGCCTGCGAGAACAGGTTGGAGACGAGGTTGGGGATCTGTGAGGCGACCGTGAATGCGGTGGCGCTCACGCTGGTGGCAAAGAAACTCGCCTGGACGACCTCTCGGCCCAGACCGGCCACGCGCGAGACTGCGGTGGCCGCGGCAAAGATGGTCGTGCTGAGCGCGAGCCGGCGCCCGGGCGGCGGGGGCGGGTGGGCGACTCCCCCGCTGGGGTGCTGTTGGCAGACACGCGGGCGCTATAGTACGCGCCGTCGCCGCGGCCTCCCGCGGCTCACGTTTCTCATGGCCAACATTCATTCACAGAAAAAGCGGATCCTCCGCTCCGAGCGGGAGCGGGTCGAGAATCGCCGGTACACGTCGGCGATCAAGACCTACTTCCGGCGCCTCGAGAACGCGATCGCGGCCGGTGACGCCGAGACGGCGGACACCGAGCACCGTACGCTTGTCAAGGCGATTGACAAGGCCGTCAAGCGCGGTGCGCTGCATCGCAACAACGGGGCGCGCAAGAAGTCCCGCGCCGCTCGCCTGCGTCACAGCGCCTGAGTTCCAAACTCCTCGCCCGGGACGCCCTTTTGGGTGACGGCTTGCTGTTCTCTCCGTGCGATCGGGGTACCGTGTTCTCATGGCGAGCAATGTGACCGACCCCACCCCGACCGAGTCGCCAGCGATCTCGTTTGCCCTCGATGCCCTCGCCCAGGACGCCGAGGGCCGCGTCGAGCTGACCGGCCGCTGGTACGGCGTCCGGGGGCGGCGCTTCGTCCGCCCGACGTTGACCTGCAACCCAGAAGTCTGGTGGGATCGAGCGCCGCGCGCTGGCCGACCTCGAGCACAAGCCGTGGGCGGCCGAGGACGGCGAGGCATGGACCGCGGCCTTTGCGCTCGCCGTGTCGATCAAGGATGCCGCCGAGCTCGAGCTCAATGTCGCCCCGGACATCAGCGTCCCGTCTCGAACCGAACGTCGCCCGGGTCAAGCGCGGCAGGGTCGGCTCGCGGCCGCTCGAGTGCCGGCGCGCGCTCTCCTCGCGTGCGCACTGACCCGCCCGCCCGGCCGGCCATCGCCGATCGCGCCCAGGAGCTCGAGCGCCTGCGCTCCCGCCTCCAGGATCTCGACGCGGCCCACGACCGCGAGCGCAGCCGCCGTGAGCAGGCCGAACGCCACCTCGAGGAAGAGCGGACCGAGGCCCTTCGGCTGCGCTCCGAGGTGGGGCGCCTGGGCGCCGAGCTCGACCTGGCCCGGGCCGCCGGCGACGAGCTTGCCGCCGCCTCGGCCGAGCTCGAGACGATCGCGCGACCAGGCCCGGAGACCGGGCCGGAGCTCGAGGCCGCGCGCGCAGTGAGGCGCAGCACACCACTCGTCAGCTCAAGGACGCGCGCACGAACGCCCGGGACACTGGCCGCGCGCTGGAGAACGCCCGCACCGAGGCGTCGCAGAATGAGCGCCGGCTGCACGAGACCCGCCACCAGCTCGAGGAGGCCGAGCGCGAGCGCGACGACGTCGTCTTCGCCCTCGAGCAGGAGCAGGCCGAGACCGGCCCGCCTGCGCCGCGAGCTCGCCGACGCCGAGGCGTCGATCCGGCGGCTGGCCGGCAGCCCGTCGGGCACCGTGTCTCAGCCGCGGCCAGCTCCGGTCAGGCGATCCCGGACGACATCGCGCCGCGGCGGCCAGCTGACGCCGACGCGCTCGACCGCCCGGGGCCGCAGCCTGCCGAGCACCGGCTCGAGCCAATGTCACCGCGGCTGCGGGCGCTGAACAAGCTCGAGGGCTCGAGTCCGCCCTGGGCCGATCGCCCGCTGAACCCGTCGCTGCGCTCCCAGGCAACTGGTCGTCCGCGGCCTGGCCGTGTCGTCGTGCTAATCGTGCTGGTGGCCGTCATCGTGGTCATCAACTCGACCGTCGCCTAGCGGGTCTCGCCGGACGCCCCGGTGGGCGAGCGGCGGCCGTCAGGCGGCGATCCGGCCGATCGCCGTCAGCGCGGCCGTGTCCTCGGCCGCGCCGCCGCGCCCGCCGCCCCGGGAGGCCAGCTCGAGGTCGGCGATCTCGATGATGGCCTGGCGCAGCCGATCGGTGCCGCTGCGGCGGGCGTCGGCGATCAGGCGATCGGCGGCTCGGGAGGGCATGCGCAGCCGCCGCTTGATCTGAGCCGGCGGCTCGCCGGCATCAAGCGCCGCCGCCACCTCGTGGGCGATCCGCACCCGCTGGGAGATCCAGTACAGGAGGCCGGGCAGCCGCTCCCCCTGCTCTCGCAGCGCCAGGTAGGCGCGGACCGCCGCCGGCGCGGTCCCCGGCCACCAGCGCGTCGGCCACCGCCCAGGCCTTGCGCTCGGCCGACGGCGCGGTCAGCGCCTCGACCTCGGCGGCATCGAGGCGAGACGCCCTCCTGAGCGCCCGAGGGCGAGCTTCTCGAGCTCGCGCAGCAGTCGCTGCTGGCGCTCGCCGACGTGGTGGATGAGGGCCCGGGCACCGTCGGGCTCGAGCTCGAGGCCGAGCTCGGCGGCGCGCGCCAGAACCCACTTGGGCAGCTCCCACGGCTTGACGCTCGACTCGGCGCTGATGTCGCCGTCGGCGCGCTTGACGAGCTTGTGGAGCCGCTCCGGGGCCTTGTTACGAGCCCTCCTCACGGGCGAAGAAGGTCACCGTCGTCTCGGCGTCGGGCCCGAGCGCCGCCAGGGCCGCGTCGAGGGGATCGAGATCCTTGTCCTTCCAGCGCTCGGCGCCATCGACGATGAGAAACCGACGGCCCAGGGCCAGGGTCATCGCGTCCAAGCGCGGCGGCCACGTTGTCGGGCGCCGCGGCCTCACCCTCGAACAGCTCGAGACCCTCGGCCCCGCTGATCGCCTCGGCCAGCGCCCGCAGCCGAGCCCGGCGCTCGGCGATCCGTCCGTGATCGTCTCCGTGGATCAGGTACGCGGTCTTGAACTTCGGCACCGGGGCGAGTCTAGGAGCCGGGCCGGGCAGCACGGTCGAGGGCCCTGGCCACCGCCTGCTCTGGGGTGTCGGCCACCTCGATCCCGTCGATGTTCCACGTGTCATAGCCGATCACGGGCATCTCGGTGGCCAAGCGCCAGCGCCGACCTCCGACAACGTCCGTAGGCCCCGCCCACGGCCAGCACGGCGTCGGCAGAGCGCACGATGAGTCCGTTGCGCAGCTCCCCGAGCCCGGTGGCGAGAGCGATCCCCGACCCACGGGTTGGCCAGGTCGCGGTCGGTTCCCGGGCAGGATGCCGACCACCGTGCCCCGGCCTGCCGCGGCGCCCCGCGAGGCCGCGGCCATCACGCCCGGGCCGCCGCCGGTGATGACGATCGCCCCGGCCGCGGCCAGTCGCGCTTCCAATCTGCTCGGCCGCCGGGCCTGGTCGGGTGTCGGCTGGCTGGCGCCGACGACGGCCATGTGCAGCGCTGGCGAGCGCTGCCGGGCCCGATCGGGCCGCCATCAGGCCAGGACGACGTTGACCAGCTTGTCGGGCACGACGATCACCTTGGCCACCTCGATGACCGTCGACGTGGGCCTGGACGCCCCGGGCCGCCAGGGCCAGACGCTCGAGCTCCTCGCGCGGACGCCCCGGTGTTGGCCGTCACCCGGTCGCGCAGCTTCCCGTTGACCATGCAGACCAGCTCGAAGGTGTCGGCGCGCAGCATCTCCGGATCGGCGTCCGGCCACGGCTCCTCCCACACGCGGCGGCCGGTGAGCTGCTCGTAGACCTCGGATCCCAGGTGGGGAGCGAAGGGGAAGATCAGCGAGGCCGCGGTGGCGATCGCAAAGCGCCGGGACTCAGGATCGGCCTCGGGGAAGCGATAGATCTCGTTGACCAGCTCCATGATCGGCGGCGATCGCCGTGTTGAAGGCAAAGCGCCCGCTCATGTCCCCGGTCACCTTGTCGATCGCCCAGTTGGCCTTGCGGACCAGGGTCAGCCCGTCGCCGGCGGGCTCGGGGGCGGCTCACGCCCCGCTGCTCCAGTCGACGCCGCCCGCGCGCCGTCCGCGCCTCCTCGGCACCGAGGCGCCACAACCGGGAGAGGAAGTGATGCACGCCCTTGAGCGAGGTCTCCGCCCAGGCCGCATCCTGGTCCGGCGGACCGATGAACAGGACGTAGCAGCGGGCGGCATCGATCCCGTAGCGCTCGACGATCGGTCCGGGGCTGATCACGTTGCCCGCGCGACTTGGACATCTTCTGGCCGTCGGGACCGAGAATCATGCCCTGGGTGAACAGGGCCGAGAACGGCTCCTGGACGTTGACCAGGCCCATGTCGGCCAGCGCCTTGACGAAGAAGCGGGCGTACATGAGGTGCAGGATCGCGTGCTCGACGCCGCCGATGTACTGGTCGACCGGCATCCACTGGGCCAGCACCTTCGGGTCCCAGGGCGCCTGGTCGTTGTGGGGGTCGCAGTAGCGCAGGAAGTACCAGCTGGAGTCGACGAACGTGTCCATCGTGTCGGTCTCGCGCCGGGCCGGGCCCTCGCACTCGGGACAGCGTGTGTTGACCCAGTCCTCGGCCGCGGCCAGCGGGGAGCGCCCCCTGCGGCTGGTAGTCCTCGACCTCGGGCAGCCCCACAGGCAAGCTCAGAGTCCGGGACGGGGACCATCCCGCAGCGCTCGCAGTAGACGATCGGGATCGGGCAGCCCCAGTAGCGCTGGCGGGAGATGCAGCCAGTCGCGCAGACGGAAGTTGACCGAGGCGTTGCCGATCCCCTGGCGGTCGAGCCACTCGATGATCGCGCGCCGGCCCTCCACCGCGCTCATGCCCGTAAATTCGCCGGAGTTGATCAGGCGCTCGTTCTCGGAATGGGCCACGAAGGCCTCGCTCGGCGGGCGCCTCGGCACCGCTCGGCCGGAGCCACGACCTGGCGGATGGGCAGATCGAAGACCTGGCGAAATCGTAATCGCGCTGGTCGTGGGCGGGCACGGCCATCACCGCGCCCGTGCCGTACTCCATCAGCACGTAATCGGCCACGAACATGGGGATCTCCTCGCCGGTGACCGGGTTGGTCACCGTGCGGCCCAGAGGCACGCCCGTCTTGGGCTTCTCGGCCGCGCCGCGCTCCTCCGGCGACTCGGTCAGCGTCCGGTTGACGTAGCGGTGGACCTCCTCCTCGTGCTCGGTGCCGGCGGCCAGCCGGAACACGTCGGGATGCTCGGGGGCGAGCACGAAGAAGGTGGCTCCGAACAACGTGTCCGGGCGAGTCGTGAAGACCGTGTACTCGGTGTCCAGCTCCCCGCAGCGGAAGGCCGACCTCGGCCCCCTCGCTGCGGCCGATCCAGTTGCGCTGCATGGCCTTGACGTGCTCGGGCCAGTTGATGGTGTCCAGATCCTCGAGCAGCCGGTCCGCATAATCGGTGATGCGGAAGAACCACTGCTCGAGCTGACGGATCTCCACCACGTGCCCGCAGCGCTCGCAGCGGCCGTCGATCACCTGCTCGTTGGCCAGGACCGTGGCGTCGTGGGGACACCAGTTGACCGCGGCCTCCTTGCGGTACGCCAGCCCTCGCTCCAGCAGGCGCAGGAAGATCCACTGCGTCCAGCGGTAATAGGAGGGCTCGTGGGTGGCCAGCTCGCGGGTCCAGTCGATCGAGATCCCCCAGCAGCGAAAGGCGCGCTGGAAGGCGGCGATCGACTCATCGGTGGACTGGCGCGGGTGCACGCCGGTGCGGATGGCGTGGTTCTCGGCCGGCAGACCGAAGGCGTCATAGCCCATCGGGTGCAGCACCCGATGCCCGGTGCGGCGGTGGAAGTGGGCGATGGCATCGCCCAGGGCGTAGTTCTTCAGATGCCCGATATGCGGCTCGCCGCTCGGGTAGGGCAGCATCTCCAGCACGTAGGACTTCTCCGGCGCGTCGCCCAGGCGCTGCCTGCACCTCGGCGCTGTCGTTGGGGACCTCCCAGGTGCCCTCACGGGCCCACACGTCCTGCCAGCGGGACTCGATCTCTCGGGGTTCGTAGCGATCGGCGGCCATAGGTGGGTCTGAGGTTACTTGCGTGGTGGGGGGCGGCGGACCTCCGGGTCCAAACGACGGCCGCGAGTGGCGGTGGCGGCCGCGACCTCGGAGTGCGGCCGAGAAAGCCACCAAATAGTTCGCTTTTCCGGCCAGCGTCGAGTCATCGCCGGCCGGCGCGTGGGAGGCGGCCACGGCAACCCGGGCGGCCGTGTATTACCCTTGACGTCCCGAAGGGGCTGTAGCTCAGCTGGGAGAGCGCCGCCATGGCATGGCGGAGGTCGGGGTTCGAGCCCCCTAGCTCCACTTCTTCATGTCGCTGCTCGCGGGCCGCCTCCGGCCGACCAGGCCACGACCGGGCCGCGCCCGCTACGGACGGCAAGGGGCGATAATCAGCGCCGCGATGTCCCTCATCTACGTCAGCGGTCACCGCAATCCGGACACCGACTCGATCGCCTCGGCGATCGGCTACGCCGAACTGCGCAACCGGCTCGACCCCGACAACGAGTACGTGCCCGTCCGGCTGGGGACTGCAATGCCCAGACCACTTGGCTGCTCGAGCGCAGCGGCGCCGCCGAGCCGATCTTCCTGCCCCACGTGATGCCCCGCGCCCGTGACGTGATGCAGACGAGCTTCCCGGTCAGCGGTCAGGACGAGCCGATCCGCGAGGCCGGTCTGGCCATGGCCAAGGCCGACCTCGAGCTGGTGCCGATCGTCGATGACCGACGGGGCACTGTCCGGCGTCCTGACCGAACGCGCCCTGGCCCGCCGCTACATCCGCGAGACACGGCGCACCTCCACCCTCGAGGAGGCGCCCACCTACATCAGCGCGATCGTCGCCGTGCTCGAGGGCGAGCTGCGTGACCGGCGAGGACCGCCAGCTCTCGGGCCGGGTCTGGGTGCAGTCGACCGATGTAGCCCGGCCAGAGCGGGATCTCCGACGGCGACGTGGTGGTGGTCGGCAACCGCACCGACGCCCAGCTGCTGGTCATCAATCTGGGGGCGGCGTTGGTCGTCATCTCCAACGGCGCCACGCCCGGGACGAGGTGATCGAGCTCGCCCGAGAACGCGGCACGGCGCTGGTGGTCTCGCCCCTGGACAGCTACGTCGTCGGGTCGCATGATCACTCTGGCCGCCCCCTGCCGGGCCCTGATGGAAACCGACGCCCTGACCGTCAATGAGGACTTCCTGGTCCACGACATCTCCGAGCAGATCAAGGAGATCCACTACGGCGGTGCCGTGGCCATCGACGGTGACCGGCGCCCCGTCGGGCTGATCACGCGGTCAGATCTGGTGGCTCCGCCTCGCGCCGGCGGATCGTGCTGGTCGACCACGCCGAGCAGGCCCAGAGCGTGATCGGCATCGGATCAGGCGGAGATCGTCGAGATCCTCGACCATCACCACATCGGCTCGATCGAGACCCGGATTCCCGGTCACCGCGACCTTCGATCCCGGTCGGCTCGACGGCCACGCTGGTCGTGGAGCGCTTCCGGCAGAACGGACTTGAACCCGGCCATGGCTCGGCCCTGATGCTGCTCGGAGCGGTCCTCTCCGACACGGTGATCCTGAACTCGGCCACCACCACGGAGCGCGACCACGAGGTCGTCGCCTACCTGGAGCGGGCTTCTGGACATGGACGCCCAGGAGCTGGGGCGGGAGATGTTCGAGTCCACCGCCGACGTCTCCGAGGTCAGCGCCGAGGAGATCGTCACCCGCGACGCCAAGCGCTACCAGATCCGGGGCGGCCAGACGATCTGCATCGCCCAGGTCGAGGTGGTGGGCCGGACGCTGCTGGAGCGCAAGGACGAGCTGCTCGAGGCCATGGCCCGCGAGCGCGAGCGCAAGGAGCTGGGCGTCTACGCGCTGATGGTCACCGACGTGCTTGAGCACGGGACCGACATGCTCGTGGCCGGAGACGTGGCCGCGGTGGCCCGGAGCTTCGGCGTGGAGGCCAACGACTCGACGATCGACCTGCCCGGGGTGATGAGCCGCAAGAAGGAAGTCGCGCCGAAGCTGATGACGGCGCTCTAGAGCTGCGACAGCTGGCCCACCGGGCTCGAGCGGCGCTCAGGCAGCCGGAGCCTCACCCCAGAGTTGCTCAAGCCGGTAGTACTCGCGCGTCTCCGGCGTGAAGACATGCACCACGACGTCGAGGTAGTCGAGCAGGATCCAGCGGGCCTCGGGCATCCCCTCGATGCGCCGAGGAAGCAGCCCGTGCTCTGCCTTCATCCCCTGATGGATGGCATCATGGATGGCCCGGGTCTGACGATCCGTGCGGCCCGTGCAGATGACGAAGTAGTCGGCGTAGCCGACGATTCCGCGCAGATCCAGCTGCACGATGTCCAGCGCCTTACGGTCGGCGGCCAGCTCGGCGATCATCGTCGCCATCTGCTCGGGGGCCAGAGCGGTTTGCGTCTCGGCGTTCATTTCGTGGGTGTTTCCTCCGCGTAGAGGTCGTGGTGCTCGATGTAAGCCGGCCACCGGGTCCGGGACCAGGTACCTGATGGGCTGTCCGCCACGCACCCGGCGGCGGATCATCGTCGAGGACACGCCCATTCGCGGCATGGCGAAGAAACGCGTCCGCCCTCCCCCCTTCAGGGTGCTCGAGGGTGTCATTCACCGCAGCTCTCGCGGTGCCCTGACGCTTGGCGACAGCCAACGTGGCCAGCTCCAGGACGCGCTCCGGCTCCCGCCAGCGGGGCAGTCCGACCGCGATATCACCACCGACGATCAGGAAGAGCTCTGGTTTTGACTCGTGCGTGGACAGCTTCTCAAGAGTATCGACCGTGTACGACGGTCCCTCCCGGCGCAGCTCCAGATCGCAGACGACGAAGCGCTCATCGTCCCCGACGGCCAGCCGACAGAGCTCGAGCCGGTGCTCGGCTCCGGGCTCGTGCTCGACGGGCTTGTGGGGCGGAATCCGGGCGGGTACGAACAGGACCCGGTCGAGGGCGAGCTCTCGGTGTGCCTCCTGGGCGCAGACGAGATGAGCGATATGCGGTGGGTTGAACGTCCCGCCGAGAATGCCGAGGCGCACGAAGTGCTTCCAGCTTCAGCGTCGGATCTGGCCGTCGCCCTCAACCAGGTACTTGAACGTGCACAGCTCGGCCAGACCAATCGGGCCGCGGGCGTGCAGCTTCTGGGTCGAGTTGCCGATCTCGGCCCCTTTGCCGAACTCTCCCCCGTCGGTGAACCGAGTGGAGGCGTTGACGTAAACGCAGGCCGCGTCGACCCCGAGTTGGAAGGCACGAGCCGAGGCAGTGTTGCGGGTCACGATGGCCTCGGAATGCCCGCTGCCGTGGACGTTGATGTGCTCGATGGCCTCGGTGGCCGAGCCGACCACGCCGACCGCCATCTCCAGCGCGAGATATTCCGTATCCCAGTCCTCGTCGGTCGCAGCGTCGAGCTCCACTCCTGGGGCCGCCGCCCGCGCGTCCTCGTCACCGTGGAGCACTACGCCGGCCTCCCTCAACGCCGGCAGCACCCGGGGCAGAAACGCGGCGGCGGTATCTCGGTGCACGAGCAGCTTCTCGGCTGCGTTGCAGGTCGCCGGACGCTGGAGCTTGGCGTTCAGGACGATCGCTTCAGCTGCGTCGAGGTCCGCGCCGGCGTCGACGTAGATGTGATTGTTGCCCGACGCGGCGTAGATGACGGGGACCGTGGCCACCGCCTTCAGCGCCGCCTTGAGGCCCTCGCCTCCGCGCGGAATGATCAGGTCGACCACGCCGCTCTGGGTGGCCAGCTCGGCCAGATCCGACCGTCCGGTGCCCGCCAGCAGCGCCAGCGTGCCCTCGGGCAGTCCGGCCGCGGTGACCGCCTGGATGGCGATGGCGGCCAGGATGGCGTTCGAGTGCGCCGCGGCGCTGGACCCACGCAGCACGACCGCGTTACCGGACTTCAGGCACAAGGCGGCAGCGTCAATGGTCACGTTCGGGCGGGCCTCATAGACGATCGCGATCACGCCCAGCGGCACCCGGACGCGTCTCAGGTCCAGGCCGTTGGCCAGCCGCGCCCCGTCGAGGACCTCGCCCACCGGATCCGGAAGGGCGGCGATCTTGCGCACGCCGGCGGCCATCTCCGCCACCCGGCCGGCATCGAGAGCGAGACGGTCAATCAACGGCGCCGAGAGGCCGGATTCACGGCCCAGTTCGAGATCGACCGCGTTGGCCTCCACGATCTCAGCGCTCCGGGCGAGGAGCGCGCCGGCGATCGCCTCCAGGGCGCCGTCCTTCACATCGGAGCCGAGCGTGGCCAGCGTCCGGGCCGCGCGACGGGCGGAGCGGCAGGTATCGGTGATGGAGACGGTCGTGCTGGCCATGGCCATTAGGTTACGCGAGCACGAAGTAGTCGCGGTGAATCGCCTCGTCGCTGGCCCGCGGTAGCCGTTCGCGCACCGCGCTGGACTGGAGGCCACGGACCTCCCGTAGCTCGCCGGCGGAGTAGTTGGAGATCCCCTTGCCCACGGGACGACCGTCATGGAGGATCTCGACCGCGTCGCCGGCCGCGAACGTACCCGAAACGTCGATCACACCCACCGGCAACAGGCTGGTCCCGGCCTCGGTCAGGGCACGCGCCGCCCCGGCGTCGATCATCACCTGACCGCGGCTGGGTTTGGCGTACTTGAGCCACAGCTTGAAGCTCGAGTAGCGCCCGGCCCGAGCGGCGAAGCGGGTTCCCACCGGCTCGCCCGCGACCGCGGCTCCGATCCGTCCGGGCTCGAGCCCGCTGGTGATCACGGTTGGCACTCCGGCGGCGGTGGCCATCTCGGCTGCCACCACCTTGGAGCGCATTCCGCCCGAACCCAGCGGTGAGGGCGCCTGGGCGATGTCCAGCCCCTCCAGCTGAGTGAAGTCCTGCACCTCCCCGACGCGGACGGCGTCGGGCTGCGAGCGCGGGTCCGCGGTGAACACCCCATCGGCGTCGGTGAGCAGGAGCAGAAGCTGAGCGCCGAGGAGGATGGCCACCTGAGCGGCCAGGAAGTCGTTGTTGCCGAAGGAGATCTCATCCGTGGTCGTGGTGTCGTTCTCGTTGATCACCGGGACCACGCGCCAATCGAGCAGCTTGCGCAGCGTCTGGCGAGCATTGATGTAGTGCGTGCGTGCACTCATGTCGAAGAACGTCAGAAGCACCTGTGCGGTGGGCGTATCCCGGGCCCGCAGCAGCTCGTCGTAGACCTGGTAGAGCTTGCCCTGGCCGACCGCGCTGGCCGCCTGGAGCTCGTCGATCGACCGCGGCCGCAAGGGCAGCTCCATCACCCCCATCCCTCGGGCAATGGCCCCGCTGGTGACCACGATGACCGCGTGTCCGGCGTGGTGGAGCTCGGCCAGCTCGTCGCAGATCCGGCTCAGGATGTCCTCACGGACCCGGCCGCCCTCGTCGGCCACGAGGCTCGAGCCCAGTTTTACGACCAGGGTGCTCACGGCGCGAGAGCTTAGCCCTGCCTGGGGGGCGGCCAAACCGCGGGCCGCTGCACGCCTGGCCCGGACAGACCTGACCCCTCGGGCTCAGCAGCGGTGGAAGATGCGGGTGAACACGGCGTGCTCGCGGTGGCCGCCCACCCGGATGTTCTCCGTGTAGCGCACCCGCACGAGGCGGTGGCGATAGCGCCGCAGGTTTACCCGCACGGCAGCGCGGCGCCCCCGGGCGCGGTGGGTCACCGTTCGGCGCTTGCCGATCCGCACCGACACCGAGCGGAAGCTCTCCAGCACGGCCAGGTTCATGATCGTTCGGGGCCGGCCGACGGCGCAGCGAGGCACGCGGAAGACCTGTCCATCGCACCACGGGTCGGTGGTGACTCCGATGCAGGGGCGAGCCATCGAGGGCAAGCCGGCGGGCACCGGCGGCATGGGCTGGCCGCTGCCGTGGCGGGGATAACTCTCGCCGAACGGCAGGCAGGTCTGACCGCCGGTGAGCGCGGCCAGCTGGATCGACTCCGAGTCACAGGCCACCTGCGAGACGAACAGCGGGTTGCTGTTCGGGGCCACGGTCTTGCCGTTGCAGCTCGGGTAGGTGCTCTGCAGGCCGGACGGCGAAGTTGTAAGTCCGGCGGGATCGAAGTTGCCGTGATAGCAGTCAGTCGGTCCAGGTTCGGTGTTGGCCGCGCCGATGTCGCCATTGGTGTTGTTGCCAAAGAAGCCGTTGTGGATGAACTTGTTGTTGACCACGGCGATGCCGCTCTCGTCGTAGACGCACAGGCCCCCGGTCTGCGTCCCGCCGGTGCAGGGCTGCGTGGTGCTGTCGGGATAGGGCACGACAATCAGACCCCAGGCGCCGTTGTTCTGGAAGGTGTTGTTCATGACCGTGTCGTTCCGGGACCCGGAGACCGACATTCCCGTGCCCACCGGGCCGGCAGCGGCCGAACCCGCCCGCGGCACGTTGGGATTGTTGTTGTCATGTACCCAGTTGTCCATGAACACCCAGCAGGAGTGGGTGCCCGTGATGGCGCTGACGCCGTTGTTCGGGCAGGCGCCGTTCTGCGGGGGCGGGAAGTCGGCGTTCTGGCTGTTGGTGTCGAAGCCATCCTCGTTGTGATCGAACTGGGAGTTCTTGATCACCAGCTGTCCACCGGAGTTGGTCCCCGAGTAGCCCAGTGCGTTGTACTGTGACCAGCCGTGGTCGAGGACCTGGTTGCAGACCTGCTGGCAGGCGCCGATGTAGAAGCCCGAGTCGTTGAAGTTCGAGGCGTAGATCTGATTCCACATCCCGCCTGACCAGTTGCTGGAGAAGATGCCGTACTGGGCCGCGGTGGACTCATCCTGGTAGTAGGTGCTGGTGGCGGTCAGGTAGCCCCCGTAGTAGCCCCAACCGCCGATCTGCCCGCTGTCGGCGCCCCCGTTCCACCAAATCTCGTTGCCGGCCTGTCCGCTGCCACCGAGGAAGTTGCAGGCGGTCAGGTTCTCCACGTAGACGTTGTCGGCCTTCCAGACCTCGACCCCATTGATGCCCAGCGGGCCGTTGCCGCCGGAGCCGGCCGGCCCGTAGTTCTGGTCGCCGGCGGCGTTCGAGCACTGCGGCGAACCCGGCTTGGTGCCGTCGATGACCACCGAGCCGCGGCTCATGCCCCGCAGGAGCAGATGCGGCGTGGTGATGAGGACGTCGGCCGGGAATTCAGAGTGTCCGGCGGGGGCGGTGACCGCGCTGGGCGTCGTCTTGTAGTCCCCGGGACCGACCAGGACGATGTCGCCGGGATGAGCGGCGTTGACCGCCGCCTGGACTGAGCTGAACTGGCCGGGCACCCCCCGGAGGCTTCCCACCCTCAGGACCTGTGCCCCCGCCGTGGCAGGAGTGAGAGCGAAGAGCGACATCGCCAGCCTGATCAGCCACTTGCGAGCACCCATCCAGCCCTCCTCAAGGCCGAACCTGCGGGACGAATGCGGGCGATCCTACAGATTGCCACTCCCGATGTGAAGAAATCCGGAGTGCGCTGACCCGGCAACCCCCGTCACTTCGGCAGAGGCTGCGGTGAGGGTGGACGAAACCGTTCGTCCACCCTCACCGGTTCCTCTCAGCTCAGGCCTTGCGCCGGCACCACGGGTTGGTGGGCACGCCCCGGCACACCTTGGGCATCGTCTGCTGCTTGGGCAGCGGATGCATGACGATCTTGGTCACCCTCGGGTACTGACCGCTCGGGCAGCTCGGCGGGACACCGGCCGCGACCTCCGTCTGGCTGTCGCAGAGGACCTCGTTGAGGAAGCTCGGATCGCTCGACGAAGCCGGTGCGGGATTGTTCGTGCACTTCGAATTGAGCGTCTGCTGAGCAGCGGCCGGTTGCCGGCCGCACTGAGCCGCCGCCGATCTCCGTGTTGGCACTGAAGCAGTCGTTCGGGTGGCCGGGCTGGAAGTTGACCTTTTGGAAGTCGCCGTTGCTGGGGTGGCCGTAGGACCCATTGGAGCCGAACTGGTTGCCGGTCACGTGGATCCCCCAGACGTCGAACAGGCACGAGCCCGGGCCAAGACCGCCGGGCGTGCCCGCCGTCGCAGGGACCACCGCTGTCCAGATAGGGCACCAGGATGCATGCCCCAGGCGTTGTTGTGCACGAATCGGTTGCCCATGATCGTGTCGTTGCGCGACCCGGCCGCAGACAGTCCCGTCCCCACCGGGCCAGCGGCGGCGGAGCCGGCCGCAGGCACGTTGGGTTGTTGTTGTCGTGGACGTAGTTGTGGAAGAACACCCAGCACGTCTGAGCGCCCTTGACCGGCGGCTTGACCCCGGCCGGGCAGGCACCGTTCTGCGGTGGCGGGCTCGTCGGCATTCTGGCTGTTGGTGCGAGAACCCGTCCTCATTCTGATCGAACTCCGAGTTCTCGATCAGCAGGCGGCCGCCGGAGTTGGTGCCCGAATAGCCCAGGGCGTTGAACTGCGAGTGGCCGTGGTTGAGCGTCTGGTTGCAGACCTGCTGGCAGGCCCCGATGTAGAAGCCCGAGTCGTTGAAGTTCGAGGCGTAGATCCGGTCCCAGGTGCCCCCACTCCAATTGCTGGAGAAGATTCCGTACTGAGCGGCACTGAACTCGCCGGCCTCGTTCTGGCTCTTCAGGTAGGTGCTGGTGGCGCTCAGGTACCCGCCGTAGAAGCCGTGGCCCTGGACCTTGCCGCTGCCGTCACCGCCGTTCCACCAGATGCCGTTGCCGGCGCTCTGGGAGCCGCCCAGGAAGTTGCAGACGGTCAGGTTCTCGATCGACACGTTGCCGGCCTTCCAGACCTCGATGCCGTTGAGCCCGAGGGATTGGCTGCCCTTGACCTTCTGACCGAAGTTCTGAGCCTTACCCGATCGGCTGCAGCGAGCCGAGCCCGGCTTGGTCCCGTCGATGACCACGGAGTTGCGGTTCATGCCCCGGATGTGCAGGCGCGGACTTGGTGATCAGGACCGCAGCGGGGAAGTTCTTGTGGCCCTTCGGCGCGGTGATCGCGCGCAGGCGAGTCTTGTAATCGCCCGGAGCGAGAAGGATCCAGTCGCCGGGGTGCGCCGCCCTGACCGCGGCCTGAATGGTCTTGTACTGGCCACGGATCCCGTGGTAGGTGCCGACTCTGAGCACGCGAGCCCCAGCCACGCTGGTCAGCGTGAGGGCCGCACCCAGCGCCAGCAGTAGGGCAACGATACGACGCATCAACCTTCCTCCTCGATCGGGCGACTGGGCGACCGCCCGAGGTGAACCACACCGCGCGGGTCGGTCGGCGATCCTACACCCCCGGGTCAAGATCGAACCGCACGCCGGCGATCTCCACCTCATCGCCGGCCTGAAAGCCCTCCGCCTCCAGCGCCCGCAGAACGCCGATCCCACGCAGGCGGCGCTCCAAGTGAGCCAGCGCCTCCTCGTTCTCGAGGTCGTAGCGCGAGAGGAGACGGTCGATCCCCTCACCGGTGACCGTAAACGCGCCGTCTCCGGTGCGCCGGACCGAGAACCGCCGCTGGGCAGCAGGCCGGAAGACCCGGTGACTGGCCAGCGCCTCGGGGACGGTCGCCAGCGCTGCGGCGGCGATCGGCACGGCCGTCTCGTCCACGTGGGGCTCCAGCGGCACGCGGCGAACCATCTCCGCGGCCAGCTCGCGCAACCCTGTGCCTGACACCGCGGAGGTGACCAGCACGGCGATCTCCGGACCAAGGCGAGCCTCCCAGGCCGCGCGGGCCCGAGCCGCCGTGTCGGCGTCGACCAGGTCGGCCTTGGAGAGGGCGAGGACGCGGGGTAGAGCGCTGAGCCGCGGGTCGTGCCGGTCCAGCTCGCGCTCCACGGTTTCGTGATTGCCGACCGGATCACTTCCATCCAAAGGGCTCAGATCGAGCACGTGGACGAGCAGACGCGTGCGCTCGACATGGGCCAGGAACTCGTGACCGAGGCCGGCGCCGTCACTGGCCCCCTCGATCAGGCCGGGGATGTCGGCGATGACCAGCTGCCGCGACTGCGTCTCGAGGGTGCCGAGCACCGGCGAGAGGGTGGTGAACGGGTAGCCGGCCACCTTGGGATGAGCGCGGGTCAGCCGAGCCAGCAGCGAGGACTTGCCGGCGTTGGGGAGTCCGATCAGTCCCACATCGGCCAGAAGCTTCAGCTGCAGGGTTATCCACATGTCCGAGCCGGCGACCCCGCGCTCGGCGAAGCGCGGCGTCTGGTGAGTCGGCCCGGCGAAGCGCTTGTTCCCGCGGCCACCAGATCCGCCTCGGGCGACCACCGCCCGCTGGCCATCGCGAACCAGGTCATAGCGGGTGCCGTCCGCCTCGAGAATCGCCTCCGTACCCGGAGGCACCCGGATCTCCAGCGTCCCGCCGTCGGCGCCGTGCCGTAGGGAGCCCTCGCCATGGCCGCCCCGCCCGGCCTTGAAGTGCACCCGCCGCCGATAGGCCTCGAGGTCACGCAGCGAGGCGTCGCAGATCAGCACCACATCCCCACCGCGGCCGCCGTCACCGCCGTCGGGTCCGCCGCGCGGTACATGGGCCTCGCGACGGAAGCTCAGGCAGCCATCGCCGCCGGCACCGGCCTGGACGTGGATTCGGGCGCGATCCTGCATTGTGATCAGGGTAGGGGCGCGGCGGAGAGCCCCGCCCGTGGGTCAGGTTCCTCACTCCAGCGGTCAAGCCGGTTTATGCTGCCCGCGACCAAAAGCAGTCAAAAACAGGAGGCTGATCGTGGCGACGGCGCTCAAGGATTTCAAGCAGTTCCTGATGCGGGGCAACCTGGTCGAGCTGGCAGTGGCATTCATCATCGGCGTGGTCTTCTCCGCGCTGGTCAAGGCGTTCATCGCCGATCTGATCACGCCGATCATCGGGCTGATCTTCGGTAAGCCCAACTTCGAGGCTCTCATCTTCACCATCAACTCGAGCCAGTTTCTCTACGGCGACTTCCTCAACACCCTGATCACGTTCGTGACCACGGCGGCGGTCGTCTTCTTCTTCGTCGTTCAGCCCTACAACGCGTTGATGGCACGACGGGCGAAGGAGGATCCGACCGTCAAGGAGTGCCCCGAGTGCACCAGCGAGATCCCGATCAACGCGCGCCGGTGCCCGATGTGCACCGCGCGGCTGCGCGGGGACCCTTCCCCCGGAGCGGCACAGCTTGGTTGAAGACGGGTGGGTCGGCGGCTACGCGGCGGGCTGATCGCCGTCCGGGACGATCGAGATGACGCGGCCCCGCCGGCCACGGGTAAAGGACACCGTGCCCGCGGAGCGGGCGTAGATGGTGTCATCGCGACCCAGGCCAGCACCATCGCCGGGCTTGAAACGGGTCCCGCGCTGGCGCACGATTATCTCTCCTCCGGTCACGGTCTGACCGGCAAACACCTTCACGCCGAGGCGCTTGGCATTGGAATCGCGGCCGTTGCGGCTGGAGCCGAGGCCCTTCTTATGCGCCATCGCTGTCTCCCTTCCCGGTCTCGGGCGGCTCTTGGCCGGCCGCTGCCACTGGAGCGGGGGAGCTGGAGGCCTTTGCCCGCTTGCGCGTCGCCTTGCGGCCCATCGAGGTGACCTCGATCCGGGTCAGCTCCTGCCGGTGTCCGTTGCGGCGCTTGTAGCCCCGCTTGGGCTTGAACTTGACTATCCGTAGCTTGGGACCGCGCTCGTGGGCCAGGATCCGGGCCGAAACGGTCACCTTGCTCAGCTCATCGCCGTCGACCACGTCGCCGTCGTCGACGAGCAGCAGCGGTACAAGCTCGACGGTCTCCCCGTCGGCCGCGGGCAGCCGCTCGACGAGCAGGGTCTGGCCCTCGCTCACGCGGTACTGCTTTCCGCCTGTCTTGACGATCGCGTACATGGTCATTCCGAGTCTGACGTTGACGCCGCCGTACCGGCCGTGGCGCCCGAACGGCGCCGTCCGCCTCTGCGGCCGCGGCGCCGAGGCTTCGATTCTAGTTCATCCTCCTCAGCACCCGACGCGCGGGCTACAGAGGCCCCGGCGACGTCGACCAGGGAGGCCACGGCGGCGGTCCGCCCGACCTCGTCGATGCGCACCATGTGCTTCTCCCCCACGTACCGGGTGCCGCCCTTGACCTGAATGATGTAGCCGTCGATCTTGGCCACGGCATCCCCGGGGCTGTACATGTGGGGCTCGACAATCTCGACGTGGACCTCCTCGCCCTCCCGGAAGGGAAGCGCGCGTTCGAGAACCTGCTCGCGTTCCCCCTCCAGCAGGACCCTGAAGTGGTCCAGCGGCAGCCCCTCGGAGCCCTCGAAGTGGAACCATTTCCCGGTCTCCTCCTCCACCGCATGGAGCACGCGGGCATCGTTGCCGGTGAACTCGGCGCTGACCCGAGGATTCATCTGGATGAGGATGGCTTCCGCGGTGGTCTGCTTGGCCAGATCGCGCATCCGCCGCTCGAACTCGATGGCGATCGTCTCCTCGGACTTGATCACGCCCTCGCCGTCGCAGGTCGGACAGGCGCGGGTCATGATCTCCCGCACTCCGTCGGTGACGTTCTGCCGGGTCATCTCGACCAGGCCCAGCGGGGAAATCTCGACCACGAAGGTCTTGGTCCGATCCTCGTCCAGGGCCTTGCGCAGGGTCTTGAGCACCGCGTCACGGTTGCGCGCCCGGGCCATATCGATGAAATCGATGACGATGATCCCGCCGATGTCACGCAGACGCAGCTGACGCACCACCTCATCGGCTGCCTCGAGGTTGGTCTTGGTGATCGTGTCCTCCAGGCGGGCACCCTTGCCACGGCCGATGAACGAGCCGGAGTTGACGTCGATGACGGTAAGCGCCTCGGCGTAGTCGATCATCAGATATCCCCCGCTGGGCAGGTCGACCCGCCGCGAGAGCGTCGAATCGAGCACCTTCTCGACCCCGAAGGACTCAAACAGTGGCTCGTCTTCCTCCCACAGCTCGACATGCTCAACCAGGTCCGGAGCCGTGCGGGAGAAGAACGAGACCAGACGGTGATGCTGCTTGGGATCGTCCACTACGGCCCGTTCGAAGTCGGCGGAGAAGATGTCGCGCACCACGCGGACCGAGAGGTCGGCCTCCTGAAAGACCAGTGCGGGCGCTTGGGTCTCCTTGACCCGCTTCTCCAGCACCTCGCCGAGCTTGAGCAGGTAGACCATCTCGCGCTCGAGGTCAGCCCGGGAGGCGCCCTGGGCCGCGGTACGGATGATCGCCCCCGATCCGTGCAGATCGAGCTTGGCCGCCTCCTTGCGCAGGCGCTCGCGCTCCTTCTCTTCGAGGCGGCGCGATACCCCCACGCCCTCGCCATAAGGCGCATAGACCATGTAGCGGCCGGCGATGGTCAGGTCCATGGACAGGCGGGCGCCCTTGGTCTTGAGCGGATCCTTGACCACCTGGACGACGATGTCCTGGCCGGGCTTGAGCATGTCGGTTATCTGGCGACCGTCCCGGCCCGAGCCCCGGCCGCGACGGGGCGCCTCGACACCCGGCAGCACGATCTCATCGACGTGCAGGAAACCGTTCTTCTCCAGGCCGATGTCGACAAACGCCGCCTCGAGCCCGGCGAGCACGTTGTCCACGCGTCCCTTGTAGATGTTGCCGACGATCGAGCGGTTACCGCGGCGCTCCAGATAGAGCTCAGCTACCTGGTAGGCGTCTCCGGGTGCGGCCGGCTTGCGGCGGCGCGAGGAGGTTTTCGAACTCGGCCTGCGCGGCGAGACCGTGCCCGTCGCCTCTAGCAGCGCGACCCGGGTTTCCCCTCGGTCGACGCTGACCAGCACTTGCTTCTTCAATTTTCATTCAGTCCTTTGGAAGTCTTGCCGCGCAGATCTGGTCGCGCTGGCGTATTACTTGAGGGTATTACCTCGGCCGGGCCTTTCCGACCGAGGCCATCCGGGCCTGCACATAAATGGATTGCAGTAGCCCGATGGCCAAGAAGGTGACGATCACCGAGGAGCCGCCATAGCTCATCAGCGGGAGTGGGACGCCCGTGATGGGCATGATCCCGATCGTCATCCCGACGTTCACGAAGACCTGGAACATGAGCATGGCCAGGATGCCCCCGGCGATCAGTGTTCCGTAGAGGTTCTTGGACATCGTAAGGATCCGCAGGGTGCGCCAGATCAGCAGTGCATATAGGGACAGCACCACCGCCGCGCCGACAAATCCGTAGGTCTCACCCACCGCCGCGAACACGAAGTCGGTGTCATTGGCGGGAAGGAAGTTGAGCTTGGTCTGGGTCGCGTTTTTCCCGCGGCCCGTCTTCTGTCCCGAGCCGATGGCGATCAGCGACTCGGTGATCTGGTAGGTCTGGTTGCCGGGGTCCCGCGACGGGTTCAGGAACCCGGTCAGGCGCTGCTGCTGGTAGGGCTTGAGCAGGTGCACCCCGAGCGCCGGCGCACCGGCCAGGACGATCGCCACCGCAGCCAGGAACATGGCGATGAGGCCGGTCAGCTGCTTCCAGGAGGTACCGGCGAAGAAGAGGATGCTGAAGCCGACGGCCACGTAGACCATGCCGGTGCCAAGGTCGGGCTGAGGAATGACGATCATGGCCGGGATCAGGGCCAGGAGCATGATCCGCGCCGTGGTCCGCCGCTCGTGCAGGCGCCGGGATCGGTCCACAGCGAAGGCGCACAGGGCGACGATGATCAGCAGCTTTCCGAACTCCGAGGACTGGAACTGCATGAAGCCCAGCGGGATCCAGCGCCGCGCGCCCTGGATCGGGGGCATGCCGTAGACGACCAGGTTCAGCCCGATCATGACCGCGAACAGCCCCCACTTGTACTCACGCAGTCGCGAGTAGTCGATCCGGCTGAGGACGAGGGCCACGAGCAGCCCGATGCCGGCGTAGATCGCCTGGCGCTCGACGTAGAACAGCGGATGGCCCGGCACCGCCTTTCGGGTCGCCGTGTTGAGCGTGATGATCGAACAGGCGATCAGGCCCCCGGCGGCCAGAAGCAGCAGCGGATCGGGCAGGACCCGCGGACGGCGGGCCACGACCTCGTCGCCGGGCTGGATGACGGTCGTCGCGCTCAAAGCGTCGCTGAGCTCCCGGACTTGTAGGGGCCGGGCTTACCGAAGAACCACTGGGAAAGGATCTGCCGGGCCACCGGCGCCGCGGCCACGTCGCCGAAGCCGCCGCGCTCCACGTGGACCACGACCACGATCGGTTTGCTGGTCGCACTGGGGGGCACGAAGCACGCATACCAGGAGTAGTCGGGCTGTCCGTTGTACTGGGCGGTTCCGGTCTTGCCGTAGACCTGCTCGGGGAATGTCCCCATCACATCGGCCGAGGTGCCGCCGGATTGTGAGGCGGCGGCGCGCAGTCCGGCGCGGATCGTCTCCAGGTAGAACGGATTGATCGGGATGTGACGGGCCGGCGCCGGATTGATCTTCTGCAGCACGGTCCCGTCGGGATTCTGCACGTCAAGCCCGATGTGGGGCCGCACGATGGTGCCGCCGTTGGCCAGCGCCGAGTAGGCCACGGCCAGCTGCAACGGCGTGGCCTGGACATCACCCTGGCCGACGGCGAGGTTCTCGTTGTCACCCACCGACCATGGCCGGTTGGTGCCGTCGGCGATCCCGCAGCCCCCGGGCGGTGCTTGGGCTTACCCTTGAACGGACCGGTGGCGTGTCGCACTGCGGCCTCGAGATTGTTCCGCTGCTGGCGCCAGCTCGGAGTGGGCAGTGTGCCCGTGTCCTCGGCGGGCAGATCGATCCCGGTCGGGCGGCCGATGCCGAACTGGCGCGCCCATTGATCCAGAGGGCCGCCCCTCGGATGCTGGTAGGGATCGACGTTGGTGCGGACGCCCAGGTTGTAGAAGAAGTCGTCGGAGGAGACGCGAATCGCGTTGACGAGATCGAGCGAGCCGTCCACGGCGTTGCCGGCGTTGTGCACGGCACTGGCCGCTGAAGCAAAAACTCCCAGTGTCGTTGAAGATGTCGGCTCGTGCTCCAGGCGCCGCTCTGGAGCGCTGCCGTGGCTGTGATCGGCTTGAAGGTCGACCCGGTCGGGCCGGCGCTCTGGATCGCCCGGTTCAGGAGCGGATCGCCGCCATTGGGATTGGTGAGGCTCTTGTAGGTCGCCTCCGAGAGCGTTCGCGTGAACACGGTGGGGTCGAAGCTGGGCATGGAGCCCATGCGCGTAGACCTGACCGTTGACCGGGATTCATGGCCACGAAGGCGCCCGCTGTCGCCCCCGGATTGGAGGCGATCGAGGTGGCCAGGGCCTGCTGGCCGACCCGCTGGAGCTTGGCGTCGATCGACAGGGCCAGGTTATGGCCGGCGACCGGGTTGGACTTGCTGATCACCCCCGTGGCGCGGCCGAGAGCGTCAACCTGGACGTTCTCGGAGCCCTGCACCCCGCGCAGATAGCGGTCATACCAGCCCTCCAGTCCGGACTGGCCGATGATCGAATTGGGCGAGATGCCTCGATAGGCGTCCTGCCTTGACCTCCTGCGGGGTGATCCGGCCGACGGTGCCGAGCAACTGTGCGGCGAGCGTCCCCTGCGGGTACGCCGGGCACGTACACGCTGGCCACCTGGACGCCCTCGAACTGAGACTGGCGCTCGGCCAGGTAGTACTGGACGAACCGGCTGACCTCCTTGATGGTCACGTTGGCGTAGGGCAGCAGAGCCAGCTGCTGGCTGACCTGACAGGGATCGGCGCCAGCCGAAGCGTCGCCCGCCCCAGCCACCACGCAGCGGCTGGGTCGGTTGCTCATGCCCAGCACCTTGGCCAGGCGACGGAAAAGCAGCGCCTGCGCCCGGGGCGCGTGAGGAAGATCGGGGGGCGAGATCTGGACCTCGAGCGCCTTGGTCGAGCTGACCAGGACCGCGCCGTTGCGGTCCAGGATCTCGCCCCGCGGGGCCGACGACGGCGATCTGGCGCGTGCGATTGCCGCGGGCCTGGGCCAGATACTGGTCACCCGAGAGGACCTGCAGGAACCACAGGCGGAAGAAGATGATCGCGAACATGGCCAGCGCGAAGCTCCCGACCACGGCGACGCGCAGGGCCAGCTGGGGAGTCATGGGCGGCCGGCGATCCTCTCCGGGCGGCGGGGTCATCGCGAGCTCCGGGGTATCTGGCCGAGCCGCTGGGACGGGCTCTGCAGCGGACTGAGGCCCCCGGTGGTGTAGGCGCGGCGCCGGCGGCGGCGGGGGTCGTCGGGGAGCGCGGGTCCGACCACGCGCCGCACGAAGGCGTATACGGGCAGCGCGATCAGCGTGTTGACCAGCATGGTCACGAAGATCTGCTGGAGGAGCAGCAGGCTGACCGGCGCATCGACGCCGAGCAGGAACTGGATCAGCGACATCCCCAGCCCGGCCACGGCGGTGGCGGCGGCGCCCGCGGCCAGCGGAATCAGGCCGTGGGCGGGATCGCGCAGCTCGCGCAACCGCCCCGACCAGTAGCCGATGGCGATGTAGAGCAGAGACGTCACCCCGAGCGTCTGGACGAGCACGGTGTCGACCAGCAGACCGGTGCCGAAGCCCATGATGGCTCCGGGCAGGCTGCCGGCCAGCAGCCCCACCGACATGACCACCAGCGGGGTCAGGTCCGCGCTGACGCCGAAGATCGAGATCTGGGAGACAGCCGACTCCTGCACGATCACCGTCAGCAGGGCCAGGCCGACCAGTCGCAGCGGTAGGCGGAGCGACTCGCTCATCCGGTGCCGGTCCCGACTTGCGCCCGGGCGGTGCCGGGGTGCGGACGGGTGAGCACCTGGACGGCTGACAGGTGGCGCAGGTTGGCCGCCGGGACCACCTGGACCTGCTGGTTGTTGAGCAGCTGGTTCTGGTCGGCGTTGGAGACCTGGCCGATCGGGATACCGGCCGGATAGAGCGAGTTCAGCGCCGGGTTGGCCGGATCCGTGAAGCCGGCCGTCACCACCTGCTGGCCGGCCTGGATCGGCGCGTGCGGGGGCAGCTCCTGGAGCAGCAGCGAATACGGGTTGCCGATCGCCGGGATGAGCACACCGCTGTCGCCGCCCGAACTCGGGTCGAGCACCTTCGCCGCCACCGCGTAGGAGTGATCGGTGATCAGCGTGACCACCGAAACGTTGCTGTCAACGGTCGTCACCTTGCCGACCAGGGCCCCGTCGCCGGTCACCGGGTCATTGAGAGCGACTCCGTCGGAGGTCCCCTTGTCGACCGTGATGGTCTGATACCAGAGGGTTGGGTCGCGGCCGATGACGTTCGCCGCCACCGGTTGGTAGGAGCTCATCCCGACCCGCGTGTCGAGCCGCATCTGGGCGGATAGCTGATCGGACAGGCTGGCCTTCTGGTCGTAGTAGTCGACCTGGCGCCTCAGCGAGGCCACCTGCTTGGCCAGGCGATCACTGCGCGACTTGGCGTTCAGCGTGTCCGAGAACCAGCCGGCCACGTCCTTGACCGGCGAGAGGACCTTGCTGGCTCCCTCCTGGACCGGCGAGAAGACCTGACGATCCCGCGCTGCACGTTGTGCAGCGGGCTGCTCGGCGATTCGCCGAAGTAGGCAGTGAGCAGGATCAGGGATATGCCGACCAGCAGCGCGAGAACCGCGCGCCGGCGACGTACCTGTTTGTCATGCACGAGCTACAAGTCTCCAAGATTGGCTCCGAGGCTCCGGCAGGACTCTCAAACGTATTACCGGCGGCGACGGTTGCGTGAATTCTTACTTGACCGATGGATCGCTTCGAACTCCTCAAGGGAACGCCCTGATCCGACCGCGACGCACGTCAGCGGGGACTCCGCCAGGTGCGCGGGCATCTGCGTCTCGTGACGCAGACGCTCCTCGATGCCCTGGAGCAGCGAACCGCCTCCGGCCAGCATGATGCCACGATCCATGATGTCCGAGGCGAGTTCCGGCGGGGTGCGGTCGAGGGTCTCCTTGACCGCGTCGATGATCTGCGACACCGGCTCCTCCAGGGCGCCCCGGATCTCCTCGCTGGTCAGGATCACCGTCTTGGGCAGCCCGGAGACCATGTCGCGGCCCCGGATCTCGGCCTGGACCTCCTCGGGCATTTTGTAGGCCGAGCCGATCTCGAGCTTTACCTCCTCAGCCGTCTGCTGCCCGATGAGCAGCTTGTACTCCCGCTTGACGTAATTGATGATCGCCTCGTCGAGCTCGTCCCCGCCCGACCCGGATCGACTGCGAGACCACGATCCCGCCCAGCGAGATCACGGCCACCTCGCTGGTGCCGCCGCCGATGTCGACGACCATCGAACCGGTTGGCTCCCCGACGGGCAGCCCCGCCCCGATCGCCGCTGCCATCGGCTCCTCGATCAGGTACGCCTGGCGGGCGCCGGCCGACAGGCAGGCCTCCTCGACAGCACGCTTCTCGACC
This sequence comes from uncultured Solirubrobacterales bacterium, assembly GCA_963845575.1. Lineage (GTDB taxonomy): Bacteria > Actinomycetota > Thermoleophilia > Solirubrobacterales > Solirubrobacteraceae > Palsa-465. Next base: position 270,778 of record CAWJSN010000014.1, on the reverse strand, counting down.
CCGGTCACGCCGCTGGGCACGCAGACGACGACCCGGGGATGAGCCCAGCGGTTCTGGTGGACCTTCTGGATGAAGTGCCGCAGCATCTCCTCGGTGACCTCGAAGTCGGCGATCACCCCATCCTTGAGGGGACGGATGGCCGAGATCGTCCCCGGGGTGCGGCCCAGCATGCGCTTGGCCTCGATACCCACCGCGTGGACCTCGCCGGTGCGCGAGTCGACCGCGACCACGCTCGGCTCCGAGAGCACGATCCCGCGCCCGCGCACGTAGACCAGCGTGTTGGCGGTGCCGAGGTCAACCGCCATGTCGCGGCCGCCGAATCCGGTCAGATACGTGAAGAAGCCCATTAGATCGAGGACTAGGTAGCTGGAAGCGCGGACGAGGCCGAAGAAGAGCAGACTGCGCCACACCTGGCTGCCAGCACCGTCCGCGATCGAGTGTATCGAAGCTCTGCGCGGTTGGCAGCCCCCGGAGAGAGCCTTAGCGGAGGCAAAAAGGGCTGGAAAGAGAATAAATGGCAGCTAAGTTGCAGACGGCGGGGTCCAGCAGGCCCGGGGCGAGCTCGACGATCGCCGCCACCGGCAGCCCGACGACGTTCAGGTAATCGCCCTGATCGAGCGCACCAGCAGGGCTCCTCGCTGCTGGATGGCGTACGCCCCCGCCCGTCCCTGCCACTCCCCGGTCTCCAGGTAGGCCTCGATCTCCGCGGCACCCAGGGGACGGAACTCGCACCTCGGTGGTGGCGGCCAGGGTCCGCACTCGGCCGGCCTCGATCAGGCACACCCCGCCGATCACCGCGTGCCGGCGGCCGGCCAGCGCGGCCAGGGTGGCCCGGGCGTCGTCGCGATCAGCGGCTTGCCGTACAGGCGCTGGCCCAGGGCGACGACGGTGTCCACGCCCAGCACCGTTGCCTCGCGGCTCGCTCTGCGGCCACCGCCGCCGCCTTGCGGTACGCGTTCTCGATCGCCACCTCGGCCGGCGGCCCGGCGTCGAGCTCCTCCACGCCGGGACCCGGACGGTGAACGCGCACTCCGAGCCGCTCCAGGATCGCCCGCCGCTGCGGCGAGCGCGAGGCGAGGATCAGCTGGCTGCAGCGCAGACCCGCCCTCAGGCTCAGCCCAGATCGGGGAAGAACAGGGCCACCTCGCGCGCCGCCGACTCGGGGGCGTCGGAGCCGTGGACCATGTTCTGGCCGACCTCGATCGCGTAGTCGCCGCGGATCGAGCCCGTGTTGGCCTGCAGGGGGTTGGTGGCGCCGATGACCTGACGGGCGGCGGCGATGGCCTGCTCACCCTCGAGGACCATGGCCACCAGCGGGCCGGAGGTGATGAAGTCGACCAGTTCGCCGAAGAACGGCTTGCCCTCGTGCTCGGCGTAGTGCTCGGAGCCATCTCCCGGCTCATGGTCATCAGCTGGAGCGCGACCAGGCGCAGGCCCTTGCGCTCGAAGCGGGCGATGATCTCCCCGCTCAGCTGGCGGGCGAAGGCATCGGGCTTGACAAGGATGAGCGTGCGCTCCACGGCAATCGGCTCCCGAGTTTGAGGATGTGAGGATCAGGTGGTCGAAGGCTGCTCGGTGGCAGTCTCCGACGCGGTCTCCCGACGGCGACGGGCGCGCCGCGGAGCCGGGGCCGGTACGCCGATCTCGGCCTCGCAGTACGGGCACACCGACCACGTCGGGTCGAGCGGACGCCCGCAGGACTGGCAGGGGTCCTTGAGCTTGCGCATGCAGTTCGGGCAGCGCAGGAAGTCCTTCTCCACCTCGTAGTCGCAATGCGGACAGAGGTGGTAGCCGAGCTCGGCCAGGCGGGCCTCGGCGGCCTGCATCTCGAGCTCGCGCTCGCGGACGTCATCGAGGTACTCCGGCGGGCGCACGATCATGTAGACGATCGTGCCCACGAACGGGAACAGCGACGCGGCGGTCGCGCATCCGATCAGCAGCGGGTCGGCGATCCGGCGTCGCGCGTCGGCGTAGGTCCAGTAGATCAGGGCGAACCAGATCACGAACAGGAACAGGACGACGAGCTCAACGGCCAGGTTGAGGGCGCTGTTGTGAATGCCGAAGATCGCGTAAGGCAGCATTAACCAGGCGAGTGTAGTGGGGGCCACGGGTCCGTCGCTCCCTTAGGTACGCCGTCGAGGACTCAGGTTCCTGTCGCCGGAGCGGTAATTCGGTGAGGATTGCTACAGGAAAGCCCGTCCGAACAGGTAACCGATGCCGAAGAAGACGAGGATGACTACCGCCACCGCCAGGGCGACGATGCCCATCATGGTCAGAAAGCGGGGCTGATCGTCCTCGTCGTTCACAGCGCCTGGGCCTGCCGCGGCTGCGCCCGGCGCCAGCAGATCGGCGACCAGATACAGCGAGCCGGTGGCGATGACCAGGCCGTCCGGCCCGGCCAGCTCCGCGCCCGGTCCAACGCTCGGCCGCGGATCGCGGACCACCTCGGTCGGGCGGGCCGCGCAGCTGGGCGGCCGAGCGACTGCAGCGTGGGCGGCGGCAGAGCCCGCGGGCTCGGAGCTGCTGGTGAACACGACCGCATCACAGACGGGCAGCAGCGCTCCGCAGCATCGCCGCCGCGTCCTTGTCCTCGAGGATCGACACGGCGGCGACCACGCGCCCGTGCCGCTCGAGCGATCTCGTCCAGCGACTCGACCAGCGCCCGCATGCCGTCGGGGTTGTGGGCCCCGTCGACCAGGGTGACCGGCGCGCTGTCGATCTGCTCCAGGCGGCCGGGGACGCGCACCTCGGCCGCCGCCGCGGCCACGGCGGCCTGGTCCAGCTCACCCAGGAAGGCCTCGGCCGCCGCCCGGGCGAGGGCGAAGTTACGCCGCTGGTAGGCGCCCGGGGCACCGACCGGCACGCCGGGATCGACGCCGGCGTGGACGATCTTGGCCCCCTGCTCGGCGGCCACGCGCTCGGCGACCTCCTCGACCTCCGGATCAAGCTCCGCGCCGAGCACCAGCGTCGCCCCGGGCTTGACCACGGCCAGCTTCTCGCCGGCGATGTCGGCCAGCGGTCGGGCCCAGCCAGCGGGTGTGCTCGAGGCCGACGCTGGTCAGGACCTGAACCGTCGAGGGGATCACGCTGGTGGCGTCATAGCGGCCGCCGAGCCCGGCCTCGACCACCGCCACCTCGACCCCCCGCGCGGCCAGCTCGCTGTAGGCGGCGGCGGTCAGCACCTCGAATTGGGTGACGCGGTCATCCTCGGCCGCCGAGCGATTGACGAGCTCCGCGGCGCGGGCGGCGCGAGCGACGGCGGCGCCGAAGCGCTCGGGCTCGAGGTCCCGCTCGTCGATCCGGATCCGCTCGCCGAAGGAGACGAGGTGCGGCGATATATAGGCGCCCGGTGCGCAGCCCGTGGCGGGCCAGGATCGCGGCGATCATCCGCGTCGTCGAGGACTTGCCGTTGGTGCCCACCACGTGGATCGAGCGAAAGCGACGCTCGGGATGCTCCAGAGCGGTCATCAGGCGCCGCATCCGGTCCAGCCCGAAGCGCATGCCGAACAGCTCCAGCGAGCGCAGGTAGCGCTCGGCCTCGGTCTCGTTCATCGCCGGCTCTCCGGGACCCGAGCGCGTCTCACAGGGCCTCCAGCTCGGCCTGCAGCCGCCGCAGCTTCTCGCGCTCGGCCTCCACGACCGCCTCCGGCGCCTTGGCCACGAAGCCCTGCGTTGGCCAGCTTGCGCTCGGCCGCGCTCGATCTCGTCCTCGAGCTTGTCCCGGCGCTGCTCGAGCCGGCGCTCGCCGCCTCCAGGTCGAGGCCATCGCCGGCCAGGATCTCGACGCTGCCGCCGGGGACCGGCACCGTGGCCACGACGTCGGCCCCGTTCCGTCCCGCGCCGTCGCAGGTCCAGCCGCGCCAGGCGGCCCAGATGCTCGGCGGTCTCCTCGTAGCCGCCGGCGCGGAGCCGCGCGGACAGCGTCGCCCCGGCCTTGACCTCGGCCGTGTCGCGCCAGGTCCGCAGCGCCTGGACGGCCGCGATGACGTTGGCGATCGCTGCCTCTCCCGCTTCATCGCCCGGCGCCGCCGGACCTGGGCCCGCGCGCGGCCAGCAGACCCTCGGCACCCGGGATGTGGGCGTAGATCTCCTCGGTCTCGAACGGGATCAGCGGATGGGCGAGGGCCACGGTCTCGGTGAGGACGTGCAGCAGGGTCGGCGCCAGTTCGGGCTCCCGCGCCCGCAGCCGGGGCTTGACCAGCTCCAGGTACCAGTCGCACAGCTCGCCGTAGACGAAGTCGTAGAGGGCCAAGGCCGCGTGCGAGAAGTCATAGCGCTCGATCCGCTCGGCGACCAGCGCCTTGGCCCGCTCCAGGCGGGAGAGGATCCAGCGATCCTCGACGCGTGCTCGGGGCGATCGCCGCCCGAGCCGCCGGCGATCGACGCCGAGCAGGATCAGCCGGGCGGCGTTCCAGAGCTTGTTGGTCAGCTGCTGGCCCTGAGCGACCTTGTCCTCGGAGAAGCGCACGTCCTGACCCGAGGACATGGCCAGCAGTCCCCAGCGCACGGCGTCGGCGCCGTAGGCCGGGAAATCCCCGCCGGTTGCCGCCCTCGGCGAACACCGGCGGGCGGGGCCCACCCTCGATCAGGTCGAGCGGGTCGATCCCGGTGCCCAGTGACTTGGACATCCGCCGGCCGTCGGGCGCCTGGATGATGGCGGTGATGTGGACGTCGGAGAACGGGCTCACGGCCGGTGAACTCGAGCCCCATCATGATCATCCGGGCCACCCAGAGGAAAATGATGTCGCGGCCCGTGACCAGCGCGTCGGTGGGATAGAAGGCCTGCAACTGGCGAGTTTCCTCGGGCCAGCCGAGGGTCGCGAACGGCCACAGCGCACTCGAGAACCAGGTGTCCAGGACGTCGGGATCCTGAGTCCAGCCCTCGCCGCGCGGCGGCGTCGTCCCGACATAGGTCTCGAGCCCGCGGTACCAGACCGGCAGCCGGTGGCCCCACCAGAGCTGGCGCGAGATGCACCAGGGCCGGATGTTCTCCATCCAGTCGAGGTAGACCCGCTTGTGGTTCTCGGGGTGGAAGCGGACCCGCCCGCTCGTCACCGCCTCGATGGCCGGCCGGGCCAGCTCGTCCATGCGCATGAACCACTGCAGGGAGATGAGCGGCTCGATCCGCTCGCCCGAGCGGTGCGAGAACGGCACCGTGTGCGTGTAGGGCTCGGTCCGCGCGATCAGTCCCTGCGCGGACAGCTCCGTCGACCACCGCCTCCTGGGCCTCGGCCACGGTCAGCCCGGCGAAGCGCTCGGGCGCGTCGCTCGGTGATGCGCCCGTCCTCGCCGATCGCCTGGGGCTGAGCCAGCCCGTGGCGGCGGCCGATCTCGAAGTCGTTGGGATCGTGGGCGGGGGTGATCTTGAGCGCCCCGGTGCCGAATTCAGGCCGGACGTACTCGTCGGCGATGATCCGCAGCTTGCGCCCGACCAGGGGCAGGATCGCCTTCTCCCCGATCAGCCGCCGGTAACGCTCGTCCTCAGGATGGACGGCGATGGCCGTGTCGGCCAGCATCGTCTCCGGCCGCACCGTGGCCACGGTGATCGCGCCCGAGCCCGAGGCCAACGGGTAATCGATGTAATAGAGGGTGTCGGTGACCTCGCGGGGTTCGACCTCGAGGTCGGAGATGGCCGAGCCGGTGCCCGGATCCCAGTTGACCATGTACCGGTCGCGGTAGATGTAGCCCTTCTCGTACAGGGCCACGAACACCTTCAGGACGGCCTGCGGCATAGGCCTCGTCGAGCGTGAAGCGCTCCTCGGCGTAGTCAGCGGAGGCGCCCAGCCGCTTGAGCTGCTCGATGATCGTGCCGCCGTACTGCTGGCGCCACTCCCACACCCGCTGGACGAACTGCTCGCGCCCCAGCTCGGTCCGGCTCGTCCCCTCGCGCTCCAGCGCGCGCTCGACCTGGGTCTGGGTGGCGATCCCGGCATGGTCGGTGCCCAGGATCCATTTCGTCCGCCGTCCGCGCATGCGGTGGTAGCGGGCCAGGCAGTCCTGGATCGTGTTGTTGAGGGCGTGGCCCATGTGCAGCACGCCGGTGACGTTGGGCGGCGGGATGGCCAGCGAGTAGTTCTCCTCCGGGTTGCCCTCCGGACCGGGGTGAAATAGCCCCGAGTCCAGCCATTTCTTTGCGATCCGGGGCTCGACGTCAGCCGGGTCGTAGCGGGTGGTGGACTCGAGGTCGGTCATCGGGGGCCGAAGTCTAGGCCGCGTCCTGCGCTCCGCGGGTTCCCCGATGCTCGGACCGCCCGTCCCAAACCGTCCATATTGTGCGTTCGACGGAGGTTCGCCCGTGCCGCGCTCCCAGCGCGAGCTGAGCCGCTCAGGCGGCGGCTTCGTCCTCGTCCGGCGCGGCCACGGTGACCAGCGTCGGCGAGGTGTTCTTCTCGATCGTCTCGCGCGTGACCACGCACTTGCGGACGTCGCGGCGCGAGGGCAGCTCGAACTGCACCTCGAGCAGGACCTCCTCGATGATCGAGCGCAACCCGCGGGCCCCGGTCTCACGCTCGAGCGCCTTGTTGGCGATCGAGGACAGGGCCTCGTCGGCGAACACCAGCTCGATGCCGTCGAACTGGAAGAAGCGCTGGAACTGCTTGACCAGCGCGTTGCGAGGCTCGGTCAGGATCTGCATCAGCTCCTCGCGGGAGAGCTGATGGATGGCCGACATCACGGGCAGGCGGCCGATGAATTCGGGGATCAGCCCGTATTGGATCAGGTCCTCGGGCAGGCAGTGCTCGAACATCTCGCCCAGGTCGCGCTGCTCCTTGGACTGGATCGCGGCGCCGAAGCCCACGCCCTGATGGCCGATGCGCCGCTCGATCACGCGATCGAGGTTGGCGAACGCGCCGCCGCAAATGAACAGCACGTTGGTGGTGTCGATGGACAGGAATTCCTGATGGGGATGCTTGCGCCCACCCTGAGGCGGCACCGAAGCCGTCGTGCCCTCGAGGATCTTGAGCAGAGCCTGCTGGACGCCCTCGCCCGACACGTCGCGGGTGATCGAGGGGTTGTCGGCCTTGCGGGCGATCTTGTCCACCTCGTCGATGTAGATGATCCCCGTCTCGGCCTTCTTGACGTCGTAGTCGGCGGCCTGGATCAGCTTGAGCAGGATATTCTCCACGTCCTCGCCGACGTAGCCGGCCTCGGTCAGCGCCGTGGCATCGGCGATCGCGAACGGGACGTTGAGGATCTTGGCCAGCGTCTGGGCCAGCAGCGTCTTGCCACAGCCGGTCGGGCCGAGCAGGAGGATGTTGGACTTCTGCAGCTCGATGTCGTTCTCATCGGACTGCATCATCTGGACGCGCTTGTAGTGGTTGTAGACGGCCACTGAGAGCGAGCGCTTGGCCTGCTCCTGGCCGACCACGTATTCGTTGAGCACGTCGTAGATCTCCCGCGGCTTGGGGAGATTCTCGATGTCGAAGTTCGGCGGGGCGGTGAGCTCCTCGTCGATGATCTCGTTACAGAGATCGATGCACTCGTCGCAGATGTAGACGCCCGGCCCGGCGATCAGCTTCTTAACCTGCCGCTGCGATTTCCCGCAGAAGCTGCATAGAAGCTGTTCGTTGGAGTCGGTCGGACGTGCCATGAATCCCCTCCCAGAGTTCGACTCGGTCGGCGAACTCCCAGCACTGAAGACTAAAGCTTCAGTGCTCGGAGATCACGCGATCGATAATTCCGTACTCCCTGGCCTCCTCGGAGCTCATGAAGTAGTCACGTTCGGTATCGCGCCTGACGGCCTCGAGATCCTTGCCGGTGTGCTTGGCAATGATCTCGTCGAGGCGGCGCCTGACATCGATGATTTCTCGGGCATGAATCTCAATATCGGTCGCTTGCCCCTGGAAACTTGAGGAGACCTGATGAATCAAGATCTTGGCGTTGGGCAGCGCCATGCGCTTACCCTCCTTGCCGCCCGCCAGCAGCAGAGCCCCCATCGACATGGCGATGCCGACGCAGATGGTCTGCACATCGGGCTTGATGAACTGCATCGTGTCGTAGATGGCCAGGCCGGCGTAGACGGATCCACCGGGGCTGTTGATGTACAGCGAGATGTCCTTGTCCGGATCCTCGGACTCGAGGTGCAGCAGCTGGGCCACGATCAGGTTGGCGATTTGATCGTCCACGGGAGTACCGAGGAACACGATCCGCTCGTTGAGCAGTCGGCTATAGATGTCAAACGCGCGCTCCCCGCGGGAGGTTTGTTCGACGACCATCGGGACCAGTGGGCTCATGTGCTCGCTTCTTTCGCGTCCTGCGCCGGAATCCTGCCGACTGTAGCAATGGCCCTCGGGCGGCTCGGCGGGTCCGACCGCAGGTCAGCTCCCGGGCGTCCAGAGCTGGGCGGACGGGTCTGGGTTCCCCTCAGCCTCCTGCTTGCCAGGGGTCCACAGCTTCTCGCGCGCCTGGGCCTGCTCAACGCTGATCGTCTGCGCCTCGCGGACCAGAAGCTCGACGGCCTGACGGCTGGCCACGTCCTCGCGCAGGCTCTCCAGCCGTCCCGCCTTGCGCAGCTGGTCGAGCAGCTCGGCCGGGTCAGCGCCATCGCGCTCGGCGGCCGGGCGCAGGGCCTCGACCAGCTCATCGTCGGTCGGCTCGATCTTCTCGGCCTCGACGATCGCCACCAGCACGGCTTCACGGCGCAGGGCGCTGGCCGAATCGGGCTCGGCGTCGTGGGCGAGTGCCTCCTCGTCCTTGCCGGCGATCTGCAAATAGGCCTCCTTGGAGATGCCCTGGCGGGCCAGGGCCGAGAAGGTCTGGTGCAAGAGCTCGTGTGCGCGGGCATGAACCAGCTGATCGGGAAGCTCGACCCGCGCCTCGTCGGTCGCCGCCTGCAGCACCGCTTCCTCGAACTCGCGCTCGATCGCCTGGGCGTCGGCCTCGCTCAGGCGGGAGCTGATGTCCTCTCGCAGCTCAGCCAGGGTGTCGAACCCACCCGCTTCAGAGGCGAACTCGTCGTCGAGCTCGGGCAGTCGCTTGGCCTTGACCTCAGAGACCTTGACCTCGAAGGTCGCCTCCTTGCCGCCCAGGTCCCCGGGGTATTCGTCGGGGAACGTGACCTCTACCTCCCGCTCGTCCCCGGCGCTGGCACCGGTCAACTGCTCCTCGAAGCCGGGGATTAGCCGTCCGGAGCCCAACTCGATGAGCTGGTCGCGGCCCTCGCCGCCGGAGAACGGTTCGCCCTCGATGCGTCCCAGGTAGTCGACCACGACGTGGTCGCCGATCTGCGCGGGGCGCTCCACGGTCTCCAGGGTGGCCACCCGGTCACGCAGACGCTCGAGTTCGGCGTCGACGGCGCCGTCGTCGACCTGAGGCTCGCGGCGTCCGACCTCGAGGCCTTTGTAGGTGCCGAGCTCAGCTCGCGGACGCACGCCTATCTCGATTGAAAAGGCCAGCGGCTCTCCCTGAGCGGGCAGGTCACCGACGTCGAGGTCGGGATCGCCGACCGGCGCGATGCCGGCCTCGTCGATGGCATCCACATACCAGGCGCCCAGGGCCGAGCGCAGCGCCTCGTCGAGGACCGCCTCGCGTCCAAGCCGACGGATGACCACCGTGGGCGGGACCTTGCCCTTGCGGAAGCCGGGTACCCGCATCTGGCCGCCGAGTTTGCGCGCCGCCTGCTGGAGGCTGCGCTCGACCTCCTCGGCTGGCACCTCGGCCTGCACGCGGACACGGGATTCGGGCAGCTCGGTGACGTTGGTCTTGACTGAAGCCATGGCCAGCAGACGATAGCTTGGCCGGTGATGAGCGCGCGCCTTGCAGCTCGACTCCTGACCAGTGGACCGGCGTTCTTGCTCGGTCTGCTCGTCGAGCTCGCCGGGTTTGCCCGCGACAGCGCCCGTGCCCGCCGGGCGCGCCGGCGGACAGGCCGCAGGCGTCGCGGTGCGCCGCCGGGGTCGGACTAGCTCTCGCCGACAAGACCACCCAGCTCGCGCAGGACAACCGGCAGCGTCGTCGTGTCGAAGTTACCCGACGCGCGCACGTCGGCCAGTACGGATAGCGCCCGCCGTACGCGGGCCTGGTTTCGCTCCTCCCAGCGCTCGACCGCGGCCTCACCGGTGGGCGCGGGCTCCAGCAGCGCATCCCGGGTCAGCGCCCGATGGAGCCGGTAGAGGTCATCGCGTAGAGCGGCGCGAGCTAGCGCCTGCCAACGGTCGGCGCGCGGCAGCTCGAGGATCCGGTCCCGCACCCAATCCAGCCCCAGGTGCGCCCCCAGGCCGAAGTAGGTCGACATCACTATGGACTGCGCGCGCCCAGTCGCCGCTGCGTCCTCGACGATGTCGAACACGCTGAGCAGCGCCTGGAAACTGGCCACCCGCCGGGCCAGCGGGTCCGGGACCGCCGCATCGACCAGTTCCGACAGTCGCCGGTCGAACTCCTCTCGATCCTGGCCCACCAGGACGGCGGGCAGAGCATGAGCCATGGCCTGGGCGCCGGGCCCGAAGCGCAGGCTCGCGGCGTCGATGTCGATCGGGTCTCGGTAGGCCCGGACTATCCAGCGGCTGGCCCGCTCGACCAGGCGGCGCCCCTCGATCAACATGGCCAGTTGGGTGCCGGCATCGATCCGGTTGTCGAGCGCCTCCACCCCGTGCCAGAAGCTGCGCATATCGAACACCTCGCGGGCCACTGCGTAGGCCCGAGCCAGCTGCGGTACATCGGCACCGGTTTCCTCGGCCAAGCGGAACGCAAACGTGGTCCCGCCACGGTCAACGAGCTGGTTGGCGATTACGGTGGCGATGATCTCCCGGCGCAGCCGGTGGCCCTGCATCTGCTCGCGGTAGCGCGCGGGCAGAGGGTCGGGAAAGTAGCGCTCGAGGTCGTGACCCAGATACGGGTCCTCAGGGACGTCGGACTCGAGCAGAGACTGGTACAGGCCGATCTTGACGTGGGCCATCAGCGTGGCCAGCTCGGGGGCGACGAGCCCACGATGCCCGGGGCTCCTCGCGCTCACGGTCTTCTCGTTGGGCAGATCCTCAAGCTCGCGCTTGAGCCTTCCGGACTGCTCCAGTCGGCGAATCAGGCGTACGTGGACGCCGGCCATCGAGACCGCCTGGCGCTTGGCCACGCTCAGCGCCTGGGTCTGGGTGTAGCTGGCGTAGATGACACCCTGAGCCACCCCTTCGGTCATCGAGGCCAGCAGGGCGTTGCGCGCGTCGAAGTCGATCTCCCCGGCGGCAAGCAGGTCGCCCAGGAGGATCTTGATGTTGACCTCGTGGTCAGAGCAGTTCACTCCGGCCACGTTGTCGATCGCGTCGGTGTTGATCCAGCCACCTTCGCGGTCGGGACCACCGCGCAGGGCGAACTCGATGCGGCCCCGCTGGGTGACGCCGAGGTTCCCGCCCTCAGCGACCACCCGGCAGCGCAGTTCGCCCCCGTTCACACGGACCGCATCATTGGTCTTGTCGCCGGCGTCAGCCTGAGTCTCCGACTCCGCTTTCACGTAGGTGCCAATCCCACCGTTGAAGAGCAGATCGACCGGCGCCCGCAGAAGTTCGCGGATCAGCTCCGCCGGGCTGAGCTGCTCGGCCTTGATATCGAGCGCCTCCCGGACCTCCTCGGAGACGGGGATCGTCTTGGCCGACCGGGAGAAGACGCCGCCACCGGAGGAGATGAGCGTCGGGTCGTAATCGCTCCACGCTGCGCGGGGGAGCTCGAACAGGCGCCGGCGCTCGGCGTAGCTGGTCGCCGGGTTGGGATTGGGGTCCAGAAAGATGTGCAGATGATTGAAGGCTCCGAGCAGCCGCAGGTGCTCGGAGAGCAGCATCCCGTTGCCGAACACGTCCCCCGACATGTCACCGATGCCGACCACGGTGAATGCCTCGCTCTGCACGTCGGTGCCCAGCTCCCGGAAGTGACGTTTGATCGACTCCCACGCCCCCCGGGCGGTGATGCCCATCTGCTTGTGGTCGTAGCCGTGACTGCCGCCAGAGGCGAACGCATCCCCGAGCCAGAAGTCGTACTCGGCGGCGACGTCGTTGGCCAGGTCAGAGAAACTGGCCGTCCCCTTATCAGCGGCCACGACCAGATAGGGGTCGTCCTCGTCGTAGCGAACCACCCGCTCGGGGGTCTCAACCCGGCCCTGGCGGTAGTTATCGGTGAGGTCGAGCAGTCCGCGCAGGAAGATGCGATAGCACTCGACCGCCTCCCCCACCTGAGCTTCTCGGGCGGGATCGGCCGGGGGACGCTTGACCACGAAGCCACCCTTGGATCCCACGGGCACGATGAGGGCGTTCTTGACCATCTGCGCCTTCATGAGTCCGAGGACCTCGGTGCGGAAGTCCTCCCGGCGGTCAGACCAGCGCAGACCACCCCGGGCCACCCGGCCACCCCGCAGATGCACTCCTTCCACCCGGGGCGAATAGACAAAGATCTCGAATTGGGGACGCGGCTGAGGCAGCAGGTCGAGCGCCGCGGAGTCGAGCTTGAAGGACAGGGAGCCACGCCCCGGCCGGTAGTAGTTCGTCCGCAGCATCGACTGCACAATCGACATGAAGCTGCGCAGGATCCGGTCCTCGTCGAGGCTCTGGACGGCGTCGATCTCGGCCTCGGTTGCATCGGCCAGCGCGGCGATCATTCCGGCATCGCGCGCGTCCGGGTCGAAACGGGCCGCGAATAGCCTGACCAGCAGCCGGGCAATGTCGGGATTGCCGATCAGCGTGCGCTCCATGTAGGCGTCGGAGAAGGCCACCGGAGCCTGCCGCAGGTAGCGGGAGATGGCCCGGATGATCGTCACCTCGGCCCCGGTGAGGCCGGCGGCGAGGACAAGTCCGTTCAGGCCGTCATCCTCGAGCGCACCACTCCACACGCCCAGGAACGCCTCGGTGAATCGCTCCCCCACCTCCTCCAGGACATCGACCGGGCACCGCAGCCCGAAGTCGTAGATCCACACCGGGTCAGCGTCGGCGGGCGTGATCTCATAAGGGCGCTCGTCGACGACCTTGGCCCCGAGATGTTCGAACGTGGGCAGCACGTCGGAGAGCGAAATCGCACTGGCACTGAGAAGCTTGACCCGGGTCACGCTGTCCCCATCTCCCAGCGTCCGGTACAGGGTCAGCACCGGCCGCCCACGGCGCGCCAGCTCATCGATCCGCTCGATGTCGGCCACGGCCCCGGGCGCGCTCCAGACCGCGCGGTAGGCAGCGGGGAATGCGTGGGCAAAGCGGCCATGGAGCGCGACCCCCCGCTCCTCTCCGTGAGCGCTGGTGAGGGCCGCGCGAAGGTCATCGCTCCAATCCCGGGTCGCCTCGACGATCTCCGCCTCGATGGCCAGCACGTCGTAATCGGCGGGGACGCCGTCGGGACAGTGCACCACGTAGTCGACACGGACCAGAACCGATTCGGACAAGTGCAGGCGCCAGTCGACCTGGGTCCCTCCGAACGCCTCGGCCAGGATCTGACCGGTCCGCTGGCGGTTCTCGGTGTTGAACCGGTCGCGCGGCAGGCACAGCGTGCAGGAGACATAGCGATCCAGCTGGTCGCGGGTCACGAACAAGCGCACGCGCTGGCGTTCACCGAGCCCGAGAATGCCGATCGCCACCTCGAACAGATCGTCAGCATTGATCTGGACGAGCAGGTCGCGGGGCAGCGACTCGATGATGTCGATCAGCCCCTTGGCGTCATGGCTGTCGGGCGGGAAGGCGGCCCGATCGAGCACGCGCTCCACCTTCTCCGCCAGCAGCGGGATCTCGCGCGGGCTCGACTTGTAGGCGGTGGTCGTGTACAGGCCCAGGAAGCGGCGCTCCCCGATCACCTCGCCGCTCGGTGCGCAGCGCTTCACCCCCACGTAATCGAGGTATGCGGGACGGTGCACGGTGGCCCGGGAGTTGGCCTTGGTCAGCACCAGTGGATGGGTGGCGATGGCCAGATCCACCGCGCGCCCCTTGAGCACCTTCCGCGGCCGGGCCGCCGCACCGCGGAGGATGCCCAGCCCGGTGCCGGGGATCGCCGACAGCTCGGCCTGGCCCTGGCCGGTGCTCAGCTCGTACTCGCGATAGCCGAGGAAGGTGAAGTGATCCTGACTCAGCCAGCGCAGGAAGGCCGCGGATTCCTCTACCTCGTGGGGATCGACGTCGGGCGGCGTCCCGGCCAGCTCATCGGCCAGCTGGATCGCGCGCTGGCGCATCGGGACCCAGTCCTCGACCGCAGCCCGAACCTCCTCGAGCACCAGCTCGACCCCGGCCTGGAGCACCGCCAGGCGATCCGAGTCGGCCTGACGGGCCACCTCGGCATGGATCACCGACTCGACCACGACTCCACTCACTCCGGCGGCGCGCACGGCGCGCTCAGCGCTGGCCCCATGCCCCAGGACCTCGAGCAGTTCGCCTTCGCTGTTACGCAGCACGCGCATCACCGGATGGATGATCAGCTCGATGCCGTAGCCCTGGCGACTCAGCTCCATCGTCACCGAATCGACGATGAACGGCATGTCGTCGCTGACTATCTCCACCACGGTGTAGGGGGAATGCCAGCCGTCGCGCTCCAACTGCGGGTTGTAGACCCCTACGTTGACCTCCCCGGGTTCGCGCCGGTGACCCCGGCGCCAATGGGAGACCACCGCCCCGCACAGGTCCAGCGCATTGCGGTCCTGCAGGTCCTGGGCCGGGACCCACTGGTAGTACTGGCGGATGAACTCCTCGTAGGCCGCGCGCGACTCTCGAGGCAGGCGCTCGCGGGCGCAGTCCTCGATCTCGGTGATCAGTTCCAGCTCAGGATCTCCGGCCTTCACGGCCATGTCGCCTCTCTCCTCCCTTCTCCCCGCGCTCCGAAAGCTACGCCTCGTTCGGCGCGGACGCATCGGCCGGGCGCAAGAATGCAGCGCACATGCTTCCCGATTGGCCGGCCGGCACCGTGGCCATTCTGGTCACCGTTGGTGAAACCCCGCACGCGATACCGGTCTCTGCCGTTCTGCGAGCGGGTCCCGAGTCTCTGATCCTCGGCCTGGCCGAATCCCGGGGCTCGCTGGAGCGCATACGGGATCAGCCCCAGGTCGCCGTCGTGCTGCTGGCCGAGGGCGTGGCGGTGACCGCGCGCGGGCGCGCACGAGAACTGGGGGCATCCCTCGCCGATGGCGTTCGCGCGGTCATGGTGGAAGTCGACGCGGTCGACGACCACATGCGACCGACGTTCGTGCTGGAAGGGGGGGTGCAGTGGCGCTGGACCGATGCGGCGGCGCAGGCCCGGGACGCCGAGGTCAGGGCGGCGTTGGCCCGACTCGGCAGCGCCAAGCCGGAGCGGTGAGCGGCGGGCGGATCCGGCTCAGCGATCGGGCGTGGAGCCCAGTCGCCGCCGGACCAGGCCGACGGCGCGGTCAGGATCGGAAACGGTGACCAGCAAGCGCGCGAACGGCGCCCCGGCGCTGAGCTCGACGCAGACGGCGGGACCGCGACCGTGTAGCGCGGCGAAGTCCGGGGCGGCACCGGTACACAGCCGGGTGCCGTAGGCCAGGACGCCGGGCACTCCGGTTCCGGGAGCCCGAAAGCCTCGCAGGGCGGCCCAGGGGTGCTGTTGCACACCGATCCTGTCGACCGCTTCCAGAGGGATCCGCACGTCCCCCCGGAAGGCGGCCAGCTTCTCCATGAAGGAGAGCTCCACGACCAATGAATCCCGATCTAGAGCCAGGACGGCCACAGAACTGATCTACCCCCCTGGCTCAAGCCCTGAAAATCGAGTGCCGATGTTGTTCTCATGATTGGATTCTCGCTGCGCCGAGCCGCGGCCGTGCTTGCGATTCCGGTCGTGCTGATCGCCTGCGCGGTTTTCGCCACCGCGACCATCGAGCGTGAGGCGCCCTTCATGCCGGTCAACAGGAGGAGGCAGCTCAGCGCCTGCTCACCGGAATGCTCGATCAGGAGACCGGGGCCCGGGGATTTTTCCAGACCGGGCGGAGCGTGTTTCTACAGCCCTGGTATAAGGGCCGGTCCGAGTTCCTCTCCGCCCTGACGAACGGGCGCGCCCTGTCCGTGGGCGACAAGCCGCTGCTCGAGGCGCTCACCGAGCAAGCCGTTCTAGCCAACGGCTGGCACTCGACTGTGGGCGCCGAGATCGCGCGCCTGCAGGTCACCGGCCGCCGTCCGTCGCTGATCGAGAACGTTATGCGCAAGGCGACGATGGACTCGTTCCGCCAGGTCAATGCGTTGCTCGCTGACCCAAGTGGCCAATCGCCGTGACCGCGCTCTCTCCCAGGCCACCTCGCTCGCCGTGGGGGTCGCCGACCGTGCTCTGCATACTGCTTGTGCTGGCCGGGATCGCCATCGTACGACGCGCCGGTCGGCACGAGAGCGAAGAACTCGACCGCCAGCAGGAATTGCGAGAACTGCTCCAAATCTCGGACTCCGAGAAGGAATCCCAGCTGTTGCTCATCCATCACGTCCAGCGCAGCGTGCCGGGCGCGGCGGCCGCGGTACTGAACCGCAACAGCAGCGATGACCGCCTGGAGTGCCAGATGGATACCGACGGCGACTTCGCCCCGCTGGCCAACCTGGTCCTCGAATCGCTGAAGCCCCGCTCCTGCCTGGCCGTGCGGCTCAGCCGTACCTACCGCCAGCGTCCGGGCCAGGAGTTGCTCATGCGCTGCGAGGCGTGCGGCAAGGTCGCCGGAGATGTCCTCTGCGAGCCGCTGCTGGTCGGCGGCCAGGTGATCGGGTCGGTGCTGGTCGCCCGGGAGCGGGCCATTAGCGACGAGGAGGCAGCCGCGGTGCATCAGTCCGTGCTCCTGGCAGCGCCGATCCTGACCAACCAGCGCAACCTCGCCGTGGCCGAGCGTCGCGCGGCCAGCGACGTGCTTACCGGCCTGCCCAACCGCCGCGCCGCCGAGGAGACGCTGAAGCGGATGATGGCCCACGCCGGCCGTACGGTCACCCCGCTGTCGGCTGTCCTGCTCGATCTCGACCACTTCAAGCAGGTCAATGACCTCCACGGTCACGACCGCGGTGACACAGTGCTGGCCGCCATTGGCCAAATTCTGGCCGCGGGTATGCGGGCGAGCGATTTCGCGTCCCGCTATGGCGGCGAGGAGTTCCTCCTCCTGCTCCCGGATACCGACCGCCGGGGCGCGGTCGAGGCGGCCGAGAAACTCCGGCGCGCGATCGAGAGACCGAGCTGCCCGATGTTGGCGCCATCACCGCGAGCTTCGGGATCGCCACACTCCCCGATGATGCCGCGGACCCCGACCAGCTGATTCGCAAAGCCGACCGGGCTCTGTACGCGGCCAAGGCCCTCGGCCGCAACCGGGTTGAGGTGGCCGCCGCGTCCGGCGGCCGGGGTTGACCGGACCCAGTCTCCCGGAGCCGCCTCAGTTGTAAGACCTCAGGCTCCGGGCGGGAACGTGTAGTCCGCGTGAGGCGGCACGTGAGGACCGACCTCGAGAACGATCTCGGCGTGGGGCTTGAGCGGAACCGCGCCCGGCGCCCCGTACCATCGCCCACCATTTACGAACACCTCCACCGGTGCGGAGCGACCGGCGGCAAATCCGGCCAGCCGGTGGCGCGACAGCGGCTGCCCCCAGGAGCGAAACAGCGCGGCCAGAGTGGGCGGCCGCCCCGGACTGACGAGCACGACCCCAGTCGGTTCCACGGTGACCACGCGACCCGTAGCAAGCAGCCCCGCTGATCCGTCCCTCGAAGCGGCGCCGGGGCGGCCGGGTCCCGATCCCGGCCGCTAGGAGTACGACCCGATTAGCGGCAAAGACCTCGACGTGCACGCCCCGGCGGGGCCCCAGCGCTCGGCGGCAGATTCCGATCACCGGACCGCGGGCGGGCGGCTGAAAGCGCGGGCCGCGTCCAATCGGGCGCGACTCGTGGACCAGCGCGGGGGGCGCGCTCGCCGGGCTGGCGCTGGATGAGCCCCGCTGGGGGCCTGCGGCGCCGCAGCCGGCGGCCAGCATGAGCACCGCCGCAGCCGCTAGAGGTCGAGTTCCCACGCCTCCATCCTCGTATACCCGTCACGCGACAGGCGGCATAGGTCGGGAGCAATCACGGTGGTTAGCCTTACCGGCGATGGGTCAGAGCCCTCCTCCACCGCCGGCGGCCCCACCTGACCCCGAAGCGCCGCCGCGGCGAACGCGGGCTCCCGGTGCGTACCTGAACCTCCTCCTCTGGCAGCGGTACGCGATCTCGCTGAGCGTCGCTGCCGTGCTTCTGATCGGAATGGTGGTCTGGGTGAGCGGCCACAACACCAACACCTCGCCGTCGGGCAACGACGCGGCCGCCACGCTGCGGGCCAACCGCGAAGCGGCCATCCTGGTCGCTCAGGACCAGGCGCCGCGGACGGTGTCATTCCCGGCGGGGGTCACCTCGCGTACCGCTCTTGAGCGTGCGATCCATGCGCGTCTGGCGGCCCAGGTGGCATCTGGGGCCGTCTCGGGGCCCGTGAAGCGGGCGCTGTGCCGGGCCACCGGCGCTCGGTCCGGAGCCCGGCGGGGGTTCAGCTGCACTATCGAGTCGGGCAGCGTGAGCTACCCGTTCCTGGCCGCCGTGGACACCGCAGCGCGGCGGATCACCATATGCAAGCGTGATCCGCCGCCCCTGCCGTCCGAGAACGTGCCGGTCAGCGCCCGCTGCCGGGCCTGAGCCGCGAGAGCCAGGACCCCCGACGACTTCCGCCGCCATTGGCCCCAGTAGCGGTTTCGTCTGCCGGGGTGCCCGCCGAGTCGCGATTCTGGACGGCGGTTTCCCCGCCGGCCGGCCCTGAATCCCCGGCAACGCCGCCCGCTCCGGCGCCGGTTGCGCCACGTCCGGCCGGTTCCTCGGCAGCGACGGTTCCGCCACGTCCAGCCGATTGCGCGGCGGGGTCGCGGCGCCCCGCTCCGGCGCCGTCAGCCGCCTGACGGTCCTCGACCCGCTCACGGTGCTCCATGCGCTCATGCTCTACGGCGGCGCCGGCCCCAGCGCCCACTGCAGCACCTTCGACCCCGGCGCGCCGACGGCCGGCACGGTCGCCGTAGGCACGATCGCGGTAGCCCGCTTCGCCGTACGCGGGGTCAATCGTGCGCGTGCGGCGTGGAATCAGGCTGTTGAACAGCAGGATCACTGCGGCCACACCCCAACCGAGCTCCGTCCAGGTGATTGGCCGCGGGCAGGCCGAGAACGTTCCCGCTGTTGACCAGGCCGATGATGGCGGCGGCGGCCAGGACCACCCCGACGATCAAGCTCATCGTCTTGGCCAGCAGATGCTGCGCGGCGCCGAACAGCAGGAGCCCACCGGCGATGGCCGTGAGCATGCCCGTCCAGCCGTTGGCACCGAAGAGGCCGAACAGCACCTTGGCCTTCACGGCGGCATGGCCGTTGGGGAAATTGGACAGCTTGGGGAAGAAGTGCTGCTTGTAGATGAAGTACAGACCGGCCGCGAGCAGGATCGTGCCCAGGATCAGAGCTGGTCCCCGGGACAGGCTGATCCCCTTCTCGGTTCGCGGTTCGGTGCGCGGACTCGTCCGCGGCTCAGTGGCTACAGCCATGGCGATTACCTCCGTTGCCGTTCGTCGCGCGCGCAAGCGCGCCGGTGGGGCGGTTTCTCCGCCGCTGTGGGTGGACGTTCTTGGTCGTCGTGCGCCGAAGGCATTGGCTCCTCCAGGTTGGCTCTCGCCGGGCACCGCCTCCGGTTACGGGGTTGCTACCCCCAAGTGCTGATCGACACACTGAGATCGCGTCCGCGTACGGACGTCGAGGGCAGGCTCAGAATCCCCGGGGTGCGGGCGCGGTTGGCCCAGATACGACGCCAGGTGGCCGCCCACGCATCGATGATTGTCCATCTGGCCCTGGCCAGAGGGCTGTGGAAGCGATTTATTTGGACGAATGGAGCCTCGAGGATGACCTCTGCGGAGACGGATCCTGACGCCACCGCGTCGTGGGCCCGATGGCATTCTTCCGATCCGTACACGGTGGGCCTTGAAGAGGAGGTCATGCTGGTCGACCGCGATCACGACTGGGCGTTGGCCAGGCGCGTTGACGAGGTCATCCCCGCCCTCACCCCCCGCCTGGCCGCTCATGTGTCGGCCGAGACTCAGAACTCAGTCCTGGAACTGGCCTCGCATCCCCACGCCTCCGCGATGTCCGCCGCCGATGAGGCCCGCAGGCTGCGGCGCCGGCTGGCCGCGGAACTGAACCCGATGGGTCTGTGGGTAGCCAGTGCGGGCACCCATCCGCTCGCCCTGTGGACCGACACCCGCATCTCTGGGGGCGAGCGTCACCAGAAGGTGTATGGCTTGATGCGCGAGCTGGCCCGCCGCGAGCCGACCTTTGGCCTGCACGTGCACGTCGGGGTGCACGACCCCGACGTGGCGGTGGTCCTCTACAACCGGCTGCGGGCCCACCTTCCGCTGCTCCTGGCCCTGTCGGCCAACTCGCCCTACTGGCAGGGCCGCGACAGCGGCCTGTCCTCGGTGCGCACCCCGATCTTTCAGGCCTTCCCCCGCGTCGGCATTCCCCGGGCGTTCGCCTCCTACGAGGAGTACGTGGCGGCGGTCGATCTGCTCATCCGTTGCCACGCGATCCCGGAGCCCACCTATCTGTGGTGGGACGTCCGCCTACAGCCCCGCTTCGGCACCGTCGAGATCCGCATCATGGATGTGCAGAGCACGACCGACTCCACCCACTCCCTGGTCGGTCTCGTGCAAGCCATCGCTCACCTCGAGATCGAGGAGGGCTTCCACACCTCGGATCTGGCCGGGCGAAGCGAGGTGTTGATCGAGAACCGTTTCTCGGCCTCCCGGGACGGGATGCAGGCCCTGCTCATCGATCCGCTGACCGAGACCCTGGTCAGGGCCGACCGGGCGATGGCGACGCTGCTCGAGGCGGCGCGCCCCCACGCCCAGCAGCTGGGCTGCGAGGCGGCCCTGGACTCGGCGGCGGAGCTGGCGGCCTGCAACGGCGCCCAGCGCCAGCGCATGATCTTCGATCGGACCGGCAGTCTGGCCGACGTCGTCGCTGCCCTGGCCGACGAGTTCTGATCAGGCTCCATCGGCGACGCCCTGGCCGACGAGTTCTGCGGTAAATAAAACGAGTCGTTTCGTTTTGTTATGATTGAGAGCAATGAACGAGATGGCCGACAAGACCCCGCGTCGTGGACGGCCGCGAAGCGAGCGCTCGCGGCAAGCGATCCTGCGGGCGGCGAGCGATCTACTGCTGGAGCAGGACCCGAGCTCAATCAGCATGGCCGCCGTGGCCGAACGTGCCGGAGCCAGTACGGCCACCATCTATCGCTGGTGGTCTTCAAAGGAGCGACTGGCCATCGACGCCCTCCTCAGCGAATGGCAAAACGCGTCACCCGCCACGCCCGACACGGGTTCGCTCGTTGCCGACCTGCGGGCGCTCATCCTCCCTTGGACACACCAGCTGAGAACCCAGCCGTACGGACGTGTGATCACGTCTCTCCTGGCCAAAGCCCAGAGCGACCCCGACTTCGCGCAGGAGTATCGTGCCCGATTCGTCCAGCCACGCAGAGAGCGGGCGCGGAACAGCTTCGCCAGAGCGATCGAGCGAGGTGATATCCGGGCCGAGACCGACATCGATGCCGCTCTCGACATGCTCTATGGACCGGTCTACCACCGGCTGCTGCACGGTCACGGTGAGCTGAGTGATCAATTCGCCCGGACCCTC
The DNA here is from genome assembly GCA_963845575.1 of uncultured Solirubrobacterales bacterium. Classification (GTDB taxonomy): domain Bacteria; phylum Actinomycetota; class Thermoleophilia; order Solirubrobacterales; family Solirubrobacteraceae; genus Palsa-465. The sequence continues at coordinate 249,191 of CAWJSN010000014.1, read as the reverse complement.
GTGGACTACGTCGTGGCAGCGGTTTCAGGCCCCGCCGGTGCAGTCAAGTGAGCGATCGTCGACCAGATCGGCTGGATCGCGACCGTGGCGCTAGCGAAACCCGCCCCCACAAGAACCTCGCTGGAATCATCCCTGAGCAATGGCAGACCTTCGTGCGATCGGGTGTATATGCCGGTACGCGCGCCTCGATCAAGGCCGACGGCGCCGACGTACAGGTCGACCTGGTCGCCCAGGTTGAGTTCCTGGACGAGCGTCGCCTCGCGATCCAGGTCGCTTTAGCCGAGGATGGGCCCACGGGCCTCCCCCTCCCGGCCGGACGTCCTACGAGCGCGCTGACTTCTCGGGAGCGAGCGGTGGTCGCGCTGATCGCCCTCGGCCAGGAAACCCGGGAGATAGCCGCGACGCTGTCCGTCTCGCCGGAAACGGTGCGGACCCACGTCCGCAACTCGATGTCGAAGCTCGGCGTCCACACGCGGGCCCGGCTGGTCGCCGTCATCATGTCCGGCGAGAAGGCTGCCAACTGACCCGGCGGGAGCATCAGGGGTCAGAGTCGCCGGCGATCTAGCGCGCGCTTAGCGTTACGCTGATCCTGCATAGGAGACTCGCCTCTCTTGTGTCTGGCCCGGAGTGTTCACACACTGCCGGGCCGCTTACCTTCTCGACCGCTCGTTCTCACCGACGCGTGTGTGGCTCACGGATCCGACTTGGCTCTGATCTCGACACCCTTCGAAAGCACGATGACCAGATCGTCCTCATCGATGCGATAGCGCGCCCCGCTCTGCTCGGCGATCACCAGGCGCGCATCATTGCCGATCCGATAGCTGACGCTGTCGGGGTTGCCGTCGCCTGGCTCCGGCTCGCAGACCCCTTCGAAGCTCGCCACGAGGTTCCCCAGCCAGGCAATGCGCACCTGAACCTTTGCGCCCGCCCGGCTGCCCAACCACCGAACCGCTCTTCCGCTGTCGCTCATTTAGAGCCGCGGTCGTCGGTCACTTGGGTCGGCGCGAGGATTTCCAGCAGGGCGCCGATGTTCTGTTCGGCGCTGATCGGGTCGGGGAGCCGGGAGCCGTGGTTGATCGTGTACCGGTTGCGGCGTCCGGTGCGCTCGCGGGTGATGTAGCCCCCGTTGGTGAGTTCAGTGACGATGCGGTGCGCGGCCCGTTCGGTGATTCCCACCCGTTCGCCGATGTCCCGTAGACGGATCCCCTCATCGCGGGCGACGCAAATCAGGACCTGTGCGTGATTGGTCAGGAACGTCCAGCTCGGCGTGCGCGCTTCAGTCACGTTCGGAGCCATAACTACACCATATAGCTGTCTAGCTTGACATCTCTGGATTCAGCTTTCATGCTAATGAAATCCAGTATTCCGGATCGGGTGGCAGCCCGTCGGGTGATACGCCAAACGATTTCCGTGCGAGGCCAGATCCTTCTCGCATGGGCAGGAAGGTCGTCTTAATGCTCTTTCACTCATCTGTTCAGCGCTGTCCTTCCCCGGCACGCGGGAAGTTCGGGCTGAAGGCAGCCGGGCTCTGGGCGGTCTCCCTGCTCGTCGCGCTGGCGTTCCAGGCCGGTGACGCGCTGGCCGCCCAGCCGCCGGTCGGTCTCGGGACGGCAGGCAGTTTTGCCGTTCTGGCGGGCTCGACGGTAACCAACACCGGTCCCTCGGTCATCAACGGTGACCTGGGCCTAAGTCCGGGCACGGCGGTGACCGGCTTTCCCCCGGGGACCGTGCATGGAACCATCCACGCGGCCGACGCGGTCGCCGGCCAGGCAAAATCTGATCTCACCACCGCCTACAACGACGCCGCTGGGCGGATCCCGCCGCTATCCGTCTCAGGAGACCTCGGTGGACTCACGCTTACTCCGGGCGTCTACAAGTCTGGCTCCTCGCTCGGGCTCACCGGAACGCTCACGCTCGACGCCCAGGGCAACCCGAACGCCGTGTTTATCTTCCAGGCCGGCTCCACGTTGACGACGGCATCGGGGAGCCACGTGAAGCTCATAAACGGCGCGCAGCCCTGCAACGTCTTCTGGAAGGTCGGGAGCTCCGCGACGCTGGGCACGTCCTCAGTCTTCATGGGCAACATTCTCGCCCTGACCTCGATTTCCGTGAACAACGGTGTCACCGTGGCCGGGCGAGCTCTGGCGCGCAACGCTGCGGTCACGCTCATCAACGACACGATCACCGCAGCGCACTGCACGTCCAGCGGCGGTGGTGGCGGGGGCACCGGCGGCGGGGGCACCGGCGGCGGGGGCACCGGCGGCGGGGGCACCGGCGGCGGGGGCACCGGGGGCGCGGGGACCGGTCACAACGGCACCGGGCTGCTGACCACCGTTCCTCGGTCGGTAGCCAGGACCATCGGCCGGTTCGGCACCGGACGTTGCGTGCGCACGGGGTTCCGCGTTCTCGTCACGGGATTGTTCATCCGCCGAGTGGTCTTCTCGCTGGGCTCACGGGTCTTCGCCAACGTCGGTCGATCGCCGTTTGAGGCAGTTGTGAAGGCCAGCGGCAAGATTCACGTGGTGAGCGCTCGTGTCACGTTTACCGATGGCACCAGCGCCGCGACATTGCACCTGCGCTTCAGAGCCTGCGCGGCGGCAAGGCGCCGCGTCCATCACCCGCCGCATCCTTCGCGACCACCGCGCGTTCCCAGCGGGTTCACCGGCTGATGACCGGGGCCATGCGCACCGGAGCGGCGCCCGGGTTGGGTGCCGCCTCGGTGCGGGCGCGGGTCGGACTCGTCGCGCTGGTGGCCGTGGCGGGTTCGCTGACCGTGGCGGTCCGCGCTGATCCGGCGCTGGCCCGAGGCTCATCACGAATCGCGTCGCGCCAGGAAATCGTGGCTGTGCGCCAAACCCGACCGGTGCGCAACCGTCCCAATGTCGGCGCCAAGCAAATAGCGGTGCTCGCCGCCGCCCGACCGATTACCGGGGAGGGCACCGTCCTGCCGGTGATCGCTCAGGCAATTGACCGCCACGGGCGAGCCTGGCTGCGCGTACGTCTCCCCGGGCGTGTGCTGCGGACCGCTCCTCCGCCGTCCACAGGATGGATTCGCGCGTCGAACACGTTGATCTCAACCACCCCCTGGCACATCGTCGTCGAACTCAGCGCCCGGCGGGTGTTGATCTACCGCGCTGGGCGACGGCTACACAGCTATCCGGCGATCGTCGGCAAGCCCTCCACCCCCACGCCGACCGGCCAGTATTTCGTCGAGGAAAACGTGCAGCTGGCCGCCAATCAGGTCGGCGCCCCGTTCGCCCTGGCCACCAGCGATCGCTCAAACGTTCTCCAAGAGTTCGACGGCGGTCCCGGCCAGATCGCGATCCATGGCCTCGACAACGTAGGGGGACAGCTCGGGACCGCTGAATCGCACGGATGCATCCGCCTGGCCGATAGCGCGGTCGCCTGGATCGCCGCGCGCATGGGCCCTGGCGTCCCCGTCACCATCCACGCCTAGACCGAATGCCGCCGGTGAGCCAACCGGCGGGTGTTCGCGGGTTCGACCAGGGCGCCGGAGGGTCCGGGTGTCTCTCGTGCTCACGCCGGGTAGGTTGCCGAGCAGTGGAAGGGCGTCGTCGCGAAGTGGGTGAGGTAAATGCGGCAGCGCGAGATGACTTACAGATTCGTTCCGAGCTCGGAGGTCGAGTTGTCCCCAGCTGCACCCGCACCAACTGATTCACGCTCGTTGGCCGTACGGGAACCGCCCTCGCCACGGGAGGCCCGCGGCCGACGACGGGGACCGGAAGCGCCCGTGATCGAGCGGGCCGAACTGTCGCTGCACGGCCATCCCATGATGTTCACGATCGCGGGCCAAGGGCCAGCGGTGGTGCTCATTCACGGTGTCGCAGGCCGCTCCGCCCAGTGGACCGCGGTCATCGAATCGCTGGCCCGCTCGCGCACGGTTCTGGCCCCGGATCTGCTCGGACACGGGGATTCGGCCAAGCCACGCGGCGACTACTCGCTGGGGGCGCATGCCTCCGGGATCCGCGATCTGATGGTTGGGCTCAGCATCGAGCAGGCGAGCATCGTCGGCCACTCGCTGGGTGGGGGAATCGCCATGCAGTTTGCCTACCAGTTCCCCGAGCGCTGCCAACGGCTGGTGCTGGTCTCGAGCGGCGGATTGGGCGAGCAGGTCCATCCACTGCTGCGCGCCGCGACGCTCCCCGGCTCAGAGCTGGTACTCCCTCTGCTTGCCCATCCCCAGGCGCTGAGCAGCGTGGCATCTCTGACCAGGGTGTTGGGCCGGCTCGGGCTGAAGGCGGGACCGGATTTGACCGAGATGGCCCGTGGCTATGACTCGCTGAGGACGGCCGAGGCGCGCAACGCCTTCATCCATACGGTGCGGGCAGTCATCGACCCCAGCGGTCAGCGGATCAGCGCCAGCGACCGCCTCTACCTCACCTCAGAGATGCCGTCGATGATCGTCTGGGGCAAGCGTGACCCGATCATCCCGGTCGCTCATGCCTACGCCGCGCATGAGGGGATGCCGGGCAGTCGCCTGGAGGTGTTCGAGTCGGCCGGCCACTTTCCCCAAATCACCGAGCCGTCTCGGTTCGTGCGCGTGCTGGAGGACTTTCTCAACCACACCGAGCCCGCGCAGCTGACCACGGACACCATGCGAGAGATGGTGCGCGACCGCGATCCGCAAGCCGCCGCGTTCATGCGCCGCCTCCAGGAACAACACCCGGTGGACTAAACGAGGGGGGCACGCCGCCGGCCGTCCGAGCCACTTCGTGCGCTGGTGAGAATTCTGTGGCATGCTTGCTGCGGTTTTCGCAGCAAACGGGGGGCTAAGAGGCTGTATGCAGGTATCGCGACGCGACGACGAGCGTCTTAGGGGCACCGTTCGCCTGGCGCCCGTCGCCGGTGGCCGCGACCTCTCAGGCACGCTCGGGCTGAGGCGAGAGTTCGGAAAGCTCGTGCTCACCGATTGCACTCCAGTCGATCCCTCTCCGGCGGGCGGCCGGCTGTGACCGGGGGGCTCTATCGACTGGCGCAGTTCTGCGTCCGGCGTCGGTTCGTTGTGGTCGGCGTGTGGCTGGTGGTGGCGATCGCGCTCGTCGCGGTGTCGCACCGCCTGGGTGACAACACCAACGACAACCTGTCGCTGCCGGGGACCGGCAGCCAGCACGCCACCGACACCCTGACCAAGTCTTTCCCCGATCAGACCAATGGAACCAGCCCGATCGTCCTGCATGCTTCGAGCGGCAAGCTGACTGACTCGAAGTACGTCGAGCGCCGTCAACCAGGCGGCGACGGACGTGGCCAAGGCGCCAAACGTGGCGTCAGTGATCAACCCGCTCACCCCGCAGGGTGCTTCGTCGCTCAGCAAGAACCAGTCCACGGGTTATCTGTCAGTGACGCTGTCGGTGAGTCCGGGCTCGCTGTCCGTCGACGACGTGCAGCGCATCATCGACGCCGCCAGCCCGGCCAAGAAAGCCGGCCTCAGGTGGAGACCGGAGGGCAGCTCGGCCAGAAGATCTCCAAGACCTCCACCGAGTCCAGCGAGCTGATCGGGATCATCGCCGCGATGGTGATCCTGACCCTGACGTTCGGCACGGTGGTGGCGATGCTGCTGCCGATTCTCACCGCGATTCTCGGTTTGCTCTCGACGCTGGCGATCATTCGGCATGCTCGGTCACGTGGCGACGGTGCCCACCGTGGCGCCGACCATGGCGACGATGATCGGCTTGGGGGTGGGGATCGACTACGCCCTGTTCATCGTCACCCGCCACCTTCGCGGGCTCCACGACGGGCTCGAGCTCGGCGAGTCGATCGCACGGTCAGTGGCGACCTCGGGGGGCGCCGTGTTCTTCGCCGGCTGCACGGTGACGATCGCGCTGGTGTCGCTGGCGGTGGCCGGGATCCCGCTCGTCACGATGCTGGGCCTGATGGCGGGGATCGCCGTCGTCGTGGCCGTGATCGCGGCGTTGACGCTTCTGCCCGCCTTCCTGGCGCTCGTCGGGCCGCGTATCAACTCGCTGCGCGTCCGTACCCCGCCCAGCGATGAACAAGCCAAGCAAGGCCTGTGGGCGAAATGGGCGGCCGACATCGCCAGGTTCCCGGTCATCGCCGGCCTGGTGGCGCTGGTGATCCTGATCCCACTCATGATCCCGTTGGGGTCGTTCACCCTGGGCCAGCAGGATATGGCTGCGCTCTCGACGTCGACCACAGCGCGCCGGGCCTACGACCTGATCACGAAGTACTTCGGACCGGGGGTGAACGGGCCGCTGCTGATCGCTGTCTCGCTGAAGTCGCCGGCCGTGGCTCCGTCCTCGAGCTCGTCATCCGGGAGCTCGAGCTCGGGAAGTGGCGCCCAGAGCGATCCGCGCGCGTCCGATCCCCGGCTGGCCACGCTGTCGAAGGACGTCGCCTCGACCTCCGGCGTGGCCGCGGTCACACCGATGCAGCTCGACAAAGCGGGGACGACCGCCTACTTCAACGCGATCTCCAAGAACGGCCCGGCGGAAAACGCCACCACGAAGCTCGTCGACCACCTGCGCGCCAGCGTGATCCCCAGTGCCGAGAAGGGCACGGACATGAAGGCGTACGTCGGTGGCAGCACCGCCGCCTACGAGGATCTCGCCGCCAACATCTCGAGCAAGCTCCCGCTGCAGATCCTGGTCGTCATCGCGCTCAGCTTCGCGTTGCTGATCCTGGCATTCCGGACGGTGGTGATCCCGGCCCAGGCGGCCATCATGAACCTGCTCTCGATCGCCGCCTCCTATGGCGTGCTGACAGCAATCTTCCAGTACGGCTGGCTGAGCGGCTTGATCGGGCTGAACGGCCCAGTCCCGATCGTCTCCTACGTGCCCCTGTTCATGTTCGCGATCCTGTTCGGCCTCTCGATGGATTACGAGGTGTTCTTGGTCAGCCAGATTGAGGAGCACGTGCACGCCGGCGAGGAGAACACGAGCTCCGTCGTCTCGGGCCTGGTCACAAGCGCGCGGGTGATCACCGCTGCCGCTCTGATCATGGTCTTCGTGTTCGGCAGCTTCCTCCTCAACGGCGATCCGACGATCAAGCAGTTCGGAATCGGGCTCGCCGTCGCCGTGATTCTCGACGCCACGGTTGTCCGCTGCCTGCTGGTTCCCGCGCTGATGGTGCTGATGGGCAAACTGAACTGGTACATCCCGCCGCTGGCTGGACCGCATCGTCCCGCACCTGAGCATCGAAGGCGCCGAGTTCTTCGAGGAACGCGACCGGATTGCGGCGATGAAACCTGGATCCATTGTCGCCAGCCCCGCCGCCGGGCCGGGGTCGTGAAGCGCGATCTCCTGATGGACACTTTGAGCCAGTCCGAGGCATCGTCTGACTGCTAATTGTCGATTAGCAGGGACTTTGAAGGGTGAGCGAGGGGACTCGAACCCCCGACCGCCTGGACCACAACCAGGAGCTCTACCAACTGAGCTACGCCCACCGCGTCAGTGCTGAATCTACCAGTGCCCGGCCGGCCAACGAACCCGACACGACGGCCCCGATTGGCCGGACTTGGCCCGATTGCCTGCTTTCGCCGAGACGGAGGGCTTGGAAGGTTCGCTGCCGCTTACGAGAAGCTGCGCAGGAAGCCCGATGCCCGACGTCTCGGTGCGGTCAGATCGTCGTCGGCGATGCCGATCTCCTGGACCACGCCTCGACGGACCTTCAATACCACTCGGACGCCTGCGCCGGTGGCGAGGTACCAATCGTTTCTTCCGACCGCTAAGCCGACGGTCGCGCCTCGCCGGGTCCCGGTCAGCTCGCCGATTCGCCGACCAGCGAGTGTTCCCCTGCCGCCGGCCCCGCGAGATGCGCCTCGACCCAGCCGGTGATAGTGCTGACGACAAGGCGGGTGTCGTCCCACATCGGCACGTGCCCGACGCGCGGCAGGACCCGGAACTCCGCGTCAGGGATCTCTCGCTCAATGCGGGCAGAGCACGTCGCCAGCGGGAGGATCCGGTCGAGCTCGGCCCAGGCGATGAGCGTCGGCGCGGTCACCTGAGCCAGGTCCTCGACATGCGCACGTCCGGAGCGCAGGCTCGTGAGGACGTCATCGACGACAGTGCAGTCGAGCGGATCGAGACTCAAGTCGGCCGCGTCCCCTGGGGAGATCCGCTCGCCGTGGCGCATGATGTCTCGCAGCGCGAGCTTGCGCGCTCCGGGTCGGCGCATGAGGCGCGGGATCTGCTTGCGCGAGATCCGGATGATCCGCATCTGGCGGGCGAAGAAACGGGCGATCCGCTCCGGCTCGGGACCGCCTAGCTCCCAGCCGCCGCCGGGCGAGAATGCCACGACGCTGCGCGCCCGGCCGCGCTTGGCAAGCTCGAGCGCGAGTGATCCGCCCATCGAGTTGCCGACGAAATGGGCCGTCCCGACGCCGAGTTCGTCGAGATGGCGCTCAAGCGAATCGCCGGCGTCCGCCACCTTCTCAAGGCCCATACCGCTCGGGTACGCGGGGCCCCCGTTGTGCCCTGCCAGCGTCGGCGCGACCACCTCGTAGCGGGCGATGAGATCCGGGAGCACCGGCTTCCAGTGGCGCCAGTGGCCGGTGAACCCATGAAGGAGAACCACCGTCTCCCCCTGCCCGGCGCGGTACAGGGACGATGAGATCTCGGCCATCAGTGGTGGATCCTATAAGTCAATGAATACTGTTGCCCGAAAGTCATGTGCCTCAGTATGTGGCCCGTTGCCACCCTCAGAAGGCCGGCATTTGCCGGTAGATCCGTGACGCCCCCGGCAGGACTCGAACCTGCGACCCACGGCTTAGAAGGCCGGCGCTCTATCCAGCTGAGCTACGGGGGCCCGGGATCAGAGTAAACGGGACCCGTCGGCGGCTGGGACTCGCAATAGCGGTGGCTACGGTCGCGGCCGGCCTCGGCTCGGCGCTACCGACGGCCAGCGCCCGCTCTCTCGTGCAGGCCCGTGTAGCCGCTGGCTGCCTGGTCCCCGGGACCAAACGGCCGATCGACCGGCTCTGGCATCCCGACATGGCCGCAGCCCTCCGCTACGCGCGCGGTCGCGTTGGCGACATCGCCTTCGCGGTCCGCACCGCTCGTCGCTTCTACGGCTATCGAGCCGATCACCAGGAATGGTCAGCCAGCGTGGTCAAGGCCATGTTGCTCGTCACCTACCTCGATCTGCCTTCCGTGCGCAACCGCGACCTACATCGGAGTGAGATGGGCGTCCTGGGCCCAATGATCCGCGTTTCGGACAACGCGGACGCGCAGCAGATCTTCGACACCGTCGGTCAGGGCGGCCTGTCCGGGCTGGCCCGGCGGGTGGGGATGAGCCACTTCGCCACCAATCCGATCTGGGGCGAGACGGAGATCACCGCCCGGGACCAGAACCGCTTCTTTTTGCACATCGACGGCTTCGTTGCCCGCCGGCACCGGTCCTACGCCATGCGCCTGCTGCGAAGCATTTCGCCACAGGATCGCTGGGGCATCGGTGAGTTGGCCCCGAAGGGATGGAAGCTCTACTTCAAGGGCGGGTGGGGCTACGGGACCGGCCTTGTCGATCACCAGGTCGCACTGCTCGTGCGCGGGTGCTCGCGGGTCTCAATCGCCGTGCTGACCATGTACGACGGGTCCCATCCGTACGGCAAGGCGACCCTGAAGGGCATCTTCGCGCGCTTGCTGCGGCACTTCCCGACGCGATTCCCACGCACCTCCGGACGGCGTCCGCAGCGCGACGGGCAATGATCCCACGCACCGTCGGACGGCGTCCGCCGCGGGACCGGCGGTAAATCGGGGCGCCCGGATTTGAACCGGGGGCCACTCGCCCCCAAAGCGAGTGCTCTACCAGGCTGAGCTACGCCCCGTCACCGGAGCGTCAGTCTACCGGCCTCGAAACCGACCTCCGAATGTGCGCTGGGCAGAAAAGCGTCCACATCGTTCGTTTTTCTGCCCAGCGCCGTTCGCGCGCGCAGGCCGGCCCAGAACGCAGCCCGCTGCAGCGCACTCCCCCCGGAACCATTCGGCTTTCAGCCCACGCGGTCGAGTAGCCTCGCACCGGCAATGGCCGAGATCCAGCCCCTGCGCGCACTCCGCTACGACCTTGAGCAGGTCGGCGATCTACAGAGCGTGGTCGCGCCTCCGTACGACGTGATCGACGCTGCGCATCGGGCCGAGCTCGAAGCCCGCTCGCCCTACAACGTGGTCCGCATCGATCTGCCTGAGGGCGGAGAGGACCGCTATGACCGCGCCGCCGCCCAGCTGCGAAGCTGGCGCGACGCCGGCATCATCGTGCGCGACGAGGCTCCCGCCTTGTGGACCCTGGCCCAGGACTACACCGGCCCGGACGGCCGGCAGCGCACTCGGCGCGGATTCTTTGCCCGGGTGCGCGTCGAGGACTACGGCGCTGGCCGGATCCGGCCCCACGAGCGCACGCACCCGGGACCCAAGGAGGACCGCCTCCGGCTGACCAGGGCCACGCGGACCAACCTGTCGCCGATCTTCTCGCTGTACTCCGATCCCACGGGGGCCACGGAGCAGGCGCTGGCCAGAGCCGAGTCCTGGGCCCAGACCACCGACGACGACGGGACCGTCAACCATCTCGGCCGGGTCCAGGACGAGGCGACGATCGCCGCGGTCACCGAGGCCCTGGCCGAAACTGAGCTGCTGATCGCCGACGGTCACCATCGCTACGAGACCGCGCGCGTCTATGCCCAGGAGATCGGCGGCGAGGGTCCACACCGCTACGTGCTCATGTGCCTGGTCGCCCTGCAGGACCCCGGCCTCACGGTCTTCCCCACCCACCGGCTGGTCCGCGGCCTGACCTCGGAACAGCACGTGGGCCTGGCCACTGCCCTGCGCCGCGACTTCACCATCGAAGCGCTGGACGACTCCGCGCACTTGGCTCCCAGTGCCGGCGACGAGGTGCGCATCGGTTACATGGATGCGCACTTCAAGCGCCCGTTCATGCTCACGCTCAAGGACCAGGCGATCGCCGACCGCGCGCTGGACGATCATGCCGCTCCCTATCGTCGTCTGGACACCGCCGTGCTCGAGGCGCTGATCCTCAAGGGAACGCTGGGAATGAGCGACGAGGACATCGATGAACTGAATGGGCTCGGCTATGCCCGCGACTTCGCCCAGGCCGTCGAGCTGATCGAGGACGCCACGTACGACGCCGCGTTCTTCATGGCTCCCACACCGATCGAGCGCGTCCATGAGGTGGCGGCGGCCGGCGAGAGCATGCCGCCCAAGTCGACCTACTTCGTGCCCAAGGTCGGCACCGGCCTGGTGTTCAACCCGCTGGATTAGCCCCCGGTGACGCTCACTGCACGTACCGTCCGCGGCGAGCTTGAACGGGTGCTGCTCAGCTTCGAGGACGCGGTCGCACTCGACGTTCGGGGCGGGACCGATGCCGCGGTCCTGGTCGCCTTGTACCTGCAGGACGGCGATCTACGGGCGGTGCTAACCGAGCGGCGGGAGGATCTCCGCCGTCACGGCGGGGAGATCTCGTTCCCCGGTGGGCGGCGCGATGGAACCGACGCTGACCTGCGCTTCACCGCGCTGCGCGAAGCTCACGAGGAGATCGGGCTCGCACCCGGGGCGGTCGACGTGGTCGGGGCCCTACAGCCCACGCCGACGATCGCCACCGGCTACGCCATCTACCCCTTTGTCGGCTTGATCGACGCCGGCCAGGCCTGGACGCTCAGTCCGCGAGAGGTGGCCTCGGTGCTCGAGCTGCGGCTGACCGATGTCCTGGCCGGATACGGCCGGCGACGGCTCATCCGGCGGGGCCTGCCGATTCGCACCGACACCTACGTGGTGGACGACAAGCTGATCTGGGGCGCCACCGCCCGGATCCTGGCCGATCTGTTCGACCGCATCGGCCCGTTGGTTTGACTCCCGACGGCGACCAGGGATAAACCGGGCGGCGCTCGGCTGACACGCTGAGCTGAGACGCTCAGCTGAGGATCTCCTCCACCCCCGCTATCGCGCTGACCAGCCAAGCCGCATGGTCCGCCGGGTCGGTGTCGAGCAGCACAAACGGGATCAGCGACCGTTGGCATGCCCGCTGGACGCGGTGGGCCCCACCGGCCAGCAACTCGGGATCCACCGATCCCGCCCGCTCGTAGACCACCCCGCGCACGGTCGTGTCGAGCATGCGCTCGAGCAGCATGTCGAGCCGGGTCCCGTGCAGCGCGGCCAGCTGCTCGGACCTGCCCTGAGCCGATCCGAGCAGAAGGCAAACCACGCCGACATGGTCGAAGGCCGGCGCCAACGTGGCGATCCGGTCCGGGTCAGCGACGTGAGCCTCGACGCCGGCCGCCTCCAACTCGCCCCGCCGCCCCGAATCCCGCGTGGTCCCCCGGATCGCGTGTCCCCGGCTCCGCAGCTCAGTGGCCAGACTGAGGCCACGGCAGCCGCAAGCGACGATCAGACAACGCGCCACCTCTACGTGGACCGGGCTAGCCCGTGGGGCCGGACTCGGAGCCAAACTCTCGCTTGACCTGTTCGCGGGTCCGCTCTGGCAGACCCCGCGCGCGGCGACGGGCGTTGGTCGCCTCGAGCAGCTCATCCAGCTCCCGGTCAGCCTGGTAGGCCTCCCGCCGGCGCCGCTGCTCGCCGAAGTCCTCCATCACCTGATGCTCGATGTCAGCCACCGTGATGGCGGTCTTGCCGCGGCGCCGGCGCCGCTCGTTGTGGGCGGCGATCATCTGACTGAGGTCCTCCGCCTCGAGCTCCTCGCGATCCTCGATGATCTGGCGCGCCGAGCGCAGGCCGAGCTGCTCCATTCCTGAACCGGGAACGTATTTGCCCAGCAGCCAGACCCACAGGACGAGGGCCACGAGTGCGCCCAAGATCACGATGGCGAAGGGATCCACCGCCCGCGAGTCTAACCCTCGCCCCCGGCCCCGTGCAGCGGCTTTTGTCATCGGCACCCGCCGCCTTGTGCCTTACGCAACTTCCGGCGGTGAGCAAGTGTTTATGAAGCCGAACAACTCGCCACCGCTCAGGGCGGGCCGGAAGCCGGCGGAGGTCTATCAATCGCAGGGTAAGGAGGCTTAATGCGTCTTCGCTTCACCGTGCTCGCGACCGTGCTGTCTGCGTTCACGTTCACGGCTCTCACCCCCATCGCCGGCGCGGCCCCGCAGCGGGACCGCGGCTTGACAATCCACGCCGTGCCCCACAGCATCATCGCCGGAGAGGCGGTGCTCATCTACGGACGGCTGGCCAGCCACGCAAGCAACCAGATCATCCGTCTCTACCACCGCATCGTCGGTCAGCCCGGATTCTCACTGATCAGTGTCACCCGAACCGACGCGGCGGGCCGCTACGAGTTCTCGCGCGCCGAGAACGTGGTGAAGACGAACCGCAGCTGGTTCGTGCGCGGACCCGTCCAGACTCACAGCCGTACCGTGGACGAGCGAGTCGCCGCCTTGGTGAGCCTGGCGGCCAGCAGCAACACCGGAACCACCCGTCATCCGATCACGTTCTCCGGTCACCTGACGCCCAACCATGCCGGGAACACCGTTCTGCTCCAAGTCCAAAAGGGCTCGAGTGACGACTGGCGGACACTGAAGCGGGGAGTGGTGGGCCCGTCCTCCAACTACCAGATCGCCTTTGCCTGGCGGACTGCGGGCGCGCGAGAGGTGCGCGTGCTGTTTCGAGGCGACGCCCGGAACATCACTTCAGTATCGGATCCGCTCGACGTGATCATCGAGCAGGCCGAGGTGCCCGGCTTCACGATCTTCAGCAGTGATCCGATCGTGCGAGACGGCTCCTCAGCCGTCATTTCGGGAACCTTGTCTGCGCCGGGGAGCGCCGCGCTGCCACAGCCCGGCACCACGGTGCAGCTGTTCGGGCGCGTCCCGGACCACGGCTCGTTCCGTGAGCTTCAGTCGACGGTCACCGGGCCCTCGGGCGGCTACCAGTTCACCGTCCAGAGCTCGACCAACGAGTACTACCAGGTGCGGACTCTGACCACGCCTCGGCGGGACACCGCCCAGCTGTTCGAGGGTGTCCAGGATGCCGTGACGATGAGCGCCCGCTCGACGACCTCGACGGTTGGCGGTCACATCACGTTTACCGGCACGGTCTCGCCGGACAAGACCGGTCATGTGATCTACCTGCAGAAGTTCGGCTCCGACGGTGACTGGCATACGGTGCAGACGCGCGTGATCCATCACGGCTCGGCGTTCTCGTTCGGATGGACGTTCGGCAGCGCCGGCGCCAAGCAGTTCCGGGCTCGGATCACCGGCGGCCCGAAGAACCTGGGCGGCGCCTCGCCCGGTGTGACGGTGTACGCGGCCCCAGTCCCGCTCGCCACACTGCCGACCGGCTGACCGTAGGCCCCGGCTGGAGGGCAAGCCATCGGCCCGGTTCTCGCCGTTTCGGCGAGGGCCGGGCCGTGGCGCCGGGGCAGATCAGCACGGGGGCTCAGCCGAGGCGACACTGATGTAGGTTCTGGGCCATGGACTTCGCACTCACCGACGAGCAGCGCCTGATCCAGGAGACGGCGCGCTCCTTCACAGACAACGAGATCATCGCCCAAGCCCGGGAGAACGATCGCAATGAGCATTTCGACCTGGACCTGGTCCGCAAGATCGCCGACCAGGGGTACCTGGGAGCGATCGTGCCCCGAGAGTACGGCGGCGCGGGCCTCGATTACCTGACCTACGGGCTCATCGTCGAGGAGATCGGGCGCGGTGATTCCGCCATGCGCACGGTCATCTCGGTGCAGACGTCGCTGGTCTGCTCGGCCATCTTGCGCTGGGGCACCGAGGAGCAGAAGCAGCGCTACCTGCCCAAGCTCTGCTCGGGCGAGTGGCTCGGGTGCTTCGGTCTCACGGAGCCCGACACGGGATCAGACGCCGCCAATCAGCGCACACGGGCCAAGAAGACCGATTCGGGCTGGGTCATCAACGGCGCCAAGATGTGGATCTCACTGGGTAACCACGCCAAGGTGGCGATGATCTTCGCCCAGACCGATCCCGACCAGGGTCACCGCGGATTGGCCTGCTTCCTGGTCGAGACCGACGGTAATCCCGGTTTCCAGCCTCAGGAGATCCACCACAAGATGGGCCTGCGGGGATCGGACACCGCTTCCATCTCGCTCAGCGATTGCGAGGTCGGAGAGGACGCCATGCTCGGCCAGATCGGTGATGGTTTCAAGGTCGCCATGAGCTCGCTGGATTCCGGGCGCTACAGCGTGGCCGCCGGCTGCGTGGGCATCTGCCAGGGCTGCGTGGAGGAATCGGTCAACTACGCCAAGGAGCGGCAGCAGTTCGGGCGGCCCATCGCCAGCTTCCAGCTCGTTCAGGCCATGATCGCCGACATGAAGGTGGAGACCGATGCCTCGCGGATGCTGGTCTACCGGGCCGGGTACCTCAAGGACGCGGGTAAGCCGAGCACCACGGAGACCTCAATCGCCAAGCTGTACGCCACCGAGGCGGCGGTGAAGTGCGCCAACACTGCGATCCAGGTACACGGCGGCGCCGGCTATGTGGACGACCATCCGGTCGAGCGCTACTTCCGCGACGTCCGGGTGACCACGCTCTACGAGGGGACCTCGCAGATTCAAAAGCTGATCATCGGGCGCGCCCTGACAGGGATCAACGCCCTGGTGCCCTCCTGATTGCCGGGCCAATGACTGGTCTCTCCGCCTCTGAGGCGGCTTCAGCGGGCGTGGTCCCGCGCGTGATCGGCGTGGTCGGCGCGGGCACCATGGGTGCCGGGATCGCCCAGCTGGCCTGCCGTACGGGAGCCCGCGTTCTCCTTCACGACCCCGACGCCGACGCTCTGGAGCGCGGGGCGGCCCGCATCCGCGCCCAGCTCGAGCGCAGCGCCGCCAGGGGCCGGATCAGCGCCGAGGAGGCCGATCGCGCCGCGGCGGCCCTGGACACGGTCGCCGGGTTTGGTGACCTGGCCGAGTGTGGTCTGGTCATCGAGGCCGCTCCCGAGCGCCTCGAGCTCAAGCGCGAGCTGTTCTCCGCTCTGGCTGAGGTCGTCGACGAGGAGTGCGTGCTGGCCACCAACACCTCATCGCTACTGGTGACCGCCCTGGCCAGTGCGGCCGGCGACGCCTCCCGTGTGGTGGGCATGCACTTCTTCAACCCGCCGCCCGTGATGGCGCTACTCGAAGTTGTGGCCGGGATCGAGTCCTCGGATCGGGCGGTGGCGGTGGCCCGCGCCGTCGGGGAGGCGATGGGCAAGCACGTCATCATTGCCGCCGACGGCCCCGGCTTCATCGTCAATCGCTGCAACCGACCGTTCGGGCTGGAGGCGCTCAAGCTACTTCAGGAGGGCATCGCCAGCCTCGAGGACATCGACCGGGCCGTCCGCCAGGGCGGCGGTTTTCGCATGGGGCCGTTCGAGGTCATGGACCTGGTTGGCGTCGACGTCGGCTTCGACGTCGCTCGCTCCTTCTACGAACAGAGTTTCGGCGAGCCTCGGTGGCGACCCTCGCCCATCACCGTCAAGACGATTGCCGCCGGGCGGCTGGGCCGCAAGGCCGGACGTGGGTACTACGAGTATCCGGAGGGGGGCGAGCACCGGCCGCCCGATCCGGATCCCCCGCCGGCGGGCGGAGGACGCGGTCTCGTGGTCATCGCCGGCGACTCGACCCTGGCCGAGGAGCTGCGCGACGCGGCGGCCGAGGCCGGTTGGGCCGTGGCCGACCCGCTCGAGGCTGAGTCCCTAGCCACCCCGGAGCTGATCCTCGACCTCACCGGGGGCATGGAACCGGACGCTCCGCTTCAAGGGGCACCGCAGGCCATCTGCCTGACTGCGGGGTCACTGGCGGCGATGGACTCGGGCGGCTCCGCCGTCGGCTTCCACGCGCTGCCACCGCTGCAATCGAGTCATCTTGTCGAGCTGACCCGAGGCCCGGACAGCGCGCAATCGGCGGCCACCACCGCCGAGCGCTTCTTCGCCTCTCTGGGTAAGCACACAATGTGGGTGAACGATGCTCCCGGGCTGATTCTGGGCCGGATCGCGGCTCAGGTCGTCAACGAGGCTGCGTTCGCGCTGGGCGAGCGCCTGGGCAGCGCGCAGGACATCGACGCCGGGATGGTTCATGGCCTGAACTACCCGCGAGGGATCCTGGCCTGGGCCGATCAGATCGGTCTCGATCACCTGCTCTCCGTGCTCGATGCCCTGTTTGTCGAGCGCGGCGAGGAGCGCTACCGGATCGCCCCGTTGCTGCGCCAGCTGGGCTGGTCGGGCCGGCTGGGCGTACAAACCGGAGCCGGATTCTTCAGCTACGAGGAGGACTAGAGCAACGTGAGAGCCGTCACCTTTCAAGCCCCCCTCGAAGTCCGTATCGAGGAGCGGCCCGAACCCACCCTGCAGGCCCGCGACGACGCCATCGTCGAGGTGAGCGCGAGCGGCATCTGCGGGTCCGACCTGCACATCTACCACGGCCGCGTCAAGATCGCGCCCGGGTTCACCATCGGTCATGAATTCGTCGGCACGGTCACCGAGGTCGGCGAGGACGTCACCCGCGTGGCCGTCGGTGACCGCGTACTGGGCTGCTACCACGCGGCTTGTGGGACCTGTTTCTTCTGCCTGCGCTCGCTCTACCACAAGTGCGACCACGCACGGGTGTTCGGGCATGGCGAGCTGCTGGGTGACCTGCAGGGGACCCAGGCGGACCGGACCTTGGTGCCGATGGCCAACCTGACCCTGCGCCGCGTGCCCGAATCGGTCTCCGATGATGTCGCGCTGTTCGCCGGCGACGTGATGGGCACTGGCTACCACGCCGTGGCCGAGAGTGGCGCCCGTCCCGGGGACAGCGTGGCCGTGCTGGGACTCGGGCCCGTGGGTCTGTGCGCGGTCCAGGTGGCGCTGGCCGCCGGCGCGGGTCCGGTCATCGCCATCGACAGCGTGCCCCAGCGTCTGGACATGGCTCGTCAGTTCGGCGCCGTTGCCGTCCATCTGACCGAGGAGAGCCCGCGCGACGTGGTTCGGTCGCTGACCGAGAAGCGCGGCGTGGACGCGGCCATAGATGCGGTCGGTCATCCGGACGCCCTGGATCTGGCCGTGCGGCTGGCTCGTAAGGCCGGCACGGTGGTGGCCATCGGCGTCTACGCAGAGCCCTGTCAGGTCCACATGGGGCTGGTGTGGATCAAGGCCCTGACCCTGAAGACCGGCCATGCCAACGTGATCGGTCATGTTGACCGGGTACTGGGCATGCTGGCGGCGGGACACCCTTGACCCGGCGCCGCTGGTCACTCATCCACCTGCCCCTCGATGATGCCGCCGAGGCCTACGCGATCTACGACCGGCGTGAGGCTCTGAAGATCGTCCTGACCCCCTAGTCCCAGAGGAAGCCCGACATGTCCGCCACCGCCCTGCCCGCTGAATCTGTCACCCCCGGCGCGAGACTTCGCCGGACGCGCCCAGTTGCTGCTGATCGACGGAGAGCGCGTGCCTTCGGCGTCGGGAGCGACCTTTGAGACCATTGATCCCGCTACCGGCCGCGCGATCACCGATGTGGCGCAAGCCGGGCCCGAGGACGTGGATCGGGCCGTGGCCGCCGCCCGTCGCGCGCTCCAGGACAGCGCCTGGCCGGCCCTCCCGGCCGCCGGGCGAGCGCGCCTGCATCAACCGCCTGGCAGACCTGATCGAGGCTCACGCCGACGAGCTGGCCGAGCTCGAATCACTCGACGCCGGAAAGCCCCTCAAGCTGGCCAAGGCCGTGGACGTGGCCGCGACAGTGGAGCACTTCCGCCATTTCGCCGGCTGGCCGGAGCGGATCTTCGGCGAGACCATCCCCGTGCATCAGCCCGGGATCCACTGCTACACGCGCAAGGAGCCGGTCGGCGTCTGCGCGCAGATCATCCCCTGGAATTTCCCCCTGCTGATGGCGGCCTGGAAGCTCGGGCCGGCGCTGGCCGCGGGCTGCACCGTCGTGCTCAAGCCGGCCGAGCAGACTCCGCTCAGCGCTCTGCGGCTCGGAGAGCTGGCCCTGGAGGCCGGCTTTCCCGCGGGCGTGCTGAACGTTCTCACCGGCGACGGCGAGACGGGTGGGGCGCTGGTCGATCATCCGGGAGTGGACAAGATCGCCTTCACCGGCTCGACCGAGGTGGGACGGGAGATCGGCGCCAAGGCCGGCCGGGCACTGAAGCGAGCCACGCTTGAGCTGGGCGGTAAGTCGGCCAACATCATCCTGCCCGATGCGGACCTCAAGGCTGCGGTTTCCGGCTCCTTCCAGGCGATCTACTACAACACCGGCCAGGCCTGCAACGCCGGCAGCCGCCTGTTCGTGCATCAAGATCAGTTCGACGAGGTCGTCTCCGCCCTGGCTGAACGGGCGGGCAAATCGCGGTTGGGCGCCGGGCTGGCCCCCGGGACGCAGATCGGCCCGGTCATCTCGCGCGAGCAGCAGGAGAGGGTCCTGCGCTACATCGAGTCGGGCCGCCAGGAGGGCGCCGAGCTGGTCGCTGGAGGCGAGGCTGCCGGGGACGGCGAGGGCTACTTCATCCAGCCGACCCTGTTCACCAGCACCAGCGACGAGGTCCGCATCGCCCGCGAGGAAATCTTCGGGCCGGTGCTGGTCGCTCTCCCCTACGAGTCTCTGGAGGAGGTGGCGGCCCGAGCCAACGCAGTCTGAGTACGGCCTGGCCGCCGGCGTCTGGACCCGTGATGTGGGCAATGCGCATCGCCTCGCCGGGCTGCTCCAGGCGGGGTCGGTGTACATCAACTGCTGGGGCCTGAGCGACGCCGGCGCTCCCTTCGGCGGCTACAAGAGCTCCGGCCTGGGCCGCGAGCATGGCCGCGACGGGCTTGAGTCCTACCTGGAGACCAAGACGGTCTGGACCGGGCTCTAACCCAGCCCGGTCGGGCCCGCGTGCCTGGGCCGCTTTTCTGGGCCGCGATGCGCAGCGTAAAGGTGCGTTAGGGACACCAAAACCCAGCGCAAAATCAGAGCGGTCTTATGTCGCCCAGATGCTGTATGGTGACCGACCGCTCACTGGACGTTTGTTCGATTTGCGCTGGGAGCGCTTATCGACCAACGAGTCACAACCGAGGCAGGGAAGATGATCGTTACAAACGCAGCGGCCCCGCGCTGCGCGATGAACGTCCGAGCGCGCTCTTGGCGCGCCCTCATCGTCACGAGCGCGGCTTTGTTGATTTCCATCGCCGTCTTGACCTCCACCGCGAGTGCTCGAGCGCCGCCACAGCGTCCGCCATCACCGCGGGTGCGCCCACGCGCACGCCGTTGTCGGCAAGGCGACAGGCGCCCAGCTCCGGCGCGCCGTCCTCTGTCTGGTCAACCAGCAACGTACTCGGCGTGGCCTTCCCCGGCTGCGAGCGAACAAGAGACTGAATCGCTCGGCCCAGGGCTGGACCAACGCGATGGTCCGGCACGACTTGTTCTCGCACGGAGCCAATTTCTCCGGGCGCATCAGCGCGGTGGGCTTCAACTGGTCCTCAGTCGGCGAGAACATCGCCACCGGATTCCGCACCCCTGCCGCCGTGGTTCGCGGCTGGATGGGCAGTCCCGGCCACTGCCGGAACATCCTCACGCCCACCTTCCTGGACCTCGGCGTTGGCGTCAGCAAGCGCGGTGTCCCCGGCGCCGGCCGCGCTGGAACGTGGACCCAGGACTTCGGTCTGCCCATGTCCGCCTCGGCCCCGTCAGGTAACTGGGGTCCGGCCAACGGCTGCCCGTACTAGCGGCTCCCACCGGCCCGATTCACGGGGGTATGTATCTAACGTTCGGAAATCGATCGTTAGATACATACCCCTCCCCCGGCGGGTCAGCGCACCACTAGCTCGGGCCTGAGGAACGCCCCGGGCGGGTCAGCGCACGACTGCTCGGGCCTGAGGAACGGCCCGGGCGAATCCGCGTCAGTCGTGGCGCAGTCTCGTCGCGGGACCGGCGACCACGCTGCTGCGGTCCTCGGTCTCAAACGGCGTGTCCCGCAGATACCACTCGGCGTCCAGGGCCGCCTGACAGCCGGAACCGGCGGCCGTGATGGCCTGCCGGTAGGTGTGGTCAACCAGGTCGCCGGCAGCAAACACCCCCGGCACGGTGGTCAGCGTCGATTTGCCGTGCGTGACCACGTAGCCGTCGTCATCGGTCTCGACAAGTCCCTGCACCAGCTGGGACTGAGGATCGTGGCCGACGGCAATGAAGGCGCCGCCGATCTCGAGCTCGAGCTTTGAGCCATCAGCGGTGTTTTGCAGCCGAGCCACAGCCAAGGACTTGGCCTCGCCGGGAACGAACTCCTCGACCACATATGGGGTCAGGAATTCGATGTTCGGGATGGCCCGTGCGCGGTCGAGCATGATCGCTGAGGCCCGAAACTCCTCACGGCGGTGAACGACGATCACCTTGGAGGCGAACTTGGCCAGGAACATGGCCTCCTCCATAGCTGAGTCGCCGCCCCCGACGATGATGGTCGGGACGTCCTTGAAGAAGGCCGCGTCACAGGTCGCGCAGTAGCTCACGCCACGGCCGGAGAGCTCCTGCTCGCCGGGCACGCCGAGCTTCCGATGCTGCGCGCCCATGGCCAGGATCACCGTCCGGGCCAGGTGCAGCTGATCGCCGACCCAGACCTTGTGCGGGGCGCCATCCTCGGAGAACTCGACCGCCGTCACGTCATCGGTCTCCAGCCTCGCGCCGAAGCGCTCGGCCTGATCGCGGAAGTGCTGCATCAGCTCAGGACCCATGATCCCTGGCGGAAAGCCGGGATAATTCTCCACCTCGGTGGTCTGCTGCAGCAGCCCACCCCAGGCAAACCCCTCGATGACCAGCGGCTCCAGGTCGGCGCGCGCGGTGTACAGAGCGGCCGTATAACCGGCCGGCCCGCTACCCACGATGATCACGTTTTCTATGCGCTGGTCGGTCACTTCATTAAGTATAGCTACGTCGATCCGGCCGAGGCGCGGGTAAGTACACCCGAGGCGCGTCGCTGCTGCCAGCGCGCCACGGTGCGCCGCAATTGAAGATAGGCCACCGCGCCGGGAAGCGTAGGTAGCCAGAAGGCAAAGCCGCGGTAGGCCAATACCGCCACCACGGCCAGCTGCACCGGTACTCCGAAGGCCGAGAACGCGCCGATCATGCCGCCGTCCACGCCTCCGATGCCCCCGGGAAGGGGAAGCGTGTTGCCCAGCATCCCGATGAAGTAGGCCATGATGACCACGGCGGTGGGGGGCGAACCACCGAAGGCGTGAAAGCACGCCCAGAGCACGGCGATGTCGAACCCCCACCACGCCACCGCCCCGAGCAGTCCGGCCTCCCGGCTCCGAACCAGGTCAATCGCGGTGCGCACGCCGCTGGCCGCCGCCGCCGGGGCGGCCGCCACGCGCGTGACCAGGTGCCCGACCCGGCCCCCATGCGACCAGCGCCTGACCAGCCGGTCGAAGTCTCCGGGCAGAAGCGACACGGCCAGGAAGATGATGATCACGACGCCGCCGAAGATGGCCGGGATCACAGTGATCGCGAAGGGATGCTCGCCCGCGAAGATGCCCGCGTAGAGACCCAGCCCGACGATCACCAGCGCGCCCATGTAGACCCCGTAGAGCAGGACCATGAAGGCCATCATGCGGCAGGCCACGATGCGCCGCTCGAGCCCTGAGCGGCGCAGCGCCCACGCGGTCAGGGCAATCCCGCCTGCCCCCGCGGAGGCGAACAGGCGCGTGGCGGCCAGCCCAGCCATCGTGATCTCGTAGCTGGCTCGCCAGTCGATCCGCGAGTCGCCACGGACGAACACCACTCGGAATAGCGCGATGTAGCCCAGAAACGAGCACAGCTCGAGGACCGCGGCCAGCGCCAGCCACCAGGCGTTCCCGTGCTGAATCCGATTCCAGGTGGCGCGCAGGCCGAGCAGCTTGGGCAGCACGAAGTACAGGAACGCGGCCACCGAGACGACGAACACGATCGAGGCCAGCAGCCGGCGGCGCGTGAACCGCACGCGCGGCATCTCCTCGTGGTGATCATCTGGCAGCTTGCCTTCCCGGTCCGGTGCCGGGCCCGTTCTCCGGGCGCCGGGTGGGTGGGGCCAGCGGGGCTCCGATCCGTCCGGCCGGGCCTCGTCTGAGGAGGCCTCGCCCGAACCCTGGTCCGGGTGCTCGATCGAGGCCTTGTCGCGCATCAGCCCCCGACCGGTCCTTGGTTCCCGATTCTGAAATTTGTCAATCGGAGCACTAGCCGCTGCCCGCCAGTGCCTCGAGACCGTTCAGCGACCGCACCCAACGATGAGCCAGCGGCGTGACCGCCGGCGCAGCCCCGCGGACGCTCTCGGCCAGGATCGCCCCCCCGAGCAGGTCCGCGGCGTAATGCTCGCCGAGATAGACCAGCGCCAGGCCGAGCAGAGCGGTGTAGGTGAAACCGACCGCACCCGAAACCGGCCCGACCTCCGAGAGAAGGTGGGCACCCATCAGAGACGTGGCAAAGTGCAGCGACGGCATGGCAGCCAGCGGATTTCCTCCGAGAACATCGTAGAGGTCCGACCAGCGCCCACCCCAGAATTGCTCGCCGTACTCGATCATCA
The DNA here is from genome assembly GCA_963845575.1 of uncultured Solirubrobacterales bacterium. Taxonomy (GTDB): domain Bacteria; phylum Actinomycetota; class Thermoleophilia; order Solirubrobacterales; family Solirubrobacteraceae; genus Palsa-465. The sequence goes on along the minus strand of CAWJSN010000014.1, from coordinate 225,757 downwards.
TCCGGCGCACTGGCGGGCCTCCGGCCGGGTCGAGTCGGCCCTCGCGCGCGGCGTACCAGGGCGGCGCCGTCGGGATGGCCCAGTAGAACGTCGCGCCGATGTCGAACGTGGCGTACATGCGCGCAGCCGCGGCCGGAAAGCGCTCGGGGCGCCGGATAAGCACGTAGATAACGCTGGCGTGAGGAACCATGAACCACACCCAGTGGCACCAGACCAGCAGCCGCTCGAAGCGGTGGATTCGTCCGGGACGCGAGAGCGAGTGCTGGAGACGGATCGTGGGCGGCACCCCGAGGCCCAGGACCCGGTCGGCGGCGATCGGATAGTCGATCCGCACGCGCGCGGCCAGCCGCTCGGGATCGTCGTGGGGAAGCTCGTAGGCGGCCAGGTAGGCCCACATGTTCAGCGCGCACACGGCGAGCTGCCGGCGGCGCCCAGGCGGGACCACAACCAGCAGCGCAGACCGGCGCCAGCGCCGAGCTCACCATCACCGCCGCAGGTCGCAGACGCGACCCGGCGTCGCAGCACCGGGGCGGCCACTCCCGCCGCGACCAGGGCCCAGGCACTCGCTCTGATGGCCCTCGAGGTACGCAAGAGGCGGCCAGTATAGGCGCGGCCGCCCGAGCAGCTCGGTTGGCCCGAGGCCCGGGGCTAACGCCACAAAGGCCCCGTGGAACAGATGATTCAGGGTTGCCGGGCTGACCCAGAGCAGTCACTCCAACGCCCTCGACAGTTAGAATCCCCGCCGCCTTGCGACCCGACGTCCATCGCGCGCACCCCGACAGCCGGCGCCCCGCCACTCGATCACCGCATCTGCGCTCCCGAATCCGGGTCGCCGTGGCGGTCTTCACCGCCGCCTCGCTCGTGGTCCTGGCCCTGGCTCCCACGGCGCTGGCCAACTTCATCACGCCGAAGTCGGGCGGCTCGCCGAACGCGAACGAGATCGCCTCCCTCTACCGGATCATCCTCTACATCGCCGCCGTGGTGTTCGTGATCGTGGAGGGCGCGCTCGTCTACTCGGTCTACAAGTTCCGCGCCAAGAAGGGCGCGGTCGCGGCCCAGATCCACGGCAACACTCGGCTGGAGATCGGCTGGACGGTCGGCGCCGCCCTGATCCTGGTCGTGCTGACCGTGGTCACCTTCATCAAGCTGCCGAGCATCGTCGATCCGCCCAACTCCGACGCCAGCGGACTGGTCCTGTCGGCCTCGGTCACGCAGCCCACGCCGCCCAACGGCAAGAAGCTGACGGTCTGCATCCAGGGCCGGCAGTACATCTGGCGCTACACCTACGGCAACGGCTGCCTGAACAACGCCTTCACCGCCAAGCTGCCCTACTCCTACACGACCATGGTCGTCCCCGAGCACACCACCGTCGTGCTCGCCATCCAGTCCTCGGACGTCATCCACTCCTGGTGGATCCCCACGATGGGCGGCAAGGTCGACGCGGTGCCCGGCTACACCACCTACACCTGGTTCAAGGCGCTGCACACCGGTATCTTCCGCGGCCAGTGCGCGCAGCTATGCGGCACCAACCACGCGGCGATGGTGGCCTACGTGAAGGTGGTCACGCCCGGCCCAGTACCAGGCCTGGGTCCAGCGCCAGGCAGCAGCTGATCACCGCTCAGAACAGCCAGGTCCAGCAGCTGCGGCAGATTCTGACGCAGCAAACAATCTGGGAAATTAGAGCGAGTAAGATGGCGATCAGCGAGTACGTAGCCCGGCCCATCCCCCAGGTGACCGCGGCACAAGGTCGTTGCCCCGCGGACGACCAAGCGCTGGGTCGACTGGGTCACGACCACCGACCACAAGAAGATCGGGATCATGTACCTGGTCCTCACCTTCGTGTTCTTCCGGATGGGCGGGGTCGAGGCGCTGATGATGCGCCTGCAGCTGAGCGTGCCCAACAACACGCTGCTCACCTCCGAGCATTACAACCAGCTGCTCACCCTGCACGGCACGACGATGATCTTCCTGTTCGTCGTGCCGGTCATGGCCGGCTTTGGCAACTACTTCCTGCCCCTGATGATCGGCGCGCGGGACATGGCCTTCCCGCGCCTGAACGCGCTGTCCTTCTGGCTGCTGGCCCTGGGCGGCATCGTCTTCTACCTGACCCTGTTCTGGAAGCCGCCGGACGCCGGCTGGTGGAGCTACCCGCCGCTGTCGGAGTCGCTCTACTCGCCCAGCGGCGGCCAGGACGCCTGGATCTTCTTGATCCACATCACCGGCATCTCCTCCCTCGTCGGGGCGATCAACTTCTACGCCACGATCGTCAACATGCGCGCGCCCGGCATGACCTGGGGCCGGCTGCCCCTGTTCGTGTGGTCGCTGCTCGTCTACGCGCTGCTGCTGATCATCGCCCTGCCCGTGGTGGCCGCTGCGGTGACCATGCTGCTCACCGACCGCCACTACGGCACCCACTTCTTTGACCCCACCGCCCACGGCTCGCCGGTGCTCTGGCAGCACCTGTTCTGGTTCTTCGGGCACCCCGAGGTCTACATCATGATCCTGCCCGGCTTCGGGATCATCTCCGAGGTCATCCCGGTGTTCTCGCGCAAGCCGATCTTCGGCTACAAGGCGATCGCCGCCTCCACCGCCGTGATCGCCTTCCTGGCCACGCTGGTCTGGGCGCACCACATGTTCGCCTCGCCGGTGCCGATCGTCGTCCTCGGCTTCTTCATGCTCAGCTCGTTCCTGATCGGCGTGCCCACCGGGGTCAAGATCTTCAACTGGATCGCCACCCTGTGGCGAGGCTCGATCGTCATGACCACCGCGCTGTGGTTCGCGGTCGGTTTCATCGCCATCTTCATCATCGGCGGGATCACCGGGATCTTCCTGGCCGTGTTCCCGGTCGACTGGCAGCTGAACGACACCTACTTCGTCGTCGCCCACTTCCACTACGTGCTGATGGGCGGGTCGGTGTTCACCGTGTTCTCCGGCATCTACTACTGGTTCCCCAAGATCACCGGGCGGATGCTCAACGAGACGCCTGGGCAAGCTCTCGTTCTGGTTGATGTTCATCGGCTTCAACGCCACCTTCTTCGTGCAGCACGCGCTCGGTCTGTCTGGAATGCCGAGGCGGATCTACACCTTCCAGCCCGGTCTGGGCTGGTCGACGTACAACTTGATCTCGACGATCGGATCGTTCATTCTCGCCGTCGGCATCCTGGTCACGATCGGCAACGTCGCCCGAAGCCTGAAGGTCGGGCGAATTGCCGGACCCGACCCATGGAAGGGCAACACGCTCGAATGGTTCACCTCATCACCGCCTCCGGTCAACAACTTCGATGCCATTCCCCGCGTGCGCTCAGTCGAGCCGATGCGCGACATCCGCCGTCAGATCGAGCGCGAGACCGGGTCGCTGCAGAAGACCGGCGGGAGCGAGCAGTTCGCCCGGTCATCGGGATGAGGTCTGCCGCCTGGAGCGGGGCGGCCTCGGACCAGCGGGAACGGTCCGGGAGTGGGTGGCGGATGCACGGGCGGTGCCGCGGATGAGCGGGCGGCGATGAGCGCCTCGACCGTCGCCGCCGTGGCCAGGCCGCGCGGACGGCAACTGGCCCTCGACTATCTGGATCTGACCAAGCCGAAGGTCCAGTCTCTGCTGCTGCTGACCACCGTGACCACGATGGAGGTGGCCGGGGACCCATCGGTCGGCCGAGTCGTCATCACCTGCCTCGGGGGATATCTATCCGCTGGCGGCGCCGGCGCGGTCAACCACTACTGGGATCGCGACATCGATGCCCGCATGCGACGCACGGCCAACCGGCCGGTCCCTTCGGGACGGATCAGCCCAGCGGCGGCGCTGAGCTTCGGCTGCTCCCTGGCCGCCCTGTCCTTCCTGCTCATGTCACTGACCGTCGGGGTCCTGGCCGCGTCGTTGGCGCTGGGAGGCTTCGTCGGTTACGTGGGGGTGTACACGATGTGGCTGAAGCGGCGCACGCACCACAACATCGTCATCGGCGGGGCAGCCGGGGCGATGCCGCCGCTGGTCGGCTGGGCGGCGACGCGTGGCTCGCTCTCCTGGACGGCGATCTACCTGTTCGCGATCGTGTTCTATTGGACCCCGCCGCACTTCTGGGCCCTCAGCCTGCTCATGAAGAACGAATACGCCGAGGTCCAGGTGCCGATGCTGCCCGTCGTCCGCGGGGAGCGTGAGACCCGCCGCCAGATCGTCCTCTACTCGCTACTGCTCTATGCCGTGACCCAGCTTCCCTTCTGCGTTGGAGCCTTCGGCGGCATCTACCTGGCCTGCTCCATGGTGCTGGGTCTGACGCTGATCGGCGGCGCGGTCTGGCTCTACACCCATCCCGAACGCCGGAATGCCCTACGTCTGTACCTGTTCTCGATGGTCTACCTGGCGCTTTTGTTCGGCGCCATGGTGCTCGACGTGAAGCTGTGAGCGGCCGGCCCGGCCGGCCGCACGGGGCAGATACGACGAGAGGGCTCCAATTCCAGTCAACCGTTTAGGATTTCCGTCATGGACCGAAAGCTCGCCCGCAAGAACCTCCGCTCCGGCCTGATCGCCGGCGCTGCCTGCCTGTTCATGTTCGGGATCTCATTCCTGGCCGCGGCCATCTACGTCCACCCGTGAGCGCAGGCGAGCCGCAGCCGCCGCCGGTCGCGGAGGAGATCCACCTTCCCGGCCCGAGCCTGATCCCCCTGTTCAGCGCGATCGGCATCACGCTGATCGTCGTGGGGACGACAATCACACTTGTCCTATCGGTGATCGGGCTGATCATCTTCCTGGTCACCACCGTGATGTGGATTCGCGACACCCGTCGCGATATCGCCGAGCTTCCCGAGGAACACGCTCACTAACCTCGGCGCGGCCGCCCGGGCGCAGCCAGCGAGCCCCCGGTCGGTTGTGCCCCTGGCGAACGTACGCCCCGTTTACGACGCAGCCGCCTCGGCGGGCAGCTCGCAACTCGCCCCATCTCCCGTCCACACGCGGACGATGTCGCGCATCGAGAGGATTCCAGCCATCTCCCCGCGATCGACCACGACCAGGTGTCGGAAACCGCCCCGCACCATCGTCTCGGCGGCCCGCTCCAGCGACCAATCCGGGGCCGCGAAGGTCAAACGCGAAGTGAGATGCTCGGACACGTGCTCCTGGTCGGGATCCTGACCCGATCCAATCGCCGTGAGAATGTCACGCTCGGTGATCACGCCGGGCCCGGGCAGCTCGGGGTCGACGACCACCGCTGCTCCGACCCGTCGGCCGCACATCGCCCGCGCCGCCTCGCGCAACGTATGTCCAGGCCCGACGGTGAGCACCATTCCTGTCATCCCGTCTCGTACCAGCACGGCCTCGCCTCCTGGGAAGATTGCAACGATTGACTCAATCATAACCACGGCAATGGCACCGTATTCACCTCGCGCGCCATTCGTCGCCGTGAAGCCATAGGATGCCCACGTTTCCATGCTCGAGGGTCGCGTAGAGCAAGTTTCAGGGCAGGTTGCACCCGGTGCGTAAGCATCCGCTGGCGCAGATGCTGGTCGTCGGCCTGATCGCCATCGTGATCGGCATCCCGGTGGCCCTGATCATCCCGTGGTTCCCCGCCAACGGCTCGATTCAGGCCGGGAACGTGCGCACGCTGTACGACGTCCTGCTGATCGTCTCGGTGCCGATCTTTGTCCTGGTCGAGACGGTGGTCCTCTACTCGGTGTGGAAGTTCCGCATGAAGCCGGGTCAGGAGGAGATGGACGGTCCTCCCATCCACGGCAACACCCGGCTCGAGGTGGTCTGGACGGCCCTGCCGGCGGTCCTCATCATTGGACTCTGCACCTATGCCTACACCGTGCTGCGGGCCAACGAGAAGACCCATCCCGGAGCGATGGTGGTCAACGTCACCGAGCGGCAGTTCGCCTTCGAGTTCTCCTATCCGCAGTCGGGCGGAAAGCAGATCGTTTCCCCGATCCTTTACCTCCCCAACCGCCAACCCGTCGTTTTCCACCTTCACTCGCTCGACGTGATCCATAGCTTCTTCGTCCCCGAGTTCTCCGTGAAGCTGGACGCCGTGCCCGGGATCACGACCACCATCCGGGTGACGCCCACGCGGCCCGGCACCTACCCCGCCGAGTGCACGGAGCTGTGTGGCGCCGGCCACTCGCTGATGCGAGCTTCCGTGAGCGTCCTCACCCCCACGGCATTCAAAACCTGGCTCGGCAAGCAGAAGCTCGGCGGTCCGCCGCCCGTCGGGGCCCCACCCCCCGTGGTGAGCGAGTCTGGCGTCCCGGGCAGTTCCGGTTCCTCGCCGTCTAGCGGCTCCTCGACTGCCGCCGGGACATCGTCGAGCGCCTCCCCTTCGACCACCAGCGCGGCCGCGGCCGCCGGCAAGGCCCTGTTCGTCGGTAACTCGGGTTGCGGCACCTGCCACACGCTGGCCGCTGCCGGTACTACCGGTCAGGTCGGCCCCAACCTGACCCAGCGTCTGAAGAGCGACTGCGCCACGGCGGCCTCGATGAAGGTCCGGGGCAAGACCCTCAGCCAGTGCATCCACACCGCGATCGTCAAGCCCTACGCCTATCTGCCGTCCGGCTACGCGGCCAACATCATGCCTCCGAACTTCGGACAGTCGCTGAGCGCGGGCCAGATCCAGTCGCTCGTCAGCTACTTGGCAGGCGTGACAAAGTGAGAGGTGTTAGTGAGCGTGATCGGCCGCCCCAACGCGACGGACGTCGAGAAGTAAAGGAGAACAGCTGATGGCGATTTCGGCAAAGCTCCGCACGCCCGGCTGGTATCGGGCCGCCCTATACGACGTGCTCGGATTCGCTTTCGCGGTTGGGCTGACGACGCTCGTGCGCTGGCTGATGCACCAGCACCCGGTCGTCGATGGCCACGCAATCACGATCGTCGCCCTGCTCGCCGTGCCGCTGTTCTTCCTGGTCGGCCTCGGCACCGCGGACTACTGGTTCTACTGGATTTCGGGGCGGGCTACGCGGCCTGAAGAGCATTCCTCGCACGGAGCCAAGACCTGGCGCGACTACTTCCGCGTCAATACCGACCACAAGGTGATCGGTGTCCAGTACACCGTCACCTCGTTCTTCTTCCTGCTCGTTGGCGGCCTGCTGGCCATGCTCATCCGGGCCCAGCTGGCCAAGCCCGGCATGCAGTTCCTCACCCCGGAGCAGTACAACGGCGTCTTCTCCGTCCACGCGACGGTGCTGATCTTCCTGTTCGTCATCCCCGTCTTCGCCGGCCTGGCCAACTTCGTGCTGCCGCTGATGATCGGCGCTCCGGACATGGCCTTCCCGCGTCTGAACGCGCTGTCCTACTGGATGCTGCCGCTGGCCGGGATCCTCATGCTGATGAGCTTCCTGGCCCCCGGTGGCTCATTCGCGGCCGGCTGGACGGCCTACGCCCCGCTTTCCACCACGATGCCGCTGGGTCAGCTGTTCTTTACCGTTGCCGTGCAGTTCGCGGGCGCCTCCTCGATCGCCACGGCGCTCAACTTCCTGGTCACGATCATCACGATGCGGGCGCCGGGGATGAGCTTCTTCCGGATGCCCCTGCTGGTGTGGGCCAACTTCTCCACCTCGCTGCTGGTGGTCATCGCCACCCCGTTCATCGCCGCCTCGCAGTTCTTCGTCCTCCTGGACACCGCGTTGCACTTTCACTTCTTCGACGCCTTCGTCGGAGCCGGGAAGAACGGCAACGTAATCATGTACCAGCACGTCTTCTGGTTCTACTCCCACCCGGCCGTCTACATCATGATGCTGCCCGGGTTCGGGATCATCTCCGAGGTGCTGGCCGTGAAGGCCCGTAAGCCGATCTTCGGCTACCGCATGATGGCTTTCTCGCTGCTGGCCATTGTTGTGCTCGGCTTCACGGTCTGGGCCCATCACATGTTCGTCTCCGGCATGGCCCCGTGGATCCGGATCCCGATGATGATCACCACGGCGATCATCGCCATCCCGACCGGGATCAAGATCTTCTCCTGGCTGGCCACGCTCTGGCGCGGCGTGCTGCATCTCGACACCCCGATGCTGTTTGCCCTCGGCTTCCTGACCATGTTCACGCTCGGTGGGATCAGCGGCGTGATGCTGGCCATGATCCCGTTCGACATTCACGTGAGTCAGACGTACTTCATCGTCGCCCACATCCACTACGTGCTCTTCGGCGGCTCCCTGTTCACGATCTTCGCGGGTGTCTACTACTGGTTCCCGAAGATGACCGGCCGGATGTTCGACGACCGGTTGGGCAAGTGGCATTTCTGGATGACCTTCATCTTCTTCAATCTGACCTTCGGGCCCATGCACCTGGTCGGGATCCAGGGCATGCCCCGCCGGGTGGCGGAATACGCCCACCAGTTCGCCACCTGGAACCTGATCATCTCGCTGTCCTCCTTCGTGCTCGGCCTGAGCACGCTGATCTTCCTCTACAACATGGTGGCCAGCTGGCGGGGCGGCCCCCGGGCCCCGGGCAACCCGTGGCGGGCATTGACGCTGGAGTGGCAGGTTTCCTCTCCCCCGCCGGTGTTCAACTTCGACGCCGTCCCCACCGTGGTCGGCGGCCCGTACGAATACGGAGTGCCCGGCGCCGTTCATGGCATCTTCGCTCCCCCCGCCGAGGCCAAGCCGGTTGTTCCCGCCGGAGCCACGGCGGGAGCCTCGTCTGGATCATCTGCTCGACCGAGTGAGGAGGGTCGCGAATGAGGACAGTGCTCGTGGTGGCCAACGAGACCATCGGTGGCCGCGCCCTGATCGATGCCGTGCGCGCCAAGGCGGCCGAGGAGGACACCCGGTTCGTTCTCTGCGTGCCCCAGACCAAGCCCCGTGCCGGCTACGTCATTTACGACGACGCGGTGTTCGACGCCGCCCAGGCCCGAGTCGATTTGGCTCTCGGCTTCGTGCGCTCGGAGGGCATCAACGCGGTCGGCGAGGTGGGCGACGCAGACCCCTATGCGGCCGCCATGGATGCCGTGCGCGAATACGAGCCCGACGCGATCATCATCTCCACCTATCCTGAGTCACGCTCGGGCTGGCTGCGCCGTGACCTGATCGATCGCCTCCAGCAAGCTTCGGGGCTGCCCGTCGAGCATGTCGTTACCGATCTCGACTCCGAAGGTCTTCCCTTCCACGTCACCCTGGCCGTAGCCAATCGCACGGCCAGCGGCGATGAGCTCCTGGATGCCCTGAAGGCCCGGGCGAGCACGGACGGGGAGAAGCACGAGCATCTGTTCATCGTCGTCGTGCCCCAGGAGGGCGGGGAGGGAAACGCTACGCGCCGGGCCCGCACTCGGCTCTCGCTGGTGCTAGGGCGCCTGCGGGACGCCGGCCTGACCGCCGCTGGGGTGATCGGCGACCCCGACCCCTACACGGCGACCATGAACGCCCTTCAGAGCTTTCGGGTCGATGACATCGTCATCTCCACCTTCGCCGGCGCCAGATCCGGTTGGCTGCGCGCGGACCTTGTCTCGCGGATCCGCGGGGCCAGCGGCAAGGAGGTCCAGCACATCGTGCAACAGGAACGCAGTCCGACCACCGCCTAGGAGACAGGTTGTCCGCCCCCACCACTGACGTCAGAGACTGATGGAAGCCGCCTCGATCGCCCACGCCGAGCACCACGGCCCGCCTGCCGCGCATCACTCCTCGCGCGTCGAGGCCCCGACGCTGGGGATGCTGCTGTTCATCATCTCCGAGGTGATGATCTTCGGGGCCTTCTTCACGGCCTACTTCTTCATTCGGGTCGTCAGCCACGACCCCTGGCCGGCGGCGGGGACCCATCTGCCCGAGGCCGTGGCCGGGGTCAACACGGCCATCCTCCTCTCCTCCTCATTGACGATTCATTGGGCCCTGGTCTCGATCAAGAACGGAAACCGATTCGGGCTCAAGGCGGGCATGGTCACCACCTTTCTGCTCGGCCTGACCTTCCTGACCGTCCAGGTCAACGAGTACATCCACATCGGCTTCGCCCCCCACGATTCCGCTCAAGGCAGTGTGTTCTACGCGCTGACCGGCCTGCACGGGGCGCACGTGTTCATCGGCCTGTGCCTGCTGATGATGATCACCGTCCGCGCCTTCCGGGGCCATTATTCCCCCGAGCACCACCAGGGGATGGAAGTGCCGGGCATCTACTGGCACTTCGTGGACATCATGTGGGTGGTCGTCTACACCACGGTCTACGTCCTCTAACCGGGACGGAGAGCACGGAGACAGGGGCGTGCGTCCGTGAGGCACCCACCGAACCCAATTCGCTCCGAGGGCGATGCCTTCGGCTTCCTGCTCTGGTTCGTCGGGGCGGTGGCGGTGATCGTCGTCGTGGTGCTGGTCATCGAAGCCGTGGCCTGACGGGCTCGCTGATCCGCGCGCTCCGGAACCGCTGATCCGGGCGCTCCCGGATGCGCACTGACCCGGGCGCTCCCGGATGCGCACTGACTCGGGCGCTCCGGGAGCGGGCGCCGCCTCCTCCTCGCGTACGCGCGCGTGACACCATCTGAACCGGCGTGCCGCACCTCTCCCCCCCCATCGCTCTCGCCCCCGTCCAGACGATCGGTCTGCCCATCGTCGTGCTGCTGTCGTTCTTCCCCTACTGGATCCGATCCCGCAGACTGGCTCGCGAGCATCGTCCGGTTCCGCGCTGGCGGGTGGCCTGCTTCCTCTCGGGCCTGCTTGTCCTCGAGCTCGCCCTCAGTGCCCCGGTGGACACCCTGTCGGATCAGCTCCTGGTCGGCCACATGGCCGAGCACCTGCTCATCGGTGACGTGGCCGCGCTCCTGTTGGTGCTCGGCCTCACGGGCCCCATGATGGCTCCAATGCTGCGCAATCCGATCATCGGCCGGCTGCGGGTGCTGAGCCATCCGGTGGTTGCGATCGTCCTCTGGGCGGTCAACTTCTACGCCTGGCACACGCCGGCGCTCTACCAGGCGGCGCTCCGCCACGATGCCCTGCACGCCCTCGAGCACGCCACCTTCCTGGGCTTCGGGATCGCGGTGTGGATGGCCCTGCTCGGCCCGCTGCCCAAGCCGGCCTGGTTCTCCAACAGCGCGCGGCTCGTGTTCATCGTCGCGGTGCGCCTATTCGGCACCATCCTCGGCAACATCATGGTCTTCGGGGGCACCGTGTTCTACCCGTACTACCGCCCGGGTGACGCCCACTGGCACATATCCCCAATCGCCGACCAGGTGGCCGCCGGAGGGCTCATGATGGTCGAGGAGAGCTTCCTCACCATTGGGCTGTTCTGCTGGCTCTTTCTCCGGGTCGCACGAGAGAACGACCAGCGCCAGGAGCTGCTCGACTACGCCCGCCAGCACGGGATCGAGCTCGACGAGCGGCGCGCCCAGCGGGCGGTGGCCGCAGGCCGGGGGGACGAGCTCTGGGAGCGCCTGCGACGGAGCGCCTCCGGCGCCTCCGAGCAAGCCGGGGCCGAGCCCGTCGCCGGTCCGAGCGCCCCCTGACGGCCGGCGCTCGGTCTACTTGACGGTGAGCGTCCCGACCATGCCGGCTGCGCGGTGGCCGGGAACTGAGCAGTAGAAGGTGTACTGGCCCGGCTTGAGACTGGCACTGACCGTCGAGACACCGCCGCCCGTGACCACCTGACCGACCTGGCTTACCCCACCGCCGGTAATCGCGATGTCGTGCGGCGTGGAGGACGCATTCTTCATGCGCAATACGACCTTGCCCGGGGTCGCGCTGGCACTCGAGGCCAGGAACTTCAGCTGCCCCGTGGGGTCGGCGTCGATCTCGACCACGCCACTCTTCTCAACCGCCGGCTTCTGCTTGACGGTGGCCACGGCGCTGGCCAGCGCGCCGGTGTCCTGGCCCGGGCGGGCGGCCACGGCACCGACGTAGGCGGCCACGTCCTGGGCAGCCTGCCCGCCCAGCAGGCCGGCCGGCATCACCCCCTGAGTGTTCGGATAGCGGATCCAGTAGTCGACCAGGCCCTGAATCGAGGCACCCTTCATGCCATCGGCACGGTCGCGCAGAAACGCGTCATCCAGGTTTGGCCCGGTGACCCCCGCCGTGCTGGCATGGCTCAGGGTGTGGCAGGAGCCACACTTTTGGACGAACAGCTGCTTGCCCCGGACAAGGTTGGCCGTCGGATGCTTGATCGCACACCCGCCAAGGCTCAGCAGCAGAAACGCGCCCGGCAACATGGCCGCCAAGCTACGTCGGGAACATGAGAGGGCTTTCCTCATACTCTCGGGCGGGCACTCTATACAAGCCCGCGGCATCCCCGCGCCGTGGCCTGGTTTGCGCGCTACGCCCTGCTCCCGGCGCGTTGGTAGCATTGCCGCGCAATGAGGACGCGCCAGAAGTACAGGATGCGGACGCCCTCCACCGGTCGCGAAATCATCATCGAAGCCGGGCCGGAGCAGGTGTATCTGGATCGAGAGACGGGCGAGCCGCTGGACGTGGTCGGGCTGCTGCTGCCGCTTGCGCCCACCCCATCTGATCTCCCCTGGACCGTGCAGAACCTCCGATTCTGCAACTGGTGCGACCAGCTGGCCCAGAAGGACCTCAACGACTGCCCCGTCTGCGCCAGGCGCATGGAGCCCCTCGGCTCCTAGCCGCGGCTCGTTGTATTCGTTATGCGCTTTCCATTCACGAGGCCGCGGCCCGTCGCCCTGGCGGCGGTTGCGGTGATGGCCATGGGTGTGGCGGCCTGCGGAACCGCCGGCTCGAACGGCACCAACACAGCCGGCGCACCGGCGTTCACCGTGCCCAACGCGGCGCCCATCACCAACGCGGCCGCGTCCCCGACATCTACGAGTTCCAGCAGCAGTAGCACCAGCTCGAGCTCAGCCGCGTCCGCTACGCCGCCCAGCGGGACCAGCGGCGCGGCCGCACCGGCCACCACGGGTGCGGCCGCCGCTCCGGCTGGAGCCGGCGCCACGCCCACGCCGAGCTCCCCATCGGGCGGCGCCGGTACCGGGGGCGGAGGCAGCTCAGGAGGCGGCACGGGGGCAAGCGGCGGCGCCGGGCTCGGCTCAGCGTTCTGCCAGCAGAACCCCGGCGCCTGCTAGCGCAGCAACGCTGCGGCTGAAGGTCCGCCCCGCGGGGCCAGCCAGCCCGACGGCCGCGGACCCTAGTGCCGGCGGGCGTGCACGTACTTCTTCGGGTACGGAGTGTTCACGACCTCGGTGGCCGTGTATTCAACCCGCGTCCCCGTGTAGTTGCACTTGTACTGCTGCTTCTCGCCCAGGGTCAGCTGGGCGGTCTGCGACGCGGCGGCGTTCTTGCAGTTGGCTCGCCGGCTCTGCCGGTAGGCGAACTTGGTCGTATTGAGGTTGTAGGACAGCACCGGAGCCCAGGTGGGGATCGTCAGGGCGATCACCTCACCGGCCTTGATGGGCAGCGCGGTGAACTGGGTGAAGGTGGGCGGCAGCGACAACGGCTCCTGAAGCACCTGGCCCAGGAAGGGAGTCACGGAAAAGGTTTGGCTCTGGGCGGCCACGGTGTACACGTTGTGCTTGCTGGACTTGAGCACGGTCAGCGCGAGCTCCGGCGGACCACCGTAGGCCGCGTTCAGCGTGTGGAGGAAGCTGCGCTCGGTAGTCGCCGAGGAGCTGAGGTTGGACAGTCCGACCGTAAAGGAGACGATCCAGCCGTTCTTCTTGGCCGTGATCGGATACTTCACGCCGTCACTGACCGTCTGGATGGCGGTGGTGCGGGTGAGGATGATGAAGCACTGGGACGGGGACACGCCCTTGGGGCAGACCGGCGCGACGACTGGACTGGTCGTTTTGCCCAGCTCGATGATCTGAGCCGAGGCCACAGCTGGAAGAAGGGCAAGCACGGCCGTGGTCAAACCGGCGATTAGCAGCGAGGATTGTTTCATCATCATTCCCTTCTCAACACTGCACCAGGCTGGCAGTTGCGCCTGAAGCAGGGACGATCTTGCCCGGAGGGCTGGTTCCACTGCGCGCCGTGAGCCGATGGTCTCGGCGCCTGAAGCGAGCGCTAGAGCTTAGAGACGTTTACCGCCTTTGGACCCTTCGGTCCTGCTTCCTCCTCGTAGGAGACCTTCGAACCCTCGGCCAGCGAGCGGTAGCCGTCGCCGGTGATACCGCTGAAATGAACGAACAGGTCGCGACCGCCGTCATCGGGCGTGATGAACCCGAAGCCTTTCTCGTCGCTGAACCACTTGACCGTACCCGTTGCCATTGACTCCCCTTCGGCGCAACCTGCTGTGGACTGCGATCGGCGCGCCCAGGCCCCGATCTGAACGCGGAAAACGTAGCATTCCTTACAAGAAGGCGGGGAGAAATACCCGACATGCACCGGGCCGCCCGAGCCCCGCCGCGCCGCGCCGCGCCTCTCAGCGACCGTTGAAGCTCGCCTTGCCGGGCCCCTCGGCGAGGAACGTGCGTACTGCACCCTGGAGATCTTCGGTCGCGAACAGGTCGCCGGCCACCTGTCCCACACGGTCGTTGGCCAACTCGACCCCGCCCTCAAGGTAATCCCGGATGACCTGTTTGGTGGCCGCATGGGCCAGCGTGGGGCCGGTGGCGAGGTCGCGCGCCAGCTCGCGCGCGGCGGCATCGAACCCGTCGTCGGGCAGCACACGGTTGACCACATTCCAGCGCTCGAGCTCCGCAGCGGAGTAGCGCCCGCCGGTCATCACGAACTCCCGGGCTCGGCCCGTGCCCGCGCGCTCGGCCAGGCGCTGGGTCCCGCCCATGGCCGGGGTGAGCCCGATCACTCGCTCGACGAGGCCGAAGCTGGCCGACTCGGCGGCCAGGATGAAGTCACAGGCCAGCGCCAGCTCGAAGGCCCAGGTCAGGCACAGAGCATGCGCTGCGAACACCGTCGGGCAGGGCAGCGCGTCGACCCGCCGGGCCAGGGAAACGAGCTCGTCGAAGGTGCTGCGGGCCTCGTCGGGACCGGAAAGGGCCGCGAACAGCGAGACATCGACCCCGCCGCTGACCACACGGCCCTCGGCCCGGAAGAGCACCGCCCGCGGACGATCGCCCTCGAGGTCCTCGAGGGCGGCGAGCAGCCCGGCGTGCATTCCGGCGTCGAACAGGTTGAGCGGGGGCGCATCAAAGCTGACCACCGCCAGACCGCCGTCGCGCTGCACTCCGACCGGCTCGGTGGCGCTCATCGCAGCTCGGCCGCGGTGGCCGCGATCTCATCGGAGTCCCCGGGCGCGGGGGTCCAGGGCAGCTTCAGCGGGTCATCGTGGTAGCGCGGAATGACGTGTATGTGCAGGTGGAACACCGTCTGCCAGGCCGCCGCACCGCAGGAGTTGAGCAGGTTTACCCCGTCCGCACCGAGGCGCTCGGTGACGAGCCGGGCCATCCGCTGAGCGGCGAGGATCGTGGCTTTGAGGTCCTCCGGCTCGGTCTCCAGCACGTTGACCGAATGCTCCCGGGGAACGACGAGCAGGTGGCCGCGGGTACCCGGATTGATGTCCATGAAGGCAACGGTGCGCTCATCCTCGGAGACGATTTGGGCCGGGAGCTCGCCAGCGACGATCTTGCAGAACAGGCAGTCGGGGTCGCGCATGGGCGGCAGCTTAGTGCCTGGGCGGATTCAGTCGTCCCCGCCGACCAGCTGCCGCGCGTAGCCGATGGCCTCCTCGGGGGAGCTCACCTCGCCGGCGTAGGCGGCCTCGGTCAGCTCGTGAAGCAGCGCACCCAATCGCGGCCCCGGCTGGATGCCCAGCGCGCGGCTGAGCTCGTCGCCTCGCACCGGGGCTCGCGGGGGCTGCTCGGACCAGGCCAGAGCCTCGGGGAGGATCTGGCCAGCCAGCTCGAGGTGCCGTTCGATGGCCGGCTCAGCATTCTCGCCCCGGGTGGCCAGGCGGTCCGCCACGCTGAGCACGGTTACGTCGACGGGCACCGGCGCACAGGCCTCCAGGTACCGGTAGACCTCGCGGCGCTCAAGCGGCATCCGGTGAACGAGAAAGCCGAGCCGGAGGTGATGACGCGTGAGCCCAGCCACGTACTGGCTGAGACGCTCGCTGGCCCGCAGGCGGCTGAGGATCTCCACCGAGAGCGTGGCCCCGGCCTCGTCGTGGCGCATGAAGGTGACCGCGCCCTCGGGCGTCTGGCGCCGAGTCTGGGGCTTGGCGATGTCGTGGAACAGCGCTCCGAAGCGAAGCGCCTGCCCGCGGGTGAGCTCGTTGGCCAGCGGCCGATCCAGAAACGTCCTCACCGCCGGGCCGGACTCGCCCAGGACGGCCCCCGGATCCCGGGTTACGGCGATCGTCTCGCCGAGCACCGCTCTGGTGTGATCAAGGACATCGAGATGGTGAAAACGGCTCTGCTCGATCCCCTGCAGCGCCGCGAGCTCGGGCAGGATGACCGGCGTCACCCCGGTCGCGTCCATCACACCGAGTCCATCCAGGGCCCGGTCGGACGCGATCAGCTGCCGTAGCTCGGCGAACACGCGCTCCGGAGAAATATCTACCAGCCCCTCTGCGCTAGCCCGGGCGAGCCGAAGCGTCTGCGGCTCGACCGTGAAATCAAGCTGGGCGGCCAGCCGGGCCAGGCGCAGAACCCGCAGCGGGTCGCGCATGAAGGCGGCTTCTGACACCGACCGCAGGCGACGGGCCTCGAGGTCGGCCACTCCGCCACTCGGATCGATCAGGGCTTCGTCTGCACCCAGCTGCTGGGCAATCGCATTCACGGTCAGATCCCGGCGAGCCAGATCCGCTTCCAGCGAACCTCCTTCGGCGGCCGTCAGGTCCACCTGCCAGCTTCGGTCGTGAGCTACGACCCGCCAGGCGCCGAAGGCCTCGGACAGGGCGAAGGCAAAGCCCCCCGCCGTGCGGCCCAGGTCGCGCGCCAGGGACTCAAGGCCCAGATCGCCGGCCACGTCAACCACCACGTCGAAGTCGGTGCTCGAGCGACCCAGGAGATGGTCCCGCAGGGCTCCGCCCACCAGCCAGGCCGGCTCGGACAGGGCGCTTAGGGCATCCAGCGGTTCACTCACGCTGGTTCTCCATCTTGGTGGTAGCGGCGCACGACCCGGTCCGAGATTCCGCACAGGACCTCGTGGGCGATCGAATCCATGCGCAGAGCCAGCTCCTCGGCGGTCTGCCGCTCCGAGCCGTCCCGTCCGATGATTACCGCCCGAGTCTCCGGGACGATGTCTGCGGGCGCAGAAGGCCCCAGGTCGACGGTCAGGTTATCCATGCTGACGGTGCCGACCAGCGGGAAGCGCCGCCCGGCGATGAGCACGTCGCAATTGTTGCTGAGCGCGCGCCGGATGCCGTCCGCGTACCCGATCGGAAGCGTGGCGATCCAGGTTTCACGCTCGGTGATGAAGCGCCGGCCGTACCCGACACTGTCCCCGGGTGCGGCTCGTTTCACCGCCGCCACGTAGGAGCTGAGTTCAAGCGCCGGCTCAAGCCCGTAGTTCTCGGGGGCGACATTCATGGGGTCGCAGCCGTGCAGGGCAATTCCGCACCGGACCATGTCGAAGTGACTGCGCGGCTCGGCAACCGTGGCGGCGCTGTTGGCGGCGTGGGCGACGATCTGCGGGCGTCGCCGTCGCAGCTGGTCGACAAACGGACGAAAGAGCTCGAGCTGGGCTCGCATGAACTCACGATCGCCATCCGCGGTGGCCATGTGCGTCATGGCGCCGGCCAGCACCAACGTCGGCTCAGCCGCCAGTACGCCATCGGCCACGCTCAGCGCCTCATCGAGTCGCCGCGTACCCAGGCGACCCATGCCTGTGTCGAGCTTGACATGAACCTTGACCGGCCCTTGCGCCTGGGCTGCCGCGGCGGCGAGGAAGGACTCACTCCAGGCCACCAGCTCGGCCTGCGCAGCCAGGGCGGTCGGAAGCTCCTCGAGGCTCACTGCGCCCATGATCAGCACCGGTACGGACAGGCCCGCTCGGCGTAGCTCCGCCGCCTCCAGGGCGGTGGCCACGGCCAGGCTGTCGGCACCGCCGGCCAGCGCCGCCCGGGCGGCGGGCACGGCGCCGTGCCCGGATGCGTTGGCCTTGACCACCGCACAGAACCGGACCCCCGGCGCCAGGCGCCCACGGAGGGTGGCCACATTGCGCTCGATCGCCGCCAGATTGATACGCGCAAGCGCGCGCAGACTCATTTCAGCCCTCCAGGAGGGCCTCGGGCAGCGACTCAATCACGTCGCGGGCGATCACGCCCTCGGGTCCGATTCGCCGCGCCGATATCTGGCCCGCACGGGCATGGACGAAAACGGCGGCGCAGGCGGCGGTGAACGGTTCCATGTGCTTGGACAGGAAAGCGGCCACCACACCGGAGAGCACATCGCCGGTCCCCGCGGTGGCCAGCGCGGAGGCGCCTCCCGGACTGATCGCCACCGAGCCCCCGGGCTCAGCCACCAGCGTGTCGTCGCCCTTGAGCACGACCACCGCCTGCGCGCGGGCGGCGGCTTCGCGCACCGAGGAGAGGCGGTGCCGGTCAATCTCATCGCTCTCGCGCTCGAGCAGGCGGCCCAGCTCACCCGCGTGTGGGGTGAGCACGCCCCCGGCCGGCCTTCCTGCCAGCGCCTCTAGGCGCCCGGCGTGGGCGTTCAGTCCGTCGGCGTCCAGAACCAGCGGGATCTCCGCGGTGCGGGCCAGGTCGCGGATCAGCTCGGCGGTCTCCTGCGCCCGGCCGACCCCCGGCCCGAGTACCAGAGCCCCGGACCGGCCCGCGCGCGAGCGCACCGTGTCGGCACCGGCGGGCTGCAGAGCCCCGTCGCGATCGGGCAGGGGCACCGTCATCACCTCGAGCAGCGCGAGCTCAAAGACGATGTTCAGCGACTCGGGAACCAGCGCCGTGACGTAACCCGCACCGGCCCGCATCGCCGCCTCGGAGGCCATGCAGGGTGCACCGGTGAGCCCCAGTGAGCCGCCGCAGACGAGAACGCTTCCGGCGGCGAACTTGGTCGACTCGCGGCCCCGACGGGGAATCGTCTGTAGCACCCCGGCTCCGATCAGGCCCGCATGCGGCTCAACCGGGGCGCCCGCCGGGATCCCGATATCGATCACCTCTACCTCACCGGCGTAGGCTTTACCCGGAGCGATCCAGAGTCCGGGCTTTGCGGCGTGGAAGGTTGCCGTGGCCTGCGCCCGCACCGCCGGCCCAGCGATCTCACCGGTCGAGGCATTGACCCCCGACGGGACGTCGCAGGCGATGATCAGCGAACCCGCGGCCCCGGCCGCGTTGATTGCCTCGATGGCTCCGGCCGCCGGCTGGCGCGGGGAGCCGGAGAAGCCGGTGCCGAGGATCGCGTCGACGACGGCCGCGGCTCCGTCCAGGGCCGCGGCGGTGAACGGAGCCGGCCCCGGGCCCGGGAGCTGCTCCAGATTCGTTCGCGCATCACCGTGCACCTCCTCCGGGTCGCCGAGCAGCAGAACATCCACGTCTCGGCCCTGGGTCCTCAGCGACCGGGCCACGACCAGGCCGTCGCCGCCGTTGTTGCCCTTGCCACAGACCACGACCACGCGGCCCTCGGGTGCTCTCGCCTGCACCAGGGCGGCCAGCCCGGCCCCGGCACGCTCCATGAGCTCGAGGCCCGGGATGCCCCGCTGCTCGATCGCCCAGGCGTCGGTGGCGCGTTGCTGCTCGGCATCGGGCAGCGGCGTAAGCCAGTCGGGGAGAGCACTCATCGGATCGGGACTCCCT
The DNA here is from genome assembly GCA_963845575.1 of uncultured Solirubrobacterales bacterium. Lineage (GTDB taxonomy): Bacteria > Actinomycetota > Thermoleophilia > Solirubrobacterales > Solirubrobacteraceae > Palsa-465. The sequence continues at coordinate 206,214 of CAWJSN010000014.1, read as the reverse complement.
GCCGCAGGGGCTCAGTCATCGCCGCAGGCGATGGCCACCGCGCCGGCCTCGTGCCGGGTATGGGTGAGCGAGATGCTGAGCTCCACGGCGAGCTCGGCGGCACGCTCGGCGGCGCGCCCGTCCAGCCGCACGGAGGGCTCACGGCCGTCGGAGATCACCTCGATGTCCCGGAAGCTCCAGGCTTCGAGACCAAGCGCCTTGGCCACTGCCTCCTTGGCGCAGAACCGGGCGGCCAGATGCTGGCCCGGACGCGCGCGGGCCGCCGCGTAGGCTCGCTCGCCGTCGGTGAACAGGCGCTCGGCCAGGGCGGGACGGCGGGCCAGGGCCCGTTCCAGCCGCTCGATCTCGAGCAGATCGATGCCGATGGAGCGGTGGCTCACCACGACCCCCGGGGCGGCGTCACTCGACCGTGACCGTCTTGGCCAGGTTCCGCGGCTGGTCGACGTTCAGGCCCCGGCGGCGGGCGATGTTATAGGCCAGCAGCTGCAGCGGGATCACGGCCAGCAGAGGGGCCAGCATCCAGTCGGTGCGGGGGATGCGGATCACCTCGTCGGCGTGCTCGAGGATGTCCTCGTCACCGTCGCTGGCCACGGCGATGACCCGGGCGCCGCGCACCCTGACCTCCTGCATGTTCGAGATCACCTTGTCGCGCACCGGTGACTCGTTGGCCACCACGACGACCGGGGTGTTCTGATCCAGGAGGGCGATCGGACCGTGCTTCATTTCCCCCGCCGCGTAGGCGTCCGTGGCGATGTACGAGATCTCCTTGAGCTTGAGCGCGCCCTCCAGGGCTACGGGTAGGCCGATGTGCCGCCCCAGATACAGGAAGAACGGGGCCTCGTAATGGGCCTCAGCGATGCCCTCGATCCCCGAGACGTCGCGTTCCAGCAGCTCGGCGATCATGTGGGGCAGCCGTTTGAGCTCGGAGATGACCGGCTTGAGCTCGGGGCGACCCATCGTCTCGCGCACCTCGGCCAGGCGCAGGGCGATCAGGTACATCGCGGTGATCTGGCTGACGAAGGTCTTGGTCGCGGCCACGCCGATCTCCAGGCCGGCCCGGGTGTAGAGGACGCCGTCCGCCTCCCGGGTGATCTGGGAGCCCATCACATTGGTCACCGCGAGAACGGTCGCCCCCCGCTCGCGGGCCGTGCGCATGGCCACCAGGGTGTCCAGCGTCTCTCCGGACTGGGAGATTCCGATGACCAGGTCCTCCGGGCCGACCACGGGGTTGCGGTATCTGTACTCCGACGCGAAGTCGACGTCGACGGACATACGGGCCCACTGCTCGATCGCGTAGCGGCCGATAAGCCCGGCGTGGTAGGCCGTGCCACAGGCCACGATCACCACCCGTCGCACCCGGCGCAGCAGCTCGTCGTCGATCGGCCCCAGGTCACCGAGGTCGATCCCCCAGCCGCGGGCCGCCCGCTCGCCGATCGTCTCGGCCACAGCATCCGCCTGCTCGTGGATTTCCTTGAGCATGAAGGTTTCAAAGCCCTGCTTCTCGGCCGTGTCGGCGTCCCAGTCGATCTCCACGACGTCGTGCTCGACCGGCTCCCCCGCCGGGGTGAAGAACTCCGCCCCGTCCGGCCGGAGGGCGACGATCTCGTCATCGCCCATGTACTGCACGTGGCGCGTATCGTGCAGGAAGGCCGGGATGGCCGAGGCGATGAATTGCTCTCCCTCGCCACGGCCCACGATCAGCGGGCACTCACGGCGGGCGCCGACCAGCAGGCCCGGCTCCTGAGCGCTGATGGCCACGAACGCGTAGTGGCCCCGGAGCTGGGCATAGGCCGCCCGGACTGCCTCGACGAGATCGCCGTCGTAGAGATGAGCGACCAGGTGAGCTATCACCTCGGCATCGGTCTCGGAGGTGAACACGGCGCCCTCCTCCATCAGACGGGCCTTCAGGGCGATGTAGTTCTCGACGATCCCGTTGACGACGATGTGGACACTGTCGGTGGTGTCGAAATGGGGATGGGCGTTCTCCTCGGTAACCCGGCCGTGGGTCGCCCAGCGCGTGTGGCCAATGCCGGTTTGGGGCTGCGGGCGCAGTGCCGTGGCCACCGCGGTGGCCCGCTCCTGGGCGCCATCCCCTTCGGCCCGGGCTAGGGCGGATCGCAGCGCACCCAGATTCCCCACCGCGCGCACCGCGTCGATCCGGTCACCGTCGAGCACCGAGATGCCCGCGCTGTCATACCCGCGGTACTCGAGCTTCTCGAGCCCGGCCAGGAGTAGCGGACGGACTGTCTTGGGCCCTACGTAACCGACGATCCCACACATAAGCGAAAGCCTCCTATTCGCCCCCACCGATGCGGAAATCGTTCGGCCGCGGCGCTCGGATCAGGGATCGATTCTACGTCAGGTCTCGAACGCCTCCCGGGCGCGTGGATCTCAGCTGGCCAGGCTCGACCCGAGCGTGGTTCGGACCGTGGCCTCTAGCCGTCCGCAGACATCGTCGGTCTCGGCCGCGCTGGGCGCCTCGACCATGACCCGGATCAGCGGCTCGGTGCCGGAGGCGCGCACGAGGACCCGACCGCGACCGCTGAGGCCGTCCTGCTCGATCTCAATCGCCTCCAGCAACTGATCAGACTCCATGGTCGCGGTGAGCGACGTCCGATCCGCGACGCGGATGTTGACCAGACGCTGGGGGAGCTTTTCCATCGCGTCGCGGTCGCGCAGGTCACGGTCCCCGAGCGCCTCCAGCGTGAGCAACGCGCTGGCGATGCCGTCGCCGCAGGGGCCAAACCCCAGCTCGATGATGTGGCCGGACTGCTCGCCGCCCAGCGCCCACCCGCGGCGCCGGAGCTCATCGAGCACGTAGCGGTCTCCGACCGCCGTACTGGCCACCTTCAGGCCGGCCTCGGCCATGGCGGTATGGAACCCGAAGTTGGTCATCACCGTCACCACCACACCGCCTCCGGGAAGGCGGTCATGGCGGTGCAGGTGTATGGCCGCCATGGCGATCAGCTCATCGCCGTCCACGAGCTGACCATTACCGTCGACGGCCAGCACCCGGTCCCCGTCGCCGTCAAACGCGAAGGCGACATCGTGACCGCCCTGTTTCATCTGTTCGATCACTGCTTCGGGGTGGGTGGAGCCGCACCCCGCGTTGATGTTGCGGCCGTCCGGGGAGTCGGCGAACACGTCCACCTCGGCACCCAGCCGACGGAAGATCTCCGGTGCCGCCCGAAAGGTGGCGCCGTTGGCGCAGTCCAGGAGGACCCGGAGGCCGCTCAGGTCCAGATGCGCAAAGTGCGCGTGCAGCTCACGCAGGTAGTCCTCGAGCGCCCCGTGCAGCCGGTTTACCGAGCCGATGCGCCCCGGCACGGGGCCGGGCTCATGGAGGGCGGCCTCGATCTCGTGCTCCGTCTGGTCATCGAGCTTGAAGCCGTCGGCTCCGAACAGCTTGATCCCGTTGTCCTCGAACGGGTTATGGGAGGCCGAGATCACCGCCGCCAGGTGTAGGCCGTGGCGACGGACCAGCAGCGGCGCGGCGGGTGTGGGCAGCACCCCACCGAGCAGAACGTCGCCTCCCGCCTCGGCCGCCCCGGCCGCCATGGCCGACTCGAGCATCGTCCCCGATTCCCGGGTGTCCCTGACGATCATAACCTGGGGACGCTCCGCGTCGGCGCGAGCCACCGCGGTGCGGGCCAAGGCAAGAGCGAGCTCCGCGGTGAGGAAATCCCCAGCGCGGCCCCGGACACCGTCCGTGCCGAACAGCTGGCGCGCCATGCCAGAAGCCGGCGGCTACCGCTTCGAGAACTGCGGGCGCTTGCGCGCCTTTTTCAATCCGGCCTTCTTGCGTTCCTTGACGCGCGGATCGCGGGTCAGGAAGCCGCGGCGCTTCAGTTCGCCTCGGAGGTTGGGATCAGCGACGATCAGAGCGCGGGAAATGCCGTGACGTAGGGCTCCGGCCTGAGCGGCGACACCGCCGCCGTGCATGCGGGCGACGACGTCCATCCGCGAGTCGTAGCCGACGGTCTCCAGCGGCTGGCGGATCACGCGCCGCAGCGTGTCCCGAGGGAAGAATTCATCCAGCGTCTTGCCGTTGATGACATAGGCACCGCTACCGGGCCTCAGGATCACCCGGGCCACTGCGCTCTTGCGTTTGCCCGTCGAGCTGTACCGCGCACCGGCAGCCAGGTCGATGGCCGCATCGGCGATCGGCTGAACCTCATGAGTGGAGTCGTCGGCCCCGGCGCGGGCGGCCTCCTCGGCCTCCGCCTCGGCGGCGGCGCGTGCCTCGGCGTCCAGATACTCATTGCTGTCGGAGACGAGGTCGGGGATCAGGTCGGCGCCGGGGATCTCCGGGCGCTGACGTGGACTGGGCTCCTCGCCCTCGTCCTCCTCGGAAGCCTGGGCCGCCTCCGGCGGCGCGGCGGCGGCAGCCGGCTCGGCCACGGGCTCAGCCGGGGTCTCCTCGGCCGCGGGCGCAGCCGGGGTCTCCTCGGCCACGGGCTCAGCCGGAGTCTCCTCGGCCACGGGCTCCTCGGCCATGGGCTCCTCGGCCACGGGCTCAGCCGGGGTCTCCTCGGCCACAGGCTCAGCCGGGGTCTCCGGGGTCTCCTCGGCCACGGGCTCAGCCGGGGTCTCCTCGGCCACGGGCTCCGCGGTGATCTCGGCCGGAACCTCTTCAGCCGTCTCGGCGGGAATGTCCTCGCCGGTGGCCTCTGGGTTGCGCTGCTCGTCCTCGGGGGGGTCGACTTCGGTCACGACGCGGTCTCCATCGGTTGCGGCTGTTGGGCGGCGTGCGGATGTTCCGGACCGGCGTAGATCTTGAGCTTGGTGATCTGGCGACGGGCGAGCCGGTTACGCGGCAGCATGCCCTTGACGGCCAGTCGGATGACCTCTTCGGGGCGACGCTCGAGCATCTCGTTCAGCGAACGCGATTTGAGGCCGCCGGGATAGCCCGAGTGACGGTAGTAACGCTTGTCGGTCAGCTTCTTGCCGGTCACGTGAATCTTCTCGGCGTTGACGACGATCACGAAGTCACCCGTGTCCACATGGGGGGTGTAGGTCGGCTTGCGCTTTCCGCGCAGCACATCGGCGATCTGCGTCGCCAGCCGCCCGAGCGTCTGCCCGGTGGCGTCGACGACAAGCCAATTGCGCTCGCGGTCAGTTGGTTTGGCTACGTAGGTCTTCATGGCACGCACAAGACCGCGCGGCTAAGGCGCGGCCGCGGTCGATGATAGTCAATCGTCAGAGCTAAACCGCGCTCGCAGTTCACCTACGCTCACAGCGTGTCCGCTTCCGTGCCTCTGCGCCGTGCCGGCTACCGCATCGCCTACCGGATCCTGCAGGCCTTCTGGTTCCTGCGCCGTCCCCAGATCGAAGGGGTCAAGTGCCTGCTGACCAGCGGAGATCACGTGCTCCTGGTCCGCCACACGTACGGGCCGCCGGTGTGGGACCTGCCGGGAGGCGGAGTCAAACGCGGCGAGGACCCGCTGGCCGCTGCGCGACGCGAGATGGCCGAGGAACTTGGCCTCATAGACGCCGATTGGCGCCCGGCGGGCCTGGTCACCGGACGTCAGAACTTCCGCCACGACACCGTCCACGGCTTCGCCGCCGAGCTCGACGGCGTGGAGCTCACCCCCAACCCGGCGGAGCTGGCCTGGATCCGCTGGTTTCTGCGCTCCGCCCTGCCGCCCACCCTGGGGCTGTACGCGCGCGCCTTCCTGCTCAGCGCGCAGCCCTAACTGCAGCCCACGCGACACCCGGCTCGGGGCGAGCCAAACCATCCCCTGGCGACCCCCGGGAAGGGATATCTTGGCGCCCATGAGGAAGCTCGGCCGCCGCCGTCCAGGAAGTGGGAGGCGCCTCGGAACCCGAGCCGCCCGGCCGCTGCTCGCTCTCCTGTTGGTGGCCGCCCTCGGTCCGACGCATCCGGCCGCCGGCCTGGCCGGCGTGTTGCCGCCACTGCCGCTTCCGTTGCCGACCGGCGTGCCGCCGGTGCCGACGGTGCCCTCCGGCGGCACACAGGGCGGGACAAAGGGCGGCGCCCGAAGTGCACCGGCATCCTCCCGGCCGTCCCGCTCACCGCCGTCAAGGTGCGCGGATCAGTCTGTGGCTGGGCGGATTCCGTTTGATCAGGCAGTGTTCCCGTGTGACTTTCCGGATCCGATGGTGCTCCGCGCGCAGGGCGCCTGGTTTGCCTACGCCAGCGCCACGGGCTGGGAGGAGCACCAGCGGGCCTTCCCGATTCTCCGCTCGACCGATTTGCGCCACTGGCGCTTCGCGGGCGACGCCCTGGTCCGTCCGCCGTCATGGAGCTCGGGTGACCTGTGGGGCCCGAGTGTCCTGTTCTGGCACGGTCGGTATCTCCTGTTCTACAACGCCAGGCTTCGCGGTGGCCGATTGCACTGTCTGGCGGTGGCCACGGCGCCCGGACCCCAAGGGCCGTTTCTGACCCGTCGCCGCCTGGCTTGCAGGTCAGGCCGCAGGCGGGGCTTCATCGACCCGGCGCCGCTGGTCGCCCCCCGCCACCGGCTGTACCTGTTCTTGTCGGTCGATTCACCGCGGCACGGGATCGCGGCGATGCCGATGGCCGCCAGTGGGTTGCGCCCGGCCGGGCCGGTTCGCCGCCTGCTGGGGGTCTCGCGCCGCTGGGGGCTGTTGCGCTCGGAAACCGTCGAGGGCCCTTGGCCGCTGTACCGACACGGCTTCTACTACCTGTTCTACTCGGCCGGCTCGTGGAACTTTGATTACCGGATGGCCTACGCGGTGGCCCGATCCCCGCTGGGGCCCTACAGCGATTCTGCTCCGGTGCCGATCCTCGCCCAGAACGCCCAGCTGCCCGCTCCGGGCGGCGGTTCGGTGCTCGGCGGCCCTGGCGGACCGGACTGGCTGGCCTTCGCGGCCTGGAGCGGGGCGCCCGGCTACGCGCTCGGTAGCCAGCGGACCATGCGGATCGCCCCACTGCGCTGGAGCGGCCATGGAATCCCGCAGGTGGTCCTGAGCGGCGGCTGACCGCCGCCGCGGATGCCTCTCATTCCCACTCGATCGTGCCCGGCGGCTTGCTGGTGATGTCCAGCACCACTCGGCCCACGGGACGGATCTCATTGATCATCCGCGAGGCGATCTGCTCAAGTAGGTCATAGGGGAGCCGGGCCCAATCGGCAGTCATCGCGTCGTCGCTGGTCACGGCGCGGATCGCGACCACGTTCCCGTAGGTCCGCTCGTCCCCCTGAACGCCCACCGTGCGAATGTCGGGTAGTACGCAGAACGATTGCCAGAGCTCGCCGTACAGACCGGCCTTGCGGATCTCGTCCTGGAGGATCGCGTCAGCCTCCCGCAGCGTGTCCAGCCGCTCGCGCGTCGCCTCCCCACCCACCACCCGGATAGCCAGCCCCGGGCCTGGGAAGGGTTGGCGCCAGACCAGTCGCTTGGGCAGCCCGAGCTCGGCTCCCACGGCACGGACCTCATCCTTGAACAGCGCCCGCAGCGGTTCGACCAGCTCGAACTCGAGATCGTCGGGCAGGCCGCCCACGTTGTGGTGGGACTTGATGGTTGCCGTGCCTGTGCCGCCCCCCGACTCGATCACGTCCGAGTACAGCGTGCCCTGGACGAGGTACTTGACGTCATCCAGCCGGGCGGCCTCCTCCTCGAAAACGCGGATGAACTCAGCGCCGATCAACTTCCGCTTCTGCTCGGGATCGGACACACCGGCCAGGCGCCCCAGGAAGCGGTCCGCCGCATCGACCGCCACGAGCGGGACCTTGAAGTGGTCGCGAAAGGCACTGATCACCTGCTCGCCCTCGTTCTTGCGCATCAAGCCGTGATCGACGAACACGCAGGTCAGCCGGTCACCGATGGCCCGATGCACGAGCAGCGCGGCCACGCTTGAGTCCACGCCGCCGGACAGGCCGCAGATCGCCCGGCCGTCCCCCACCTGAGCGCGGATCCGCGCGATCTGATCCTCGATTACGGAGGCGGCGCTCCAGTCGCCCTGGCAACCGCAGATGTCCTTGAGAAAGTTGTCGAGTACCTGCTGGCCATAGGGGGTGTGGACCACCTCGGGGTGGAACTGGATCCCGTAGATGCCCCGATCAGGGGCCTCGAAGGCGGCCACCGGCGAAGCCGTGGAGGAGGCCAGAGCGTCGAAGCCGGGCGGAGGCGCGAACACCGTGTCGCGATGGGACATCCAGCAGGATTGCTCCGAGGGCGTCCCGGCCAGCAGGCGACCGGTCTCGCGAACCGAGAGCTGCGAGCGGCCGAACTCCCCCACCTCCGCGCCCTGCACCTGGCCGCCCAGGGCCAGGGCGATGAGCTGCATGCCGTAACAAATGCCCAGTACCGGGACCCCGAGCTCGAGCAGCTCCGCTTCCAGCGGGGGCGCCCCTTCGCCATACACGGAGGCGGGGCCGCCGGACAGGATCACCCCTCGGGGTCGCCGGCGAGCCACCTCCTCGGCGCCGACGTGGTATGGCAGCAGCTCGGAGAAGACGCCGCACTCGCGCACCCGCCGGGCGATCAACTGGGAGTACTGGCCGCCGTAATCGAGGACCACCACCTCATCGGTCGAGGCCGGCACCTCAGGACGCACCTCGTCGACCGGCACCGCCGCGGTGCCGCCCGTCAAGGCCTGGAGCTCTGCGTCGTCTACGGCTGAGCTGTTACTCGGCGGCGACACCGACCGCCGCTGCCCGCGCACCCATGCCCACGCCCTGCTCGCGCTGCAGGTGCTTGCCCTCGGTCTGCAGCGCCGGGGCCACCATCAGCTCCGCCCGGTTGAACTCGGCGATATCCCGGTAGCCGCAGGTGGCCATCGAGGTTCGCAGCCCCCCCATGAGGTTGAAGGTGCCGTCGTTCTCACGAGCCGGACCCTTGATGATCTCCTCGATGGTGCCGTTCTGGGTGGTGGCCACGCGGGTCCCGCGGGGCAAGGTCGGGTGGAAGGTGGCCATGCCCCAGTTGTAACCGCGTCCGGGCGATTCGTAGGCGCGGGCCAGAGCGGAGCCGAGCATGACCGCATCGGCCCCACAGGCCACGGCCTTGGCGATGTCCCCGCCGTTGCGCATGCCACCGTCGGCGATCACCTTGACGTAGTCGCCGGTTTCCAGCATGTGCTGCGAGCGGGCGGCGGCCACGTCGGCGATCGCGGTGGCCTGCGGGACGCCGATGCCGAGCACTCCGCGGGTGGTGCAGATGGCGCCCGGGCCAACGCCAACCAGGACACCGGCGGCGCCGGTTCGCATCAGGTGCAAGCCCGTGTGGTAGGAGGCACAGCCACCAACGACGACGGGGGTCGGGGCCAGCTCGCGAATAAATTCCTTGAGGTTCAGGGGCGGCCGGCTCTCGTCGCGGGAGACGTGCTCGGCCGAAACCACGGTCCCCTGGATGACCAGGATGTCGAGGCCCGCCTCCAGTGCCACCTCGTAGTAACTGCGGACCTTCTGTGGGGTCAGCGAGGCCGCGGCGACCACGCCATGGGACTTGATCTCAGCGATTCGCTTGGCGATCAACTCGGGCTTGACCGGCTCGCGGTAGATGTCCTGCATCTCGCGCGTGGCGATGTCGCGGGAGAAGGTGGAAATCCGCTCGAGCTGCTCCTCGGCGTCCTCGTAGCGGGTGTAGATCCCCTCGAGGTTGAGCACGGCCAGGCCGCCCAGCTTGCCGATCAGCCCCGCGCTCTCCGGCGAGACGACGCCATCCAGCGCGGCGGCCAGCAGCGGAAGCTCGAACCGGTAGGGCCCCAGCGTCCAGGTGATGTCGACGTCATCAGGGTCGCGTGTACGGCGCGACGGAACGATGGCGATGTCGTCGAAACCGTAGGCCCGGCGGGCCTTTTTGCCTCTTCCAATCTCTACTTCCATCGCTGTAGCGTAGACCTCGGCTCGGACGAACAGGGCGTCGCATGGCGGCAACCGATGCGGGCTGTGATGCTAGCAGCGGTCCCCGGCCCCTCCTGGCTCTCGGAGCCGGGAAAAAGGTCGTCTCAGCCGATCTCGGCCCGGAGGCCGATGCGCTCGGCGTGCACTTCACCGACCAGCCGCTCAACGCGCGCCGCGTCGATGATCCCGGCCCCGAAATGCTGGGTTGATTCCGCGCCGCAGGCCACGCCGAAGCGCAGGCATTCCAGCGGTTCCTGACCCGAGTAGCGGGCGGCCACGTAGCCGGCCAGGAAGGCGTCGCCCGAACCCACCACCGACCGGGCTTCCTGCTCCTCGACCTTGACCCGATACAGGGTCGAGGTGCCGTTCTCGAGCAGCCGGGCGTAGCAGCCGTCCGATACGGTCATGACCGCCTCGCCCGCGCCCAGGCGGATCATCTCGCAGACGGCGGCGGCGCGATCATCAGCGTCATTGAACTCGTGGCCGACGAGCTCCTCGGCCTCGAGCTCATTGGGCGAGACCAGATCCGGCTCTCCCCGCATGGCCAGCCGCAACGGCTCACCGTCGGTATCGATCATCGTCATAACGCCCAGGCGCTTGACCTCTCGGATGAGCGAGAAGTAGATGTCCTGATCGACGCCGCGGGGCAGGCTGCCGGCGAACACGCACATGCTGGCCCCCTGGGCCAGGTAGAGGAGCTTTTCCCGGAATAGCTGCAGCTCCTGGGTGGAGACCGCGGGCCCTCGCTCGTTGATCTCGGTGTGCAGACCCGTGGTCGGGTCGAGCACGACCGTATTGGTGCGCGACTCGTCCAGGATGCGGACGAAGTCGTTGAGGATCGACTCGTCGCCCAGTGCCTCGACGATTCGCGTGCCCGTCGCCCCGCCGGCCAGGCCGGTGGCGATCACGGGCTGGCCGAGCTCCTTGATGGCCCGGGCGATATTGACCCCCTTGCCGCCCGCCATGGTGGTCTGATCGACCGTGCGGTGACGTCGCCCGGGCGTAAAGCTCGGCACTTCGAGGGTCTTGTCGATCGCCGCGTTGAGCGTGACGGTAATGATCATGCCGGTCTCAGGCCTCCCTTGGCCCTGACGCGCCGGCGCTGGCGCAGATGGAACGCTAGCGCGAGTCCAACGCCGGCGAGCAGAATGATGACGAGCAGCGGCAGCGGCCGGAAGATAAAGCCGGCGGCGATGCTCAGCGGGCTGACGGTGGGCAGAGCCTTGGCCAGCACGAGCGGGACCCGGACTACCGGCCGCCCACCGACCAGAAGTGTCGCGCTGCCCAGGACAGCGTTCCGAGGTAGCGGCCCGGTGAGCTGGCGGGGCGCGGTGACCCGAACCCGGATTGCTCTGCCCTCAGGGACGACCCGCTGAAGGCCCCAGGCCGCCACGAGTGCCGCGCGCTCTCCGGAGCGGTACTGCACCGTGGGCCGGGCCAGGACCTGACGCGCCCGGACGGGAGCGATCCGGCGGAAGCCGGCGAACCCGTAGTCGAGCGCGGCGAGCGCGTTCGCGTCGCGCGAAGCCTCCGAGGAGGTGCCGAGCACCGCGGCGATGAGCCTCATGCCCGTCCTTTCCCCCGACGCGACGAGGACGTAACCGGCGCCAGCCGTATGTCCGGTCTTGACCCCGTTGACCCACGGATAGCGCCCGACCAGCGTGTTGCGGTTGAGCACGTAGCGAACCTGGTTCCCCGAGTACAGGACAGCCCTCGGGAGCGCGACAATCCGGGCGAAGAAACGGGAGTGCTTCAGGTCGTAGGCGGCCAGCCGGGCCAGGTCGGCGGCGGTGGAGTAGTTGCCCGGAGTGTCAAGCCCGATCGGGGTCGAGTAGTGGGTCTGGCGCAGGCCGAGAGCCTGCGCCTCGAGGTTCATCATGGCCACGAAGTGGCCGACGGCGCTGGCCAGGGAAAGGTGTCCGGGCCCGCGACCGATGTTGTAGGCCAGGGCCTCGGCGGCATCGTCGGCGCTCGGCAGCATCAACGCCAGCAGCAGGTCATGAACCGTCATGCGCTCGCCGGGAACCAGGCCGATCTGGGAATCAGCGGCCGCGGGGTAGTAGTTGGGCGCGGCGAACACGGTGCTCAGGTGGCGGACGTGCTGAAGCACGACCAGAGCCGTCATCAGCTTCGTCGTACTGGCGATCGGCAGCTCGCGATAGGCATTGGCGGCGTACAGGGTCTGCCCGGTCTGCGGGGCCAGGAGAACCGCCGCGCGCGCGTTCAGCCGCGGTGGGGCCAAGGCGCTGGCCGTGCTCGCCCCCGCGAGAACCATCACTGCCACCACGATGGCCAGCGCGGCGTAACCCCGATGGGTCAGGCCGTACCGAAGCCGCCGCGCACTCTCGGCGGAGAAACCGGGGCGGCCGACGGCCGCTGACCGGCTCACCGGCGCAGCCTCAAGCGCTGTCCGGTCTGCAAGCTGTTGGGGCTCAGGCTGGGATTCAGGGTGGAGATGCGCAAGATGGATACGTGGGTCTTGATCGAGATCGCGCTGAGCGTGTCGCCGCGCTTTACGACGTAGAACTTCGGCGTCCTGCGCGATGACCGGTGGCCTTTGGTCCCGCCCAGCACCAACCCGGAATGCGTTGCCGTGTGCGGATGCGTAGCCAGCCCGGCGTGGACGATGAGGTAGATCCCTACGGCCACGGCGGCGAGGGCGATCGGCGCCATGTAGCGCGCGCTTTTAGCCACCATCGCAAGCGCGATCATACCGGTGCGCGCTGACGGCGCTGACCGCGGAACCGACCGCCCTCCCCGGGCCGCCGGCCGCCTCCCGGCCGCCCCGCGCGGCACGGCTACGGACGACTAACGACAGAGGTTCCAGGCCAGTTCGCGCAGGCGAGCCGCTTCGCGCTGCGCGGCTGCACCGGGCTGGCCGCCACCGGTCTCATGGGCGAAGACGATCCCCCGCGAGGCGGAAACCAGGCCCCCGGCGGCGCCGGGGGCAAAGGCGGGCGCGAGGTCTTCCACGCGGCCTCCCTGGGCCCCCACTCCGGGCAACAGGAAGGGAGCCGTCGGCATCGCCTGGCGCAGGCGGGCAAGGTGCTCCGGGGCCGTGGCGCCCGCCACCGCCCCGATGTCGCCCAGTCCCGAGCGACCTGGCGCGCCAGCCAAGGTGGTGACCATGGTGGCCAAGCGCGCACTCACCGGCTGCCCGTCCGCCAGCTCCAGATCCTGGACGTCAGCCGCACCCGGGTTCGAGGTGCGAACCAGGACGAACAGGCCGCCCTGGGCGCCGCGAGCGATCTCGGCCAAGGGGGCCAGCGAGTCGAGCCCCAGCAGGGGGTTGACGGTCAGTGCATCGGCGCCGAGGCCGGAGACCGGCCCGAAGGGCGTTTCGGTCTCCCCGAAGTAGGCCTGCGCATAGGCCCTCGCGCTGATGTCGATGTCCCCACGCTTGCCGTCGCAGATGACCAGGAGACCGTGCCCGCGTGCGTACTCGACGGTGCTGGCCAGCGCGGACCATCCCGGCGCGCCCAGGCGCTCGAAGCACGCCACCTGTGGCTTGACCGCCACGCACTGCGGCCCCGCCGCATCGATGACCAGGCGGCAGTGCGCAGCCACGGCGCGGGCGGCGCGATCGGCGGTCGACCCGTCGCCCGCCTGGTCGAGGGCCGTTGGCCACAACCGAGTCGGATCGGGGTCCAGGCCCAGCACGAGCTGTGACTCGCGTTCCAGGACCCGGCGGGAAAGCCGGTCGCCGAACGGCTGACCGGCCGTATCCGCAGATGACGGCACGGGGGCGCTCGGCCGGTCCGCCTGTGTTGGCGAGCCGCCGATGCGCCCGTGCTCCGAGGTGATCGCTACGACTTGACGGCCTTCTTGAGGCCCGCCCCGGCGGTGAAGCGGGGCACGCGGGAGGCCGCGATCTGGATCTTCTCGCCCGTGGCCGGGTTACGACCCTCGCGGGCACTGCGCTGAGACACGCTGAACTTGCCAAAGCCAGAGAAGGTCACGTCGCTGCCGCGCTTCAGCGCGCCCTGGATCGTCTCCAGCATGGCGTCGACGGCCTCGCCGGCGTCCTTCTTGCTCAGTCCGGCACGATCGGCAACTTGGTCTACGAACTCGGATTTCGTCACTTGCTCCTCCTTCAACTAGGGTGGAATCCTCGACGCTAACAGGGTCTGCGGACGATTGTGGCCACCGTTTTCCGGTTCCGGTGGGCAATTGTCTTGCCAGAAACCGTCACGAGACAACAGCACGGTGGCTGAGCTGCCCGCAAATTGCGAAGAACACCGTCGTCCACTGACGGCTGGACACGCTAGCGCGCCACCCAGACTGACCCACCCGATGGACTGGATGAATGTGTTTTGTGCAAACACGGCCTGGACACGACCCGGTGCCGCCCCGGGGAGCACCTTGGGATGCGAGTGACGTCGGACTGCTGACGCCTCGACAGCGCCACCGGCACCTGTTCACGACGGTCTGGAGGCAGCCCGTCGCCGCCAGCGGCGAGAATAGGTCGGTGGATCTCGCCCGCGTCGGATGGATCGTGACGGTTTTCTCATGTCTGGTGGCCGTCGTCATCCTGCTTTTGCAGGGCTATTACGGCTACGCGCTAGTCACGTTTGCGGTCGCCGGGTCCGCAGCTTTCAACCTGACCTGAGCGTCCCGGGACCCCTGCGCTCCCGGGAGAACAGGACCTCGCCGGGCCGCACGCGATCCTCGGGCTCGAGATGGATCAGGACGTCGGCGCCGCGCAGCCGCCCACCGATCATGTCCTGAAGCTCATGGGCGGTCCGGTGGGCATCCTCGAGCGAGGTTCCCGCGCGGAACTGCACGTGCAGGTCGACGTAGCGCCGGGACCCGGCACGCCGCGTGCGCAGCTCGTGATAGCCGACGACGCCGCGGCCGGCGAAGGAGGCGATCGCAACGCGGATGGCCTCCACCTCGGTCTGGGGCAGCGCCTCGTCGACCAGCACGCGGGAGGACTGCAGCAGGAGCCGAACCCCGGCGGTGACGATGACCAGGGCGACGGTCAGTGCCACGACCGGATCGATCCACTGCGCGCCGGTGACATCGACCAGCACCAACCCGATCAGCACCGTGGCCGATGTCAGGGCGTCGGTGCCCAGATGCGCGGCGTCGCCGGCCAGGGCAGGGGAATCGGTACGCCGCGCGGCGCGGGCGAGTCGGAACGAGACCCCCAGGTTGACCAACAGGGAGACGCCGACCACAGCGATGCCCAGGCCAACCGTGTGCACGCGACCGTGGCTGAGCAGGTGGCGGATAGCCTCGAAGGCGATCGCCGCCGAGCCGACGAGGATGAGGATGCCTTCGATCGCCGCGGCCAGGTTCTCGATCTTCTCGTGCCCGTAACGGTGGGACTCATCGGCGGGCTCATCCGCCTTGCGCACGGAAAAGAAGGCCACCACCGAGGCGACCAGATCGATACTCGAGTGCACCGCCTCGGTGAGGATCGAGACCGAGCCCGTGATCGTTCCCGCCACCACCTTGAGCAGGATGAGCATCGAGTTGGACAGGACCGACAGCGCGGCGGAGCGCTGCTTGAGCTTCGCCTCCCCGGCGTGACCCGGCAGCTCCGCCATCTGGTCCCCTTGCCGGGCCAGCAGGGCCCGCACCGCCCGGCCGCGGTGGCTGATGCGGTCCTTCTCGGTGTCGGTCAGCTCGGCCATAGTCCGTCTGCCGTGCTCCTCGTCGGGGAGAAACGCCGGGTCATAGCCAAAGCCGCCGCTGCCGGCCACGCGCTCGGCCAAGATTCCCCGGCACTCGCCCATCACGATCTCCTCGCGCCCGGACACCGGGTCGACCAGGGCCAGCGCGCAGACGTAGCGCAGCGGGCTGCCGGCGGGCGCCTCGGCCAGCAACTTGTTCAGATTCTCCTCGTCGCCGGCCGCGGGTCCGGCGTAACGGGCCGAGTAGATCCCGGGGCGGCCACCCAGCGCCTCAGCTTCGATTCCCGAATCGTCAGCGATGGCCACCCGCCCGGTCCCCGCGGCAGCGGCGCGGGCCTTGGGCAGCGCGTTGGCGGCAAAGCTATCCCCAACCTCGGGTGGCAGTTCCACGGCATCGGGAAGCGGTTCGACGGAAATCCCCGCCGGCTCGAGCAGCCGTCTGAACTCCACGAGCTTGTGCGGATTGCGGGTGGCCAGAACCAGCGTTTTCGGGATTCTCATGACGCCAACGGAGTCGCAGGGCGCAAGCCACTAGGGCTCGACGGGAACGACCGTCTCATCCTGCAACGCCCGCAATGACTCAATACCACCGGCGGCGAGGGCGAGCAGTTCGTCCAGGTGGGCGCGGGACAGAGGCGTGCGCTCAGCCGTCGCCTGAACTTCGACCAGGCCACCGTCGCCGGTCATGACCACGTTGGCATCGACCTCGGCGGTCGAGTCCTCGGAGTAGTCAAGGTCGAGTAGCGGGGTCCCGGCCACAATGCCGCAGGACACCGCCGCCACACCGCCGGTCAGCGGAGTGCGCTGCAGCTTGCCCTCGGCGATCAACCGCTCGCAGGCCAGCCGCAGGGCGACCATCCCGCCGGTGATGGAGGCGCAGCGCGTGCCGCCGTCGGCCTGGAGGACGTCGCAGTCGACGTAGATCGTCCGTTCACCAAGCGCCGCCAGATCGATCACACCGCGCAGCGAGCGCCCGATCAGACGCTGGATCTCGACGCTGCGCCCGTCGGGGCGGCCCTTGGTTATGTCGCGCTGCTTGCGCTCGCCCGTCGAGGCGGGAAGCATCCCGTATTCCGAGGTCACCCAGCCCCGGCCGGAGCCGGACAGCCAGCGGGGCACGCTCTCCTGGACCGACGCGGTGCAGATCACCCGCGTCTCCCCCATCGAGATGAGCGCCGATCCGGTGGCGGTGCGGACAAAACCGGGCTCGATCGTCGCCGGTCTCAGCTCAGCAGCCCCCCGTCCGTAGCTGCGCTCGGAAGCGGTGCTCACGCCGCCGCGCGGGCGCCGAGCTCCACGTGTCTCACCTCCCCGAGGGGCATCTGCAGAAACCGGGTGCCGAGCGCCTCGAAGGCCGAAACCTCGCCGGTGCAAAAGAAGCGATAGCTCCCCTCATCGGCGCGCGGATGCAGCAGACCCCGCGTGGTCAGAGCCCGCTCGACGCTGCGGGCCACGCCCGCCCCCGAGGTGACCAGCGAGACCCCGCGCCCGAGCATGCGCTGGAGCATCGGGGCGACGAGCGGGTAGTGGGTGCAGCCCAGGATCACGGTGTCGACCTCGGCGGCTCGCAGGGGGGCGCAGTAGCCGCGCACGGTATTCACCACCTGATCGTTAAAGGGAAAGCCGCCCTGGATGATCGGAGCCAGATCCGGGCAGGCGACAGCCTCCACATGAACGTGGCGGTCAGCCGCCAGCACGGCGCTCTCGTAGGCGCCGCTGGCCACAGTCGCCGGCGTGGCCAGCAGCCCGATCCGGCCGTTGCGACTGCCGGCCACGGCCAGCTGAGTGGCAGGGGCGACAACGCCGATCACGTCGAGGTCCCGGCCGATCTGTTCCAGATGCCGCTCCAGAGTCTCGAGGGCGGCGGAGCTGGCCGCATTGCAGGCCACGACCAGGAGCTTGGCTCCCATCTCCAGCATGCGGTCGCAGATCTCGATCGCGAAACGCTGGAGCTCGGCCTGCGTGCGCCCGCCATAGGGGAAGCGCGCGGTGTCGCCCAGGTACACGTAGTCCTCGGTCGGCAGCGAGACCAGCAGCTCATGCAGCACGGTCAGGCCGCCGACGCCGGAATCGAACACGGCCACGGGAAGTTCGGCCTGGGCTGGCATCGCCCCATGGTGGCAGAGGGCACGGCGCAAGTACGCTCGCGGCATCCGTGCGTGCCTTGATCGTCACCAACATGTACCCGACCCCGTCCCGACCGGAACTGGGCAGCTTCGTCCGCGACCAGGTCGAGGCACTGCGCCGCACCGGCGCGGCGGAGATCGAGGTGTTCTCGTTCACCCCCGGAGGAGCCCGTGCCTACCTGGGAGCCGCAGCGCACCTGCGGCGACGCCCCCGCGGCGGCCAACGCGCGGACTTCGACGTGGTCCACGCCCATTTTGGCCTCACGCTGTGGCCGGCCCTGGCCGCGCGGGGGGGCGTGCACGCGGTGACGCTGCACGGGACCGATCTCGCCCATCCCCGCTCGCGGGCCGTCACCCTGGCCGGGCTGCGAAGACTTGACCTGGTGGCGACCGTCTCCGATGCGCTGGCCGACCAGATTCCCGGCTGGGCCGTGCGCGATCCGGTGGCCGTACTCCCCGCCGGGGTCAACCTCGATCGGTTCCGCCCCATTCCTCGCGACGCGGCGCGAAGCGCCCTCGGCCTCGAACCGGACGAGCCCTGCCTGCTGTTTCCCGCCGACCCCCGCCGGCCCGAGAAGCGCTTTGACCGCGCGCAAGAGCTGGCCGGGGGCACCCGCCTGCACACCCTTGGCGCGGTGCCCCCCGATCAGGTTCCGCTGTGGGTCAACGCCGCCAACGCGGTGCTCGTCCCCTCCGAACGCGAGGGGTTCGGTCTGGCCGCCCTCGAAGCGCTGGCCTGCGATGTGCCGGTCCTGGCCACCCCGGTGGGCGTCGCGCCGCAGGCCCTGGCCGGGGTCGCCGGGGGGCTCTGTGCACCGTATGAGCGGAGCGTCTGGGCCGAGGCCCTGGCCCCGCATCTGACCGTTGCCGACCCCCGGATTCGCGGCCGCGACTCGGCTTCGCGCTGGTCCACCGATGCGATGGCCGCTCGCGTGCTGGAGGCCTGGCAAAGGCTTCTCGAGGCCTGAGCCCGGGCCTCAGAGCCCGGGCCTCAGGTCAGGGTGGGCCAGTACTCGGCCAGCCGCCGGCGTGCGGCGTCCGCCTCGGGCGCGAGCTCGGCCTCAACCGTCGCTGAGCCACCGACTCCCGCCAGCTCAGCCATCGTCACCGCCACCGAGCGCCCGAGTGCGCGAAGCGCGTAGCCGCCCTCGAGGATGCCTCCCACCGGAACGCCCAGCTCGGCTCCAGCCTCCCTGACCGTGGCCGCCATGGCCGCGAACCCGGCGTCGGTCACCCTGCCGTCGGCCAGCGGATCCTCGGCGTGGGCGTCAAAGCCGGCCGAGATCAGGATCAGCTGCGGCTGGTAGGCCTGGGCCAGCGGCACGGCCACGTGCGCGACCATCGAGCCGTAGTGGTCGTTCCCAGCCCCCGGGGGCAGCGGCAGGTTCACCGTGTAACCGGTCCCGGGACCCGAGCCGACGTCTGAGGCCGGACCGGTTCCCGGATACAGGGGGACTGGTGGATGGAGATGAACAGCACGCCGGGGTCGGCGTGGAAGATGTCGTTTGTCCCGTTGCCGTGGTGCACATCCCAGTCGAGGATCAGCACCCGCTCGAGGCCGTGGCCATCCTGCGCCCACCGTGCCGCCACGGCCGCATTGTTGAACAGGCAGAAGCCCATGGCTCGGGTGGCCTCCGCGTGGTGGCCGGGGGGCCTGTGGACGCTGAAGCCGGTCGGCGAGGCGCCGCCGAGCAGCCGGTTGACCAGCTCCACAGCCCCTCCGGCGGCGTGCGCTGCGGCGTCAAAGGACCCCGGGCTGACCACCGTATCGGCGTCAATCTGAGCCCCGCCGGCCGACGCTGCGCGCTCGATGGCAACGATGTGGCGCTCGGCATGGACGGCCCTCAGCACCTCTCGGTCGACTGCGGGCGAGCGCACGCGTTCATAGCCCAGCCAGTCGCGAGCGGCGAGCTCGCGCTCGATGGCCACGATCCTTGCCGGCTGCTCCGGATGCCGCCCGGTGTCGTGGGCCAGCGAGGATGGGTGCTCGAGCAGCACAGGGGCGGCGGCCATCGCGGGGTACCGTACTGGCACGTGCATGACGCGGAGACCCAGGTGGCCGTGGTCGGGGCCGGCGCCGCCGGGCTTTACACGGCTCTGCGCGCCGCCGCGCAGGGCGCCCGGGTGACGCTGGTGTCGGCCACGCCGCTGGCCGAGTCCTCGAGCTGGTGGGCCCAGGGCGGGCTGGCGGCCGCGTTGGCTGCCGACGACAGCCCCGAGCGTCACCGGGCCGACACGCTTAAGGCCGGCCGGGGCGCCGTGCGCGAGTCCGCGGCCCGTGTCCTGTGCGCCGAGGCGCCAGCCGCTGTCGAGGCGCTGACCGCCCTGGGCGTGCAGTTTGACGCCGACCGGGAGGGCCGCTTCCTCCTCGGGCTCGAGGGCGGCCACTCCGCCCGGCGGGTGGTTCACGCCGGGGGCGCCGCTACGGGCCGGCGGATCATCCGCCAACTCTCGGCCCTGGTCGCCCAGGACGAGCGGATCGAAGTCCGGGAGCGGCGGCGGGTGACCCGCGTTCTGACCGCCGGCGGACGCGCCGCGGCAGTCGAACTCGACGGAGGCGAGCAGTTGCGCAGCCGGGCCATCGTCCTGGCCACCGGCGGCGCAGCCGCCATGTGGTCGCGGACGACCAATCCGGCCGGCGCCACGGGCGGCGGACTGCTGTTGGCTCATGCCGCGGGCGCCGAGCTGGCCGACCTCGAACTGATGCAGTTTCACCCCACCGCGGTGGTGGGCGAGAACGGTGCCGACGGCTTCCTGGTCACCGAGGCGGTCCGCGGTGAGGGCGCCAGGCTGATCGACGCCGGCGGCGAGCGGTTCGTGGACGAGCTAGCTCCCCGCGACGAGGTCGCCCGTGCCGTGGCGCTGCGGATGACCACGACGGGCGCTTCCTCGGTTGGGTTGGACATGCGCGACGTGGACCCGGCCCTGTTCCCCAACGTGGTCGGAGAGCTGCGGCGGGCGGGCATCGATCCCGAGCGCGATTTGGTTCCCGTCGCCCCGGCCGCGCACTACATGATGGGCGGGATCAGCACCGATCTGTACGGCCGGGCCACGCTGCCGGGCCTTTACGCGGTTGGGGAGTGCTCGTGCACGGGCCTACACGGAGCCAACCGATTGGCCTCGAACTCCCTCAGTGAGTGCTTTGTGTTCGGCGCCCGCGCCGCCGACGCGGCCCTGGCCGAGGCATCCGCTCAGGGTCAGATTGACGGCGAGGCGCCAGGCGGCGCTTCGATCGCCCGTCTGACCGATGCATCGCGGCGGGCGCTGTGGGCGCACGCCGGCATCGAGCGCAGCGGTGCCGGCCTGGCCGAGCTGGCCGGCGACCCCCACCCGCTGGTGCGTTTGATTGCCCGCTCGGCTCTGGCTCGTGAGGAAAGCCGCGGCGCCCATCGGCGTACCGACTTCCCGGCCACTAAGGCTTCTTGGGGTGGTCTTCACGTGACTCTGGCGGCGGGTCGTGAGCCCGCTCCGGTGCCCTGGAGCTGAATTCCAGCGTGCGAAGCCCGCGGAAACCACCAGGTTTTCGCTTAACGCGCAGTTAATATGGAATGTGTGAACAACTTCACACATCGCGGGAATACTCGCCCGTAGGAAAGCGAACGGCGCGTACCCCGGAGCGCCGATGAGTAGGGAGAGTTTCCGTGTATCGATTCAGCCGCGCGATCTATCGCGAGATCGCTTGTGACGTAATTGAGGACCCGCACGCGGGCTGCCCGCACGCCAATCACGAGCGCGTATTGCGGGCCTGCGAGGCCGCCGTTGAGCGCCTGGCCACCGATCGTCATTACTTCGCACGCCCCGCGCGCACGCTGTTCAACGACATCCGCGCCTACTTCCCGATGCTCGTCCAACCTCGGGTGTTGCGGGTCATCGAGCGCTACCTGGCCTGCGCCGATGAGTTCCTGCGCAGCCAGCCCCAGAACGGCTACGACCTGAACGGCAACCCGCTGCAATGCCGGGCCAGCACCCGCAAGGGCACCCCCTGCCAGCGGATGCCGCTGCCCCACAACGGCTACTGCCCCTCCCACCAGCACCTCGCCGAGACCGAGGAGCTGGCACCGGCGCTGGCCGCCTGAGCTGCTGAGCAGACCCGCTCACCGGGTCCACGCTCGGCGGGGTCCACGCTCGGCGGGGTCGAGGTTCAGCGGGCGGTGTGCAGCCCAGGGCGCGGTGTAGGTTCCCGAGTCCATGCTCCTGGGCGTCGACGTCGGCGGAACCTTCACCGATGCGGTGCTGGCGTTCGACGGTCGCCTGATCACCGCGAAGGCTCCGAGCACCCCTGAGGATCAGTCCGCGGGAGTCATGGCCGCGGTGACGGCGGCGCTGGAGCGCGCCGGCGCGAAGCCCGACCAGGTGCGGGAGTTCTCCCATGGGATGACCGTGGCGACGAATGCGCTGCTGGAGGGCAACGGGGCCCGCACTGCGTTCGTAGCCACAGAGGGATTCGGGGACATCGTCGCGCTGGGCCGCCAGGACCGCCCCGAGCTCTACCGGCTCTGTGCCGCCCGCCCGCAGCCGCTGACCCCGCCGGAGCGGCGCTTCGGGGCGCCCGAGCGGATGACCCCCGACGGACCCCTGCGTCCGCTCGAGCCAGACGCCGCCCGCACGCTGGCCAACCAGGTCGCCGACAGCGATCCCGAGGCGGTGGCGGTCGTGCTCCTGCACTCCTACCGGCATCCCGAGCACGAACGCGTGATGGCCGACGCGCTGGCCGAGGCGCTGCCCGACGCGCATGTTTCCGTCTCACATGAGGTGGTCGGGACCTTCCGGGAGTACGAGCGCGCCGCCACCACGGAGATCGACGCCTCCCTCTCCCCTCTGCTGGCCGGCTACCTGCGCCGGCTGGCCGACCGCAGCGCCCAGGATGGGCTTCCCGAGCCGGACATCATGCAGTCAAACGGCGGCCTGATCGACCTGAGCTCGGCCGCTCGTCATGCCGCCTGGACCGTCCTCTCGGGGCCGGCCGGAGGGGCCGCGGGCGCCGCGCACGTGGCTCGGGCCTCGGGCGCGGAGGCCGCGCTCTGCCTCGACATGGGCGGTACCTCGTGCGACGTCTGCGTGGTTGAGGCGGGCACGGTCCAGGAGCAGAGTTCCGGAACCATCGGAGGCCGCCCCGTGGCGCTGCCCATGATGGCCGTGCACACGGTCGGGGCGGGGGGCGGATCCATCGCCTGGCGCGACTCCGGCGGCGCTCTGAGGGTCGGACCCCGATCAGCCGGTGCGGACCCCGGTCCGGCCTGTTACGGGCGCGGCGGCCGGGACCCAACGGTTACTGACGCCAACCTGGTTCTGGGCTATCTCGCCGGCGATGCTTCCCTGGGGCAGATTGCGCTGGACCGCGACGCGGCCGAACGGGCCATCTCCGGGCTGGCCCGGGACCTGGACATGGAGCCCCGCGACTGCGCTCAGGGCATCGTTCGCGTGGCCGCGACCGAGATGGTGCGGGCGCTCCGGGTGGTCACCGTGGAGCGAGGCATCGATCCCCGCCGCTTCGCGCTGCTGGCCTTCGGAGGCGCCGGTCCCCTCCACGCCGCCCAGATCGCCGACCAGCTGGGGATCGGCCGGATCCTCTGTCCACGCGCCTCCGGGGTCCTGGCCGCGCTCGGGTTGGTTGTCTCCCCCCGGCGTCGCGACGTCCAGCGCAGCGTGTTCCTCTCCGGCCCGGACCTGAGTCCCGAGGCGGTCGCGGGCGTGACCCGAGCGCTGAGCGAGCAGGCCAGGGCCGAGCTCCGCGACCCCAACGCCGAGCTGAGGGCGGTCTACGAGCTTCGCTACCGGGGCCAGGCCTTCGAACTGGCGATCAGCGCCGAGCTCAACACGTCGCCGGCGGAACTGCGGTCCCGTTTCGAAGCCGAGCACGAGGACCGCTACGGCTACCGGGACGGCGAGCAGGAGCTTGAGCTGGTCACGGTGAGGGTCACCGCCACCGGCCCCGGCGCCAGCGTCACGCTGGGCGCGGCGGCCGGCTCCTCGCCACTGCAGCGGAGCCGGCGGCGGGCCCGACTGGACGGCGCCGAGGTCGAGTTCGAGGTCCTGCATGGCTCGCCCGGGGAGGGGACGCAGATCGCCGGTCCGGTGGTGGTGGAGCTACCCGAGGCCACGCTGCTCGTTCCGCCCGGCTGGTCAGGCCGGGTCGACGAACACGGCACGATCGATCTGCGGAAGTGATGGATCCGGTCGAGCTCCAGGTACTGACTGGCGCCCTGCATGCGATCTGCGAGGAGATGGGCGCCGTGCTCGTCCGTTCGGCCCATTCAGCCAACATCAAGGAGCGGCGCGACGCCTCGACGGCGCTGTTCACACCCGAGGGGGAGATGGTCATGCAGGCCGAGCACATCCCGGTCCACCTCGGGGCGATGCCCGCCGCGGTGGCCGCCGTGATCGACGAGGAGCACGCGCCGGGCCGGCCCTGGATTCTCAACAACCCCTACCGGGGCGGAACGCACCTGCCCGACATCACCCTCATCACCCCGGTGTACAGCTCGTCGAGCGACGCTCCCGGCGGGCGCGGTGGCCAGCTGATCGCCTTCGCGGTCAATCGGGCTCACCACGCCGACGTGGGCGGGCCCACCCCGGGCTCCATGCCGGCCGATTCGCGAACGCTGGCCGACGAGGGAGTGGTGATCGAGCCCCGGATTCTCGACGAGGCGACGATCAGCGAGCTGAGCGGACTGATGCGCCGCCCCGATCAGCGTCGAGCCGATCTGCGCGCTCAGCTGGCCGCCGGGCGGGTGGGCGCGCTCAGGCTGAGCGAGCTGGCCAGCCGCGTTGGCGTCACCGGACTGATGGACGCCTACGCCGAGGTGCTCGATTACGCCGAGCGGCGGATGCGAGCCAGCCTGTCTGAGCTCGCCGACGGCGAGCGCACGGCCGACGACGTACTCGAGGCGCGTGAGGGCGATCTGCCCATCCGGCTGCGGGCCACGGTGCGCGGGGATGAGCTGGAGCTCGACTTCGCGGGCAGCGCCGAGCAGCACGACGGCAACCTCAACTGCCCGGAGGCCGTGACCCGGTCGGCGTGTTACTTCGCCGTCCGCGTACTTACCGATCCCGAGCTGCCGGCCAACGCCGGTGCCTACCGCCCGATCCGGGTGTTGGCCCCCGAGGGCAGTCTCCTGAACGCCCGGCGAGGCACCGGCGACGTCGGCTCAGCGCCGGCAGTGGTGGGCGGCAACGTCGAGACCTCATCCCGGGTGGCCGATGTCGTCCTCGCCGCCTTCGGCCGCGCCCTGGGGCAGGGGACGATGAACAACGTGACCCTCGGCGACGAGGACGTCGTCTACTACGAGACGATCGGCGGTGGACAGGGCGCCTGCCCCGACGCTGACGGCCCCAGCGGCGTGCACGTGGCCATGAGCAACACGCTCAACACGCCGGTGGAGGCGCTGGAGCTGGAGTTCCCTCTGCGGGTGGTGCAGTACTCGTTGCGGCAGGGCTCGGGCGGTGCCGGCCGCTTCCGGGGTGGGGATGGGGTCATCCGTGAGCTCGAGGCCCTGGCCCCGCTCCAATACTCGCTGATCACCGAGCGTCGCCGGCACGCTCCCCCCGGAGCCGATGGAGGATCGGCCGGCCAGCCGGGCCGCAACCTACTCGACGGGCACGAGCTTCCGGCCAAGTCGCTGGGGGAGCTCGCGCCCGGTCAGCGACTGCGGATCGAGACCCCTGGCGGCGGCGGGCTAGGCTCTTCCCGGTGAGCGCACGCGTCGCCTTCCTGGGGCTGGGGATCATGGGCTCGCGCATGGCCGCCAACCTGGTCCGCGCCGGCTTCGAGGTCACGGTCTGGAACCGGACCGCGGCCAAGGCCGAGGCGTTCTGCGCCGAGCACAACGCGAAGCTGGCGGCCACGCCCGCCCAGGCCGCGGCGGCAAGCGATTTCGTCATCACGATGGTCGTGAACGCCGAACAGGTGCAGGCCATCCTGCTGGGTGAGGACGGCGTCGCCGGCGCGGCCGCGCCGGGCACGCTGCTGATCGACTGCTCGACCATCGGTCCGGCGGCCACGCGCCGGCT
Source organism: uncultured Solirubrobacterales bacterium (assembly GCA_963845575.1). Lineage (GTDB taxonomy): Bacteria > Actinomycetota > Thermoleophilia > Solirubrobacterales > Solirubrobacteraceae > Palsa-465. The sequence continues at coordinate 180,609 of CAWJSN010000014.1, read as the reverse complement.
CGGGGCAACCCTGGCCGAGCGTCAGCTGACCCTGATCGACGCGCCGGTCACGGGCTCCTCCCCCAAGGCACAGGACGGCACGCTGACCTTCATGGTCGGGGCCGAGGCCGATGATTTCGAGCGAATCCGCCCGCTGCTCGAGGCCATGGGCGAGGTGATCGTCCACGCCGGCCCGCTCGGCCACGGGCAGATGGTCAAGGTCATCAACAACGCGGTGGCGGCCGCGAACGCCTCCGTCCTCGGGCAGGCTCTGCTGGTAGCAGCCAAGGCCGATGTCGACCTCGACGCTCTGATCGCCGTGATGGGCTCCGGCTCCGGCGGCTCGGCGATGCTCAATTTGAAGGCCGGCCCGATGCGCGAGCACGACTACTCGACGCTGTTCAAGCTCGAGCACATGCTCAAGGACGTCCGCCTGTGCCTGGAGGAGGGTCAGGCGCTCGGGGTCCCCTTCCCGGCCGCCGCCGAGGTGGGCGAGGTCCTCACCGCTGGCGTGGGTCGGGGGCTCGGCGACGAGGACTTCGCCGCCCTCATCGAGGTCCTCGAGGGACTGGCCGGCAGCCGGCTATGAGTCCCGCCACCGTGGTTACGGTAGCGTAGCTTTTCCCCCTCCCTGGGGGCACACAATACGCTAATTAGCAGGGAGGTTTGGCAATTTCTGCCTTCTGGCATACAATCATTTCCGTCCTGTCACGGCCGTTGCACTTTTGCGCTGATAGGACACATCCCGGAACTGCAAATACGTCCCCCCTTTTTATCTATGCCGATTGCTTTTAAAGAATGGGCCGTCACCGTGCGGGCGCTTGCCGAAGGCGAGCAGCTTTTGACCCTGCGCAAAGGCGGCATCCGCGAGCCCGAGAAGCATTTCAAGCTCGATTACGAGCGCTTCTTCCTGTATCCGACGTTCGACCATCAGCGCACTGACCTGGTGCGCGAGTCCCACCGTCCCGAGCTCTCCCGCGCCCTCGAGGAGGGCGTTTGGAGCGAGGGCGAGCCACACCCCCAGGCACTGCACCGCGGTGAGCAGCTGAGCCAGCCCGACCGGGTCCGTATTCGGGCCTGGGCTGAAGTAGCCGCTCACTTCACGGTCACCGACCGCCGGGCGGTCGATGCGCTGTCGCCGTTCTACGTTTGGACGCCCGACTACGCCGAGAAGCGCCTGGCCTGGAAGCGGCGCCATCCCCTGCACGTCATCCTGCTGCGGACCTATCGGATCCCGCGGCCGGTCACCGTCAAGGTGCGCGACGAGTACGGCGGCTGCCGTTCGTGGCTGGAGCTGACCCGCGAGTTGCCCTTCGAGGGCACCCCGGTGCTCTCCGACGAAGAGTTCGACCGGGCTTCCGAGGAGATCGCCTCGATCGCCTCAGACCGCCAGCCGGTCCTCGTCTAGGCCCAATGCTTGACCGCAGGCTCGGTGTGGGCGTTCTGCCCCGCCGGGTCTGTGGTGCTCGTACGCTCTAAGCGACGATGGCCTGGGTGGAGACCGGGCTGGGTGGCTTCCGCGCCCGGCACAACGAAGGCGACGCCCGCGATGCCCGGCGGGTCCTGCAGTCGATCGAGCTGACCGAGCTGCGGCTGGCCGAGCTGTTCCCGCGCCGCATCTCGGAGATCACTGTGATCCTGCACGGCAGCGTGAGCTCGCTGACCATGACCAACCCGACCATGCCCCTGGTCTGGTTGATGACCGCGCCGGCGGCCCGACGCTATGTGGCCGGATGGGCGGCCAGCGATCAGCTCCACGTGCTCGCCCCCTCGGTACTGCGCGTCCGGGCGTCCAACGTCGAGGGCTCGCGGGAGATGCTGGGGCTGACGGCGGCGTCGCTCTACGCCCGACGGGTGATCATGGAGAACAACCAGGAGTTACGAGGGGTGATGGGGCCCATCCGCCTGCGCCGCGAGCTCCGCTGGGCCTGGCTGCTGGAGGGCGCCGCCCGCTGGTTCTCTGGCCAGACCGACCATGCTCGGCCGGCCATCGCGCGGCGTCTGCACGAGGGCGGCGGCGTGGGCCGGATCCGCTTCCCGCCCAGCCTGCGCGACGCCACCCTGCTCGGGGGGACGCTCATCGACCTGCTGGTCCGCGAGGAGGGCGAGGCCGCGGCGGCCCGGTTCGCCATGCGACTGCATCCCCGAGGTCCCCGGGCCGCGATAAGCGAGGCCTTCGGCGACCGGCCGCTGAGCCGGACCGAGGATGCGTGGCGCTCGCATCTGCGCCGGCTGGCGCACATGGAGTAGTGACGCTCCTGGGTCGAGCCGGACGGGTCCCGGGATCGGCGAGCTCCTGGGGGAAGCCAGTGACCGGTTTCAGGCTCGCACGAGCAGGCTGGCCAGCCAGACGACCAACGCGCCGACCACCAGCGCCAGGATCAGGCCGGCGAGCAGCCGGCCCGGGGCGACCACGGGACCCCCGCCCACGGGCCTGATCAGCTCGGCCTCGAGCAGCACCTCGCGCGCGGTGTCCAGCCCGCTCTGTGGCACAAGGACGTCGCGCGGACCGGCGGCCAGGAAGTCGGGCACGTCGAAGCCGGCGCTCCGCTTCACCAGCGATGGGACCCCCTCTTCGAGCAGCAGTCCCTGGATGAACTCGGCCTCGGCCTGGTTACGGGCGCCGGCGACGCGCACCAAACGCCCCTCCCCGAGCTGTGGCTTCACCTTGCGGGCCCGTTCGTGGCGCTCGGAGACGTCAGGGTCGGCCTGAGCCGACTGATCACGAACCAGTGGGAGCGCGCACTGTGGGCAGAACCGCTCCGCGGCGCTGAAATGGGAACCGCAGCCAGGACAGAGCAGCTCGTCGAGCCGAGCCGGCGGCCGGCTCATGAGCTGATGGTCAACTCCGCGTCGTGCACCTGGCCGTCACGGATCTCGTAGGCCCGCACCTCAGGCTCATCGCCCGCCACTCCGACGATCACGTACAACGCTTCGGGGTAGAAGGCGAGATTGATGTCGGTCTGAGACGGATATGGAGCGCTGCGCGTGTGGGAGTGATAGATCGCGCCCAGGTCATGACCAGCGTCGTCGATGGCCATCTGGATGCGGTACTGCTCGGCGCCATCGATCTCGTAGCGCAGTGGGCTGGCCGCGGCGTTCTCGGCCCGGTGCAGTTCCACCGCCTCGCCGTCAACGGTGGCGATCATCCCGCAGCACTCGTTGGGCGCGTCAGCCTCGGCGTGCGCCACCATCTCGTCGTAGAGAGCACGGGGGATCCGCATCGCCGGGGCCGAGGCTAGCACCGGGGCGGGGCCGGAAATGACCCGTGGCTACTCCGACTAAGGCGTAGCCACCTCACTGAATGCCCTGGACCAGTCCGGAGGGGACAGCCTTCTGAGCGTCCCCGGGATGCAGGGCCTCGCCGACCAGGGCCTCGTGCTGAGCGTCGCTGGCCATGATCTGGGCAGCGAGTACGACCAGATGCGGATCATGGAGCTTGGTCAAGGCGACGAAGTAGGCGCCCACGACAACCTGCTCGACGGCGAGGAGCAGAAACAGGGCATCGCGCTCGCCCTGGAGCTGGTTCAGGCGGCCGCCGACCCCTCGCCGGGCCAGGTCGCGATCGGCCTGTTTTACGCTGGCCGGCCCGACCGGTGCAGTACCGCCCAGGGCGGCGAGGCGGGAACTGAGAACGTGGATGTGCGCCTGCTCGTGGCCGCGGAGCGGCAGCATCAGCCGGCGGGCCCGGGGATGCAGCAGAGACCCGGCCAGGACATGCTGATAGCAGTAGAGGATCAGCAACTCCACGCTGACCAGACGCCGTAGCCGGTCGGCGTCGGTTGGCCCGGCCAGGCTTTCCGCCGAGGCCCGCGAGGGGTCCAGGAGGCCACCGGCCAGCGCCCCGCCGGCGGCGGCCAACAGGGTCCCAGCGGCCGCTCCGCCCACCCCAGCTCCACCGAGCCGCAGCATCTCACGACGAGTCACATCGGTCCGAGGTCCGGGATCACTCATGGCCGGTGACAAAGGCACTGGGCGCCGGGGTCTGGCCCTGGGCGAGGCGCAGGATGGCGATGTGCTGGGCGTCGCTGGTCAGGATCGACGCCGCGGCGGCTCGGACTGAACCAGGCGAGAGCCGCGGGATGGCGTCGAGATAGGCGGCGATCTGCGCCCGTTCCAGGGTGTGGAGCAGAGCCAGAACATCCGCGGTGGTTCTCGGGTGACCCAGGTCGTAACTGGGTGCCCGGGCGGGGTCCTTGCCTCCGGCGGCCTTGATCAGCGACAGCAGCTCGCCGGTGTGCTCGAGCTCCTCGTCGAGGAACTGCTTGGCCGTCTTGGCCTCGGGATGGTGCAGCAGCGGAATGCCGGCGATGTAGGCGGCCACCGTATGACGCTCGAGGTCGAGCAGGCGAACCAGCAGTGCGAGGTCATTCGAACGGACAGGCGGCGGCGCGCGCTTGACCGACTGCGCTCCGGTTTTGGGCTGCGCTCCGCACCCGGTCAAGGCCAAAAACGTGAATCCGGCCAGCGTGGCCCCCGCCTGGCCCAGTAACGCGCGGCGCGGGGTGGGTTCCTCGCCGTCACCCGCCGGCGCCCGCTCGGTGTCGATCACCACCAGACGGTGGAGTCCAGGTTCTCGATCTCTTCGATGGGGCGGGTGTAGATGCCCGACGACAGGTACTTCCAGCCGTCGTCGCAAACGATGAAGACCACGTTGCCCTCGTCGAGCTCGCCGGCAATACGTACCGCGACGCGCGCAATGGCGCCCGAGGAGACCCCGGCGAACAGCCGCTCCTGGTCCAGCAGCTTGCGCGTCCAGACGATCGCGTCGTGGTTGGTGACGACGATCTTGCGGTCCAGCAGGCTCAGGTCGATGATCGGCGGGATGAACCCGTCCTCGAGTGAGCGCAGACCCTGAACGGGCTCGCCCTGCATTGGCTCCGCGGCAACGATCTTGACCTCGTCGCCGAGTTCCTCCTTGAGCCGGCGGCCGTTGCCCATCAGCGTCCCCCCGGTGCCCAGCCCGGCCACGAAGGCGCTGATGTCGTCGAGCTCCTCGAGGATCTCCAGCGCGGTGCCGTTGTAGTGCGCGTCGGGATTGGCCTGATTGCCGTACTGGTAGGGCATGTAGTAGGAGGCGTCATGCTCGGCCATGTCCAGGGCCAGCTCCACGGCGCCGTTGGAGCCCTTGGAGCCCTCGGAGTAGACGATGTCGGCCCCGTACATCCGCAGCAGCTCGGTCCGCTCAGGAGTGACGTTTTCGGGCATCACGACCTTCAGCTGATAGCCCTTGCGGCCACAGATCATCGCCAGCGAGATGCCGGTGTTCCCGGAGGTGGGTTCGAGTATCGTCTGCCCGGGCCGGATGAGGCCCTTGTCCTCAGCGTCGTCGATCAGGGCCCGCGCCACCCGGTCCTTGACCGACCCGGTCGGGTTACGCGACTCCAGCTTGGCCCAGATTCTCACCCCGGGCTTGGGACTGAGACGCTTGAGCTCGATCAGCGGCGTGTGGCCGATCGACTGAACGATGTCTCCGTAGCGCCCTCCGCACGGCTTGTTCTGCAAGCTCTCCGCGGCCATTGCTTTACGAAGTGTAGCGACGTACCGAGGGCCTGACGGCGCCTCGGATTAGGCTGCGCCGCCGGCCATGGCCGGCAGGATCACCAAGGTGTCGCTCGAGCCGACAGTGGTCTCGAGCCCGTCGAGAACGCGGACGTCCTCATCGTTCAAATACACGTTGACGTAGCGATTGAGTCCGCCGTCGGCGGAGAACAGCTGGGATTGGGTCTCAGGGTGGCTTTCGGCGACCGAGCGCAATATTTCGCCCGACGGAGTCACCGTTTGCGCTGAGTTCCTTCTCGCCGCCAACGGCGGCCCGGAGGACGGGGGGAATGCGAATCGTGGCCATGGAGCGCGAGCTTAGTCGGTCAGAGGGCACAAGGCCGGGGCTAGTGAGCCCCGGCGCAGAACGCCTCGTAGTCGGGGAATACGCCCGAGCTCCTCATCGGCGATCTCCTCCGGGTGGCGGGAGCAGATCGGGCAGCCGGGGTCGCGCCGCACCTTGACCTCGGTGACGCGGGCGGCCAGGGCGTCATACATGAGCAGGCGCCCGATGAGGGGCTCGCCCTCGCCCAGGATCAGCTTGATGACCTCGGTGGCCTGGAGCAGGCCCATCGTCCCGGGCAGGACGCCCAGGACGCCGTTGGCGCCGCAGGACGGAGCCATCTCGGCCGGCGGAGGTACCGGGAAGAGGCAGCGGTAGCAGGGGCCGTCGTAGGGCTTGAACACCGACAGCTGGCCCTCGAAGCCCAGGATCGCCGCGGAGACGACAGGGATCTGGAGCCGCACCGAGGCATCGTTGAGCAGGTACCGGGTGGGGAAGTTGTCCAGCCCGTCGACCACGATGTCGTAGCCCGGGAGGATGTCCATGATGTTCTCGGGGCCCAGCCGGACCGGGTACTTGCGCACCTCGACGTCCGGGTTCAGCGCCTTGATCGTCTCCTCGGCCGAGTCGACCTTGGGCATCCCGACGCGCTCGGAGGAGTGGATCACCTGGCGCTGAAGGTTTGACAGATCGACGGTGTCGTCATCGACGATGCCCAGCGTGCCCACACCCGCCGCGGCCAGGTAGAGCGCGCTCGGAGAGCCGAGACCACCGGCCCCCAGGAGCAGCACCTTCGCATCGAGGAGCTTCTGCTGACCCTCGATTCCAACCTCGGGCAGGAGCAGGTGACGGGAGTAGCGATCGCGCTGCTCGGCGGTCAGCGTGCGCGGCTGCTCCACTTCGTAGCCTCGGTCCTTCCACAGCGTGATGCCGCCGGTCATCGACTCGACGTTCTCGTAGCCGAGATCCTCGATCAGCGTCCGAGCCGCCCAGGCCGAGCGGTTACCCGACTGGCAGTAGAGGATCACGTGCTGGTCGCGGTCGGGGGCGGCGCCCTCGATGCGGGACTCCAGGTAGGACTTCGGCACGTGCTTGGCGCCGGGAATGTGGCCGGTCGACCACTCCTCGGCCTCACGCACGTCGATCACCACGGCGCCATTGGAGACCTGCTCGCGCACGACCGACGGATCGACCTCTTCGATCCTGCTCTTGATCTGTCGGAGTACTTCGGCTCCGGAGGGACTCATCGCTGGAAACTCCTCAAAGGCACTCTGGTTTCAATACTTCAGAGAGTGTAGCGACGTTCCGGGGCCAGATCCGCCCTATTCGGGCAACGCGGCGCCGGCCGGAAAACCTCGCTGCCGGTACTCCTCGTAGTAGGCCCGCCAGCTCTCCTGCGACGGGGGACGCTGGGGATGCTCGACCGCCGGCCACGACCGCGAGTGCATCCAGGCAAGCCTCCCAGCCGGCGCCGTCCCGGGCCGCCTTGTCGGCCGCGTCCAGGGCGACGGTAAACGCCAGCCGGCAGCTGTCGGGCTCCTTCCCGGGGGTCAGCTCGAAGTCGAGCACATCCTCCCCCCAGGTGAAGATAAATCGCTCCGTGGGGACGCACCTCCTTCGACTTCTCCCTCCATGTCGGGGTAGTCGTCCTGGGCAAAGCGGAAGACGATCGGCGCGCCGGCCGCCAGCTCACCGAACTCGACCGTGGTCGGAAACCAGGCGCCCAGGTCATCGGGGCTGGTGATCGCGGCCCAGACTGCACTTACGGGATGGGGAAAGGTCCGTTCAAAGCGGATTTCGGGCCGTCCGTCGCCCGAGGAGTACTGGCCGGTCGTGGGCATGTGCCCCTCCTTCTCATTCGTAGGATGCCTGAACCGTAATATAACTAATTCGGCATGTATGCGCCGTCTCGCACCGGCGGGCCTGAACCGCCTCTACGATCGTCGGCCGCATGCGCGCGCCGGTTGACCACATCTTCGCTCCCCCGTTTCCGTCCAAGCTGCCCTGGATCAACTCGCCCGCCCTGCGCATGGATCAGCAGCGCGGGCGCCCGGTGCTGATCGAGTTCTGGGACTTCTGCCGGCCCAATTCGCTGCGCACGCTGCCCTATCTGCGCGGGTGGGACGCGCGATACGGCGAGGCCGGCCTGCGGACGATCGGGGTTCACGCGGCCGGATTCCCCCCCTCGGCCGACCCCGATGCGGTCGAGGACGCCGTGGCCCGGCTCGAGATCCCCTATCCGGTGGTAGTCGATGAGAAATTCGAGATCTGGCAGGAGTACGGGAACCTGGGCTGGCCCGCCCGCTACCTGTTCGACGGCGAGAGCCGGCTGTTCGAGTACCACTACGGCGAGGGCGCCTACGCCGAGACCGAGCGGGCCATCCAGGAGCTGCTGGGCATCAAGTGGCGAGCTGCTCGCGCCGGTGCGGCCGACCGACGAGCCCGGGGCCGAGATCGTCGTCCAGAGCGACGACGTCGCCGGGCCCTACAGCGGCCCCTACGAGGCCGGTGAGGTTTGGGCGGTGCTGGACGGATCGGGGACGGTCGACCGCCAACGGCCGCGAGATCGCGGTCACCCACCCGGGCGCCTACGAGCTGATCGCCCATGAACACAGCACCGCCGGCGAGCTCGAGCTGAGGTCGGACCCGGGGTCGAGTGCTTCGGGGTCTGCTTCATCCCCGGGTTGGCCTGAGCCGGGCCCGCGGCGGGCGCGGGGCTGGCCTGAGCCCCGCCCGCGGGCGGGCGCGGTTCAGGGCCCGAGCAGATTGACCAGCTGCGGCGGGGAGAGCGGATCCGCGTCCTCCACCCAGACGGCGAATCCGGCCCGGTAGGGGCTGCGGCTGGGATCGGGGCCGCTGAAGCTGGCTCCTCCACCCAGCAGCCGCTGTTGATCAGCTGGCCCCGCCCGTGAGCAGGGCCACTCCTCGGCAGCGTCGCCGGGCAGCGGACCGGCCCGATGGGTGTGACCGAAGATCACGTACGGCGCGGGATGCCGAGCTGGTCGCGCACCGTCTCCATTCCGCGCAGACCCGCCTGCCGCAGCGCCCGGCCGGACAGCTCGGCCCGTAGCGGCCCGACGCCGGCCCGGTTCAGAGCAGCGACCAACACCGGGAACGCCGCCGCCATGGCCCGCCGCCGGATTCCGCGGCGCCCGCGCGCCGCTCAGCGCCTGCCAGCCTCGGACCGAGCCGCCGTGCAGGCGGCCGCCCCGCTCGGTGGGCATACGCTGAGCCAGGGCATGGATCCAGGCGTAGATGGGCGCCAGCACCGCCTCATAGTCCTCGGGCGCTCCAGCTCGGTCGGCCGGATGCCCGGCGATCCGGGTCATCACGCCGGCGGCGAGCCGCTCCAGCGGTCGGCATGGTCATGTGCACGTCCACGTAATGGCCATGTGTGGCGTAGACGTCGTCGCGCAGCCACACGCCCGGGTAGGCAATCCGGACCCGGGCGGGGCGCCAGCAGCGAGACCAGCGCCGCCGAGCAGACCCTCCTGGCCCGCGCGTCACCTCGGTCTCCAGGCCCAGAGGCCGAGGGCGTCCCGTTCAGGGCCCGGCGCTCAAACCAACCGGCAGCAGATTATGGTCGTGGTTGCCGGGCACGATGACCACCTCGCCGCTCGGGTCCGAGGGCTGAGCCGAGACGTCGCAGGGGAGCCTGGCCGCCTCCAGAGCCAACCGCTCGGGACCGTGGCGGAGCTCGATCAGGTCACCGAGCAGGACAAGCCGGTCAGCCTCGCCCACCGCGGCCACGAGCGCGCTCCAGGGCCGCCGGATCGCGCAGCACCTCGGCTTTTCGGAGCCGAGGTGCAGATCGGAGACGACCAGGGTGCGCAGCCCGCGCCTCGGCAGGACGGATCGAAGGCTCAGGCCGAGGCGCCCGCGGCCATGGCCTGGCGGATCGCCTTGGGCAGCATGAAGCGCACGTCCTCGGAGATCACCTCGAGCTCCTGCACGTCCTCGGTGCCCGCGGCGGCGGAAGAAATCGACCAGGCGCTGCACCAGCTCCTCGGGAGCACTGGCGCCGGAGGTTATCCCGACCACGCGCTTGCCCTCCAGCCACTCGTCCCGGACCTGGGCCTCGTTGTCGATCAGGTAGGAGTCGGCCCCCTGTTCGCGGGCCACCTCGACGAGGCGATTGGAATTCGACGAATTCCGCGAGCCGATGACCAGGACCAGGTCGGACTCATGAGCCAGCTGCTTGACCGCCGCCTGGCGGTTGGTGGTCGCGTAGCAGATGTCGTCGGTCCGGGGACCGGTGATGGCGGGAAAGCGCTCGCGCAGACGGCCGATGATGGCTCGCGTCTCGTCCACCGAAAGGGTCGTCTGGGAGATGTAGGCCACCTTCTCCGGGTCGCGGACCTCGAGCGTGTCCACGCCGGCCTCGTCCTCGATCAGGACGATGTGGGCCGGCGCCTCGCCCATCGTGCCCTCGACCTCCTCGTGCCCGGCGTGGCCGATCAGCACGATCGTGTAGTCCTCAGAGGCGAACTTCTTGGCCTCGACATGGACCTTGGTGACCAGCGGGCAGGTGGCATCGATGGTCTTCAGGCTCCGCGCGGCGGCCTGCGCGTGAACGCTGGGGGCCACCCCGTGGGCCGAGAAGACGACCGTGGCGCCCTCGGGAACATCGGCCTCGGACTCGACGAACACAGCCCCGCGCGCCGCGCAGCTGTTCCACCACGTGCTTGTTGTGGACGATCTCCTTACGGACGTAGACCGGAGCGCCATACAGCTCGAGCGCGCGCTCGACCGTCTGCACGGCTCGATCGACGCCCGCGCAGTAGCCGCGCGGGGCGGCCAGGAGCAGCTTCTCGGGAACGGACTCGGCGATGGCCATCGACCATCAGTCTAGGGCGAGGTCAGTCGTTGGCCGTGACGGCCTCGAGGACCTCGGCGAACTGCTGCCGGGCCTCCTCGCGCCGGGTGGGAATGTGCTCGCTGGGCACTCCGTCGGCCGGTGCCTCGTAGCCGCGCAGCACCTGGCGGGCCACCGACGCGCGATGGACCTCGTCGGGACCGTCGTAGATCCGGGCGGCGCGCGCGAACCGGTACATGGCCTCGAGCGGCAGGTCGGTCGAGTAACCGAGGCCGCCGTGGGCCTGCAGGGCCCGGTCGACGACATCGTGCAGAACCTTGGCGCCGTAGAACTTGATCAGCGCGATCTCCTTGCGGGCCGCGATCACACCGTCGGTATCCATTTTCCAGGCGGCGTGGAGGGTCATCAGCCGCGCGGCCTGCATCTCCGCCTCGGAGTCGGCGATCCAGTTCTGCACCGTCTGATGCTTGCCCAGCACGGAACCGTGGGCGTAGCGATAGAGCGAACGCTCGCAGAGCATGTCGAAGGCTCGGCGTGCCACCCCCAGCCAGCGCATGCAGTGATGGATCCGGCCCGGGTACAGCCGCTGCTGGGCGATCAGGAAGCCGGCGCCCTCGGCGCCGAGCAGCGCCTCGCCCGGGACCCGTACATCCTCGTAGCGAATCTCGGCGTGGTTGCCGTACTGGCCGAAGCTCTCCTGCGGATGCTCCATCGTGGGCACATCGCGGACCACGTCGACCCCGGGAGTGTCGGCGTCGACGATGAACATCGACGCGCGCTGATGGGCCGCGGCCTCGGGATCGGTGACCGCCATGACGATCAGGAAGTCGGCGATCGAACCGTTCGAGGAGAACCACTTGTGGCCGTTGATGACCCACCCGTCGCCGTCGCGAGTGGCGCGGGTGCTGAGCAGGGTGGGATCCGAGCCGGCCGTCGTCGGGCTCGGTCATGCTGAAGGCCGACTTCAGATCGCCGGCCAGCAGCGGGTGCAGGTAGCGGTCCTTCTGCTCGGGCGTGCCGGCCAGGGCGAGGATCTCCGAGTTGCCCGAGTCCGGCGCGGCGTTGCCGAACATCAGCGGGGCGATCGGACTGGTGCCGAGAATCTCGTGCATGAGACCGAGCTTGACCTGGCCGAAGCCCTGGCCGCCGAGCTCGGGGTCAAGGTGCGCGGCCCACAGTCCCTGTCTCGGACCTGCTCCTGCAGCGGCAGCGGCCGCGCGGCGCAGCCCCTCCCAGCCCAGCTCGCGCCAAAGCGTCTCCAGCGGCCACACCTGCTCGCGAACGAACTGAGCGCATCCACTCGAGCTTGGCTTCGAACTCCGGCTCGGTCGAGAAGTCCCAACTCATCGAGCTTCTGCTAACCCTACCGTCGGCCGGGTTCGAGGCGTAACCGGACAGTCCCGGAGGGTAGGCTTGGTCTTCGTCGTCCGCGCCCTAGCCGAGGAGAGGGAGCACGGTGCCCCAGCAGCATCTAGACCGCCTGACTTCCATCGACGCCTCGTTCCTGCATCAGGAGGGGGAGTCCTCCCACATGCACATCGGCGGGGTGCTGCTGTTCGAGGGTCCCGCCCCGCCATTCGACGACTTCCTCGACCACGTCCGCGGGCGGCTGCACCTGGTGCCCCGCTACCGCCAGAAGCTGGCCACGCCTCCGTTCGAGACCGGCCGGCCGCTGTGGGTCGACGATCCGAGCTTCAATCTCGAGTACCACGTGCGCCACACCGCGCTGCCCTCGCCCGGTACCGAGGAGCAGCTCTTCCTGCTCACCTCGCGGATCGCCTCCCAGCAGCTCGACCGGTCCAAGCCGCTGTGGGAGAACTGGCTGGTCGAGGGGTTGGCCGACGGCCGCTTCGCGCTCATCTTGAAGACCCACCATTCGCTGGTCGACGGCGTCTCGGGCGTGGATCTGGCCAGCGTCCTGTTCGACCTCGAGCGCAAGCCCCAGCCGCCCGCCGCAGGAGCTCGAGCCCTGGCGACCGCACCCGAGCCCTCGGGCGCTGAGATGGTCGTCGCCGGCCTGCGCGGCATGGTCACCACCTCGGCGGGGCTCGTGGCCCGCGCGCTGGCGCCGGCCAGCCGGCCGACCACCTCGCTCGGCCTGCTGCGCGACGCCGCCGAAGGCGTCGGAGAGCTGGTCTGGGCGGGCCTGAATCCGGCGCCGGAGACGCCGCTGAACGTGCCCATCGGCCCCCATCGGCGCTATGCGGTCGTCGCGCCAGCAGTTCTCGGAGTTCAAGGAGGTCAAGGACGCGCTCGGCGGCACGGTCAACGACGTCGTGCTGACCGTCGTCTCCGGGGCGCTGGCCGAGTGGTTGCACTCGCGCGGGGTTCGCACCGAGGGCCTTGAGATGCGCGCCCTGGTTCCGGTCTCGGTTCGGACCGCAGCCCAGAAGAACACGCTCGGCAACCAGATCACGGTCATGCGCGGTCCGCTGCCGGTCTACATCGACGATCCGGTGGCCAGGCTGCGCTTTGTGCGCCAGGCCATGAACGGGCTCAAGGAGTCAAAGCAGGCCGAGGGCGCAGCCACCCTGGCCGCGGTAAACAACCTGGCGCCGCCAACGGTGCTGGCTCAGGCTTCGCGGCTGAACTTCTCCACCCGCCTGTTCAACCTGATCGTGACCAACATCCCTGGCCCGCAGCTACCGCTCTACGTGCTTGGCCGTCGGCTGGAAGACGTGTTCCCGCGTCGCCTTCCTGCCCGAGAACCACGCCCTGGCCATCGCGATCATGTCCTACAACGGCGGGCTCGACTTCGGGCTACTGGGTGACTACGACGCCCTGCCCGACATCGAAGTGATCGCAACCGGCATCGCCGACGCACTGGCCGAACTGCTCGCCTTGGCCCGCGGACAGGCTCCTCCGGCCCGTGCCCGGCAGCGCCGCCCCAAGACGGCCGCCCGCCCGCAGGCGGCGAGGGCCACCAACGGCAACCGCCAGTCCGACAACGGCGGGAAGAGCAGCAACGGCGGCGGTGCGGGCGGACGGCCGGCCCGGATCCTGCCCGAAGCTCAGGGGCGCTCGAGCCACGGACCGGCAGCGGACATGCGGCGCGCCAAGCGCCAGCGGGGTCGGCAGCATCAGGCCCGCAAGAACACTGAATCCTGACGGGCCCAGGCATGGACAGCGATCTGATCGGACCCGACGAGACCGCCTACCGGCTGGAACTGACCGCGGCCCAGCTGAAGATCGTGCACACAGCGCTCAAATCGCTCTATGACGACCTCGGCCGCGAGCAGCACGACGTCAAAGGCGTCGTGGCGGCAGTGCTGGCCAAGCTCCCCGGCGAGCACGAGATCCGGGCCATCGACCTCAGTCGCGAGCTCGGCCGCCAGGTTCCGCCCGGTCCGGTCGACGTCTAGCCCCGGAGTCGCCTCAAGACTCGCAGCGCCACCCGGCAAGCTGCTTGGCCGGTTGACGTGGTCGTTACGAGCAGATGACCGGTGGGCGGGTTTTGTGCGTCCGCTCGAACGTGACGCTACCCGCGGGTGAGCTGAACTTGGCTGTTGTGCGGCTGCTGAACGAGAGCCTGCCCTGCTGGAAGGGGTTGCCCCAGCCCGGCGGAGGATTCCCGTTGCCGTCGGACAACGGCTGGGTGGCTCGCCAGAACACGCCGTTGATCCTGGCCCACTGAATGCCGCAATGCGTGTACAGCTGATACGCCTGGCCACGGTCCGCGCTCCTCGTCGGTGGCGGTGATGTCGTCTGCGAGCCGCAGCCCGCAGTCACTGCCGCCAACGTCAGCGCCAATGAAACGAGGATCTTCATCTGACCACACTACGCGAGAGGTATCGCGTGATCACAGCGCCTGGGCCGCGGAGCGGTGGCCTGCCGACCGCTTCACGGTGCAGCAGGCGCCTTGGCAGCTCGGTCCTTCGAGTGGCCGGCCATAACGCCGTCACGTGGTCCGTAGCGCAAAAGGCGAGCGGCCCGCGCCGCCCGCCTTCACACGTTCTGCTGCCCCCAGACGCTAGGCCCGTTGCCCCGATGAGCCGCGCCCTGCATATTCCGGTCCCAACCCTGCATATTCCGGTCTGTTGACCGCTAGAAAGTAGAGTGCCAGGTCGCTGTTTCCAAAACGTTTCCGAGGCAGCTTCTCTGTTCTGAGAACGTGCTCGGGCCCGTTCAGACCGCGCCTGCTGGCACTTTCGCTGGCAGCAGCGCCCAAAACGAGCTTGAGCAGGAGTTTCTAGAAGCCGAGCGCGAACTTCGCGTCTTCGCTCATCCGCTCCGGAGTCCAGGGCGGCGAGAACGTCATCGTCGGCTCGACCTGCTCGACGCCATCGAGCTCGCTCACGAACTCCTCGATCTGCTCGGAGACCTGGGGGCCGATGGGACACCCCGGACTGGTCAGCGTGTAGGTCACGCGGACGGTTCCGTCCTGGACCTCCACGTCGTAGATGAGTCCAAGCTCGACGAAATCCAGCCCCAGCTCGGGATCGATCACGTCGCGCAGCACGTCGGTAACTTCGTCAACTGTGGCCATGGGCTGGAGTGTAGGACGCTGGGCGATGCTGTCTGTACTGCACACGTTTGCGGTACTGGCGGAAAATCCCACGGCAATCCCCAAAATCGGTTTGGCATCTGCCCGCGGCTTTGACTAGGGTTCCGCCATCGTCCACTTCGATGACATGCCGCCGACGCTCCGCTGCCGTGGTGATGAGGACCGCAACACCCAGGGCTTCCGGCGACCCGCCCTGACCCGCGCGATTCGTGCGCAAGCGGACGTGATCATCGATCTGACCGAACTGGCCTTCGCCGACGCCTCCCTGATGCTCGACATCGCCGTTCTGGCTCGGCGCCTGCGCGCCCACGGCCGGGCGGTGCTGCTGCGCGGCGCCCAGCCCCAGGTCCGGACACTGATCGAGCTCGTGGGTTTGCATCGCCTGCCCGGCATCCGTCTCGAGGGGGCTCGGCGCCAGCCATGGCCTGAGCCGGATTCCGGTTCGTGCCCGCCGCTTCAGTGGCGGCGGCAGAAGATCCACAAAGCTGCCGCTTAGGTGGCCTGAAGTTGACCCATTAGCCTGTAGGGACGATGGTTGCCCTGCTACTTCTGATCTGCTGGCCGATCGCCGAGTTCTAGTGGCCATCAAGGTGGCCGAGGCGATCGGCGTCCTGCTCACCGTGGTCCTGCTGATCGCCGGCTGGCCGCTCGGGGTCTGGCTGGTTCGAGCCGAGGGCCGCGCCGCCTGGCGGCGCCTGCGGGCGGCGGCCATCATCACCGGCCGCCCGCCAGGTCGCGAGGTGCTCGACGGTGCGCTCATCCTGCTGGGCGGCTCGCTGCTGATCGTCCCCGGCTTCATCACCGACGTGCTCGGCCTGCTGCTCCTGCTGCCGCCCACCCGCTGGCTGGCCCGGATCGGCCTGGTCAGGAACTTCCAGAGCCGGCTGGTTCTGCGCGCGACCCGCTTCGGCGGTCCGCGCGCCCACGCGCTACGACGTCGACTCGACCGCGACCGACATCAATTCCGCTCGCCTGCCCCGATGAGCAGGGCCGAGTCCAGGCCGCTGCGGCTGCTCTGCTTCGGAGACGCCACCGGCGAGGTCTGGGGTGCGAGCGGTGAGCGGCGGGGACGGCAGCCGCTGGCCTTCGGCACCCCCGACGGCACGGGCGTCGGCCACCGGCAGCGGTCGAGCTGTCCGTCCGCCACGATGACGATGGCTGGCTTCTGAGCGGCCAGGACTTCGAGCTGCGTTTCGGCCCCGTCGGCGAACCGGGCTCGGCCCAGCCGAGCGCCGCGGCGGATGAGCTCTGTCATGTCGAAGGGCGCGTCAGTGTCGCTGGACACGAACGGGCGGTGAGCTGTCCGGGAACGATCAGCGTGGACCCCGAGACGGAGATCGGGCGGCTGGATTCTGTCCGCGCCCTGTCGGGCTGGTTCGGCGACGACCAGGGGCTGACCCTGCACGCTCTGCGCCCGGCCGGGAGCGAGGGCCAGGAGCAGGACGCGATCGCCGCCACCCTGTTCGACCCTGAGGAATGGCTGGCGGTCGATCGATCCTCGCCTCTCGACCACCTTCAGGCCGCCTGAGCTCCCGGCCCGGGCCAGTCTCGAGCTGTGGGTTGGCGATGGTGAGGACATTTACCCCCGCCGCGCCGCCGCTGAAGCTGCCGGGTCGGCCGCCGAGGCTGGCGACGACGGCCTTCGCCTGGCCATCACTCCGCTGCGCTGTCACTCAGCCGGACGCGACGGCACCGGCGTCTACCTGATCGCCCACCTCTAATCAGCAGCAGTGATGCGGGTGGAGGCGGTGATCAGCGATTTCGGCGGCGTGCTCACGTCCCCGCTGTCGGGCGCCTTCGCCGCCTTCCAGGATGAGTCCGGGATCCCACTGGCCGAGCTGGGCACGGCCTTGGCGACCCTCGGCGCTGCCCGCGGCGCCAACCCATTGTTCGATCTCGAGACGGGCCGTCTGAGCGAGAACGAGTTTCTGGCCGGCCTGGCCGCCCAGCTCGGCCGGCAGCTGGGGCGCACGGTTGACCTGACCGGTTTCGGGGAGCGCTACTTCGCCAACCTGACCCCGAATGAGCCGCTGATCGCCTATCTCCGCGAGCTCGGAGAGCGCGGCTACAAGCTGGCCATCTGCACCAACAACGTGCGCGAGTGGGAGGCCCGGTGGCGCGCCATGCTGCCTGTCGAGGAGATCTTCGATGTCGTCGTGGATTCGGCCTTCGTGGGCAGCCGCAAGCCCGACCCCGAGATCTATCGAGCTGACCCTGGAACGGCTGGGCGTGGCCGCCGAGGCCGCTCTGCTGATCGACGATCTCGAGGCCAACTGCGAGGGCGCCCGGGCACTGGGCATTCGCGCTGTCTGGTTTCAGAGCACTGAGCAGGTCATCGCCGACACCGAGACCGCCCTGGGCGACGAGGGGTCATGAGCGAGGCGCCAATGCGCTGGCGACTGGCGGCCATCCTGGCCGCCGCGGGCACGGCCCTGGTGATCGTCGCGGTGCTCATCGGGACAAGCTCCGGGGACCCGGCGGGACCAACCTCGGGACCAGCCAGTGCCGATGTCTCGGCCCATGGCGCCGTGCGGGTGCAGGTCAGCGAGAGCGGCCCGGGGCGGCGCATCCCCCGGGGCTTCCTGGGCTTGTCGATCGAGTTCCAGGCAGTACGCGTCTACACGGGCTCAGACCCGCGGCACGTCAACCCCGTGCTCGTGCAGCTGATCCGCAACCTGTTCCCCGGCCAGGCCCCGATGCTGCGCATCGGCGGCGACAGCACCGACATCTCCTGGGTGCCTGCGCCCGGCGTCAGATCACCCGATTACGAGAGCTACCGGCTCACCCCGAGTTGGCTGGCCACCACGGCGGCCCTGGCCCACACCCTTCACGCGCGCATGATCATGGGCCTCAACCTGGCTGCAGACCACCCGGCCCTGGCCGCTGCCGAGGCGCGCGCGTTTAGGCGGAGCATCGGCACCTCACAACTCCAGTCGCTGGAGATCGGCAACGAGCCGAACCTCTACGGCAAGCTCCCCTTGCTCCAGCTCGGCCCCGAGCGTTTCCGGCGCGCCCGACCGCGAAGCTACGACTACCGACGGTTCGCGAGCGAGTTCAGGGCCTTCGCCGCGCGGGTCGGCACGGGCTCGGTGGCCGGCCCGGCGCTGGCCCTCGGGCCAACCCCAGACCCGGGAACCTGGATCGGGTCGATGGACCGCTTCCTGCGCAGTCAGCCGCGCCTGCGGATCATGACCGTGCACCGTTACCCGCTGCGTAAATGCTACGTGGGCCCCGGCTCGCGACAGTACCCGTCCGTGGGCCACCTGCTCTCGGACTACTCCACGACCACGCTGGCCGCCGGCCTGGAGCCCTGGGTCAGGCTTGCCCACGCTCGGCACCGTCAGCTCCGGGTCGATGAGCTCAACTCGGTCGCCTGCCGCGGCCGGGCCGGCGTCAGCGATACGTTCGCCAGCGCCCTGTGGGTCACCAAGGCGCTGTTCTCGCTGGCCCAAGCCGGAGTGGACGGGATCAACATGCACACGCTGCCCCGTTCGGCCTACGAGTTGTTCCACTTCACCGGGTCTGGGGCTAAATGGTCGGCCTACGTGCAGCCGGTCTACTACGGGCTGGCTCTGTTCGCCCAGGCGGTGCCACCCGGCGCCCGGCTGCTCGGCCAGGGCGGACCCACTCGGGCTCGAGGACTCAGCGTGTGGTCCACACGCGGCCCGGACGGCACTCTGCGAACGGTGCTGGTGAACGCGAGCCCGGCCCGGACGCGGTCGGTCAGCCTGAACATGCCCGCCGGCACCACGGGGACGGCCACGGTCACCCGGCTGCGCGCGGCCGGCGTACGGGCCCAAGGCGGAGTCACCTGGGGTGGCCACGGCTACGGCACCGCCACCGCGACGGGACAGCTACCAGCCCCAGAGACCCAGAGCCTTACCCCTCATCGTGGGACCTACACGCTGTCAGTGCCGCACGGCAGCGCCGCCCTGGTCACGTTCCCCGGCTGAGGCCCGGGAGCCACAGGCGGGCGACCGGCGCGGCGATCAGTTCTCGACGCCGAGCCGGTCCCAGCAGTAAAGCTCGAGGCACTCAGCGGCCAGCGTGGCACATCGCTCTTGGGAGAGCCAGGGGAGCACCGTGTCAAAGGCCTGCTCCTCCCCCACCCCGGCCTCAAACGCCTCCTCGCCGCGGAACCCCGCCGCAATCTTCAGCGCTTCACGCCGGTTCTCGCCCAGCGACGGAAACACGTTGACCAGGAACTCCTTGTTGGGCAGTGGATGACCCACCTCGAGCGACACATGCCAGGCAGCGAGCAGCGAAAGGTCATGCTCGTCCAGATCCGCCACTGCCTTCGCATAGTGCGAGTCGAGCTCGGACTCGGGGATCTCATCCACCCACGCGCGCACCACTTCGCCCAGGATCTGGCGACGCGCTTCGCGGCCAACCGAGTCGGCAATCACCCGGATGGCATTCTGCGGCTCGATGAAGCAGAGAGTCATGGCACTCCGTTCGGTGGTACAGACGCCCGAGAAGGTAGGCGCTGGCCCGGACGGAGCGGGCTGGGGGAAGGCTCAGAGGCCGAACGCGGCCTGCGCGGCGGCCATCACCGCTGGGTCGGGCTCGAGGTCGGCTCCCATGCCGAGCGTGGATCGGGAGCCGCGCTCCCAGTTGTAGAAGCCGACATCCAGGGCCTCCAGCTCGACCCCGACAGCACTGGCCAGCGTTGCAGCGCGCCGCTCAAGGAGCATCGGGTCGCCGATGCCGAGCACGCGCTTGGCGCCCAGCGTCACCTCGTCGATGCCACCGAAGGCGAGCGCTGCCGGCCTGAGCTCGTACACGCCGGCGCGGCCGAGCGCGGTGAGGAGCTCAAACCGTGCTCCCCGCGGAAAGCCCGGCAACGCCAGGCGCTCGAAGACCCGAGCAAATCGCCGTTCGGGCCCCCAGCTTTCCTCTCCCATGAACGCCGCGCGCTGGGAGCCGGAGCGCTGCGCCCAGGCTCGGTAGGCCTCAGGCGTGCGGTTGTCCTGCCCGAGGACCAGCGCCCCCCGGGGGCCGGGCACCACCCCGTCCAGGGAAGGCCCTTGGCCCGAGCTCCAGCTGCTCCGCGCCGCGGCGATTGCGGCAAACGGTTCGGCCCCGTCGGCCGTCCCGACGAACGCGATCAGGAAGGCCAGCCAGCTGCGCTCTTCGATGTCCATGCTCGGATCAGCGAGCTCGGCATAGAGGCCCGGGGGCGCCACGGCCATCTGCTCCAGGCGTGCCGTGGCCCAGGCCAGTTCCTCGGCCAGCCGCGCGGCATCAGCGCTGGAGCGCAGACCAGGGATCACCTGGCAGTGATAGCCGTCGTCGAGCCCGCGGACCATGCGCCTGACGGTCAGGCCGGGCCCGGAGCGACCCGCCGCCGAGCGGGGCCGCACCGGTGTGCCGGGGCGCCCCGGGTGCACCGAGGAGGACGCCGTAGAGCGCGTGGTCTGCCCGCCGGGCGAGACGACGGGACGGAGCTCGAGATCCTGCTCGCGAGCGCAGATCGGACAGTTCTGGATCAGGCGGTTGTGGCGGCAGAAGCTCGGCATGGGTGCATCATCAAGCCTAGCCCCCCGGCAAACCCCTCGAGTGTTCGCCCTTGCGCGACCAAGCTCAGGTCTCTCCCGCGGTGAGGCCGCCGGCAATCGCCTCGTTACGGCGGTCCTCGCGCCCCCGGGCCATGACCTCGCGGAAGCTCTTGAAGCGGAAGATGAACACCAGGGCGCCAAAGCCCAGTGCGGCGCTGAGCACGACGGTGGCGATCTGCTGGCCGACCGAGAATGACGCTGCGTTCGCGTTGTGGAAGATGGCCAGCAACAGGGCCTGCTGCACCCCAGCCCCACCCGGGGTGAACGGGAACACCGAGGCCACGACCTGTACGGCCAGGACGAGCAGGACATTGCCCACCGACCCGCCGATGTGGAACGCGTCCAGCAGTGCCCAGTAGGCGGCGAACCGGGCCACCCAGCTCGCCAACTGCCAGCTGGCCATCCGTCGCCGGTAGGCGTCGCGGTCGCGCAGAATGGCGAGCCCCTGGCGCACCCGCTCCCAGAAGGCCCTGACCCGCGCCGAGAGCAGGGCGAAGCCGAGCACGAACAGCATGCCCAGCGCGGTGAGGAAGAACAGCGTGAAGCGCATGTGGCCGGCGAAGAAGCTGATGTCGAAGGCGGGCAGCTTTGAGAAATCGGGCGGCTTGGGGAACACGCCCTGGGTAAAGGCGAAGGCCATGATCAACACGCCCATGAACCAGTCGAAGATCACTCCGGTGGACATTGCCGTGGCGATGGTCGGGTAACTGCCGGTGGCGATCGCCGACCGAGCCAGGAACAGCTGAGCGATGTTCCCCCCGCCAAGCGGGAAAACGTTGTTGACCGCATAGCCGACCATGTAGGCACCCCAGATATCGCGCCAGCGCACGCGCACATCCGGATAGGCCGTCTGCACGGCACCCCATAGGGCCCGGGAGCGCAGCAGCAGGTAGAGCGCGTAGAACAACAGCCCCAGGAGCAGCGACCCCCAGCTCAGGCTGGCCAACTGCGAGAAGAACGTTCCGGCCGAATCCACCAGCTGGCTGATCGTGCAGCCGATAGACGCGTGACAGCCGTGGCTGGGCGTAGCAACGACGGCAACCGGGACAGCCATCCACACAAGGTCGCACACCGGCCAGTCGCGCTGGCTGCCAGGCTCAGTTCGCGTTTAAATAGGACCGGGGGGCCCAGATCCATCTGGGCCCCCCGGAGAGCCAGGGAAGTGGGGGCGCAGTTCCCTGACCGACAGGGGCGAGTTTCCCCGTCCCAAGCTGTGCCTAAACCGAAAGCCCCGAAAAAATTCCGAATCGGACTTCAGTAGTCCGCTTCGAGCTAACCGTAGCAGGGCGCGCAGGGCGGGACAACCGTCTCAGCAGAGCGCTAAGAAACCAACATTCCCATAACCACGGGACGAACGGACGCGAATCAGGCCGGGTCGCGCATGCCCGGCCCGGTGAAGAACTCCTCCCCCGGACGGACGGTCCCGGCGGCCTCAGCCTCATGACGGAGGGTCCGGTCGGCCTCGCCGCTCCACGCCCCGACGGACAACATCTCGCGATCGGCGTCCATCGGGCTGCCGCCGAGATCGGCGTTGACGATGCGCGCGCACTTGCGCCCTTCGGCGATCGCCGTGACCACCAGGGACTGACCGAGGCGGGCATCACCACAGGCGTACACGCGGCCCACGGACGTGCGGTAGGTCTGGCGGGTGCGGATGTTGCCGCGCCGGTCGAGGTCCAGGCCGAGCTCGGCGACCAGGCCCTCGTGCTCGGGATGCTGGAAGCCGATGGCAATCAGCACCAGATCGGCATCGAGCACGAACTCGCTTCCCGGCACCGGAGTCAAGTCGCGCGAGGAGCTGCCGGTCACCTTGCGGGCGTAGACATGGCTGACCTTGCCGTCGTTCCCGTCGAACCCGGTCACCTCGGTGCCCCAGCGGCGCTTGCCGCCCTCCTCCAGCGCATAGGTCGACTCGGTGCGCTTCGGGGGCAGCGGCCAGGGGTGACGCGGATCCTCACCAGCGCCCGGAAGCTCGGCGTAGACGTCGAGCATGACCACCGACTCGGCGTGCTCGCGATGGGCGTTGGAGATGCAGTCCATCCCGGTGTCGCCACCGCCGATGACGATCACCCTTTGGCCGGAGGCGCTGATCTCGGTCCCGGGGGCCGGCGTCCGGGCCGGGCGGCCCTCCTGGGCAGCCACCCAGCGGTTGCGCTGATAGAGGTAGTCCATGGCCGGATGGATGCCGGCCAGCTCGCGTCCCGGGCCCTCGTACTCGCGCGGAACGCGTGAGCCGATCGAGATGACCAAAGCGTCGTAGCTCTCCTGTAGCTCGGACACGCCGACATCGCGACCGACGTCCGTGTCGTAGACGAACTGGATGCCCTCTTGCTCGAGGATCCCCACGCGGCGGTCGATGATCGACTTCTCGAGCTTGGCGTCCGGGACGCCGAAGCGCAGCAGCCCACCCGGGCCCTCGTCGCGCTCGTACACGGTGACCGAATGCCCACAGCGGTTCAGCTCAGCCGCCACCGCCAGTCCGGCCGGCCCGGAGCCGACCACGGCCACCGTCCGCCCGGAGCGGCGGTCCGGGGGCTCGGGCACGATCCAACCCTCGTCGAAGGCCCGCTGGACGATGGCCAGCTCGATCTGCTCAATGGTCACCGGATCGTCGTTGATGGCCAGTACACAGGCCGACTCGCACGGAGCCGGACAGATCAGGCCGGTGAACTCGGGGAAGTTGTTGGTCGAGTGCAACTGGTCGATCGCATCGCGCCACTTGTCGCGATACACGAGATCGTTCCAGTCGGGGATCAGGTTGCCCAGCGGGCAGCCCTCGTGACAGAAGGGGACACCGCAGTCCATGCAGCGCGCACCCTGGCGCCGCAGTTCGGCGTCGGGCTGCAGCTCGAAGTACTGCCGATAGTCATCGACTCTCTGACCGGGGTCGCGCTTGTCAAAGCCGACCCGGTGGATCTTCAGGAATGCGCCGAGCTCACCCATGCGAAGCGGGAGGGTACCAATCCCCTTGCCGGGCCTCGCTCGTCTAGAGTCCCGATGTGCGCGAGGGGGCTCGGGGGACTATGCGACTGGCCGGAACGGTTCTGGTGACGCTGGCGGCGGCTACCGTCGCCAGCCCGAGCCTGGCGCAGGCGCAGGCGCCCACAGTCTCGCTGTCGGTGTCGCCCGGCCTGGTCCGCGGCACACACCCGGTAACCCTCTCCGGTCAGGCCCTCGGCGCCGCGCCCACCGCCAGCGTCCAGCTCTACGCCAGCCCCTTCCCATACCGGCACCCCAGCCTCGTGGCCACCGTGCCCCTGGCTGCTGACGGATCGTTCTCGCACACCGTCATCGCCGACCGAGACACCAGCTACCGGGCGGTGCTGACCGGGACCGGCGCGACGAGCACGGCCAGCGAGCATGTGATCGGCATCACGGCGGTCACCATCCGAGCCCTGACGCTCGGGCGCGTACAGATCACCATCCTCGTGCGCCATCCACGCGGCCTGGGCTGGGGCGGGGCCCGCGTCCGCTGGTCCTTTGCCCGCTCCGCCCGCGGCCGGTTCCGTGTCCTGGCGACCAACCGGACGCGGCGGCGCGGCCCTTACACGACCCAGCTACGCACGGTGGTGAGCCTTCCCGCCGGACGATTCAGCTTCCGCGCCTGCTTTCACGCCCGCGAGGATCATGCACTGGACGATCTCGAGCGGCCGCCGGGATGCACCGGGCGCGGCTACCGAGGCACAGGACGCCTCCCAGAGGGCTTTCCGGGGCCGACTGCGGTAAAGGAAGCGAAGCGGTACCTGGAGCGCCGGGCCGGGTTGACCGGCTTCGCTGTCGTGGACAGCGAGGGACGTCTGTCCGGCGCCCACATCCACCGGACGTTCATCACGGCGAGCGTGGTCAAGGCCATGCTTATGGTCGCCGATCTGCGGCGGCTTCACGCGCTCGGGCACCACCGGATCGACTCGATGACCGACTCGATCCTGTTCCCCATGATCCACGTCTCGGACAACACCGCCGCCAGCCGCTGCTTCGCGATCGTTGGTAGCGCCGGGCTCGACGACGTGGCTCGGGCGGCCGGCATGACCGACTTCTCCGTCGCCTTCGACTGGGGAGCAGCGCGCCTCAGCCCCGCCGACCAGGCGCGGTTCTTCTTTGTCATGGATTCTTTGATCCCGCCCGAGTTCGTGGGCTATGCCCGATTCCTGCTCTCGACCATCGTCAGCTACGAGAGCTGGGGCATCCCCGCCGTGGCCCGGCCGCTCGGCTACCGCGTCTTCTTCAAGGGCGGTTGGCGCACCACGGGGCTGGGTCAGCTCGTGCACCAGATCGCACGGCTGGAGCACCGCGGACGCACCTTCTCGGAGGCGGTCATGACCGATGGCGACCCGTCCACGGGCTACGGAATCGACACGATCCAGGGCGTGACGGCGGTGCTGCTGCGATGATCGGCGAGCATGCCCGACAGCTTCCCGTTGACGTTCCGGGGCTCGTTCTCGCTCCGGGCCGCGGCTGAGTTCGGCTTCGGTCCAACCGAGGGACGGCCACCTCCATTCGATGGCACGCTGCGGCTGGCCTTCCCCGTCGACGGGGGGCAGGGCTACGCCGGGGCGATCATCCGCCAGGACGAGGTGGACGGGGCGCTCGGAGTCGAGCTCGAACTGCGCAACGGCGCTCCCGCGCAGGCAGCGCTCACGCAGATCGCCCGGCTCCTATCGCTGGACCACGACGGTGATGAATTCATCCGCGTTGGCCAAGCGGACCCCGTGCTCGCTGCCCTGCAGCGGGCCCACCCCGGTCAGCGGCCGGTGCTGTTCGCCTCTCCGTATGAGGCCGCCGCCTGGGCCATCATCTCAGCGCGGCGGCCCGCCGCCCAGGCGGCTCGGGTACGCGCGGAGATCAGCGCGCAGCTGGGCGAGTCGTTCAACCTCGCCGGCGGCACGGTGCTGGCCTTCCCCCAGCCACGCCATCTGGTCGAGCTGGGGGAGAGTTTCCCCGGGCTCTCGCTGCAGAAGATCGCCCGCCTGCTCGACGTGGCCGGCGCCGCACTGGACGGTGCGCTCGATCTCGGCCGGCTGCACGAGCTGGGTCCCGAGCGGGCCTGGAGCGAGCTTCAGCGCCTGAACGGCCTGGGTCCGTTCTACGCCGGTCTGGTGGTCCTGCGGGGCAGCGGCTTCGCCGACGCGCTGTTGCCCATGGCCGAGCCCAAGGTGCTGCGCCATACCGCGCATTACTACGGCCTGGACGGCCCCCCGGACCTCGAGGCCTTCGCCCGCCTGGCCGAGCCCTGGCGTCCCTTCCGAACCTGGGCCACGGTGCTGATCCGGCTGGCCGGTGAGCGCGGAACCGAGCTGGCGACTACGCGCTGACCGCAGCTTCAGCTGCGTCGTCTGACTGCTCGGCCTCACGCTCGGCCAGCACCCGCTTGTAATCCCGGGGCATGACCTTGACAAAGCGCTCGCTCGCCCGCTCCCAGGAGGCCAGCACGTTGCGGGCGACGAGCGAACCGGTGCGCTGGGCGTGCTCGGAAATGAGGGCCTTGACCTCCTCCTCGTCGGCCTCGGTCAGGCGATCGAGATCGACCAGGTCGGTGTTGCAGCGTCCCTCGAAACGGCGGTCCTTATCGTAGACGTAGGCGATCCCGCCGCTCATGCCGGCGGCGAAGTTCCGTCCGGTCGTGCCCAGGATGACCACCCGGCCCCCGGTCATGTATTCGCAGCCGTGGTCCCCGACACCCTCGACGACGGCCATGGCCCCTGAATTGCGCACCGCGAAGCGCTCCCCGGCCAGCCCGCGGATGAAGGCCCGGCCTGCCGTGGCGCCATAGAGCACGGTGTTGCCGACAATCATGTTCTCCTCGGCGCGGAACAGGGCGGAGTCCGGCGGCCGCACCGAGACGATGCCCCCCGACAGCCCCTTGCCCGTGTAGTCGTTGGTTTCGCCGCGCAGCGCGAAGGTCACGCCCGGAGCCAGCCAGGCGGCGAAGCTCTGGCCGGCTGAGCCCGAGAAGGAGATCTCGATCGTGCCCTCGGGCAGGCCCCGTACTCCGTAGCGCCGGGCGATCTCCCCCGAGAGGATGCCGCCCACGGTGCGGTTGACGTTGCGGACCGGGACCGGGCCGTGGCGCACGCTGTCCTCACGCTCGAGCGCCGGCGCGCACAGGGAGACCAGTTCCCAGTCCAGCGCATCGTCGAGGACCGGGACCTGGGGCCGGGTCCGGGCCCGAGGCATGTCCGGGGGCAGATCAGGGGCGGAGAGGACCATCGAGAGATCAACTCCGCGCGACTTCCAGTGGTCGATCGCCTCCTCCATCTCCAGCAGCTCGGCGTGACCGATCAGATCCTCGAAGCGCCGGACACCCAGCTGGGCCATCAGCCCCCGCACCTCCTCGGCGACGAACATCAGGTACGCCGTCACGTGCTCGGGCGTGCCGCGGAAGCGCCGGCGCAGCTCGGGGTCCTGGGTGGCGATGCCCACCGGACAGGTGTTCAGGTGGCAGACCCGCATCATGATGCAGCCCATGGCGATCAGCGGGGCGGTGGAAAAGCCGAACTCGTCGGCGCCGAGCAGTGCGGCGATGACGACGTCGCGTCCGGTCTTGATCTGACCGTCGACCTCGACGGTGATGCGCGAGCGCAGGTCGTTGAGCAGGAGCGTCTGCTGGGTCTCGGCCAGACCGATCTCCCAGGGCACGCCCGCGGCCTGGATCGAGGACTGGGGCGAGGCGCCGGTACCGCCGTCATGTCCGGCGATGGTGACGTGATCGGCGTTGGCCTTGGCCACGCCCGCGGCCACCGTCCCCACCCCCACCTCGGAGACCAGCTTGACCGACACCGAACCCTCGGGGTTGGCGCAGCGCAGGTCGTAGATCAGCTGCTTGAGGTCCTCAATCGAATAGATGTCGTGATGCGGCGGTGGGGAGATGAGGCCCACGCCAGGGGTCGAGTTGCGGATCTTGGCGATGTAGTCGTCGACCTTGTGGCCGGGCAGCTGGCCGCCCTCGCCTGGTTTGGCGCCCTGGGCCATCTTGATCTGGAGCTGGTCGGCGTTGACCAGGTAATCGATCGTCACCCCGAAACGGCCCGAGGCGACCTGCTTGATGGCCGAGCGACGCGAGTCGCCGTTCTCCTCGGGAGTGAAGCGGGAGGCATCCTCGCCGCCCTCGCCGGTGTTGGACTTGCCCCCGAGACGGTTCATGGCCACGGCCAGCGTCTCGTGGGCCTCCCGAGACAGGGACCCGAGGCTCATCGCGCCGGTGCTGAAGCGCCGGATGATCTCCGTGGCCGGCTCCACCTCTTCCAGCGGAATCGGGCTCGCTGCGGTGCGCAGCTTCATCAG
Organism: uncultured Solirubrobacterales bacterium; assembly: GCA_963845575.1. Lineage (GTDB taxonomy): Bacteria > Actinomycetota > Thermoleophilia > Solirubrobacterales > Solirubrobacteraceae > Palsa-465. Next base: position 152,647 of record CAWJSN010000014.1, on the reverse strand, counting down.
CCCGCGCAGCGCCGCCTTCCGCGTCGACTCCTCATTGACCAGCCGAGCGAACTCGTCGTAGGTCTCCTGGGGATCGCGGGCCGCGGCCGTGGGGGCGGAGGCGGGCTCCGAGTCCAGCGAAGTACCAGTGCTGGCCCGCACGGCGTGCTGGAGATTGGCGATCGTGTCGGGGTTCCAGATGTGCAGCTCGCCGTCGCGACGCCACTGCAGGACGCCGCCGACCGGCAGCAGGTCGCGGCCCGGTCCGCGGATAGGCGCGGAAGTGGCGCTCCAGAGCCTCGGTGGCCAGGACGTCCAGGCCGATCCCGCCGATGCGGGAGGCGGTGCCGGTGAAGTGCTTGTCGATCAGCTCCCGTTCCAGGCCCACGGCCTCGAAGATCTGAGCTCCGCAGTAGGACTGGATGGTCGAGATCCCCATCTTGGAGATCGTCTTCAGTAGGCCCTTGCCGATCGCCCGGACGATCCGCTCCTCGGCTTCATCGCGGTCTAGCTGGCGGTCGCCGCGGCTCCCGGCCTCGCCGGGCTGGGCGGCGATCACGCCGACCAGCCGGTCCTCGGGAAGCAGCGAGCGGTCGGCGAGCTCGTCCAGGGACTCGAACATCAGATACGGGTTGATCGCCGAGGCGCCGTACCCGATCAGGGTGGCCATGCTGTGGATGTCCCGCGGCTCTCCGGACTCGATCACCAGCCCGGTCCGCAGACGGGTCCCCGCCCGCACCAGATGGTGGTGCACGGCGGCCACGGCGAGCAGCGAGGGCATGGCCACCCGCTCGGGCCCGAGGTTGCGATCGGAGAGGATGAGGATGTTGGCGCCGTTCTCGACGTACCTGGCCGACTCGGCGCACAGGGCGTCCAGGCGGCGCTCCATGCCGTCGGTGCCGTCCTCGATCGGCCAGGTGATGTCCAGCGTGGCGGCATCGAAGATCTCGTGCGAGACCTGACGCAGCTTCTCCAGCTGGTGATTGCGGAGGATCGGCTGGTCCATGACCAGCTGATGGGCCTGCTCGGGGGATTCGGAGAGCAGGTTGACCTCGGCGCCCGACCCCGGTATGCAGGCTCATGACCACGTTCTCGCGAATCGGATCGATGGGCGGGTTGGTGACCTGCGCGAAGAGCTGCTTGAAGTAGGCGAACAATGGCGGCTGGCGGTCGGAGAGGACGGCCAGAGCGGCGTCGTTGCCCATGCTGGCGGTCGGCTCCTCGCCCTTGGCCGCCATCGGCGCGATGATCATCCGCAGGTCCTCTTGGGAGTAGCCGAAGGCCAGCTGCCGGGAGCGCAGCGGCTCCACGCGCGGCACGCGCGGCTCGCGCTCGGGCAGATCGTCGATGTGGACCACCGAGCGCTCGTACCACTCGCCGTAGGGCTTGCGGCGGGAAACCCTCCGCTTGACCTCCTCATCCTCGACGATCCGGCCCTCTTCGAGGTCGAGCAGGAAGAGCTTGCCGGGGGCGAGACGGCCCTTGCGCTGGATGTGCTCGGGGGCGACGGTCATCACGCCGGTCTCAGAGGCCAGCACCACGTAGCCCTCGGTGTCCTGAATCCAGCGACCGGGGCGCAGGCCGTTGCGGTCCAGAACGGCGCCGGCCATCCGACCGTCGGTGAAGGCGATCGCCGCCGGGCCGTCCCATGGCTCCATCAGGCAGGAGTGGAAGTCATAGAAACCCTTGACGTCGGGGTCCAGGTCACGGCGCGTGCGGTAGGCCTCGGGGACCATCATCATGACCGCGTGCGGGAGCGAGCGGCCGCTGAGCACCAGCAGCTCGAGCACGTTGTCAAACACGGCCGAGTCCGATCCCCCCTGCCGGACCACGGGAAGCACCTTTTCGAGATCGGATCCGAACAGCTCGGAGGCCAGCTGCGACTCCCGGGCCCGCATCCAGTTCACGTTGCCGCGCAGCGTGTTGACCTCGCCGTTGTGGGCGATCATCCGGTAGGGATGGGCCAGCTCCCAGCTCGGGAAGGTGTTGGTCGAGAAGCGCGAGTGGACCAGAGCCAGCCGGGAGGCGACCCGCGGATCGCGCAGGTCGGGGAAGTAGCGCGGCAGCTGCGGCGCGGTGAGCATCCCCTTGTAGACGATCGTTCGGCTCGAGAAGCTGGGCACCGACAGCTCGGGGCCGGCGGCCCGCTCGATGACCCGGCGGATCACGTAGAGCTTGCGCTCGAATGCCCCCTGGTCGTCGATCTCCTCGGAAGCCTCGATGATGACCTGGCGGATGACCGGCGCCGACATGCGGGCGGTCTCGCCCACGAAACGATCATCGACGGGCACATCGCGCCACCAGAGAACGCGCTGACCCTCGGCCTCGATCGTCCCCTCGATCAGCTGCTCGACACTCAGTCGCCGTTCGGGGTCGGCGGGCAGGTAACACACGCCGATGCCATAGCGCCCTGGCGCCGGCAGGTCGATCCCGGCCACTGCCCCGCGGATGAAGGCGTCGGGGATCTGCAACAGGATCCCAGCCCCGTCACCGGTGTTGGGATCGGCGCCCTCGGCACCGCGATGCTCGAGGTTCTCCAGGGCGTCCAGGGCCTTCTCCACCACGGCATGGGTGGCCTCGCCCCACAGCTTGGCCACCAGCGCGATGCCGCAGGCATCGTGCTCGTATGAGGGTTGGTAGAGGCCTGTGGCCCCGGGGGGAGCGGTTCGGTACATGAAGTGGCTTCTCAGACGGGTGAAGCGGCACGACGAAGCAGCCCAGAAAGGCTACCAGCGGTTTTCCGATACGTGAGCGAGATGAACGCCCGACTAGATTCGGGTTAGGCCCTGGTGGGCGGCGGGGAGTGTGGGTAGAAACCGATGATGCCCATCAAGAAGACCAAACTGCTGGCCTGCTGCCTGCTGGCCGGCGCGACACTACTGAGCGGGTGCGGAGGCGGTGGCGTCCCCACCACGACCGCCATCAATCCAGCCAAGAAAACGCCCAAGGCGACCAGCCCCGGCCCCAAGAAGACCAATAACTCGTCGGTGGGCAACAGCAATGGCGGCGGCGCCGCCGGCGTGTCGAGCACCAGCAGCACCAGTGGCTCGAACAGCACAACCACTCCGGCGGCCAAGCCGCACCGCCACCCGATGAAGCCGGGCGGCGCGGGCAGTGGCGGCGCCGCGGTGTCGAGTTCCAGTTCGGGCGGCTAGCCCCGCTCGGTTCCGGCGACTAGCTCTTGGCCTTGGCCCGCGACTTCGCCGGGGCGGACTTGCTCCGGCTCGCCGAGCCGCTCTTAGCCGAGCCGCTCTTAGCCGAGCCGCTCTTAGCCGAGCCGCTCTTAGCCGAACCGCTCTTGGCCGAACCGCTCTTGCTCGAGCCGCCGTCCTGGCCAGAGCCTGCGCCCTTGCCGGAACCGTTGGCCGAGGCGGCAGATTTGCGTGACTTGGCCGGCGAGGTCTTCTTGGGTGGCTCGTCGCTGTCCCCGCTGCGGATATCGGCCAGGCTGGCCTCCAGCGCGGCCATGAGGTCCGGTGCCGGCGTCGTGTCCTCCGCCTCGGGCTGCACGGCGATCTCCTCGCCCGCCGCCTTGCGCTCAATCAGGTCGAGCACGCGGTCGCGGTAGTCGTCGCGGAACTTGTCGGGGTCAAATTCGGCCGACAGCGAATCGATCAGCTGCTGGGCCATGGTCAGCTCGCGCTTAGATGCCTCGGCCTCCCCGACCGCGTCCAGCTCGTCGATCCGATCCGGGGCTACGACTTCGTCACCGAACAGCATCGTCGACATGGTCATCACCCCGGCCGTGGGTCGCAGCGCGCAGAGCTGTTGCTTGGAGCGAATCACCACACGCCCGATGGCCACCTTGCCCGCCTCGCGCATCGCCTCGAGGAGCAGCGTGTAGGCCTTGGCCCCGCCCGTCGTGGGGGCCAGGTAGTAGCTGTGGTCGTAGTAGATCGGATCGATCTCCGACTCCTCCACGAACTCCTCGATGTCGATCGTCTTGGTCGCCTTGGGATCGAGGGCCTCGAGCTCCTCCGGCTCGATCAGCACGTAGCGATCCGGGCTGAGCTCATAGCCCTTGACGATGTCGTCGAACGCGACCTCGTCACCGGTCGAGGGATCGACCCGCTTCTGGCGGATCCGGGCCCCAGTCTTGCTGGACAGCTGGTGGAAGCGGACAGTTTTGGGAGAAGTGGCGCTATAGAGCTTGACCGGGACGTTGACGAGCCCGAAGCTGATGGCGCCAGTCCAGATTGCGCGTGCCATGAAGAGCTTTGTATACCCGACGGCCCGATCGGGCAAGCCGTGACCGCGGATTTGCCGGATGACGCCCGCCGGTAGGCGAAGATCTCACGACGACGCCCGCCGGGTAGATGAGGATCTCAAGACCCCCGCCGGCAGGCGACGATCTCACGACACCGGCCGCCCACACGTTCAATCTCCGTGACCCTGCCCCCTTTCCAGGCCCTGCTCGACGCCCACGGACGCGACGTGTATCGCTTCCTGGCCGCCAGCGTGGGCCCGATCGAGGCCGACGACTGCTACCAGGAGACCTGGCTGGCCGCGCTCCGGGCCTATCCCGGGCTGCGCGAGGCGTCGAACCTGAGGGGCTGGATCCTGACCGTGGCCCATAACAAGGCAATCGATCACTTCCGGGCCCGAGCCCGGCGCCCGGTGCCGGTGGCCGAGACCGAGGCGCTGGCCGGAGTCGGCGGACGATCGCCGACCGCGCCGCAGCCTGCCATCCCGCAGGATTCGACCGGGCTCTGGGCGAGCGTCGCCGCTCTGCCCGACAAGCAGCGCACCGCCCTGGCTCTGCGCTTCGTCACCGACGCCCCCTACGCGGACATCGCCACGGTGATGGGCACCAGCCAGGAGGCCGCCCGCCGCAACGTGTACGAAGGCCTGACGCGGCTGAGAAAGGAATACGAGAGCGATGAACACTGACCTGCTCCAGGACCAGCTGCGCCGCAGCGCTCCGACCGGCGAGGAGCTGCCTGACCTGGCCGCTCTCGCTGCGCGGGCGGGCCTGCTCGATGTGGCCTATGCCACGTTGGACTCCCCCGTCGGCGATCTACTGCTGGCCGCCACCCCGGGCGGTCTGGTCCAGCTCGCCTACGTCGATCACGGTGGCCTCGATGATCTGCTCGCCCGGCTGGCCGAGCGCGTGTCCCCCCGGGTGCTCGCCTCCCCGCAGCGCCTGGACGGTCCCCGGCGCGAACTCGACGAGTACTTCGCCGGTCGACGGCGAACGTTTCGCCTGCGCCCTCGATCAGCGGCTGATGAGTCCGTTCGGACGCCGGATCCTGGCGGCGACGGCCGCGATCCCCTACGGGTCGGTATCAACCTACGCCGAGGTCGCCCAGGCCGCGGGGAGTCCGCGGGGAGCCCGCGCGGCCGGTAACGCCCTGGGCGCCAATCCGCTGCCCATCGTCCTGCCCTGCCATCGCGTCCTGCGGGCCGGGGGCAACCTGGGCGGCTACACGGGCGGCGTGGACCGCAAGCGCACGCTCCTGGCCATCGAGCAGGGCCAGGCGGCCAGCGTGCGCACGCGCGGGGCCGGGTAGTTCTCCAGCATGGATTTGCTGCGTCCGGTGCGAGCGTTTGACCGCGCTCAGCAACGCCGTGCTTGGCTGGCCATCCCCGTGGCGGTGATCAGGAAGTTCGGCGATGACCAGGCGGGCAGCCTGGCCGCCCTGGTGGCCTACTACGCGTTCTTCTCCCTGTTCCCGCTGCTGCTGGTCTTCGTGACCATCCTCGGCTTTGCCCTCCAGGGCGACGCCAGCCTGCAGCAGTCGGTCGAGAGCTCCGCCCTGGGCCAGTTCCCGATCATCGGGACCCAGCTGCACCACATCGGCGGCTTGCACGGGCATGTGACCACGCTGGTCATCGGCCTGGTCACCTCGCTGCTGGCTGGACTTGGCGTGACCCAGGCGGCCCAGAACGCGTTTGACCGGATCTGGGCCGTGCCATTCAAGGATCGGCCGAACTTCATCAAATCCCGCCTGCGCGGACTGGCGCTGCTCGTCTCGCTCGGCCTGCTGTTCATCTTGGCCACGGTGGCCTCGGGGCTGGTCGCCGGCGGACTGGGCAAGGGCATCGTGGTCGACGTGGCCAGCATCATCATCTCGCTGCTGCTCAACTTCGGGCTGTTCTTCGCCGCCTTCCGGCTCATGACCGCGTCCAACGTCCCCAGCCGCGAGCTGCGTACCGGGGTGATCGTGGCCGGGGTGATGTGGGAGATCCTGCAGGCGGTCGGTGGCTACTACGTCGGCCACGTCCTCAAGCAGTCGACCAGCACCTACGGCACGTTCGGGCTGGTCATCGCCCTCCTGGTCTGGCTCCATCTCGGCGCGCAGATGACGCTGTACGCGGCCGAGATCAATGTCGTCACCACCCGCCGGCTGTGGCCGCGCAGCCTGTTCGGGCCCCCGGACGAGCCCGCCGACCAGCGCACGCTGACCGCGCTGGCCAAGGTCGAGGAGCGCTCCGACGAGCAACAGATCGATGTCGAGTTCAAGCCGTAGCCCAGAACCTCCGTCTCAAACTCGCAGATATCGCATGTATGGGACGGAGGCTCCCGGTGCGGCGCTCAGAAGAGCCGGTCGGGGGCCGCACGGCGAGTGAGCTCGAGCGGCCACGAGCAGAGCCCCCCTTCGGCCGGGCAGCCGCCGCAAACACCGCGGTGCGGCGCCTGTGTGACCGCAAATTCACTCCGGAGAACGCCCGCGCACAGCTCGCCGAGCTCACCCTGTAGGCGGGGCAGATCCGAGCGCTCGTACACCGCCGTGACCGGCTCCTCGGGGAGCTCCAAAAAGCAATAGACCACCTCGACCCGCTCGGCACCGGAATGCAGGGCGGCCACTGAATAGATGATCCGCTGGGTCGAATAGTGCGCGGAGACCAGCTCGGCCGGGTCGGCCCCGGCCAGGCGATCGCTCTTGTAGTCGACGATCAGCGTCTGCCCCCCGGGCTCACGGGCCAGGACGTCGATTACGCCGGTGACCAACACCCCGCCGTCGAGCGGGAAGGCGAAGCGCTCCTCCCGCCGGCTATCGGTGGCCCGGGCCAGCCGGGCGCACAGGGCCCCGCCGGCGAAGCGCTCGACGGCGGCGCTCAGCTCCACGGCGTCCGCCTCTCCAGGCACGCGGACTCCGATCGCCTCCGCCGCGGCCCGGACCGCACCGGGGCCGGGGACCACGGGGCGGCGGAAATTCAATCGCTCGAGCAACGCGTGGATGAGCAGACCCCGGTCGGTACCGCTGCGCCGGCCCGGCCGCCCCACCGGCTCCCCCGTGTCGCCCGGCTGCCCCACCGGCTCCCCCGTGTCGGCTGGCAGCCCCACCGGCTCCCCCGTGTCGGCTGGCAGCCCCACCGGCTCCCCCGTGTCGGCTGGCAGCCCCACCGTCTCCTCGCTGCCGCCCGCCGACTCGGCGCTCTGGACTCCGGGGAGGCCGAGCACCCGTTCGGCGTAGAACCGGTAGCCGCAGCGAGCGTATTCACCCAGTGCGGAATAGCTGAGCGAGGACACCGGCGGGGGAGTCGGGGGCTGCGGGATGGGACCGGGCGCGGGCGGGGAGAGCGCGCGCAGGGGCGCGGCCGCCCCCCCGGCCCGCGGCGAGGACGCGACATGCGGCTCGGAGGCGTCTTGCGGCGTGGCGATCCGCAGCCGGACACGCCCCTGCCCCGGTGACACCACGCCCCCACCCTCCAAGATCAGCCGACCGAGCTCGGGCACGAAGGCGGGCGCGATCCAGGCCACCGGGCCGCCGCCGTTGTGACTGGCCGCTCCGGTCCAGCCGTCAAAGCGGGTGGCGCCGCTGAGCACCAGACGCTCCCGGGCGCGGGTCATGGCCACATAGAACAGGCGCTTCTCCTCCTCTTCCTCGGCCGCGCGGTCCTCGGCCCCGATGGCGTCGTAGTCGAGCGCCGAGACGCGCTGGGGGGCACCGGCGCGATGAAGGCGCAGTCCCATGCGCCGGTCGCCGCTCAGGCGCAGGACCTGGTGCGCCGGGCGGGGGGAGCGCCCCAGATCGGCCACGCACACCGTCGGCCACTCGAGCCCCTTGGCCCGATGGATGGTCATCAGCCGAACGGCATTCAGCCCCTCCCCCTCCACCGGCGCCTCGCTCTCGCGCGCGTCAGCCGCTCCTCCCGACGCTCGCGCAGCGGCCAGGGCCAGAAAGCCGCTCAGGTCGGGACCGTGCTCCTGCTCATACTCGCGCGCCAGGCGCATCAGCTTGCGAATGTTGGCCAGCCGGCGACGGCCGCCGGGCATGGCCAGCATCGTCAGGTCGTAGCCCGTCCGGGCCAGGGCACGCTCGAGCAGGTCCTCGAGACCACGCCAGGACGCCCCGGCGCGCTCATCGGCGAACCATTCGGCGAAGGCGCTCAGCGCCTGGCGGTCCCCGGCGGGCAGCGGGTCGAGCGCATCGCCCGGGTCGCGCAGGATGCTCCACGGATCGGTGTCCCGAGACCGGGCGGCGCCGGCCAGGACGACCAGGGCGTCAAACGATGAGCTGACCATCGGGCACGCGAGCACCCCGAGGAGTGCCTCCTCGTCGCGCGGATTGGCCAGCACGCGCAGGTAGGCGATCAGGTCGAGCACCTGGGGATGGGACCAGTAGCCGCGCCCGCCGATCACATAGGTGGGCAGCCCCTGGCGCTCGAGGGCACGCTCGTAGGCGCGCATGTCGGTCGTCGCCCGGGTGAGCACGACCACCTCGCCGGGTGGCGTTCCGGCGCTGACCAGCTCGGCCACCCGGTCCGCGAGCGCTCGGGCCTCGCCGAGCCGCCAGGGCGCGGCCATGCCCTCGAGCTCCCACTCGGCGCCCTTGTCGACCAGGAGGAGCTCGACGCGTGGCTCGGGATCCTCGCCGTGAGCCGGCCGCCCGGGAACCAGGGCGGTGAACCGCTCGCCCATCGCGGTGGCGAAGGCCGCGCCCAGTGGCTCGAGAATCTCCGGCCGCGAGCGGAAGTTGGTCTGGAGCGTGAGCCGACGCTGGCCGGCGGCCAGGCGCCGTCCGCGGGCCTCGAAGAGCTCCACGTCGGCATGGCGAAAGCGGTAGATCGACTGCTGGGCGTCGCCGACGGTGAACAGGTTGTCCCGGGCAATGGACTCGATCAGCTCGAGCTGGATGCGGTTGGTGTCCTGCTGCTCGTCGACCATGATTCGGGCAAAACGCTCGCTGTAGCGCTCGCGCAGCTCGGGCCGCGCTCGGAGCAGCTCGAGGGTGAGCAGCTCGAGATCTTCGAAGTCGACCCCGGAGACCTCACGCTTGGCCAGCGCGTAGCGGGTGGAGAAGGCTTGAAGGAGGGCGTCCATGGCCTCCCGGATCGGAAGCGCCGCCCGGGCAGCACTGGCGGCTCGGTAGGCGGCCAGAGCCTCACGGTAGGCCACACAGGCGTCAGTGCTGAGTGCGTTGCCGTTCCCGCGGAGCTTGAGGCGGTCAAGGTCGCCCGGCCATAGATCCGGCGCAACCAGGAGCTCGCGGCAGAGCTCGAGCCGGCCCAGGGCCTCGAGCACCCGCGCGCCGGGGTCGGGAATGCCGCCCAGCTCGGCGCTGAGCGCGCGGCTGACCGCAGCCAGGGTCTGCGCCGCACCGTCTACGTCGGGCACCTGGACGGCCGGCAGGCGCGGGGCAAGTTGACCCGCGGAGCGCAGTCGATCGTGGGCGGAGACGATCGCGTAACGCAGCGTCGGCGCGCCGTAGGCGGCCAGGAGCTCGATCGCCGGCTCCGGCGCGAACTCGTCTAGCGCGGCGTCAAAGGCGGCGGCGGCCAGCGGCTCTGACCGATCGCGGTCCAGAACCGCGAATCGGGGATCGAGGCCGGCGGCCAGAGCATTTCCGCGCAGGACACGGGCACAGAAGCCGTGGATCGTGGAGATGAAAGCCCCCTCGGTGGCTCGTGCCTGTTCGTGGGCCCCGAGCTCCCGCAGGCGCGCGCGGATCCGCTCGCTCAGCTCGGCGGCCGCCTTGTCGGTAAAGGTGATGGCCAGGATCTCGGCCACCGGAATCTCGTCCTCAAGTACGTGACGGACGAAGCGCTCGACCAGCACCGACGTCTTCCCGCTGCCCGCTCCGGCGTCGAGCAACAAGTCGCCGTCGCGGCGCTCAATGGCCGCCGTCTGCTCAGCCGTCCACTCCCGGCCTGCGCTGAGGATCGGCGGCGCGGTCATTGGCTGCGGCATATTCCCGGGTAAGCACAACCGTCCCGCGAGCAGGTCTGAGGGCAGGGGGTTAACCGTCCGGCCTGGAGCGCCGCGGCCACCGACGTGGCTCGGGTGATGGCGTCGTCGAGCTCGGCCGCGAACTCGGGCGCCGATCGCCCGTCCTTTTCCATCGTGGCCGAGCCGGTTCCCGCACCGCTCCGGAACATTCCCCGCGGGCGCAGGTCGTCTCCGCGCAGCGGCTGATAGAAGCCGGCCACGGGGTCCAGCTCGGTCAACTCGCGGACCACGACCAGGTACAGGGCGACCTGAAGCTGGCGGTCCGAGTGCCACCGCGCCGCGGGCCATTCGGGCCGGGCGTTCCCGCTCTTGTAGTCCCGGACGACAGCCCGGCCGCCGGCGTCGACATCAACGCGATCGATCACTCCGCGGACGAGCACGGGCGCCGCCTCGGTCTGGAGGGCCAGTGGGGGCAGCGAGGGAGACCCATCCTCAAAGCCAAAGCGCAGCTCGAGCCCGAACGGCCGCCACTCCTCGCCGCCGCCAGCCTCGTAGCGCAGGTAACGCCTCAGATCGGCCTCGATGGCCCGCAGGGCACCGGCGCGGACCACGGGTGGCTGGCCGGCTCCCAGCGGCGCCCCCGGACCCACGGCCGCCTCCGAGAGCAGGCGGGGGAGAATCTCCTGCGCCTGCTCCAGCGAGCCGGGGTTCAGCGAACCGCCGAGTTCGCCCAGCAACTGCTCCAGCACGGCATGCATCAGACTGCCGCGCACCATCGGCTCTGGGTCGGGCTCCAGAGGCACGGGCCGTAGCTCGCGCTCGATCAACCACCGGACCGGGCAGTTGGAGTACGCCTCCAGGGCACCCGCGGACAGGATCTCGGTGTGGCGAAGCCGGCTCAGGGCCAGCTCACCCAGGTGGCGGTCGGGCTCCGTATCGTCGCCGTGCAGCGGCGCGGTTTCGGCGGCCTGGGCACGAGCCTGCTCGCGCACCGTCGGCGCCCGGTCCGACCCCCAGACCACGTCGGCCAGGAGACGGCGGGCCCGGCGCTCAGGCCAGTCGAGAGCCAGCACCTCAGCCACATCGGCCAGGAACGGCGAGGCCACGGCCAGATTGCCCTCCTCATCCGAGCTGCGGTAGCTGAGCACGACCTTCTCCGTGGCCCTCGAGACCGTGGTGTATAGGAGATAACGCTCGCGGTCGAGCACGTCCTCGTGGCGGGTCAGGCGCAGACCCGAGCACTCGGCCAGCTCCCGCCGGCGCTCATCGGGGAGAAAGGGCTCGGGCCGGGCCGGAACCGGAAATTCACCCTCCTGAAGCCCGCAGACGAACACCGCCCGATAGCGGCGGGCCCGGATCTGCAGGGGCTCGGCCAGGCGGACCTGCCCACGCTCAGCACTCCCCCCGGCGGGAACCTGGAGCCCGTCGAGCAGCTCCAGGAGCTGCTCGGGCTCCGATCGCTGACCGAGCTCGGCCAACTCGGCGATCGCCGCCTGCAGGACGGCCAGGGCCCGGGCGTCGAGCGTCTCGGCCGGCCCCAGGATGGCCGCCGCCCCGCGACGAGGGGCGGCGAGGACGCGTCGGGCGAGGCGACACAGCTCAGGCCCGGGATCGGCCGCCGCCCGCAGCGAGTCCAGCTCTCCGAGGTTCCACCCCAGCCGTTCCCGGGCGGTCTGGGCGCTGGTCGCTCCGGCCCGGCGCAGCTCAGCCTCCAGCCCGTCGGCGATCTCCGGGTGCGCCAGCATGCCGGGCGCCCGCAGGTAGGCCAGCAGGTCAGCGGCGCTGGCCCTCCGATCCAGCGCGCAGCGCGCGGCACCTCGCACGGCACGGCCGAGTGGGGTGTGAGCAAAGGGAAGCTCATAGTCGACCGACAGCGGGATCCCGTATTCCGCGAACACCTGCCCGAGGAGCGGGGCCGCCGCGCTCAGCGAGCGGTAGACGATGGCGATCTCCTCGGCGGGGAATCCTGCCCGCAGCAGGCCGAGCACCTCCCCGGCCACGAGTTCTGCCTCCGCCCGTTCGCCGCCCGCCTCGAGCAGCGAGATCGCGTCTCCGGGCTCGATCCGTTCCGCCCCGGGCTCGAACAACCGCCGCTCGAGATGGTGCAGAACCGCCCGCTGCCCGGGGGCGTAATGCTCGTCGCTGGCCGGCAGCTCGAGCACCGTGTCGGCCAGGGCAGTGAGCTCAGCCACAGCCTCGGCGCGGGCCTGAAGCGCGGCGCGCCCAGCCTCGAAGTTGAGCGAGACGGTGACCTCCGCGGTCACGATCCGCGAAAGGGTCTCCACGGCATCGCGTTCCAAGGGGGTCAACTCGTCAAACCCGTAGAAGAACACCGCGTCTCGGCCCCAGCGACCCGGCGCCGAGCGCAGCGCGTCAATCGCCCGCCAGGCGAACAGCTCGCCGTCGAGCCAGCCCCGCCGATCGCACTCCCGGGCGTAGCGCTGGTAGATCCGCCCGACCTCTTCGGCGTAGGCGGCCCGGCGCGGGTCGGCCCGGCCCCACATCTGCAGCGCGGCCAGGAACCGTTGCGGGGTGACCAACCCGCGCTGCAGCTCGGCGATGAGCTCACCTGCCGCCCGGCGAAAGCCCAGCGCTCCGGCCGACTCGGCGAGAACCTCGAGGCTGGCCCCGGACAGCGCCGCCCGGAGCACCTCTTCGCGCTGGTGGGCGGAGAGCCGCCGCGCCGCGTAGCCCACCCGGCGGCCGATCTCATGGGCCAGGCCGGCGAAGGTCAGCACCGCGCCCAGGGTTGAGCCGCTCTCGGCCAGCTCCTGGCGGTAGTGGCGCGCGTCGGCCGCCGTCGGCACCACCAGCACCGCCCCGCGCGGCGCCAGAGCGCTGAACGCGCCCAGGACCTCGCCGGCCTTGGCCGAGTTCGCGGGTCCGAGGACGAGCTTCAGGGGCATCGCCCTATGGTGGCGCGCGCCCCCGACGGCGCCGTCAGTGGCGCCCAACCCCGGTCAGTGGGGTTCAGGCGGCTTCAGGCTGCTCGGTGGCGCGAGAGCGCGAACCCGAGCCGCGCTGGTTCCCGGCGGCCACCGCGTCAGCGTCGGAATCGGGCGGAGCCGCCGCCGCCGCACCGGCGCCGTCCCGCGCCCACGGCTCATCGAACTCGACCCGCCATTTCCCCTCGTCGTTCTGCTGCAGCGCCAAGCGGGCGCGAAAGCTCTTCCCCGAACGGCCCTTGAAACCGGTCACGGCCTTCTCCGTGCGGCCGGTCTTGATCAACTCGCGAGCGATGGGCGCGCCCAGCTGCTTGCCCGCCTTGGACTTCCAGATCACGAAGCCACAGCCCGGGTCCTCGCGCGACCAGCAGGAATAACCCTTGCGATTCTCGATGATGTCGCGCCCGCAGACCGGACACGGGCCGAGGTTGGCTCGGGGGATACGGACATCCTTGAGCTTGGTGTCGAGCTCACCGACAGTCTCCTCGGTGAACTTGACGATGTCGCCCATGAACGCTTCACGAGAGTCCTGACCAGTCTCGATGTTGGCCAGCCGATGCTCCCAGTCCCCGGTCAGGCCAGGACTGGTCAGTGGATGCTCGTCGAGCAGGCGCACCACGTTGAGACCCTTCTCGGTCACGACCAGGGCGCGGGCGTCGCGCTCGATGTAACCAACCTGGAGCAGGCGCTCGATGATCGCCGCGCGCGTGGCCGGCGTGCCGATCCCCGACTCCTTCATCGCCTCGCGGAGCTCCTCCTCATCGACGAGTTTGCCGGCGGTCTCCATGGCGGCCAGCAGGGCTCCCTCGGTGTAGCGCCGCGGCGGCTTGGTCACCTTCTCTTCCCAGGCCACGTCGGTCACGTTCACGACCTCGTCGCGCTCGAGCTTGGGCAGCTGCTGTTCGCGACCCTCGTCGTCCTCGGCCCGGTCTGAGTCCGGGCCGGTCGCCGCCTCACCGTAGACCCCGCGCCACCCGGGAACGAGCATCACCTTGCCCCGCGTGCGGAAGATGTGATCGGCGACCGTCGTCTCGATGCGGGTGTTCTCGAACACCGCCTCGGGATGGAAGATGGCCAAAAAGCGACGGGTGACGAGGTCGTAGATGCGGCGATCGTCGTCATTCATCTTGTCCACCGGGTGGCTCTCCGCCCGGGTGGGAATGATCGCGTGGTGATCGGTGACCTTGGCGTCATCGACCACGCGGGCCAGCGGCAGGACGTCGAGCTCTTGCACGTACTTGGCCGCCTCGCGGTACTCGCTGCGCTCGCCAACCAGCTTCGCGATCGGCTTGATGTCGCCGATCATGTCCCCGGTGATGTAGCGCGAGTTGGTCCGCGGGTAGGTCAGCGCCTTGTGCTCCTCGTATAGGCGTTGCGCGGCCGCCAGCGTGCGCCGGGCCGAGAAGCCGAACCGGCTGTTGGCATCGCGCTGCAATGACGTGAGGTCGTAGAGGAGCGGAGAGCGCTCCTTGCGCTGGGACTTCTCGAGCTTGGTGATCGTGCCCTGTGTGTCCCGGCAGGCGTCGACGACCGCCTTGGCGGCTTCGGCACTGGCCAAACGAGGGTTGGCGCCCGCGTAGTAGCGGCCCTCATAGGCCCGGGGACCGTTCTCGACCGTGTCGAATGAGGCATCGACGACCCAATAGGGCTCGGGTACAAAGGCTCTGATCTCCTCCTCGCGGCGGGCCAGGATGGCCAGCGTGGGAGTCTGCACGCGCCCCAGGGACACGGCCCCGTCAAACGAGGACCGCAGGCGGATCGTCGCCGCCCGAGTGGCGTTCATACCCACGATCCAGTCCGCCTCCGAGCGAGAGCGCGCCGCAGCCTCGAGCAGAGCCAGTTCCGAACCGGGGCGCAGCGCCGCAAAGGCCTCCTCGATCGCCCGCTTGGTCATCGAGTTGAGCCACAGGCGCTGCACGGGCTTGTGCGAGCCTGATTTCTCGTACAGATAGGCAAAGATCAGCTCGCCTTCGCGCCCAGCGTCACAGGCGTTGATCACCGTCTCGACATCGTCGCGACTGAGCTGGCGGCGAACAACGGTCATCTGTTTCTTGGAGCGCTCGTCGCGAACCACCAGCTTGAAGCTCGGCGGGACTATGGGCAGATCGGCCATGCGCCACTTCTTGAACCTGTCGTCGTACTCGTCGGGGTCGGCCAGCTGGACGAGGTGGCCTACGGCCCACGTGACGATGTGCTCAGGACCTTCGAGGTATCCCTCGCCCTTGGTGAACGCACCCGGGAGTACGCGAACGAGGTCGCGTCCGACGGAGGGCTTCTCGGCGATGACAAGGGTCTTGGCCATGGGGTTGGCAGGGTAGCGCCCCGAGCAAAAGCGGCTGAACGGACGCTCCCACTACTGAAGGCGTCGCAAAAGCGCGGGTATGTCCAGCTCGCTGGCGGTACGGGATGCTGCCTCGGTGAGGGTCCGGGCCCGCGGCCCGGTCCCCAGCGCGGTCGCCAGATCCAGCTGGGCGTGGGCCAGTTGGACAGGCGCGCGGAGTGCCTCGTTGACGAGCACGGCCTGCTCGAGGTGCCCAACCGCGGTCGCCGGCTCTCCCATCGTCAGCGCCAGCCGTCCGAGGTAGCGGGCAGTCGAGCCCAGGCACACAGCGGCGATCCCGACCACCACGCACGTGTTGCGGTGGGGCAGAAGCTGCTCGTAGAGCAGGCGGGCGGACTGGGCATCGTCGAGCGCGGTGGCCACATCGGCCAGCAGGGTCATGGTGGTCATCCAGTCGCCGTCGCGGGGAATGGCCGCGAAGCCTCCCTCGGACATGGCGGCCAGCACTTCTCGGGACTCGTCGAGACGGCCGGCCTCGGAGAACAGGAGGGCCAGGCCGGCCCGCCAGGCCAGTCGGTTGGGGTTCTTCGCCACCAGGTCCTGAGCCGGTCCTTCCAGCTCCGGTAGACGGGCCTGCTCACGCCGGATGGCCAGCAGCTGGATCGAGTAGTACTGGGGCGCGGTCACTCCCTCGGCTCGGATCCCGCCGGAGAGAGCCTCGCCGGCCAGACGGTCGGCGCTGTTCAGGTGCCCGGCCAGCAGGGCCCGCATCGCCCGCCACACCGCGGCCTGCCAGGTGAACAGGGGCTGGCGGAGCTGGCGGGCGCCGGCGGTGAAGGCCTCAATCTGGGCTTCCACCGCCGCCCGATCACCCGCCTCGAGCAGGTCCACGATCAACCAGGCGTGTCCCTGCAGGGTGAGGTCCGGGTCCTGTGCTTCCCGCGCCGCCCGCAGGAGTTGGGTCGAGTCGGCCAGACGCCGCTCCAGGTGACCCGGGCCCCAGTACGCGCGCCGCCGGGCGGCAGCGGCCAGCGCTGCGGCGAGCGGGTCGGCAAGCTGTCCGGCCAGGACCGTGGCCTCCGCGCTCAGACGGCGCATCTGCTCGCGCCGGTCGGAGTAGTACAGGGCTCCGCAGAGACGGGCGAGCAGCAGCACCCGAGTGGCTGAGGGCTCGGACGAGGTCATCTCGAGGGCTTGCTCGAGCATGGCGATCAGCTCCTCGTCGATCACCCCGGGGGGCTGCACGTAGCGGCGTGACGCGCCCACCGCGGCCCTGGCCAGCGCCTCGGCGTCACCGAGCTCAGCCGCGATCGCCGCTGCCTCGCGGAACACCGCCCAGGCGCGCGGGCGCTCGCCGCTGCGCACCAGGGCCTCCCCGAGGGCCAGCAGCAGCCCACAGCGCTGGCGCCGATCCTCGGGATGGAAGCGCTCCAGCACCTCCATGGCCCCGGCATAGTGCTCGGCGGCCTGCTCGTGGGCCAGCATCTGAGTGGCCTCCTCACTGGCCTGTAGGGCGTAGCGGACCGCCCGGTCGGCATCCTCGGCCTCGGCTGCCTGGATGAAGTGATGGGCCAGCTCGTTGACGTGGCGCTGCGGCCCGCTCGCCTCCAGCGCCAGGCCTACACGCCGATGCAGCCGGGCCCGGCGCGGGCGCGACATGCCCTCGTACAGCGTCTCGCGGATCAGTGCATGGGCAAAGACGTAGCTGCCCCGGAGGCCGGGCGCCTCGTCGATCAGCCCTGCCTCGAGCGACTCCTCAAGCCCGGCCAGGAAGCGGTCCTCGTCGAGGCCGACCACCTGCTCCAGCAGGCCGGCGTCGAAGTCGCGGCCGATCACCGACGCCACTCGCAGCGACTCGAGCGCGTCGCGGCTGAGCCGCTCGAGCCGCCGCGAGATGATGTCGCGGACGTCCTCGGGAACCCCAGCTGAGGCGAGATCGGCCGCCCGGGCTCCCATCGGCGCTACCCCGGCATCCCGCAGATGCCGGATGATCTCTTCGATGAAGAATGGGTTGCCCTCGGTCTCGGCATACAGCGCGTGGATGAAGTCCTCGGCCGGTGACTCGCCCAGCCGCCGGACGATCAGCCTGGCCGCGTCGCGCTCGGGCAGACCGGCGACCTCCATTGTCCGAAGCAGCCGGTCGTGGCGCAGGCCGGCCAGCGCCGAGCTGAAGCCGTCGCTCGCGCGCTCGCTGCCCCGGTAGGCGCCAAGGATCGACAATCCGGTGGCCTGCGGCGCACGGGCCAGGTGGCGCAGCAACATCAGCGTGGGACGGTCGGCCCAGTGGAGATCGTCGAGGACGATCAGCACCGGCCGGCGAGCCGAGAGCTCGGCCAGCAACCCGACCACCGCCTCGAACAGGCGGTAGCGCTCGGTCTCCGCGTTTCCCGGTTCTGGGTCTGGCAGCTCGGGGAGGCGCCGGCGCAGCTGTGGCACGAGAACCGTCAGCTCGGCGCCGTGGCCCCGCGTGCTGATCCTCAGCTCCTCCAGATTCGCCGCGCCGACGTAGTGCCCGAGTGCCTCCAGGAAGGGCTGGAAGGGGACCAGGGTTTCCTCAGGAGCCCGACCGGCGAGAACCAGGGTTCCGGCGGCGTGAGCGCGCAAGCCGACCTCAGCCAATAAACGCGTCTTACCCACTCCTGGCTCTCCGCTCAACAGCAGAACTCGTTCGCTGGTCATGGCCCTAACCGGGCTCGCGTCCCGGGTCAGCCAACTCTCAAGCTGGCTGAGCTCGCTCACTCGGCCGGTCATGCTGGGCGCGGCCCGAGCGCTGAGCTCCGCCGGCAGCGGGATCACTGCCCCGGGCTGCTCGCTGGGAGCCGGGGGCGTCAGTGCGGGCTCGGGATGCAGCAGGCGCTCGTGAGCACGCAGGGCCTCCGGCGAGGGCGCGGTGCCGAGTTCGTCTCGGAGCAGGCTGCGCAACTGCTCGAACACGCGCAGCGCTTCGGCCACATTGCCCTGGGTCCGCAGGGCATGCATGAGCAGGACGTAACCGGATTCGCGGTAGGGCTCGCCCTCGATCAGCGAGCGCGCCGCCCGCTCGACCGAACCGAGCTGGCTTCCGCCCAGGGCCAGCCCGGCATGGCCGATGATCTCCAGGGACTGAAGCCTCAGATCGTGCAACTCGCGCCGCCAGCTCTCCAACCATGTGGCCTGAGCGCCCGGGAGCAATCCCCGGTTGGCGATGTTAAGGGGCACCTGGGCCAGGGCCCAGGCGGTACGGGCATCGTCGGTTTCCAAGGCACTGCGGGCGCGCTCGACATGTGACATCGCCGCCTCGACGTCCACCCAGGCCGGCTCGCGCAACTCGAGTTGGAGCTCATCGCGGCCCACGAGCACGTCGGCACCTAGCGCGGTGCGCAGGCGCGAGAGCAGCGTCCGCAAGGCGCCGTCCTGCGAGCGGGGGGCGTTGTGGGGCCAGAGCGCACCGATCAGCTCCTCGCGCCCGACGGACCGGTGGCGGGCCAGGACGAGGTAGGCGAGGAGCAGTGGGACCTGTTTGCCGCGCAGCGAACCGGCCAGCTCAACGCCGTCAACTTCGACCGACAGGCGCCCACAGAGCTGGATCCGAGTCCTATCACTCGTTCCGACCGGTTGTGGCAACGTTTCGGAAACGTATCGCCAACGGGCGTGCGGCACTGTCCCCGACCGTGGCACCGGGGCCACACGGAGGCTCAAGTTGTATCCGCGTGAGCGGAAACCTCGCGGGGCCACCAAGTAACCGCCGCCTAGTTCGGAGACCGATGACCCCGAGCAACGAAGGGCACATACGGATCGCATACTGCGAGTGCGGGGCGCAACTCAAGGGCGATTCCGAGCATGAGCTTTTCGAGGCGGCACAGAAACACCTCGCCCATCATCACCCACAGCTCCTGGGGGCGCTGGGGCCTGATGTGGTGCTTCAGATGGCCGAGGGCCGTCCGGGGGCATGAACGCCTAAGGCGGGCGGCGCGCAGACCGCCGCCCGCCAAGGCGTTCTCTTTTAGCTACCGCACCGCCCCGTCCCCACAGCTGGACCGTGGGCGTGGGCCAGCTGGGCCCGGACGATCTGGTTGGGGATGGCAAATCCCCCCGGCCGGGCGGTTCCAGTCAGCGCCGCGAACACGGTGGCCACCACGCGGCCGTGACCGTCGACGAGCGGGCCACCCGAGTTGCCGGGACGCACCAGGCCGCGCAGCGCCGTGATCGTACGCTCTACGTGCCCGACGCCGTAGGCGTTTTCGGTCCTCACTGTCTCGGTCTGGCCGACCCGTCCCGGCTCGGCGGCGAAGGGACCGTCGAGCGGATACCCGAGGATGGCCGCCGAAATGCCGGCCTGCGTCGTCGCGGCCATGGGTAGCGCGGGTAGGGCGAGGCCGCGGATCCGCAGGACCGCCACGTCATCGTGCACGTCGAAGGCCACCACCGATGCGGGCAGCCCGGGGCCGACGCCGCCAACCTGGACCGCCGTGTCGCTCTCGCCCGCGACCACGTGGGCGTTGGTGACCACAACACCCCGGGACGCCACCCAGCCGCTGCCCTCGACACCCAGGCCGCAGGCAGTTCCAAACACCCGCACGACGCTCCGGCGGGCGGCGCGAATCGCCGGGTTCTTCAGGATCTTGCGCGTGGGTGCTGAGACCGTCGCCTCCGGGCCATTCACCG
The DNA here is from genome assembly GCA_963845575.1 of uncultured Solirubrobacterales bacterium. GTDB lineage: Bacteria > Actinomycetota > Thermoleophilia > Solirubrobacterales > Solirubrobacteraceae > Palsa-465. The sequence goes on along the minus strand of CAWJSN010000014.1, from coordinate 132,684 downwards.
AGGGCAACGGGTCGATCCGGGCCAGGGCGTCCAGGATCGGTCCCGAGGGCGGCAGCAACTGATTGAGGTCCTTGAGGATCGCCGAGCGCTGAATATCCCGGCGCAGGGACGGCGACCCCGGGGAGTGAAGCGCCACCGCCCCCACCACCCAGGCCACGCCCAGTCCGACGCACGCGGTCAGAGCCGCGCCCAGCAGCCCGTCGACGGCATGGAAACCGGGCATGCGCAGCCTGCCTCGCACCCGTGCACCGAGGCCCTCCAGCCCACTGGCCATGACTCCTCCGGCCAACAGCGCGCCAAGCAGCCCGAACAGAGGCGCGTAGGGCGAATGCGAGCCCTGGGTGAGCAGCAGGGGCGCCAGACGGGTGCCGAGGAAGGCGCCGAGGGCAAAACCGGCCAACGACAGCGCGCCGACGATGAAGCCCTGGGCGTAGCCGTAGATGGCGAGCAGCGCCGTGAAGGCGACGATCATCCAGTCGACGCTCGTCATGGCCAGAGCGTACGTGAGCGGACGTCGGGGAGGCGGAGCGAAGCTGTCCCGCCTCTCCATCCCCTACCGTTCATTATTGAGGTGGTAGACGGCCCGTTTACGGTGGCCCACGGGGGACGAAACGCGCAGCACACAGTGCGGCGTCGGCGCCTGCTCGGGCGCGGCGTGCCGCTGCTGATCGTGGCCGTGGCCGCATTTGCCGCCGGGGCCGTCCTCGCCTCGGGTCCCGGCGCCGCCGAGCGTCATCTGGCCAGCAGCTACGTGCATGCCTGGGCCCGGCGGAACTTCGCCGAGATGTACAGCCTGCTCGACCATGCCTCGCAGCGCCGGGTACCCCGGGCGCTGTTTGCCCAGGAGCTGCGCACCGCAGCCGCGACCGGAACGCTTGTTTCGCTCCGCGGCCAGGGTGTGACGGGTCCGTACGGGAAGCACGATCGACGTGCGCACGGTCCTGCAGACCCGGCTCTGGGGGCGGCTGCGCGAGACGCTGGTCGTGCCATTCACCGGCAGCGGCTCGGATGCCCGGGTGCACCTTGCCCCGTCGCTGCTCTTTCCGGGCTTGCGAGGGAATGAGGAACTGCGTCGCACGGTGAGCATCCCGGCGCGCGCCACCCTGCTGGCCGACGATGGGATCCCGCTGGCGCAAGGGCCGGGCCGGACCTCACCGATCCCCGACGTCGCCGGCCCAATCGTCGGAACGGTCGGCCCCATTCCCGCCGCCCTGGCCACCGAGTACGCCGCCCGCGGCTATCCACCCAACGCCCAGGTCGGCCTCGATGGCTTGGAGAGAATCTTCGAGGCTCAGCTGGCCGGGACGTTCGGGGGACGCCTCCTGGCTGGACACCGCCTGCTGGCCAGTGCGGCCGCGGTGCCGGCCACGCCGGTCCGGACGACTATCTCCCCCACGCTCGAGCGGGCGGCGGTAAGCGCCCTGAGCGGCGCCTACGCAGGCATGGCGGTGATGAATCCGCGTACCGGGGCGGTGCTCGCCCTGGCCGGAATCGCCTTCTCGGACCCGCAGCCGCCGGGATCGACAATGAAGATCATCACCGCCGCCGGAGCCCTCCAGGCCGGTGTTGCCACCCTGGCCACGGTCTATCCGGTACAGACAGGAGCCACGCTCGACGGCTACACGCTGCACAACGCGAATAACGAATCATGCGGCGGCACGTTGCTGAACGCCTTTGCCGTCTCCTGCAACTCGGTCTTCGCTCCGCTGGGGGCGCAGCTGGGCGGTCGGCGACTGGTCGCCATGGCCGAGCGCTTTGGCTTCAACCAGCCGTCCCCCATCCTGGGCGCCGCCGAAAGCACGATTCCGTCGGCGTCGACGATCGGCAGCGACCTCGCCGTCGGCTCCTCAGCCATCGGCCAGGGCCTGGTTCTGAGTACGCCGCTGCAGATGAGCGACGTCGCGGCCACGATCGCGATGGGCGGTAGGCGGCCGATTCTCACCCTCCTGGCCCACCAGCGCCCGCGTTTTATCCGCGTCACCAGTCGCCACGTGGCCCGGGAGGTCGAGAAGATGATGCTCGCCGTGGTCCAGTTCGGTACCGGAACCTCGGCCCAGATCCCCGGCGTGGCGGTGGCCGGAAAAACTGGTACCGCGGAACTCAAGAACACCACACCACCTCGAACACGGGGCCGAGCGCCAACGCGCCCCAGAACACCGACGCGTGGTTCGTTGGCTATGCCCCGGCCGGCCACCCGCGCATCGTGGTCGCCACGCTGTTCCCCAATGCCGGCTTTGGCGGGGCCACCGCAGCGCCTCCGGCCCGCCAGGTCATCGCCGCGGCGCTGCACCGCGGCTGAGAGCCGCTCGGCCGTTCAGCCGCCCGGCTGGTGCCCGCTTAGAGATCGAGCGAGATCGTGGCCAGCTTCTGATTGCTGGAACCGAGGATCTCGAGCGTGAGCGGACGGTTGGCGTAGGCAGAGTTGCCGATCTTGAACAGCAGCAGCTGACCCTGGGTGGGACCAAAGCTGGCCGTGGTGTCCGGTCCCGGCTGGGTCTGCAGCGGGGCCAGACGCTGCGAGGTCCAGGCGTACGGATTGAGCTCCGGGTTGAGCTTCAGCGGGTAGTACCGGTCGCCCTGGGTGTCCAGGATGACGAAGTTGTCCGCCGTCACATGGGGTCTGTCGGTCTGGTTCTTGGCCCACAGGAAGACCCCGTACCACTGCTCCTGGGCGGTCGGAGCCGGCGTGCCCGCCGGCAGGCCTCTGACGTACTGGGAGTCCTCGGTGCTGTACGGATTGAGCACCCGGGAGATCTGGAGCTGGTAGGTCAGCGGTCCCGCGTCGACGTAGCCGCCGTTGTTGTTGGCGTCGGCCACACTGGGATGGGCCTGCTTGTGACCGCAGGCGGCAACCGCGAAGGCGAGGATCAGGGCGCTGGCGATGGTCCAGAGTCGACGGGCTCTCACAGCGGCGCGAAGTGTATTCATGACTCCGCTTCGATCGTGCCCCGCTCCCCCCGGCCCCGGTTCTCCTCGAGAATCGAGCGCAGGCGGCGCATGGCCTTGGCCGCCTGGCGCCGGTTCCAGGACCGGCCGCCAAGGACCTCCATCAGGCGATCGGAGATCTGGGCGGGCACGGTCTCCAGGGTGTACTGGACCTTGGTCGTATCGCCGGGCCCCGGCGACAGCGTGTAGGTACCGAGCATGCGAATCCGGTTGTACTTGCCGCCCCGCCCCCGCTCAACGATACGGTACGGCGGCTGGAACTCGGCGAAGCTGACATCAGCCCAGGCAAAACGGTTGAGCGGCGCCTTGATCCGGAACCGGGCCCCCGCCCCGGCCCCGTAGGTCTGCACCCGGGTCATGTGCCAGTCGACCAGATAGTGGTCGGTGAACTCGGGATGGTTGGCGATGTCCGCCAGGTACTCGAAGACCTGCTCGCGCGGTTTGGCGATCGTGGTCGAGACGGTGAACGGGTCCACGCGCCGAAAGTCTATGCCGCGGTTTAGGCCGCCGCCCTGTGGTCGGTTATCCGCATCGTGTGGCCGAACTCAGGCCCGTGCACGGTGCGGGCCCGCAGTGGGTTCTCGTGCTGGCGCTCCCGGCACAGCTCGCAGGCGATCACGCCCGACGCGTAGACGTATACCTGCTCCCCGACCAGCGGCGTCCGATTGCAGCAGCTGCATCGCTCCGACCCGGCCAAGCGTTCGTCCAGACCCCGGCGCAACAGGGCCAGCTCGAGCTCGAGCATGTCGCGCATGGTGGCTGCCATGGAGTGGGATTCGGCCCGTCGCTTCGGGTTCCTTTAAGCAGCTTTAGTCATGGACATTTGATCGGTAGCGTTTATTTCTTCTTTGGCCAGGAGACTATGATCGCGTTAGGACCGCCGTCTGATCGTGACCTCCCGGGACTGAGGGCAGGAGGCAACGGCTACCTCTATCCAGGAGACGACCGATGAAAGCGTGGATGTCGGGAAACGTCGCGGGGACCGGTACTTTCCGCTGCACCGAATGTGATTTTCCGGTTTCTTTGGACGCTGCCGACGAGCTTCCGTCCTGCCCGAACTGCGGCGGCACAGAATTTGTCCGGGCGTCGCTGTTCACCACCTCCCAGCAGCCCGTGGTCGAGCCGGCCCCCGATGTCGATGACCAGAGCTGGTTGAGCGAGCTCCGCACCGAACTCGACGAACCCGGTCAGTACGTCGCCTATCAGGGCGATTCCGATGTGGTGGCCTTCGCGCTGGAGCGGGAATGGACGCGCATCGGGCGCAGCTTGGCCGCCGATATCCGCTTCGATGATCCGACCGTCTCCCGTCGGCACGCGCTCATCGTGCGCCAGCCCGACGGCCTGCGAGTGCTCGACGACCGCAGCCTCAACGGCGTTTTCGTCAACGGCGAGCGGGTCGAATGGAGCACCCTGGCTGACGGCGACGAGGTGGTAATCGGCCGCCATCACCTGCATTTCATCGATATCCCGGTGGTCTCCGGCATGCGCTTCGGACGCGCCGAGTCCAGCGATTCGGACCTGGCCGGCGCCTGATCGACGCAGTGGGTGTCGCCGGGACCCACTAGCCGGGCCGGGCTCCGTATAGTCCGGCGCCGATGACCTCCACGATTGCGGTCCTCTCACAAAAAGGCGGAACCGGCAAGACGACGACGGTCCGCACGCTGACCGACATCTTCCGTCGCGCCGGACTGAGCGTCCTCGCCGTCGACCTCGATCCACAGGGCAACCTGTCCGACTATCTCGATGTCGATCCAGACGCCTCGCCGACGATCGGCGACGTGCTGGCCGGTCGGGCCAAGGCCGCCGAGGCCGTGCACGGGGGAATCATCCCCGCCAACCTGGGTCTGGCCGAAGCCGAGTTGGCCCTGGGCGGCAAGATGGGCCGTGAGCTGACCCTCAAGAAGGCGCTGCGGCCGGTCGCCCCAGACTACGACGTGGTCCTGATCGACTGCCCGCCGGCGCTGGGCCTGCTGACCGTCAATGCCCTGGTCGCCTCCGATTACGCCCTCCTGTCCGCCGAGGCCCAGTACTTCGCCATGCAGGGGGTCGAGCAGGCCCTCGAAGTCATCGATCTGGCTCGCGACAGTCTCAACCCAGACCTCGAATGGCTGGGAGTAATGCTGAACATCGCTGACATGCGCACCCGACACTCCCGGGAGGCCTTCGACTCCCTGCGCGAGCACTTCGGCGACAAGCTGATCGAAACGACGATCCGCTCCTCGATCGCCTACGCCGAATCGGCCGAGCGTGCCGTGTCCATTCTTGATTACCGGCCTGATCTGGGCGCGGACTACCTGTCTGTGGCCGACGAGCTCCTGCGGCGGCTCAAGCTGACCGCCGCGCGCAAACGCCTGGCCCCGCTGCTCAACGGCAGCCAGCAGGCCAGCCAGGCCTCCTGACCCGGCCGGGGCACTCGGCGTCCTGACCCCGTTGGGAAACTAGAGCTCGCGCACGTCGGCACCCTGTGACTCGAACGGGACGCGGAGCACCCGCGCCCAACCCTCCACCTCGCGACCCAGGGCCTGGAACACGGCGCCGGTGTGCTCGTAGTGACACCAGCAGAGCACAGTCGGACCCGCGCCGGAAATCGTCGCGCCCAGCGCCCCGAGGCTGGCCGCGCGCTCCAGCAGCGCGGCCGAGCGCGGATACAGCGAAGCCCGATAGGGCTGATGCAGCCGATCGTGAAGCCCGGCGGCTATCAGCTCCCAGCCGCCGGTGGCCAGGCCCAGGGCCAGCAGCGCCGCCGCTCCGGCATTGAAGGCCGCATCGGCCAGCGGCACGACCTCGGGCAGGGCGGCGCGCGCCCTGGTGGTCGAAACCGCCTCGTGGGGTATGACCAGCACGGCCTCAAGGCCCATCGGCCCGTCAAAGCGGTGCACCTGCTGCTGGGTACAGACCACGAAGCCCCCACACAGAGCCGCGGCGACGTTGTCGGGATGGCCCTCCATTGCCGTGGCCAGCGAGCGGATATCGGCGTCGAGCTCGAACAAGTGGTCGGCGGCCATCAACCCGGCCAGCGTGGCCGCGGCGCTTGAGCCCAGACCGCCGCTCAACGGGATCTGCGAGCTGATCCGGAACTCGAAGTCGTCGGCCGGGTGCAGGCGCTCGAACGCCCGGACGACGAGGTTCTCTCTCGTCGTGGGCACGTCGAGGTCGGTGCGAACCGCGAACTCGCCCGTCTCCACCACCTCGAGCTCGAGATGCAGCGCGAGCGCGGCAGCGAGGACATCGAAGCCGGGCCCGAGGTTGGCGGAGGAGGCGGGCACACGGACCAGACGCCGCCGGGCCAGGCTCACCCGAGCACCGCCCGCTCGAGCGCTTCAAGCTGCGGATCGCAGGGCACCACCGCCCCCGCCTGGGCCAGCGCCGTCTGGGGATCCTTGAGTCCGTGACCGGTCAGCACGCAGGCGACCCGCTGGGCGTCGCCCGCACCATGGGCCAGCAGCCCGGCCACGCTGGCCGCCGAGGCGGGCTCGCAGAAGATCCCCTCGGTGCTGGCCAGCAACCGGTAGGCCGAGAGGATCTGCTGGTCACTGACCGCCCGCACCGCTCCTCCGGAGGCGGTCATGGCGTTCATCGCGTCCTCCCAGCGAGCCGGGTTGCCGATCCGGATCGCGCTGGCCACCGTCTCAGGCTGCTCGACCGGAGCCCCCAGCACCAGTGGCGCCGCGCCGGCGGCCTGGAAACCGAGCATCCGCGGGTGCTGTCCGAGCTCGTGAAAGCCACGCCAGTAGGCGGTGATGTTGCCGGCGTTGCCGACCGGAATGCACAACGCGTCGAGCTCGTCTCCCAGCTCCTCGGCGATCTCAAACGCGGCCGTCTTCTGGCCCTCGATCCGAAATTCGTTGACCGAGTTGACCAGGGCGATGGGATGGGCTGCGGTCAGCTCGCGCACCAGCTTCAGGGCCACGTCGAAGTTGCCTCGCAGAGCGATCACCTGTGCCCCATGCATGAGGGCCTGGGCCAGCTTGCCCGTGGCGATCTTCCCCTCGGGCACGATCACGGCACAGCGCAGTCCCGCCCGCGCGCCGTAGGCTGCGGCTGACGCGGCGGTGTTGCCGGTCGAGGCGCACACGATCGCCCGCGCGCCCTCCCGGACCGCGGCCGAGACCGCGCAGGTCATCCCCCGGTCCTTGAACGAGCCGGTCGGGTTGAGCCCCTCGAGCTTGCACCACACCTCGACGCCCACCCGCTCCGACAGCGCCGGAGCGTGGACCAGCGGGGTGGCCCCTTCGCCGAGCGAAACGACGGGGTCCTCAGCCGCGAACGGCAGGCGCTCGCGGTAGCGCTCGATCAGCCCACTCACGCGGCGCAGCATGGCAGAGCCACGCGCGGCACTCAGTCCAGCTCGAGAACGACCTTCCCGGTCGCCCCGCGTCCGTCGATCAGCTCCAGGGCCTTACCGGCCTGCTCGAGCGGGTAGCGGGCGCCGATGACCGGGACCACCGCGCCGCTGTCCATCAGCTCGGCGATGGCCGCGCCGATCTGCGCGGTGACATGGGGCTTGGACATCACGTAGGCCCCCCAGCCGGCACCGATGACCTCGGTGTTCTTGAGCAGTAGGCGATTGACCCTGACCTCCGGGATCGAGCCGCCGGTGAAGCCCACGACGACCAGGCGGCCCTTCTCCCGAAGCGCGCGCAGGCTGTCCAGAAAACGATCCCCCCCGACCGGGTCGATGACCAGATCCACGCCGCCCCCGGTCAATTCGAGGACCTCGTCCTTCCAGGCGCCATCGGAGCGCACCACATGATCAGCGCCCGCCTGGCGCGCGACCTCCGCCTTCTCGTCCGTGGAGACGACGGCGATGGTGGTGGCGCCCAAGCCCTTGGCCACCTGAAGGGTGGCCGTGCCCACCCCGCCGGCGGCGCCCTGCACGAGCACGGTCTCCCCCGGCTCGAGCCGGCCGCGGAGCTTCAGCGAGAAGTAGGCGGTGTGGTAGTTGAGCACCAGCCCAGCACCCTGCTCGAAGCTCAGCGCTTCCGGGAGCTTGAAGGTGAAGTAGGGCGGGGCCGCGGCCACCTCGGCGAAGGCACCCAGAAAGCAGAACGCGGCCACCCGGTCACCCGGCTTCACCGTGGCGTCGTCGGGAGCGCTGCGGACGATCCCGCCCACCTCGCTGCCGGGAACGAACGGCAATGGCGGCTTGAACTGGTATTCGCCCCGGGTCTGCAGCACCTCCGGGAAAGACACGCCGGCCGCGTGCACGTCGACGAGGACCGCGCTTTCGGGCGAGAGCATGTGTGTCGCCTCGGGTTCGGGCAGGTCAGCCAGCTTCAGGGCGGTGGCCGGGCCCGTCAGCTCAGTGATCTGCATCGCTCTCATGCGGCTGCGGATCCTATTAGTCCCGCGAGCTCGATGATCAGCTGCGGTGCTTCGAGGACGATGCGCTGATAGGTGACGCGCACGACGCGGAAGCCAGCCAGGCTGAGTCTGAGATCCCGGCGCCGGTCGGCTTCGAACGCGCTTCGGGAGCGGTGGTGGCCGTAGCCATCGATCTCGACGATCAGCCGCTGGTGTGCCCAGTAGAAGTCGACCACGAAACCAGCCACGGCGACGTTGCTCTGGGGCTCCGGGAGCCCGGCCGCCCGGATTAGCTCGAGGAATCGCCGTTCGAGCCCTGACTGCGTCCACGGGGCCTGGTCGGTGAGCGTGGCCAGCGCGGCGCTCACAGCGCGTAGTCCCCGATGACCGGTATGGATCTGGAAGCGCTCGGGACGAAGCAGGCCGCGGTGCTGGATCTGCTCAAGCCTGGTGCGCAGCCGCTGCGGGCTCAGGCTGGGCGCCTGATCAAGGATCGTGCGCTCGAGGTTGGTCACCGGAATGGCATCGACAGTCGTGCCGATGAGCTGAGGGTTGGCCTGACTGACGTGGCTGCGGATGCCCGGGTGCCGGCGCGTGGCCGGCGCGGTGACGTCGATCGGCCCACTCGGCGTGCCCCGCAGATCCCACAGAGCCGCAGCCGCGTGGTGGCTGAGCAGAGCGTCGGGGCCACAGGCCAGCACGGCCGCGTTCCATCGCCCGCGCAGGGTCAGCTTCGTGTGGCCGACTGCGTAGACCCCGTGGTGGACGCGATGGAGTTGTCCCGCCCGCGCCCGGCGCTGAACCGATTGCGTGGAGACACCCGCAGCCTCCGCCTGCCCCAAAGAGAACACACCATGCTGCCTCTCAGCCAACACGACCAGACGTTCTGTACCTAACGATCGATTTTCGACGCTTTCCTCAATACCCCCATGATTCCGAGGAAGGCGTGACCCGTGTGAGCCCAACAGCAAAACGTTTGCGCCCGAAGCGCAAAAGTTTTGCGCTGCACCGCTGCACCGCTGCACCGCTGCACCGCGGCGCCGCTAGCCGAACTCCTCTTCGATCACCCGGATCGCCCGCGGCGGAGCGCGCATGATGTCCAGGCCGGCGATCACCTCCATGGCGGCGGCAAAGCGGGACTCGAGCACCGGATGAAGGACCATGACCAGGCGGGCCTGGTCGCTCATCCCCTTCTGCACCACGGACTTCACCGAGACGTCCTGGAGGGCGAGGACCTGTGCCACCCGGGCCAGCACGCCGGGCTCGTCGGCCACCTCCAGGTGCAGATAGAAGGACGAGACGACGTCGGTGACCATCTCGAGCCGCTCGATCGCCGGGGGTGTGGAGGCGGGCGGGATCATCGCGCTGATGACGTCCCCGAGGACCGCGCTGGCCGTCTGGGGGCCTCCCGCGCCCGGCCCGGACATGGTGATCTCGGTGATCGCCTCCGACTCGACGGTGACCGCGTTGAAGGGCCCGTGGATCGAGGCCAGCGGATGCCCCGGGTAGAGGAAGGCCGGATACACCCGCACCGACAGGCCGGAATTGATCCGCTCGGCCGTGCCGATCAGCTTCAGACCCAGCCCCAGCTCACGCGCGTATTCCATGTCGTCGGGCTGGATGCCCTCAATGCCCTCGTAGGCCACCTGGTCAAGATGCACCGGGGTCTCGAAGGCCAGGCGGGCGATGATGGCCATCTTGGCCGCCGCGTCGCGGCCGTTGATGTCATCGGATGGATCGGCCTCGGCGTAGCCCAACTTCTGGGCCTCGGCCAGCGCGACCTCGAACTCGCATCCGGTGCGAGCCATCTCGGTGAGGATGAAATTGGTGGTGCCGTTGACGATCCCGTGCACCCGATCGATGGTCGCGCCGGCCAGCGACTCCTGGAGGACCCGGATGACCGGAACCACCCCGGCCACCGCTCCCTCGAAGCGCAGCTGGACGCCGCGCTCGCGCGCCTCGTCCCACAGCTCCTCTCCGTACTGGGACAGCAACTGCTTGTTGGCCGTAACCACATGCTTGCCCTCGCGCATGGCCCGAAGCAGATACTCCCGGGCCGGTTCGATCCCGCCGATCAGCTCGACGATCAAATCGGACCGCTCCACGATGTCATCGAACGAGCCGCGAGATCGGGTGAGTACGCCGGAGAGCTCGGGGCGCAGGCCAGTCATGCGCTCGATGCGCTCGGCGTGCCGGGGCAGCAGCTCGACGAAGGCGCCGCCCACGGTGCCCGCTCCCAGCACGCCAACTCGAAACGGAGTGCTCACGCGATGTCCCGGCGCATGAGATCGGCGTAGCTCTCCCGCCGCACGACCACGCGCGCGGACCCGCCCGAGCAGAAGACCACTGGCGGCCGGGGCACGCCGTTGTAGTTGTTGGCCAGCGAGTAGCCGTAGGCGCCGGTGGCCGGGGTCACCACGATGTCACCCACCGCGGGGTCGGCAAGCGCCACGTCACGGACGATCACGTCCCCGGATTCGCAGTGCTTACCGGCCAGCTGACATCTTTCTCCGCCCGAGGCGAACGGGCGATCGGCCAGCAGTGCCTCATAGCGCGAGTCATAGAGCATCGGGCGCAGGTTGTCCGACATGCCGCCGTCCACCGCCACCCAGGTGGAAACGTTTCGCTTGACGGTCTGGACCGTGTACAGGGTGACCGCGGAGTTGGCCACCAGCGCCCGGCCCGGTTCGAGCAGCAGGCGCTTCGCGGCCCCGCCCGGAATCTCCTCGTGCAACGCATCGACGATCGCGCTCACGTACTCCTCCGGGCTGGGCGGATGCTGGTCGGCGGTGTAGGCCGCCCCGAGCCCGCCGCCGAGGTTGTAGACGTCAAACTCCCCCAGGGCGGCGAGCGCCCGGACGGCCTCCCGGAAGGGCTCGAGGGCGAACAGCTGGGAGCCGATGTGGAAGTGCAGGCCGACCAGCTTCAGTCCGCGATGCTCGCGCACCCGGGCGATTGCCTCAGGCACGGCGGCCAGCGAGAACCCGAACTTGGAATCGGCCTGCCCCGTCGAGACCTTGGCGTGGGTCTCTGGGGCCACGTCGGGGGTCACCCGGATCAGCACCTCCTGCCGGCGCGTGGACGGGAGCACCTCGGCGGCGATGGCGCCGAGGCGCTCGAGCTCGTCCAGCGAGTCCAGGACGACATGGCCCACGCCGGCGGCCAGCGCCTCGCGCAGCTCAGCGGCGGACTTGGCGTTGCCGTGCATGTAGGTGCGGCCCGGGTCAAAGCCGGCCGCCAGGGCCAGCGCCAGCTCCCCTCCCGAGGCCACGTCACAGGCCAGTCCCTCTTCGGCCAAGACGCGATAGACGGCCGTGCACGAGAAGGCCTTGGAGGCGAACAGCAGGTCAAAGTCCTCGTGCCGGGCCGCCAGCGCGTCGCGGAACCGGCGGGCCCGCCCACGCAGGTCATCCTCGACGACGATGTAGGCGGGGGTGCCAAATTCACTCGCCAGCTCGAGCGCGTCGCAGCCGCCGAGCTCGAGATGGCCGGCCTCGTTCACGCGCGAGCCGAGGGGCAGCACGTGGGCCAGCCCGGTGTTGGCTTCGGTTCTCACTGCCCGCAAAGATATGCTGTGCGCCGTGGGAGCACGGTCATGGCGGCCGCTACGGATTTCTGGCTCCGGCCGTCGCGGGCGGACCGTTGAGGCTGTTCTGCCCCGTATCGGCAACGCAGACGGGCTGGCCTACGCCCTGTGGCGCCCGACAACCCCACCCGTGGCCGGGGTGCTGATCGTCCACGGCGCCGGCTCGGCCAAGGAGAGCCACTACGACTTCGCCCGCGCGGCCATCGCGCTCGGATTCGCCGCCCTGGCCTTTGACCAGCGTGGGCACGGCGAGAGCGAAGGGCGGCTTGACGGCCGGGCGGTCGCGGACGTGGTGGCGATGACCGCTCTCCTACGCCGGGAGCTGCCCGACGGCCAGACCCCGGTGGCGCTCCGGGGGTCCAGTCTGGGCGGCTACCTGTGCCTTCGGGCCGCGGGTGATGCCCGCGCAAGGGCGGTGGTGGCGATCTCGCCGGCCAGTCCCAACGGCCTGCGGCGCGCACTGGACAACGCGACGCTGCCCTGGCGGATCGATCGTCCGGCGCTGGGCGCCCTCCTGGATGAGATCCAGCTCTCCGCCGTCGTCTCCGGCCTCGATGTCCCGTTGCTGTTCATGCATGCCCAGGGCGATGAGCAGGTCCCGGTCGAGCTCTCGCGGGAGCTGGCCGCCGATGCGCACGTCGCGGGCAGCCGCCTGATCGAGGTCCCGGGCGGTCATCACCGCTCGGTCCAGCATGATGACGAGCTCCAGGCAGTGAGCCTGCGCTTCCTCCAGGGTGCCTTCGGGCTGCGCCGCGCTTAGCGGCTCAAAGCGGAACTAGTGCCTGGGAACCGGGGAGAGCTTGGGCGACCGGGGACTGGACACCGCTGTCCCCTTCCTGATCACCGAGCCGGCTGTGCTGAGCACTCTGCCGGTGGGCACGGTGACCCTGACCGGAGGGTGCGTCGGAGCGGCGATCCTGACCTTCCCCACGGCGCCGCTCCCGGGGATCGGGCGGCCGTGAGCCGAACCGCCAGCCGCACGGGTCGTGCCGCCCGGAGCCGGCACCGCCGGAGCTGAGCCGGCAGTTCGGAAGCCCACTCGATGCTCGGCACCAGGCGTCACGCGAGCGGCGTGCGAGACCCCCGTGGCGGCGGCAACGGCGGCCGGCCCGGCCACGGACACCGTGCGCAGCCGGCGGCTCACGCGCGAGCCCGTTGCCGGGGCGGGGTTGATCTGCACTGAGGACGGGGTGCGCTGGCTGGCGATCCGCGGCCAGCCCTGGAAGGCAACGATTGCGCTGGCCAGGACAAACAGGACCGCAGCCCCCGCCAGCATCGAGCCTGCGGTGCCAAAACCGGCGGCGTATGCCCGTGCGCTCTGCACTTCGCTACCTGTATCGGTAAAACGCGGCCGCACTTTAAGCCTTGTGGGCGCTGGGAGGCAAATTTCATCGCCTGCCTTTGGGGTCCGCTTAGGCAGGGTCTGACAACATTCACCGACCATGCCCGCTCCCAGATCCTTTGGCCGTGATCGCGGCCTCCAGACCCGAATGCTGCTGACGCTGTTCCTGCTCGGCCTGATCTACGCCGTCCTCATTGCCGTGCTGATCGCTGCCGGGACCGGAGCGGTGACGGTGGCGGTGATCGCCGCTGGCCTGTTCCTGATCCAGTACTTCACCTCGGACAAGATCGCCCTGTTCTCGATGGGGGCCCGGGAAGTGACCCCGGAGGAGGCTCCCGACCTTCATGCCACCGTGGAGCGGCTGTGCATCCAGGCCAACCTTCCCAAGCCGCGCGTGGCCATCGCCGACACGCCGATGCCCAATGCTTTCGCGGTCGGCCGCTCGCCCTCGAAGTCAACGGTCTGCGCCACCACCGGCCTGCTCCGGCTGCTCGGCCCGGCCGAGCTCGAGGGAGTTCTGGCCCACGAGCTCACCCATGTCCAGAACCGGGACGTGCTGATCATGACGGTGGCCAGCTTCTTCGCCTCGATCGCCTCGTTCATCGTCCAGATGGGTTTCTGGTTCGGCCTCGGCGGCGACGACGACAACGACAACGGGCCCGGCTTCATCGTCGTGATCCTGGTTTCGGCCGTCGTGTACATGGTCTCCTTCGTGCTCATCCAGGCGCTCTCCCGTTACCGCGAGTTCGCCGCCGACCGGGGGTCGGCGATCATCACCGGGCGGCCCAGCGCGCTCAGCTCGGCTCTGCTGAAGATCAGCGGCGCGATGGATCAGATCCCGCAGCGGGACATGCGGGCCGCCTCGGGTGAGCTGGCCGCCTTCTACATCTTCCCGCCCAAGGCCAAGCAGAGCCTGACCAACCTGTTCTCGACCCACCCGCCGCTCGAGGCCCGCCTCGAAGCTCTGGCCCGGCTCGAGTCCCAGCTCCAGGGCGCCGCCTGAGCGGTGGCCTGAGCGCCACCTCCACCCATGGGTCTCCTCGACGTTCTCACCGGCAAGCGCAAGCTGGCCAAGCCGGCCCCCGACCGGCTGTTCGCGATGAGCACGGCCTACGTCACCTTCGAGACCAGCCTCGACCTCAAGAGCCGCGGTAGCGCGGCGATCGTCTTTCAGTCGTTGGCCACCGCCGACTTCCGGACCATCGTCACCGACATGGAGGAGGTCGTGAAAGCGACCGCCGGGGACAGCGGGACGGCGGTGCAGACCACCGAGGACAGCTACGGCTTCAGCTGGCTCATACTGCGCGGATCCGATTTCGACGATCTGGTGGTTGGCCTGAACGCGGTCAGCTCGGCGCTCCAGGCCGGCGGCTACGGCGAGCGTCTGCTATGCGCCGTATTCGCATTCGAGGACTCGCGCGGACGGCCGGTGTACTGGATCTACAACTTCAAGCGGGGATCGTTCTACCCCTTCGTGCCTGCCCCCGGGGCCCAGCAGCGCGATAACGAGCGCGAGCTGGTCCTCAAGGCACAGATCGGCTCCGAGCTGCCCGTCGAGGCCGACCTCCAGCGCTGGTTTCCCCTGTGGGGGATCCCGATCTGAGCCCCAGCGGCCTCACCGGGCCGATCCTGCTCAACCGCCGCGCCGCCACCCGGCCCACGATCACCGGCGTCGAGCGCTGGACGGCGGAGATCGTGCCCCGGCTGCTGGCGCTTGACCCCGAGCGCTACGCGGTCGTCGAACCGGGCCCCCGTCTGCGCCAACGAGGCTGGGCCCAGGCTTGGGAACAGCTTCTTCTCCCCACGATCGCCGCACAGCGACGCGCGGCACTGGTCTTCTCCGCAGCCAACCTGGCCCCGCTGGCCTGGCCGCGTAACGTTCTCGTCGTCCACGACGCGGCCGTCCTGCGCGAACCTGAGGCCTACTCGAAGGCCTACCGCGCCTGGCACCGCCACCTGGGATTGGCGGCGGCGCGCCGGGCGCTGCACGTGATCACGGTCTCGGAGTTCTCGCGCCGTGAGCTCACCGAACTGGCCGGACTCGCCCCGGAGCGCCTGTCCGTGGTCGCGGGTGGCGTCAGCCCGGCTTTCCGAGCGCCGCCAGCCCAGGAGATCGCCCGCGTCGGCGCCAAGCTGAACCTGACCCAACGGCCGTACGTGCTGACTTTGGCCACCGAGGACCAGCGCAAGAACCTGGCCGCACTGGGCCAGAGCGTCACCGCCCTGCGCGAGCGGGGCATCGACCTGGTCCGGGCCGGGGATACCCGCCCGTACTTCTCCAGCGATCCAGAAGCGCAGGCCATCCGCTCCCTGGGCTACCTGGATGACGCCGACCTGCCGGCCGTCTATGCCGGAGCGCAGGCCTTCGTCCTGCCCTCGCGGTATGAGGGCTTCGGCTTGACCTGCGTCGAGGCGATGGCCGTCGGAACCCCGGTGGTGGCAGCCAATCGGGCCGCGCTACCCGAGACCTGCGGTGACGCGGCCCTGCTCGTGGACCCCGATGATCAGTCCGCGCTGGCCCGCGCGGTGTGCGCGGCGGCCACCGAGCCGGCACTGCGAGATCGACTTCGGGAGGCGGGGCTCAGGCGCGCCGCCCTGTTCACCTGGGACCGTGCGGCCCGGGACACCCACGCACTGCTGCTCGGGCTCAGCCCGGGATGAGCCCCTCGCCCTGGAATGCCGTCTGAGCCTCAGCCAGCGAGATATCAGGCGGCGGCAGGATGATGTCGGAGCCGGTCAGCTCATCGTCGGGCACCGGAGTTCCCTTCTCCCGGACGTAATCCAGCAGCTGCTCGAACACTTCGTGGAAGCTGGCCTCATCGGCAGCCTCACAGGCGCTCACCGCCTTGTTGTCCAGCTCGTTGAGTCCGTCCGTGTCCTGGTCAGGGACCTCGTACTGGCCCTCGTTGGAGATCCGGACGATCATGAGCTCTGGCTCGGGCCAGGGGCCCCGCGCTCCGACGGCGAGCTGCTCCCTGCTCCCAGCTCGCCTGCCGCGGTGGCTCCAGTCCCCAGCTCGGCCTTCAGCTTGGCCAGGTCAGAATCGACCTCGCTGGTAGTCGAGAGCGCTTTGAGCTGACGGTCGATGTCGTCGTCGCCAGAGCCGAGAGCGGTCAGGTCCTCGAACGTGCCCGAGGCCTCGAGCTCCTGGACAGCGTCGGCCCGCGCCTTCATGTTCTCCGTCTTGTCCAACGCCCGCTGCATGGCCAGGCCGACGTCGGCCATCTCCTCGCCCATGCCCGTCGCGGCCTCGGAGATGCGCACCTGCGCCTCGGCGGCCGAGTACTGCGCCTTGATGACCTCCTTCTTGGACCGGAACTGCTCGATCTTGGTCCGGAGCTTCTGCTCCGAAGCGGTCATCTGCTCCTGCTGCTGCTCGAGCTGGGTGACCTGCGAGTCGAGCGACTGCAACTCGGTCTGGGCGACGTTCTTGCGCTCCAGAGCGGTCCGGGCGAGCTCCTCGTTCCCGGCCGCCAGAGCCTGCCGGGCCTGAGTGTCGAGCTTCACGACCTGCTGCTGGAGCTTCTCCTCCTGCAGTTGGAGGCGCTTTTTCGACGTGACGACGTCGGCGATCCCCTTCTTGACGTTCTGGAGAAGCTCGATCTGCTTCTGGTAGCTGTACTCGAGAGTTTCGCCCGGATCCTCGGCGCGATCGAGCAGTTTCGAAATCTTGGCTTTGACGACGGTGGACATGCGCCCGGAAAGGCCCGGCATCGCATCCTCCTTGGGCGGTGGCTGGACTGTCTCTGCTTAGGCTACCGAGCGCTGGCGGCACCCGGCTAGGGCCGCGACCTAGGATCCACTCGGTGGAGCCCAAGGCGGTATCTGAATCGAGTGCGCGTCCTGGCCCATTGGATGGGCATCACCGACGCCAACAACGCGGGCAACATCCATGGCGGCGTGATCATGAAGCTGGCCGACGAGGTGGCCGGTCTGGCCGCGGTCAAGTACTCGCGCCATCAGGTTGTGACGGTCGGGATGGACCGGATGGACTTCCGGGTCCCGATCTACGTGGGCGAGCTGGTCACCCTGCAGGCCATGGTCAATGCCGCCTGGCGGACCTCGATGGAGGTCGGCGTCCGGGTGCAGGCCGAGAACCCGCTCGAGGGGACCGTCCGCCACACCAACACGGCATACCTGACGATGGTCGCCCTGGACGCCAACGGCCGCCCGTCACCCGTTCCGCCCCCGCTGGCCACCAGCGCCGTGGAGCAGCGCCGGCTGCGGGAGGCCGAGCTGCGCCGGGCCAATCGGCTGGCCGA
This sequence comes from uncultured Solirubrobacterales bacterium, assembly GCA_963845575.1. Taxonomy (GTDB): domain Bacteria; phylum Actinomycetota; class Thermoleophilia; order Solirubrobacterales; family Solirubrobacteraceae; genus Palsa-465. The sequence goes on along the minus strand of CAWJSN010000014.1, from coordinate 115,244 downwards.
GCGCGCGGAGATCCTCGAGCATCGCCAGCGCGAGGTGGGCGAGACTGACTAGAAGGTGCTCGGGTGCCTAGAAGGTGCTCGGGTGCCGAGCCTGGAACCCGGTGGTACGGGTCATCAGAGGCCGCCAGCGCGGTCCCGAGCCCGGGGTGGGGTGCGGATCGCCCTCGGCTGAGGTGTCGAGCCGGATCCCGGCGATCTCGAGGAAGGCGTGAGCCGGGTTGGTGAACACGGTGATCCACTGGCCCATGCCCTTCACACCCCAGGTCGCGAACTGGCTCGAGTCCATCGAGACGCGAATCAGGCCGGCGGCATGCAGGACGTAGGACACCGAGCCCGAGCAGTCGTAACCCGCGTCATTCCAGACGCCGTGGCCGCCTCCGTACACGTAGGGCTTGCGGCGAATCTTGTCGCCGGCCCAGATGATCCGCTTGACCTGGATCGGGGCCCACGAGGGTGCATAGGCAACCCCATGGATGATCCTGGCCACGCCACCGGGCACGGTGGGATGGGCGGGCGTGCTGGGCGCGGCGGCCGGCGCGTTCATGCCGGCGCCACCGGTCCCCGGGGTTGTGGTTGAGGCGCTGCTGTCGGTGGGTAGCGGCCTGAGCAGTGCCGGCGAACGCGAACAGCGCGAGCACGGGAGCCAGGTAGCGAAGGGGGCGCAAAATCTCTCTTTCGTCGGCCGGCGGGGTTAGCTGTCGGGCTGGCGCTAAAAGAGCCTGCGCCTCCCGCGGATACACCGCAGGATTAGCCCCATGGGGACGACTATTGGGTCCCCCGCTCCGCGGTTTTCCGGGTCCGCGGATTAGGCGAGGCGCAATATACACGTCAAATCGGCGCGGCGCAGCGAATCTTGCCGGGTGGCGCTAGATCTGAGGGTGCTCGGTAATGTCCGCCGCGATGCGACCGCGGCTGCTCGCTGTGCTCCTGTTCGGCGTCGCCGTGGCCCTAGCCGGCTGCGGCGGGACCCATCTGCTGCACCGCGGCGGAGCCTCCACGGTGACCGTGGGGGTGCCCACGCAGGCCGCCTCGGCGCCGGGCCTCGGCATCCCCGCGCTGGCCACCAAGAACACGACGCGCGTGGCCGGTTCCACGCCCGCCGCCGATGCCGCCGGTGTGGCGCTCGCCGTCTATCCCTCCGCGGCTCCGGGCACCCACCCCCCGGCCGTAGTCCTGGCCCCCACCACGGACTGGCAGGCGGCGATCGCCGCCTCGGTGCTGATGGCGCCCCCGATCCGGGCCCCGATCCTGCTCTCTCCAAGCACCGCCCTTCCTGCCGTAACCGGACAGGCGCTGGCCCAGCTTGCCCCCACGGGCTCGGGGTCAGCCGCAGGCGCGCAGGTCATCCGCGTCGGTCCGGTGCCCCCGGTACACGGCCAGCACACGGCCGCCATCAGCGGGACCGACCCCTACGCCCTGGCCGCTGGAATCGATCGCTTTGTCACCGCCGCTCAGGGCTCGGCCAGCAAGGACGTCGTGGTGGCCTCGGGCACCAGCCCGGCCTACGCCATGCCCGCAGCCGGCTGGGCCGCGGAGAGCGGCGATCCGGTCCTGTTCGTCGGCGTCAGTGGCATCCCATCGGCCACGCGCCAGGCGCTGCTGGCCCACCAGCACCCTCACATCTACGTTCTCGGGCCGTCCAGCGTGATCAGCGACGCGACTCTGTCCGCGTTGGGCAAATACGGGACCGTCAAGCGGGTCGGGGCCGGCGATCCAGCCGCCAATTCGGTCAATTTCGCCGAGTACCGGGATCCGGGCTGTCCCTACGCACAGCCCTGTGCCCACATCCCCGGGAGCTTTGGCTGGGCAATCCGCAGCCCTGGCCACGGCTACGTCCTGCTCAACGCGACGCGGCCGCTGGATGCCGCCGCGGCAGCCCCCCTGTCGGGCAGCGGCGACTATGGCCCCCAGCTGGTCATCGAGAATCCCTCTACGCTTCCCAAGCCCGTGCTGGACTTCTTTCTCAACTTCGCGACTCCCGGATACACGCAGGAAGGCCCGACGGCGGCGGTCTACAACCACGGCTGGATGATCGGCGACCGGCGCGCGGTTTCGGTCTCGGTCCAGGCCGAGGTGGACAACCTGCTCGAGGCCGTTCCCCAGAAGGCGAAATGAGCCAGGCCGAGCATCCCGACCGCACCCGCCCCGAGCACACCGTGACGGTGGAGGACGTACGTCAGCTCATGGGGGCCTCCACCCCGCATTTCGCCCTCCAGCTGCGCGAGCGGATCCGGTCCCTCATCCGGGGGCTTCCCGAGGAACACCCGGCCCGCGTCGAGGGTGAGCGTGAGATCAGCCGCCTGGACCGGATTGCCTATACCGGGGAAATGAGGGGTCACGCCGCCGAGCCCGGCCTCGCCCCGCTGCCCAGTGTGGGGCACGAGGCCGCGGAAGCCCATTAGCCCCCGCGGAGACGGAATTCGGCCGCGGACGGCGAAAAGTCGGGAAACCAGGCTCGGGTTGTACGTTTAGATCACTTTGATCCCAGGATCTTGGCCATGAGCAGCATGAGCGACGAGCGCTACATATCGGTGATCGGTCTCGGCCGTGTAGGGCTGCCGCTGGCGCTCTGCTTCGCCGACAAGGGCATGAGGGTGCTGGGCGTCGACCACGATCAGCAGCTGATGGACTCGTTGCGCGCTGGACGGATGCCCTGGCGCGAGGCCGGCACGCAGGCCCTCCTGGACCGAGTCCGCGAGAGCGGACGACTCGAGTTGACCGACCGCGCCGCCGACGCCGCCCAGGCCGACGACATCGTCATCACCATCGGGACCCCGTCCTTCTCGCATGTCGAGAGTGACCTCCGCCAGGTCCGATCCGCGGTTGACGATCTCCTGCCCCTGCTGCGTCCGGGCCACTCGCTGATCCTGCGTTCCACCATCGCTCCGGGAACAACCGAATTCGTGGCCGGCTATCTGGAGAAGCGCCGGGCCCTGCGGGTCGGCGAGGACGTGTTTGTCGCCCACGCCCCGGAGAGGATCGCCGCCGGCCGCTTCCTGGAGGAGATCTCCACGCTCCCGTGCATCATCGGCGGGGTCGGCGAGGCCTCGACGGAGCGGGCGGCGAGTCTGTTCGCGGTCTTCGGCGCGCCGATCGTTCGCACCACGCCGGTCCAGGCCGAGCTGGCCAAGATCTGGACCAACATCCTGCGCTACGCCACCTTCGCCCTGCCCAACCTGCTGATGATGGATTGCGAGAGCTACGGGGCAAACGTGTTCGAGGTCATCGAGCTGATCAACCACGATTACCCACGCGGGGGCATCGCCATGCCGGGCCTTACCGCCGGCACCTGCCTGCGCAAGGACTTCGCTTTCTCCGAGGAGCGCTCGCATGCCCCGGGTATGCTGCTGGCCGTCTCGCGGGTAAACGAGGGCGTCCCCCTGTTCCTGGTCGAGGGGATCAAGCGCCGGGTTGGCGGCCTGGGCTCGCGCAAGGTGGCGGTCCTGGGCCTGACCTTCAAGCGCGACACCGATGACGAGCGCGACTCGCTCTCGCCCAAGCTGATCCGGCTGCTGGAACGAGAACTGGCCGACGTCGCCGTGAGTGACCCGCACGCCGCCACCCCCACCCAACCCCTAGCCGACGCGTTGATCGATGCCGACGTGGTCATCGTGGCCACGAACCACAGCGCCTTCGCCGGCTCGGAGACGCTGCGTCAGATCCTCGAGCTCGCCTCCGATGATTGCCTGATCGTGGATCCGTGGAACTGCCTGGGCACCGCCCAGGTTTTCCTCTACGCCGCCGAGGCGCCGTCACTGCTCGACCCGACGGCAACGGTGCCAGCCACGGCTCCGCTGCCGGCGACGCCGGACCCATCCGGCTGATGGGCCGCGTTCTGGTGACAGGCGGGGCCGGGAACATCGGCGCCGCCGTCGTCCGCCGCCTGCTGCGTGATCCCGGCTGGGAGGTGCGCGTCTCCGATTACCGCGAACCGGCCGATTGGATACGCCAAGGCTGTGAGGTCCACGTCGGGGATCTCCGGGAGTTGGACGTCGCCCGCCAGGCACTGGGCGATTGCACCCACGTGATACACCTCGCGGCCATCGTCGGCGGGATCGCCAACTTCCACAAGCTGCCCTTCACCCTCACCGAGGTCAACAACGCGCTGACGGGATCGATCGTGCACGCCTGTATCGAGCAGGGGGTGCAGCGTTTCACCTATGTCTCCTCATCGATGGTCTTCGAGCGAGCAACCGAATTTCCGACCCCGGAGTCCCACATCGACGTCTGCCCCCCACCCCGCTCGGCCTACGGATTCTCGAAGCTGGCCGGCGAGGTCTACACGCGGGCCGCGCATGACCAGCACGGCTTGCCGTTCACCATCTGCCGGCCGTTCAACGCCTACGGCCCCGGCGAGCTCCCGGATCCCGACGAGCCGGGCATCGCTCATGCCGTCCCGGATTTGATCAACAAGGTGCTCTCGGATCAGCGGCCACTGGAGATCTTCGGCAACGGCGAGCAGACGCGGACGCTCACCCATGTTGACGACATCGCTGACGGCATCGTTACCGCCATGGCCTCGCCGGCGGGCGAAAACGAGGACTTCAACATCTCCGCCTCGCAGGAACTCGCCATTTCCGCGCTGGCGGAGATGATCTGGGCAGCTTGCGGCGAGGACCCGGAGGCCCTCACGCTCAGCCACCAACCGACATTCAGCGTCGATGTCCAGCGCCGCTGGCCTTCAGTGGCCAAGGCGCGGACGCGGCTTGGCTGGGAGGCCAGCGTCGATTTAGCTCAGGGCCTGGCCGACACCGTGGCCTGGCTGCGCGAGGAACGGGCGGGAAATCAACCGGCGAGCCAGGGAGCGATGTGAGCGAGCGTCGGGCACTGATCACCGGCATCACCGGCCAGGACGGCTCCTACCTCGCCGAGCTGCTGCTTGAGGAGGGCTACGAGGTCCACGGCATGGTCCGCCGTTCCTCGACGGAGAAGTTCGACCGCATCGAGCACATCCGCGATCGCGTGCGCCTGCATCAGGGTGACCTGCTCGATCACCGCTCGCTGGTCGACAGTCTGCGCGCCTCCCGTCCGGACGAGATCTACAACCTGGCCGCCATGTCCTACGTGGCCGCCTCGTGGGTGCAGCCGACGCTGACCGCTGAGTTCTCCGGGACCGGCGTCACCCGGCTGCTCGAAGCCATGCGAGAGGTCTGTCCCGAAGCCCGCTTCTACCAGGCCTCCTCCTCGGAGATGTTCGGCAAGGTCCGGGAAGTTCCCCAGAGCGAGACAACCCCCTTCTACCCGCGTTCCCCGTACGGCGTGGCCAAGGTCTACGGCCACTTCATCACGGTCAATTACCGCGAGTCCTACGACCTGCACGCCACCAGCGGAATCCTCTTCAACCACGAGAGCCCCCGCCGCGGGCGCGAGTTCGTGACCCGCAAGATCACCTGGCACGCCGCGGCCATCAAGCTCGGACTGGTCAAGGATCTCGGGCTGGGCAACCTGGACGCCGAGCGCGACTGGGGCTACGCGGGGGATTACGTTCGGGCTATGTGGCTGATGCTCCAGCAGGACGAGGCGTCGGACTTCGTGATCTCCACCGGAGAGGCGCACTCGGTACGTGAGTGCGTCGAAATCGCCTTCGATCAGGCGGGGCTGCCGATCGAGCACCACGTCCGCAGCGATCCGTCCATGCTCCGCCCGGCTGAGGTCGATCACCTGATCGGTGACTCCACCAAGGCGCAAACGCAACTGGGCTGGACGGCGGAAGTGAGCTTCGAAGCGCTGATCCGCATGATGGTCGACTCCGACTACGAGAGCCTCAAGCACGAAACCCGATGACCCCGGGCGTGCACCGCTCGGCGGCGGTCGGCTTCGAGCGAGCCGGGGAAGATTACGAGCGCGGGCGTCCGGGCTACCCGCCGGCCGCCGTGAACAGGCTGGCCGACGCACTGGACCTGAGGCCGGGACGGGTGGCGCTCGATCTGGCCGCTGGGACGGGCAAGCTCACGCGAGCTCTGGCCGGCACCGGTGTCGAGCTGATCGCGGTCGAGCCGGTGACGGGGATGCGCCGGCAACTGACCGCGTCAATGCCGTCGGTGCGGGCCTTGGAGGGGACGGCCGAGGCCATCCCCCTGGCCGACGCCAGCGTCGACGCGGTCCTGGTCGCCCAGGCCTTCCATTGGTTCGACACCGCCGCCGCGGCGGCTGAGATCCACCGGGTGCTCCGGCCCGACGGTGGGCTCGGGATCATCTGGAACTCTTGGGATGAGAGCATCGGCTGGGTGGCGAGGGTGCAGGCGATCCTCCACGAGCACGTCCACGATGCTCCTCAGCAGCGCTCCAGCGTGTGGGCGGCGGACCTGGCCGCTGCGGGCCTGTTCGGGCCGCTGCAACGCGCCCAGTTCGCCAATCTTGTCGTGGGCGACGCAGATGTGCTGCGGGCCCGGGTGGCCTCGGTGAGCTACATCTCCGCGCTGGAGCCCGGGCCGCGCGAGCAGGTACTGCGCTCGGTCGATGAAGTGCTGGCCAGCGACCCAACGCTGGCCGCCCGGATCGCGGCCGGAGACGACTTCGAGATGCCTTACACCACGACGATCACGTGGTGCCGGGCGCGGCCCTGAACGGGCGGCCTCAGCCGGAAACGCTGAGGCCGGCCGTCCCCTGAGCGGGCGAGCTCAGCCGGAAACGCTAAAGCGGCAGCCCCGCGCCTCCAACTCGGCGAACATCTCGGCCGGCTCGATGCAGGCCTCCGGCGGCAGCGCGCCGCGGGCGCCGATGCGGCCCCGGGCCAGGAGGCGGACACCGGCTGCAGCCGGGGTGGCGGTGGAGACAATCGAGCCCCCGAGACCGAAATGGGGATGGGTCTCGGCTCGCACCTCGACGGTGCGTCCCGACTCCGTCCGGATGGTGATCAGATGCACAGAAACCGTCTCGGCCGAGGCCGGGGCGGCCTCGCGCATCGCGGCGGCAATCTCGCTGTCGGACGCTCCGATCAACTCCTTGAGGCGGGCGAGCAGGGCCGGGGCCAGCGACAGCTTGAAGCTGGCCGACCGGCAGCCGAAGCTCTGGCCGAAGGTGGCCAGCTCGGAGTGCAGGGTGTAGATCGTCTCGGCCTCGCCGATCGGGTCGCCGTAGTCCACCGGACCGGCGTCCGTCAACGGGTCAATCTCCTGCGCTTGCCCGTCGCGCAGGACGACCGGGGCCAGAGTCAGCTCGTCGATCAGCGTCTGGATCGAGTACGGCGGCCGCAGACGTCCGTCGGTCGCGGTCACCGGATCTCGTCCGGCGGCGGCGATGTCGATCGACTCGATCGCCTCCCCGGGCTCGAGCTGAGCCACGCCGTAGCGGGCCATCAGGTTGGTCTTACCGGGGCTTGAGCCAACCCCCAGCAGGGCCAGCAGGCCGGCCCGCTCGAATTCGTCGTGCAGCTCGCGCTGGCGCAGCGTCAACCAATACAGCCCGCCAAGGTCGATGTAGTGGCAGCCGGCCGTCAGGCTGGCGCCCATCGCCTCGAGGTTGATCCGGTAGGAAGCGGTGTTGACCAGGACATCCGCGCCGGACAGGCGCGCGGCCATCTCACCGGGAGAGCGGGCGTCGACGGCCAGCGCCTTCGCCTTGCCCCCGCCATACTCGGCGGCCACCGCAGCCGCCTTGTCGCCATCGAGGTCAAGCAGCAGGAGCCGGTCCACCTCTTCGGACTCGGCCAGGTCGCGGATGATTGCCGGTGCGATCGTGCCGGCGGCGCCCAGGACAGCGACAGCCGATGGTTCGTCAAAAGGCATTGACGGCGCACCATATCGGCGTCTCCGTTGTACATCGGGTACAAATCGAGGCGTTCGTGCTCATGCACATCCGCGTTGCGTACGTCCACCCTGACCAATAGGTTTCCCGCCGTGGCTACCTCCATGACACCATCGACCCCACCCGCGGGCGCCGAGAGCTTCGACACCGCCCCAGGGAACAAGGGGCTCAAGCCGAACGCGATCGGCTACATCTCAAACCTGGTCATCGCCATCGCGTCGACCGCGCCGGCCTACAGTCTGGCCGCGACCCTCGGCTTCATCGTCGCCGTTGGCGGCGTCGGGGTACACGCCCCGGCGGTGCTGATCGTCTCGTTCATCCCGATCCTGTTCGTCTCGGTCGGCTACCGCTTCTTCAATCTCGCCGATCCGGACGCCGGCACTACGTTCGCCTGGGTGACGCGAACCTTTGGCCCGCAGCTGGGGTGGATCAACGGCTGGGCGATCTTCCTGGCCGACATCATCGTCATGGCCTCGCTATCGGAAATTGCCGCCAACTACACGTTCCTCCTGTTTGGCTGGAAAACGCCCACCAACCTCGCGCTGATCATCGGCTCGGTGGTGTGGATCGCCCTCATGACCTGGATCTGTTACCGCGGCATCGAGATCTCGGCACGGGTGCAGACGGTCCTGCTCACCTTCGAGATCGTCACCCTGGCCGTGTTCGTCGTCGTCGCTCTGATCAAGGTCTACGCCAACAGTCCCACGCATTCCATCCAGGTGTCGGCGAGCTGGTTCAACCCCTTCGACCTCGGCTGGGGCGCGCTGATCGACGGTGTCCTACTGGGCATCTTCATCTACTGGGGCTGGGACTCCGGGGTTGCGGTCAACGAGGAGTCGCGCGATCGCACCCGTGGCCCGGGCAAGGCGGCCGTGGTTTCGACCTTGATCCTGCTCCTGATCTACGTCCTGGTCAGCACCGCCGCGCAGGCCTACCACGGCCCGGCCTTCCTGTCCGGCAACTCCGCTGACGTGCTCAACGCGCTCGGCGGCCAGGTCTTCGGCTCACCCCTGGACAAGCTGATGATCATCGCCGTGCTGACCTCGGCGTCCGCCTCGACGCAGACCACGATCCTTCCCACCGCGCGCACGACTCTGTCCATGGCCAAGTGGCAGGCCCTCCCATCCGCCTTCGGTCGGATCCATCCCCGCTTCCTGACGCCCAGTTTCTCGACCCTGCTCATGGGCGGCCTGTCGATCATCTGGACCGTGGGGCTGCTGGCGTTCAATTCGAACCAGGATGTCCTGGGCGACACGATCTCGGCCCTGGGCTTTGCCGTGTGCTTCTACTACGGCTTCACCGGCCTGGCCGCTGCGGTGTACTTCCGCCACGACGTGTTCAAGAGCGCCCGCAACTTCTTCCTGGCCGGATTGATTCCGGTTCTCGGCGGCATCATGATGGCCTACGTGGCCATCAAGGCCTACGGCTACTACAGCACGGCCGGGAACAACTACTCCAAGCCGCTGTTGGGCATCGAGACGCCGATCGTCGTCGGCATCGGCGGCCTGATCCTGGGCGTCGTCCTGATGTTCGCGTCCTGGCCGTTCTTCCCCCGGTTCTTCGGTCGCAGGGCCTTCGAGGCCGCTGATCCGGATGTCCTGGTCGCCGACGCTGCGCACCACGCCAGCATGCAGGCCATGGGCGGGCCTGACACCCCCGCCTGACCCGACCGACTGTCGGCGCCCCCTTAGACTGGGCGTGATGGACAAGGTGACGGCCGTGCCCGCGGTGAAGGACTCGATCCTCGACACGATCGGCGGGACGCCGCTGGTCCGCCTCTCGCGCATGGGTGCCGGGCTGGGACCGCAGGTGCTCGCCAAGCTGGAGGCGTTCAATCCCGGTGGCTCGATCAAGGACCGGATTGCCGTCACGCTGATCGAGGCGGCCGAGCGCGACGGTCACCTGCGCCCGGGAGGGACGATCGTCGAGCCCACCTCGGGTAACACCGGAACCGGACTGGCCATCGCCGCCCGATTGAAGGGCTACCGCGTGATCGCCGTCATGCCCGACAAGATGTCCGGGAGAAGATCGATCTGCTGCGGGCCTATGGCGCCGAAGTTGTAGTCGCGCCCACCGACGTTCCCCCTGACTCCCCGCAGTCCTATTACCGCGTCGCCGACCGCCTGACCGAGGAGATCCCCGGCGCCTTTCAACCCAACCAGTACGCCAACCCAGCCAATCCCCAGACCCACTACGAGGCCACCGGCCCCGAGCTCTGGGAACAGCTTGGCGATCGTCTCACCCACCTCGTCGTCGGGGTCGGAACCGGAGGCACCATCACCGGGATGGCCCGCTATCTGCGCGAGCGTAAGCCCGAGCTGGTGGTGGTTGGGGCCGATCCCGAGGGCTCGATCTACTCCGGCGGAAAGGACAACGTCCGGCCCTATCTGGTCGAGGGGGTGGGCGAGGACTTCTGGCCCCAGACCTTCGACCCCACGGTGGTCGACCGCTGGATCACCGTCTCTGACCGCGACGCTTTCCTGACCACACGGAGACTGGCCAAGCTCGAGGGCATTCTGGCCGGCGGCTCAGGCGGTCTGGCGCTCCATGCCGCGCTCGAATTGGCGTCCGGCCTCGACGACCCCGAGGCCACGATCGTGGTCATGATTCCTGACGGGGGGCGCTCCTACTTGTCCAAGATCTACTCCGATGCCTGGATGCGCCAGTACGGCTTCCTGGACCGCGGGACCGATCTGACGGTCGGGGACGTGCTGTGGCGCAAGCGTGAGGCAGGAGAGATCCCCTCCCTGGTCACCGTCGAGCCTCACTTCCGGGTCCGCGATGCAGTCGCCCTATTTCACCAACACGGCGTTTCCCAGCTGCCGGTGGTCAGTGCCAAGGACCCGTCGACGATTGTCGGGGCGATCGGCGAGCGAGGCCTGCTTCGCCACGCGGCCGAGGACCCCGCTCTGCTCGATGCCGAGATCGTCGAGGTCATGGAGCCGCCGTTTGCCGCCGTGGCCAGCGAGGACCCCGTGCGCGAGGCGGTGGAGCTGCTGGCCGGTGAGCAGCAGGCGCTGCTGGTCACCTACGAGGGACGGGCCGAAGGGCTGGTCACCCGGACCGATCTGCTCGAGGCGCTCGCCTCGTGAGCGACGCCCCGCCGCCTGAAGCACCAGACGCATTCGCGACCCGCGCCGTTCACGCCGGGCTGACCTCCGACCCAACCTACGGGTCGGTGATCCCGGCCATTCACCAGACGTCCACCTACGCGCAGCCGGCGCCGGGCAAGTTCGTCGAGGACTACGACTATGCGCGCTCGGCCAACCCGACCCGCGCCGCGCTGGAGCGCGCCCTGGGCGACCTCGAGGGCGGCCTGGCCGTGAGCTTCGCCTCCGGGCTGGCCGCCGAACACGCCCTGATCACGATCGTGTGCGCAGCCGGTGACCACGCCGTCCTGCCGTCCGACCTGTACGGCGGCACCTACCGGCTGTTCGACAAGGTTCTCAGCCGCTGGGGGTTGCGCTACGACATGGTCGACCAGACGCGGCTCGACGCGGTGCGAGCGCGCCATCGGCCCCGAGACCCGCCTCGTCTGGGTCGAGAGCCCGACCAACCCGGCGCTCAATGTGATCGACATCGAGGCCGTCGTGGCCCGTGCCGGTGATGCCTTGGTGGCCGTGGACAACACGTTCGCCACTCCGGCCAACCAGCGTCCCTTGGAGCTCGGGGCGGGTGCGGTGGTGCATTCGACGACCAAGTACCTGGGCGGGCACTCCGACGTCGTCGGCGGGGCCGTGATCACCCGTGACGAGAGCCTCTATGAGCGCCTGCGGTTCGTCCAGAACGCGATCGGCGCGGTGCCGGGACCGATGGACTGCTTCCTCGTTCACCGGGGGCTGCGGACCCTGCACCTGCGGATGGCCGCCCACGCTCGCAGCGCGCAGGCAGTGGTGGCCATGCTCGAGCAGCACCCCGAGGTGCAGGACGTGCGCTGGCCCGGTTTCAGCGGCATGGTGTCCTTCCGCCACCCCCGCGCCGGCGCGGTGGCCGCCGCCACGCGGCTGTTCACGCTGGCCGAGTCCCTGGGCGGGGTGGAGTCGCTGATCGAGGTTCCCCAGGCCATGACCCACCAGTCGGTTGAAGATTCAGCCGCCGCGGTGCCGCCGGACCTCATACGGCTGAGCTGCGGCATCGAGGAGCCGTCCGACCTAGTCGCCGATCTGCGCGCTGCGCTGGGCTGAGAAGCGCCCGGACCGGCGTGTAGCCTCGCTGCGGTGAGTACGTTCGCGCCATCGCCAGCGGAACCGATCCCGGGTAGCGGGCTGCCCGGGCCCTTTCCGGTCGGCGCCTACGCGGTCCAGTTGCGACGTCGGCTTCACGACTTCGCCCGGGTTCAGCTTGTCGGTGAGGTGTGGGGACTGCGCCCGGCCCGCGCCCGGGTCTACTTCGAGCTGCGCGACGCTCATGGCGCGCTGCCCTGCTCGATGTGGCGCACCGACTTCGACGCCCTGCGGTCAGAGCTCGCCGACGGGATGCGCGTCGTGGTCGGAGGCGGATGCGACTACTACACGGGCACGGCCACCTCCTCGCCGTCGTTCAGTTTCGCTGTCCTCGAGCTGCGTCCGGCCGGTGAGGGCGATCTGCTCGTGCAGCTCGAGCGGCTGCGCCGCAAGCTCCACGCCGACGGCCTGTTCGAGCCCCAGAAGCGGCTGCCTCGGCCTCAGCTGCCGCGAACCATCGGCGTGATCACCGGCGAGCAGGGCAAGGCCCGCGACGACGTGCTGGCCGGTCTCCAGCGGCGGGGATGGGCCGGCCGCCTGGTCTGGGCCTTCGCTCCCGTTCAGGATCGGCATGCCGCCCCCCGGGTGGCCGCGGCGCTGCGCGACCTGGCCGCCCTGCCCGAGATGGACGTCGTCATCGTGGCGCGGGGCGGTGGCAGCCTGGCCGACCTGTTCGCCTTCTGCGACGAGACGCTGTGCCGCACGGTCGCGCTGTTACGAGTGCCGGTCATCGCCTCCGTCGGGCACCACACCGACCGCACGCTGATCGACGAGGTGGCAGCCATGTCCTGCTCGACGCCGACCCACGCCGCCGAAGCCGCTGTCCCGGTCGACTGCCGCTCGGCCCGACTGCATCTGACCCGACAGGCATCCTGCCTGCGCGATGGCGCTCGGCGCGCTGTACTCGAGCGGGCTCGTGCGCTGGGCTCGATGTCCCGGGCCCCGGCTGAGCATGTCGACCGCAGCCGGCGCCGGCTGCACCAGCTGCTCCGGGAGCTCCGGGCCAGTGCCCGTCGCTCGGCGGAGCGCGCCGCGGCCCTGAGCCACAGGCAGCTCGTCGTCCTCGAGCGCGGGGCCGCGCGAGCCGCCGACTCGGATCGCGATCGACGCGCCCGGGAGCTCGAGCGGCTCTCACTTGCCCTGGCCGCGCATGACCCCCAGCGCACGATGGCCCGCGGCTACGCCCTGGTCGCCGACCGTGAGGGCGCTCCGCTCGGCTCGGCTGCCGCCGCTCGGAGCGCCGGCGCGCTCGACCTGCGCTTTCACGATGGCTCAGTTCCCGCCCAGGTCATCGCCCCTGAGGATGACCGGTGAGCGCCGGTCCGGAGCGCAGCTACGAGTCGGCCGTGGCCCGGGTGGAGGAGATCATCCGCCGGCTGGACTCCGGCCAGGCCGGTCTGCGCGAGACGCTCGACCTGGTCCGCGAGGGGCGCGACCTGGTCGAGTACTGCGCCACCGAGCTTGACGCGGTCAGTCAAGGCCTCGAGGAGCTCCGTCTCGAAGAGTTGGTCACCCGGCTCGAGCGCTCCCAGCAAGTGCGATGAGCACCTTCGATCTCCTGTCCGAACTTCCCTTGCAGGTGGACGGGTACGCGCTCGAGGGCCTACAGGCCAACGTGTCCAGCGGCTTTGAGCGGCTCTCGACCGTCGTCCACCTCCAGGGTGGGGGCGCCGAGGGCGTGGGCGAGGATGTGGTCTACGACGCCGAGGACCACGTTGCCCTCCAGGCAGCCGGGCCGGTCCTGGATCTGGCCGGCTCCTACAGCCTGGGCGACTTCTGCGCGCGGATCGACGAGCTCGACCTGTTTCCCGATCGCCCCCAAACGCGGCGAGGTCTCGCGCCTGTACCGACGCTGGACGTTTCACAGTGCCGCGCTGGACCTCGCCCTGCAGCAGGCCGGGCGTCCCCTGCATGAGGTCCTCGGGCGCGAGGCCGGCCCCGCTGCACTTCGTCGTCTCGTTGCGGCTCGGTGAACCGCCAGCATGACCCCGGTCGCCAGCCGGCTGGCCAACTACCCGAGCTGCGGTTCAAGCTTGACGCCACCAACGTCCTGGACGCCGGAGCTGATCGCCGAGATTGTGGCCACGGGTCGGTGGACTCGATCGACTTCAAGGCCCTCTATAAGGGCACCGAGGTCGACCAGCCGCCCGATCCGGTCCTCTACCGCCGGGTCATCGATGCCTTTCCCAACGCCTGGATCGAAGACCCCGATGTGGTCACGGAGGACACCGCGCGGACGCTCGCGATGTGCATGATCGGATCACCTGGGATGCGCCGATCCATTCCATCGCCGACATCGAGGCGCTTCCCTTCCCGCCCCGGATGGTCAACATCAAGCCCTCGCGGATCGGTGGCCTGCGGCAACTCTGCGACACCTACGACTACTGCGCCGAGCACGGCATCGGGGCCTACGGCGGCGGACAGTTCGAGCTCGGCCCGGGCCGCGGGCAGGCCCAGTATCTGGCCTCGCTGTTTCATGCTGACACGCCGAACGATCTCGCTCCCGTGGCTTCCACGAGCCCGAGCCGACGCCCGGCCTGCCGATCAGCCCGCTGCCCGCCGGCCCCGGAGCCGGTCGGCTTTCGCTGGTCCGCGGCCTGAGCCCCGTCTGCGGCCTCAGCTGAGATCCAGCAGCAGCTTGCCCTGTACGCGACGCTCGGTGAGGCGGGCGAAGGCCTCGTTCACCTCATCGAGCGGGAGCACCGCATCGATCTTGATCCGCAGCTCACCGTCGCGCAGCAGCCCGCAAAGTCGCCTCAAGCCCCGAGCGACGCTCCTCGCGACTGAGCTGCATGCCGCCGTAGCCGAACAGCGTGATCATCTTGCGATACAGGTTCTGAAGGTTGAAGGTGACCTCCGCGCCGGCCGAGACGCCTAGCGAGACGATGCGCCCGCGCGGAGCCATGCGTCCGCACTACAGGATCCAGGAACGCACCCCCGAGTGGATCGAGCACCACCGTCGGCGCGAATTCGGCCAGCGCCTCGGCCAGCTCCCGCGGGCCCGGCCGACGAGCACCCGGTCGGCGCCGTGGGCGATGATCCCGTCGACCTTGTCCGCGTTGCCGGTCTGACCCCACACAGTTGCGCCGGCGGACCGGCCCAGAGAGACGATCATGCTGCCCACGCCGCCGGAGGCGCCCAGCACCAGCACGCGGTCCTCAGCGACCACCCGGGCCAGCTCGCGCACGCATTGAGCGCGGTAAGCCCGGCGATGCCCACGGCCGCGGCGGCCGCGGGTCTCGACCCCGCCGGGCAGCGGCACCACGGCAGCGCGGGGAACGACGGCGGCCTGGCTCCAGATGCCGTCTCGGACCGCGCCCAGGCCCTCGCCGGCCACCAGTACCGGCTCGGTCCTCGGCCCGTGCCGGCCGCCTCCCCGCCCAGCGTCCGCGGCAGCGGCCCGTCGGGCGCCACCCGGCCCTCGGCGATGTAGCGGTCGATCGGGTTCACCCCACCGAACTCGAGCTCGACCCGGACCTCATCGGGTCCGGGCTCGGGCAGCTTCACCGGCTCGACCCGGAGCGGCTCTCCATGCGCGTGGAGGCGAGCGGCGAGCGCGGTGTCGGAGGTGGAACTCATCGTGAGGCCCTGGTTTAGCAGGCCGACATGCCCGTCTGACCAGCCGCCGATCCACTGAACGTTCACGTACTGTTCGCACCCAGCTGGCGTCTGGACGGCGCCCGCGGCCACCCATCTAGGAGATCCCTTGCACGAAAGACTCGCCATCGCGGGCGCCGGCACGATCGCGTGCGGCCTCGCCGCCACCGCCGCGCGCCACGGAGACGTCGTCCTGTGGGCGCGCTCCGACGCCTCGGCTGATCGCGCGCGGGCCTCCGTGGCCAAGCTGTGCGACAAGGCCGGGGACCCCGAGGCAGCCGATCGGGTCACCGTGGCCACCGATCAGGAGGCGCTGCACGGCGAGACGTTCATCGTCGAAGCCGTAGTTGAGGATCCCGACCACAAGACCGCCACTGCTGGCCGAGCTCGGCGCAGCCGCTGACCCGGGCGCGATCCTGGCCACCACGACCTCCTCGCTGTCCATCGCCGAGCTGGCCCAGGCCAGCGGTCGTCCCGAGCGCTTCGTCGGTCTGCACGTGTTCAACCCCGTGCCCCGGATGGAGCTGGTCGAGCTGGTCTTCCCCGAGCAGGCCGAGGACGAGGTCCGCGAGCGGGCCCGGGCCCTGTGCGCTGCGCTGGGCAAGACGGCGGTCGAGGTGCCCGACACGCCCGGCTTCGTGGTCAACCGGCTGCTCTTCCCGTACCTGTTCGACGCCGTCAAGCTGATGACCGAGACCGGCGTTGCACCCGCGGATGTCGACCGCTGCATGACCCTTGGGGCCGGCATGCCGATGGGCCCGATCGCTCTGCTGGACTTCGTCGGCCTCGATGTCTCCCAGGCCATCGGTGAGACGATCGGCGCCGAGGTGCCCGCGCGGCTCCGCGAGCTGGTCGACGACGGTGCGCTGGGCCGCAAGGTCGGCCGGGGTTTCTACGACTACGACTGAACCGCCGGCCGGGCGCCCTGCGGGCCGGGGAACTTATGTCGACCCAGCAGTATTTAACGATCGTTCATATCGCGAACCTCAACATTCCTAACGCGACGTACCTCATAGCAGCACCTCCTCCCCAGAAGCACGAGACCGGCCCGTCCCCAGCGGGCCGGTTTCTTTTTGGCCCCGCGCGGGACGCAAAGCCGGCCCTCGCGAGGGCCGGCTTCACTCTCTCCTCTCAACCACCGGATGTTCGGATGCTGCGATCTCGAGCCATCGGTCGTTGCCGAGGGAGAAAATGTAACGAATGCCGCAAGTCCCGGGCAAGGGCCTGGTGGGAATTCCCGCTCAGGCGTCGGTCGGCGTCGTGGTCGACTCGGTCGGGTCTTCGCGGCGGCGGATCCGGACCGCCTCGATCCGGTTCTCGCGCACGGACTCGACCCGGATCGAATAGCCATCGGCGGAGACCTGATCTCCGCGCTTGGGTAAACGACCGAGCTCGGCGAACACGAAGCCGCCCACAGAGTTGAAGGCGTCGGTGTCGACCGGGAGGTGCAGCCCGTAGTCCTCGAGGTCGGTCACCGCGACATGCCCGCGCACGAACCAGTCGCCGTTGGCCAGGCGCCGCACGGCCCCCCCCGCCGGGTCGGTCTCATCGTCGATCTCGCCCACCACCTCCTCGATGATGTCCTCCGTGGTGACGATCCCGGTGGTGCGTCCGTATTCGTCGATCACGATGGCCAGCTCAGTGCGCTCCCGCTGCAGATCGGCCAGCAGGTCATCCAGCGGCTTGGTCTCGGGCACGATCGGCGCGGCGCGCACCAGCTTGCCGAAGTGAGCCTCGTAGCCGTCGGCCATCATCAACTTGACCAGCTGGTTGACGTGGACGATGCCCTTGACGCGATCCTGGTTCTCGTCCTCGGTGACCACGAGCCGGGAATGACCGGTGGAGACACAGCGCCGCAGCGCGTCCTGCACGGTCTCCGACAGATCCACCGTGACCACGGCCGGGATTGGCGTCATGACCTGGCGGGCCTCCTGCTCGTGCAGGTGAAACACGCCAGTGAGCATGTTGGCCTCCCCCACGTCGATGCTCCCGCCCGAGCGGGAGTCGGCGATGATCCGCTTGAGCTCATCCGGCGTCCCGCCCTCGGGCTCGGCATCCGGGTCGGTGCCGGTGGCCCGCAGCAGCGAGTTGGATGCCGCGTTCAGGACGACGATGACCGGATGGAAGAGAATCCGGAACAAGCGCAACGGGCGGGCAACGCGGCGGGCCAGATCCTCGGCGTGCTGGATCGTGTAGAGCTTCGGGGCGATCTCGCCGACGATGCTCTGGGTCACGGTGATCAGCAGGTAGGCGATCGACCACCGGACACGCCAACCGCGGCGGAGTGGCCGATCGCGCCACCGAACACGGGCTCGAACACGTGGGCGATGGCCGGCTCGCCGAGCGCGCCGATGCCGATCGAGGCCATCGTGATCCCGACCTGGCAGGCGGCGATGTAGTCGCCGATCTCGTCCATCTCGGTCAGCGCCAGCCGGGCTCCCCGCCGCCCTGCCTCGGCCATCGCCTGCAGGCGGGCGCGGCGAGAGCGCACCAGCGAGTACTCGGCGATCACGAAGAACGCGTTGACCAGCACCAGTAGCGCGGTGAGGATGATGAACAGGGCCTTCATCGGCCGGCCCTGCGCACGACGGCTCGTTCGGATCGCGCGGAAGCCCCGGCTCCGCGCGTGCCTACTTCGATAGAGTCGTCGTCGTTCATTCAGCGACGCGGCGAACGGTAGCAGCAGCCCCCGTGTATCTTCAAAGCCCTCGCCGGATCGGCCGCGTTCGCGCTCATTGCAGATCGTCAAAGCGTCCGGCCATGGCGAAATCCATCTCGGTCAGGCCACCCGCCGAGTGATTGGTCAGCGACAGCTTCACCTTGTTCCAGCCGTGGAGCAGGATGTCGGGATGATGGTTGGCCTCCTCGGCCACCTCGCCGACCCGGTTGACGAAGGCCAGCGCCTCGCTGAAGTCATCAAAGCGCCATTCCCGGACGATCTCATCGCCCTCCCGCTCCCACTCCGACCGGCGTAGCCTTGAAGCGATCTCATCGTCACTGAGCAGCTCTGCCATATCGTCTCCTAATCCGATGATCCCGCACTCCCTTTCACCCACCCCGCCGCGCCGGGCAAACCCTGCTGATGCGGATCGTCAGCCTCGTCCCCTCGGCCACCGAGATGCTGTTCGCACTCGGGCTCGGCTCCGAACTCGTCGCCGTCACGCACGAGTGCGATTACCCGCCCGCGGCCCGGGAACTGCCCAAGGTCACCCGTGACGTGCTGCCCGCCGGGCTGGACGCCGCCCAGATCGACGCCGCGGTCAAGGAGCGCACGCTGGCCGGCGAGTCGATCTACGAGCTCGACGCCGACGCCCTGCACGACCTCGCCCCCGACCTGATCGTCACGCAGGCTCTGTGCTCGGTGTGCGCGGTCTCCTATGACGACGTGCGGGTGATCGCCGACGAGATCCCCAGCCGGCCCCAGGTCATCTCCCTCGATCCCCACACCGTGGGCGAGGTGCTCGGGCGACGCCCGAACCCTGGCCCAGGCCACCGACCGCAAGGACGTCGCGGTTGATCTGATCGCGCGGCCGCGGCCAGCGGATCGACCGCATCCGCGTCGCCGTGCAAGGACGCCCGCCGCCCGCGGGTGGCCGCCCTCGAGTGGCTCGACCCGCCGTTCGTGGCCGGGCACTGGACCCCCCAGCTGATCGAGTTCGCCGGTGGCGAGGATGTCCTCGGCTTCCCGGGCGAGAACTCCGAGGAGCGCAGCTGGGCGGAGATCGCCGCCGCCCAGCCCGACATCGTGATCGTCATGCCCTGCGGCTACGACGTCCGAGATCGCCCATCGCGAGGCCGAGATGCACCGCGACGAGCTTGCCGCCCTCGGCGCCCGGCGAGGTGGTGGCCGTCGATGCCTCGGCCTACTTCTCACGTCCCGGACCGAGGATCGTCGACGGCCTCGAGCTGCTGGCCTCGATCCTCCATCCCGAGTTGCCGCCCGCGGGGACCTCTCCGCCGACCGCGCCCTGAAGGTCGAGCTCTAGCGGCTCGCCTGCGGCGCACGCGGTTCTAGATCCCGCGCCGAAGCCGACCCCGTTCGGGGTCAGCCCGTGGCCCCCGGCCACGGCGATGGCCAGCACGACACTGAGCACGCCCACGACCGCGCATCCGGCCAGCGCCGCAGCCGGCATGTTGCGCCGCTCGCCCAGATTGACGATCAACCAGCCGCAGATCGCGCCGCCGACCAAGCCGCCCAGGTGACCGCCGATCGAGATCCCGGCCACGCTGAGCGAGAACACGATGTTGATAACCAGGGTCAGCCCGAGCCCGCTCTGCCAGATCGAGATCCCGCGGTAGTGGGCGACGACGATCAGCGCCCCGAGCACCCCGAAGCAGGCCCCGAGGCCCCGATCGTGAGACCGAGAGGCTCGAACAGCAGCGCCCCGAAGGACCCGGCCAGCAACGAGACCCCGTAGACCACGGCGAAGTTGAGCCGTCCGATGGCCGGCTCGAGCATCTGGCCCATGAAGTACAGGAAGACCATGTTGAACAGGATGTGCAGCAGGCCGTCGTGCAGGAATCCCGCCGTCACCAGGCGCCAGTACTCGTGCGACTGGGCGATGTACGGTCCGGCCAGCGCCCCCTTGGCGAACAGCGTGCCCGGGCTCAGACCCGTTGGCTCCGCCCAGCGGACGTACCGGTCGCCGTCTCGGCGACGAACACGAGCACGTTGATTGCGATCAGCACCTGGGTCACGATCGGGGTGGTCGGGCCGGTGCGGATCGTCTTGACCCGGGTCCGGTCGCGCGCGCACTCGGGGCAGCGCATCCCCACGGAGTCGGCGTCATGCAGTCCGGGCAGATCGGCCGTCCGCATGAGGAACATGAAACCCCCGTCTCACGCGAGGGGTGGCGATAGCAGACGGCCATCGGATCCGCTGACGGTATCAGCGCGCGGCCAGCGCCGTCCCCGCGGCGCCGGCCGACGCCGCTTCAGCGATCCGAGACGATCCGCCGCGCTTCCTCGGCGAAATCCTGCATCGTGCGCTCGGCCAGCTCAAACAGGCTGCCCGACTGCTGGCGGCGGGCGCGGTGACGCGAGCGGACCCGCAGCACGACCAGCGCCGTTCCCGCGCCCGCGCCGACCACCGCGGCCGCGGCCGGGCGGACCCAGTTGCGGGGATCGCGCATCGCCGAGAGCTCCCAGGCGTCAAGCTCTTCCTGGGCGAGCTCGGTGAGATTGATCAGCGTGAGCTCCAGACGCGCGACGAGATCCTCAGGCGGCTCGACGGGGCTCAGCGCCTCGCGGAGCAGGGCCTCGAAGTCGGTCACTCCGGTGCTCACGAGACCGGCTCCTCCTCGGTCGAGCCACCATCGTCTCCAGCTGGCGGATGGCGCGGTGCAGGAGCACCTTGGTCGCGCCGTCGGTCCGCCCCAGGGCGCGGGCGATCTCCCGGTTGTCCATGCCCAGCGCAAAGCGCATGATGAGCGCCTCGCGCCGGTCGTCGGGCAGCTTGGGCGACCCCCTCGAGGATGTTCTTGAGCTCCTCGCGGCCCTCGACCAGCGACTCCGTCGTGTGCGGCGAGGAGATCAAGCCGGCGTCCTCGATCGCGGACTCCGGCTTGCGGGAGCGGTCCCGGTAGAAGTTCGCCGCCAGGTTGTGGGCGATGCGGATGAGCCAGGGCCGCAGCGGACGGCCGTGGGACTCGCGCAACGCCCGCTCGAAGTGCCGGTAGGCCTGCAGGAAGGTCTGCTCGGTGAGGTCCTCGGCGTCGTGGTGGTTGCCCACCCGGTAGTAGCTGTAGGAGTAGACGTCGCGCAGGTGACGCCGGTAGAGCTCGGTGAAGCGAGCGTCGAGCTCCGCCTTCGGCATTGATTCCTGAATGGCCACTGCATGGGCAAGATACCTGGGCTCAGGCGGCGCGAATAGGGCGCTTGGACTTTCTCCGGGGCGGCTCGGTCACCGTCGCTGCCCAATGCTCGGGCTCGATGCGCCCCTCGACGAGCGCCGCCAGCCCGTCCAGGGCCGGCGTCTCGAGCCGCGCGCGCCGGGCCGCATCGGCCAGAAGCGGGACCGAGTCGACCGCCTCGGCGGCGTGGCCGAGCGCGGCACCGATCTCGCCGGAGGGCACTCCCTGAGCCAGCAGCTCTCCGGCCCGCCGGTTGCGGGATCCGCTGGCCAGCACCGTGGCCACGAGATCTCCGGCGCCGGCCAACCCGGCGAAGGTCTCCGGACGCGCGCCCCGGGCTCGGGCCAGAGCGTCAACCTCGGCGAACACCTTGCCGGCGGCGGCGCCGGCGATGTTCGGGCCGGCGCCTGACGCGGCGGCCGCGGCGAGCGCGGCCGCATTCTTGGCGCACCCGGCCAGCTCGACACCGGTCACGTCGCTGGTCACGGCCACGTCGAGCTTGGCCGCCGTCAGCGCGTCGCGCAGCTGGCGGGCGAAGCCGCGGTCGAGCGAGGCCACGACCACTGACGCTCCGCGCTCGAGCACCTCAGCGGCATGGGCCGGCCCTCCGAGGACGGCCACCGCGCGCGCATTGCACCGCTCGGCGGCGAAGGCGGCGGGCAGGGTGCCCAGCGGCGGGACAAGGCCCTTGGAGACCACCACGACCCCGACCCGGCTCGAGATGCTGCCGCCGTGAGCGGCCAGGACGGCCGGGAGCGCGCGGGCGGGAACGGCGAGGCAGACGATGTCGTGGCCCTCGAGCTTGAGCTCGGCCGCGCGCAGCACGCGGATCGAATCGGGCAGCGACACGCCCGGCAGGTAGTGCTCATTCTCGCGTGACGCCTCGACCGCGAGGGCCTGCTCATGGCGTGCGGCAGCCCAGCTCCACCTCGAGCCCGGCCCGAGCCATGCACACGGCGAGACTCGTGCCCCAGGTCCCGGCGCCGATGATCGCCACCCGGCGAACGGGAGCCAGACCACCCAGCCACTCCCACTGCAACATCACGCACGGCCAGATCCGATCGGTGACCGCGCCCGCCAGCGCCCGGGAGGGCTCGGTCGACCTGCGGGAAGCGCAGTGGGCGCCCCGCGCGGATGCGCACCTTGTGGGGCCGGATCCGCCACCCGCGCCGGATCGCCTCGGTGCCGATCACGGCCACGGGAACCACCGGGGCTCCGCTCTCGAGGGCCAGCCGGCCCACCCCGCGCTTGGGCTTGCCGAGCGAACCGGGGCGCATGCGGGTGCCCTCGGGGAAGATGAGCACGATGTCCCCACGGGCGAGAATCGCCTTGGCGGTGGTCGACCATCTCCTCGTCGCCGCTGCCGCGGTTGACAGGAAAGGCGCCCAGCGCGTTGAGGATCCATGCCTGCCACGGTCGGCGGAAGAGCTCCTTCTTGGCCACGTAGTACATCGGCCGGCGGGCCATGCATGGCGATCACGAATGGATCCAGGAAGCTGCGGTGGTTGGCGGCGATGATCACCGGACCGCTGCCGGGAATGTGCTCGCGCCCGATGCGGGACATACGGAAGTAGAGGAGGAAGAACGGCTGCAGGATAGGCCCGAACGATCCCGTACGACGATCGGGTTGGCCCCGTGTTCCCGCGCGCGCTTGTGCAGACGATCGTGATCCATCGCACTTTCGGGTACCCGACGCGGCCTCGCCCGTTACAGTTGATCCCCTTGAGTCCGGGCCTTGATCGCACCCGCACGTTGAGAGGCGCCGCCTGCGGCGCCGCGGCGGCCTGGGTCTGGGCGCTGCAGCAACCGTTCGACAAGCGGGTCTTCTCGAGTGAGTACGACGATGTCGAGTTGCTCGGGAAATCCGTCACCCGCAGCGAGGGCTGGTTGCCTCTGGGTTTGGCCCTTCACGCTGGCAACGGTGCGCTCTTCGGCGCGATCTACGCCAACCTGGCCCCGGCCATGCCGATCCCTGCCGCGCTGCGCGGGCCGGTGGCAGCGCTGGTCGAGCACCTCGCCCTCTGGCCGCTCGGCGCGCTGTCCGACCGCTTTCACCCGGCGCGCAAGGACCTGCCCAGTCTGAAGGGCAATCGGGCCGCGTTCGCCCAGGCCGCCTGGCGCCATCTGCTCTTCGGCCTCGTCCTGGGCGAGCTCGAGCGGCGGGTGAACGTCGAGCCTGAGCCGGCCCCACCGGAGCGAACAGGCCGATTACTCGAGCAACGGCCACGGTTCGCTCGAGTACGCGGTGACGGTCCAGCCGGCCCCGTGACCGACGGCCGCCGGCCAGAGGCGCCCTCCGCTGAGAGCGCTGATCACAGGAGCGTCCGGCTTTGCCGGCGGTTGGCTCGCGCGCGCCTGTGACGCAGGGCGGCGATGAGGTCACCGCCCTCTCTCGTCGCGGCAGCGCGGCTCGCACGGAGACGCACGGCATCTCGGTTGACCTGCGCGACCCCGAGGCGGTGCAGAGCGCGGTGGCCGCGGCCCGGCCCGAGGTGGTCTACCACCTGGCCGCGCTCAGTTCGGTGGGGCGCTCATGGGACGAGCCGGCTCAAACCCTGGCCGACAACGTCGCGAGCGCCGTCAACCTGCTCGAGGCGATCCGCCGGCGGGCCCCGCACAGCACGCGTGATCTGGGTCAGCACCTGCGAGGTCTACGGCGTCCCTCGAGCCCTGCCCATCCCCGAGTCGGCGGCGGTGCACCCGGCCAATCCGTACGCGGTCTCCAAGGCCACCGGAGAGATGCTGGCCTCGGTCTACGCTCAGGCACACGGCCTTGACCTCGTCATCGCGCGACCGTTCAGCCATTCCGGCCCGGGTCAGCTTCCGATCTTCCTGCTCTCCTCGCTCACCCGCCAGGCCGCCGAAGGTCGTCGGCGGGGGTCGGCCGGCTGAGCATCGTGACCGGCAACCCGGACACCCGCCGCGACTTCACCGACGTGCGCGATGTGGTCGATGCCTACCGGCGGTTGCGCGGGCGGTACGCCGGCGTCTACAACGTGAGCTCGGGACGGTCGGTGTCCGCGGCTGAGCACGTCGCTCTGCTCTCCGAGGTGATCGACCCGATCGAGATCGAGCACAAGGTCGATCCCGCCCGCGTGCGGGCACACGAGGTCATGGACCTGCGGGGTGACCACTCCCGCCTGACCGCGGACACCGGCTGGGAGCCGGTCATCCCGTTGCGCCAGACGATGGCCGACGCGATCGACCTGGTGGGAGAGGAGACTCGGCCACCTCGGACAGCCCACGCGTGAATGGAGTTCGGCGAGGTCGATCTTGAAGCGCCGGGTTCGGGGCAGCGCTTTCAGGTGCTTGGCAAATTGGGCGCTAAAGGATTCTCATACATCTGTCGATTAAACGGGTGACGGAGGTACGATCGTGGCCGGACGGTCGACCAGTTCACGGATGACGCGAACTGCCTGCAGGGAGAGATTGGGAGGTTCGATGGGCTTTCTTGAAGTCAATGAAGAAGTAATCGAGGATGGTGTCCACGTATTGCGTGTGTGCGGGGACGTTGACTTCGATGTCGCCCCCGAGCTGAAGCAGCGGATTGTCCGCCACGTAGAGGCGGGTGACCGGCGGCTGATCATCGACCTGTCTGCGTTGGCTTCATCGACTCGACCGCGATCGGGGTTCTGGTGGCCGCGCTCAAGCGCCTGCGCGACGCCGGTGGCACGCTGATGGTGGTCTGCGACAACGAGGACGTCCGCAGCATCTTTGCCACCGTCGGGCCTGGAGAGCGTCATCCCTCTGCACCGCTCCGACCAAGATGCTTTTGCCGCCCTCGCACACGCTGGCTGACCCCGGGCGGGGCCTGGTCCAGGCCCTCCCTGCGCTGCAGTTGCGTCTGCCCGCGGAGCCCTCGGAGTTACGGCGTGCCCGGGACGACGTAGCCGCGGCGGGAACCGGTTCGGGCTTGAACACAAGAAGTGCTACGAGCTGGTCTTCGCGGTCAACGAGGCGGTGACCAATGCCATCCGGCACGGCAGCCCGGCCCCAGACGGGACGATCGGGCTGCGGATCGAGCGTCGACGGCGAGGACATCGTCTGCGCGGTCTCGGACTGCGGGCCCTTCGTGCCCCCACGCCGCAAGCGAGACATGGCCACCGAGGAGGGCGGACGTGGATTTGCCTTCATGTCCGCCCTCACCGACCAGATGGAGCTGAACGTCGAGCCCCACGTAACCGTCATCGAACTGCGCAAGCGCCGCAGCACCGAAGCCGTGTGGCCGATGCGTGAGCTCCTCATCCGCCGGCGACGGGTCGTGCCACTGCGCCCGATGTCGCCGGCTGGTGTTCGCCCCCGCCGCCACCAGCCACGGCAAGCCGCTGGGGACCCCCCCTGGCCTAGTCGAAGAACTGCCGAGCGCCAGTACCGTCTCCTCGCCCGCCCCCGCGCGACCCGCCCGGCCAGGCCAGGAAGCTGCCCAGCACCGGCAGCCCCTCGTCGAGCGCGCCCGCCTCGTTCGTGCCCCCTGGACAGGCCAAGAAGCTGCCCAGCACCGGCAGCCCCTCGTCGAGCGCGCCCGCCCCGTTCGTGCCCCCCGGACAGGCCAAGAAGCTACCCAGCACCAGCACGGTCTCCTCGCGCGCCCCCTCCGTTCCCCCGGGGCAGGCCAAGAAGGCCGTGTCGACAGCTCCCGGAGTCAGTAGCGCCGGGCACGGCGGCAGTCCGGCCCCGGCGGCCAAGCAGACGAAGCATGTCTCGCCAGCCAGCACGACTCCGGCCCCGGCCCCCACCGTCACCCCTGCCGCCACCAGCGCTCCGGCCCCAACCGACGCCCCGGCGTCGACCGGAACTCCTTCACCGACGCCAACCTCGACCGGCACGCGCGCGGGGAGCACCAAGTCCGGGCCCGGCGCCCGGGGGGCCAGCGCCCAGCGCCGATCCTCTTCCCGGGCGAGGCGTCGCGCCGCACTCACCGCACACCGCAGCGCCGCCGCGCGCGCAGTGACCAGGGCCGCCGCCCCGGCGACGATCGCCGCCGCTGCGTCCGGTCTGACCGCCGGCGGCTCGGCTTCGCCGGCCCGTCACCCGACTGGTGCCCTGCTCGCGCAGCCCGGCGGTCAGCAGCCACAGCACGGCCCCCATCTTCAGTCTGATCGGCAACCTAATCCCGGTGCCGCTGCCGGTCCCGGACTGGAGCAAGCCGATCATCCTTGCCCTGCTGCTCATCTGCGCCCTACTCGGCCTGCGGGCCTGGCTCACCTCGCGCCGCGCCGGCCGTCTCGAATCCCAGCGTGGTCGCCTGGCCGCCGACCTGACCGCCTGCAGCCGGCCCTGATCCCCGAGATTCCCGCCCAGCTTCGGTCCGCTGGCCGTGTCCGTCGCCTACCGGCCCGCTGACGGTCCCGCGGCGGGCGGAGACTTCTATGACGTATTCGCGGTCGGCGCCGGACGCGTGGCGGTCATCGTCGGCGACGTATCCGGCCACGGCCGCGCCGCCCTGACTCGCGCCGCGCACATGCGCTACATGCTGCGCGCCTACGTGGAGACTGGCCTTGACCCCCGCTCAGCCCTGAAGCTGGCCGGCCGCGTGATGGGCGCCGACGAAGATGCTCTGTTCGCGACGGTCGCCGTCGCCGTCTACGACGCCAAGGCGGCGACCCTGACCTACGCCACCGCCGGGCATCCTCCGCCCTTCTGCTGGGCCAAGCCGCTCACCAGCCCGCTCTCCAGTTGCGCGTCCCCGGCGCTCGGCTGGGGTGAGCCCACCGGCCGGCGCCAGACCACCGTTCCCTTCTCCGAGGGTGCCCGGGCCTGCTTCTTCAGCGACGGCGTCACCGAGGTCCGGATCAACGACGGACTCCTCGGCCGTGCGCGCCTGAACGACGAGGTCGAGCTGAGCAGCTCGGCCACCGAACTGCTCGAGCGAGTCCAGAAACAGGCCCAGATCATCCGTGATGACATGGCCGCGTGCATCATCGAGGCCCGCTCGGGCACCGCGGTCTCCGAGCACCGGATCGATGAGTTCGAGGTCGCGGTGCGCCACCTCGATGACGGCCAGGGCGACCGTTTCCTGGCCGAGTGCGGCGTGCCAGCCGAGGATGCCGCCATCACCCTGGCGCAGGCCCGCAGCATCGCCGCCGAGGCCGGTGCGTCCCTGATCCGCGTCGAGCTGACCGGTCACAGCGCCTTGGCCACGGCCGGCGGCTCTGAGCCTGTCAGCCTGGCCACGCCACCCAACCTCTCGCCGATCGAGCGCAGCGACACCCGCCTCGCTCCGGGACGCGGCTGGGGCGCCGAGGGTGCCGTCGGCCGGACGACCACGGTCGTCAACCAGCCTCCGCTGGACTGAGCTCTTGGAGCCAGCTGGCTGGCCGCAGATTGGCTAGCGGGCGGGTTGGCTGGCCGGCGGGTTGGCTGGCCGGCGGGTTGGCTGGCCGGCGGGTTGGCTGGCCGCCGGTTGGCTGGCCGGCGGGTTGGCTGGCCGGCGGGTTGGCCGCGGATTGGCCGCGAGCCGGGCTCGGCACCGCCGGCCCTGACGGGGTCAGGAGGCTTGGTCTGAGGAACTGCCGGAGGCTGCGGTGCGCGCCGCCACCTGTTCCTTCAGCTCGGCGTAGGTACCGGAATGGCCCTCGAGCGTCCGCTCGAAATCCTCGCCGTAGTGCTGCATGACCGCCTGGAGGATGTCCAGCGTGCCCACCGCGGACGCGCCGCGCTCGGCGGCGATCCGTGTGGCCTCGACGGTCACGGCGTGCAACGTATCCGCGGGCGCTTGCGGGCTCGGCTTGGACTCAGCCTTGCTGTCCTGGTTGCGGCCCTCGCCGACGCCCAGACCCTGCAGAGCAGCGCCCGATTCGCCGTACAGCCTCAGGGGCCGAAGCCAACGCTCGATTTCATCATCGACCGAGTTGGCATAGGGCAGTGCTGTACCGGCCAAGCCAAGCACAGTCACCGCATCACGAGACAAACTGAGTGAAGTCATAGAACGGTTTCGGCGTCCCACCGTGCTCCTTGATGACAGCTGCCGCCCGTCCATCAGGCGTCCAGCCGCAGAAGCCGACGGAACCTCATTCCCGTCGCACAACCTATCAGCCGCTGCGGTCCCCGGGCGGCAAACCGTCGCCTGGGGCAGCAGGGTCCCCGTTGCGGCTCGGTCGCGCCAGAGCGTAACCACAGCCGAGGGGCGGGAAGCAGCCGGCCACGGTGGTTTCAGACGCCGGTCGGCGGCATGCAGAACTGGGAAAACTCGTGCGTGTGGGTGGAATTTTCCGAGAACGTCGGGCCTAGGCTGCTTTTTCGGGAAATCCCGGGTGGGTCAGGTGAGTTTCCCGAAAATGCACCAGGCGGATTGGGCAACGACGGCATGCGCGCCACCCGACGCCACCCCTCCCAAATACGCTGAGTTGATGCCTGGCGGGAGCGACATCCCGAACGTTCCTTCGGCCGGCCGGTGTCCAGAATGCTCCGGTACGTGGGCGCTGGGGACGTGCTCGGACCTGTTCCTCAGGCTCCTGGCGCTCGACCATTCCCGGCGGCAGCCCTGGGGCGCGTACCACGGCGTGAGCGTCGCAACCTACCTGCTGCAGCATCCGTCCTTGTCGGCGCCGGCGTTGCTGCCCGGGCAATGGAGTCTGCTCAATGTTTTCGTTGACGACGGCATCGCAGCCGTTCAAGCATTCGCCGCGGCGCGGGTGGCTCGAAACCGCGGCCGGAGTCCCCAGCCCGGCGAGCCGCCCCCGGTCGGTGTGGACTTTGACCGTCCCCCGGTCGCCTTCCCGGTGACCATCTCTGATGTATCGGCTGATGGCTCCTTTCCAGCGGCCGGCTTCGAGGGGCGGGCCGCATCTTGGGCGCGAGCAACCGTCGCGGGGTGGACGCAACCCCTCGACGCAAGGCCTCGCTCGTGAACGGTCGTCGGTCTCCACGCTGATCGAGGCACCAACCCAGGGCCGGATGCGACACTGAACGAGCCCGCCCGCCTAGCTCAATTGGTAGAGCACTTCACTTGTAATGAAGAGGTTTTCGGTTCGAGTCCGAAGGCGGGCTCTGAGAAGGCCCCGTAAATCAGGACTTTTCTCGTTTGCGGGATTGCGCGAGGTTTGAAGCGTGTCCCAAATATGTCTCGAGCGGAGCGTATGAGCTCGGGTCATGGCGGGAGCAACGCCTTCGGGTCACGTCTTTCGAATCGAGCGCAAGCGCGGGCCGGCGTGGTACGCAAAGTTCCGGCTGCCCGACGGGCGCCAGGTGCAGAAGAAGCTGGGCCCGGCCTGGACCGCACGAGGTAGGCCTCCGGCGGGCTACTTCACCAAGCGGTTGGCCGAGGACTGGCTGCGAGAGACGCTTCATGAGGCGCGCCGCGGCACGCTCGCCGGCCAGGTGCGCACCGGCGCCACCTTCGCCGATGCGGCGGCCGAGTGGCTGCGCTACGTCGAGCTCGACCGTGAGCGCAAGCCGTCGACGGTGGCGGGCTACACGGTCCTCGTCCGGTCGCAGTTGCTGCCGGCATTCGGCTCGCTGGCCCTCGAGGACGTGACGACGGAGCGCATCGAGCAGTGGTTCTCGTCGCTCGGCGGTGCTGCGAGCAGCCGGTCGAAATCCCTCGTGTTGCTGCACGGGATCCTGAAGCGGGCCCGGAAGGTGTGGGGCCTGCAGGCAAACGCCGCCGCCGAGGTGGAGAAGCCAGCGCTCACCCGCAGTGGCGACATCCAGGTCTTCGCACCGGAGGAGGTGTGGGCGCTCGTGCGAGCGGCGGACTCGCAGCACTACGCGGCGATCTATCTGACCGCCGCGTTCACCGGCCTGCGGATGGGCGAGCTCCTGGCGCTCCGCTGGCGCGAGGTCGACTTCGCCGGCGCGGTGATCCGGGTGCGGGCGAGCTACGCCGCGGGCGCACTGACCACGCCGAAGTCCGGGAAGGTCCGGGCCGTGCCGATGGCGCCCGACGTCGCCACGGCGCTCGCGCAACTCGGCCGGCGTGAGGATTGGGTGGGCGAGGATGATCTCGTGTTCTGCGGGATTGCCGGCGGCTTTCTCGATGGCTCAGCGTTGCGGCGCCGCTACAAGCGCGCGCTGCTCGCCGCCGGTCTGCGTCCGCTGCGCTTTCACGACCTGCGCCACACCTTCGGGACGCGGATGATCGCCAAGGCAGATATCCGCCGGGTCCAGGAGTGGATGGGCCATGCAGACATCCAGACCACGATGCGCTACCTGCATTACGCGCCGCGCAGCGAGGATGCGGCCCTGGTTGCCGAGGCGTTCGCGCTGCCAGAGGCGAGTGTATTTCTGTCGCTGGTGGGCGACGGGATGGGCTTGGTGGGGGATTGGCCGGTGGTGGGCCGGCCGAAGGTGTGGCGGATTAGGGCGCGCAGGTCTGTCGGCTAAGAGCCCGACGGTGGCGACTGCCGACGACGGGAGGCTGGGCTGGTGGGCGATCGTTCGATCTCATCGTGCGCGAGTACAGACATCGCGCCACGGACGCACGATCAGCGCATCGCCATCCGCGCGCGTCAACCCGTCGTCCGCCCGAGCCGAGACCTACGTGCAGGCCGCGTGATCTCCCGTGGGCAGGATGCCCACCCCGCTCTGCCCCGCGACCGCATCGCGAGCTTAGTTCCACCCCCACTCGATGCCGTCCAGCTCCACCTCCTAATGGGGGCTCGCTGATCGTGGTGGGCCTCTCGCGCGTCAACTACTTCGCACGATCGGGACGTCGCCGAAGCGCTCGCCCGATGGCGTGCGGGCGGCGAGGCGAATGCGATCGTCCGTGGAGCCGCGCTTTCCGCGATTGCGGTCAGATGCTCCGCCCGGCGCAGAGGTGCGTCCCTGTGGGAAAGCAGGTCAGGTTGAGGGTGACCCCATTGCGTTGCGCTCGCTCTGCGCGGCGACAGTGGACATGGGGACTGCGATCTCCGCCACCGGCTCGCAACCCGCGGACCTTGTCCGGGTTGCGGGCGGGCAGGATCGTGATCCAGCAGCCGCGGCTTCGTGTCCGACGTTGCCGAGAGGCGGTGACCGGGATCATTTCGTCTGCTCTCAGATCGCGGTGCGGCCGCCGTCGACGTGGATGATCGCGCCGTTGATGTAGCCGGCCGCCGGGGTCGCGAGGAACGTGATGACGTCGGAGAGCTCGTGCACGTCAGCGAGCCGGCCGAGCGGAATCGTCTTGGCGAACTCTTGGGCCAGCGCCAACATCGGCTCCACTGCCGGAGTCAACGTCGGTCCGGGAGCGACCGCGTTGACGCGGACGTTCTGCGGCCCGAATTCGGCACCCCACGCCTTGGTGAGCAGCTCGATCGCCGCCCGCGACGCGCCGTAGGCAGCCATGCCTGGCTGGCCGTAGCTCGCGACCATCGTGGAGACGTTGATGATCGAGCCGCCGCCGCGGGCGGCGATCTTCGGGGCGAGCGCGGCGACCAGGAAGAACGGCGCCTTGACGTTGATTTGGAAGAGACCGTCGAACGTCGCCTCGTCGGTGTCGACCGTCGGTGCCGCGGGCGGCAAAGCCGGCACAGTTGACCAGCACGTCGATCTCGCCTGCCGCGTCGGCGACGCGCCGCACCTCGGACATCTCCGAGAAATCAGCGGCGATGAACTGCGCATCGTGTCCACCCGCGCGGATCTCCTCTACGGTGCTCGCGCCGCGGGTCTCATCGCGCCCGGTGATGATCACTGACGCGCCCTTTTCGGCCATCGACAGTGCGACGGCGATACCCATCCCGGAGGTGCCACCGGTGATCAGAGCCTTCTTGTCTTGCAGATCCATAGTCGACGTCCCTTTGATTGTTGGAATAGTCAATCCATTCTTGCTGGCGCCGACTGTATCAGAACTGGCTCGTATCATCCATTAACGGCAAGTCTGTCAGGACGCGCTTCTTCCCAGAGGTCAGCGTCGACGGTCTGATCGCGGCTCCGCGCTCGCCTTTGGGTACGGCCAGCGAGGTTGGCGGCTGGGCCAGGCTCGTGTTCTGAAGAGTGGTGCGGGCTGCGTCCACCACGACCGTGGTCACCGGGACACAGGCCCACCCAGAACCTCGATCACCCGCCGGCGCGGCCGCCTTCGCTGATTTACCTCTAGGCCGTGCTGGTGCGCACCGCGCACCAGCGGACGTCGGTCCGTCGGGCTCAGCTGTTGAGCGAAGTGCTCGTGGTGCTGCTGAGGGTGGCGATGAGCGTGAGCATCGCGTCGAGCGCGGCCGCGAGCGGTTCGGGGTCACGCTGGACCTGAGCGAGCAGGAGGCCGCCCTGAAGCGCGGCGAGCGTGGCCAGCGCGAGCTGGCGCGGATCGGCCTCCGGTGCGAGTCGGCCAAGCGCATGCATCCGCAGAAAACCAGCCATGATGCTGGCCTCCCAGCGTTTGAACGACGCGGCAACCATCGCCCTGGCTTCGGGCTCTGTCTCGGCGAGCGCGGAACCGAGCGAGCCGACTGGACAACCACCGAGCCCGTCCGTGTCGCGGGCGTGATCGACCACGAAGTCGCGCCACTCCCGTAGGCCGTCGAGGGTGCTGAGGTCAAACTGCTCCTGCGTGCCGATGGCCCTGTCGGCCTGGCGCTCGATGACTGCGCGGACCAGCGCCGGCTTGTCCTCGAAGTAGTGGTAGAGCTGCGAGCTGCTCACGTGTGCACCGTCGCGCACTTCCTCGACCGTCGTGCGGGCAACGCCCTGCTGAAAGATCAACTGTGCCGCGGCGTCAACGATCCGCGCGCGCGTCGCCTCACCCTTGCGCGTCAACCGCGGCCGATCAGAACTCCTTGAGGACACCCGGAGAAGTATAGCGATCCGAATGGCTTTGACATTCCAGTAAAGGTCTGACATAGTGGATCGAGCATTCCACTAAACAAAGCGCCCGGGCTGCTAGCGCCGGGAAAGCAGGAAGCCGCTGTTGCTGGGCCACGCCGAGCAGGGCCTAGCCGCCGTATCTGCCCGGCGGTCTGACCACACCATTCAGCCAACCCTGGCTGGACCTACAAAACATGAGAGGAAATTCTGATGAGCACAACCCCGGAAAAGACCGTGTTGATCACGGGCGCCAACGCCGGAATCGGCAAGGAGGTGGCCCGGCAACTGGCGTCACGTCCGGAGATCGCCCGCATCTACCTGGCGTGCCGGAACCGAGACAAGGCGACAACGGCGAAGGCCGAGCTTGAAGCCGCGACCGGCCGGCGCATCTTCGACATCGTTGTCATGGATGTCGCCAATCTGGATTCGGTCCGCGCCGGCCTGGCCGGCATCAGCGGATCCGTCGACGCGCTGGTCATGAACGCCGGTGTCATTGGCCCGAAGACGATGGACTTGACCGTTGACGGGGTCACCACCGTGTTCGCGACGAACGTCCTTGGCCACGTCGTCCTCCTCGAAGGGCTCCTGGCCGAGGATCGACTTGGCGAGGTTGCGGTCCTCGCCGGAAGTGAAGCAGTCCGCGGAGTTCCGAAGTTGCGGATGAAAGGGCCATCCTTCGACTCAACCTCAGCCGATGAGCTCGCCACCGTCATCGACGGCAGCTACTTCGCCAGCAGAAAAGCTGACTTCAACCTAGCGTTCGCGCAGGCCAAGTACATCGGGGCCCTCTGGATGGCCTACCTGGCCCGCCAACACCCCGACCGCCGCTTCATCACCGTGAGCCCCGGGAACACCACCGGCACCCACGCCCCCAACGGCCTTCCCCTACCGATGCAGGTAGCCGCCAAGTACGTCATGCCCGCCCTAGGTCTCGCCCACAAACTCGACGTGGGAGCGAAGCGGCTCGTCGACGGCGTCACCGACCCGACCCTGTCCAGCGGCGTGTTCTACGCCAGCGCGGCCAACAAGTTGAAGGGTCCGTTGGTCAACCAAGCGGACCTCTTGCCCGATCTGGCCAACCCGTCGTTTCAGGACAACGCCAACGAGGCCATCCACCGCTTCATCGCCTCAAAAACAGTCGCTTAGCACCTCACCGACTGGTTCCGGAGACACAGATGAAACTACTCATCGCTGAGCTAACCACGCCTCAAGACGGGTTGCTCGCACCGCGCTCAACGATTAAGGGAGAACTGATATGGCGCCGTTCCCTGCCCCCGAAACGGGCATCCTGCTCACCCACTTCATCGTCGCGGAGGACATCGCTCGCTCGCGAGACTTCTACGCCAATGTCCTCGGCGGCGAAGTCGTCTCCGAAAGCCCCGCGGTCGTCGCGCTCGCGAACAGCTGGATCATCATCAACTCAGGCGGTGGCCCAACCGACGACAAGCCAGCCGTGACGCTGACTGCACCCGATCCCGACACGACAAGCAGCTTCCTGAACATCCGTGTCGCCAACATCCAAGAGATCTACGACGACTGGAGCGCCAAGGGAGCACAGTTCTTGACCCCGCCAGTCGACCACGGCGTCGAGCTGCGTTGCTACCTGCACGATCCGGACGGGCACCTGATCGAGGTCGGCCAGTCGAACCGTGACTTCCTGAAGGAGCGTGGCTTGCTCGAGTAAGCGCAAGCCCAAGCTACTGCCATGCCGTCAGCGTGTCCCAACAAGCACTCGGTAGACGGTCAGCGCGCGGACGCCGCAGCCCCTGCGCGGCGGGCGCGCAGACCTGTTTGTTCCGCGAGGCGCAGCGAGAGCCGGGCACCTCGTCGGGACGTTTCTGAGCGTCGTTCCTCCGGCGGCATCGCTCGAAGGATCGATCTAGCCCTGGGTGCTCTGGCTCGACTTTCGGACGATCAAGGCCAGGTGTTGAGTCCTTCCAGCCTCCCGTGTTACCCGTTCACCGATGAGGGCGGCGCGTCGATAAGTGCGTCGAACGCCTAAGCGGGTCCGACGCACAACCCGCTCGCGCGCCCGCTGCTCGCCAAACTCGCGTCGGAGGCGGCGCTCAGCGCGTTGCCTACCTGAGCGCCCTCGTCTCCGCGCCGAGCCGGAAGCAGTCGTACTGCAGCCGGGCTTGGAGAGATACGGGGCGGATGCAGTGGTGCACCGGGGCGTCTCGCTCTTCGATTGGCAACGGACGCGCAAGTCCTACTCGCAGCAGGCTGGTGCCGCGTTAGGGCCTGGAAGGCACCTCCTAGGCAGGGCCGGCTTTCAGCGAGAGCTCGCGGCTGAAACCAACTGCACCCGTCGGCGTAACTCGAACCTCGCGCGTCCGTGAGGTGCGTTGCAGCCAGTCGAGCTCGAAAAGGCGGACGGTGAGGACGACACCGAGGCGGCCGGCGAGGTGCGGGCGGCGCTCGGACCAGTCGTCAAGCAGCGTTGCCCGTCACGCGTCGGCGATCGCAACAAAACCCTAGGCAGTCGAGCGGTGCGACGGTCGCTTCAGGCGATACGAAGTCTCGGGGAACGCTCGGAATGTCGCTCGGTAAGAGGCTGACGTTGAATCGGTGTTTTCCGGATCAGACACTGACGGGTCGCTCACTGTCGGATTCGCCCAAAAGCAGAAGCGACGCCCAGACTGCCGGAATGGCGACGAAGCAGCAGCGACCGCGTCACCGCCGTTTCAGCTGGCGTCCGGTCGCCGGCGAACGGCTCTGCGTCGACTTGTTGATGATCTAGGCGCTGGGTGAGGGCCTCGCTGGCCTGGGAGACTGGCTGGATATGACGAGGACCCGGATCCCGTTCACGCTTCGCGACGGCGCTGGCACGATCACCGTCGAATATGGCGTCAACGAGGATCCTGGCCGCTGGGGGTACCCGCTGCTCGGGCTGCCCGACGATCCAAAGCTGGCAAGCGGTTGTCCCGTGCTTCACGCAACGGTCGAGTATCCGGGCGAGGGCTATGCGGCCGTGCTGGGATGGATCCAGATCGTCCACCTGGGGACCAGAGACTTCGACGAGGTGATCGTCGACGCGGCGCCACAGATCGCCGGCGCTGGTATCCCGTGGGTGTACTGGGGCACTCGGCCAACGTTCTTCGATGCGCCCTCGACAGCAAGACGCGAACTGCAATGGCGCGCACACACGTTCCTGGCATGCACCCCCGACGCCGTCATGAGCCGACAGGTGTCTCCAGTCTGTGGGTTTTCCTGGGGCTATGACGTCAAAAACGGCGAGCCGTCAATCGCGCCCTTGAGCGTGGATGGCCTCGCCCATTGGTCCGATGCCCGTCAAACCCTCGCTCAGAGCTGCCCAGGCTGGACGTTTGAAGAACGATGACCCCCGCGGCGCGCTTCTACCCCGGCTCCGCGATCAACCGAAGCGGCAGACCGACCAAGACGCCTCAGTCAGCGCCGCCCCCGAGGGCCCCGACCGTCATCGCGGGCGCGAACAACCAGCGCGTCTTTGAGCTGCTGGCGCTCGTGGCCGTGAACACGGCGTCAGCCAAAATCAAGGTGGTGGCGGCGGGTGACGATCGTCCCACACTCCTGCATCCACGCACAGGCAGAAGTCTCCGCTGGTCCGAAACGGCCGGGGCGAGACTTCTCCTCTTCACCGGATCCAACGAACCTGCGCTCGCTCGTCGACGAGCATCTGCACGTGATTCCAACAGCCGTCCTTCCAGCAAAAAGGGCGACTCCGTCAATGGCGCTCGTCAGCGACCCACACAAAATTTCAAATCGTGTCCCCAACCATGTCCCGAACTCGGCAATTTTGACCTGCGCTAACTGGAATAACCCGCCCTGAACCGCCCGTAGCCGCTGCAATTGCCCTGCAAATGGGCAACTTGTAATGAAGAGGTTTTCGGTTCGAGTCCGAAGGCGAGCGCTCGCCCCCACTCGATGCCGTCCAGCTCCACCGCCTACCGGGAGGCTCGCCGATCGCGGTGGCCTCTCGCACGTCAACTACTTCGCACGAGCGGGATGTCGCCTAGGCAGCGGCGCGACACGCAGCCGTGCAACAGTGAGAGCGATCGTTCGCCGAGCCCGGTCCAGTCGGACGCCTCCAGTCTCGATTTTCCGTATGGGAGGTTCGACGCCGCGGTCTCGCGCTGGGGACTCATCTTCGAGCCTGACGCGAAGGCCGCTCCGGGGCGTATCCGAGCCTTTCTCAAGCCAGGCGCGCGGATGGCGATCAGCTCGTGGGGCGAGCCCGATCAGGTCCCCTTCCTCTCGATTCCGATCAGAACGACGATGGAGCGGCTGGCCGGCCCCCGCCCCCGGCCGGAACGCCCGGCCCCCTCTCTCCCGGCCCACCCCCGCTGCCATTGGCGGGCTACTCGAGGGAGGTGGGTTCTCGAATGTCGTCGTGGAGCAGGCCGAGGTCACCTACGAGTTCGACTCCCCGGAACACTTCACCGCCTACATTAGGGCGATCGCCGCCCCGATCCGGGCGATGATCGAGCAGCACGCAGGCGAGGCTCAGGAGGAGGCCTGGTACGCGATCATGCAGGCTGCCGCAGATGCGCGGATAACTCGAAGCCGCTGAGCTTCTCGAACGTCGTGCTGCTCGCCTCGGGAACCGCCTAGCGCCCGCTCCCAGAACGCGGAAGGCCAGCTACGACAAGCCGGTCACACGATGCGCGTCCGCTGGGTCGTTGACGACATCCACGCGCCCGCTCTCGAAACGCAGCCGAAGCGCTCGCGCGGTGAGCGGCGCTCAGGCCGTCAAAGGGATCGTCCGCACGCGGTCTGACCGCTCCGCTCAGCGTCGGCGTCCGTAGGCGCCACCGCGCGAGCGACGGTACAGCCAGACCAGGAGCATCGAGAACACGACCGATAGGACCAGGCCCCCGCCGTGGCGATGCAGCACATACCACGAGAAGAGGCCGGCGGCAAAGGAGCCACCCAGACCAATCAGAACGGTCATGCCCACGCCCATCGGATCGCGACCAGGGAGCAGAAGCCGCGCCAGCGCCCCCACGAACAGGCCCAACACGAAGAGGATGATCAGGTAGGCAATGAGACCCATAGCGCCTATCTACCCAGTTTGGGCCCGTCCTCCCATCACGTTGCGTCAGGGATGCCGGCCCGACGCATGAGGCCGGCCGGGGCCCGCCCGGCTCCCCCAGCGGCGACGGAGGGGAAGTCTCGGCCTTTGAGTAACCCCAACCTTGTGGCGACGTGCTCATAGAACGTCGCCATCGAGCCGGCGAGAGAACACGACGACACCGTCATCGGCGTATCCGAGGGATCGATAGAACCCCTTGACCTGGTCGTTATCGTCGCGCACCATCAGGTTGAGCTTCGGGACGCCGCGTTCGCCCAACCATCTCTCGGCGGCGCTCATCATCGTGCGGCCGTGCCCTTTGCGCTGCGCGTCCGGGCTGACCGCTAGGTAATACACCCATCCACGATGGCCGTCGTGGCCAACCAGGACCGTTGCGATCAACCGGCCGTCTTCGACCCCTGTGAGTACCACCGACCCCGGTCCGTCCACGGCTCGGCGCAGATCGGCAAGCGGGTCGTTCCACGGGCGAGTGAGGCCGGTGCGCTCCCACAGCCCGACGACGTCCTCCAACCATTGCGGGCGGACGGGCTCGATCCTCATCAAGCCATGATCGCGCAGATACCAACCCTGCTCCTGCTCGCACCGTTTCTTCGGGCCGGCCGAGTTCGTGCCATGTCGTCCTCTGTGCGATGCGCACCCTGCACCCCTCCGGCGGTGGCGGATCGTTGACGATCACCAGCGAGGAGAGCCTAGAGCCGCTTCATTGGCGCGTCACGCTCACATCAGGTGGTCTGACAGCCAGCACCGATATTGACCTCGACGCGGTCCGCCATAGCGTCGAGCCGATCGGGGAGTTCTTCCTTCGGCTCGCCGCCGTGTGGCGTGGATGGCCAGGCGAACGGAGATGGGGCGGAAGCCCGCTCATGCTCTCCGCCACCCATGATGGTCTCGGTCACATCGCCATCACCGTTCACCTTGCGGCCAACGTCCACTACGAACCTGACTGGGAGGCCCGCGCGACAGTGGTCCTAGAGGCAGGCCGCCTTGATCACGCCGCGCGCGCCGCAGCTGAACTTCCACGCCTGTTCACCGGCGCGTAGTCCCCGAAGCGCAGCCCCTCAACGTCGCTGCACAAAGCGGCACCTCGTCTGGTCCGCTCGACCGGCATCACGACTTCCGCTTCGAGCCGACGCTGACCCAAAGCGGCAGCCACGGCCTGGTGGCCGGTGCGGCGACAGTGCGGAAGCCAGCACCCGGGCCGTCTGAGTTCTGCTTCAACCCGATCGTTAGAGAGGATGTCTGCAAGCGGCCCGACGGCTGGACGCGCGCTTTCCGCGCATTCCGGGTGTCTTGCCGACGCAGCCGGCATACGCGTCCCCACGCCAAAGCGGGGGCCGCTGTCGTGCTGCGGTCGGCGTCCGCTCGCGGCACTGCGGTCGTCGATCGTCGCCATCGCGCTCTCCGCTCGACGTTCTCAGCTATCGCTTGGCTGCTGCTTCGCTTCAGATGGTGGAGGCTCGATCGTAAGCACGACCGGGAAATCCGCCGATCGCGAGGAGCCGAACGCCGTCAGGACCCGGCAGGATCTTGCGGCGTGCCGTCGGCCCGACGCGGATGATGTGGTCTGCGTCCAACTTGTACCGGTGGCTGTCGACCTGCACGTCGGCCGAACCGCGCAGTGCGATGTAGACCTCCTCTTGCCCGAGCTGGTGGGCGGGCGGATTCCCGGGTCCCTCGGAGGAGTGGTCATGCTCCGGGTAGGCGGTCGTCTCCGCTGGCATATCGATGATCGACATACCGAACGGGCCCACGCCCATTTGGGCTCCGGCGCGGCGAAACGTGAAGCCCTCTATGAACTCCTCGACCGCCTCGAGCTCATCGATGCCCACATGAGTCGCATCGGGCACGGCCGCCGCTGCCACATTTGCACGTGTCGACGCGAGTCGCGGGCCTCTCGCGTCCCCGCCATCGGTCGCCTGGCCGAGGGCGAGGAGGTTCCCTTCGCTGTCGTAGAAAAAGGCGCCAAGCTCTCCGGAACCTTTACTTGGGTAGTTGTCGGGCACGACCACCATCTCGCCTTGCCTTTCGAAGCCTGGGACCTCGACAGCTTCGAACGTGACCCCGCGATGACGCAGATCTTCGATGACTGCCGAAAGGTCGGTGACCTCGAATCCCATCTGCGTGGATGCGCCTGAAGCGGCTCCAGAGGAGCTGAACAAATGAAACTCCGTGCCCGCGCAGATGAACCGAAGACCACCGTCGCGCTCCTCGACCGGGTCAAGTCCGAGCTTGTCGTGATAGAACCGACGCGCTCGGTCGAGGTCCTGGGCGGGAAGCTTGGTTACGGCATGGGCGTCGCTCAGTGGTCCTGGCATGGACATCGTCTCCGGGTCGGGGTGGATGGATATGTTGACCGCCGCAGGGACCAACACTCATCGCATCAACCCGCCGCTTGAGCGATCACTCCGCTGGCCGATCCGGCTACGAGACCCTCTCCGGGCCGAATGAGTGTTCCCATGTCGAGAAGCGAAGCGGCTCCGCTCATCAGGTGAAGGGCCGCGCGGGCCGCGAGAGTCGCGCGCGCCTACAGAAGCGGGTCGATCGATGGCAAGCGAGCATCTACCCGCTCCTCGCCAGCCTGCGGTATGGGCTTCGGGTCGGCCGGCGCGGACCGAGCCGACCCGATCGCGGTTCGACCTATCGGCTATCCGGAGGCCAGCGTTGGCGGAGATCGTCGGCGAGGGCGCCCATGGACGGTGCTGCTTGCGCGCCGCCGACGCCTCCCACCGCCGGCAGCCGTCGGTCCGTGGATCACACACAGCATCGCGCCGATCGGAAGCTGGCGACGGGATCTCGCGCCACGGATCGAGCTGCTCCCAAGCCCAACGATCCATTCCGACCTCGCGGCGCTTGCCGCCCTTGCCATGCCGGATGAGTACGGGGCCGCGCGATCTGTCCAGATCGCTCTCCTGCAGCGCCAGCGCTTCGCTGATCCGTAGCCCGGCGCGCCAGAGCAGAACGATCAGCGCGCGGAGCCGGTGGCCGTCAGCCCGGTCGCTGATTGCCGGCTCGAAGGATGCCTGTGCGGTCGCGGATGCGGGGCTGGCCGCCCGACGGGTTATGTGGCGCTTGACGCTGGGGGGCAGCCCGCAAGAGTTCTGTGGCGCTCACCGTCGATCCAGTCTGCTAACAGGCGAGAACTCGACGCCGGGAGGTGGCGGATGAAGGCGATTGTAGTGACGGACGAAGCTGCGGGAACGGCCGGAATGACGCTGGTGGAGCGGCCCGAGCCGCCAGCGGCGATTAACGACGTCATCGTGCAGATTCATGCGTCTGGATTCGTCCCGACTGAGATGGCGTGGCCCTCGACCTGGACCGATCGCGCCAACCGTGACCGAACACCGTCGATCCCTGGGCACGAGCTGGCCGGAGTGATCACCGCCCTGGGCTATGGCACGACGGGCGTGTCGGTGGGACAGCGGGTGTTCGGCCTCGCGGACTGGCATCGCGACGGCACCCTGGCGGAGTATGTGGCAATTGAGGCGCGCAACCTCGCGCCGCTGCCGGGTGACATCGACTTCACCGTGGGCGCGAGCCTGCCGATCTCGGGTCTGACCGCGTGGCAGGGACTGTTCGACCACGGCCACCTTCAGGCGGGGCAGAGCGTCCTTGCGCATGGCGCGGCCGGCGCCGTCGGGACGATGGTGACACAACTCGCACGTGAGGCTGGCGCCTACGTGATCGGCACCGGGCGCGCCGGCGACCGCCAGAAGGCGCTCGACTTCGGCGCGCAGGAGTTCGTCGCCCTCGAGGACGAAGCGCTGCAAGATGTCGGCGCCGTAGACCTGGTGTTCGACGTCATCGGCGGAGACATCCAGAAGCGGTCCGCACGCCTGATCCGCGCTGGAGGAACCCTGGTGACGATCGTAGGGCCGCCCGAGGCGCGGCCCGCCGACGGCCTGGCAGTCGACTTCGTCGTGGAGTCCGATCGTGCGCAACTGAGTGAGATCGTCCAGCGGGTGCGGGACGGACGGCTGCGGACCAACATCGGCAACGTCGCGACCCTCGACGATGCGGTCGCCGCGCTTAACCCGACCGAGCGACTCAACGGGAAGACGATCATCCGCGTTCGTCCATAAGGACTCGGAGACAGCGGCCCCCGTTCCGCGCGATGCGGGTCTACGTCGGCGACGGCCGGATGCTCGCGCTCAGACGAAACCGGGGCTCACGCTCGCTCTTACGCCAGCCGCGGCCAGCGCCAAAGGGAAGCGCCGGTGAGTGCTGCTGCCGCGTAACGCAGGGGGCACCCGGTCCTCATCAAGCGGGAGAGCACCGGGAGCCTGTGCTCGGCCGATGAAATCCTCGGCATCCCACGGTCTGAGTAGAACCAGCACGCGAAGATAGGAGACGCCATGTCCGCAACCGTTCTCTACATGTCAATGTCCCTCGACGGATTCATCGCCGGCCCCAATGCGGGACCGGGCAACGGGCTCGGCGACGGCGGGGAACGCTTGCACGAGTGGATGCACCTGGGGGGCGCGGACCCGGACTCGGGAGTCCCCGGCGGTCCGGAGGGCATCAACGTCCAGGTGTTCGAGGAGATCATGGCTACCGGCGCGATCGTCGCCGGCCGGGGGACCTTCGAGCCGGCGAACGGCTGGGGTGGCGACCACCACGACGGCGTGCCGATCTGGATCCTCAGCCGCCGCGAGCCAGGCATCGACGTGAGCCAGTGGCCGCTGGTCAGCTACACAGACGATGTCAAGAGCGCGATGACCGAGGCCAAACGCGCGGCGGGCGAGAAGAACGTGCTAGTCCACGGCGCCGCCACCGCCCAGCTCGCGCTCGCTGCCGGCCTCCTCGACGAGCTCGAGATCCATCTCATCCCAGTGCTCCTCGGGCAAGGGCGCCGTATGTTCGACAACCTCGGACCCCAGCACATCGAGCTACAGCGCACCCGGATCATCGAGGGCGAGGACGGTGTCACCCACACGCACTACCGCGTCGCGCGCTGAACACCGTCTGGGGCCTCCCTCCCACGGCGACCGCAGGCATCCCCGGCGCGCGTTCGTTGCGCCGTGCGGCCCAATCATCCCCGCATGCAGGAGCAGGTCTGAAGTCACCGACAGCTCGCCTCCCTCCTCATCGCCAAAAGCAGGGCTCATGGTGGGACCGGCAGATCCTGGTCGATATCTATCCAGCGAGGCTCAGCGCGCCGACCGTGCGCCGGGCGACACGCTGCGGGGGAGCGAGTACGTCTGCTCAATCGATTGAACGCGACCCAGAGGCGCAAGTCCGAGGCCGCGGGACTATCGGGAGGCCGGGTGCTCGACCGCCCACTGCACGATGCGACTTGAGTCCGAGACGACAGTTCCGTCATCGAGGACCAGGATGGGCACCTCGGGCGTACCACTCAGGCGGGTGATCTCGGCACGGTCAGTCTTGCGGTTCATGCGCTGCCACAGCGCAAGGCGATACCCCTTCACAATGCGGAGCTCGTACTCATGGCCGGCCGCATCGAGCCCTCGCGCGGCGCGTCCACACGGATGACCGACTCTCCCGAGCGCCTTCTTCTGTCCGCAGGTGTAAAGAACCACGGTGGCCAGCCTATTGGAACCGCCGCGACTCGAGTGTCATCGTCGATGCCCACCTGTGCATTGCCACGATTGTGACCGAGTGTTCGCCGTCGATAACGTCACCGCCCGCGGTGCGAAGACGGCAT
Organism: uncultured Solirubrobacterales bacterium; assembly: GCA_963845575.1. Taxonomy (GTDB): domain Bacteria; phylum Actinomycetota; class Thermoleophilia; order Solirubrobacterales; family Solirubrobacteraceae; genus Palsa-465. The sequence goes on along the minus strand of CAWJSN010000014.1, from coordinate 71,372 downwards.
CGCTAGAAGGGAGGTGCCTAGCGGGTGCCTAGTCGGCGCTGCCGCTTCGCGTCACGACACAGGCATCCGTACGGCCATGTCAACCGAGCATCTGGAGGTCGGGTCGCGGACCAGAGTCCGCGGCAAGTCGCGACTTCCGGACCGGGAGAGACGCGGCATCCGATCGCCGCGCCACGCAGCGCTCGCGAGCGTCGGCGGGCTGGCTTGCTCTTTTGCATGCCCAACATGATTCTCCGGCCCGGCCCGGCCCGGCCGGGCCGATCCGCCTCGCTCGGGTCGGGAGTAGTCTGGCGAAATGGGGACGGACAGTGAAGGTGCGCCAACACCCGCCGACGCCCCACCTCCCGGAGCGGACGACGGACGAGTCGGACTTGCCATCGGGATAGTGCTTGGCGTCCTCGGCATTGGGATCGGCGTGGGCTTAGCCGCTGGCTTGGCCAACAGTTCGGTTCTACTCGGAATCATCTTCGGAGTGGTTGGAAGCGTCGCCCCGGTCCTCTTTCTGTGGCTTCTCTTCGGCCCACTCCGACGGTGGACTATGAAGCTGTTGGGACCGGTACTGGATGCGGCCCTCAGGGGAGCGGCTGCTCAGTTGCAAAGCACCCTCACGTCCGTACTGCTTCGGCTCCGGTGAGCCCGCTCGTAGCATCGACCGGAAGCATCATCGCGAGCCTGCTGAGCTACCGCCGACGACCGGCACTGCTGCTTCGGATGAAATGAGCCCGCTGAGCTACGACAGTCCCAGCCGCAATCTCGGGATTGCGATGCGGCGGACGATCGGGTGTGTCAACCATCGTCCGATCAGCCGCGAAGGGTCCGAGGCAGCCCGAAGGGGCCGAGAACGCTGCTGTCGACAAAGTGGGTAATCGCAGAGATGCGGTCGCCCGCGAGAGTCAGCACGAGCACTCCGACGGCGTGCGCGATCGGTGTTTGCGGGTCGGTGCGATAGCAGCCGAATGCTGGCTGGCCGTTGGCTCGGGTTGGGATCAGCTTGTGGCGGCGCCCGCCCCGCCAATTTAGGTATTCGTAGATCGCTGAGCGGCCCTGGTATTCGAGCGGGGGCGGCGGCATCGTGAACCACGCGTCTTCGGTGAGTAGCGCGACGACGCCGTCGATGTCGTCGGCCATCCAGGCATCGGCGAAACGGCGAACGAGCTCGTGTTCTGTCGGTGAGTTGGGCTCTGGCGCTCGGCCCCGGTCTGAAGCGGGAAATAGGCGGTCGGTCGTTACGCGCGCGCGCCTGAGGGCGCTTTTGACCGAGTCCTCGCTTGTCTCGAGCGTGTCGGCTACCTCGGCGGCGTGGAAGCCGAGGACATCGCGGAGAAGCAGGACGGCGCGTTGGCGTGGCGGGAGATGCTGCAGGGCTGCGACGAACGCGAGCTCGACGGTCTCCCGGGCCTGGTATCGAGCCTCTGGACCGGGCGCCGTATCGATGATCCCCTCGAGCAGGGCGTCGGGGTAGGGCTCAAGCCAAGTCACCTCGCCGAGCCTCGTCGGCTCCGGCGGAGCGAATGGCGGCTCGGGTGCCGGCGGTGACCGGCGGCCGAGCGCGCGCAGGGCATCGAGACATCGATTGGTGGCGATCCGGTAGAGCCACGCGCGCAGCGACGCCGTGCCCTCATAACCCGACAGACCCCGCCAGGCGCTCAGCAACGTCTCCTGAAGAGCGTCCTCAGCGTCCTGCATCGAGCCGAGGATCCGGTAGCAGTGGAACTGGAGCTCCCGCCGGTAGGGGTCGGTTAGCTCGCGGAATGCCTCCTGCTCGCCTTGTGCAGCGCGCGTCAGCAGCGATTGGCCCATCTTTTGATCCTCGCATCTCGACTTCGGTTTCGCCGGCATTAACAGCTATGACGTCGCGGGCGCCGAGAAAGGGTCGCCTCGGCGACCGCGCAACAGCTACTGACCCTTCTTCGGCCCCGCCGGCGTCTCAATACGCAGATGGCAACCCCCCGACGCCAGGAGGACCGGAATAACCGCGGACGCAATCGGGTCGGCGCAGGAGCACCTGGCCGTTCGGCTCGACCTGCTTCATGCCGAGCAGGACCTAACTCGCTAGAGGAGGCTGAAAATGCTGCACCCCGCTCTCGCTCAAGCGCTCGCCAGCGCTCACACCGAAGACCTACATCGCGCGGCCGCCCGCTGGCGCACGATCCGTCTCGCCCATCGCGCCGCGCACGAGCCGCGCGTGGCGGCCATTCCAACCGCCATACAGCGCTCCGCCTCCGAGTCAGCGGCGTGGACTTCGTGCGCCCCGCCCGCGGGCACGACGCCAACCGAGACGGCTCAAGCAGCCCCATCCCCATGCCAATCCGTCGTCGACGTCCCCTCGGGGCCGCGAGCCGGAATCGATCTGGCATCGAGATCGTCATGAGCCCGTTGCCGATCCTCCGGCTGAACACGAGACTCGGCGAGTCCGACAGCACTCCTCCGAGCGCCTTCGCCGGCCCGCGACGCTGCCGCTTTCGGGACGAAGGGAGTCACGACGCCCTGGCCCCCGATCGTGGCTCCGTTGCATGGACAACGAGACGCGACACGGTCCTACGCGCACTTCTGCGGCCAAAGCCGCAGCGGCGCGGATGGCGTTCCTCAAGCGGCCAGGGTTGTCCGCCGCGGGCGCGTGCCGCAGACTGCAGCGCCGTGGGCAACGATCCGTACACGCTGTTCGAGTTGTCGGAGGGACGGGCCATCGACGAGCCCTTGGCGCGCCGGCTGATCGACAGCCAATTCCCCCAGTGGGCCGACCTGCCGATCACGGCGGTTGAGCGTGACGGATGGGACAACCGCAGCTTTCGGCTCGGCTCCGAGCTTACGGTCCGGTTGCCGAGCGGGACCTGGTATGCGCAGCAGATCGACAAGGAGCAGCACTGGCTGCCTGTGCTCGCCCCACAGCTTCCGCTGCCGATCCCCACCCCGGTGGCCAAGGGCGAGCCCGACGCCGAGTTCCCGTACCCCTGGTCCGTGTACCGCTGGCTCGACGGAGAGCCGGCTTCGAGTGCAAGTATCCGCGACCTCCGCGACTTCGCACAGACACTGGCCAGGTTCCTGAAGGCCCTCGGCCGCGTCGATGCGACGAATGGACCGACACCTGGACAACACAACTTCTTCAGAGGCGGACCCCTGGGCATCTACGAGGAGGAGACCATCGCGGCGATCGACGCGCTTGCAGACGAGATCCCCGCCGCGGATGTCAAGCGGGTGTGGGCCGACGCCAACGCGAGCCGCTGGGAGCGCGAGCCGGTCTGGATCCACGGCGATGTCGCCGCCGACAACCTGCTGGTCCGGGACGGGCGGCTCGCTGCCGTACTTGACTTCGGCTCCTCCGCCGTCGGCGATCCCGCGTGCGACACGGTCATCGCGTGGACGTTCCTATCGGAGTCAAGCCGGGACCGTTTCCGGGCCGAGCGCGACCTTGATTCGGGCACCTGGTCGCGCAGTCGCGGCTGGGCGTTGTGGAAGGCGCTGATTACGCTCGCTGGGCACCTCGAGAGCGGCGCGCCCGAAGCCGCCGTGCCTCGCCGCGAGATCGCGCGGCTTGTCGCCGACTACGCACAGGATCGCTGACCCGGCCGCCGCTGCTTCGAGACCGAGTCGAGACGGCTGGAAGGGAGGCGCCCCGCTGACATGGCGTGGATGGGACGAGCGTCGCGTCGGTTCCAAACGCAGCAGCCTCAAGTCATGGCCGCTTCAGGCGTCAAACAGTCACAGTGCCTGCTTCGTGCCGCCGCCGCGCCCGTTCCTTCGTCCTCCTATGGGGCGGCTCGCTGCTTGCAGAGATACCTGCGTTCCGGCTAACGCTGGACTCGATCAAAGTCCGTGCGACCGGCGGCGGTGTCACGGCGGCGACGTGCGCGCCATCCGCGCATTGCGGGCCTCTCGCTGGGCCGCGCCGGGTGGTGAAGGATCACGTGGTCGCGCCGATGCGCAGGTCGGGGGCTGGCGCCCCGAGTTGGCGGGCGAGCAACAGCGTGTTCCACACGTGCCAAAGATCGGTAACCCGGCCTTGCTGGTCGTAGCGGAAGAAATGCATGTGGGGAACCTCGATCCGCGCGCCGGTCACCGGCAGGGCGGCCATCGGCCCGATGTTCAGCGGCCCTTGGTGCGTGCCGGTCATGGTTGAGCGGCAGGCGACGATCCCGCCGTCGGCGAGAATCTCGTGGACCTCGAAGTGCAGGTCGGGGAACGCAGTGCGTAGCGTCCCGATCACCTCTTTGAGGTGCGCGACGAAGTCGGTGCCGTCGGGCTCCTGGTGATCGACGGCTCCGGGTGCGGTCCCCTGCTCCACGTAGTCGATCTCGCCGTTGTTAAACATCCGCTCAAACCCCTCGAGCGTCCGCGCCTTGAGCCGTTCCGTGGTCATCCTCGACCCTCCATATTGGAATCTGATTCCATCGCCTGTGATGGTATTCTATGAGCATGAGTGCTGTCAAGACGCGGCAACAGATCGCCGCCGAGGAGACCCAGCGGGTGATCGTGCAGACGGCCGCGCGGCTGTTCCTGGAGCGCGGCTATCACGAGACCTCGATCGGCCACATCGCATCGCAGGCCGGGGTTGCGGTGCAGACGATCTACAACTCGATCGGCTCCAAGCGCGATCTGCTCTCTCGCGCGCTGGACTTCGCGGCCGCCGGCGAGCGCGCACCGGTGCCGGTGCGACAGTTCATGCGCGAGCAGGCTGAGCGCGAAGACGACCCGCTCCGGGTCATCGAACAGCTCGTCGAGTTCTGGCAGGGCGCTCTTCCCCGCACCGCGCCCATGTTCCGCATCATCCGCGAGGCCGCCGCGATCGACCCGGAGACCGCCACGCTCGAACGCGACCGCGCCGCGCAGCGACTACACAACTACGAGACCGCCGCACGACTGCTTGACCAGCGCGGCGCCCTTCGCGACGGGCTGACGACCGACCAGGCCGCCGCAGCGATCTTTGCGATTGGCCACCCCGAGATCTACCGCACGCTCGTGCTCGACGGCGGCTGGGAGGAGCGCCGATGGGCAGGATGGGCGCAAGCGACGCTCAAGGCCGCGCTGCTTAGAACGTGACCGGCACGCCAGCGTGGTGGCGCCGTCCGCGGTCAAATCTCAACGCGGGCTCGGGGTCCGGGGAGACGGTCGGATCGAGGCGGCCCTGGCGTGCGGTGCTAACCGGTCTTCGTGCGGCCCGCAAGCGGGCGATGGGCTCCCAGTGCGGCGCCTGTGTTACCGAACTTGCAGCAGAGCGGCCACCCGCGCCGCCGTGACCCCCCAGGGCGTGAAGCAGTCACGTGCGCCAACTGGCGGACGCGACGCGAAGGCGGTCGGACCGGCGAAGCCTTCGCCCGCCGAAGTTGCTTATGCATCGCCGCGATTGTGCACGCCGTCGTGTCCGCCCTGCTCTCGGCGACAAGCACGCCTCCGACACGGCCGGTCCGGACGGTCGCATTCGCCACCCGGCCAGCTCCGAAGCGGACGAGCATGCCGCGGCGGTACACGGCGGTCCACGCTGCGGCCAGGCTCGCGACAGCCGCGGGACCGGCTACCGGCCCAACTCGGCGCGACGGATGGAACATCGCTCCGCGGTCGCAGGCCAGAATGCCAGCGAGCCAGAGATCGACCGAGGCGCGCGGCACCGGGCTCCGCGTCGTGCTCATGGCGATGCTCGCAACGACGCCTCAGTTTGTGGAATACAACGCCCACGTCATCAGGAACATCCTCACCTACATCGCGCCACCGCTCGGCTGGCGCTAACCCGGCTCGTTTCCTCGTAGCTAGGCAAAGCCCGGATTCTGCATGGCCGCTCGCGAGCCTCGCAATCGGCGATGAGTGCGTCGTCATGGCAGCAAATCGCAGCAGAGAGGGAGGCTTGTCGCGACTGGCCGCGCGTCGGCGCAACTGGCCGATCAGCATCCGAGCCGACTTATCGGCGCGCGCAGTCTCGTTAGTGCACGTACAGCTCTGGTCTGGCCTCAATACTGTGAGCCGGTGATCTGATTGTGACTGGAGGCGGGATATGAGCAAGCGTTGTGGTTGGGCCGCCTGGGGCGCGATGATGCTGTGTGGTCTCGCTCTGGTCGGTCCCGCGGCAAGCCCGGCGCGCCCGAGGCCCGTGCGCCCGTCGCTTGATCGGGCCAGGACCCACGGCCGCTGGCTTATCGACAGTCATGGCCGGACCTTGCTATTGCACGGGCTGAATTTGGTCGCGAAGCTTTCGCCGTATACCCCAGCATCACTTGGGTTCGGTAATGACGACGCGCGGTTTCTGGCCGCGAATGGTTTTACCGCCATTCGACTGGGCGTCATATACGCTGGCGTCGAGCCGCATCCCGGCGCCTATGACCAGAGCTACCTGAACAGCATCGCGCACACCGCCGCCGTGCTGCACTCGCATGGCATCTACACGCTGCTGGATTTTCATCAAGATCAGTACAACGAAAAGTTCCAGGGCGAGGGCTTCCCGGATTGGGCCGTGCAGACCGGCGGCTTGTCCAATCCACAGGGCGGCTTTCCCGGCAACTACTTCGGCGATCCGGCGCTCGGTCATGCCTTCTCTGCGTTCTTCGCCAACGCGAGGGGACCAGGGGGAGTGGGGCTCGAGGACCGCTATGCGGCCGCCTGGCAGCACGTCGCCAAGCGCTTCGCGCACACCCCTGGAATTCTCGGCTACGACCTGATCAACGAGCCGGCGCCGGGCACAGAGGATTCGGCGTGCCTGTCAGCCGCCGGATGCCCGGATTTCGAGCGCGGTCGCCTCATCCATCTGTACCGGAAGGTCAGCTCGGCCATCCGCAGGGTGGATAAGACCACCCCGATCTTCTACGAGCCAGTCACATTCGCGGGCTCAGGCTTTCCGACGCATCTGCCGCGACTCAACGACCGGCACGCCGTCTATGACTGGCACCTGTACGTCGCGCCGAAGGCTCAGGCAGCGATGTTCAAGCGGGCCGACACGAGCACCGGCGGTCAAAAACCGCAGTTCCTGACCGAGTTCGGCTCGACCGTCGACACGAGCACGATCGTCGACGCAGAGCACCTGGCAGATCGTCACCTGATCGGCTGGATGGAGTGGGCGTACTTCAACGATGGCAGCTCCGCCTTCGCGGGAACGCCGAGCCTCGTGACCAACCCGCACCGCCCCCCGGTCGGCACCAATATCGATCGCGCGCAACGCGACGCATTGGTGCGCCCATATGCGTCAGCCCTCGCCGGTGTGCCGACGAGCATGTCGTATAACCCAGCCACTCGAACGTTCAAGCTGCGCTATCGGCCCAACGCAGCAGCGACCGCGCCGACCCTCGTTGAGGCCCCAAAGCTCGTCTATCCCGACGGGCACCACATCACGATTTCCGGTGGCCGCGTCGTGCGTGACAAGAACGGCGTCATCACCATCCACTCGACGGCCAAGCGGCTCGTCACCATCACCATCAGACCGTAGATGATCGAGACGCACGTGCCGGCGGCTCTCCTCGCTGTGGACCCGTCGTCGATGCGACACCTCGCGCCGAGTGAGCAGACGTCCCCTCGTGATGTAATCCGACCACGCCGGCTACTGGAATATGACGCCCTGAACCGCCCGTAGCCACTGCAATTGCCCGGCAATGGGCGACTTGTAATGAAGAGATTTTCGGTTCGAGTCCGAAGGCGGGCTCTGAGAACCCCCGCTATAGAGTCCCGGCGTGTCGCTCGTTGTCTGCTCGGACCTTTCGCCAGCCAATTGGATCGTGACGAGCAACGAGCCGTGGCAGCGACTCGTGACTATGGGACCAGCTGGCTTCGCGGCCTACGCCCGCGTGCGATTCATTCCTGACCCCAGCTATCAAGGCCAGCAGGAGCACGAAGCCGATCTCGATGCGTCGCCCGGCGAGACTGAGCAGTGGCGAGCCCTGCTCCACCTACTTGCGGCTGACTCCGCTGATCCCGACGATTGCTACTTCGGGCTCTGGGAGGGCTGGGGATTCCCCGAGTCGGCTCGACGGTGGCCCACCTTCGCGGTTCCCCGCGACGCCCAGATCCCGGCTCGCTCCTACTTCCTGTTTCACGGGTCGCTCTTGGAAGCAGAAATCTGGGGGCCGCCTGCGCAGGCAGGGATCTGGGGTCGGCCCGAGTTCTCGCGGGGCGGCACCCCCGCGTTCGTCTGGCCGGCGGACCGAACGTGGTGCGTCGCGGCGGACATCGACCCACACTGGGCCGGGATCGGGGCGTCCGTGACAACCATCAAGCACCTGATCGCTGATCGACGCCTCGACGCAGTCGAAGCGGACCCCGCCGACGAGCCGCCGGCCTACCGATAGCCACGCCGTCCGCCAAGGCAGCAGGCCGCGGCCGCTCTGACGACAGCGTCTAGTCCTTATGCCTCAGGCCAGCCGGGATCTGGCGGCGGTGCTCATAGGCAGACAATGCTGCCGAGTCTCGTCTCGTGCCCGCACATGAGGCAGACGAACGCTCGTCCTGGGCCGGAGGGGCCGTAGCCCCAGCGCGTGTTGCGTAAATGTCCTGTGCCCTGCCAGGCGGCGGTGACGAGGTCCCACTCATTTGATCCGCAGGCGGGACACTGAACCTGGCGAGCTCCGATCGCCTCGCGCTCCCAGTCGGCCGGAAGCCCCGGATTGACCGGAGCCCCGGCGCGGTCTTGAAAGAGGATCGGGTACAGCTCCGCTCCCCGCCCGTTGTCGGGCAGGACAACAAGCCAGACCCCCGGGGCGACGATGCAGGGCACACGCTCGCCATCCGGTGAAACCGCCTCGGCGCTCACTGCACCATTTGGGAGAAGCCCAAACAGCAACGCGCGAGCGCCCTCGAACGAGATCATTGTGGGGCGTTCCCCGAGGACCGGTTGCCCACGCGGACTATCCCCGACCCGAACTTCAATGATCTCATCACCGACCTCGGTACCGCCGGCGGCGAGGATTTCGCGCAGCTCATCGCTCACGCGGGCGCGTACGACCCGAACGGTCATATGGCCTACGTCGAGCTTGGCGAGAAGGACGTCGGTCTCGCTGGACATCGGGCGGCGGTCCACCCACCAAGTATCGCTCTCCTCAGGCCCGGCCACCGAAGCGGAAGCAGCGATCTCGTAGCCGGTACGGCGACGACGCAGAAGCCTGGTCAGACCGATTCCCACCTCTGAGCGATATCGCTGCCCCCATCGGGGTAGGGACGGCCTGTGCCCACCTTGCCCTGGACCGAGTGCCGGTACCGGCCGCGCAACGGCGAGTCGCTGCACGTGCTCACCTCAACTCTGCCGCTTCAGAGTTATCGCGACCTTCCGCGCTTTCTCAGATGGACTTTGAGGATTCGCAAGCAACTCGCAAACGCCGAGGGCGCCGCCGGGTACAGCCTCGATGCGCGCCTGCTGCGAAAGACCTTCTACACGCTGTCCGCTTGGTCCAGCGCGGAGGCGATGAACCGCTTCGTGCACAGCGGCGATCACGCCAGCATGCTCGCCGATATGGCCGGCCGCCTCGGACAGCCGGTGTTCGTTCAATCGAATGTCAGCCCCGCAGAACTGCCCTTGGATTGGGACGCAGCCAAGCAGCGACTCGCTGATGAGCGCGCTCGCAGCAGCTAGCGCCGTGATGGCGATCCGCAGCGGCCCTGCTGATCAGCCACTTGTGGAATCTCAGCGGGCTGGCGGTATGTCCTGTCGATCCCGCGCTTTGTTTTGGTTTGACCTTGCGGCGTCAGCAAACCTACGCTGCGGGCGTGACCGCTGAGCTCTATCAACGTCTCGGCTTGGCCTATGGGCAGGCGCGGCGAGCCGACCCACGGATCGGCCACCTCCTGTCCGCGGCGATCGGTGACGCTCGCAGCGTCATCAACGTCGGCGCAGGCACGGGCTCGTATGAGCCCTCAGACCGCTACGTGGTCGCCGTCGAGCCCGCGTATGCAATGAGAGCACGGCGCCTCGCCGGGGCGGCGCCGTGCATCGCCGCCAGCGCCGAAGCATTGCCCTTTGACGACGCCAGCTTTGACGTCGCGATGGGTGTGTACACCGACTTTCACTGGTCTGATCGGGCGCTCGGAATCGCCGAAATGAGGCGCGTGGCGCGCCGCGCGGTCGTGCTTCTCACCGTCGACTCGGGGGCGTCTGAGCGCTACTGGCTCATACGCGACTACTTTCCACAGGGCAAAGATCTGTTCGCGCCGGTCGCCGACCTGGTCTCGATGCTTCCCGGCGCCGAGGTCCGACCCGTCATGATCCCCGAGGACTGTCAGGACGGATTCGTGCAAGCGTTCTGGAAGCGGCCCCACGCCCTGCTTGATCCCGAGATCAGGTCATCGATGGCGCTGTTCGCGCGCATGTCCGACGACGAGGCGACGGCCGGGATCGAACGGCTTCGAGCCGATCTTCAGGATGGCACCTGGCAGCAGCGCAACCACTGCCTTCTCGATGCTTCATCGGCCGACTGTGGTCACCGCATCGTCGTATGGACATCACCGTCCTGACTCCGCCTGCGTTTCAACGTGGCCGGAGCGGCGAGGAAGCGGGAAGCGCGCCAAGATATCGGGGTGCCTGAGCGGGATTCCGAGATAGAGAGCTCTACCTAGAGAGGACGGCATGAATGCGGACTAAGGGTTTCATCCTCGGTTTCAGCCTCGCGACCGCCAGCCGAGCGCTCATCCCCCATCTGCTGCTCCTCAAGTTCGGCCGGGATGTCAGGAGGCTGAACGCTGGCGACTACTCGGGTCTGCTGGCCGCCTACAGCGATGACTTCGTCCTGCACTTCAACGAGGGCGATCACCGATGGTCCGGAGACTGGGTGGGCAAGACGGGCATGGAGCGCTTCCTACAGAACTTCACCGCTGCGCACATCCAGGGCGAGATTCGACAGATCGCGATCAGCGGCCCACCGTGGGCGATGACCCTGTGGGCACGCTTCGACGATCATGCCCAAGCCCCGGACGGCACCCGCATCTACCAAAACCGCACCACGCTCGTGCTCCGCACGCGGTGGGGCAAGATCGTTGAACAAGACGACTTCTACGCCGACACCGCCCCCATCCTGGCACTGGAGCAGAAGCTCACCGAGCTCGGGATAGAGGCGGTGGCAAAGCCGACGTGAGCGCTTCAGGCCAGGTGGGCTAGACCGACCACAGGGCTTGAGTGGGCGAGAGGCGTGCGGCGCGTAGGGCGGGGATGAGCCCGGCGACGGCGCCGATCATGAGGGACGCGGCGATGCCGCCGGCCCAGGCTTCGGTGGGGATGACCGTGGCCCAGTGTTTGGTGTGGGCGTAGACGGCGGTGGCCGCGACGCCGAGAGCGACGCCGACGACGCCGCCGAGCAGTCCGAGCAGGACGGCTTCGGACAGGAACTGGGTCCGGATGTGGCCTTTGGTGGCGCCGAGGGCGCGGCGCAGGCCGATCTCGGAGCGGCGTTCGAGGACGGAGATGATCATGATGTTGGCGACGCCGACCGCGCCGACCAGGAGGGCGACCGCGCCAAGGCCGAGGAACAGGCCGTTGAGGGCGCTCTTGGCGTCGGCTTGGGCAACGAGGGCGTCGGACGGTTGGCTGACGTTGACCCCGCTGGGGTTCTCAGGGTTGGCGGTATTGGCGAGGAGGTTGTCCACCGCGTTGACGCGGTCGGTCTGGGCACGGAGGTAAATGGTGGAGGGGTGACCGTCGAAGCCGAGGTATTTCTGTGCTGCGGGGTAGCCGACCAGGACGGAGGTGTCGATGGCGGAGGCGAGTACGGCGGGTTTGAGGATGCCGGCTACGTAGAACCACTGGCCGCCCACCCAGATGCGTTCGTCGGGGTATACGCGGTCGATCCCGAGCAGCTGGGCGGTGGCGGCGCCGAGTACGACGACAGGTTCTTGTGCGGTGGCCGCGTTGAGGTAGTGGCCTTGGGCGACGGTGGTGGCGACCGTGGGGAGAAGGTCGACGGATGCCGCTTCGACGGTCAGTCCCTTGGTGTCGACCGACGGGATGTATGGGGTGCGGAAGGCGGTGGCGCCGCTGACCGCACCGGTGCTCTGCACCTGTTGCACACCGCTGATACGGCCGATCATGCCCGGCGCCGTGGTCGGCAGCTCAGCGGTGCCGCCGGTGAGGCTTTGGCCGTTGCTGACGGTGAGCAGGTTGGTGCCAAGCTGGTTGATCTCGGCGAGCAGGCCGGCCTGCGAAGAGGCGGACAGGCCGAGCACGGCGACGATCGCGGCCACACCGATGGCGATACCGAGCGCGGACAGCCCGGCCCGCAACTTTCGGGTGCGCAGTCCGACGGTGGAGAGCCGGGTCAGGTCGGAGAGCTGTAGCCGCCTGCGGCTCAGGTTGGCGGTGGCGGTCACGGCGGCTCCTCGCTGACACGCCCGCCGGTCGCCTTCTGGCCTACGTGGGTGCGTGGCCCCGCGAGCGGGCGCATACGGAGGTCGGTGCCCACGCCGGGGCCGGTGTCGCCGACGATGTGGCCGTCGATGATCTCGACCTTGCGGGGCATCCGCTCGACGATGGCGTGGTCGTGGGTGATGACCACGATGGTCGAGCCGGCCTGGTGCAGCTGGTCGATCAGGGCCAGGATGGACTGCCCGGTGGCCTGGTCGAGGTTCCCAGTCGGCTCGTCAGCGAGCACAATGGCGGGCTGGCCGACCAGGGCTCGGGCGATCGCGACCCGTTGACGTTGCCCACCGGAGAGCTGGGTGGGACGGGCATCTGGGCGCTGGGCCAAGCCAACCAGATCCAGGGCGTCCAGGGCGCGCTGGCGGCGCTGCTTGAGCGGGATGCCGGCGTACAGGAGCCCATCGGCCACGTTGTCCAACACCGTGGAGTGCTCAGCCAGGAAGAACTGCTGGAAGATGAACCCGATCCGGGTGGCGCGCAGGTAGGCCACGTCCTCGTCGGCCATCGTTGCCACGTCTAGCCCGGTAATCCGCACTCGGCCGCCCGTGGGCCGATCGAGGGTCCCCATGAGCTGCAGCAGCGTGGTCTTGCCCGACCCAGAGGGGCCAACGATCCCGACCAGCTCCCCCAGGCCGATGCTGAGGTTCACCCCGCGCAGAGCCTGGACGGGCGGCTCGCCGGGATAGCTCTTGGTCACGTCGTCAACGTCGAGCACGGGCACGCCGGCACCCTCGAGCGCGATGCCCCCGCCGGCCGCGACCACGTTGTTGTCCGGCGTGGGTCCCGGGGTGTGGGTCACGCTGTCGGGACCACAACTTCTTGACCTGCGGCCAGCCCCGAGGCGGTGACCTGCACCAGCCCCTCGGCGTCGTCGAACAGTCCGAGCGAGACCGGCACGAGATGGTTGCGCGAGCCTGCGCCGACGACCTCGACGGCGTAGCCCCCGCCGGACCGGGCCAGCAGCGCGGTCACTGGCACCACCAGGGCGTTGGGCACGCGGGCGGTGGTGATAGCGACCTGCACGGGAGCCTGATCCCATGTACGCGTAGCCGCCGGGTGAGAAGGGGTGACGCTCACGGTGATGGTCGGCGCCGCGCTGCCCGTGCTGCCCGAGGAGCAGGTGTCCGTTCCCGGCGCGGCGGGGCTCGATCCCGACCCCCCGGACCCGGAGCTCGACGGGCAGGTGGCGACCGCCCCGACCGAGGACACGACACCCGGGGTGGTTCGGTTGTTGGGCAGGGCGATGCTGACCTTGTCCCCGACCGCCATCGTGGTCTGCTCCGAGGCGCTCAACGCCACCCGCACCTGGCGAATGGTCGAGGTGCCCTGCAACACCGTCTCGCCGGGCTGGGCGCTGCCCCCGAGCTGCGCTGACGCGCTCGTCACCCGCACGGCGGTGGATTCGAACACCGCCTGGCCAAGTTTCAGCGTGCCGGTCTGGGCCACCCCCAGGGCGGCCTGCAGTTTCATCACGGCCCTGGTGGTGGGCGCACCGAAGGAGGCGGACGTTGGGCTGAGCTGGGCTCGGGTGGCATCGCCGAGGGCGACCAGATCCGCATTGAGCTCGGCCACGTCGGGGCCGCTGGCCCCGACCGACAGGGACCGATAGGCGGGTGTCGAGCCATGCAGCAACACCACCGGGCGATTGTTCACCCGGTAGAGCACGCGACCCTGAGAGATCACCCGGCCGGCCGCGGGCAGCTTGGTGTATGTCCCGCGGGCCTGGTTGATCACGGAGTACGGCGAGCCGTCCGATCGCGCCCGATAGGTCAGGACCCCCGCCTGGGAGACCATTGCCGAGAGCGTCCTGCGCTCCACCTGCGCGGTGCCCACCGGGAGCAGCCGTGCGGCCGCGGTGGCGTGCTTGGCGCTGGACATCACAGCCACGCCGCCGGCTGTGGCGCCAACAGCCAGGACCGCGGCTGCGGCCAGCACCCACGTCTTCCGCCTCACCGCGTGACCCCAGCTGCGGCGGCCGCAGCGCTGCACTTCTGCATCGCGGCATGGAGCGCGCTCATCCCGCCGGGTTGGGCGGATGATGGGATTCGATTCGTGTCGATCAGGGGCTGACCATTGAGGGGGTCCGGAAAGTCCCTCACCCCGTTGGCGCGGATGCACTGGGCGAACCTGAGGGCCGCAGACTGCTGCCGGGAGCTCCGTTTGCCGCCCGTGAACCCCGCTGGCTCCAGGTTCTTACACGCGCTGATGGCCTGCTTGAACGCCGGGGTGTTCGGGTCCAGCGACGCGCCGTTCACTACCGCCTCGATGGTGAACTTGCCCGACGGGCCCGGGTCCGGGAACTGGCTGACCCCGTTGCTGCGCATGCACTGGGCGAACTTCACCCCCTTCTGAGCACTGGCGGCGGTGTTGTTGGCGCGGCTGCGGCCCGTGCTGGTGCCGGCAGGTGCGCTTGAACCGCACGCGCTGATCAAGGCGACCATGGCGATCAGGGCAAGGGCGGCCAGCGGCCGTCGCCTTTTGTTCATGTGTTCTCCTGTGGGTAGTGAGTGCGTCGGGCTGCCGTAACGCCGTAGCGACGATGAGGAGTAGGACGAGCCGGCGATGCCGACGACGAGCACGGTCGATCGGAGACGGCGCCCTGCTGTTCGTGCTGGTTTGCTGTACGTCACGCCGCCCAGTCAAGGCAGCGTGCTGTTGCCAGCACGTATCGGTTTTTCGATACGCCGACGATATGTTCCGGCTGCGACGATCAAAGGCATGCGTGTGCTGATCGTCGAGGACGAGCCTTACATGGCAGAAGCCATCCGCGATGGCCTGCGCCTGGAAGCGATCGCGGCGGACATCGCCGCTGACGGCGACACGGCTCTGGAGCTGCTGAGCGTCAACGCCTACGACATCGCCGTCCTCGACCGCGACATCCCCACACCCTCCGGCGACGAGATCGCCGAACGCATCGTCGCCTCCGGCAGCGGCATGCCGATCCTCATGCTCACCGCCGCCGACCGGCTCGACGACAAGGCCTCCGGGTTCGGGCTCGGTGCCGACGACTACCTCACCAAGCCCTTCGACCTCCGAGAGCTGGTGCTCAGGCTCCGCGCACTCGACCGCAGGCGCGCCCACAACAGGCCACCCGTGCAGGAGATCGCTGGCCTGCGGCTGGATTCGTTCCGCCGCGAGGTCTACCGCGACGACCGCTACGTCGCGCTGACCCGCAAGCAGTTCGCCGTGCTCGAAGTGCTCGTCGCCGCCGAAGGCGGCGTCGTCAGCGCCGAAGAGCTCTTAGAGCGAGCGTGGGACGGGAACGCAGATCCGTTCACCAACGCGGTGCGCATCACGGTCTCGGCACTACGCAAACGCCTCGGCAAACCCTGGATCATCGCCACCGTCGCCGGCGCCGGCTACCGCATCGAGGGGCAAGAGCACACCGGTCGCAGGGGACGAGAGGATGGATAGAGCCCCTGGCTTGAGCGTTCGCCTCAAACTCACCCTCAGCTACGCCGGCTTCCTCATGCTCGCCGGTGCCTTGCTGCTCGCTGCCGTGTGGGTGTTCCTCCTGCGTTACGTCCCCGACCAGGCGGTCTTGCGCCGCGCCGGCACCGCCCCTACCGGGGTTTTTCCCGTCCGCTCCAACCTTCTGCACGTTTTCGCTCCGAGGGCAGCCGCAGTGTTGGCGTTCCTGCTGGTAGTCGGCCTGGTGGGAGGGTGGCTTCTCGCCGGCCGGATGCTCGCCCCGCTGACTCGCATCACCGACGCCACACGCATGGCCGCGACCGGATCGCTGGCTCACCGAATCCGGCTACCGGGCCGCAGAGACGAGTTCCGTGAACTCGCCGACGCCTTCGACGTCATGTTCGCGCAGCTCGAAGCACACCTCGCCGAACAGCAGAGATTCGCCGCCAACGCCTCCCACGAGCTACGCACCCCGCTGGCGATCACGCAGACTCTTCTCGACGTCGCCCGCAACGATCAAACCCGCGGCAACGACGAACTCGTCGACCGCCTCCACGCCGTCAACGCCCGGGCGATCGACCTCACTGAGGCATTGCTCCTGCTCAGCCGCGCCGACCGGCGGTCCTTCACCGGAGAACCCGTCGACCTGTCGCTCATAACCGAAGACGCCATCGAAACGCTCCTCCCCCTTGCAGAAAAGCGCGGCGTCACCATCGATACCTCCGGGGACATGGCCCCCACCATCGGCTCACCCACGCTCCTACTGCAGTTGACGACCAACCTCGTGCACAACGCGATCGTCCACAACCTGCCTGAACAGGGCACCGTGTGGGTCACAACCAGCGTTCACTCCAAACACGTGGTGCTGACCGTCGAGAACACCGGCGAGAAGCTCACCCCACCGTTGGTCGCCACGCTTGTCGAGCCGTTTCAGCGCGGCAGCACGCGCATCCGCACCGACCACGGGGGGGTCGGCCTCGGCCTGGCGATCGTCAAGAGCATCACCCAAGCCCACGACGGAACCCTCAGCCTCACCGCCCGTGCCGCTGGTGGGCTCTGCGTCACGGTGCAACTACCCGCGGCGCAAGGTCTCGGATTCAGTACGTAATGGCGTGGTCCTTCCCGGGGTCGGAGAGGGCGACGCGGCCGTAGGTGGCCGGGTCGATCATACGTTTATGCAAGCTCTTGCCGAGGGTTGACGGAGCTATTGAGCAGGTATACGATCGGCTGCGCACAGGACGCCGCTGCCGACGAAGTGCGGCCGGCTGGACCGTGACCTTTCTGACATTTCTCGTGTGGGGAGGCAATCATGATCACGCCGGGCCTGTTGTCGATACGGGAGACGCGAGACGATGGGGTTCACCGTCTAACGCCGATCGGTGAGTTGGATCTTGCCACGGTGCCGCTGCTGGAAAGCGCGTTCGACGCCGTGTTCTGGGATGACGATGCCGAAATGATCGTCGTGGATCTTGCGGAGTTGAGTTTCATGGACTCGACCGGGATCCACCTGCTGCTCCGGATGAACGAAGCTTGCGCCGACGCGGATCGGTTGCGGGTGATCAATGGCTCACGCGCAGTGGAGCGACTGCTCGACCTGACCGGCGTCCGTGCTCATCTTCCGATCATCTCAAGCGACGTCGACCCGCGCACATCAGTGCCGCGATGAGGCATCGGCCCCATCATCGAGCGTGAGCCCCAGGATGCGTAAGGGCAGCGCGACCCGGCCCGCAGACGCAACGTACTCTTGACCCATGGATCGGGCTCTGTACAGCATCGGCGTTGTTTCGCGGATGGTCGGCGTGCCGGTCTCGACGCTGCGCACTTGGGAAGACCGTTATGGGCTCGTAATCGCGGTCCGCAGCTCGGGTGGGCAGCGGCGCTATTCGCGCAATCAGCTCGCGCAACTTTCGTTCGTCTCGGAGCAGATTGACCACGGGTTTTCGCCGGGCGATGCCCACCGGCTGCTCGCTGAGCACATCGATGGAGGCACTGAGCCGGTTGACGCGAGCGAGGCTGAGGAGCAGACGGGAATACTGATTCTGATCGCCGAGCGCGACCGGTTTGCCGCCAGTCTTGAGGACTTTTTGCTTCGTACGGAGGGGTTCCGGGTGGAGATCGCCTCCTCAGCCGACGAGGCGCAGCGGAAATTCGACGAGCTGGTACCGCGGATCGTGGTTGTCGAGCTGCTTCTCTCGGGTGGTCTCGGTGGCCGGCTGATCGAAAGGCTGAGTCAAGCCGGTGCGACGGTGATCGCCGTTTCGCCGCTCGCCGCGCACGAGGTGGCCTCCGAGCTTGGCGCGGTGGCGTTTCTGCAAAAACCGATCGACCCGCTGGTTTTCGTGTCGACCGTTCGCGATCTGCTCGGGACGAGCGCGATCAGCCGCCAACGGTCGATCCGAACGTGACCGATCGTCTCCTCAGCGGGAGCAGCCGACTCGACGCCATCTTTGGCGGTGGACTGCCAGGAAACGCGATCCACCTCATCGCGGGTCCGCCGGGCAGCGGCAAAACGATCCTGGCGGAGCAATACGCGTTCGCCAACGCGACGGTCGAGCGACCTGCCGTCTACCTGTCAACGGTTTCGGAGCCGCTCGACAAGCTGGTCCGGTTTGGCCAGACCCTCGATTTCTTTGATGTCACCGGCGTCGGCGAGCGCGTCTTCTACGAAAGCCTCGGCGAGGAGCTTCAAGAAGGAGGCTTGCCGCGAGTGCTCGAGTGCCTCCGCGCGGTGCTGCGCGAGCGGCATCCGGGCATCCTCATCATCGACAGCTTCAAGGCACTCGCGGCGTACGGGGAGACCCACCGCGACTTCCGAAGCTTTCTCTTCGAGCTCGCCGCGGATTCCAGCGCTGTGGCCGGTTCGAGCTTTTGGCTGGGTGAATATGACCTGGACACGATTTCCGGGGAGCCCGAAGCCGCGGTGGCCGACAGCGTCGTTGGCCTGGGCTCCCGGCGATCGGCTGAGCGGTCCAGTCGCCTGCTGGAGGTGATCAAGCTCCGCGGCAGCAACTACCTTTCCGGCCGGCACTCCTATCGGATCAGCGCCGCCGGCTTGAGCGTCTTCCCTCGGCTGGCGGATACCGTCGACGCCTCAACCTACGCCCTCGGTGCCGAGCGGGTATCAACGGGCATCCCCGCCCTGAACGAGATGCTCAGGGACGGTTACTGGCCCGGCTCGTCAACGCTTTGTGCGGGGCCGTCGGGCATCGGAAAGACGCTCCTGGGGCTGCACTTCATCGTCGCCGGTGCTGACGCCGGCGAGCCTGGGATCATCGCCAGCCTCCAGGAAAATCCAACCCAGCTCGAGCGCGTTGCGGGAGCGTTCGGCTGGACGCTCGACGACGCCGTGACGGTGATGTACCGCTCCCCGGTCGACCTCTATGTCGACGAGTGGATCTACGAGCTCCTTGACGCCATCGACCGGGTGGGGGCCAAACGCGTCCTGATCGACAGCCTCACCGACGTGCTGTTCGCCAGTGGGGACGAGATCCGCTTTCGCGAATACATGTACTCACTGATCCAACGCTGCTCCCGGGCCGGCGTCAGTCTGTTCATGACCAGCGAGCTTCCCGACCTCTTTGCCGTCACTCGCCTGTCCGAATACGGCGTCTCGCACCTCTCGGACAATGTGCTGGTGCTCCAATACCTTCGGGATGAGTCGATCATCCGCCGCGCCATGACTGCGCTCAAGACACGCGCCAGCGGCAACGACCCGCGAGTTCGTGAATTCCGCATTGGACCCCAGGGCATCATCATCGATGGCACCCCCGGTTTGGATCCGCCGCACTAGCTAAGAGCCGCGTTGTGGTCTTCGTCGTGACCGTCGGTACGAGTTGGCTCGCCGGCAACCTCGACGTCTTTGCCGTCAAGGCATAATCGCGCTCATGCCTCTCTACACAGCAATGTTCGAAGACATCGACCGCATGGACGCGGCGGCATGGGCGAACTGGCTCACGTACGACGCGCGGTTTCGCTTCGGAAACGCCGACGAGACCACAACGCGCGACGCAGCGCGCCAGGGCCTGGCCGACTTCTACGGGCTGATCGACGGGGTCAGTCACCGAATGCTCGACCATTGGGAGAACGGAGCAACCACGATCGTCCGATCCGACGTCACCTACACCCGCAAAGACGGGGCCACGGTCACCGTCCCGATCGTGACGATCTACCACGAGCGCGACGATGCCAAGATCGACGACTACCGCGTCTACGGGGACGTCGCCCCCGTGTTCGCCTGAGCCGCAGAGGAGAACGGGATGAGCAGCAGGATCGTCGGCAACCACCACATCACGCTGTCGACCGGGGGCGCCCAGGAGGACTGGGACTTCCACACGCAGGCACTTGGACTGCGGCCGATCAAGAAGACGATGCTCTACGACGGCGCGGAGCCGGTCTACCACCTGTACTACGCCAACGCCGACATCGATGCGGGGTCGATTCTGACGTCGTTCCCGATGCGCCAGCAGGGCAAGATGGGTCGCCGGGGCTCCAACCAGGTCAAGGAGATCGGCCTCTCGATCGACGACGGTTCGATCGACTACTGGGCCAACCGGCTCGATGAGCTGGGCTTCGCGACCGAGCACACCGAGGCGCTTGGCACCAAGCGCCTGCGCTTCGCCCACCCGTGCGGGATTCCATACACGCTAGTCGGCACCAGCGGCGATAACCGCCGCGGCTACGGCGACGGCGGCGTCCCATCCGAGCACGGCATCAAGGGCGCCTATGCGCCGGTGATCTCTGTCATCGACCCCGACGAGATGGTCATGTACCTCGAGACGGGCCTCGAAGCCAAGAAGGTCGACGAGGACGGCCCGCACCAGGCGTTCGAGGTGGCCGGCGGGTTTGGCGGCCGCGTGGAGCTCGTCCACGAGCCCGAACTGCGGCCGGGGACGTGGCACTTCGCCGAGGGCACGCCGCACCACTGGGCGTGGGACGTCACCGACGAGGACAACCAGATGGGGCTCAAAGGCTTCATCGAGGGGCTTGGCTACACCGACGTGACCGAGCAGAAGGACCGCGGCTACTTTCTCTCGTGCTACAACCGCACGCCCGGTGGCGCGCTGTTCGAGTACGCCTTCACGCCCGCCGATCGCGGCTTCCTGATCGACGAGCCCGAGGACCAGCTCGGCACGACGGTCCAGATCCCGCCGCCGTTCGCGCACCTGGCGCAAGAGATGCTCGCCTACCTCGACCCCATCGAAGACCACCGCTGACGATGCTGACAACCCACGTCGGTAGCCTCCCGCGGCCTCAGGAGGTCGTCGACGTCGTGTTCGCTCAGGACGACGGCCGCACGGTCGACGACACCGAGTTCGAGCGCGTCGTGGGGGCAGCGGTCGCCGACCGAGTCGCGCACCAGGTCGACGCCGGGATCGATCTCGTCAGCGACGGCGAGATGAGCAAGATTGGCTACGCGACATACGTGCGCCATCGCCTGTCGGGGTTCGAGCTCGACGACGTCCCGCGCGCAACACCGGCCGATCTCGACGCGTTCCCCCGCTTCCGCGACCGGCAAGTCCAATCCGGCGCCGGCCCGAAGTACAAGCGCCCTGTGTGTCGCGGCCCGATCCGCTACGAGCACCGCGAGCCGCTGTGGCGCGACCTCGCCGCGCTCCACGCCGCCGTCGACGGACGCGACGACATGGCCGGCGCGTTCATGAACGCGCCGTCGCCCGGCGTAATCGCACTGTTCCTGCCCAACGAGCACTATGCCTCGACCGACGAGTACCTGGCCGCGATCGGGGCCGCGATGCGCGAGGAGTACGAGGCGATCGTGGCGTCCGGCTTCACGCTGCAGATCGACGCGCCCGACCTGGCGATGGGCCGCCACATCATGTACCGCGATGAGCCCGACGAGGTGTTCGTGGAACGCGTCGCGCTCCACATCGACGCGCTCGACGACGCGTTGCGCGACATCCCGGCCGACAGAGTGCGGATGCATCTGTGCTGGGGCAACTACGAAGGCCCCCATCATTTCGACATCCCGGTGGAGAAGATCATCGGCGAGATCCTGCGTGCCAAGCCGTCGACGATCCTGTTCGAGGCCGCCAACCCGCGCCATGCGCACGAGTGGACCGTTTGGCGCGACACACCGATCCCCGACGACAAGGTGCTGGCGCCGGGCGTGATCGACACGTCGACCAACTACATCGAGCACCCCGAGCTGGTCGCCCAGCGCCTGCGTCAGTTCACCGACATCGTCGGCCCCGATCGCGTGATCGCTGGGACCGACTGCGGCTTCGGCACCTGGGCCGGCTTCGGCCCGATCGATCCGGACATCTGCTGGGCCAAGTTGCGCACGCTGACCGAAGGCGCCGCGCTGGCCGACAAGCGTCGCTGACATCTCCCACCAGCTCGGAAGCGAGGTGCTTTACCGCTCCGGGAGACGGAGGAAGTGGGTCCAGGTCAGGATGGGTCGGAAGCCCAGCCGGACGTACATCTGCTTCGGGCGGCCTTCGTCGTCCGCGCAGATCCAGAGGTTCTTCAAGTTGCCGGCGGCGGCGATCGCGGCCTGGGTCAGCGCCGTTCCGCGCCCCTGTCCCCGGTACTCGGGCAGCACGAAGAGCCCCGCGACCTCGGCTTCTCGATGCCCGTGCTCGAGCGCGGCGAAGGCGACTGGCCTGGCCTCCTCATAGAGCGCCAGAGAACGCGTCCCCAGCGCAAGCCGGACCTCCCTGGCCTCGGCGTCGAACTCTGAGTGGTCCTGGCCCGGAAAGTCCTCCTCGTACCAGACAGTCCGCAGTTCCCGAAGGGCGTCGTAATCGACCTCGACGATGGGCACGTCGGGCGGAGCGGGAGTTGAGCGCTCGAGGCGCATCAGCACCAGCCGGGTGCTCTCAAAGCCGTTGGCGCGAAACTCAGCGCGAAGCGGCTCAGCCACGCTCGCATCGTCAAAATCAATCTGCCGGTGAGCAAGGCCCGCCAAGGCGGCATCGGCGAAATCGATCAGCTGGTCGACACTGAGCTGCGGATTGTCCCGAATACGGACAACGTTGAGATCGAAGGAACCAGGAAACCGCGAGGCGCGCATCACCGTTCCGTGCTCCCAACGCTGTGCGTGATCGCTGAACCGGTCGCGGGCGCGCTGCGTCCATGCACGCGCCGCAGCTTCGAGATCAACGGTTGTTCCGGTGCCCTGCGGCATTGGTTTTCGAGCCTAACCAATGTCCCCGATCCGTGGCCCGCATGGCTTCCGGCGGCGCCGCTGCGATCCAAGCTGCTATCACGCCTGACATGGTGCAATCACACAAGGTCGCAATGATCATGCTCCACGACGAGAGTCCGCGAGACCTCGAGGCACGCGAGCAGCTCGCCAGTGTCCTTCCTGACGCCACGATCACCGAGCCAGATGAGGTGGGCGTGTTCGAGATCGAGCTCGACGCCGACGGTCAGGAACAGGCGCTGCAACGGGTCTGGGATGCGGTCGCCGCGTCCGGCACCGATGACCACATCGCCTTCCTTGAGCACCCCGACCTACCCGAGCACTGGCGACACCGGAGTCGGCCGTCGGCTCGCTGATCCGCGGTCGCGACGAGACTCAGTCAGCCGGTTCGTCGGGAGCCAGGGAAGGCCGCTGACCGTCTCGCGGGCCGACCCAGAACATCTGGCTGGGCTCGTCATACCAGCGGTTGGTGAGGCCAAGGTAATGCATGCCAATCCGCCGGCAGACCGCCATCGAGGGGTGGTTGTCCAGGTGCGTGACAGCCCAGACCTCGTCCAGCCCGTCGGCGAAGCCCCGCACAAGCATGGCCGCAGCCGCCTCGCTGGCCAAGCCTTGCCGCCAGCGGTCGGGATGCAGATGCCAGCCGATCTCAATCTCGCCGTCGCCATTCGGCAGCGGCTTGAACAGAACCGTCCCGGCGGGGATACCGGATGAACGCTCGACGATGGCCCAAGACCCGTAGCGCGGCTCAGCAGCCAGTGCCTGCGCCCAGGCTTCGATCCGCGCCAGCGCTTGGTCGCGATGCGTCATCGGGATGCCGCCCCCGAACCACCTCACGACCTCCATCCGTCGAAGCATGTCGTACATCCGGTCTGCCTCTTCCCTACGCCAAGGCCGAATGATCGTGCGCTCCGTCGACGCCACGGTTCCGGCCTCGCCGGAAGGGGCCACGGACTGCGTGTCAGAATCTCGGGGCATCGATCTCACCTTAGCCAAGCGCCGCGCAGAGCTTAAATCCATGAACAACTCGGACCGGACCACCTTCTTGGGGGACAAGCCCATTGGCCGTATCGGCTTCGGCGCCATGCAGCTGGCCGGCCCCGGAGTCCTGGGTCCACCCCGCGACCCGGAGGGCGCCAGGGCCGTCCTGCGTCGCGCCATCGAGCTCGGCGTCGACCACATCGATACCTCGCAGTACTACGGCCCCGACGTGGTCAACGATCTCATTCGCGAGGCGCTGTATCCCTATCCCGAGAATCTGAAGCTGGTCACCAAGGTCGGCGCCCGGCGCACCCCCGACGGAGGCTGGCTTCCCGCTCAGTCGCCGGCGGAGCTCCGCCAGGGGGTCGAAGACAACCTCCGGTCTCTGCGCGTCGAGCGAATGGACCTGGTCAACCTCCGCTTGATGAACGAGTCCGAGGAGTCGAGCCTTCCCACCCCCGAGCAGCTCGGCGTGCTCGAGGATCTGCGCCGTGAGGGGAAGCTCGACCTGATCGGTGTCTCCAGCGTGTCGCTTGCCGGGGTCCAGCGCACACTCGAGCTGGTCGAGATAGCTGAGGTCCAGAACGGCTACAGCATTCTCGACCGGGGGGATGAGCCCGTCCTCGAGCTCTGCCGAGAGCACCAGATCGCCTTCGTCCCCTTCTTCCCGCTCGGCTCAGCGTTCACCGGGGGTCCGGCCAAGCTGGCCGCCGATCCGGCGATCGCCCAAGTGGCCACCAAGCACGCCGCGACTCCGACCCAGGTCGCCCTGGCCTGGCTGTTGAGCCGCTACGAGCGCATCCTGCTCATCCCGGGCACAACCTCAGTCGATCACCTGGAGGAGAACCTGGCTAGCTACGACGTCCATCTGGACGAGGCGGATCTGGCCGCTCTGGACGCCGTTCAGTCGAGCCCAGGACCCCATGCCTAGCCACCGCGCGCGGCACGAAGGAGGTCAACGTTGAGAGCGGTGGTCTGCCAACACGCCGAGCTCCGGCTCGAGGAACGACCGGAGCCGGAACCGGGACCGGGGCAGGTCAGGATCCGGGTGCAGCGCTGCGGGATCTGTGGTTCGGACCTCCACGCCCGGCACGGAACCGACCAGTGGGCCGATCTGGCCGTCCGGGTCGGCTATGAGCGCTTCGCTCGCTCCAGCGAGCCGGTCGTCTTCGGACACGAGTTTTCGGGGCTGGTCGAGGAGCACGGGCCGGGCACACGCCGGACGACGGCCTCCGGAACACCGGTTGTCGCCCTGCCCCTGCTTCGCAGCAGCACCGGAGTCGACACGACAGGACTCTCCGTCCACGCTCCTGGCGGCTACGCCGAACAGACACTCGTCCAGGAGTCGCTGATGATGGCCATCCCCAACGGCCTCAGCATCGACGTGGCGGCCCTGACCGAGCCGATGGCCGTCGGCTGGCACGCCGTGCGGCGGGGACAGGTGAGCAAGCGCACCGTGGCCATCGTGGTGGGGTGCGGACCGGTCGGCCTGGCGGTCATTCTGCTCCTGAAGGCCAGGGGTGTGCGAACGGTCGTGGCCAGCGACTACTCGGCCGGCCGCAGAGCCCTGGCAACCGCCTGCGGGGCCGATGTGGTCATCGATCCGGCGGTCAGCTCCCCCTTCAACGCCGCCTCAGGCCACGGGCATATCGAGAACATCCCCGACGCCCTCGAACTGGCCATCGGCACGCGTGAGAAGCTGGAACGCCTACCGGTGGGCTGGTGGCATGCTTGGCGACTCGGCGAAGCGCTCGGTGCCACTCCCAAGCATCCGGTGATCTTCGAATGCGTCGGGGTGCCGGGGATAATCGAGAGCATCATCGATGGCGCCCCGCTGTTCTCAAGGGTCGTGGTGGCCGGGGTGTGCGTCGGCGTCGACCATTTCACGCCGGCCATGGCCATCAACAAGGAGATCGACCTGCGGTTCGTGTTCGGCTACTCGCCCCTTGAATTCCGCGACACACTGCACATGATGGCCGAGGGCAAGGTCGATCCATCGCCGCTGATCACCGGCACCGTCGGCCTGAACGGAGTCGAGGCCGCGTTCACCGCGCTGGCTGAGCCTGAGACACACGCCAAGATCCTCATCGATCCGGCCAGCCCGGCTGCGGCTCCCGAAGCACCCGCGCTCCGGCGCTAGCGCATCGGTTAGGGTTTCCCCGAGTCCATCCAGGGAGGAGTCCGATGCCTACGCCCGTGCTGTTTCGCGACCGGCCGCTTCCAGCCCAGATCATCCTCGGGGGAGTGATCCCGGCCATGATCGGGGCGCTGGCGGGGGTCCTGATCGGTGTGGCGGCGGCCGCCTACTGGGTGGTGGCGATCCTGGCTGGGGTCGGGGCCTTTCTGGCCGGGTTCGAGCATCGCGACGGTTGGGGCGGCGCCGACCGCGGGATGGTCGGCGGGGCGATCTACGGCACCGCCCTGCTGCTGATGCATGCACTGGTTGGCACCCACGCCAAGGTCTCTCTGGGCAGTTTTCCGCCGCTGCTGGCGGTGATCACTGCCATCTTCGGCGCGGTACTCGGGGCGTGTGGCGGCCGGCTGGCCCGGGCTCGGCGCGAGCAGGAGGCGGGGCTCGAGACCGCCTCTTCGAAGTAGCCGCCGGCCTGCCTCAGCGAACGCTGTAGAGGATGATGCGGACTGGGAGCCCGGTCTGGTAGGCGTAGGGCGCGAACTCGCCGATCAGCTTGAGCTTGGGGTCGAGTTTCAAGTAGCGGGCCCAGAAGTAGGAGTTGGTGTAAACAAGGTCCAGCCACCGGGGCGCCTTGGTGAAGCGCACCGGCTCGACAAAAGCCAGGTGCTCCCCGGGGGTGAGCTTGCGCAGCATCGGGATGAGCGTCTTGTGCACCGAGCCGTGCTCGAAGCGCTGGAGGGCGTTGCGCCAGTCCATCACCCGTGGATCGGCGACGGGGCCGAGCGGGGTCTCGAAGTGGATGACCTTGGGCAGGTAGTAGGAGAGCGTCGGGACCTGCTCGGGCTGGGTCGAGATCACCCACGTGCTCGGTCGATCCTCCGCCTTGATCTTGGCCGCAGCGGTGGCCACGTTGCTCTTGGCGTCCACGATCGCCGTTACCGGGTCGAGCACCCAGAACGTGCAGATCAGCAACAGCGTGACCAGTCCCAGCTTGGAGGCTCGCGCCATGCCCAGGCCGACGAGCAGAAGCAGCGGTCCGATGACCACGGCGAGGTAGCGGAAGGCCCAGGCCGGCGTGGTCTTGGCATACAGCCAGGCAATGACCACCGTGCCGATGCCCAGCACGGCTAGACAGGCCACGACGATTCGGGTCCGGCGATCCGAGGGTCCGCTGTTGCGGATAGCCAGCAGTCCCGTCCCGGCACCCAGCAGGATCGCCACCCCAGCCCCGCGGCCGCCGACGATGAAATAGCCGCCCTGAGTGAATGACCACAGGATGGGCGGCAGCGCCCACGGCGCCCCGGTGTGCTGCGACTGGTAGAGCAGCGTCGGGACCCAGGGCAGATAGAGCAGGGCGACGAGGCCGAAGGCCAGCACACCATCGCGCCACAGGCCTCTTCGCTCCACACGCGGGGTCATGCGTACGCAGAGCAAAAAGCCAGCGAAGGTCATCAGGCCAAAGAACAGCGCCCAATTGTGGGTGTACAGCATGGCCACGAGCGCGAGGGCGAACACGGGTAGCCAACGTCGCCGGTGATAGACGAAGGAGTGAACGAAGCCCACCGCGGCGATCAGCGACAGAAGCAGAACCAGCGAGTACATCCGCGTTTCCTGCGCGTAGGAGGTGATGAAGGGCAGCCCCGCGGCGATGAGCGCGCAGTAGGCGCCGACGCGGCGGCCGAACAGGCTGGTCGCGCCAAGATAGGCCACCGGGATGGTGAGCAGCGCGAACACCAGCGACAGCTCATGAGTGGCCTTCTCGCTGTGGCCGAAGACCTGCATCCAAACGTGAAGGAGAAGGTAATACAGGGGCGGCGAGCCGTCCTCGCGCAGCAGGTGTGGCAGCTGACTGAGGGGATGCGAGGCGATGCCGACCGAAATTCCTTCGTCGATCCAGAAGTGGAAGCCCAGCTGCCGGACCCGGAGCGCCAAGGAGATCAGCGTGAGCAGCAGGATCAGTCCGGCGACGACGACCCGATTCAGTCGCACTCCAGCTAGGCGATCCATGAGCTTCAGCCGCCAGTCAGCCTCCAGGGCATCCTGGGGCAGGGCTTTGCGGGCGCGGAGTGAGTCGACGGCCATGAGAAGCGGGTGTGGATGAATCGCCGCAGAAGCTGTGCGGCCGAGGCATGTCGCCACAGCGCGGAGGCGCTGAAGGCTGAGAGGCTACAGGGTCCGAGGGCCGAAATGACTTCATGCCGCGTTTACGAAGGGTTAGTGGTGAAGCGGCCGTATCATCCTCGAATGCGGTGCTTTGCCAGCGAGCCCTGTTCCCTTAGCCGTCCGCCGACTCCGCCTCCGCAGTCTTGCGGCGACGGTGAGAGTTCCGGCGAGGCTGACTAGCGTGCTCCCGCCCGCGCGGCTCACCGCGATGCTCGAGGTGCTGCTGGTCGAAGACGATGATGACGATGCGCTGATCGTCGAAGACCTGCTGGCCGACACCCCGCTGGAGGTTTCGCTGACCCGCGCGCGGACGTTGGCCGAAGGACTCGAGCAGCTGCCGCACAACCTGGACTGCGTGCTGCTCGATCTGCGCTTGCCCGACGTGGTCGGACTCGAGGCGGTCGGCCAACTCAGGACCGCAGCCCCGCAGGCTGCGGTGATCGTCCTCACCGGCCTTGACGACGAGGGCGCCGGGGAGGCGGCGGTTGAGGCCGGGGCGCAGGACTTCCTGGTCAAGGGCAAGGTCGACGGTGAGCTGCTGGCGCGGGCTATCCGCTACGCGGTCGGCCGCCGCCACGCCGAGGACATCGACCGCCAGCTTCGCGTCGCTGAAGTCCTCGCTGATGAGAACGCCCGGCTCCAGCGGGGGCTCGTGCCCCACCCCGAGATCATAAATCCGGATCTCTTCATCGCCGCCACGTATCTGCCCGGTCGTCGTCGAGCGCTTCTCGGAGGAGACTTCTACGACGCCGTGGAGACCGCCGACGGAGGCCTGCACATGATTGTCGGCGACGTCTCCGGTCGGGGCCCAGATGAGGCCGCCCTCGGCGCCAGCCTGCGGATGGCCTGGTATGCGCTCACCCTGGCCGACACCGCCGGCGAGCGAATCTTGCCCACTATGCAGGGGATGATCGAGCGCGAGCGGCAGGCCCCAACCACTTTCGCCACCCTCTGCAGCCTGGAGATCGACCCCGCCGAGCGTGGCTTATGTCTGCGCCGCGCGGGCCATCCCACGCCAATCGTGATCGAAGAAGGCTCGGCTCGTAGCCTGCCCCTGGACGGAGGTGGGCCGCCGATCGGCATGTTCGAGGGCGGCGACTGGCCGGACTCCCGGTTCGAGCTTCCCACGCTGTGGTCGATCCTGCTCTACACCGATGGCGTCATCGAGCGCCGGGATGAGAATGGACGCCTGCTGGGTGAGGACGGGCTATGCCGGCTGATCGAGGCCTACGTCGAGGCCGAGCCTGAGTGGCGCGAGGACCCGCATGGCCTCCTCCGCGAGTTGCTGGCGCGGATCCGGGAACGAGGCGAGGCTGAGCTCAGCGACGACGTGGCCATGGTCCTGGTGGGTCGCCGCTGAGCAGCCGCGCGGCCTGACGATCGGGTCAGGTCCCGGAGGCGAGGTGCTCGTCGAAGAATTTCAAGATGCGACGCCACGCGTCTTCGGCCGAGGGATGGTGATAGTCGAAGCCGACCAGGTGGACTAAGGGATTCAGAGCGGGGCCAACGTTGATCCGGTTCATGAAGCTGTGTCCGGCGTCTGCGTACTCCTTGACGTCGTGAGCTACGCCCAGTTCGGTCAGAGTGCTCTCCAGACGCTGGGGCCGGCCGCGCAGCGTCGGGTCGCGGCGACCGTAACTGGCCACGATCGGGCAGGCACCGGCCAGTCGGTTGACTGCGTCACTGGGAACCTCTCCGTAGTTGACCGCCGAGGCGGCGAAACCGAACCTAGGCGCGCTCAGGAGCGCGAAACCGCCGCCCATGCAGAACCCGATGATCCCGATCTGACCGGTGCAGTCATCCCGGGCGGCGAGCCAGGTTCGGGCGGCCTGTATGTCAGCGTACGCGGCGCCTTGGCCCGACCGTGAGGCTCGGATGGTGGCCAACACGCAACGCAATCCGCGCCCTGAGTACAGGTCGGGCGCGAAGGCCAGATAGCCCGCCGCGGACAGACGGTCGGCCTGCTCGCGGATGTCGTCGCTGAGCCCGAGTGAGTCCTGGATCACCACCACCCCCGGCCATGGGCCGGCGTCCCGCGGTTCGGCCAGGTAGGCGCGCAGCTCGCCCGCACCCCCGGCGTAACTCAAATCAGGCACAGGATCCTCTACTACCAACGCCCGAGCCGCGCTAAACGCGCTCCGCGGTCCCGACTCCCTACTCCCGGGCGATCGTGTTGCTAAAATGCTTGCCAGCAAGCAACTGTTTTGAGAAGGAGTACCGCTGCCCAGCATTGCCCCCACGATCGCCGAGGACACCGCGGTCCGCCTGCGTGTGGCCATCGCGCGGCTGTCACGACGGCTTCGCCCCACCGCGGCGGGCAGCGCCGCCGGTCTGACCCCGACGCGGATCTCCGTGCTCCTCACCGTGGTGCGCGAGGAGCGGATCCGCATCTCCGAACTGGCCGCCGCCGAGGGCCTGAATCCGACCATGCTCTCGCGGGCCATCTCCCGGCTGACCGAGGACGGCCTGATCGCCCGAGTCGGCGATGACGAGGATCGCCGCTCCGCCTGGGTAAAGAGCACCGCCGCCGGGCGCCGGCTGGCAGAGCGCATGCGCCGCGAGCGCACCGACGCGCTTAACCGGGCCCTGGATGGACTCGCGGCCGCCGACCGCCAGAACCTCGAGCGAGCGCTTCCCGCTCTCGAGGGCTTGGCCGAGCAGCTTCAGGATCGTCCGTCGTGACGCGGGTGATGAACGCCGGCCGGATCACCTTCGCCGCTCTCGCCATCCCCAATTACCGCCGCTACATCTACGGCCAGTCGATCTCCCTGACCGGCACGTGGATGCAGATGACCGCCCAGGCGTGGTTGGTCCTCAGGCTTACCCACTCCAGCACGTGGCTGGGCATCGTGGTCGCTCTCCAGACCCTCCCGGTGCTGCTGCTCGCCCCCTACGGCGGGGTGATCGCCGACCGGGTCGACAAGCGCAAGCTGATGATCGCGCTCCAGAGCGCGATGGGCGTGCAGGCGCTGGTCCTGGGCCTACTGACCGTCACCGGAGTGGTCACCGTGCCCGAGATCGGCGCCCTGGCCGCCCTGCTCGGGCTCAACAACGCGTTTGAGAACCCAGCCCGCCAGTCGTTCATGATGGAGATGGTCGGCGCCGAGCATCTCCGCAATGCGGTCAGCCTCAACTCCGTGATGGTCAACGTGGCCAGGACCGTCGGCCCGGCGGTGGCGGGGATCCTGATCGCCACGGTCGGCGACGGAGTCTCCTTCCTGGTCAACGCGGCCAGCTTTGTCGCGGTGGTCGCGTCCCTGCTGACCATGGACCGGATGACCCTGTCCCCCACCGCCCCGGCCGGTCGTGCCCGCGGCCAGCTGCGCGACGGGCTGCGCTATGTCCGCTCCACCCCGGCTCTGGCCGTGCCGCTCATCATGATGGGCATCGCCGGATGTCTTACCTACGAGTTCCAGGTCTCGCTGCCGGTGATGGCCGACCGCGGCCTGGGCGTCGGTCCCACCGGCTTTGGCTTCATGACCGCTGCCATGGGCGTCGGTGCCGTGGGCGGCGGCCTGCTGGTCGCGGCACGGGGAAAGACTGGGCTGCGGCCGCTCGTCCTGGCGGCAACCGCTTTTGCCGTGGCCATGGGCCTGGCCACCGCGGCCCCCGACCTTGTCTTCGAGATGCTCGCGCTCGGGCTGGTCGGCGCCGCCAGCATCGCCTTCATGTCCACCGGGAACTCGACCCTGCAGCTGAACTGCGGCGCCCGAGATGCGCGGGCGCGTCATGTCCCTGTGGTTTGTGGCCTTTCAGGGCTCGACCCCGATCGGAGGCCCGATCGTGGGCGCCGTGATGGCGTTGCTTGGCCCCCGCGCCGGGCCTGGGCTTGGGCGCGATCACCGTGCTCGGGGTGGCGCTCGGAGGGCTGGGCGCGATGCGCCGCCGTTCCGGCGGCCGGCCGGCCCTGACCGGAGCGCCCCTGTCCCCAGCCGGTGATCTGGCCGCACGCGGGTAATCGCGCGCGGGCCCTGCACCGCCGGACTCGCGCCGGACGCCCACTAGTATTGCGGGTTCGATGCTCGGCGCACTCCTTGACACGGTTCTCGATCGCTCAATCGTGGGCGGTTACACCAACATCGGCTACCGGCTGCGCCGGCACGGCTGGCAGGATGCTGACCCCGGGTCGATGACCGGCCGGGTGGTTCTGGTCACCGGCGCCACCTCCGGCCTGGGCAGCGCCGCAGCGGCCGGCTTTGCCCGCCTGGGCGCCACCGTCCACC
This sequence comes from uncultured Solirubrobacterales bacterium, assembly GCA_963845575.1. Taxonomy (GTDB): domain Bacteria; phylum Actinomycetota; class Thermoleophilia; order Solirubrobacterales; family Solirubrobacteraceae; genus Palsa-465. Next base: position 38,988 of record CAWJSN010000014.1, on the reverse strand, counting down.
TCCTGGCCCGCGATCGCTCCCGAGGCGAGGACGCCCGCGCCGCCGTCGCCGAGCAGGCCGACGGGCGACGTCCACCTCGAGCTCTGCGATCTGGCTCGACCTGGCCGATCGTGCGCCGGTTCGCCCACCGCTTCGCCGCCGACGTGCCGCGGCTGGACGTACTGGTCAACAACGCCGGCGTGCTCACGCCGGAGCGGACCCTGTCACGCCGACGGCATCGAGCTCACCTTCGCGGTCAACGTCCTGGCGCCCGTTCCTGCTCACCGCGTCAGCTGCTCGAGCCGCTGCGGCGAGCGGCGCCGTCGCGGATCATCAATGTGTCCTCCGGGGGCATGTACGCCCAGCGGCTGAACGCCGACGATCTCCAGAGTGAGCACGACTTCAACGGGACCACCGCCTACGCCCGCACCAAGCGCGCCGAGGTCGTGCTCACCGAGATGTGGGCAGAGCGCCTCGCGCCCGATGGGATCGCGGTCAACGCCATGCACCCGGGCTGGGCCGACACGCGCCGGCGTGCGCTCCTCACTGCCGCGCTTCTACCGGTTTACCAGGCCGCTGCTGCGCACGCCCGGCCGAGGGAGCCGACACGATCGTCTGGCTCGGCGCCGCGCCGGAGGCGGCCCAGGCCTCCGGGGGCTTCTGGCACGACCGGGTCCGGCGCCCCGTCCACCTGCTCCCCAGAACGCGGGAGAGCGCGGCCGCTCGCCGGCGCGCTGTGGGCGGAATGCGAGCGTCTGTCCGGCACCGGCCCGATCGCCACCATCCGCTATCCGCAGCTCACCGGTGACGGGACCCGGACCCTCCGGGCGCCCAGTTTCGATCTGCAGAGCCACTCGGTCCACTCCGACGGCTCCCTGGCCCCCGCCCAGGTCGTGCAGGCAGCCGCCGCCGCCGGGGTGGAGCTGCTCGCCCTCAGCGACCACGACACGGCCGCCGGGGTGCCCGAGGCGCTGGCCGCCGCGGCCAGCGCCGAGACCGGCTGCGCGTCGTCCCAGCGACGGAGATCTCCTCGCTCTACGACGGCCGGCAGGATCTCCACATCCTCGGTTATCTGATCGATCCCCAAGAGCCCCAGCTGGTCGCCGCGCTCGAGCGCTCGCGCTCGGATCGGGGCGACCGGGCCCGGGCCATGGCCGACGCGCTGCTCGAGCTCGGGCTTCGCCCTCGACGAGGACCTGCTCGCTGAGCGCCGCGGCCGCGGACAGTCGATCGGACGCCCTCACCTGGCCCAGGCCGTAACCAGGTGGCCGCCAACCGCGATCGGCTGGCCGCCGAGGGCCTGCTCGACCCGACCGCCTTCCTGGTCGCATATCTGATCGAGGGTCGCCCCGCGTTCCGGCCGCGGGGCGCCCCGACCGTCGAGGAGGCGATCGAGCTCATCCACGGCGCAGGCGGCTTGGCCGTCTGGGCTCATCCGTTCTGGGATCATCGACGCAGCCCGAGGACGTGCTGGCCACGCTCGATCGCTTTCGTGCCGCCGGGCTGGACGGCGTCGAGGCGTTCTACATCACCCACACCGAGGCTCAGACCAGGCTGCTCGCGGAGCGCGTGCCAGCAGCTCGGGCTGCTTCACCACCGGCTCATCGGACTTCCACGGACCGCAGCACCACATGTTCTCGCGCTTTCGGGCCTTCTCGACCTACGGGCTCGAGCCGCGGCTGGGGCCGATCGCCGGCTGAGCCCGGCCCTGGCCCGTCCGGCTAGCCGCTTGGCGGTGTGGGCGATCACCAGTGTCCGCCGGGGGGTGCGGATAACCATCACCCGCTGTCCCGGCTTCAGGGCGGAAAGCGTCGTGCGCCGGCGGTTGTCGCGGACGCGCGCCGTGGCCGGGATGGTCAGCGTCACGGTCCGGGCCGTGGTCGTGCCCGAGCGCCCCTCGGTCAGGGTCAGCTGGCGTCCGGCGACCGAGTCAACCCGGCCGCGATCGAAGCTGACGGTCGACGAACCCCCGTCGCGTGGCGACGACCACCTGGCCATGGACCGCGTGACGGGCCAGGCGCCTCAGCTGGGCCAGCCGCCAGCCATGAGACTTGCCGCTCTGAGCTGCCCCCGCTTTCGGGGCTGCCCCTGCGGTGGCGATCGCGCTGGCGCCGGCCCCGAGGGCCAGGCAGCAGACAGCGACCAGAATCAGCTTGGAGTTCCTTTTCAGGAGCGGCATTCGGGACCTCACTGGCGTTGCTTTCACCCGTCCTAACCCACGAGCGTGGTCGAACTCTCGCTCCGGTCCCGGAGGACCGGGCTATCGCCGGCTGGCGACGCCGGGGGAGCCTGAGCCGGCCGGGTGATCAGGCCGGGACGGCGCGCTCGGCCAGGTGCTGGCCGACCTTGCGCTTGACCCGCTGCAGGGCGTTGTCCACCGTCTTGCAGTCGCACTCCAGACGGCGGCCGACCTCCTCGTAGGAGTGACCGTCGAGGTAGAGCGCCAGAACGCGAGACTCGAGCTCGGACAGAGCGGTGGAGATGCAGGCCACCAGGGCCCGCAGCTCCTCGGAGGAGATCACCTGGTTGACCGGATCATGGACGGTCGAGCCGGGGAGCATCTCATCAAGCGTCGGCTCGTTGTCGCCCGAGGACCCGGCCGGGGTGCTCGAGAAGGAGACGTACTGGTTCAGCGGCGTGTGCTTGTTGCGGGTCGCGGTCTTGACCGCGGTGATGATCTGGCGCGTGATGCACAGCTCGGCGAAGTTGCGGAAGCTCGACTCGCGATCGGTCCGGTAGTCGCGAATCGCCTTGTAGAGGCCGACCAGACCCTCCTGGATCAGATCGTCGGCATCCCCGCCGGCCAGGAAGTAGGACGACGCCTTGAGCCGGACGAATCCGTAGTACCGGCGCACGATCCGATCGTAGGCATCTGGCGTGCCCCTGCTTGGCCAGGGCGATAAGAAACCCATCTTCAACCTTAGGTTGAGGCTGAGAATAAGCAGAAAGTCGAGCCACGAGAACACCTTTCCTGCCCCTGCCGTCAAGACAGGGGATCGGATGTCGTGGCGCGCTACCTCCCCTGGCGCCGCACCGTTATAAGCCTTCCCAGAAAGCAGGCGTTTGGAGCCACACTCTCCTCCAACCCTAGCCCTAAAGCTCGAGTTGATCCTTATTTATGGCGCGAGCTTGACATAGCACTGCGCGCGTGTCAAGCCCGCGGCGAAGCTCCTGACCGCTTGTCCACAACGGCGAAGATCAGGATCGCCGCCGCCGCGCTCACGCTGAGGGACTCGATTCGTCCGCGCAGCGGGATGGAGACGATCGCGTCGCAGGCTGCGGCCACCCGTGGCCGCAGGCCCCGACCCTCGGACCCGAGCACGAGGACGACCGGACCGCTGAGGTCCGTGCTCCGGTAGTCCGTCGCTCCGCCCTGATCGGCTCCGTAGCACCAGAGCCCGGCCCGCTTGGCCTCGCCCAGGAAGTCGGCCAGGTTTCGGGTCTGGGCCATCGGCAGGTGCTCAACGGCCCCGGCCGAGGCCTTGCAGACGGCGGGCGTGACCTCGGCCGAGCGCCGCTCGGGCAGCACCAGTCCCGCGGCGCCGGCACACTCGGCAGTCCGGATGATCGCCCCCAGATTCTGCGGATCCTGCACCTGATCGAGGGCCACGATGAACGCGATCCGGGCCGGCCCTGAGCAGCTCGGCATCGTCGGCGTAACGGAAGGCCTCAACCTCAGCGCAGAGGCCCTGGTGGCCATCTGAACCACAGATCCGGGCCGAGCTCCGCCGGCGTCCGATCTGGTCGATGATCGCGCTGTGCGGGGCCAGCCACGGCTCGCGCAGCGGCCCCTGGCGCGGCCCAGATCCGCCGCACCGCCCGCGGTCCGCGGATCGCCTCGTGGACGGGGTTGCGCCCGTAGATGATCATGAGATCGGGAAGCAGCTCGGGCCCGTCGGGCCCGTCACGGACCTCCCAGCCCAGCTCCCGCAGCTGGTCCCGGAGTTCGTCGGCCCGCGCGAACTCGCGCTCGGCCCGGGCGCTCTGGCGCTGGGCGAGCAGCTCTACAGCTTCCGGTGGGGGCGGCGGGCTTGCATCGCGGTCGAGCAGGTTGGCCAGAGCGAGCACGTCGAGCATGGCCCGTAAATCCTCCGCACCAACTGTTCCCGTGGGCCGCCGATTGGCCTCCCGTACCCAATCGAACACCGCCGCCAGCGCCCGAGGCGTGTTGAAGTCAGCGGCCAGCGAGGCGAAGAAGCGCTCCCGCAGCGGCGCGGAGAACTCGGGGCTGGGTCCGTCGCTCAGACCGCGAGCGGCTTCTCGGATCCGTGCGCAGGCCGTCGCCGCCTCGCTCAGCCGCTCGCGTCGAACTCCACCGGCTGGCGGTAATGGGCGCCGCAGAAATACATGATCAGCGCGTCACGACCGTGCCGCTGGAGGGCTTCGCGCAGCACGAAGACATTGCCCACTGACTTGGACATCTTGGCCCGGTCTGTCCGGACCATCCCGTTGTGCATCCAGATCTGGGCCAGCGGCTGCCCGCGGGCCGCCTTGGTCTGAGCGGCCTCATTCTCATGGTGGGGGAACAGCAGATCGGTGCCTCCACCGTGAATCTCGAAGTCGAGACCGAGCAGGTCCTCGGCCATGGCCGAGCACTCGATGTGCCAGCCCGGCCGGCCAGTGCCCCAGGGAGCCTCCCAGAAGGTGTCCTCCCCAGGCTTGTGGGTTTTCCAGAGCGCGAAGTCGAGCGGATCGCGCTTGAGCTCTGATCCTTGCCGCCCCTCTCCCTGGTCCATCTGGTCGACGTCACGGTGAGACAACTCGCCGTATTCGGGGTATGAACGAACCGCGAAGTACGCGTCCCCGTCTGCTGAATAGGCATGTCCGTTCTCGATCAACTGCTCGATCAGGGCCACAATCGGCCCGATCGTTTCGCTGGCCAGAGGCTCGTGATCGGGCCGACCCAGGCCCAGCGCGTCGGTGTCGGCCACGTAGGCCGCGGTCATCTCCCGAGCGAGATCGGCGCTGTTCACGCCCGCCCCCTGCGCGGCGGCATAGATCTTGTCGTTGACATCCGTGATGTTTGCCACGAAGTCAACGTGGTATCCCTGGCTGAGCAGGAACCTTCGAAGCAGCGAAAAGACCACGAAAGGGCGGGCGTTGCCGACATGGATGCGGCCGTAGACAGTGGGTCCACAGGCATAGATGCGGACCAGCTGCCCGTCAGCCGGCGCCAGCTCCCGAAGCTCACCGGTTCGCGTGTCATGCAGGGATATCTTGCGCACAATGCGGCAACCCTAGCCCTTCGCGCCCGCTCAGGCGTGGGCGTGAACCCGGGATGGCACAGACCGATCCGGGAGGGTCGCTAGGTTGTCGGCGATGGCTCCTGCCTCCAGTACTCAGGATCGGCTGAGCGCCGTGAGAGCCGCCTTCCGCTCGCTTCCCGATCGCTATCTCGGCGCGGATTCGAGCTTCGACGCTACCTACCACATCGTGCTCGGCGATCTGGGACATACCTGGGAGGTCCGCTGCTCACCGCATACCGCACGGGTCTGCGACGGGGCAACGCGCAGGAAGCCCGACGTCACCATTGCCACTGACGCAGCCACCTGGCTGGCACTGCGCGAGGGCGAGCTCTCAGGGATCGACGCCTTTCAGCGGCGTCTGTTGACCCTGCGCGGCAACCTCGACCACGCGATCGCCTTTGAGGGCCTGTTCCGTCTCCCCGGAGGCCGTCCGCCGCTGCTCCAGATCCACGAGGTCCGCACCGCCGCACCACTGCATCTCCACCCTGACCATGGGCCACGGACCCGACGTGCTCCTGCTCCACGGTCTCGGCGGGACACGCGCCTCGCTGTTCGAGACCGCTGCGGCGCTCAGCCAGCGCTATCGGGTGCACGCCCCGGACCTGCCCGGGTTCGGGTCCTCGGGTAAGCCCGCTCGCGGCGCCTACAACGCGCGCTGGTTCGCCGAGGCGATGCTCGAGCTGATGGATGCGCAGCACATCGACCGTGCGCACGTGGTTGGCAACTCGATGGGCGGCCGGATCGCGATCGAAATGGGCCTGATCGCCCCCGAACGAGTCCGCGGACTGGGCCTGCTTTGTCCCGCGGTGGCCTGGGTCAGGCGTGGCTTTCATCCCCTGGTCCGGCTTCTGCGGCCCGAATTCGGACTCCTCCCCCATGGCTTCTCGCGCGGGACGGTGGCCGCCCAGTTCTGGAGCATGTTCTGCGACCGTGACCTGATCGATCCCGCCGTGGGCGAGCTGATGGTGGACGAGTTCCGCCGGATCTACCAGTCGCCGGGTGCCCGCCTGGCCTTCCTGGCCTCGGCCCGCAACATCTATCTAGAGGCGCCCTATGGCCGACGCGGCTTCTATCCCCGGCTGAGCGCACTGGAGCCGCCCGCACTGTTCCTGTGGGGTAGCCACGACCGTCTGGTCCCACCCGCGCTTCAGCCGTCACGTCGCCGAGTGGTTGCCCGAGGCCGAGCAGATGACCCTCGAGCAGTGCGGCCATGTCCCCCAGGTCGAGCGCCCCGAGGAAACCAACGATCTCCTGCTGCGCTTCTTTGCCCGGGTGGACGCGGCGAAGAGTCGTCAGCCGCCAGCGGATCTGGCCGCCCGAGGGGTCGCCGGGCGGTTCGATGAGGCCGCCTAAGCGCTGCAACTGCGCCCGGCAGGACTAGAATCCGCCGCACGATGGCCGTCGCGGACAAAGCGCGCAGCAACGGCCACACGGCTCCAGAGAAGGAGTCTCCGGGTGCTCCGAGCGAGGCCAGGCGCTCACTGCTGCGCCGCGCCGTGGGCGAGATCGCCGCCCAAGCCCAGCGGCGCATCCCGCGTGCCGACCTCGACGAGCGCGACCCCGACTTCATCCGCGAGCGCCTGCCGCTCATGTGGCTCCTGGCCAGTCTCTGGTATCGCGGCGAGGTCCGGGGACTGGGCAACATCCCTGACTCGGGGCCGGTGCTCCTGGTCGGCAATCACTCCGGCGGCAACATGACGCCGGACACGCTCGTCTTCACGTTGGCCTTCAACACCTACTTCGGTGTCGAGCGCGCCTTCTACCAGCTGGCTCACAACCTGGTCCTGTCCTTGCCCGGGCTGGGCGCGCTGCGCAAGTTCGGCACCGTGGCCGCCTCGCCCCAGAACGCAACCAAGGCGCTGGACGCCGGCGCCGCGCTGCTGGTCTATCCCGGCGGCGACTACGAGGTTCATCGGCCCACCTGGGAGCGCAACCGCGTGGACTTCGACGGCCGCAAGGGCTTCATCCGCCTGGCCCTCCAGCGGAACGTTCCGATCGTGCCCGTGGTGTCGATCGGCGGTCAGGAGACGGCCATCTTCCTGACCCGGGGCGAGCGCCTGGCCCGACTCCTGGCCCTGGACCGCCTGTTCCGCCTCAAGGTGCTGCCCATCTCCCTGGCCCTGCCCTGGGGCGTAAACGTCGGTGACATGCTCGGCCACATTCCGCTTCCGGCCAAGATCACCGTCGAGACGCTTTCGCCGATCGACCTGGGCGAGGAGTTCGGACCCGATCCCGATCTGGACGATGTCTATGACCACATTCGGCGCGTGATGCAGGATGCGCTCGACGCGCTGGCCGCCGAGCGGCGTTTCCCGGTTCTGGGATGAGAGCCAGCGCCTCGACGACGATCTCGGCGCCGCTCGAGGCGGTCTGGGCAGTGGTCGCCGACCCCGAGCGAATGCTCAGCTTCATGTCCGGAGTGACGCGCTGGGAGGTGGAGAGCGAGGAGCCGACTGGACTCGGCGCGCGCTATCGGATGCTCATGCGGGTCGGTTCGGCGGAGATCGGCGGCCTGGTTGAGGTGGTCGAGTGGGAGCCGCCCCGTGAGCTGGCCTGGAACTCGATCACCGGCATCGACCAGAAGGGGCGATGGCGCCTGCGCCCCGCCCCCGGTGGCGGCACCCGGGCGGAGATCCGCCTGGCCTACGGGGTCGCCGGCTCCGGTCTGGCCGGCTGGCTGGCCGAACAGATCGCCGCCCCGGCGGTCAAATCGCACCTGCGCGCCAGCTGCCGGCAGCTGGCCCGGATCGTCGACCATGAGCAGACGCGCGAGCGGGCCGCCGCGCGGCGGGCCGCCCGGGCGACCTAGGCGGCCGTTACCGAGCCGCCACCGAGGCGATGGCCAGCGCAGCCACCCCCTCCTCGCGCCCCACGAACCCCATCCCCTCTCCTCGCGTTGCCTTGACGCTGACGTGACCGGGCTCGATGCCCAGGGCGTCGGCCAGCCGGGAGCGGATCTCCTCGCGCGCCGGCGCGAGCTTGGGGCGCTCCATGATCACCGTGGCGTCGATGTGTACCGCGGCCAGACCCGCGGCGGCCAGGAGAGCCACGGTTTCTCGCAGCAGGGCCAGGGAGTCAGCGCCCGCGTAGCGCGAGTCGGTGTCGGGGAAGTGCTCACCGATGTCCCCCAGCGCCGCGGCGCCGAGCAGGGCATCGATCACCGCGTGGGTCAGGACGTCGGCGTCGGAGTGCCCCTCCAGACCCCGGTCGTGCTCGATCGGCACGCCACCGAGGATCAAGGGCCTGCCCGACCACCAGGCGATGGCAGTCGTAGCCGATGCCGCTGGTCGTGCTCATTACGACGAGCGCGCGGCGAGACGCTCGGATAGGAGCAACTCGGCCACCCGCAGGTCAGCGGCGGTGGTGATCTTCAGGTTCCCGGGATCCGAGCCGACGATGCGCACCGTGCCTCCCACCCGCTCGACCAACCAGGCGTCATCCGTGGCTCGGGCCAGCTCGGCGTCGTCCCCGGCCAGGGCGCGCTCAAGCGCCGAGCGGCGGAACACCTGCGGTGTCTGCACGGCCCACAGGCGGGAGCGGTCCAGAGTCCGGATCACCGTGCGGCCGTCGGGGCCGGTCTCCTTGATCGTGTCGGTGACCGGCGCCGCGGCGATCACGGCGTCGTCCCGGCAGCGCTCGAGCTCCTCCAGTGCCTGCTCGAACAGCGCGCGGGAGGCCAGGGGGCGTGCGGCGTCATGGACGATGACCGGATCGCCGGGCGGGCACACCTCGAGAGCGGCGCGCACCGAGTGTGAGCGCTGCTCGCCACCCGCGACGGCCACCGTTCCCTCCGGCGCCGCGTCGAGCGCGTCGGCCGGAAGCGCGACGACGATTTCCTCGACAGCGGGCAGGGAGCGCAGGGCGACGACGCTCCAGTGGAGCATCGGCCGCCCGCAAAGTGGGACGAGCGCCTTGGGCCGGTCCGACCCAAGGCGCTCGCCACGTCCCGCGGCCACGATCAGCGCGACCGCCATCTCGGGCGCCTACTTGGCGGCGACGGCCACCTTGCCGTTGCCGTTGCTGTGGCCGTTTGACTCCGTGAGCAGCCCGTGGAGATGCTCCTCCACCTCCTGCTCGTCCATCTCCAGCGCGTACATCAGCTCGGAGGCGAGGATCTTCTTGGCCCGCGTGAACATCTGCTTCTCGCCGGTGGACAGGCCCTTCTCGTTCTCGCGGATGGCCAGGTTGCGGACCACCTCGGCGAGCTCGTAGATGTCGCCGGTCTTGATCTTGTCCCGGTTGTGCTTGAACCGACGGTTCCAGTTCTTGGGCATCTCCGAACACTCGTCCTGGAGCAGAGCCAGGACCTTCTTCACCGTCTCCTCGTCGATCACCCGTCGCAGTCCGGCCAGAGCGGCGTTCTCGGTGGGGACCATCACGGTCATGTCGTTGTGGAGGATCTTGATCGTCAGATACTCACGGCTGTCGCCGAGCACCTCCTTGACCTCCTTGCGGAGGACCCTGCCCGCCCCATGGTGCGGATAGACGACGCTGTCGCCGATCTCGAACTCGATGTTCGGGGGCGGGGGAACGGGCTCAAGATCATCCAGCTGCTCTTCCGTTAGCTCTGTGATGGTGTCCTCCTCTGTCGGTGCGGGCTCGGCGGCCCGCTCGCGGAATTGCGTCCCTACGTCTGCAGGTAGCGATCAACGAGGTTGATCTCCTGTTGGCGGCGAAGGCCCTCACGAATGTCCTTCGCTCGGATCTCGCCGACCCCGTCAACGGTCTCCAGCTCGCCGTCTGATGCGGCGAGAAGCTCCTCGAAGCCCCCGAACTCCGTCACGATCCGCTGAACCACGAGTCTGGGCAGCCTGGGTATGCGCCCCAAGATGCGGAATCCTCGCGGAGACACGGGGTAATCGAGGGTGTTCAGCTTGCGGTCATAGCCGAGCAGTTCGGCCAGCCGTCCGAAGTCCAAGAGATCCTGATGGGGAAGACGCACCAGCTGATCGACCACACCGGCAAAGGCCTCGTCGGTGTCCTCGACGAGGTAGTCGTGCAGAAGCGCCGCCTTGTCGGCGGCGACGCCGACCATCGTCTCATCGAGCTGCATCTCGATCAGCCGGCCCTCGGTTCCGAGCTCGACTATGTAGCGCTCGATCTCCACGGCCATGCGCGTGACCAGCTCAGCGCGCTGGAGCACCGTGAGGACGTCGTGCAGGGTCACGCCACCCTCGAACTCGAGCGCCGTGAGACGGGTGGAGACCTGATCCAGCCGGCTGCGGTACTTGTCCAGGGTGGCCAGCGCCTGGTTGGCCTTGGCCAGGACCACCGGGATGTCCTCGAGGATGTATTTGACCCCATCGACGTAGAGCGAGACGACCTCGCGCCGCTCGGATACCGCGATCACGATCGCGTCGGTCTGCTTGGAGACGCGCTCGGCGGTGCGGTGACGAGTCCCGGTCTCCAGCGTGAGGATGGTCGGGTCCGGGGTCAGCTGAACGTTGACGTGGGCGATCTTGGTCGCGTTGACGCTCAGAGCGATGGCGCCGTCCATCTTGGCCAGCTCGTAGAGCAAGGCTGGCGAGTAGTCGATGTCGAGCTTGATACCGCCGGAGAACAGGAACCCGAGCTCGTCGGGGTCGCCGATCACGATCAGGGCACCCGTACGGGCGTCGACAATGTTGTCTATCCCCTCTCGCAGCGATGTCCCGGGCGCGACCATCTCCAGCGCCCTCATGATCCGGGACTCCTGTCGAGACTCGAGCTCGTCTCTGAGCTCTTCACCGGACCGAGGCGGCATCGAGGTCAATTTTAGCCGGTCTTGCGGGATTTCGGCCGGCGCCGGACGGGCCTATGCGCGGCGACCCTCGGCGGCTGTCGGGTGCCGGTCACGGACGGGCTCACGCCGCCGCGGCAACGCCGGGCCGCTCCCCCATGGCCTCGCGCAGAACTGCCCGCAGCGTGGCATGCCTCGTGGGGTCAAGAACGGGGGCCAACCCGAACCGTTCGGCCTCAGCCAGGCGCCGATCCCCGTGGGCCACCGTGCGCAGCTCTCCGGTCAGGCCGAGTTCGCCGAAGCAGGCCAGCGGGCCGCCGTCGCCACCGGTCAGGGCGATGCGCCGAGCGGCACTGGCCACCGCCAGGGCCACGGCGAGGTCAGCACCCGGCTCATCGACGCGCACTCCGCCGACCACGTTGACGAACACATCCGAGGTCCCCAGACCCAGGCCACCGTGACGGCCGAGGACGGCGAGCACGAGGGCCACCCGGTTGCGGTCAAGGCCGGAAACCACCCGCCGCGGAGGGACCAACTCAGAGGCCGAGACCAGGGCCTGGACCTCGACCAGCAGCGGACGTGAACCCTCCATGGCGCACAGGACGACGCTGCCCGGGGACCGCGTCGCGTCGGCCAGGAAGCGAGCCGACGCGTCCAGGACCTCGACGAGCCCGTCATCGCGCATCTCGAACACCCCAGCCTCGTTGGTGGACCCGAACCGGTTCTTGATGGCGCGCACGGTGCGGTAGGTCCGCTCGCGCTCGCCCTCGAACTGGAGCACGCAATCGACCAGATGCTCGAGCACCCGCGGCCCGGCCAACGCCCCCTCCTTGGTCACGTGCCCAACGAGCAGGACCGCGATATCCAGCTGCTTGGCCACGCGCATGATCTCGCCTGCCACCTCGCGCACCTGAGCCACGGAGCCCGCCGCGCTGGAGAGCTCGTCGCTGTGCAGCGTCTGGACGGAGTCGATCACACAGACCTCGGGGCGCTCCTGCTCGAGCGTCGCCAGCACGGTATGCAGGTCGGTCTCGGCGATCACCGGAATGGCCAGAGCTCCCGGAGTGCTCAGACGCTCGGCGCGAAGGCGGATCTGGGCCGCCGACTCCTCGGCGGAGACGTACAGAGTGCGGCGGCCGGCGTGGTTGAGGTTGGCCAGCGCCATCGTGGTCAGCGTGGACTTGCCGATCCCTGGGGCCCCACCGATCAGAACCAGCGACCCGGGCACGATCCCCCCGCCGAACACGCTGTCCAGCTCGCCGATCCCGGTGCCCAGCCGCTCCTGCTCCCCCGCCTGGACATCGCCAAGCGCGACCGGTCTCACCGCGGCGGCAACCCCTCGGCCACCCGAGCGCAGGCCACCGCCTCCAGCGCCGCTGCGGCGCGGGGTGGCGCGGGGCTGCTCGACAAGCGTGTTCCACTCCGCGCACCCCGGGCAGCGCCCGGCCCAGCGAGCAGTCTCGTGACCGCACTGCGTGCAAACGTGAACGGTGGCGGGCTTGGGCATAGGACCGAGCGTACGACCCGCCCCCGACGACAAACCGTTGCCGTCACGCGTCCGTCACGCGCCGGCACCATCCCGGCAGAAGTGAGGTCGACAGCCATCCGAAAATTCCACATACGGAATCTCAGGAACGCAGGCCCGGCAAAGCACGACACGTCGCGGCCACAGCCGCGACGTGTCGGTCGACCAGCGAAACCGCTACGGAGTGTCGGGCGCCGAGTCGTTCGCCGCGTCAGAGGCGTCGCCGGGGCCCTCGCCGCCGTCCTCATCACCCGAGCCACCCTCAGCTCCAACCCCGACCGGAGTCGGCGTGGGGGCAGGCTCGATGACCGACAGCTTGACGTCGTCCTCGGGAGCGGCATCGGGACCCCCGGGACCGGGCTCGACGATCACCGTCGAGCCCGGAGGCACCTGGGCCCGGAGAACGAAGTCGGCCAGCGGATCCTCGATGTAGCGCTGGATCGCCCGGCGCAGCGGGCGGGCGCCCATGGCCGGATCCCAGCCCTTTTCGACCAGCATGTCCTTGGCGCCCTCGGAGAGCTCGAGCTGCAGCTCGCGCTCGGCCATCGACTCGCGGATCCTGAGCAGGAGCAGCTCGACGATCTGCTTGATCTCGTCCTTGGCCAGCTTGTGGAAGACGATCACGTCGTCGATCCGGTTCAGGAACTCGGGCCGGAAGACCTTCTTGAGCTCGCCCATGATCCGGTTCTTCATGTCGTCGTAGGTGATGCCGGTCTCGTCATCGGAGACGGCGAAGCCGAGCGGCGTGTTGCGCGCGATCTCCGAGGCCCCGATGTTCGAGGTCATGATCACGATGCAGTGACGGAAGTCCACCGTGCGGCCCTGGGCGTCGGTCAGCCGGCCGTCCTCGAGGATCTGCAGCAGGATGTTGAACACATCCGGGTGCGCCTTCTCGATTTCGTCCAGCAGCAGCACGCTGTAGGGCTTGCGGCGAACCGCCTCGGTCAGCTGGCCGCCCTCGTCGTAGCCGATGTAGCCCGGAGGCGAGCCGACCAGCGCGACGACCGCGTGCTTCTCCATGTACTCGGACATGTCGATGCGGATCATCGTGTCCTCGTCGCCGAACAGGAACTCGGCCAGCGTCCGGGCCAGCTCGGTCTTCCCGACCCCGGAGGGGCCGAGGAAGATGAACGAACCGGTCGGGCGCTTGGGGTCCTTGAGGCCGGCCCGCGAGCGGCGGATCGCCTTGGAGACGACCTCGATCGCCGGGTGCTGACCGATGACGCGCTTGTGGAGCTCCTCCTCCATGCGCATCAGCTTCTGGGTCTCGGCCTCGGTGAGCTTGAACACCGGGATGCCGGTCCACATCGAGACGATGTCGGCGATCTCCTCCTCGCCGATCGACGGGCGCTCGGTCGACTCACCGGCCTCCCACTGGTCGGCCAGCTCGCGCTTCTTCTGCGTCAGGCGGCGCTCGTCGTCGCGCAGGCTGGCGGCCTTCTCGAACTCCTGGGACTCGATCGCCTCCTCCTTGGCCCGCCGGGTCTCCTCGATCTCGTCCTCGAGCTCGCGGTACACCGGCGGCGAGGTCATCGACTTGATCCGCATGCGCGACGCGGCCTCGTCGATCAGGTCGATCGCCTTGTCGGGCAGGAACCGGTCGGAGATGTAGCGGTCGGCCAGATCGGCGGCCGCCTCCAGCGCCTCGTCGGTGATGTTCACCTTGTGGTGCTGCTCGTAGCGGTCGCGCAGGCCCTTGAGGATCTGGACGGTCTCCTCGGTGGAGGGCTGGTCGACGGTGATCTTCTGGAAGCGCCGCTCGAGCGCCGAGTCGCGCTCCAGGTACTTGCGGTACTCCTCGAGCGTGGTCGCGCCGACGGTCTGCAGCTCGCCGCGGGCCAGGGCCGGCTTGAGGATCGAGGCCGCGTCGATCGCGCCCTCGGCGGCGCCGGCGCCGACCAGGTTGTGCAGCTCGTCGATGAACAGGATGATGTCGCCGCGCTGGGTGATCTCCTTCATCACCTTCTTGAGGCGCTCCTCGAATTCGCCGCGGTACTTGGAGCCCGCGACCAGGGCGGCCAGATCCAGCGTGTAGATCTGCTTGCCCTTGAGCAGCTCGGGAACGTCGGCGTTGGTGATCCGCTGGGCCAGGCCCTCGACGACGGCGGTCTTGCCGACGCCCGGCTCGCCGACCAGCACCGGGTTGTTCTTGGTCCGCCGCGACAGGATCTGCATGATCCGCTCGATCTCGGTCTCGCGACCGACGACCGGGTCGAGCTTGCCCTCGGAGGCCAGCTTGGTCAGGTTGCGACCGAACTGGTCCAGCAGCTTGGAGGACTTCTTGCCCTCGCCGGGGCCGGCGGCGCCCTGAGCGCCGGAGCCGGAGCCGCGCTGGCGGCTGCCGGGACCGGACAGCATCCGGATCACCTCGTTGCGGATCTTCTCGGAGTCGGCGTCGAAGTCGAGCAGGATGCGGGCGGCGACGCCCTCGTTCTCGCGCACGAGGCCGAGCAGGATGTGCTCGGTGCCGATGTAGTTGTGGCCGAGGCTCAGCGCCTCGCGCAGCGCGAGCTCGAGGACCTTCTTGGCCCGCGGGGTGAAGGGGATCTGGCCGGAGGTGACCTCCTCGCCGGAGCCGACGATGCGCACGACCTGGGCGCGCACGCGCTCGACGGTGATATCGAGCGACTCGAGCACGCGGGCGGCCAGCCCCTCCTCTTCGCGCAGCAGGCCGAGCAGGATGTGCTCGGTGCCGATGTAGTTGTGCTTGAGAGTCCGCGCCTCTTCCTGGGCCAGGACGACCACCTGGCGGGCTCGCTCTGTAAATCGCTCAAACATGGGCTTCCTGTCGTTGTGGCCGGTGCTTCGGAGGAGGTCGGTCGAGGGGTTTTCCGGGGTCTCCTACGCTGCCAGAGTCGTCGAAGCTCATGCGGCTTCGGGGACGGCGAAGACTCCGTCTTCACCCTCTCTTCGGCTGCAGCGCCTTATTGGTTGAGCGCGAACGGTCTTTCTTTCGGGCCATACTCAGGATAACAGCCGTCTCTCGGTACCCTGCGGACCGATAGCCCGGTCTGTGCGCGAGTTCACGACCGTTCAGTGGGGCGCCGTCGGCCGGGACCACTGCGCAGCCACGACGCCGGCGCGCCGCCGCCGGCAGCCGGCCGCCGGTCGACAGCCACGACCCGGCCAGGATCAGCAGCAGCCCGACGACGGCCCCGGCCCCGGGGCGCTCGCCCGAGGAGGACCACGCCGAGGGCCACGCGATCACCGGGTTGACGTAGGTGATGACCATGGCCCGGCCGGTGCCCGCCTCGCGGATCAGGACCGTCATGACCACGAAGGCCAGCGCCGTGCAGAGCACACCGAGCACGACCACCGCTCCACGCGCCGGCGGTCGGGAGCCGGGCCGGAAGGTCGACAGCCGCCAGGGGCGTCAGGACCGCGCCGCCACGGCCAGGCCCCCCCCCATGAGCGCCGCGCGGATCCAGTCCGCCCAGCCGGAGCTTGAGGATCATCGGGCCGATCGCGTAGCCGACCGCGGCCACCAGGATGGCCCCGGCGCCCAGCAGCTCCCCGCGCTCCCGGCAACGTCGATCCCGACCAGCGCGATCACGCCCACGAAGCCCGACCAGCAGGCCGACGGCCCGCAGCGGCGTCGGCCTCTCGCGAGGGATCGAAGCGCAGCGCCAGCACCGCCCCGATCAGTGGCACTGAGGCCATGATGATGGCCGCCAGCGAGGAGGCCACCCGCTCCTCGCCGACGGCGATCATCGGAAACGGGATGAGACCTCGACGATCGCGTAGGCGATCGAGCCACCGCCAGCGTCCCCGCAGCGACCCGAGCGTGCCCGCCCCGCCGGCCAGGAGAGGAGGATGGTCGCGGCCAGCGTGACCCGGGCCCAGGCCACGGATCGCCGGCGGGAACGCCGCCTGTCGACGCGATCTTGATGAACAGGTACGGGATGCCCCACAGGACGGGCGAAGGCGCGGCGGGACAGCCAGCGAGGCCATCGGCGCGCGCGGGTCATGCGACGTCATCCGCAGCGCGGGGAACAGCACCACTTCGCGGATCGAGCGAGTGCCGGTCATGACCATGACCAGGCGGTCGATCCCGATGCCGATCCCGCCGGTGGGAGGCATCCCGTGCTCGAGCGCCTGGACAAAGCCCTCGTCGTAGGGCTGGGCCTCCTCATCGCCGGCCGCGGCCAGCCGACGCTGGCCCTCGAAGCGGCGACGCTGCTCGTCGGGGTCGTTGAGCTCGGTGAACGCGTTGGCGATCTCCATGCCCGTCGATGTAGGCCTCGAAGCGCTCCACCAGCCCCGGCTGGGATCGGTGGGCCTTGGCCAGCGGCGAGATCTCGACCGGGTAATCGAGCAGGAACGTCGGCTCGCGTCAGCGTCGGCTCGACGTGCTTGGAGACCAGCTCGTCGACCAGCTGGGCCCACGTGTCCTCGCGCGGGACGCTCAGGCCCCGCTGCGCCATGGCGGCGGCCAGCGCTTCGCGATCACGCAGCGCGAGGATGTCGATCCCGGTTCGGTCGCGAATCGCGCCGGCCAGGGTCTCGCGGCGCCATGGGGGTTTCAGATCGATCTCGCCCTGGTAATCGACGGCTTGGGCCACCGCCCAGACCAGCTGCTCAGTGCGCTGCGCGATGTCCTCGTAGTCGGCATACGCCTCGTAGAGCTCGAGCATGGTGAATTCCGGGTTGTGGGTGCTGTCCACGCCCTCGTTGCGGAAGTTCTTGCCCAGCTCGTAGACCCGCTCCAGGCCACCGACAATCAGCCGCTTCAGGTACAGCTCGGTGGCGATCCGCAGATAGAGGTCGCGGTCCAGGGCGTTGTGATGGGTGGTGAACGGCCGCGCCATCGCGCCGCCGTAGAGCGGCTGCAGGACCGGCGTCTCGACCTCGATGAAGCCGTGATCATCGAGGAAGCCGCGAATCGTGGAGATGATGCGCGCCCGCGTGATGAACAGCGAGCGGGCCTCCTGGTTGGCGATCAGGTCGAGCTCCCGCTGACGGAAGCGCGTCTCCACGTCGGTCAGGCCGTGATGCTTCTCCGGCGGCGGCCGCAGCGACTTGGCCAGCAGCGTGAAGGCATCCACCCGCAGGGTGAGCTCACCGCGGCGGGAGCTGAAGGCGGTCCCGTCGACGCCGATCAGGTCCCCCAGGTCCAGCGACAGCAGCCGCTCCATCTGCTCGGCGCCGAGCACGTCGACGCGAGCCTGGAGCTGGATCCGGCCCGAGCGGTCGACCAGGTCGAGAAAGGCCATCTTGCCCTGCCCGCGTCTGGCCGCCAACCGCCCGGCCACCCGGTGGTGCGAGTCGGTTTCGGCGCCCTCCTGGAGCCCGGCATGCTCCGCTCGGACCGCAGCGATCGGCTCCACCCCCGCGAACTGGTGCGGGAACGGATCCACCCCCGCGGCCCGCAGCGAGTCGAGCTTGGCCCGGCGGGTGGCGAGCAGCTCTCCTAAATCGCCTGAGGAGTCAGCCTCGGGCACGGTGCCGCGGCCCCCCGCTATCGGGAGGTGACGTCGATCTTGGTGATCTTGAGATTGCGCTCACCGCGGGGGGTGGTCACCCTGACCTCCTCACCGCGCTTGCGGCCCAGGAGAGCCTTGCCCACCGGCGACTCGTTGGAGAGCTTCATCTCGGCCGGGTTGGCCTCGGCCGAACCCACAATCGTGTACTTGTTGGACTTGCCGCCATCCTTGACGTGCACGACGGAACCGACGCGGACAACATCGGTATCCAGACCGGTGGCGTCGACGACCGTGGCCGAGCGCAGCTTGTCCTCCAATGTGGCGATCCGGGCCTCGAGCATGGCCTGCTCGTTCTTGGCGTCGTCGTACTCGGCGTTTTCGGAAATGTCACCAAACTCGCGCGCCTCCTTGATGCGGGCGGCGACCTCGCGGCGGCGAGTGGTCGACAGATGGTCCAGCTCCGCCTTCAGCGTGACCAGACCTTCCTGGGTGAGGATGACGTCCTTGGGCATATGGCGTTAGACCTGTTGTAGAAAGCGGACACCGCCGGTAGAGCCCCCGGTCGGCGAGAAAACCCCACCGGCGCGGCGGGAAACCACGCTCAACGGCTCACGTGGGCCGATGAGTATAGACACGCAGTGCAAGCGTTTTGAAGGATTTTCGGCACGCTTGAACTGGGCCGGTCAAAGCGGGCGGATTCAGGCCGGAACCAGGCCCAGCAACGAGCGGGCCTCATCCAGCGAAACGGCCCGTTGCAGCCCGTCCTGAAGCACCTTGTCCCCGTCGAGGCGTTCGAGATACCAGGGGTAGAACTTGCGCAGGTAACGCGTCGCCCGCTCCTCCCCCAGATGCTCACAGGCCCGGTCGATGACCCAGTCCAGCTCGGACAGGATCTCCTCGTGGGTCGGCCCCGCGGTCCGCGACCCGAGCAGCTCGCCAAACAGCCAGGGGTTACCCAGCGACCCGCGGGCCAGCAGCACCGCGGCGGCGCCGGTTCGGGCGAATGCCTCGCGGGCCTGGTCGGCGTCCCGAAGCCCTCCGGAGATCAGCACCGGGATGGGAAGCTCGTCGACCAGCCGCCGGGCCAGCTCGTAGTCCGGGCGGCCGGCGTGTCGCTGCGAGGCGTGGCGGGGATGGATGCAGAGCCCGGCCACGCCGCCGTCCTCGGCCAGGCGGTGAGCCAGCTCGCTCCCGCTGGTGTCTCCGGGCCGGATGCCCGAGCGGAGCTTGACGGTCACGGGAAGCCCGCTGCCGCGGGCTGCGGCCCGGGCCAGCGCGACGGCAAGGTCGGGATCGTCGAGCAGGGCGGCGCCGGCGCCGGTCTTGCACACCTTGGGGACTGGGCAGCCCATGTTGAGATCGATGAGGTCCGCCCCGGCCGCGGCCACCTGCTCAGCCGCCGAGGCCATCACCTCGGGGTCGTGGCCGAACAGCTGTACGGAGACGGGATGCTCGTCGGGGTGGATGCGCAGCAATTCGCGACAGGTGCGCTCGTTGTGATGGTGGATGGCGAAGCTCGAGACCATCTCCGAGACGACCAGTCCCGCGCCGTGACGCTTGGCCTGGAGCCGCACGAACCAGTTGCCGATTCCGGCCAGCGGAGCCAGGACAACCCGGTTCGGGATCTCGATCCCGCCCAGCATCCAGGCATCGGTGAGCTTGTCGGCCATGGATTCATGGTACGAATCTT
The DNA here is from genome assembly GCA_963845575.1 of uncultured Solirubrobacterales bacterium. GTDB lineage: Bacteria > Actinomycetota > Thermoleophilia > Solirubrobacterales > Solirubrobacteraceae > Palsa-465. Next base: position 19,406 of record CAWJSN010000014.1, on the reverse strand, counting down.
GGAGTGGATTACCCCTCTCTGATCCGGCCCTGGCTGGAAGTGATCAACGACCAGGTCCCCGGACTGGAGCTGTTCGACGCTCACACCCATCTGGGCCAGAACGATCCGGATGGCATGAGCCAGACGCCTGAGCAGCTCGTGGAGACGCTGCGCGGCGCGGGCGCTCGGGGCGCCTTTGTCTTCCCGATGCACGAGCCTGATGGCTACCCGGCGGCCAATGACATGGTCATCTCGGCAGCGGCTCGGTCCGATCGACTGCTGACCCCGTTCTGCCGCGTCAGACCCGGTTCTGATGCGGTGGCGGAAGCCGAGCGGGCCCTGAACGCCGGCGCCAGGGGGATCAAACTCCACCCGCGAGCCGAGGAGTTCACGCTCGATCATCCCGACCTGCCGGCGCTCATCGCGCTGGCCCAGGACCGCGAGCTCCCGGTGCTGATCCACGCCGGGCGCGGCATCCCCGCCCTCGGCGCCCACGCGGTGCAGCTGGCCGGGGCTTTTCCCGGAGCTCGTTTGATCCTCGCCCATGCCGGCGTTTCCGACCTGAGCTGGATCTGGCGCGCGGCTGTCGATCATCCCAACCTCCTGTTCGACACGGCCTGGTGGCTGCCCGCCGATCTGGCGGCGCTGTTTTCCCTCGTCCCCCCCGGCCAGATCCTGTTCGCCTCCGACGCGCCCTACGGGCAGACGGCGATGTCGGCCGCCTTTCAGCTCCGCGTGGCCCTCCAGGCGGGACTCAGCGGAGACCAGATCCGCTCGATCGCCTCCGAACAGGCGCTGCGTATCGTGGCCGGCCAGCCGCTTCAGCCCGCCGGAGGGGCGGTGGGTGAGCGCGAGCGGCCGCCTCGCGTCCTGCTTGACCGGGTCTCTGAGTACATCCTGCTCGGCGCTATCGCCACCATGCGCGGCAACGAGGCCGGCCCCGAGCAGCTGGCCCTGGCCCGTCTGGCCTGCGACGTGCCCGACGGCCTGGACGACGCTCCGGTGTTCGCCGCCGTCCGCGGCCTGCTCGACGCCTTCGACCAGGCCGACGCCGAGGACCCCACCGACCGCCGCCGGCTCGCCCTCCTCATCCTGGCCGCCAACGTCGCTCGCACCCCCGACGTGCCGATGCCGGCCCTGGCGGCGACGGTCTCGGCGCACGATGAGACCGGTGGCGAGCCGCGGCTGACTGGCCACCGCCGCCCCGGCTAATCGCGAACCGTGTTGCGCTCCCAGATCAGCCGCAGCCCGGTCAGGGTGAGCAGGTCGTCCACCTCGTCGATCGTCTCGTGAACTGCCGGCACCAGGGCACGAGCCAGGCCGCCGGTAGCCAGCACCTTGGTCTCGCTGCCCAGCTCGTCGCGCAGGCGGTGGACGATGCCGTCGACCTGGGCGGCGAAGCCGTACACGATGCCGCTGCGGATGGCGTCAACGGTGGACTTGCCGATCAGCGACCGGGGCTCGGCCAGCTCGACCTTGGGTAGCTTGGCCGCCCGTTCATAGAGCGCGTCGATGGAGATCTCCGCCCCCGGAGTGATGATCCCGCCCAGGTACTCGCCCGCGGAGGAGACGACGTCGTAGGTGATCGCAGTCCCGAAGTCGACCACCACGCAGGTGTTCTGGACCCGGGCGTAGGCGGCGACGGCGTTGACCAGGCGATCGGCCCCGACCTCCCGCGGGTTATCCATCCGGATTGGCATCCCCGTGCGCAGCGCCGGTCCCACGACCAGCATCACGTGGCCCAGATAACGCGAGGCCATCTCCGTCCATTGCTCTGACAGCTGGGGCACCGTGGAGGAGACGATCGAGGCCTCGATGTCCGCCAGGTGCATGCCGCGCAGGGCAAGCAGGTTGGACAGCGCCGCTCCGAGCTCATCCAGCGTGGACTCCCGGACGGTGGCGAAGCGCCAATGCTCGGCCAGCTCGGCCGAGCCGGTCGGGTAGACCCCGAAGTGGGTCTGGGTGTTACCGACGTCGACTACGAGGAGCATCGGCGCATTACAGCAATGCCGGGCCGATGCGGCGCACTGCCCCACCTGGAGGCAGGGCGGCCAGCCGGTCAGCCAGCCGCTCCCCGTCGGGAAGGGTGAGCTCTGAATCGAGCTCCAGCAGGGGCACGAGCACGAAGCGCCGCTCGCCCAGATCACGGTGAGGCAGCTCCAGACGCTCGGAGCGGTGACGAAGGGCGCCCAGCAGGAGCAGGTCGACGTCGATCACCCGCGGTCCGTGGCGGACACCACCGGCGGCACGGCCCACCTCGCACTCAACCGCCTTGCAGACGTCGAGCAGCTCCTCGGGCCCAAGCTCGGTACCCACTCGCAGGCAGGCATTGAAGAAATCCGGCTGGTCCAGAACCAGGCCGACCGGCTCGGTCTCATAGACCGACGAGGAGGCCGCGACCTGTACGCCATGGCCTTCCAACGCGGCCACCGCGAACTCGAGGTTGGCCCGGCGATCGCCGATGTTCGAGCCCAGGCCGAGGAAGCCCTCCCTCACCCCGCGGCCTCGCGCCACACCTCCACCGACACCTCGCCGACGGGCAGGGCCAGCGGTGGTTCGGGCTTGGCCGCCTTCACCCACACCGCCCCGGCCTCATAGCGCTCGAGCAGGCGCTCGGCGATGGCCGCACACAGCCGCTCCAGGGTCTTGTAGGTCCTCTGCTGGGCGACCAGGTTGGCCAGCTCGCAGACCTGGGCGTAGTCGACGGTGTCCTCGATCCGATCGGTGATGGTGGCATCGCACTCACCGATGTCCAGGCGCAGATCGAGCAGCAGACGCTGACCCACCTCCCTCTCGGCGGCGGTCACCCCCACGTGGGTGTAGAGCGACAGGCCGCTGACCTCGATGGTCACCTCCGGCTCGGTCCGCCCGTCCTCCTCGTCGTCGTCTACGTCGCCTGAATCGTCGAACTCGTCGGCGTCGTAGTCGGGCATGGCCGCTGGACCGTAGCAGCCGTGATTGCCAGGGCATCATGGACCGGAGCGACGTCATGGACGCGGAAGATGCGCGCCCCGCGCAGGTAGGCCAGCATGTTGGTGGCAATCGTGGCGGCGATTCGATCCTCGACCGGACGGGCGATGATCTTGCCCAGGAATGATTTGCGCGAGGTGCCGATGGCCAGCGGTGCTCCCAAGTCCAGAAGCTCGTCGAGTCGCCGCAGTAGTTCGAGATTGTGTTCCGTGGTCTTCCCGAACCCGATTCCGGGATCGAGAACGATTCGCTCCGCTGCGATACCGCGCGCCACGGCCAGGTCCAGGCGCTCTGCGAGGAAGGTGCGGACTTCGCTGACGACATCGCCGTAGCGCGGGTCGTGCTGCATGGTCCGAGGCTCGCCCAGCATGTGCATGAGACAGCAGTCGGCGCCACTGCCGGCCACCACGTCGGCCATCTCGGGATCGCCGCGTAGAGCGGTGACGTCGTTGACCAGGCTCGCGCCCGCGGCCAGGGCTTGCGCGGCGACCCTGGCCTTCGAGGTGTCGATCGAGATCTGAGCCCGCGTTCCAGCCGCCCGGAGTCCCTCGATGACCGGGACCACCCGGCGCAGCTCCTCCTCGACCGGCACGGGCTGGGCACCCGGCCGGGTCGATTCCCCGCCAATGTCGAGGATCGACGCGCCCTCGCGCTCGAGCTCCATCCCATGCTCGATCGCTGCTTTGTGGTTGAGGTAGAGGCCGCCGTCAGAGAACGAGTCCGGGGTCACATTGACAATCCCCATGAGCTGGAGCTCACCCTGCGCGGCAGCGGCGACCGGGCCGAGCCTCATTGTGGTCCCTCGTCGGGCCAGTAGCCGTGACGATCGAAGTACTCCCTTGCCTCCTCCTCGACCTCGCGCTCCCGGTTGCTCTCCACGCTCATGCGGAACATCCAGTTCACCATCCAGACGATGATGGCCACGACCAGCAACGCCACCCCGGATCCTGCCTCCAGGGCGTGGCCACCGGCCTGTTGCGAGAGGCTGGCGTGACCGAGGACGATCAGCACGACGCCGCCCGCGGCGATGAGCAACGGCAGCCATATCCGGGTGGCGGCGAGCAGCACCCGGCCCGGGGTGATAGGGGCGTGCTCCTTCATGTTGAGCCTGACGTTACCGCCCGGCGGAGGGTCGCTGGACCCGATCCACGCCGCGCCCGCGCCACACGTGGTATACCGGCGCCTGCGTGACTCCGGCCGCCGACCCCACCGCCCTTACTCGCCGGACGCTCCTGCGCGGGGCCGCGGGTGGAGCCGTCCTGCTGGCCGGCGCCGGTCTGCCCGCCTGGGCTCGGCCTGTGAGTGCGGGGGCCAGCCGCCTGCGCCGTCCGGACTCCCTGCCCTTCCCCCACCTGCCGGCCGGTCATCCCTCGATGCCTCAAATCGAGCACATCGTGGTGCTGATGATGGAGAACCACTCGTTCGACAACGTGCTCGGGATGGTCTCGCACGAGGTTCCTGGCCGCGCCCATGTCGACGGGCTCACGCGGCGCCACGGCCGGGTGACCAACTTCAACCGAGACGCCGCCGGACGACGAATCTACGCCCGGCGAGCCGCGTCACCCTGCCAGCTGAAAGCCGTGCCCAGCCAGGCCTGGAACGCCTCGCACACGGCCTACGCCGGTGGACGCAACAGTGGCTTCGTCAAGGCCAGCGGCGACGTGGCCATGGAGTACTGGGATCGGCACGACCTCCCCTTCACGTACTCCCTGGCTCGCCATTTCCCCATCGGCGAGCGCTACTTCTGCTCGGTCCTGGCCCAGACCTTCCCCAACCGGCGCTTCTTCTTCGCCGGCACCTCGTCGGGGACGATCAACGATCACCCCGTCCCTGCGCTCACCGCGCCGGCGGCCAACGGGACGATCTGGGATCGGCTTGACGCCCACCACGTCAACTGGGCCGTCTACTACGAGAACCAGCCCACGTTGGCGATCGTTCCCGGGGCCGACAGCACCGCCCGAGCCGGCCGGGTCAGGCCGATCGACCGGTTCTACGCCGACACGGCGGCCGGCCACCTGCCCAGCTTCACCTTCCTGGACCCGAACTATGGGACCACTTCGGAGGAGAACCCGCAGGACATCCAGGTCGGTGAGCGCTTCGTGGCCAGCGTGGTCAACGCCCTCATGCATGCCCCCACCTGGCACCGGACGGCCCTGTTCTTGACCTACGACGAGCACGGCGGCTACTACGACCACGTGCCGCCCCCACGAGCCGTCCGGCCCGACAACGTCGCCCCGATCCGCGAGTCCGGTGATCCGCCGCTCGCCCCCGGGACCTTTGACCGCTATGGCTTCCGGGTACCGATGATCGTCGTCTCCCCCTGGGCCCGGCCCGGCTACGTCTCCCGTGTGGTCCAGGACCACACGTCAGTCACCAGTTTCGTGCGCCGCAAGTGGAACCTCCCGGCCATGACCTTCCGCGATGCCAACGCCGCGCCCATGACCGACTACTTCAACTTCAAGCACGCCGCGTTCGCCAAGCCACCGAGGCTGGCTGCGGCTCCATCGCTGGGGCCCGGGCTGGCGGCGTGCCACGCGGTCGGGCTCAATCCCCCGCTGAGTTGACGGTGGCGGGGGTTGCGAGGCGGAAAGGCAGCTGGGGAGGGGACCGAGTAACCGTGGGCCGGGCTCTAAAGCCCCTGCACCCCGGCATTTCCGGGAAAACTCGATGACGGTGCCGGAATTTTCCCGGTAATGCGGCCGAGGGCCCACGTTTTCGGAAAACTCAGACCAGCGATCCGAGTTTTCCCAACTCTGCCGGGGAGGGGACGAGGTTGCCCGCGGACTGGCGCCCACGGGCGAGGCAGCGGTGGAAGTCCACCACACCCTCTCCTCGATGCTGCGGTTCTCCGCGCCCCGCGCAGACAGTCAGTCGGCAGCGCCGCCGGCCAGTCCCGGCCGGGGCAGCGGCCGCGGCGCTTCGCGCCCGGGGCGCTCAGCGGGAGTGCCGGTGACCGAGGGAAGTTCGGGCGGCATCGGCGCCTCGGAGCCGAACACGGCCTCCTCGGATTGACCGTCGAGCAGAGCTTCGAACTGCTCCTTCTCGATTGTCTCGCGCTTGATCAGGACTTCGGAGAGCTTCTCGAGCGCCGGGCGCTTGCTGCTCAGGATCTCGGTGGCCTGGACGTGGGCGGCCTCGATGATGCGACGGACCTCGTCGTCGATCTCACGGGCGATCTCGTCCGAGTAGTCGGGCTCTGAGCTGAATTCGCGGCCCAGGAAGGGCTGGCCGTGGTCGTGGCCGAAGACCCGCGGCCCGAGCTTGTCGCTCATCCCGAAGCGCATGACCATCTGCTTGGCCGTGGCCGTGACCTTCTCGAGGTCGTTCGAGGCCCCGGTGGTGATCTCGTCGAAACAGATCTCCTCCGCGGCACGGCCGCCCAGGGTCATGGCCATCTGGTCCTGGAGCTCGGCCCGCGTGGTCAGGAACTTGTCCTCGGTGGGCAGCGAGATCGTGTAGCCCAGGGCCTGGCCGCGGGAGATGACCGAGATCTTGTGGACGGGATCGGAGTTGGGCAGGTAGTGCCCAACGATCGCGTGTCCCATCTCGTGGTAGGCGGTGATCTTCCGCTCCTTGTTGCTCATCACGCGGGTCTTCTTCTCCGGGCCCGCGATGACCCGCATGATCCCCTCTTCAAGTTCAGTCTGGGTGATCTCGCGCTTGCCGTTGCGGGCCGCGAGCAGGGCGGCCTCATTGACCAGATTCGACAGGTCGGCCCCGGTGAAGCCGGGGGTCTGCCCGGCCAGCGCATCAACATTGATCTCGCGGGCCAGTGGCTTACCGCGGGTGTGGACCTCGAGGATCTTCTTGCGGCCCAGACGGTCGGGACGATCGACCACGATCTGGCGATCGAAGCGGCCCGGGCGCAGCAGCGCCGGGTCGAGGATGTCCGGGCGGTTGGTGGCGGCGATGAGGATGATGTTGTCCTTCATCTCGAAGCCGTCCATCTCCACCAGCAGCTGGTTCAGGGTCTGCTCGCGCTCGTCGTGACCGCCACCCAGTCCGGCGCCGCGATGACGCCCGACAGCGTCGATCTCGTCCATGAAGATGATGCAGGGGGAGTTCTGCTTGGCCTGCTCGAACAGGTCGCGCACGCGCGAGGCGCCGACACCGACGAACATCTCGACGAAGTCCGAACCAGAGATGGAGAAGAACGGGACGCCCGCCTCGCCGGCCACGGCGCGGGCCAGCAGCGTCTTACCGGTGCCCGGAGGCCCGTAGAGAAGCACGCCCTTGGGGATCCTGGCCCCCAGGGCCTGGAACTTCTTGGGGTTCTCGAGGAACTCCTTGATCTCGTGCAGCTCCTCGACGGCCTCGTCGACCCCGGCGACGTCGCGGAAGGTGATCTTGGGCGAGTCGACGGACATTCGCTTGGCCCGGGACTTGCCGAACGACATGACCTTGGACCCACCACCCTGGACCTGATTCATCAAGAAGATCCAGAAGCCGATGAAAATCACGAAGGGCAGAATGTAGGTGAGCAGGCTGAGCCAGCCGCTGGACGACTTGCTCTGGACGTTGAAACCGCCCTGAGGCACGACGCTCTGCGCCTCCTTGATCAAGGTCGGGGCGTAGGAGTCCGGATAGCCGACTGAGTACTTCGCGTTGTTGGCGTACAGCGTCACATTGGCGGTGTTGGACTTCTGATCCAGCGACAGGTTCTTGACGTCGTGATTCTGAAGCTGGTAGAGCAGGTTTCCGAACGTGTAGTTCGGGCCGTGGTTCGAATTCCCGATCAGCTTCTGCGCGAAGAACGCCAGAACAACGACGATCAGAATCGGAAACGCGGCGCTCTTGAAGAACCTGCTCATAAACGGAAATTCCTACTCAGTAGGCCCGGCACTTTGCACGCGTCATGGCCTAGGCGACAGGCCGGGGACTAGCAAGCGTAGCACCTGCTAATCGCCGTCTGCTCGGCCTCAAAGGGCCTGCAGGAAGGCTTTCATTGCTTCAACGCAGCGACGTAGGGAAGGTTGCGGTAGCGCTCGGCATGATCCAACCCGTATCCGATCGCGAACTCGTCCGGAATCTCGAATCCCACGTAGCGGGTCTCGAGATCCACCTTGCGTCGCTCGGGCTTGATCAGCAGTGCGCAGACCTCGAGCGAGCGAGGGTTGCGCCCGGCCAGGTTGCGCAGCAGGTACTGAAGGGTCAAACCTGAGTCGACGATGTCCTCGACGATCAGCACGTCGCGGCCCTCGATGGCGGCATCGAGGTCCTTGAGGATGCGCACCACCCCCGATGACTTGGTGGCCGAGCCGTAGGAGGCCACGGCCATGAAGTCGACCTCGACCGGGATGTCGAGGTGGCGCATGAGATCGGACAGGAAGAACACCGCGCCCTTCAGCACGCCGATGAGCAACAGATCCTTGTCGGCGTAATCGCGCGAGACCTCCTCAGCGATCTCGCGCACCCGGCGAGCGAGGTCATCGGCCGGGACGAGGATCTCCCCGATGGCTCCGTCGTCGCTCACGTCAGTCAAGTCGTAGATCGGCGGCGTGCGTCCGAACCGCAGCGTCCCCGCCGTGGCCGTGGCCCGGACACCGTGGGGCAGGTCGAGTGCGGCGCGTGCCGTGCTCGGAGAGGGCGGCTATCTCCCCCGCCCGCCGGGCCACGCCGGCAGCCGGCCCGCCGATCGCCTCGTCGGCCAGCCGCTGGACGACCAGCCGTTGCAGAGCCGGGGCCAGTTCGCGCAGCCGGCTGAGGCTGATCTCGCTCCCTTCCATCGAGGACCGTGTCGACCACGCCGTCGAGGACCTCGGCCTCGTCGCGCAGCATCTCGGCCAGGGCCAGGAGGTTGTCCTGGGCGGCCGGGTGGATCCGCTCGAAGGCGGGCACCACGTCGCGGCGGATCCGGTTGCGGGCGTAGGCCGAGGACTCGTTGGACTCGTCCTCGCGCCAGGGCAGACCCGCGCTCGGTGCAGTAAGCGCCGGTCTCCTCGCGCGTGAATGAGAGCAGGGGCCGGATCAGGGCGCCGTCGCGCGGGCGCATCCCGAGCAGGGCACGCCGGCTGGGAGACGAGGCGATCCGGTACAGGATCGTCTCCACCTGATCTGAGCGCGTGTGGCCGGCGGCCACGTCGGCGTCCCGGGCGATGGCCAGCTCGGCGGCCGCCCGGTAACGCTCCCCGCGGGCCCAGGCCTGGACGTTGCCCGGCACCGGGCGCCGCGGACCCGCCCGGGCCGGGCGGGCGCCGCACGTCGAGCTGCAACCCCAAGTCGCTCGCATGACTCGGCGCAGAAGCGCTCGTCGGCGTCGGCGGCCGCGCGCAGGCCATAGTTGACATGAACGGCGCTGACCGCCTCCACCCCGGAGATCCGCACCGCCAGGTCGAGCAGGCAGGTCGAGTCCCGCCCGCCGGAGAACATGACCACCACGGGGCGTCCCGGGGCGAGCAGGCCCGCTGCCTGTACACGCTCGAGCATTTCTGTCTGGCTCACGTCTCCTCCCGTTGACGGGCAATGAAGATCTCGGTCGATTCGTTGAAGCCCTTGAGCGTGACCTCGGCGATCCGCTCGAACTCCAGATGCGGGGCCTGGGAGTACTCGGCCACGGGGCGGGTGACCAGCACCTCCGCGCCGGCCGATCGCGCCGCCACCCGGGCGGCAATGTTGACCTCCCGCCCGTAATAGTCGCCATCGCGATACAGCGCCACGCCATAGTGAATGCCGATCCGCGGGAGCGGGCGTTCGGTCTGCAGGCGCTGGAAACCCACGGCCCAGTCCGTCAGCGCGGCCGGGTCGGGGCCGACGATCATCGCCTCATCGCCAATCGTCTTGATCACCCGGGCCTCGTCGGGAAGCGTGGTCTCCACCGCCTCGACGAAGCGCTCCACGGCGTCCACGGCGGTCAGCTCCCCCTCCTCCTCGGTCAGCCGCGTGTAGCCGGCCAGATCGGCGAACGCGATGGCCACCCGCATGCGGCCGAGGTCGATCGGCGTTTCGCCCAGGTCGGCCTCCATGTGGCCGACGACGTCCTGCTCGATGAAGTACTGGAGGTAGCGCTGGTGGACGGAGTCGAGCACGGGCCCGGCCAGGGGCAGAACCTCCCGAGAAATGGCGTGCATCTGCTCAGCTGTCTCCATGCCCGCCACTCCCGCCCGCATCAGCGGCTCGTGCACATAGAGATGGAACAGCCGCACCTCGGCGTCAGCGATCTGGGCCATGGCCTGGGCATAGACACGCACCAGCTGAAGCAGGGCGATGAGCGGAAAGCCCGACTTCGAGCACCGCGCCGATGTAGCGCAGCAGCTGCAAGCTCGTCCTCGGTGACCGTGTCGGTGTGGTCCGGGCTCAGGCCGAGACCACTGATGAGCCTGCTCACCAGTCCCTCCTCGAGGCCGGTCTCACGCGCGGCCTCCTGCACGCTGAGACGCGTTGCTCGGGGGGAACAGGTCTTCGAGAAAGCCGAAGGCCAACCGGCCGTCCTTGGTCGCCTGCTCGATGCTGGCCAGCGAGTGGCCGCGTTCGCGCATCCGGGCCACCACACGCGCGGTGCCGACCGCTGACGGGGTCCATTCCCCGTTGTACTGGGGAATCAGCCCGCGCTTCACCCACCGGCGAAGAGTGCCCGGCTGTACGCCGACGCGCTGCGCCGCCTCGGCCAGGGTCACCGGGACGTCGGCGTTGGAAGGCCAGCAAGTTGGCGATGGAGTCCCGGTGAGGACGGGGCCCCATCGCCCGCGGGCGTTACGTCCCGCTGCGTCGGCCGTAGGCGCTCGTCACGTTTCCGGCGGCGCCTCGCAGTCGCGCGCTGTGGCGCGGCCACGATCCGGCCTAGTGCCTTGCTCGTGTTCGTAGGTCTACTCCGCATCAGGCGTCATGTCAATCGCGCGCGCACCCGGATCGAGGCCTCCGGGCGCGAGGGATCAGAGCTCGAGGTGGGGATAGTCGGCCGCGATCATCTCGCGGTAACGCGCGAACAGGGGCTTGGTGATGGGCATGAGGGCCAGGGCTGCCTTTACGTCGCCTCCCGCCTTGATTCGTCGCCGGGCGATGGCGATGGCCACGTTCTCCTTGCCCTGGAAGTACTTGTTGGCGATCTCCGAGCTCATGGCCATCTTGACCTGGGGTTCCCAATCGATCTCATCGGACCACTCCCAGGCCAGGTTGGGCTCCCCGTTCCCACCGGCCCGGATATTGACCACCAGGTCGAGGTCGGTGAACTCAAAGCGCTGAGGCGTGTCGGCCTCGCGCAGCTTCGGGCCCATATCCGGATCCTCGCTCATCAGCGCGAAGGTCCGGTCCATGACCTCTCGGAACTCCTGGGAGGACTTGAATTCGGTCATCGGCGCGGAAGTCTAACTTCCCGGCCATGACGGACACGATCCACCTGCGGCCCACCGCGCCGCTGGCCGAGCGGGCCCTGCTCCCCGGCGACCCGGGCCGGGCGCTGCTGCTGGCTCAGGCCCTTCTCGAGCAGCCCATCATGTTCAACCACAACCGGGGACTGTGGGGCTACACGGGGACCGCCGCCGACGGTGCCCCGCTGACCATCCAGAGCACCGGCATGGGTGGCCCCAGCGCGGCGATCGTCATCACCGAGCTGCATCAGCTCGGGGCGCGACGGCTGCTGCGAGTCGGTACCTGCGGCGGCCTGGCTCCTGGCCTGAGCCTGGGCCAGCTGCTGATCGTCAGCGAGGCCATCTCCGACGACGGGACCAGCCGCGCCCTCGGAGCGGACGGCCGGGTGCCACCGAGTGCCGAGCTTCTGGCCCGACTCGGAGCGGCGGGCGATCCGGAGGTGAGAACTGGTCCGGTCGTCTCCACCGACCTGTTCTACGACGGGGCGCCGGGGACCGAGGAGCGCTGGGTCGCGGAGGGGGCGATTGCCGTCGAGATGGAGGCGGCCACCCTGTTTGCCCTGGCCTCCCGGCGCGGCTTCCAGGCCGGAGCGGCGCTCCTGGTCTCAGACCTTCTGCTCCCCGAGCGCCAGCGCATCGACGCCGAGTCGCTGCGCGATGCCGAGCATGCCCTGGGCGGGCTCGCCCTGAGGGCTCTCGCCGTCTGAGCCCGGCTACTTGGCGGCTGGCTTGGAACGGGGGGCGCGGGCCGGCTTGGCCTCAGCCGCCGACTTGTCCCCGGCGGCCGGCGTGACATCGGGAGCTTGGGTTGCTTCCAGGCGCTCCAGCGCAGCCTCGATCTTGGCCAACCGCTCATCGAGTGACTTGCTGGAGGCAGCCCGCTCGATCCGTTGGTCAAGCCGGTCGAGACCATCTTCGATTCCCTCCAGCCGCTGGGAAACACTGCGCACCCGTCGCGTGAGCCGCTCGAGGTCGGCGGCCGAGGGAAGGTTGAGCGCACCCAGCGCGGCCTCTTGGGCCCGCATTGCCCGCTCGCGGGTCTCAAAGGCTCGGGAGAGCGCGCCGCTGACCATCGGATTCTCGATCAACTCTTGGGCCAGCTTGCCGATCGCCTCCTCGCTCTGCTTGGTTACTCGCCCGCGAAGGCTGTGCTCATCGCTCATGGGTGGGGACCTTATCGTGCCCGGGCGGTTCTGACCGCCGTCCGGGGCCAACTCGACCTAAGGTTAAGGGTTAGGCATCGCCCAGGTGGCTGCCTTCCCCCTCCCGATCAGGCAGAATGACCGTGATGCCCGGGTTTGGAGCCATGGCCCTCGCGGGCATGAAACCCCATATGGAGCGCGACGGTTCCGAATTGCAAAGGTTCAGAGCAGTCAGTAGCTTCCTCGCCAACGTCGCTGTCTGACCGACCTTTTAGGGCTGGCCACACCCGTGTTCACAGGGAGAAGGGCAACATTGCTGATCAGGCGTAGAGCGCCGCTGATGGTCGGGCTGCTGATGGCGGCCCTGCTGGTGCTGGCCGGCTCGTCGCTGCCCAGTGCCTCGGCCGACGCCTGCACGGTGCGGGTGACGGTGCTCGGGGGGCACACCTACGTCTTCTACGTGAACGCGCCGCCTGGGACCCCGATTTCGTCCCTGAATCTCCCGGTAACCGGGGTGATCACCTCCGAGAGCGAATCCTGCACGCCGTCGAGCTCGTCGTCGACCACCACGACCACGTCGAGCTCGCCCCCGCCTCGGACGACCAGCTCTTCGTCGACCACGACCTCGAGTACGAGCACTCACTCGGGCTCCAGCTCATCCTCGACTACAACTTCAGGGTCTTCCACCCGGCCGGCGCCCAAGCCGACCCGGCCGAGCAAGCGCCAGCGGCCCTCCAACCACCCGGGCCCGGCGACCACGAAGAAGGTCTCGCCGAAGCACCACAAGGCCAAGCACAAGGCCACCGGTCCGTCGGGCAAGGGAGTGCCCTCGGCATCCAACCCCTCGTTCTCCCTGTCGCTCCCCGGCCCGTCACCGATCGGGGTGCCGAACTTCTTCATCGACTCGTTCCGGATTCCGCCCTTCCTGATCCCGATCTACCAGGCCGCCGGTATCGAGTACCAGGTGCCGTGGCAGGTCCTGGCCGCGATCAACGAGATCGAGACCGATTACGGACGCAACCTCTCGGTCTCCACCGCCGGCGCAGTGGGCTGGATGCAGTTCCTGCCCTCCACCTTCAAGCGCTATGCAGTCGACGCCAACGGAGACGGGGTAGCCGATCCCTATAACCCGGTGGACGCCATCTTCACCGCCGCGCGCTACCTGCACGCCGCCGGCGCCTCGCAGAACCTCTCCCAAGCCATCTTCGCTTACAACCACGCGGGTTGGTATGTCCAGTCGGTCCTGCTGCGAGCCAAGTTGATCGGCGGTATCCCGTCGCAGCTGCTCGGCGCCCTGACCGGCTTGGTGTCAGGTCACTTCCCGATCGCCGCCCCGGCCAAGTACGCCGACGCCGCAGTGCTGACCAAGGCCAAGCACCGCGTCACGACGGCCAACGCCGCCCAGGTCATCGCCTCGGGCGCCGCCCAGGGCACGGCGATCTTCGCCAAGCGGGGCGCACCGGTCATCGCCGTCAACGACGGTCGGATCATCCATGTCGGCCGCAACGCCCAGCTCGGCCGGTACGTGCAGCTCCAGGACTCGACCGGCAACGTCTACACCTATTCGCAGCTCGGCTCGGTGTCCAAGTCCTACCCAGTGCCCAAACCGGTCCGGATCACCGCCAAGGACATCGCCAAGGAGCTGGCCGCTCCGGCAGGCAAGCCGCCCAAGGGCGCCGCCAGCGCCGGCCAGCAGCAAGCGGGCGTTCCGGCGACTGTTTCGGCCCATCGTGCCGGTATTCACAAGCTGGCCAAGGTCAGCCATCCGGCGGCCAAGGCGCCCACGCCGGCGGCCAGAGCCGGTCGGATCACCCTGCCGGTCAAGCCGCCCGCTCCCAGTGCCTCCAGCGGCGGCACGGTGTCGGTCCCGATGGTCAAGGAGCGGCTGTTCGCTGATCCATCGCGCCCGGGTTCCTACGCTGCCGGCGGTGCGCGGCAGCTCAGGAACGCCAGCCAGCAGATTTCGAGCTTCCACAACTACTTCTCCTCCGTGCTGCATCTGGCCAAGAACCAGTACACGCTCAAGCCTCTGCGCAAGGGCGCGATCGTGATCGCGGGAACGATCCTGGGCCGCGTCGGAGGTCCCTCGCAGAAGGTCTCCTCGCACCTGTACTTCACGATCCGTCCGGCGGGCAAGAAGGCGCCGATGATCGATCCCAAGCCGATCCTGGACGGCTGGAAGCTGCTGGAGGCCACCGCCGTCTACCGCGCGGCCGGGGTGGACCCGTTCTTCGGTCCCGGGGCCAAGAACCCGTCCGTCGGACAGGTCCTGCTCATGAGCAAGGAACAGCTCACCCAGCGCGTGCTCGCCGACCCACACGTGCAGATCTACAACTGCGGCCGTCGCGACATCCAGGCTGGCTTGATCGACCGCCGCGTCCTGGCCACGATCGAGTTCCTGTCCGCCTCCGGCCTGGATCCCTACGTGTCCGGGCTGGAATGCGGACATAGCCTCAGCGGCTCTACCGGGACCGATGCAGCGGGTGCGACGGGCGCCAGCGTCGACATCTCGAAGATCAACCACATCCCGCTCAAGGATCACCAGGGTTCCGGCTCGATCACCGACATCACGATCCGCCGGCTCCTCACCCTCCAGGGCGGCATGCGTCCCGATCAGATCATCAGCGACATGAGCTACAAGGGCCAGACCAACACGCTCGCGCTGCCCGATCACAAGAACCGCCTGCAGATCACGTTCACGCCCGAGTTCGGTTCCAACAAGAAGCTCTCGGCGCAGGTGAGAGCTCTACTGCAGCCCGGCCAGTGGGTCCAGCTGATCAACCACATCAGCCAGATCCCCGAACCGATCGTCCCGATCGCGCCGAGCAAGTACGCCCTCAAGCTCGGGCACCACTGAGCGGGCCAGCCGCCCGGACGTCGCGGTGAGCACCGCGGCAGCTCTTTTCCGCTTCACCCAGATCGAGGTGCCCTGGCCGCTTGGGCCACCCGACGGGCGGTACCTGCTCCGGGATCACGAGGCGCCCGGCGAGGCGCCCACCCACGTGATCGTGGTTGCCACCCTGGGAGCGCCCGAGCGTCGGCGGCTTACCCGTCGCCGCGGGGCGCAGCCAGCCGCCGCCGAACCGGGCCCAACCCCGGTAGCCACCGGCCGAGCCACGATCATCGACGTCGGCGCGCCACTTGACGACGCCGATCAGGGTCGCGTCTGGCTGGAGGGGGCGGGCGAGAAGGAGATCGAAGCCGGTCTGGCGGTGCTGAACCGAGCCCTGCACAGCTTTCGGCTGGTCACGGCCGATCCATATCTGTATCCGGTCAGCCGGCGCCAGACTCTGGTCGCCCGTCTCGGCTACGGAGCCGGTGAGCAGGTGGCCGACGGACTGTGGAGCGCTGCCCGCGAGCTGATCGCCACCGAGCGTCGCCAGCGCCGCACCCGGGCCCTGGCTCCCCAGTCGCGCCTGGCGGCGGTGCTCGGGGCCCGGGAGGCGGCGCTGGCCTGCGAGGAGCTCGTCCTCCGAGCCCGACTGGATCTGGACCACGGACGGGATCGCGAGGCCGCGCTGCAGCTGCTGGTGGCCCTCGACGCGGCGCTGGCCGAGTTACCCAGCGACCCGGCAGCCCCGGCGCTGACCGAGCGCGTGGCCCAGCTTCGCGAGCAGCGCCAGGCCGTGACCACGGCCGCGCAGGCGGCCCTGGAGGGTGCGCTGAGTCCCGACCAACGCCAAGCCGTCACGTTCACAGTGGGCCGAATCGAGGCCGCCCTGCGCGCCCGGGCCGCCCAGAACAGCTGAGTCAGCCGATCTCGAGCAGCTCGACCACGGTGGCGAGCTCTTGCACCACATCGCCACCGGCCCGGACCACCGCCTCAGCGTCATAGGGCGTCCGTCCCTGGGTGACGATGGCCACCTGGCCGCCATTGGCCAACGTCAGGCCCGGGAGCTGGCCGACCGGATAGACCTCGAGTGAGGATCCGATGCACACCAGGAGATCAGCCTGCGTGGCCAGCTGTTGAGCGCGCCGCAGCGCCGCCTCCGGCAGGTACTCGCCAAACAGGACGACATCGGGCTTCAGCGGACGCCCGCAGTCGCAGCGCGGGACACCGGCCAGGTCATCGCGCTGACGGGCGCGGACCTGTTCAATCGGAAAGCGCGCCGCGCAGCCCGGACACGAGGAATGTTCGATCGTCCCGTGCACCTCGACGAGCTCGCGGGTACCCGCACGTGAATGCAGACGATCGATGTTCTGGGTGATGACCGCCGATAGCAACCCAGCCGCCTCCAGGCGGGCGAGGGCGTCATGGGCGCCGTTCGGCCGTTTGGTCTCCAGCGTCTGGAAGCGGTCACCGTAGAAATGCCAGAAACGCTCGGGATCGCGCCGAAAGACGTCGATGTGCGCCACCGCCATGGGATCGACGTTCTCCCACAGACCGGTACCGGGAGAGCGGAAGTCGGGGATGCCCGAGGGCACCGAGATGCCCGCACCGGTCAGGGCGACCACGACGTCCGATTCGGCGATCAGCGCCGCCAGGTGGGCGGCCTCCGAGCGGGCCGGAACCGTGCTCACGCGCCGTGAAAACGCGGCGCGCGCTTCTCAACAAAGGCCGAGATACCTTCGCGAGCATCCTCAGAGGCGAACACCGACGCGAATCCCTCCTTCTCGGCTGCGATCCCGGCGTCGAGGTCCCCGGCACCGGAGACGCGCTTGATCTGCTCGATGGCCAGCGGAGCCTGTCCGGCCAGCTTCCGCGCCCAGGCCAGCGCCGTATCCAGCAGCTCGTGGTCGGGCACGACGCGGGTGAGGAGCCCCAGCTCGCCTGCCTCCTGGGCCCCGATCGGCTCGCCGGTCAGGTTGAGCTCGAGCGCCCGCGCGGGCCCGATCAGCCGGGGCAGCCGCTGGGTGCCCCCGAATCCGGGGATGATCCCGAGGTTGATCTCCGGCTGACCGAAGCTGGCCGACTGGGCGGCGATCCGAAAATCGCAGGCCATGGCCAGCTCGCAGCCTCCGCCGTAGGCCAAGGCACCCACGGCAGCGATGGTGACGATGCGCGAGCGCTCCATCTCGCGCAGCAGTCCGTGCATCTGCTCAAGGAGGTCGCGGCCGGCCGTGGCATCCATGTTCGAAAACGCCTTGATGTCCGCCCCGGCGCAGAACAGCATCGGGTTGGCCGAGGCGATGACCATCACGCGGACGCGCCCACCGGAGACCACGGCATCCCACACCGCGCGCAGCGCTCCGACGACCTCAGGCGAGATCGAGTTGGCGGGCGGACGATCCAGCCAGACGATGGCCACGTCATCCCGGGTCTCGAGTTTCACGGGACCTTCCTGCCACCCCGCGTCGGGGCGCGGGTAAGGGTAGAAGCCCTGGCCGGACTTCACCCCCAGGCGGCCCTGGATGACCAGCCTGCGCAGGATGGCCGGAGGCTCGAAATGCTCGCCCCACTCCTCCTGCGCCTGCTCCAGGCGCTCCAGCACCGTGTCCAGACCGAGCTGGTCGGCGCGTTGGAACGGCGGGGGCATGATTCCCGCCCCGGCCATCATGCCCAGGTCGATGTCCTTCAAGGACGCGACGCCCTCCTCCAGGACAAGACAGCTCTCGACCAGCGCCTTGAGGGTGAAGCGATCGACAAGTGCGTCGGCGGCGGAACTAGTTTCCGTGCTCATAGAAGCCCTTTCCGGTCTTGGCCCCGAGGTCGCCGGCTCCGACCAGTCTGCTCATTTCCTTATGGACATAGAAGCGGTCGCCGAACGCGCCCTGCAGGTGCTCGGCGACATGGACGACGGTGTCCAGCCCGAGCAGATCGGCGAGGAAGAACGGCCCCATCGGGGCGACCTTGGACTCGGCCACCAGCCGGTCGAGCTCGGGAATCTCGGTGCCCGTCTCCTCCTGGTAGCGCCAGAGCTCCGACACGCTCGAGTTGAGAATGCGGTTGACCACGAAGCCCGGCGCCTCGCGGCAACGAATGGGCATCTTGCGGATCGCCTGGGCGAAGTTGACCGCGGCTTGCACGGTCTCAATCGAGGTGTCCTCGCCCTCCACGACCTCGATCAGTCGCATAACTGACGCCGGGTAGAAGAAGTGAAAGCCGACCACCTGGTCGGGTCTGCCGGTGGCCTCCCCCATCTCGGTCACCGACAGCGCCGAGGTGTTGGAGGCCAGGATCGCGTGCCCTGGGGTCACGGCATCGAGCTCAGCGAAGACATCCTGCTTGAGCTCCATCCGCTCCGGCACGGCCTC
The DNA here is from genome assembly GCA_963845575.1 of uncultured Solirubrobacterales bacterium. Lineage (GTDB taxonomy): Bacteria > Actinomycetota > Thermoleophilia > Solirubrobacterales > Solirubrobacteraceae > Palsa-465. The sequence continues at coordinate 817 of CAWJSN010000014.1, read as the reverse complement.
GATCACGAAGTCGACGTCGCCGAAGTTCTCATAGCCCGTCGTCCCGGTGATCAGCGCCAGCTTGCGCTCGAGCTCGACCGGGTCAAGTTTGCCGGCGTCGACGCGAGCCTGCCACAGAGAGCGGGCCTTCTCCAGACCCTGGTCGACGAACTTCATATCGATGTCCTTGAGCACGACGGGGATGTCAGCGGAGGCGATCGCCTGGGCGATCTCCCCACCCATCGTGCCGGCACCGACCACGGCAGCTTTGAATACGAACATGAGTCTCAGATCTGTGGTGTCTGGAGTGGCCACGGCGGCGCGGCCGGCGGCGGAACCGCCGCCGGCAAGTTTAGGCGCCCTGGCCTGATCCGGAGCGGCGCAGGGTGCCTTCAAGCTCGGCGCCGAAGCGCCGCAGCGTCGTGGCCAGCGAGGCAGCCATCGCCCGCCGGATGAACAGCAGGTCGACGAGCGGCGAGAAGAGCGACCGGCGTCGGAGCTCGTAGGCCAGGCTCAGCTCGACCGTCACCGCCGTCGTGCCGACCGGGACGAAGGCGACCTGCTGGCGTCCGGTGATCGAGTCGTCTCCGACCTCGAGGGTCTGGCCCGCGAGCGGCTCGTGGGCCAGCACCCGCTCGGTTACCTCGCCTCGTCCCGCGGGGCCGGTTTCCCAGACCGCGCCGGCACCTACCGCGGGCCACTGCGGGTCGACCCGCAGGACCCGGTCACACCCGTCGATCCACCGTGGCCACCCCGCTGTGGCATACCAGCACCGCTCGGCCTCCGCCACCGTGCTGGCGACGGTTTGGCTGACCCGGACCGTACGCATGTTGAGATT
>CAWJSN010000013.1:0-242893 GCA_963845575.1 uncultured Solirubrobacterales bacterium | reverse complement strand
CGACGAACATGCCCAGCAGCAGCCCGACGCCGAACAGGAGGCCGATCGAGAGCTGCTCGTGCCCACGTGCGGTGGCGAGCTGGAGTGCGAACAGGCAGGCGAACGCGGCAATGAAGAAGACGAACCCGCTGCGGCCGCTGTTGCGCTCCAGGTACGCGCCCAGCGCGAAACATCCGACGGTGAGGGTTACGAGGCCCATGACCTGGCCGAAGACGGCCCGGGACTCGTCCCGGGTCACCTCGCGACCGCCGCGGGCGTAGGTACGCGCATAGGTAGGCATGACGAGGATTTTAGCCTCACTCACGGCTCCACAAACCGGGATTCCGACGCTCGGCCAAGCAGTCGCGATACTGGACCGGTGACCGATGCCACCGTCACCGCGTCGCCCGCCGAGGATGGCCGCCCGCCTGTCCCCCGTTCGGCTTGGATGCGTCTGGCCGCCTGCACCGCCGCCGCGGCGCTGCTTCAGCTGGATGGGACGCTCATCACGGTGGCCCTGCCCTCGGTGGCCCATGGCCTGGGCGTGAAGGGAAGCTCGACCTCGGCGGTACTGAGCGCGTACTTCGGCGCCTACGCCCTGCTTTTGCTGCCGGCCGGTGAGCTGGTCGACCGCTTCGGAGCGCGGAAGCTGGCCCTGAGCGGACTGGCTCTGTTCGCGGTCGGCGCCGCGGCGGGGGCGCTCGTGTCAAGTTTCTCCGCCTTGCTGGTGGCCCGCGTGATCCAGGGCGCGGGGGCGGGACTGGTCAGTCCCGCCGCTCTGGCCGGGGCGGTCAGCGGGTTCCCGCCCGAGCGCCGGGGCACGGCGCTGGGCATCTGGGGGGCGAGCGCGGGCACCTCGAACCTGGCCGGGCCATTGCTCGGTGGTGTGCTCACCGTCGCGTTCGGATGGCGGGCCGACTGGTGGGCCCTGCTTCCGCTCACCGCGCTGGTCGCCGTCGGCGTCGTGCGCTACGTCCCCAGCGTCATCCAGATTGACGAGGGCGACGGGCACCCGGCCGTGAACCGGATCGTGCTCGCCGCCACCCTGATCGCGGCTCTCACCTTTGCCGTCATGATCGGCGCCTTCTACATCGCTGAGCAATATCTCCAGCGCGTGGCCGGGTTCTCCCCGCTGGGGGCCTCGGCGGCGCTCATCCTTGTGGCTCTCCTGGTCGGTGGAGCCGCACCGCTGGCCGGTCGCCTGGTCGATCGGCGCGGGGGAGCAGCTGCCCACCGTGCTCGGCTTCCTGGGCGCCGGTGTTGGCCTGATCATCCTCGGGCTGCCCGGCGTGAGCCTGGACAGCCTGGTCACAGTACTGCCGCTGATCCCGGTCGGACTGGGCCTGGGGATGCTGTTTGTACCCACCTCGCGTGCGGCGCTGAACGCGACTCCGGGGGCCAGCCATGGGCGCACCTCGGCTGTGCTCTCGGTTGGGCGCCTGCTCGGAGCGGCCGTCGGCGCCGGGTTGGCCGGAGTGGCTCTGTCGGGGACGCTGACCGCCAGCACCGTTCACCACACGCTGTTGCTGGGTGCGGCACTGTGCCTGCTCGTCGGCATTCCCGCGGCGGGAATGCTGGGGGGCTCAAGACGCCCGGGGGTGGCGGCCGCTCCGGGAAAGTGATCAGGAGGAGGCGGCGCTGATCTGTTCGGCCGGGCGGGTCCCGCCACTACCGCTGAACAGCACCTCGGCCACCCGTTCGGGCGCATCCCACATGGGGAGGTGACCGGCGTTCGCCAGGGTCACGTTGCGAACGTTGTCGGGCAACCATGGTGGGCGCCGGACGAGCCCGTCGTGCTCGGGCCAGACCAGCGTGACCGGGATGCGGATTCGCTCCAGACCCTCGAAGCGCCCAGCGCGCATGGCGTTGTTGACGGTGACAAAGCCGGGCGCCTGAGCGTAGGCCCTGACCAGGTGCGCGGCCTCGTCGGGCGGAACCCGGTTCGGATGGGAGACCACGCTCCCCAGCAGCAAACGCCGCCCCGGTCCGGAGGCGGCCACCCGCCCGACCAGCGGGAGCAGCCGAGCGGCGAGCAGGTGAGCCGCGCTCGGTTTGGGGACCAGCGGCGAGGGCCACAGTCCGGCGGGAGCGATCGCCGTCGCGGTGCGAACCGCACCCGCTAAAGCCAGCTCTAGGGCCACCCAGCCGCCAAGCGAGTTGCCGGCCACATGTGGGCGGTCCAGGTCCAGTGTCCGGAACAGCTCGGCCACCGCTCCGGCCAGCGCGCGAGGGGTGGGCTTGTCCCCGGACAGGGGCGGGGACTGGCCAAATCCGGGAAGGTCGATGAGGATCAGCTCACGCCGCTCTCGCAGATATGGAATGACCGCTGACCACACCTGGCGGTCGGCGCCCAAGGGATGAAGCAGGGCCAACGCCGGGCCCTCGCCCGTCCTCTCGTAGGCGATCGCCATCTCAGCGATCCGCCGCTTGGTCGCCCATCAGAAGTTCAGCCGGCGACGCAGGACCCGCGTCCAGAACGAGCCCGAGACCGCCTCGTGGCGAGCAAGGCTGTCGCCGACCAGCCAGAGGGTGGGCGGCCACAGGCCGACGAATAGGGCTCGCCGCTCGGCGTTCCCACGTTCGTCCTGGTCGACGGTCTTCGCCCGGATCCACAGGCCGATGCACAGACCGATCGCGCTCATCGAGAGGATCTGCATCTGCCAGGCCCGAAAACCGCAGCGGTGGAGAATGGAGCTGAGCAAGATCCGCCGATCCTAGTGGGTCGCTCCGGCGCCCTCATCGCGGCGGGATGTTCCACCAGCTGCCCCGAATTCCTGGCTCGGTAGTCTCGAGACTTGCCCCGACGCCCGACTCCGACCCGGCGCTGGCTGACCGCAGCCACATGGCCGCTGGGCATCGCCCTGACCTCCTGGGACTACATGTGGCGCTCGACCGTGCTGCACCGCAGCGAGCAACTCGAAGGCCACGATCACGGTCATCTACCGCCCGAGTTTCCTGACGGCGTGGACACCGGCGAGGTCATCGGGGTGCCCGACGGACGCGGACCGCTTTTTCACCGCCGCTACCGGACCAGGATTCGGGCCAGCCAATTCGGACCCGATCAGCTCTTCGAGCGCCTGATCAGCAATCTCAACCAGGCCGCCCCGACCAAGTTCGCGCGCTTTCAGCGCGTCCATGGTGACGGCGACACGATGGGGCTGGGCGATGAGTTCGTCGTGCGCATGCCCGGGCCTTGGGACGGCCCGGTTCGCGTCATCGCGCTCACGTCACGGTCCTTTCGGCTGGCCACGCTGGACGGTCACCTGGAGGCGGGCCAGATCGAGTTCCGGGTCGACCAGGACGATCTTCTCCATTTCGAGATCGAGTCCTGGGCGCGCAGCTCGGGGCCCCTGTCCAACCTTCTCTATCACCACGTGCGCATGGCCAAGGAGATCCAGCTGCATATGTGGATCTCCTTCCTGGAGGGCGTCGTCTCGCTGTCCGGCGGACGGATGACCGGCGGCATCGACATCGACACGCGGCGGATCGAGACCGGCTACGGGAAATGAACGTTCCCGCCAACATGCGCGCGCGCCTGGATGACCTGAGCACCCGGCGGGTGAACTACGACGCGACGGCCCTCGATTTCGAGCGTCCGCCCGCGGGCTGGACCGTCGATGACCGACATCAGCCGCTCCCGTCCGAACCCCCGGGCCCACCGGTGGCGGGGGGCAGCTGGGAGATAGCGCGCCGGCTCATCAAGGGTTATGAATTCGCCGACCCGTCGGTAGTGCGCGCCTACTACGACTCCGACGATCCGTTCGCCGGCCGCGACATGCTTCTGGAGCTGCGCGCGCTGGGCGTGTTCAAGGTCCGGGTTGGCGTACGCGTCTGCGAGGTCTATGACGACACCCGAGCGGTGGACGGTCGGAGGCGCGGGTGTTTGGCTGGAGCTATCGCACGCTCGAGGGCCACGTCGAGCAGGGCCAGATGGACTGGGAGGTGCGGAAGTGGGTCGACACCGGCGCGGTCGATTTCCATGTCCGCGCGGTCTCCCGGCCCGCCGCCATCGCCAACCCGATCATCCGCATCGGCTTCTGGTTTCTGCGCAGGCACGAGCGAGCAGTGTTCCTAAACAGCACCGACCGGCGGATGCTCACCTTGACCCAGGTCGGGTCGCATGAGGACAGGCGCGGGCAGCGCGTTCGCGAGGCCAGTGGCGGCTTGACCGCACGTCGCTTCGCGGGCGACGATCCGGCCCACGATGAGCTGGCTCGCCAGGTCGACGCCCAGGGTCCCTGAGCCATCCGCCCGATGCCCCGTCGCTTTCCCATCTTCCAATTCCCCAACAAGGTGCTGATCGCGGCCATGCTCGCCCGCGGGGTGGCCGCGAAGCTCGGTGTTGAGGCCGGACGGGGCCCGCGAAACGTGTCGAACCTGCTCGCGCTCGACTGGGCCTACCAGGAGGTCACCGAGGGGGCCAACTGGTTCCGGCAGCTGATCGGGCTGGGCGGCGTGGTCTACAGCGTCCGCTCGATCCTCACCGATTGGTGAACCCTTTGCCTCCCGGCGACGTATACATGTCATGAGCATCTTCTCCACCGTGCGCATGTACCTGAAGCGCACGCCCAAGCTGAACGAGCCCACCGACCTCTACGAGCATCAGGTCAAGCTGCTCGACGGCGGCCAGCTCGACCTGAGCTCGCTGCGCGGCAAACCGACGCTGATCGTCAACACGGCCAGCAAATGCGGCTTCACGCCGCAGTACGAGGGGCTTCAAGCGCTATACGAGCGCTATGGCGACCGCGGCCTACAGGTGCTCGGCTCGCCCTCGGCCGACTTCAACGACCAGGAGTACGCCTCGGCCGACGAGATCGGCGAGTTCTGCCAGAAGAACTACGGCGTGACCTTCCCGCTCACCGAGCGGACCTCGGTCCGGGCCGATCCCTCGCCGCTGTGGAGCGATCTGGCCACGCAGCCCGGTTCCGGACCGCCGGTGTGGAACTTCACCAAGTACCTGGTCGGTGCCGACGGTAAGTTGATCGCCCGCTGGGCGACCAAGGTCAAGCCCGAGGACCCGGAGATCGTCTCGGCGATCGAGGCGGCGCTACCCGCCTAGCCGCTCCCGGCGAAACGTCCCGGCCAGACCCACCACACACCACCGTGCGCGTGCTCCTGGCCTCCTCGCGCCCGGCCGAGCCGGTCGCCGGTCTGGCGGGTCTGATCCGGCCGGGGGCTCGGGTGGCCGTGGTGGTCAACGCAGAGGATCGCGCCGGCCGCGGCGCCCGGCGGCGCGCCGTCCGGCGACGAGCTGGCCTTTCTGGCCGGGGGCGGTCTGTCGCCGTTTGAGCTTGACCTGCGGCGCTTCTACCGCCAGCCGGATCGACTGCCCGGTGCGTTGGCTGGGGCCGACGTGCTCTGGGCCGGGGGCGGCAACGCGTTCGTGTTGCGGGAGGCGATGCGCCGCAGCTCGCTGGAGGTGGTGCTCCGCGATCGGCTGGACGCCGACTCGCTGGTTTATGCCGGGTTCTCCGCCGGAGCGTGCGTCTGCGGCAGCACGTTGCGCGGACTGGAGCTGGTCGACGGGCCGCCGCGCAGGGTCAAGCCCATCTGGGACGGCCTCAAGCTGACCGAGTTCGCGATCGTGCCCCATTACCGCTCGGGGACCCCGGTGTCGGCGGAGATGGAACGGGTCGTTGAGTACCTGGAGGCTGCGGGTACGCCCTACCGGGCTCTGCGCGATGGCGAGAGCATCGTGATCGATGCTCAGTCGCCGGTCCCGGCGCGCGCGCGGTCCCGGGCCAGCGGGGCGGCGCGCTGCGGTAGCTCGGCGGGGTCCGCGAGAGCCGGATCGGGTTACGGGTCAGCCGCACGCTCTCACCGTCCAGGCCCAGGCACGTCCACCACCGGTTCGAGACCCAACGCCTCGGCCAGGGCAAAGGCACCGGCCAGATCGTTGACCACCCCGGCCGGCACTCTGACCCCGGTCAGTTCGGCCGCCCAGGCCGAGGCGGTTTTCGCGCTCAGCAGCTGTTCGAGCTCGGCGCGGAGCGTGGGCCGGTGGGCGACTCGCTGCTCGTTGGTAGCAAAGCGTTCGTCGCTGAGCAGCTCGGGCGCGCCGAGCACACCGCACAGGGCGGCGAACTGGCGATCGTTTCCGACGGCCAGAACCAGCTCCCCCTCACCAGTGTCGAACAGCTCGTAGGGGGAGATGCTCGGATGCGCGTTGCCGAGACGGCCGGGCACCGCGCCGGCGATCGTGTAGGCCGAGCCCTGGTTGACCAGGCCGGCCAGCAGGGCCGAGAGCAGATCGACCTCGACCCGCTGCCCCTCCCCGGTGGCGTCGCGATGGCGCAGCGCAGCGAGGATTCCCAGCGAGGCGAACAGCCCCGCCAGCACGTCGACGAGCGCCACGCCCACCTTCTGGGGTTCGCCGTCGGGGTTGCCGGTGATGCTCATCAGGCCGCCGAGGGCCTGGACGAGCAGGTCATAGCCGGGTAGATCGGCGCCCGCTCCGACGCCAAAGCCGGTGATCGAGCAGTAGACAAGCGCCGGGCGCTCGGCCTGGAGCGCGGCGTAGCCCAGTCCGAGGCGATCCATCACCCCGGGTCGGAAATTCTCGACGATCACGTCAGCGCCGGCGGCCAGCTCACCCGCCCGCGCCAGGTCGGCGGGCACGCGCAGGTCGAGCACGACGCTCTCCTTGTTGCGGTTCACCGACTGGAAATAGGTGGCGTCCCCGCGCGCGTCAAACGGGGGACCCCAGCTGCGCGTCTCGTCGCCGCCTTCCGGGCGCTCGATCTTGGTGACGGTGGCGCCGAGGTCGGCCAGCATCATCGTCGCGAACGGGCCGGCGAGGACCCGGGAGAAGTCGAGGATCCGAAGGCCCTCCAGGGCGTGTACGTCAGGTGAGGTGCTCACCGTCTGCATGATTCACCAGATGGCCCCCTCGCGCTTGCCACCGTGTTCGCCGGCCCGGGCGCCGTGACCTGCTACCCCGGTAGCGTCGGGGCTCGGAGGTCGGCTTCTCGGTTGATCGCAGCAGCGGCATGGGGTTATCGTGAGATGGGCGATGTCGAAGTTCGTCCATACCTGCATTCGCGTCCTCGACATCGACATCGCTCGCGTCATCACCGAGGACTCGACCGTGCTTGTCGAGGGAGCCGGGAGCGCCGAGGGGATGAGGCTCGGCTGGGCCAGATCCGCATCGAGCTCGAGCGTGCCACTTAGGACACCGATATCGAGGTATTGCGCGAGCGCCTGGCCAAGTTGTCATCCTTCCGACGCCCGGTCCCAGGGCCGGCACTCCGGCGCCGGGCGCCGGCACTCCGGTCCCAGGGCGCCGGCACCCCGATGCCGGGCGACGCCCAGGGCACCCGACCCCGCTACTCCCGGTCCTCGCGGTCGTCAACCAGGCCCTTGGCCCGAAGCTCATCCAGCGCCCCCGCGTGCTTGGTCACGCCCTCAGCGCCCAGGGCTCGCAACACCGCCGGCGTCTTGCTGAACTGGACATCGCGGTAGTCGACGATCTCGAGCAGGTTGCCCGAGGGGTCGCGGATGCGCAGCGAGCCCTGCCGGGCGACGGGTTCGCCGGCCTTGATCAGCTCGGCCCGGAGCGCCTCCTTGTCGTCCACGACCAGACCGACGTGACGGCTGCGGTCGGGCACCTCGGGGCCGCCCTCGCTGAGGGCGATGAACTGATCCCCGAGGTCGATCCAGGCCATCGAGCCGCGTCGTCCCCGGAGCTCGAACTGAAACCAGCGGGCGTACCAGTCGAGGCTGCGGTCGAGGTCGTGGACCTCGAAGGCGATGTGATTGACGCCCAGCGCGCGCACGGTCATTCGTCTGTCCCCTCACGAGAATCTTCCTACCAACACGAACCATAAAGCCGATGGCCACGCTCGCATTCTGGGCCACGTGCCAAGCTCCCAGGCATGGCCCGCCCGCTCAGCTTCGATCCGATCAAGGAGGCCGGGCGTCAGTGGCGCCGGCGCTGGGGCTCCGCTCCGGTGGCGCCGATGGAGGCGGTCACCTCGGTCATGCGGGTGCAGCAGATCCTGCTCGCGCGCTGCAATCAGGCGCTGGAGCCGTTCGGGCTCACCTTCGCCCGCTACGAGGCCCTGATGCTGCTTAGCTTCACGCGCGAGGGGTCGCTGCCCCTGGGCAAGATCGGCGACCGCCTGCAGGTCCACCCGGCGAGCGTCACCAACCTGATCGATGGCCTCGAGGCACTGGGCTACGCCCGCCGCCAGCCGCATCCCACCGACCGCCGGGCCACGTTGGCCGCGATCACTGCCGAGGGGCGGGAGACCGCGGAGACCGCCACGGAGGCGATCCACAAAGTCCGGTTCGGGATCGGCGCTCTGGGCAAGGCCGAGCTCGAGCAGGTCACCGACCTCTTGCGCCGCGTACGGGTGGCCGAGGGCGACTTCAAACCACAGGCAGATTAGTTGGCCTTCAAACTATCGGAGTCAGTAATATGACCCGGGAAATGGCCGTGATCGACAACATGCCGGTCAGCTACCAGGAGTGGCGCAAGGCCTACGGAATGACGCCGGAGCGCGAGGCGCCGTTCACGACGCTCTCCGGCGAGGAGGTTCGCCCCCTCTACACCGAGCACGATCTGCCCGACCAGGCGGCCATCGGGCTTCCGGGCCAGTATCCGTTCACTCGTGGGGTGTACCCGTCCATGTACCGCGGGCGCTTGTGGACGATGCGCCAGTTCGCCGGCTTCGGGACTGCCGAGGAGACCAACGCCCGCTTCCGCTACCTGCTCGACCACGGGCAGACAGGATTGTCAACCGCCTTCGACATGCCGTCGCTGATGGGGCACGACTCCGACCACCCCCGCGCGCTGGGGGAAGTTGGCCGGGAGGGTGTCGCCGTCGACACCGTCGACGACATGGAAACGCTGTTTGGCGGCATCCCTCTGGATCAGGTCACGGTCTCGATGACCATCAATGCCCCAGCGGCGATCATGCTCGCCTTCTACGTCGTGGCGGCCGAACGGCAGGGCATTCCCAGCGAGCGGCTCGGCGGCACGATCCAGACCGACATCCTCAAGGAATACATCGCTCAGAAGGAGTGGTGTTTCCCGGTCGATCCGGCCATGCGCCTGGTCACCGACATGGTGCAGTGGTGCACCGAGCACATGCCGCGCTGGCACCCGATCAGCATCTCGGGCTACCACATCCGGGAGGCCGGCTCGACGGCCGCCCAAGAGCTGGCCTTCACCCTCAAAGATGGTCTGACCTACGTAGAGCACGCTGTGGCCCGCGGCCTGGATGTCGATGACTTCGCCCCCCGGCTGTCCTTCTTCTTCAACGCTCAGGTCGACTTCTTCGAGGAGATCGCCAAGTACCGCGCTGCTCGGAGGATCTGGGCGCGCGAGCTGCGCGAAACCTTCGGCGCGCGCAAGCCCGAGTCCTGGCGGATGCGCTTCCACACCCAGACCGCCGGGGTGTCCTTGACTGCCCAGCAGCCGCTCAACAACATCGTCCGCACGGCCATCGAGGCGCTGGCCGGGGTCCTCGGCGGAACCCAATCACTGCACACCAACTCCTACGACGAGGCGCTGGCCCTGCCCACCGAGGACGCCGTCCGCATCGCTCTGCGCACGCAGCAGATCATCGCTGAGGAGACCGGGGTGACCAACACCATCGATCCGCTGGGAGGCGCCTACTTCGTCGAGGCGTTGACCGATGAGATGGAGGCCAAGGCCTACGAGTACTTCGCCAAGATCGATGAGCTCGGCGGCATGGTCGAGGCGGTCAAGCAGGGCTACCCCCAGCGCGAGATCGCCGATGCGGCCTTCGAGCTGCAGATGGAGATCGACTCCGGACGCCGCACGGTGGTCGGCGTCAACCGCTACACGGAGGGCGACGAGCAGGCCACGGAGATCCTCCGCATCGACCCGGCCCTCGAGCGCAAGCAGATCGATCGCGTGCAGGCGGTCCGCGCCGGGCGCGACGAGACGGCAGTGACCGACTGCTTGGAGAAGATCAAGGCCGCTGGGGCGGGGGAGCAGAACCTGATGCCCCTGTTCCTCGACGCGGGCCGGGCCGGGGTGTCCGAGGGGGAGATCGTTTCCGCGCTCCAGGAGATCTGGGGCGACTACCGGGAGCTGCCCGTCTTCTAGTCTCAGGCGCCGGTGGTGATGACCATCCGGAAGCGGGCGTCGCCGCTCATCATCTTCTCGTAGGCCTCCGCGGCCCGCTCCAGGGGCAGTGTCTCGATCATGGGGCGCACGCCGGAGAGGACGCTGAAGTCCAGAGTGTCCTCCGAGTCGCGCGAGGTGCCCGAGGCATGACCGGCGATCGTCTTGGCGCCGCCGATGAGCATCGCCGCCGGGACGGGAATCGGCTCCATCGATGCGCCCACGACGATCAGCTTGCCCAGTGGACGCAGACCGCCGAACACCGCGCCCATGGCGGCGGAGCTCGTCACCGTGGAGAGAATTACGTCGACCCCGCCCAGCTTCTGGAGAGCCTCGGCCGGATCGCCGGCGGTGCTGTCGATGTAGTGGTGGGCGCCCAGCTTGCGAGCCAGCTCCTCCTTGTCGGTGCCGCGAGCGACGGCCACCGTCTCAAAGCCGAGCTTCACCGCGAACTGAACGCCGAGATGCCCGAGGCCACCGACGCCGAGAATGGCCACGCGCTGGCCGCCCGAGGCGCCACTCTGGCGCAGCGCGTTGTAGGTGGTGATGCCGGCACAGAGCAGGGGCGCGGCTTCCTCGTCGGCCAGCTCGTCAGGCATCGAGGCCATCGCGCTGGCCCGGACGACCACGTAGTCCGCGTAACCGCCGTCCATGGTCACGCCGGGGATCTCCAGGTTCTCGCAGTCGATCAGTGAGCCTCGGCGACACCACTCGCAGTAGCCGCAGTTGCCGCCGAACCAGCCCACGCCCACCCGCTGGCCGACCTCCCAGCCGTTCACGCCCTCGCCCAGCGCCTCAATCCGGCCGGCGATTTCGTGCCCGGGTACGAGCGGGTGAGAGACGCCCGGATAGCCGCCTTCCTTGGCGAATGAATCGCTGTGACAAACGCCGCAGGCGTGGACGCGGATCAGTGCCTCGCCGAAGCCGGGCTCGGGGACTTCGCGCTCCACAAGCTCGAAATCGGCGCCGGGCGCTGCGACCTGCATTGCTCTCATCGTGGCCATCTCGGTTCCGCCTCTCGCTGGGTTCTGATGTTCGCGTTGAACATAGTCACAATGTTCTGGTGCCCATCACGCCTCGTCTGTTCGGCGACCGTGGTCGCCGCCGGGCCGCCTCCCTGGGGATCGATCCGGAGCGCCTGCCCCCCGGTCAGTCCCCCACGGTCAAGTGGCCGGTGCTCAGCGTGGGGGTCACCCCGCGCGTGCCCACCGCCGAGTGGGTGCTGTCGGTGGACGGCGCCGTGCAGAAGCCCTATGTCCTGAACTGGCAGCAGTTTCAGGCCGAGGAGCAAACTCTGTGGAGCGGCGACATCCACTGCGTCACGCGCTGGTCGAAGTTCGGCATGGACTGGCGCGGTGTGGAGGTCAAGATGCTCATCGAGCGCGCTCAGCCGACGGACGAGGCCAGTCATCTGATGGCTCATTGCTATGGCGGCTACACGACCAACCTGCCGCTCAGCGATGTACTCGAGCATCCGGCGCTTATCGCCCACCAGGCCGACGGATCGCCGCTGGAGCCCGACCACGGTGGCCCGGCCCGCCTCCTGGTGCCCCACCTTTACCTCTGGAAGTCGGCCAAGTGGATCCAGCGTCTGGAGCTCATGGCCGGGGACCGGCTGGGCTTCTGGGAGGAGAACGGCTACCACCACCGCGGGGATCCCTGGCGCGAGGAGCGCTACAGCGTGGATGACTATGTGGCTCGGACGCTCCGGCGTCAGGCGCGGGCGAACGCGCGCGGTGATGCCTAGCTAGCTCAGCCCAGGTCAAGGGCGGACCGCGGCTTCGGACCCCAAGGGAAGTCGCGCAGCACGGCCAGGAAGGCGCTGGTCAGGGGCGTGAACTCCCCACGGGTGAAGGCACAGACGGCGCGTACCGGCCGGTGCGCAGTGGGCCGGGATAGAGCGGTGAGGGCAGCCGGGACGACATGCTCGGGCACGAGCGCCGGCCCCAACCCGGCGGCGGCGAACAGCGACGCGGCGCCCACCTGGCTCGTGCGCACCGCCACGCGGGGTGAGAATCCGGCCGACGCACAGCAGAAGTCCACCACCTCGGCCAGGCCGTGGGCCCGAGTGAAGTGAACCCAGCGGCGCTCGGCCAGCGATTCCAGGGCGACGGACTTCTCGGCCAGCAGCGGGTCGCCGTCCGGGAGCACGACGACGAACTCCTCCCACCCGAGACGGCGGACCTGCCCGGGCCACTGGTCGCCGGGAACCGAGCCCACGGCCAGGTCGCCCCCACCATCGCGGACGGCCTCCTCCAGGCCCCGCCGGTGGGGGAACTCGAGCAGGCTGACCTCGATCTCCGGGTGCCGGCGCTGCCACTCGCGCAGCACGCGGGGCAGGATTCCCACCGCGACCGAGGTGGTGACCGCCACCTCGAGCTGGCCGGCGTCGAGTCCCAGGGCCATGCGGGCCGCCCGCCGTCCCCGGCGGGCATGGCGCAGAGAGGCGCGCGCCTCGCCGAGCAGTCCCTGGCCGGCGGCAGTCAGGCGGACGCCGCGGGGGAGACGTTCGAACAGTGCCCCGCCCAGCTCCGCCTCCAGGGCGCCGATCTGTTGAGACAGGGAGGGCTGGGAGACCAGCAGCTGCTCGGCCGCGGCCGTGAACGAGCCGTGGTCGGCGATGGCCACGAAGTACTCAAGTTGCCGCAGGTTCACGCAAGCAATAGGTATCACCTATGGCATAGGCAGTCAAGAAGTATTTGTGCCTATGGCCTTTCGGGCTTACCCTATAGACATACCTGAATGAAAGGGACCTGATGACCAAGAACCTTGATACCAAGTCACACCAGATAAACACCGCCCTGGATCACGCTCGGCGCCTCTCCGAGTCCCGGCCTGACGCCGCCCAGCAGGACAGCTGGTCCGCCCAGGCCGCCCACGTCGGTGACCTGTCTGTGCTGGCCCTGGCTCTCCGCGACCGCTGAGAGACCGGCACACCGAGCGCTGGATTCGGCGCCCCCCGGGACGTATCAGCGCTCGGGCGGGTCGCCGGTCAGTTTCGCTCCCAGCTCATCGATCAGATCGGCGACCCGCTTGGGCACGTCGCGCCTGCGGACGTCAGCGAACAGATCGGCGGCCGCGTCGGAGATGATCCGGCCCACGCTGTCCTCGGTTCGGTAGTAGCCGAGCTCCTCATCGCTGGGCCGGGCCTGTCGCTGACCGGGGCCCCCCGAGGCGTCTGAAGTACGACGCGCCCGAGCGGCGGCCCGAACCTCGGCTTCGCGCGCCGCCCGGCGGATTCGCTCCCGGGCGCTTCGCGCCTCGGCCAACTGCCGCTCAAGCTCAGCCAGACGAGCGTCGAGGCCTGGATCCGCATGCGCTGGCCCGGGCGGCGGCCCGGACTCGCCGCGCGGCCCGGGCGCCTGGTGCGCGCCGGGGTCCGCCCGGGTCCGCTGGACGCGAATCAGCGCGTAGGCCTCCTGCACGGCCTCGAAGCGGCGCGCCGACTCGGCGGAGCCGTCGTTGTGATCTGGGTGCTCGCGTTGCACGGCGTGCCGGTAGGCCGCGCGGAGCTCGGCGTCGGTGGCCTGGGGTCCGATGCCGAGCACGGCGTAGGGATCGGTCGGGCTCATGGCGTTCAGACCAATGGGGTGGCGCCGCTCGAGTTGGGCGTGCCGCCGCCGCCATTTCCCGGCGACGGTCCGTTGCCGGGGGTGCCGTTGTCGCCCGGGTCGTCCGGGGCCCGGATCCATTCGACGATCCGGCCGCCGGCGATCACGAAGTTGGTCCGCGCGGTCGTACCGGTGCCCGAGCCACAGGCGCTGCCTCCGGGACCGGAGCGTCCCGTGAGTCGGAATAGGGCGTTCACGTAACGGCCGCGCTGATCAGCCGAGATGAGCTGGGCTCCGCAGGGGAGCGTCTGATTGGCCGCCTCGGCTTGGCGCAGGCTGTGGATGCCGATCACGGCGAAAGCGCCCTCGGGTCCACCGCCGTTGATCAGCTCACTGGGAAGTTGGAAGTAGCGCGCGGCGGCCCTGAGGTGCCCGGCGCGCAGCGCGTTTGACCAATTGCGGATGACCGCCACCGCCTGCGCGCCGGCGGCTCTGTGGGTGGGAGCCGGGGTGGGGAGCCCGCGCGGGACCTCGGGCAGGATCCGGGCCACCGGGGCGCGCGCCCGGCTCGAACCGCCACAGCCCCCGGTCAGTAGCGCGGCCACGATGAAGAGTGGAGCCAGGCCCTTGCGCATCCTGCGAATGATCGCAGGTGGTTCCGCTCGCCCTGAGCGCCTCGAGGAGCGCGACCCTCACCGGATCTCACTTCCAGCTGAAGTCCGGAGGCAGGTCGGCGCCGGGCACGGTGCAGGCCGCGGCGGCCACCCGAACGGCGGCGCGGGTGGCATCGATCAAGCGCTGCGGGTCGGCCAGATCCACGCGGACGCCGCCCTCCCGCGCCCACCAGGTGAGGAAGCCGGCCACGAAGGCATCGCCCGCTCCGACCGTGTCCACCACCTCGACCTCGGGCACCGGGACATCCTGCGATCCCTCGTCCGTGAGTACGCTCACCGACCCCGGGCCGTCGGTGATCAGCACCGCGGTGGGGTTGAGGGTCAGCATGTGCCGGGCCGTCGTGCCGGGATCCACATCGGGGGCGATCAGTCGCAGATCGTCGGTACTGACCTTGATCACGTCGGCGCGATCCAGAAACGGCCCCACCACGGAGGCGAACGAGGTTCCGGCGGGGATCGCCTGCGGACGGCAGTTCGGATCGAGCAGCACCGTCACGGCCGGATCGACGCCGCCCAGGAGCGCCTTCAGGGTGCCCGCCATCGGCTCCATGAGCAGGCCCAGGCCGCCGAGGGCGATCGCGGAGCTGTCGGCCAGCGCATCGGTGCCCACGTCCGTGGGCCGCAGCTGGCCTGCCGAGGTCCCCTCGAGATAGAAGTGATATTCAGCCACCCCGGCCGCATCCACCTCGGCCACCGCGATCGTGGTCGGCTCGCGGGTCGGATCGGGGACCAGGAGCGTGACGTCACACTCCTGGAGCGCGCTGCGCAGCCGCCGCCCGAAGGCGTCGTCGCCGGTTCGACCCAAGAACTGGCAGTTCCCAGCCAATCGGGCCACGGCGCGGGAAACGTTGAAGGGCGCGCCGCCCGGGTGCGCGCTCACCGCCCCGTTCGGCGCGATGATCAGGTCGATCAGGGCCTCGCCGGCCACCGTGATCTGCACGCGAGCAGCTTATGCCCTGCGGCCTTGCCCGAGCGCCCTGAATAGTGTCAGGCCTGATGTCCGTGAGACCCGCCAGCGGCGAGCGCGCACCCGGCCCGCTCAGGGCCGCGATACGCGACGCGGCCCGCTTTGACCGGCAGCTGATCTCGGTGCGCGCGGGGCTGCTCGCGGCCTTCCCGGTCGTCGCCGTCCTGGGTGGGGGCCTGGCCTTCGACGATCCGGTGGCGGGGGTCACGATGGGGGCCGGAGCGATGCTCGTCGGCATCGCCTGGCGGACTCAGGGCGGCCGGCCGCCGCTGGCCCTGATGGCCACGGACGCCGCGCTCATGGCCACCTCCTGCTTCGTGGGTTCAGTCACCGGCTCCGTGCTCTGGCTGCACCTCCTTGTCCTCTGCCTCTGGTCGCTGATGGCCGGTGTGCTGGTCGCCGTGGGAAACCGGGGCGGCGTGCTCGGCACCCAGGCCATAATCGCCGCGGTCGTCTTCGGTCGGTTCAGCGAGCCGGCTCCCGGCGCCCTAGGGCTGGCCGGCCTGGTCCTGGCCGGCGGCATGGCGCAGGTGGTCTTTCTCGGTCTCATCCGCTGGCCCTCCCCGCTGGGTGGCAAGCGCGCGGCGGTCGCCGCCGCCTACCGCGGTCTGGCCGCCGCTCCGGTGGGCGAATCCACACTGCCGGTCGCCTCGGCACTGGATGAGGCTGCCGCCGCCCTGGCCTCGCCCGGGCTGTTCGGCGATGCGGCGGTAATGACCCTGCGCAGTCTGGTCAACGAGGGCTTCAGGCTCCGTGTCCAGCTCAGTGCCCTGCACGCGCTTCTGCGCCAGAGCCGGGAGGACGAGCACCCCACCGTGCGGCAGGGCCTCGGGTTGACGGCCCAGGCGCTGGGTCTGGTTGCGCGAGCGATCGAGGGGGATCGCGCCGCTACCCAAGCACTGCCCGAGCCGGTGGCTGCGCTGACCGCGGCTGCTCGGCCCACGACCCAGCCGCCGACCGTCCGCGATCCCATCGACCTGATCATGAGCCGCCACCTGGCCGCCCTGGCCGGCCAGGTGCGCGCCGTCGCTGCCCTGGCGCCGCAGGCCGGGGCCGGCGGCGGTCTGCGCAGCCGTCGGCCGCGGCGGCGGACCAACTCGCCCCTCGAGCGCCTGCGGGCTGACCTGGAGCAGCTGCGGGCGGAGATGAGCCTGGACTCACCGGCCGGGCGGCACGCCATCCGCCTGGCGGTGATTGTTCCGGCCGCGGCGCTCATCTCGCGCGGACTCCCGCTGTCGCGGGGCTACTGGATGGTCGTCGCGGCGGCGACGGTCCTTCGTCCGGAGTTCGGGGCCACCTTCACCCGCGGAACCGAGCGGGTCCTGGGCACAGTCCTCGGCGTAGCGCTCGCGGGGGCGATCGCGGTTGGCCTGCACCCGGCGGGCGCGATGACGGTGCTGATCGTCGGGCTTCTGGCCTGGGCCGCATACGCGCTGTTCCCGGCCAGCTTCGCGGTCGGCTTCGCGTTCATCACCGCCGTGGTGGTGTTCCTGCTCAACGCGATCAACCCCGACACCCTGGCCGCGGCCAGCGCGCGTCTGCTCGACACGCTCGTCGGGGGCACGATCGGGCTCGTGGCCTACGCGCTCTGGCCGACCTGGGCCAGGAGCACCGCCCGCCAGTCGCTGGCCAATCTGGTTCAGGCCGACCGGGCCTACCTGGCCGCCGTCCTGTCGGCCATCGCGGAGGGCCGGCGCGCCGACGAGCAAACGATGCGTCGGCTGGCCCGGCGAGCGCGCATGGCCCGGACCCAGGCCGAGTCGGCGGTGAGTCGCTCGCTCTCCGAGCCCGAGACGCGTCGGATCGATGCGCGTCAGTCCCAGGCGGCGCTCGGGGGTCTGCGGCGACTGGTCTCGGCCACCCACGTGCTCCGCCTGGATGCCCAGGAGGATGTCCCGCATCAGCCCCATCCCGGGCTGATACCGCTGGCCGCTGATCTGGATCGGGCGCTGGCCGCGATCGAGCAGAGCCTGGCCGCGGGCGCGCCGCCGGTACCCGGCTCGTTCTCGTTGCCCGACCTGCGCCGCGAGCACGACGAGTTCTCCGAGCACGCTCCCGACGACGAGGAGACCGCGGGCCTATTGGCCGAGCTCGACGAAATCGTCGACGCGACCAATGGCCTGGCCTCCGCGGTCGGGCTCGAGGGGATCGACGCGCGTGCGACGCCCGGCCCGGTCATCTCGGCGTCGTGAAGCCTGAAAAGACGGGTTATCGATCGGCGCGAACGCGTATTGATGTCGTTACGCTCATTTTTTTCGACTAACGGCTGGGGAGCCCAATGAGGTCTGTAGGCGTGGGGAACGAGAAGCGGAAGATCGCCACGGGGGGAGTCATCCTGCTGGTCGCCCTGATCGTGGCGGCCACGGCCACCGTGAGCAGCCTGGCAGCGTCGCCGCGGGCCAAGCGCCACGCCGTCGCGCCGACTGGTTTCTCTCACGCCGTGGTCGTTGACCAGCAGCGACCCGGCTTCGAGCCCGACGTCAAGTCCGACGCCAACGGGAACGTCTACTCGAGCGTCCCGTTCGGCTTCTCGACCACCCAGAGCTTTATCTGGTCCTCGCGGGACCACGCCAACTCCTACCAGCTCACTCCGGGCAACATCGGGGTTGGCAAGCCGACCACGTGTGTGGGCGGCGGCGACACCGACCTGTTTCTGGACTCGGGCAACGCGCTCTACTTCTCAGACCTTCAGGGTCTGACCAACATCAGCAACAGCAAGAGCACCGACGGCGGCGCCCACTGGTCGACCAATTGCGCCGGTGCACCCAACACCCCGGATGACCGCATGTGGTTCACGGGCACGGGCAGCTCGGCCGGCGGGAACCTCAACCTGTATCAGGACTACGACGCGGTCAATTCCTCGGCCAGCGGCGGCAACCAGCTGGTGGAGACCGTCTCGCACGACGGCACGACGTTCACACCCGTGATCAACACGGCTGCGGGCGCCGACTGCGCCGGAGCGGCTTTGCTCAACTGCGTCACCAACAACGAGGGCATCTCCGGGAATCAGGTCGTTGATCCCGTGACCGGGAACGTCTACATCGCCCACACGAGCACTAATGGCTCCAGTGGGCAAGTCGGGGTTCAGGTCTCCGAGGGGAAGATCACTCAGGGCACGCCGACGACGGCGGTCTGGTCCGAGAGCCCCAACCTGGACGCCGCGCTGTGCCCCAACCCGACCTGTGTCGACTCGAGCGGCAATCCGGAGGAGCTGGCCGGGGAGAACTTTGCCAGCATCGCCCGCGATTCCGCCGGCTATCTCTACGTGACCTTCACCGCCGGCCCGCTGGATCACGCCTCGAGCTCAGACCCCAACTTCGGAGCCCTCACCCAGCCCGAGCAGATCTACGTGGTGCATTCACTGACGCCGGCCGGGACCAACCCGGCGACGCTGAAGTTCTCAGCGCCACAGCGGATCAC
This sequence comes from uncultured Solirubrobacterales bacterium, assembly GCA_963845575.1. Classification (GTDB taxonomy): domain Bacteria; phylum Actinomycetota; class Thermoleophilia; order Solirubrobacterales; family Solirubrobacteraceae; genus Palsa-465. The sequence continues at coordinate 224,206 of CAWJSN010000013.1, read as the reverse complement.
CGGCAGCGGGGCCAGTGCCGGGACCAACACGTTCCCCTGGATCGCCGCGGGCAGCGGCGGTCGGGTCGACGTGGCCTACTACCACGCGTCGGAGACGAGCGAGTCCGGGACCTGCGCCAGCGGGTCGGGAACCTGCACACGGTACGGCGCCTCCAGCCTGCAGAACGCCGAATGGTCGGTGCAGATGGCCCAGAGCCTGAACGCCCGGGCCGGCGGCCCCAGCTACGCAACCTCAGCGGTCAGCGAGGCACCCGTCAAGCACGGCCAGATCTGCACCAACGGGATCGGCTGCGCCACCGGCGGTGACCGCAGCCTGGGCGACTTCCTCCAGGTTGCACCCGACAAGCAGGGCGCTGCCCTGGTGTCCTATGTGTTTGACACCTCGGCCAACACCTCGGCCGGGGAGGACGCAGGTCCCGAGGTCATCAGCCGGCAGCTGAGCGGTCCGAGCCTGTACGCCTCGGTCGGCTCGGTGACCCAGAACGGCGGGCCGGGCCTGGCCATGGGCTCGGTCTCCGATCCCACCGGGGACGCCTTCTACTCGGCCAACGGAAGCCGCACACCGGCCGGTGCCAATCTGGATCTGGCCGGCGCGTCGCTGGCCAACGGGGCCGGCAACACGGTGATCGCCACCATCCACCTCAGGAGCCTGTCCAGCCTCACCGTCCCCAGTTCGGCGGGCGGTCCGGACGGAAGCTGGCTGATCCGCTGGACCCAGGTCCGCCCCGGCACCACCGGCAACGGGGACATCTACTACGTGGGTATGGACAACAACCAGGGCGCCGGTGGCTCGGGCGCTCCGAGCTTCTTCGCCGGGGACACAGCAGGGATCCCCCCGGCCAACGCCGGGGAGCACACCAAGTACCTCGCCTATCCGCAGACCCACAAGCTGAGCGCGTCGCAGGCCTCCTATAACGCCCACACCGCGACGATCACCTTGCGTGTCCCGCGCGCGGACGTCGGCAACCCCAGCAACGGGACCCGGCTCTACAGCGCAACCGGCTTCAGCGCAACTTCCACCACACCGCAATCCGCGACGACGTTGTTCAACCTGACCGACGCGACGACGCCCTTCGAGCTCGTGATCGGAGCGCCAGGGACTGGCGGCTCCGGAAGCTCGGGGGGCGCAGCCGGCTCTGGCGGCGCGAGTCGCTGCCCACGACCCGCCGGTCGCCTCTCGGGCCGGCGGCTCGGAGTGCTGGCCCTGGGCATGACCCGCTCTCGGGCCCGGCACCTGCTCCGTCGCTACTCGACGCATGGTCGCCGCTACATGGACTTCTACTGCCTGCGCGGCGGCCTTGGCCTCCGCGGTGGGTACCCGTCCCCAGCTCTGTTGCGGCGTCTGTCCGCCAAGCAGCGGCGGGCCGTGCGGGGCCGCCTCGTGCTTGTCCTGACCGCCAACCGCCATTACACCCTGAATCGAGTGCGGCCGGGCACCCGCCTGACCCGCAGGCTGGCCCGGCGGCTCCACCTCGGCCGGCGCTATCACGTGGGCAAGAACTTCTGGTACCTGACCGCGAACGGATCCAGCCACGGGCTGTGGAAGGTCCGGCACGGGCGGATCGAGGAGATCGGGATTGCCGAGAAGCGCGTCACCCGCGGTGTGACCGCGGACCGAAGGTTCCTGCGCACGTTCGGGTTCTGAGCGCCGGCCAGCCGCCTGGGAGCGCATCCGTTCTGCAGCTTTAGCACCGGTTGGCGCAGTCCAGCGCTGCAGCATCGTCAGCGACCTCACGCCGCTCGGCAGGCGGTGGGAGTATCGCTGCGCTTGACGACATACCGCTAACGCGGCCACACCGGTAAGGGCACGGAGCCGGGGCAGGCAGCTGGGGGCAGACGCTGGGCACCCTCGCGTGGTGCCGCCGAGCCTCGCCGTCGCGGGGCTCGGCAGGCCGTCCGCCCGGGGGGACTAAGCCCTGTTGCTTGCCGCCCAGCGCTCGATCAGGAAGCGGGCGATGGAGACGCTGGGCGGAAGTTGGAAGTCGGGGTTGCGTCCCTCGATGGCCGCCTGGACCTCGGCCCGCGTGAGCCAGCCCACCTCCGCGAGTTCGCCGTCGCCCGGTCGCGGGTCGCCCCCGTCCGAACGGGCGTGAAAGCCGAGCATGAGCGAGGCTGGAAAGGGCCACGGCTGAGAGGCGACGAAGACCGGATCCCGGGCCACGATCCCCGACTCCTCCCGCACCTCGCGGACCACCGCCTCCTCGGCCGACTCCCCGGGGGAGACGAACCCGGCCAGCACGGAGAGCCGACCGGATGGCCAACCCGCACGGCGACCCAGGAGCAGGCGGCCGTCGTTCTCCACGGTCATGATCACCACCGGATCGGTGCGCGGGAAATGGGTGGTGCCGCAGCGCGGGCAATGGCGTGAGTAGCCGGCCTCGGCCACGGCGGTCGGGGCACCGCAGTTGGCGCAGAAGCGGTGGCGGCGGTGCCAGTTGAGCAATCCGACGAGATACGCGGCCAGTCCCGCCTCCGGGTGGGAGAGCAGGCTGCCCGCATCGCGCAGCGAGACGATGCGTCCGCCGCTGGAGTGCTCGAGGTCGATGGCCGAGGGCAGGGCATCCAGGTCGAGCGCGAACAGTCCGGCACCGTGCTCGTCCAGGCCGAGCAGGATCGGCTCGCCGTCGAGCGCCGCGGTGCCGGCGCGAAGCAGGGAGGCCATGCCCTCATCGTCCCCGTGCCCGTCAGCGGAGACGAGTACTCCATGCCGGCTGGCGGCCACGGCCCGGGCCGAGGAGTGCTCGAGCCGGGCTCGGACCCAGTCGGAATCCTTGCGCTCCGCGCTGGCTCGGTCCAGAGTCATGCCGGTGAAGGGTCGAGCGACGGATCTGGGTTCGGAAGCTGACATATCCGTCATAAAAGGCTACGAACCTTCTCCACCGGCTCAGCGGGAGCGTAGGCTGAGCCGGGAGTCATCGGTAGGCCTCATCGGCAGGGTGAGGCGGGAGGAGAGGTGCTGATGAAGTTTCGCCTTCTGTTGGCGGTCTTGTCGGTGGGTGGGCTGCTGACCGTCGCCGGTGCCCCGGCGGCGCAGGCCGCTCCGGCGCCGCCCGGATCCCCGGGATCTGCGAGCTACTTCGATCTGGCCCGCAAGGACTGCGTCGGCACCGCCCGCAACACGACCTCCAAGGTGTGGTTCACCATCGCCGATGGCGTGCTCTCTGACGTCTACTGGCCGACGGTCGATGCCACCAACGTGCACAGCCTGCAGTACATCGTCACCGATGGCCACAGCTTCACGGACCTGCAGACTCGGGACATGAAGTATCGCCTCGTCCCCAGTTCGACCGGCATGTCCTGCACGGTGGTCGCCACCAGCACCGCTCACGGCTACCGGATCACCACGAACTACATCGCCGACCCGGCCCACAACGCCGTACTCATGCACGTCGCCTTCTCCGGACCGGCCCGGGACCAGGTCTACCTCCGCCTCGACCCCCTGGCCGGGGGCACGGGAGGTGGCGGCACACAGAACGCGGGCGGGAACTCCGCCACCCTGGCCACCGTGCGGGGACGACCGGTGCCGGTGGCCTTCAACACCAACACGACCACGAATGCGACCAACCGGGACTACGCGGTGCCGACGTTCGAGGCAGTGGAGTCCTCGCGTGGCTTCTCCTCGGCCAGTGTCGGGTACGCGGGCAGCGCCAGCGACGGTCTGACCATGCTCGACGCCTCGCACCAGCTGGCCAGCTACCAGTCGGCTCCCGACGGACACGTGGCGCTGACCGCTGCGCTTCGGTCGGCGGGCCGGCGCAATCTTGACCTCGCCCTGGCCTTCGGCACCAGCCAGGCGGCCGCGCTGCGGACCGCCGGCCGCTCTCTCCGTCAGGGCTTCAGCCCCGCCTCGCAGCACTATCAGGCGGGCTGGCAGCAATACGACAAGCGTCTACGGCGGCCCTCCGCCACACTCGGCCGCGCGGCTCAGCGGGAGTACTACGAGTCGGTCAACGTGGTCAAGGCCAGCGAGGACAAGACCTTTCCCGGAGCCATCGCCGCCGGACTGGCTTCCCCCTGGGGGCAGGCGGTTCCCGCCGGCAACCTGTCAGGCGGCAAGCCGACCTACTTCGGCTCGTATCGCGAGGTCTTCGCGCGTGACCTGTACGAAGCGTTCACGGGACTGCTGGTGGCCGGGGACCGGACTACAGCTCAGGCCGCGACCCGGTTCTTGTTCGATCGCCAGCAGCAGGCCGATGGCTCGATGCCCCGCAACTCCCTGGAGAACGGAAAACCAGCCCCCGACACGGGTGGGCTGCAGCTCGACGAGACCTCCTATCCGATTCTCATGGCCTGGCAATCGGGCCTGGCCCACGACGCCAGGCTCTACCGCCACCACGTAATCCCCGCAGCTGACTTCCTTCTCGCCCACGGGCCGTCGGATGGCGCCGAGCGCTGGGAAGAGCAATCCGGCTACTCACCCTCGACCATCGCCGCCGAGATCGCCGGACTGACGGCGGCGGCGAACATCGCCCTCGCCAATGGAGATCGCAAGCACGCCGCCGTGTACCAGGCCACCGCCGATGACTTCGCGCGCAACATCAAGGCCTGGACCGTTACCACCAACGGCCCCTACATCTCGCCGTCAGTGCCCAGTTACTTCCTCCGTCTCACCCGGTCCGCGGACCCCAATTCCAGCGACTCGGTCAACCTCGGCAATGGCAGCATCACCGTCGACCAGCGCTCGCTGATCGACGCCGGGTTCCTGGACCTGGTCCGCCTCGGCATCCTCCCGGCCAGCGATCCCGTGGTCGTTTCGTCGCTGACCACGGTCGACAACACGATCATGCGCTCGACGCCCAGCGGGATCGGCTTCTACCGCTATGGGACGAGTGGGCCTGGCTCCAAGGACGGCTACGGAGATTGCTACGCGCCCGATCCGACCAACTGCTCACCCAGCGGTCAGCCCTGGCCGACGACGGATACCGGGTCTGGTCATCTCTGGCCGGTGCTGAGCGGCGAGCGCGGGGAATACGACATCGCGGCCCACAACCGGGCCTCCGCCACCGGCCTACTGGACGCGATGCGGAAGATGACCTCCGGGCAGGGGCTGGTTCCCGAACAGGCCTGGGAAGACCCGGCGCTGGCCGCCGCGCCCTATGGAAGCGATCCCACCACCGCCTCGATCGGTTTCATGCCCGGCCGACCGGCCGGCTCGGCCAGCCCCCTGACCTGGGCGCAGGCCCAATACGCCCGCCTGGCCCTCGGCATCAGCGCCGGACGGAATCTGGAAACGCCGTCCGTCGTCACCCGGCGCTACGTGACCAACGGGATGCCGGGCTCGTTGCCACTCAGCGTCACGTCTCCGCTCCCGGGCTCGAGCGTGACCACCTCGACCGTGACCGTGACGGGAACCACGGCCGCGAACGCGCACGTCGTGGCTGAAGCGGTGGGGGCGGCCGGTGGCCCGGCCGCCATCGGCTCGACCACTGCGGACGGGAGCGGTCAGTGGAAACTCAGCCTCCCGGCCAGCTTCGGCTCCACCACGATCACGGTTACCGCGACCCTGGGCAACCGCACGGGCTATGACCGGTTCTTCGTCACCGATGTGGCTCTGCCCGGTACCTCGGTACTAACGACGACCGACCCGTCCGGTGATGACAATGGCCCTGGGACCTACGCCTACCCGACCGCGCCGGACTTCCAGCCCGGCGCCTTTGACCTGCTCGGGCTGTCGGTCAGCCAGACCGCCACCGACGTCTACGTCCAGGTCAAGATCCGCAACCTGGCCTCGACGTTCGGTTCGGCCTTTGGGGCCCAGCTGCTGGACGTCTACGTCCACAATCCCGGGGCGACCAGCACCTCGACGGCGGCCGCCTACGCGTCGCGCAACTACACGGTCGCGCCGGCCGACGCCTGGAGCCAGCTCCTGGAGGCGCAGGGCTTCCAGCCCGTGACCTGGCGGGATGCCGCGGGCAACTCGGTCGGATCAGCCCAGCTCATCGTCGATCAGCCCAGCGGCACAGCCACCCTGGTCATGCCCGTCTCGGCCTTCGGCACGGTCGGCTCGGGCTGGGCCTTCACGGTCACCCTCACCGGCCAGGATGGCTTCAGTCCCGACCAGGCCCGCAGCTTCACCGCGACACCGGGCCCGTACACGTTCGGCGTGTGCGCGAGCGGTGGGACCAGTCCGATCTGCAACGTGCCACCCGGCAACGTGCCCAAGGTGCTGGACACCATGCCGCCGCCCGGGGTCGATCAGGCCACGGAGCTGGATCCAACCAAGGGGGCCGTCGTGGTCCACGGGCTGACCGTGCCCTAGCCAGACGGTCTGCGATACGCAGACGCGTCAGCTGGGACCCCTTGACGGCTTCGTCATGCTGGGCAGAGAAAGCCTGTCGAACCCGGTAAAGGAGACCAGCGATGGCGGAGTGCACGCATCTTGATCAGATCCTGGTGGGCCGCCCGGAGCAGGTCGCGGGTTGTGAGGACTGCCTGGCCATCGGGGGTCGTTGGGTGCACCTGCGCCAGTGCCGGTCCTGTGGCCGGGTCGGCTGCTGCGATTCCTCGCCCAACCGGCACGCCACCAAGCACGCTCGATCCAGCGGCCACCCAATCATCAGCTCGCTGGAGCCGGGGGAGACATGGTCCTACTGCTATGTGGACGACGTGGCCTTCGTGCTCGAGGAGAGTTGATGGCCGAGCCATTGGGCGTCGGGATGGAGGAGCCGCCTGACCGCGGGGGCGCCTTCCCGCGCCTCGATGACGAGCAGCGCAGCCAGCTGCGGGCGATCGGGGAGGTGCTGCCCATAAGCCCGGGCGACATCCTCTTCCGCGAGGGCGACACCACGTATGACTTCTATGTGCTCGAGTCCGGTGCGGTGGCAATTGTGCGGGGCTACGGAAATGAGAACCGGGTCATCGCCGTGCATGGCCCCCACCGGTTCCTGGGCGAGCTCAATCTGCTCACCGGCGCGCGCGTCTATCTGACCGCGGTGGCCCGCGATGCCGGCGAGGTCATCCGGGTTCCCCTCAAGGCACTGCGCAAGCTCGTCTCCGAGGACGAGCAGATGTCCAACCTGATCCTGCGCGCGATGCTCGCTCGGCGCTCGATCCTCATCGAGGTCGGGGGTGGCGTGCGCGTGGTGGGCTCGCGCTACTCCCAGGACTCACGCCGCATCCGGGAGTTCCTGGCCCGCAACCGCGTCCCCTACCAGTGGATCGACCTTGAGGACGACGTCGAGGCCGATGCCCTGCTGGACTTGGTCGGCGTGGCTCCGAGCGAGACACCGGTGCTCATTGGCGGCGAGGACGTCCTGCGCAACCCCTCGAACAGCGAGCTGGCTCGCGCCCTTGGCCTGAGTGCGCGGGGCGCGACCCCACCTCTATGCGATCTGGTCATCATCGGGGGCGGGCCGGCCGGGTTGGCGGCCGCGGTTTACGGTGCCTCCGAGGGCCTTGACACGCAGGCCATCGATGCCGTGGCCTTCGGCGGCCAGGCCAGCACCTCGTCGCGCATCGAAAATTACCTGGGCTTCCCGTCGGGCATCTCGGGCAGCGAGCTGGCCGAACGTGCCACCCTTCAGGCCCGCAAGTTCGGGGCGCGGCTGATGGTCCCGGCCACCGCGTTGGCGCTCCATCGGGACAACGGTCACTTCACGATCGAGCTCGAGGGCGGCGAGGCGGTCCATGGCCGCACCGTGATCGCCGCCACCGGGGCTCAGTACCGCAAGTTGGATATCCCTGAGCTGGAGCGCTGGGAGGGGGTCGGCCTCTACTACGCCGCCACGGCGGTCGAGGCGCAGCTGTGCTTCGGCGATCCGGTGGTGATCGTCGGCGGCGGCAACTCAGCTGGCCAGGCGGCCATGTTCCTGTCCCGGCAATCGGCCAGCTGCCGGCTGATGATCCGGGGTGAGGATCTGGCCAAGTCCATGTCGCGCTACCTGGTCGATGAGATCGAGCGGCGTCCGCAGGTCGAGGTGATCACGGGCAGCGAGGTGGTGGAGCTGCACGGTGAGCACGGGCTGGAGAGCGTCACCGTCGCCGACACGCGGACCGGCGAGCGCCGCTCGATGGAGGCCAAGGCGCTGTTCGTGTTCATCGGCGCCTCACCCCACACGGACTGGCTGCGTGGCTCGGTGGCCATGGACGAGCACGGCTTCCTGCTCACCGGGCGCGACGTCGAGGGCGAAGACCTGAGCGAATACGGAGATGAGGCGCCGTTCTTCCTCGAGACCAGCCTGTCCGGATTCTTCGCCGTCGGCGACGTTCACTCCGGCTCCATCAAACGCGTGGCCTCGGCCGTCGGGGAGGGCTCGATGGCCGTCCGGCTGGCCTACCAGCGCCTGGCCGACCGCGGCTGACTCGGCCGGCCCGCGGGAGGCGGTGGCCCCGTTGCTTCCCGCACCCGCGCGTGAGATAGTCGGCCAGCTAGGTCCGGCCTCGGGACCGGGCCGCGACTGGAAGGAGTCGGCATGGCCGACCGCATGCTGTTCATTGGTTGGGATTCACCGGTGCCAGGCCGGGAGGAGCGGGGGCTTGAGGTTTTCAACGAGGCCCTCGGTCTCTACGGTCGCATGCAGCAGGACGGGAGGATCGAGTCCTTCAACGTGGTGCTGCTTGATCCGAACGGTGGCCTGAATGGGTACATGGAGCTCTACGGCACCTCAGCGCAGCTCGCCGCGGTGCGAGGTGATGAGGAGTTTCGCCGGGTCATCATCGACGCCGCGCTCATCGTGAAGGACCTGAGGGTGATCGAGGGCTTCTGCAATGAGGGGATTGCCCGCGAGATGGCCCTCTACCAGGAAGCGATCAGCCGGGTTCCTCAGCAGGCCTGATCGACGCTGGACACGATTGGCGCTCCGCGGCCAGGCGTGGGGCGTCCTTCGGCCCCTACCCGGGACGCACGAGTGTCTGGCCGGGGGATGGGGTAGACATGGGCTGCGCGCGTGCACCCGGCCCCGGGTCACGCGCCCGTCCCCATGGATCCCGAAGAACTCCACCAGCATCTCAGGGCGCTCTCTGAGGTCGATCCCGGCCAGCGGCACGGTCTGGCCGCCTCGATCAACGCCGCTTGCTGGCCGGGCAGCGCCGAGGACCGCGTGGAGCCGGCTGCGCTGCACTGGGTTCGGCTATGGCGACCGCAGCGGAGCGCGCCGATCCTGCGCGCCTGCTCGTGCCGCATCGGGCGCTGCGCTCTGTGTAACTGAGCCCGCCGCGTCAGCGCCTCGCGCGGGGACGCGAGCACGCCACACACGACGCGATCGATCGGCCGGTTGGGAAGGATCTCGGCAGCGCGGGGGTCTTGGCTGGTGATCAGGCAAATTCCGAGCTGGGAGCAGTGATGATGGACACTTCAACGCGCAACAGAGCCCGTCTGGGCAGTCTGGCCGCGGTGCTGGCGCTCACGGCAATCGTGATCGCCGGGTGCGGCAGTAGCAGTACGTCGAGCTCGGCCGCCGCTGCGGCTCCGTCCTCGACCCCCGCCAACGCGTCGGGCGGGGTGGCCCTCAGCACCACGAAGGGATCGGCGGGGACGTATCTGACCGGTGCTTCGGGGCGGGCGGTCTACCTGTGGGTGGCCGACACCGGGGGCAGGTCCAATTGCGCCGGTCAGTGCGCCAAGTTCTGGCCGCCGCTGCTGACAACGGCGACTCCGACGGCCTCCGGTGGGGCGAACGCCAAGGATGTGGGCATGATCACCCGCTCGGACGGGACCAAGCAGGTCACCTACAAGGGACACCCGCTCTACTACTTCCTCGAGGACAAGGGCCCGGGCACCGCCCACGGTCAGGGCAACAATGGCTTTGGCGCCAAATGGTGGCTGATCGCACCCTCCGGCACGGCCATCACCGCCAGCAGTTCGTCGGGCGCGGCCAGTTCGCCGACCAAGAGCAGCGCCGGCGGAGGCTACGGCAGCGGGTATTAGACCAGCCCCCGGGCCACTGACCTACCGGCCCTTGGCCCGGGTCTTGGCGGCGCGCTTGGCCGCCGCGCTGCGCTTGGTCGCGTTGCGCTTGCGGGTGCGGGCGGCCTTCTTGCCGGCGTCGCTCCGTCGTGCATCCTCGGCTCGGCGCTCGAGAATCGAGGTCACCCCGCGCAACCGCTTCAGTGATTCATCGACGGCACTGGTCGCTTTTCCCTTGGGCTTCGATTTGGATGTACTGGCCAGGGTCTGCGCCACCTTCTTGCGGAGTCCGCTCGCTCTGAGCGTGTCGATGAGATCCCGTTCTTTCTTGTTGGCCATGCTCTAGCTCGCTTTCCGCCGCCCCGCGAGGACGGCACCTGGTTGACCCGACTGCCTAAAAGGGCTACCCGCTGGGGCCGGTGCTGATAGCACCGGTGGGCCCTCAGTACCGGCGGTTACCCCGCCAGCCGTTGCGACGTCGATGCCCGAACAGCCCCCCGAGGGGAAGGACAAAGAACAGAGGCAGGAAGAGCAGATGGCCGCCGCTGATCACGAACAGCAGCCCGGCCAGCAACAGTCCAAAGAAGGCAAACCGCATACGCAACCGGTTAGGCCACTACCAACTCAGCCCAAACGCGATAGCCCCCGTCGCGCTGGGAACCCCACCGGGCGGCGAGCCGAGCCACTACCACGGACAGACCCCATCCCCCGCGCTCGCTGGGCGTGCGTGGGGCAGCATCCTGGTCCGACAGGCCCGGGTCGTGAACGGAGATGGTCATGCGGCCGCCGCTCCGGGTGGCCCGAACCGCCAGCATGTGATCGCGCACGCAGCCCGAGTGCAGGACCGCGTTGGTCACCAGCTCGCTGCTGATCAGTTTGACGTCGCCGATCACCGCCCCGAGCGAATCCAGGCGCCCGACGGCAGCGCGCACGGCTCTGGGCGCGTCCGGGTCACAGGGGACATCGAGGGCCAGGATCTCTTTGGCTGTGGTGCTCATGTCTGAACGGCTACCCAGATTGGCGTCCATCAACGCCTCCTGCTGCAATGCGCGGTGCGCCGCTACTGGGCCACGCTGAGCCAGCAGGCCGCCACCGTGCGGGCGCGCTGGGCGGCATCGCGATCTCCCCGGAGCGCGGAAACCATCGCGCCCATCATGAGGGTCTGCATCTGGTAGGAGAAGGCCTCTGGATCGGAGACCCCGGCCTGGGCGGCGTACGCCTCCAGCATCTGCCTGACCCCCTCCAGCTCGGCTATGGCGGCGTCACGGACAGGGCCACTGGAAATCTCATGCAGCGTCCGGATGAACGCGCAACCCTCGTAATCCGGGCGATGAAACCACTCATCGAGCACGTCGAACAGGGCCAGGGCCCGGTCCGGGCGGTCGGGGGCAGGGTCTTCAATCGCCACCTGCGGGCTCCCGGGTCGGGCGTGGGCCTTGCGCAAGCCCGTGGATCAGACCACGCTGACGGCGGACCGCAGTCACATCCGGCTTGACGTCGCTCGTCAAGCCGGGCTGAAAACCGCCGTCGCTGTGCCCGTGCTCCGCGGCGAGGCCGTTGTGGCGGTGATCGATGTGCACTCCCCGGATCGGGTCGAGTTGACCGAGCAGTCCCTGCAGACCCTGACCGGACTTGGCTATGAGAACGGCAGCTTCCTGGCCCTCCGGCTGGGACAACTGGGTCCCAGCCCGCTGACCCCCCGTCAACTCGATGTACTGCGCCTGGCCGCCGACGGACTTACCACGACCGAGATCGCCCAGCGTCTGTCCCTCCAGCGCTCAACGGTCAAAACCCATTTCGACCACATCTACGCCAAGCTCGGCGTCTCCGATCGGGTCGCGGCGGTGGCTTACGTTCTGCGCCGCCGACTGATCGACTGACCTGGGGCGCGGGCCCCAGCGCTCAGCTCAGGGGCGGGGGCGACCCAGGTAAGCAATCAGGTCATCGAGCGGCGCCGGGCTAGCGCGGATGCCGCTTGGCGTTACCGGAGATGTGCGGTTCGATCCGGCGTCCCTGGCGGGTGAGGAGCACCGCGGCCAGAAGCAGGGCGGCGATGACCGGGCCGCTCAGCTCGGCGGCGACCGTGAGTCCCAGGATGAGACTGCGAGCGATCAGCGCGAGCAGCACGGCGGCCAGGACCCAGGTGGTTAGACGCAGACGCCGCATCTCCCGTTCCCACAGCGCTCGCCTGACCTCAGCCTTGCTCAGGGCGGGAACTGTCCGCTTGCTGGTGCGTGACAGATCGCGGCTCGAGCCCGAGTGCGGGCGGTTGCGGTACCCCATCTGATCGCCTTCGTCGGCGTTGTCCGAAAAGGCTCTGGCTCGAGTGGCGACCGTTCTGATCCCTGTCGCTCCAGGCTCGCAAGACGCTCTTGCCAGGACCGGCTGGCGGAAACGGCAATCGCTCCTCCGAACGGTAGCAACGCGGCCCTGCGGGCTCGGGAGCCCCGGACCGATGGCGTCCAGCTTTGGCTCAGTCGGCCGGCGGCGGGCCGAGGGCGCCCGAGATCTCGTCGAGCGCCTGATCCTCAGCCGCGCTGATCTGCTTGCCCCCGATGCCGAGGAAGCCGCCCTCCTTGTGAGCGCTGGCCACCGTCTGGGCGACCGTCATGACAAAGCGCTTGTAGGCGTCGATCTCCTCAGGCGTCGACTTCGCTTCCAGGATGGCGATTGCCTCCAGCAGCCGATCCGGGGCGACGGTGGCGATGTTCCCGCCCGCCTCCCGGAGCCGCTCAGGATCGATCGCGGGCGGCGAGGCCACCAACTCGTCCAGGAGCTCGTTCTGGCCATGGTGCTGGCGGGCCTCCTGATAGGCGCGGCCCAGGGCGAGACTCTCCCGCAGTGTCCCGCCCCGGTCGGCACTGATCACGCGCATGGCGGCGTACAGGGGTGCGTCGACAATGGTGGCCCACTCCTCGGCGTTGAAATCGGCCTTCCGGGTCATGTCTGTCCTCCGCGGTCGGTGATTGAGGCACTCGGGAACAGATTGTCCGCCATTCGTCCTCGGCGGTGCGCGGTGCGCTGAACGCCTCTACGCGTCGTTGATGACCAGCAGACGGGGATAGTCCGTGAGCGGAACCTGAAGCTGCGCGGTCGTGGGTGAGGTCGCCGTGACCGACACGGGCACCGAGCTTCCGGTGATGGGATCGTTGGCCGTGACGCTCAGGTGCGCGGTGTTCAGGCCGCCGACGGTGAGGCGGTAGGTCTCGGGCGGAAGGTCGTAGCGGGTCACGTCGGTGGTCGGCGCGGACGAGTTGTAGAGCTGGTCCAGGTTGCGCGTCATCACGTAGGTGGGGACGACGAACTTGTTGTTGTCGACCTGGAAGGGGAAGAAAGCCACGACGTTGCGGTTGTAGAGCGCCGGATGAGCCGGAGTGCCGTCGCCGGCGAACTGTGTCCAGTTGCCCCGATCGGCAATCTGCGTGAGCGCCAGGGCCCGCGGGACTGGAGAACGTCGCCGGTCCGGCGAAGGGCGCCATGAAGCTCCTGACGGCCTGCATCGTCGCGCCGCCACCCGCCACCGTGGGATCCACCATCGACCAGCTGTTGTCGCCGACGGCATAGAAGTACAGCGCCGACACGCCCTTGTTGACGAATGCGGCCAGCGACCGGAGCGTGGCCTTGGCCTGCATGTGCCGCTTGTCGGCGTCGGTCATCCCAGTCGCGCTGCTGACGTCGATATTCGTCTCGGTGATCCAGGTCTGGGGGGCCGTGGTCGTACCGGCCGGCTTGGTGTACCGCCCGTGGGTAGCGCCGTTGAAGGTCGGAGGTGGATCGGAGACAGGTCGCGCTCCATGAACTCCGTCTGGATTCCGCTGAGCGTGTATTCGGGGAAAAACGACCAGGTAGGAGGGAATCTCGTTGTCGTGCCAGTTGCCCGACGAATCCGCGTGCCCTTCGGGGACGCCCTGGGCGCTGACCGGGCGGACCCCGTTGAAAATCTGGGCCTGCGGAAACTGGTAAGGCTGTTCGTGATAGGGGTGCTTGTCGATCGCCGTCACTCCGGCTGGGACCGAGGATCCCGAGACGAATGGGGTCTGGTTGGCGAACCCGTCCCCGATGCCCACATCGGGAAGATGGTTGGTCGGGGTGCGGATCCACTGGACTGTGCGGGCGAGCAGCTGATTGGTGACGCTGCCCGCTCCCTGGAGCGATGTCGGAACGGGGTTGTAGTAGTTGCCCGCGGACAGGAAGTTGGAGCCGAAGTTGAGCTCGTTCCAGACCTCGACATCGAAGTTGTCGTTGCCCAGTACCTTCGTCGCCTCGGCGGTCACCGCTTTCACGTAGAGAAGCCAGCCGCTCAGCGTCTGCTCAAAGGCCGGGTTGGCGGCGCCGGTCATCGTGAACGGAGCGGCAAACGGCTGATAGCGAAGCGTCATTCCCGGATAGCTGCCCGCCGGGACTGCGGCCGGCAGCGGCTGGGAGAGCGCAACCACGCCGGACGGCGACACGGAGGTGGCGATGAACGACGCCCCGGCAGAGGGGCCGCCGGGGAAGTTGAAGCCCGACAGCCCGGGGACGAGTTGCGTCGCGGTGGCGGAATCGACTTGAATCGATGTGGCTCCGGCCGCCGCGGACTGGGTGACGTTGGCCGTGAAGGTGCTCGAGGGGCCGGGGATCGTGTCGTTGGCGTTGAGCAGGATCAGCGGACGAATCCCGGCCGATTTCAGGGCTCCGAGGAGCGTGTCGACGGATCCCGGATTCTGCAGTTGACTCGGGTCGGCGTAGGACATCGGGACCAGCCGATCTCCAGACGGGCTCGCGTGAATCCGCTCTGGGAGAGCACGTTGGCCGTAGCGGCGGCATTCTGTGCCGACACGTCGAAGTTGATGCCGACCGCGTTGCGCAGCATCGATGCCGGCTGCGTGTCCATGTAAGCGCGCCAGGGCTGAAGCCACTGGGAGCGCGCGCCGAACGGCAGGCTCGTCTGCTGGCTGGGATCGATCGGATTGGACAACACGTTCCATCCGTCCGGCGGCGTCGTCGGCGGTGTGGGAGGGACTGTGCGAGCTGGGGTGGCCGCCGGGGCCGGGTGAGCGATCGGCTGGGTGGGGGGGAGCGTGGCCGTGACGGCTTTCTTGACCGCCAGGCGACGGCACGAAGCGGCCCGGGCCTTGACTGCGGGCCGGTGCGAGCGTGAGCGAGTGTGCTTGGCTGGCTTGTGCGAGCGCACCCGAGGCCTGTGGACTTTGACCGTCTGGGTCTTGGGGCAGATCGGGAGGCGCCGCTTGGCTTTCCGATGGGTGCGCTTGGCGCCATGAGACACCGGCGCGCGCTTGGAGACATGGGCAGCGGCCACCGCGCTCCACATCGCCGTGCAGGCCAGAAGGATCGTCAGCGCGCAGCACAAAAAGCGCTTGTTCGGTCGGCACATAGGCCTTTGCATCGACGGACATGGGCAGTCCTTGACCGCTCGGCGGCGAACTAGACGGTTGCCCGATGCCGGCCCGAGCGCTGCAACCAGACAAATGCGCGAAGCCGACCCAAATCAGAAATCTGGACGAATGGCCGATGCCGCCAAGGCGAAACCGGACGGTTGTTCGAGGCTCGGGAAGCTGAGCGCCGGGGATTGAGCGCCCGGGCGGCGTGGCCGGCGTGGCCCGCGTGGCCGGCGTGGCTCGCGTGCCGGGCGTGGCCGGCGTGGCCCGCCTAGCCGGCAACAACCAGATTGAGCAGCTGATCCAGCTTCTGGGCGGCGACCCGGGGCGAGAAGTTCTGCTCGACGCCCTCGGCGCCCCGCCGGGCGAACTCGGCGCGTGCCTGCGGGTCGGCGTGCAGCTCGGCGATCCGCGCCGCCAGTGCGGCGGCGTCGCCCTCGGGGAAAACAACCCCGCCACCACTGGTCTCGATGACCCAGGGGATCTCCCCGGAGGAGGACCCGATCACCGGTACTCCGCACAGCAGCGCCTCGCAGAGCACCTTGCCGAACTGCTCGGCCCAGGTTTCCGTGGTGCGCGACGGGAGGACGAGCACGTCCATCTGGCGATAGAGGGGTGGTAGCTCGTCGGTCCGCACGCCGGTGTGGAGCACCAGCTCGCCATTTCCCAGGTCCGCTTGCTGCACCGTCTCCCTCATCGGCCCGTCGCCGAGGACGAGGAAGCGGAAGGAAAAGGGCAGCCGGCGCAGCGCCTCCAGCAGGTCAGCGACCCCTTTTGCCGGAACCAGCCGGGCGGCAAAACCGATCGTGAAGCGGTCCTGCGCGCGGTAGGGCACCGCGGCCCACTCGGGGATGGTGTGCGGGACGACGCCGATCGGCGCCCGGGCCCCCCAGAGCTCGAGGATCCGCCCGGCGTTGGGGGACCGGGCGGCGAAGTAGTGCGCGCGAGGCATCGCCCACCGGCGAATTGCCCGGGCCGGCCAGGGAAACGGGCGATCGAGATTCTCGTCGCCCTGAAGCCCCCAGGGAATGCCGGCCCGGGTCAGAGCGGCTCCCCACTGCAGGGCGGGAATCGAGAACGGCTCCTGCTCCAGGAAGGCCACGTCGGGACGCCAGCGCCGCAGCCACCGGGACGGTCGGGTGATGTAGAAGTGGCGCTGAATGACGCCGGGGCGGCCCACTCGCACTCGGGCGAAACGGCCTATCAGCCCGCTCAGCGGCTGCGGGGTGAACCCATCGGGCGAATACTCGTCCCGCCAGCGGTTAGGCACGATCAGGGCGATCTCCCAGCCCAGCTCCCGCAGACGCATGTAGACGGTCTGATTGTGCGGAACCACGTTGGGATGGCTGACCACCAGCACCCTCCCCCGATGCGCGCTCAGGGTCGCCTCCCGCGGGTCGGGCCGCCGTGGGTCAGCTCGCCATACAGCTCCATCACCTTTTCCACCACGGCCTCGGGAGTGAAGTTGGCGGCCTGCTTACGCGCGCCGCTGGCGATGGCCACCCGCAGCGATTCACTGCCTGCCGCTCGCCGAAGCGCCGCGGCCAGATCCTCGGCATCTCCCGGTTTGTGCAGCAGACCGTCACGGCCGTCGACCACGTACTCCACGTGTCCGCCGCCGCCGGCCGAGATCATGGGCATGCCGGCGGCCATCCCCTCGAGCACGCTGATGGCCAGCGGGTCAGGAAGCACAGAGCAGTGCACGAGCAGATCCAGACCGCGGAGCTCTGCATCGACGTCATCGACAAAGCCGACGAAGTCCACCCGGTCGGCGATGCCCAGTCGCTCGGCCTGGGCCCTCAATTCCGTGTCGTACGCCTCCTCTCCGAACATCGCGGAGCCGACCAGTCGGGCGCGGACCGGCGGCTCGGGGAAGGCCTGGGCAAAGGCATCCAGGAACACGTGCTGCCCCTTCCAGGGCGTCAGCCGGCCGACCACGCCGACCGTCCGCACCTCGGCGGCGACCGTGGCCGGCGCGTTGGGCATCGGAACCGGATGGGGGATCACCGCCACCCGGAGTCCTGGCCGGCGGTGGGTGCCGACGGCTCGTAGGGTGCTCTGGGATGGCACCACCAGGGCGCTAGGTGCGGTGGACACGATCAGGCGCATCGTCGCGGCCACCTGAGGTGGGAGGTACTCCGGGGTGAGGTGGTCCTGGAGTGACCACACGGAGGGCAGGCCGGCCAGGCGCGCCGCGGCCGTGCCGTACACGCCGGACTTGAGCGAGTTCGTGTGGACTATGTCCGGCTTCAGTTCCACCAGACGCTTGCGCAGCCGCCCGGTGTAGCGAGCCACCTCCGCCGACGCACCCAGCCGGGTCCGACGCGCCTGGAGCTCTGCCCGGGTCAGCCCCCGGGCGCTCTCGGCCATGGGCAGGATCTCCACCTGCGCTCCAGCCTCTCTCAGCGCGGGCGCCAGCGGACCGTCCTCGGCCAGGATCACCGTGGCCTGCAACTCGTCGGCGGCGCGAATCAGACGGGCCATGGCGATCTCCGCGCCCGACAGGCGCGCGACGTGATCGACGAACACGACCTTGAGCCCCACATGCCCTCCTTGTCAGTGTGCGTCGCCCCGAAGGGGCGAATGTACAGGCTCTGACATAATCCGGTCGTGCCCAGTCGCCGCGCCGAGATCGCCATGGTCGGCGACGAGCTGGAGCGTTATCTGGCTGAGACGACGACGCTGGTCGTGGCCACGACCGGACGGGACAACCGGCCTCGCTTAACCGCCCTGTGGTATGTGGTTCGCGACACCGAGCCGTGGATTTTCACCTACGCCGGCTCCCAAAAGGTGAAGAATCTTGAGCGGGTCCCGCAGGCGACTCTGATGGTCGAAAGCGGCACGGAGTACGCCCAACTGCGCGGGGCGGTGCTGTACGCCGAGGCAACCATCCACCGCGATCGCGAGCTGGTGCAAGACGTCGGGGAGCAGCTGTTCCTGCGCTACGCCAGCAGCGGGCATGACGGCCGCTCGGGCCTTGATGAGGCCACCCGAGAGGCCGTGCGGACCCGGGCGGCCAAGCGGGTGGCGATTCAGTTCACCCCCACGCGGGTGGTCAGCTGGGATCACTCCAAGCTGGGGGGCGGCTACTGACCGGTCTGCGGGTCAGCCGCGGAGCGCGGAGAAGTCGATCTCGGGCGCGACATCGTGCGTGTCATCAACCCAGCGAAGTAGGGCGCTGCCGCCGGTAAATCCGGCTCCGTAGACCGTGAGCATGAAGAGATCGCCGTCCTGAAGTTCGTCGCGGCGCTCAAGCAACCCGGCGCAGAACGCGGTCAGGACACCAGCGGCTCCCTGATTGCCGAACATCCCGACGTTGTGCCAGTGCTGATGCTCCTCGACGCCGAGCCGGTCGGCCAGGGCTTCAATCATCCGCAGGTTGGCCTGATGACAGACGAACCCCCGGAGTTGCTCGACCGACAGCTCGTGGCGAGCGAGCATGGCCGTCGCACTGGCCACCAGGCCGTCGAAGGCAATTGCCTTCACCGCGCGCCCGCTCATCTCAAAGCAGCCACCGATGGGGATCCGCACCAGGTCGGGTTCCTCGTTGTAGTTGGCCAACGTGACATCGACGAGCTCGAGGCCGACGAGGGGCCGGCCGGGCTGAAGCACCACTGCGGCGGACCCGTCGCCCCAGAAGATCGAGTTCGCGCGATCGGTCGGGTCGATGACGCGCGTGTACTTCTCCGCTGCGCAAAGCACGATTCGATCGTGTCCCTGGGAGTGCAGCAGTCCCTGCGCCACCGCCAGTCCGTAGACGGCGCCCGCGCAGGCCGCGTTCACGTCAAAGGCGGTCGTACTGCGCAGTCCAAGCTTGTTGGCGATGTAGGCCGCGGTGGACGGAATCAACATGTCCGGCGTCGAGGTCACGCAGATCAGCGCGTCAACCTCGCTGTGGTTCAGACGGGCGTCCTTGAGCGCGCTGGCCGTGGCGATCGCGCCCAGGTCACTCGTGTTCATGTCGTCCGGCGCGTAGCGACGCTCACGGATGCCCGTGTGGTCGACGATCCATTCGTCTGAGGTGTCCATCGTCTTCATCAGATCGAAGTTGGTGACCACCCGCTCGGGATGGTGATAGGCGAGACCGTTGATGTACGTGCGGTCGCGCGTGATCCGGCGCAGGCGCGCAGGTGCAAGCTCGGGCTCACCGGCAAGTGTCGATCCCAGTCCGAACATCCAACCCCCTTGAGGACAAACGCGCCCGCCCTCGGGCGCCCTATGGCCGGAGAATATAAGGCTGCGAGGGCCCGGGCGCAATGGCTCGGGCGAGATTCTTGACCTGCTAGGTGCCGGGGAAGGTGGGTTCGATGAGATTCTTGAGCAAGAAGGCACCGATCTGCCCGGCGTTGGATGACGTTGACGTGCCGGCCAGGGGGATGTGACCGCCGCGATAGAGGACCACGGTCTTGGGCTCCCTGGCGGCCCGTTCGGTGAGCCGAGCGGCCGCCGGTGAGACGATCGGATCGGCGCGCCCAATCATCAGCAGCAGCGGTCGCGGGGTGATGCGCCCGACCCAACGATCCGGATTGAGGGGGGACAGGAGAGACATAGCCGCTCGGAGGGCAGCGGGATGATGCGTTATCCCTGGAAGGATCTGGTTTGTCTGCTGGACCAGCGCTCGCCAGCTGCCGGGAACGGACATCAGGATGACCGCTCTGATGCGGCTCTCCTGAGCGGTGAACACCGACCCGATCATTCCCCCCAGACTCAGTCCGGCGTAGCCGATGTTGTGGTGACAAATGGGTTGCGAGTACAGAAAGTCGGTGGCCCGCTTGAGGTCCTGCACCGTGCCGGTGACCATGGCCTTGACCCGGGCCGGATCGCGCACTGTCTGGGGCAGCTGGAGGGGACTGGTGGCCCGCTCTCCGTTGTCGCGCAGGTCGATTGTTAACATCGCGAGTCCGAGTCGGGAAGCTCCGTCCCAGAGGGCTTCGACGCTTTCCTTTCTCGAGCCAAGGCCGTCCTCCCAGATCAGACATCCGCGCGGGGCCTCCGCCCGCGGGATCGCGAATAGAGCCGGCACGCGAGTCCCGTCAAAGGTTGTGTAGGTGACCGTCTCAACCCGGACGGCGCCACGGTTTCCCGACGCTGCGACCGTCGTGTAGAGCGGAGCTTTGCCCATGCTCTGGCCGCTCCCACAGCCGGTCAGCACCGCGGCGGTGAGAAGGCCGAGCATCAATCCGGCGAAGCGGGAGCGCGCTGATCCGTCGCTGGGACGATGAGCCGGCAAGAGCGTTATCGCCCCGAGGGGTGAGCGAGGTGTGTGGACAGGAAGGCGGCGATCTGTCTCACGGTGCCCCGGCTTCCCGGTCCGCTGAACGGGTCGTGACCCCCGCGGTGCAGGATCAGTCGCTTGGGTGCACCAGCGGCGGCGGCGAGGTCGAGCGCGTCGATTGGCGGGATCGACGGGTCCGCAAGCCCATCGACGATCATCACCGGCCGAGGAGAGATCTTGGCGATCCAGCGTGCCGGGTCGAACGGGGATAGCTCGCTAACCGCTGACTTGAAGACGTCTGGGTTGTTTACGACGCCGGGGAGAATGAGGGGTGAATAGAACAGCCGGGCACGCCACGTCGCTCCCACCGAGGCGAGCACCGCGGTGCTTATGCGCCGGTCCTCACCGCTGAGCAGAGCGCCGAGGATTGCTCCCTCACTGACCCCCAGATAGCCGACGTTCCGGTGGCAGATTCGCTGCCCGTAGAGGTAGTCCAGGCCGCGACGTAGATCAACCACATCCTCGCGCAGGAAGGACACGATGAGATCGGGGCTGCTGAGGATCTGGGAAATGGTCGGCGAGCCGTCGGCCCGTGCCCCCGTGGCGCGCGTGTCGATCGTGAACATGGCCAGCCCTAGCTTGGCTGTCCCGGGCCACAGCGGCGCTGCAGACTCCTTGGCCAGGCCGACGCCGGGCTGGTACATCAGGCATCCGAGCACCTTGCCCCGGCGCGGGACGGCGAGCAGCGCTGGAACGCGGCTTCCGTCCCCGGTCACGTAGCTCAGCTTGCGCACATTTACCGGGCCAACGGGAACGCCCGGCTCGGCCTGAACGTTCAGCGGGCGAGACTTGTCGTAGGTGAAAGGATCCTTCACGCCGCTGCCCGCAGAACTACTTCCTCCGCCACAGCCGGCTAGGAGCGTGGCGCAGACCAAGGCCACGCCGAGCGCCGGAGCGGAAGGCATCGCCGGAATATAGCTAGACTTTCTTTCCGCTCGGTTAGGGCACGGGGTGGCTCGACTGAGTGATTGTGGATGGCTGTGCGGACCCCACGGATCGGAACGCAACGCAGGAGGGCGCATGTCTCGAGTACTGATCGTCGGAGCCGGTCTAACCGGATGCACGGTGGCCTGGCGGCTGGCTCAAGAGGGGATCGATTCCGTCCTGCTGGAGCGCGAAAGCGTGCCCGGCGGGTTGATCCGCTCAGAACATCTGAACGGTGTGCTCTACGAGCCCCACGGGTCCCACATCTTCCACACCGAGGACGAGCAGGTCTGGAACATCGCCAATTCGTTCACACCGTTCCGGCCCTACCGGCATCGGGTCGACATCGTCGTTGAGGGCAAGATTCTCAACTGGCCCATTTTGCTCTCAGATCTCGATTCGCAATCCCGTAGCCAGGAGATCAAGAGCCAGCTCGAGGAGCGCAAGGGACTGGACGCCAGCGCCAGGGCGCAGGCGGCCAACTTCGAAGAGTGGTGTCTGGAGCTCATGGGTCCGATTCTCTATGAGCGCTACATCAAGCCCTATACCGAGAAGCAGTGGGGCCGACCGGCAAGCTCTCTTTCCGCGCAGTGGGCACCCCGCCGTGTGTCGGTGCGCTGGGACAACGATCCGTATCTGTTCCCCGATCCCTACCAGGGATGGCCGGCCGGGCCCAACGGCTACACCGACCTCATCGACGGGCTGCTGGCCGAGGCCCGGGTGGACGTTCGTACGGGTGTCGACGTCACGCTGGAGAACATCCAGGAGTATGTGAACCGTGAGCAAACCGATCTCCTCGTCCTCACCTGCCCGCTCGACGCGTTCACAGGGGGAGCCTTCGGAGCGCTCGACTGGCGGGGGATCGCGGTGCGATCCGTTCACATACCGCACGTCGAGTACGCCCAGGGAGCGATGGTCGTCAACTACCCCGGCCTCGAGTATCCGTTCATTCGCATCCACGAGACCAAGCACGCCTCCGGCCAGCAGTGCGAGGGAACGGTGCTCGGCTTCGAGTTCACCAACGCCCCGTCGCGCTACTACCCGATCGAGCTGCCCGAGAACCGGGCCCTGAACAATCGCTATCAGGACCACCTGCGCGACACCCTCGGTGCGGAGCGAACCTACTTCGCCGGCCGGCTGGCCAACTACCTGTACATCGACATGGACGACTGCATGCGCCAGGCCCTCGACTGCGCCGAGGGGCTGATCGGCGATCTGCAGCAACGTACGCAGGCGCCGGTGGCCCGACGCATGTGATGCGGCTTTGATGGCCAGGCCAACCATCCGCCCACTCTTCCTGCTCTCGCTGCCCCGGACGGGATCGACGCTGGTGCAGCGGGTACTGGCAGCGCACGCGCAGGTCGCCACCACCTCCGAGCCCTGGCTGTTGCTGCCCCTGCTCTACGCGCGCCGCGAGACCGGCGTCCGGGCTGAGTACGCCCACATGGTGGCCGCCCCCGCGATACAGGACTTCGCCCAGGCGCGGGAAGGTGGTACGGCGGCGTATGACGAGCGCCTGCGGGCTTTCGTCCACGGCGTCTACGAGGATGCCGCCGGGGACGGCGCCAAGTACTTCCTCGACAAGACTCCGCACTACCACTTCATCGCTGAGGAGCTGTTCGAGCTCTTCCCCGAGGCGAAGTTCCTGTTTCTGTGGCGCAATCCGCTCGGAGTGCTTGCCTCACTGCTGGAGACCTTTCGGTTGGGCCGGTTCGAGCCCTACCTGTTCCGTACCGAGTTCACGCACGGCCAGGCGTTGCTGACCCAGGCCTACGTGCAGAATCGGGGGCGTTCCCACGCCGTGCGCTTCGAGGACCTGGTCGGGCCCGAGGGCGAGCGCCACTGGCGCCAGGCCCTTGAATACCTGGAGCTCGAGTGGGATCCGAGCGTGCTCGAAGGCTTCGCCGGAGTGGAGCTTCAGGGGCGGTTCGGTGATCCCACCGGCACCCAGCGCTACCGGCGGCTGTCCGCTGAGCCGCTCGAGAAGTGGCGAGCCAGCTTCCGCGGACCCGTCCGCCAGCGTTGGGCGCTGCGGCTGCTGGACCATATGGCGCCGTCCCTGCAGGTGATGGGTTACGACCGCGACCGCCTCGCCGGCGAGCTCAAGACGGCTGGATCCTCGCCACCGCAGGCCATTGCCAAGGATGCAGCCATGCTGGCTGGCTCCGCCGCGGCGCGCTTCGTGCAGCGCAGCGCGCTGCGCTGGCCGGATGTGCCGCGGCCACTGGGGGAGCGCTACGGGACCGACGCACCGCTGCCCCAGCGACTGGTCAACGTCGCCCGCTCCCTGATCGATTGAGACTGCGATGAGCGACCAAGTGGCTCCTGACAGCAGCGATCTGCCCACCGTCAGCGCGGTCTTTCTCGCCTTCAACCGCAAGGCGCAGTTGCGCGAGTCCCTGCGCCGCATGCAGGCGGAGAGCGGGTACCCCAGCGACCGGCTGGAGCTGATCGTGGTCGACAACGCCTCGGTCGATGGCACGGCCGACATGCTGCGCAGCGAGTTCCCGGACGTGAAGCTGATCGAGAGTCCATCCAACATCGGCGCCCCGGCCTGGAACGCCGGCTTTCGCGTCGCTGGCGGGGACTACGTGCTGATCCTCGACGACGACGCATACATGACCCCGGGGGCGTTGAGCACCGCGGCCCGGGCGGCGCGCGAGGCCGATGCTGGGCTTGTTTCCTTCACCGTCATCAGCTCGTTTGTGCCCACCTATCGCTTCAACGACGAGTACCGCACCGGCCTGCTCAGCTACTGGGGCTGCGCCGCTCTGGTCAGCCGCGCCGCCCTGGACATCGTGGAGGGCTATGACCCCAACATCTTTATCTGGGGCAACGAGCTCGAGTTCACGATGCGGTTGCTCGACGCTGGCTTCTCACATCTGTATCTGCCCGATGTGGTTGCCGTGCACATGAAGGAGCCCGACGACCCGACCCTGTTCAAACCCAAGAGCGTGCGCTACAACTACCGCCACTGGGCTTACGTGGCCGGCAAGCTGATGCGCCCGCTCGACGCGGTCAAGGCCGTCTCAGCGCTCGCCCTGTCCACTGCCGTCGAGGCCGTGGCCCGCGACCGCCGGTGGATCATGGGGTTTGTTCCGGTCTGCGTCGGGTTCGCCGACGGGCTGCGCAACCGGCAACCGGTGAGACCGGTCGTGTCCAGCACCTACCGCAAGAACTCCCGCAACTTCGACTGGCCATGGCGCTATTGGCGTACGCCGCGGGAGCGATGGGAGGCGACGCGCGCCGGCGCGAGCGTCGACACCCAGCGCGCGGGCCGCCAGCAGCCGTACTTCGAGAATCGCGAGCGCTTCTATCCGGAGAGTCGTGCCTCGCTCAAGCTCTGATCCCGGCGGGAGCGCCGTGTCAATGGCGACCCCCGACGTCTCCGGGGCGCCCGAGGTGACGATCGCCATCGTCACCCGCGATCGCAAGGATGAGTTGCGCCGCGCGATCATGTCCTCACTTGAGCAGGAGGGCTCGATCGAGGTTCTGGTGATCGACGATGGCTCCCGGGACGGCACCGCCGAGATGGTGCGCGATGAGTTTCCGGGCGTGCGCGTGGTCCGCTACGAGGACGACGCCGACGTTGCGGTGCGACGCAACAATGCCGCCGAGCAGGCCCGCGGTCGCGTCATCGTCTCGATCGACGACGACGCGGTGTTCTCCTCACCGCGCACCGTGGCCGACACCCTGCGCGACCTCGATCATCCCCGCCTGGGCGCCGTGGCGATGCCCTACATCGATGTGGGCGTCGACCCGGCGGTCCAGCAGCAGGCGCCCGAACCCGGCGAGCGATGGGTGACCTCGATCTTCCGGGCCACGGCGTACGCGATCCGTCGCGACGTCCTGTTGGAGGTCGGCGGCTACACACCGGAGGTCTACCAGTATGGGGAGGAGTGGGACCTGGCTCTGAAGCTGCTCGACGCCGGCTATCTCATCCGCCTCGGGCGCGCGGCGCCGATCAACCACCACACCTCGCCCAAGCGCAGCTATCGCCGCATGGACGTGTTCGGCCGCCGGCACGAAATGCTCATCTGCTGGCTCTACTACCCGTTCCCGTGGAGCTACGTCCACATGGCGGGCTACGCCGTCAAGGGCCTGGCCCTGGGCTTCCGCCTCGGGCGCCCAGGCAACATGGTGGTCGGGATCGCCGCCGGTCTGCGCGCCTGCTTCGCGGCCCGTGGCCGGCGGCGGCCGCTCAGCGCTCAGGCATTTGCCTTCGACCGACGTACGCGGTCCTTGGCCCGCACGGCCACGGGAGTGCGCCTGTCGGACGCCGAGGCGCAGCTGCCTCCCGTGGGGCCGCCGCCCAAGGCACGCGCCGGCGGTTGGCCGGCCCCGGTCCGCTTCCTCCACGCGCCGCTGCGCCGCCTGCGGACGCGGCTGCTGGCGGCGCTGGGGCGCCCGATCCACTGCGAGCGGTGCGGCGTCGAGCTCTTCCGGGGGGTGGCCCTGGTGTGGCGCGGGCGCGTCATCCTGCTCGGGGCGGAGGCGGCCCACGTGCGAGTCGACTGGGACAGGATGAATCGGCTCAGCTTCCGTCACGTCGACCAGGACCACTGCAGGCCGCGGTGAACCGGTGAGCACCCTCACCGCCGTCCTCATCCACCTCGAGGCCGCCCGCGTGCGGGAGCGGATGGACCTGCTGGCCCGCGTTGCTCCGGGCGCGCGCTGCGTCGTCTGCTACGGGGGGCCGTTCGTGGAGTTCTCCCGGGTGGCGCACGCGGAGAAGCTGTTCATCGACGACCCGACGCTGCGGGGACCCGAGCAGCACCTGCAGTCGTTGACCCTGACTTTCACCGCGCTCTGGCACCGCTACGTACGCGGCGACGCCGATGTCGACTCGGTGTATCTCATCGAGTACGACCACCTGGTGCTGAACGGCGGCTTCGACGAGCGCCTCCGTGAGCTGGCCGCAGCCACCGGCGCGGACTTCCTGGGCAAGAACTGCACCGATCGTACGGCCACCAACGGCGAGCACTACATCCGCTTCCGGCGCGACGAGCGGCTGCTGTCGTTTCTGCGCCGCGTGTCCGTACGCGAGGACCAGGAGCGACTGTTCGGGTGTCTGGGCACGGGCATGTGGCTGTCTCGGGCTGCCCTGGAGGCCTACGTGGGGATCGTTGATCACCCGCCCTGCTACTGCGAGACCTACGTCCCCACCCTGCTTCACCACCTTGGTTGCCGCGTCGTCGACGTCGATGCCCACGGCGACCTGTATCGCTACGTCCGCTGGATCCCGACCTTCGCTCCCGACGAGGTCACCGCGGCCCAGGCCGATGGCGCGGTGTTCATGCATCCGGTCAAGGATCCACAGGCGGTCGAGCGCCTGCGGGCGGGTCTGTCGGCCTGATCACAGGCTCAGCCGGCTCCAGATTTCACGGCCAGCTCGGCGTACAGCGCCTCCCAGGCATCGGTGATCCGTGCCCAGTCAAAGCCGCGGGCCGTACGCGCCGCCGCCTCTCCCATCGCGCGTTGCCGGTCTGGATCCTCCTCGAGCTCACGCAGCCGGACGGCGATCAGCGGCCCGTTACGCTCGATCAGCCAGCCGTTGACACCGTGCTCGACGTAGTCCTGACATCCGCTCATGTTGGGCACGATGAGGGGTAGGCCGGCCGCTGCCGCCTCCAGGCCCACGAGGCCGAACGCCTCGTAGTAGGAGGGGAGCAAGAACGCGTCGGCGCCGCTGTAGTAGCGCGCCGGGTTGGGCACATGGCCCACGAACAGCACCCGGTCGCGCACGCCCGTGCTGTCGAGAAGCTGGTCGAACTCGCGCCGATCACCGGTGCCGAGCACGGCGAGCTTCCAATGCGGCGCCTCGGCCAGGGCTTCAATCGCGTGGCGCAGACCCTTGCGGTGCCAGTCCCCCCCGACAAACAGGACGAGCCGCTCCTCGTCGGCCAGCCCCAGCTCGGCGCGGATCAACGGCCGTTCGTCCTCCTGGCGGACGAAGGCCTCGGGGTCGACGCCGTTCTGAATCGTGCGCACCCGATCGGCGATCCGCGGATAGAGCTCGGCGACCTCGCGCGCCACGCCGTGAGACACGCAAACGGCCCGGCGAATGCGTCCGGGCCGGTAGCACCAGCGCTCGCAGATCAGCGCGAAGTTCGTGGCCAGCCATGAGTTCAGCCGGTAGAGCGGGCTCGATCGTCGGCTGCGCGAGAAGCCGGCCTCGCGGCGGAATGCGGCCTCGCAGAAGTGCACGTGGACCACGTCAACCCGGCTGGGGAGGGTCGGATTGTTGGTCTGCACGATCCCGTCTCGATGGCGGCGCAGCGCCAGCGCGCCGAGCACGAAATCGGACAGGAGGGCGAGACTGACCGGGCGCGACGGGGAGCGGATGCGCACGAAGCGCAGCCCCTCCTGCGCGGGCAGGGCACAGCTGCGAGCGATCACCGTGAGGTGCCAGCCGCGCTCCAGAAGCCGCGTGCACACCTCGAAGGCCACGCGTTCCATGCCTCCGATCGGAGCGACGTCGGACGCGACCAGCGTCAGGCGCCGCTCTGGGTGAGAGTGGGGGGGCACGGCCATGGCGACTCGCTATCCTGCGCGGGGCTCCGCCGGAGCGGCCTCTACCGGCGCCTGGTGGCCGAGCGCTCGCGTGAACAGGGCGCTGCCTGAATCGCGCATCCGGTAGACGGCGATCAGCGCGGCGCCGGCGGCGGCGAACTGGGCGACCACCACCGACCAGGCCATGCCCTGGGGCCCGAACAGCGGGCACAGGATGCAGCCCAGGACGACGTTGAGGAGTCCGGCCCCGACCACAATTCGCACCAGGATCCGGTCCTTATGCAGCGTCATTAGCCAAACCGCGGCAACTCCACCGATGATGTTGGAGGGGATCAGCAGGACGAGGATGCGGAGAATGGGAACGCTCGCGTGGACGAACCTGGCCCCGAAGAGCAGGCGAATCCAGGTGGGCGCGAACACGGCGAAGACCAGCGCCAGCAGCGTCGCGACACCGCCGACGACGAAGAAGGCGATCTTCACCAGCCGTCGCGCGCGGTCATGTTGCTGGGTGGATTGCAGGAAGGCCAGGCGGGGGTAGACCGCCGTGCCGATGGGGGCGAGGATCTGCTCCGAAGAGCGGATGATCCGCTCGCCGGCGCCGAAGTGAGCCACGGCCGCCGAGGGGACGAACAGGCCCAGAAGCACAACGTTGAATGAGCTGAAAAGCGAGGCCCCCACGGTGCCGATGAACAGATGACCGGCATCGCGGACCGCCGTCGCCGCCCGTCGTAGTCCCCGCAGGCGAAAGGGGATACGGCGGTAGAGCATCAGGTCCGCCGAAGCCCACATCCCGAACGAGGAGGCCGTGTACAGGGTCAGCACGATCCACGCGTCGCCCGGCCTTTCTACCAGCAGGAAGGTCAGAGCCGCGCCGATGATGCGGAAGCCGAGCTGCAAGATCGCCAGGGCGCGCACGCGCTCGACGCCGACGAAATACCAGACCGGCGCTAGCGCACTGGCCACTCCACCCAGCCAGGCGAGAGCCAGGAAGACCGGATGGTCATGGAACTTGGGGACGACGAGCAGCGCTCCGAGGGCGAGCGGCGCGGATGCGGCGGCCATCAGCAGCTGGGCACCCCTAATGCGGGCCACCGTGTTGGTCAGTGCCTCGGGATCGTTGCGGTCGGCGGCGACCGCCCGAGTTCCGTAGGGCGTAAAGCCCCAATCGACCAGGAGGGTGAGAAATACGGAGAACCCCTGGGCGAAGATCACCAGCCCGAACCGGCTTGGCCCCAGCACCCGTGAGATGTAGGGAAGCGTGACCAGCGGAACGATGAAGGTGGCCACCTGCACCCACGACAGGGCAACGATGTTCCGGCTGATCTGGTGGCGGACGGTACGCCGGAGTGCGTTGCGGATCATCGCGATTTCTAGAAACGGGGTGGCGCGAAAACGAGGCTAGCGTCATCATGGCGCCATGGACTCGCACTCTGCCCGAGTCCTGCTTGATACGCCCGGCTACTTCGCGGGCTGATCACAGCGCGCCGGGGCCGGGGAAAGTTCAGTCCGCCGCTGAGCCGTTCAAGGGCGGGCCCTTGATAAGCGGCGGGCCCCCAGGCTGAGACTCCAGAGGCCACACGGAATGCGGGCGCTCGAAGGCCCAGGCCTCCATGATTGCGGCCAGCGCGGCCTGAAGGGCCTCTGGGCCATCGAAATCCCGGGGGTCCAGGGGAGGGGCGAATTTCAGCAGTGGGCGGTAACGATGTATACGGCTCACGAACGGTGCAACCATGGCGTCCGAGACCCAGGCCAGTTTGGCCGGCCCGCTGGCAAGATGCAGTAGGCGGCCCATGAACGGCGTCGGCAGCGTGCCCACGGAGTCAAAGGCCACCGATACGGTTGCACTGTCGCGAAGCTGCCGCAGCGAGGCGTCAAACGCGCCCTCCTGAGTGGGGACCTCCGGGCTCAAGCGGACGATCGCCCGCCCCTCGCCGAGCAGGTCGACGTACTTGCGGCCCTGACGGGCGAAACGTCCGTCATAGCCGTCGCCGAGCTCCATGTAGTGGTGCGGTGAGGCGATCACCCAAGCGTCAATGCCGAAACGGCGCATGACCGGGAACTGGATGTATGGGTTGCCGAAGTGGGGAAACGGGGCCACGACTCCACGGCCCTGCGAGCGCGCGGACTCGTAGTGCTCCAGGCCTTCGATTTGCCCCTGGCCCATTAGCCACGGGCGCCAGAAGAGCTCCGAGACGTGAAAGAACTCGGCCACCGCGCGGCGGGCCACATCGGCCTCGCTTCCGGCCAGGGGTGTGTACCGCAGCAGCTCCTCGTAGAAGCGGCGGTTCTCGCGCCACTGAAACGTGTTCGCTCGCTGGGCTGCCACCGCGTAGGCCCGAAAGGCGGGAAAACTGAGCCGCACGGGATACAGGCGTCGGGTGGCCGTCGAGGTGAACGCCGTGACGAGCAGCCGACGGGCGGCGCGGACCGGTACGGGAAGGTTGGCCCGCGGCGCCCCACGAGCCCATCCGGAGCTGTTGCGGCGTGAACCGTCGCTGGCCACCGGCGCGGTGTCCGTCGCCGGTAGCTGAGCGGGAGAATCGGAAATAGGTTGGTTAGCCATCTGAAGCGTTTAGAAATCGTTGGCAACGGAGGCTTGGCCGGGGCGTACCGCCCGAGCGGCAGATGCTCGGCGGCGCCCGCGCCGGACGGTGGCCCGACCCGCCGGGCTCGCGGCCGCCGCCCCGATAAGAAGCCATGTGAACGGTGAGAGCATGTAATCGCCGCCGATCAGCCACTGGCCCACGCCGGCAATCAGCACCCCGATCACTGGGAGCACAGCCTCGCGCCCGGCGAAGTAGCTGGTGACCGCATTCCAGAGCACCATCAGCACGATGAACAGGTACAGCACCCCCCCGACGATGCCCAGGGCGACGAACGCGTTGGAAATGTCGACCTCGGTGGCCTGGGTCTGCTGCGTCGAGCTCTTCGCACTGACCCCGGCCGCGTTGTTGGTGACCCCAGGCCCGCGCCCGATGATGTGGGTGACCCCGGACTTCACCCCCTGTTCGACCAAGGTGAGGTGGAGCAGGAGCGTGGAGCTGTTGGGGTTCAGTGGGTCCGTGAGGCCTCCCAGCTGGTGGCTGACCAGGGCGCTTGACCCAGAGGCGCTGCTGGACAGCGAGGAGCTGAATACCTTGAGGCCGCCGTACGCACCGCCGGCGGCCACGATCGTGATGACCAGGGCCAGCATCGGCCGGTGGGTGCGCAGGCCGAGCATCACGACCACCGCGGCGAAGGCGGTGATCAGGGCGCTGCGCCCGGAGGACAGGAACAGGCACACCCCGAGAATCGGCACTGCCGCCAGAGCGATGGTTCGGCCCCGCAGAGCGAAACCCACCGCCGCGGCCAGGCCCGAACCCAGGAACAGGGCATATTCGGCGCTGCTGGCGAAGGGTCCGAAGGCCCTGACCGTGTTGCCGACGTTGAGGGCGTTATAGCCGCCGGTGGTATTGAGCCAGTTGACGTCCCAGGGTGGGTCACCCACCTGTGTCTGATAGAGGCCGTAGGCCCCGACAACGAGTCCGAGGACGATCAGGATGGCCAGGAGCCGATCGCTGAGCCCGTCGTTGAGCAGCTCGCGCCCGACGTAGAACCAGAACAGCGGTGCGGCCATGTAGAGCAGGCCGGCCAGGTTGGAACCGATCCCGTACCCCGTCGGGTTACCGACCTCGAGAAACGTGACCAGCAGCAGCATCGAGATCAGTACCGAGAGCAGATCGGGGGCCAGCCGGCGCCGCTCGAGCGCAAACACCTTGACCAGCAGGATGACCGATACCGCCGGGCCGACCAGCAGCAGAGGATCGGTGGACAGCCACGAGGAGGCGGGGATCATGACGCGACGCAGGAGCTCCATGAACACCAGGTAGACAAATGTGCACACGACCCCGGCGGCCGGACGGGTCAGGGCCAGGCTGGTCAGCGCGAGGGCGATGACCAGCGCGGTGAGCAGCCGTAGAAACGGCCCACTACCGCCCGCCACCACCAGGAACGCCAGCACGATCGACGACAGCGTGGCCGTCGCGTACATGCGGGCGCCCGACCAGAAGCCGGGAACACGCGGTGCCGGCCAGTTGACGACCCCGGCGCGGCCGGCGCTCACGACTGGCTCGAGCTCACGTACGCGTTCGACGTGCGGCGCGAGAAGTTGGCCACCACACCGAGGGGCTCGATCGCGAGTCCGTCAAGCTGCGCGCGGAGACGACGCAACTCGGGACTGTTCTCCCGCCCGAGCCCGGCCACAAGCACCACGGCATCGACCTGCTTCATGATCGGAATCGCGTCGGACACCAGTCCGGGAGGCGGTCCCTCCACGATGACCAGGGCATAGCGGTCCATCGCACTCTGAAGCAGATGCCTCATGTGCTCGGAGCCGAGGAGCTCGTTGGCCAGCGGCGTTGGTGGACCGGCGACGACCACATCGAAGCTGGCCGGGAAGCTCGCATTCACGGGCAGACCTGAGCCGTTGCCGTTCGTCGAGGGGCTGGAGCCGTTGGTGCTGTGTGTCGACGGGATCGTGACCACGACATCCGACAACTCGTCGGAGTCGAGCAGCGCGCTGCTCAGTCCCTTATCGGACGGCACGCCGAGCAGCGCTGCCAGGCGCGGCCGGCGGATGTCCGCCTCGATGAGCAGGACATTCCCGTCCAGCGCCGCCGCGGCTGCCGAGGCGAGGTGTAGGGCGACGGTCGTCTTGCCGCTTCCCGGCGAGGCCGACGTCAGCAGTATCGAGCGAAGCTCCCGGCTACCGAAGCGGTAGCGCAGATTGGCGCGGAGCAGGCGGAAGGCCTCAATGTCGCTGTCCGAAAGCCCCTTGCTCAGCCCGGTGCCGTTCTTGAGCACCCGGCTGCGAGGAATCGAGGCCAGAACGGGGAGCTCGAGCGCATCTCCGACCTCCTCGGGCCGGCGGACACGCCGGTCCAGCTGCTCGGCAATGAGCGCGAGGGCGAGACCGAGCAGCAAACCCAGGGCGCCGCCAATGATGAGGTTCAGCGTCGTCGTCGGGGCCGACGGCGAGGTGGGCGGGAGCGCTGTCCCGGCCAGGGAGACGTCCCCGGGCTGAACTGATCTCGACTCAAGCAGCTTGGTCAGGTTGTTGCGCAGGACGGCTCGCTGGAGCGTCGTCGTTTGGGGCGATCGGATCTGACGCCTCACGGTGGCGATCGCCTTGTTGATTGCATGAACAAGCGTCTGGCGCCGGAGCGAGATGAAGCCGGTGGCTACGGCGTTGGCGATCGCCGCGGCCGCCGTAGGCGTGCTCGCCGTTCCCTGGACGTCGACCAGGGAGGACTTGCCCTCCGCCGAGGCACTGACCTGTGGCTTTAGACTGGCGACCGTGTAGGGCGGCCCGAGCGTGCGGGCTGCGCGGGCGCGAACCTGGGGCAACGCGATCAGCCCAACATCGGTGGCCGCCTCGACTGTCGGATCGCTGTTGGGGAGCGTGAGGGGGAGCCCGGCCAGCTGTGCGTCGAGGAACAGCGGCCTGAACAGGAGGACGGCCGTGCCGGTGTACTGCTTCTTCTGGCTATTGGAGAAGACCCACGCCGCACCCAGGGCAACGACCACGGCAACCACGATGAGGATGGCCCGGCGCCGCAGGATCCGCAGCAAACCGCCGAGATCCGCTCGGTTTGATTCTGTCGCGGTATTCATAGGGCAACACCCTGTAGCGATAAGGCGCAGCGATACGACCGCGCGAAGTTGGTCAAACCGGTCATGGGGCCCCCCATTGTCTGGTCACGTAAGTAAAGCTGTCCGGCATTCAAGCGAGATCAGTCGCGGCCCCATGCGTCTCAGTCCAGAGCCAGTCGAGGCCGCCGAGTATACGCATGAAAACCAAATTTCAGGAATAGGTTTGGCTGCAGTTCCGTCTGCAGACACCGACTCGGTACGGGCCGGCGCGCCTCTGCGGCCGCCGAAACGGACCGGGTGTTGCCAGCATGTTTCCGGACGACGGTTCACTTGTACAGGGCGCTAGCCGCGAGTACGATTAGCTCAGGTAGGCTTATGTAGACAAACGTTCGATGGTCACCAGCTCCGAAGGACGGATACGGTGCTCTCGAGCTAAAGGCAAAGCGGTCCCGGCGGGTTGGCCGGGACCTAAGTAGGTCGAGACGGCATCTCGACAAGGGGGTAGCAGTGCTAGAACAGGGGACGCTTCCGCAGCCGCAATTGGCTGTCCCGGCTTCCGTGGATGTGGACCTGGAGCCGTCGGCTCCTCCCATCCAGGGCAGCGGAGCGATTCCGGGCGGGCAAGCGGGAGAGCTGAGCTTCGCGCGGCGGGCGACCTCGCGTATCTCCCTGGAGCGCGACTCGGTGTTTCGCCGCGCGCTCGGTATCGCCGACCTGATCGCGGCCACCGCGAGCCTGGTAGTGCTGAGCGTGGTCGGCCAGACGGCATTCGGGCCGGCGAGCATCCTCGCCCTTCCCCTGGCCGTCCTGCTGTGCAAGCTGCTCGGCCTGTACGACCGCGACGAACGGGTTCTGTGGTCCAGCACGCTCGACGAGGCCCCCCGCGTATTCGTGATGGCCCTCGTCTACACGGTGTTCATCTGGCTGGCTGTCGGCTCGTTGCTGCCGGGCCACGTTCACAAGGGCCAGTTTCTCCTCGCGCTGTTCACCATGCTCGGTGGTGTCCTGATCGCTCGGATGGTCGCCCGCGAGGCCGCTGCGGCGATTACCGAGCGTGACCGCTGCCTGGTCCTGGGCGACACGGACTCGTTTGACCGCGTCCGTAAGCGTCTGAAGTACGGCGAGAACGGCGGTGCGCAAGTCGTGATGGGAATCCCGGTCGAAGACGGGGACTTCGGTCGGTTTCTCGAGGATGGACTCCTCGAGGAGGTGGTCGAGGAATACGCGATCAAGCGCATCGTCATCGCTTCCGGCGGTCACGACACAGAATCGGTCCTCGAGTTGATCCGCGAAGCGAGCGGCCTGAACGTGAAAGTCAGTCTGCTACCGCATTTCTGGGACACACTCGGTTCGCTCGTGGTCGACGAGATGCCCGGAACCGCCATGCTCGCAGTCCGCCGCCTCGGCCTCAGCAAGTCCTCCGAGTTCGTGAAGCGCGGCTTGGACGTGACCGCCGCCTGTCTCGCCCTTGTGCTGCTTGCCCCGCTGTTGGCTGTGATCGCCATTGTGGTCAAAGCGACCTCCGCGGGGCCGGTGCTGTTCCGCCAGCAGCGGGTGGGACGCAACGGCAAGACGTTCGAGATCTTCAAGTTCCGGACCATGTGCGTGGGTGCGGAAACACTTCGCCACGGCCTGGCCGCTCTGAACGAGGCCGACGGACTGTTCAAGATCCGGCAGGACCCGCGCCTGACCACTGTCGGCGGCTACCTGCGGCGTCTGAACTTCGACGAGCTACCGCAGCTGGTGAACGTCCTCAAGGGCGACATGAGTCTCGTCGGGCCGCGGCCGCTTATTCCGGAGGAGGACGAGGGCATCGTCGGCTGGGGCCGGCGCCGCCTCGATGTACTGCCGGGGATGACGGGGCACTGGCAGGTGCTCGGCGGCCCGCGCGTCCCGCTCGAGGAGATGGTCATGATCGACTATCTCTACATCGCCAACTGGTCTCTGTGGCGGGATGTGAAATGTCTGCTGCGAACCGCGACCTTGGTTCTCGCGCGGCGCGGAATCTGAACTGATGCTCGCGCGCGTGACTCTTAAGCCCCGGAGCGAGCCGGGGCCCGTCGGCCTCGTTCACGACTACCTGCTCCTACTCCGCGGGGCGGAGCGCACGTTTTTGGAGATGGCCTCCTGCTGGCCTCAAGCGCCGGTCTACACGCTGCTCTACGACGAGCATGGAACCCAGCACGCGTTTGCGGGCCGGGTGCGCGGCACGTCATATCTGCAACGGCTTCCAGTGAGCCAGCGCAGCTTCCGCGCGTTGCTGCCCATGTTTCCCCGGGCCGCCGAGCACCTGCCCCTCGCGGAGCACCGGGTGATCGTCTCGAGCTCGAGCGCGTTTGCTCACGGGGTGCGCCCCGGCGCCGAAGCCGTGCACGTCAACTACTGCCACACGCCGTTTCGCTACGTCTGGCATGAGCGCGAGCGGGCGCTGAAGGAGTTCCCGGGTCCGCTGCGCCCCACGGGCGAGAAGCTGCTCGGCCGCATCCGCGCCTGGGATCGGCGCGCGGCCGAGCGCGTCGATCACTTCATCGCCAACTCGGAGCTCACGCGTCAGCGCATCGCTGAGGTCTGGGACCGCGACGCTGTCGTCGTGCACCCCCCGGTGAACACAGACCGGTTCAGTACCGGTGTGGCCGAGGACTTCTTTCTGGTGGTCGGCGAGCTCATCCCCCACAAGTGCGTCGACGCGGCCCTCGAGGCGGCGCGGCGGGCGGGGCAACCCGTGAAGGTGGTGGGGGAAGGACCGAGCCTTGAATCGTTGCGAATTCGCTTTGGCGAGCAGGCAGAATTCCTCGGCCGAGTCGGAGACACCCAGCTGTCGGAGCTGATGTCGCGGGCTCGCGCGCTCATCGTCCCCAACGTTGAGGAGTTCGGGATCGCCGCGGTTGAGGCCCAGGCCGCCGGGCGTCCAGTGCTGGCCCCAGATGCCGGTGGCACCCGCGAGACGGTGATCGACGGCGTCACCGGCGTGCTCTATCCCGCCGGCAACTGCGACGCCCTCGCCGAGGCTATGCGCCACGTGGACTTCGACCGATTCGACCCGCAGGTGATTCGCCGCCACGCCGTCGGGTTCCGCCCCGAGGTGTTCCGGAGCCGTCTGATGACCGAGGTCGCCCGGGTCACTGGGCTGGCCCCCGGATTTCGAGCCGTCGTCACTTGCCGGCGAGCCCAGCGACGAGCCCGCAGCCGTAGCGGCGGTCTGAGCCCTCGTCGTCCGGGCGGGCGCCCGACCCGGGAACGGTCGCGGCTTACGACTCCTCGGGCGTGGCCTCAGGCTCCAGGACGAACAGCTCGCAGGCGACGTCGTTGTCCGTGTCGATGCCGCTGATGAAGGCGTTCACCCGGCGTCCCGTGATTCGCTCGACGGGCTCGGTGAAGCGAGAGGATTCGGCGTACTGGAAGAGCATCCGGATGTCGCGCAGACGTTGATGCTCGCCCATCGACTGAAGATTGCGCTCAGCCGGTGTGAACGTGTTCTCGAGCAGGCACACAAGTGTGTTCGGGCCGGCGTAATCGGTGCGGGCCTTGGTCGGTCCGCGTCCGAACTGCTCCTTGTAAATGCGCACCATCTCATTGGAGATGGCCAGAAGCGGACGCAAACCCGCTTGGGTCTCATCGCCCCCGTTGGCGTTCTCGCCAGTCCGGTCGCTCCCGCCAGCTCGCTCGCTACCGGGCCGCCCGTCTGAGATTTCTGAGTCGGTCATCAGTGCTCCACGAAGTCCGCCCACCGGGTCGCGACCGTCGCTCGGCGAGGGGCGGATAGGCTCGCGGCGAGGCGCCCGGGGTCAAGCGCGAGAACCCCGGTGGGACCGGTGCAGCGCAGGCTGTAAGGGCTGACAGAACCGTCCCCCGTCCGGCTGGGCTGGCTGAGGGCCTGCAGAACCCGTACACCCTGGTCTCCGTGGACGCCCACGAGAGGGGCAAACGCGATTCCGTCGAACCCGCATTGCGCAACGGGTAGGGGTCGGTCTGCTCAGAGACTCTAGTGGGTCTTGCCGGAGGGTTTCGCGATAACCGGTGAACTGTTCGGGTGGTAGCCACTAGCTGGAAATAGGAGCTCGGCGGGGCGCCGGAGGGGCGGGGTATGCGCCCCGCCGAGCTGCGAGAGGAGGGGGAGAGGGGCCCCTCTCTCGCCTGCTGGCCGTTAGGGCTGGCAGTGGTTAGTCCTCAAAGGGCAGGCGGTCGACCAGGCCGGTCACCTCGAACACGCGTTGGACCTGGGCAGGTCCCCGTCGTAGGGAGAAGCCATGGTGGTCGGTGTCGGCAGCTCGCTGCGCTTCGAGCAACACGCTGAGCCCCGTGCTGTCCATGAAGTCGAGTCCACTGAGATCGACCACCAGCTGATCGAAGCCGTCTGAGGCCGCGTCGTAGAGCTCGCTGGCCAGCGCCGGTGCCGAGGCCAGATCCAACTCGCCGCGAAGCGAGATGACCAGCCGGTCGCCGTCGGGCACGCGCTCGATGACCAAAGGTCCCAGCGTTCCCCCGGGACTAGTCATGACCTAGGAACCGAATCGCTCGGGCCAGCCAAAGAAACCATCCAAGCTCCTCTGAAAAGCAACAGATCCGCTGGTCCAGTGAGCGACCGTTCCAATCGCCCTTGTCCCCATGAACGCCGTCCCCACCAACGCATTAGATCGTTGTGCAGCGACTGATCGGAAATTTACCAACCTGGGGCGACCACGGTCGCTTTTTTATGGCAGGGCCACCTCGGCCCACACGCAGTAGCCGTCCGTGCGCTCCGTGCCCCAACGCTGGGCGAGCTGATCAACGATGACCAACCCCCATCCCCCTGCGGCCTGCCCCGGGCGCTGCTGCGCTTCCGCCTGGGAGAGCCCCGGATCCCGGACCATGATCACGAGCTGTTCAGATTCGCGTCTGACATCCACGTGAATCCGGTGGTCCTCCGAGCACCCCGAATGCAGCACGGCATTGGTAACCAGCTCACTGGCCACCAGCATCACATCGCCAAGCACCCAACCGAGGTCCATTGAGCCATCCAGCGCGTCCCGAATCGTGCCGGGAGCATGCTCATCGCACGGCACTTCCATGGCCAACACTGCTGGACCGGGTTCGGACACGTCGCGAAACGTGTTTACCCGAGGAAACCCAGACCCTAACGGGGTGTCCGCGTTGCCGTCCGGGTAGGGTCCCGGAACCCGACGATGGAGTGGAATGAGATGAGTCACGAGTTTGTGGATCAGATGTTGGAGAAGAGCCGCGCAGGGGAATTACGCTCGCCGGTTTCCGAGACCCTGGGCATGCACTTGGTTGAGTTCGGACGCGGCGAGGCGGTCTATGAGATGGACGCGGCTGAGGAGTTGGGCAACCCGCTGGGCGTGATTCAGGGTGGCGTGGCCACCGCCCTGGCGGATGCGGCGATGGCGGCCGCAACGACGACCATCCTGACTGACGAGGAGATCCAGAAGAGCGCGATCACCACGATCGACATCTTCGCCCGCTTCATCCGGCCGGTGAACGCCAAGAAGGTCGCTCGGCTGCGGGCCGAGGCCAAGGTCGTTCGGGCCGGCGGGAGGCTTGTGTGGGCTGAGGCGGATGTGCTCGCTGACGGCGAGGTGGTGGGCAAGTTTGCTTCCACCGGAATCCGGGTGGCGTTCGACCCGTCCGACCTATATCTCCGATCGGAGCGCGTCTGATGAGTGAGCCCGGACCGGAGGTGATGGCCCGCTTTGTGGGGCCCGAGAACGTCGATCGGGGACGGGAGTACCTGGAGTCCCTGGACCCCGAGCTGCACCGCTACATCATGGACTTCGTCTATGGCGAGGTATATGCCGGGGATGCGCTGGATCCGAAGACCCGGGCTCTGTGCACCGTGGCGATGCTGGCGACGCTCGGCCAGCAATTGCAACTCGGTGTCTACGTTCGTGCCGCTCGGCGTCAGGGCGCTACCGAGGAGGAGATCCGGGAGGTGCTCCGTCAGGTCGCTGTCTACGCCGGCTTCCCGAACGCCTGGAACGCTCTGGCCACGATGAAGGGCTCGCTGGAGGGCTTCGCCGCCGACGACGCGGATGCCCCTGCGGACGAGACGGGCGCGCCATGAGCTTCTCCCTTGACTTGACCGACGAGCAGTCGGCTCTGCGCGAGAAGGCGCACCTCTTTGCCCGTGACGTGATCCGGCCCGTGGCGGCCGAGTACGACCGCGAGCAGGAATTCCCCTGGCCGGTACTCGAGGAGGCGGCACGGCACGGCTTCTACGGCTGGGAGCTCTACGCCCAATTATCGGTGGATCCGACCGGTCTGTCGTTGCCGATCCTGATGGAGGAGCTGTTCTGGGGGTGCGCCGGGATCGGGCTCTCAATCGTGATGCCGGCCCTGGCGCTGGCGGCGATCAGGCAGGCGGCCACCGACGAGCAGCTTGCGCAGTGGGCCCCTCAGTGCTTCGGTACCGCTGACGAGTTGAAGCTGGCCGCGCTCGCCGTAACCGAGCCCAGCGGCGGCAGCGACATCCGCTCGATTCAGACCCGGGCTCGGCGCGACGGTGAGGACTGGGTGATCGACGGTCAGAAGGTCTTCATCGGCAACGGCGGCATCGCTGACGTTCACGTCGTCGTGGCCACGGTCGATCCAGAGGCCGGGCATCGGGGGCAGGGTGTGTTCATCGTGCCGAAGGGAACCCCCGGCCTCACCATGCTCCGCAAGCTCGACAAGCTTGGCTGCCGCGCCTCGCACACAGGCGAGATCGTGCTGGAGGATTGCCGCGTGCC
Source organism: uncultured Solirubrobacterales bacterium (assembly GCA_963845575.1). Classification (GTDB taxonomy): domain Bacteria; phylum Actinomycetota; class Thermoleophilia; order Solirubrobacterales; family Solirubrobacteraceae; genus Palsa-465. The sequence continues at coordinate 183,919 of CAWJSN010000013.1, read as the reverse complement.
CGGCGATCAACTCCTCGGCGGGCCCGAGCGGCTGGAGGAGCGGATCGCCAAAGGACGCGAGTCCGAGAAGGGGCGCGCGCCGATCGCGCCGTCCGAGGAAGGGGGGCCGGCGGCGGCGGTGCATAGGCGAAGCTCGGCCGCTCTCGGCGCGTTTGAGCGAACCCGCCCGATGGTGGCCGCTCAGGCCATCGGCATCGCTCGGGCGGCGCTCGAGTTCGCCCGCGACTACGCGTCCGGACGGGAAGCGTTCGGGCAGCCGATCATCGAGAATCAGGGGGTCGCATTCCCGCTCGCCGATCTCGCTGCCGACATCGATGCCGCCCGGCTGCTGACCTGGAGGGCAGCGTGGATGGCCGCCGAGCGCAAGCCATTCGAGAATGCCGAGGGCTCGATGTCCAAGCTCAAGGCTTCCGAGGTCGCCGTGCGAGCCTGCGAACAGGCCGTTCAGACGATGGGCGGTTGGGGCTACATCAAGGACTTCCCGGTCGAGAAGTGGTACCGCGACGCGAAGCTCTACACCATTTTCGAAGGCACCAGCGAGATCCAGCGTCTGGTCATCGGTCGGGCGTTGCGGGCCCAGGCGAGCACCGAACCACTTGACCAGCGCATGGAGCAGCCACGATGAAGGGTCGGCGTGGCGCGGGCCGTGGGATGCTCTGGCGTCATGCCCCGACCTTCCGGCACAGCGCTCGCCACCTTTCCCCGGGGTCCCGTCTGGCCGCCTGACCGTCGGCGTTCGCTATGGCTCGAGCAGGCGCTGGCCGCCGACCCTCCCGGGCCGCAACCCGATCCTGAATCTCGGCTTCCAGCCGCCGCGGACGTGTGCGTAGTCGGCGGAGGGTTCACCGGCCTGTGGACGGCGTTATCGCTCCGGCGGCGCGACCCGTCACTGAGCGTCGCCGTGCTGGAGGCAGACATCTGCGGAGGTGGCGCGAGCGGCCGCAACGGCGGCTTCGTCATGACCGCATGGTCGAAGTTCGCGAGTCTTCGGAAGCTGTGCGGAGAAGGCGACGCGCTCCGGTATGCCATGGCCAGCGAGTCCGCCATCGCGTCGATCGGAGCGTTCCTCCACGAGACGGGGATCGACGGGGAATTCCGCCAAGCCGGCTGGCTGTGGGCGGCCACCAACCCCGCCCAGCTCGGCGCCTGGGAGACGGCGCTTGAGGCGATCTCCGCGACGGGCGCGGCGCCCTATGAGCTTCTGAGCCTCGAGGAGGTAAGGAAACGGTCGGGGTCAGCGCAACACCTCGGCGGCGTGTTCGAACCTGCCGGCGCGACATTCCATCCCGCGAAGGTCGCGCGGGGCCTTGCCGCCGTTGCCCGGCGAAGGGGCATCTCGATCCTCGAAGGCACTCAAGTCCATGCCGTTCACGGCGGGCGCCGCCCGCGAGTCGATACTGAACGCGGTCCGATTCAGGCGTCCACGGTCCTGCTGACCATGAACGCCTGGACCGCCGCGCTCCCCCAGGCGCGGAGCTCGTTGGTTGTGACCTCCAGCGACATCGTCGCTACCGACCCGATCCCGGAACGGTTGGACCAGCTGGGATGGGAGCCCGGTCTGTCGATATCGGATTCGCGACGCCTGGTCAACTACTACCAGCGAGCGAGCGACGGCCGGATTGTGTTCGGCAAGGGCGGGGGGACGCTCGCCTTCAACGGGCGCGTCGGCCACGGTTTCCATGGGGATTCGTCCAGAGCTGCGGAGATCCGCGCCCAGCTCCGTTACATCTTTCCCCAGCTTTCGGATGTGCCGGTGACGCGAAGTTGGCGCGGGCCGATCGACTACTCAGTTTCGGGCCTGCCGTTCGTGTTCGAAGTCGGCGCGGACCCTGCCGTCCTGGCCGCGACAGGATTTTCTGGCAACGGCTGCGGGCCGTCGTACGTGGTCGCGGAGGCGTTGGCCGCGATGGCGCTCGGGCAGGTCAGCGAGGACCTGCCCGAGGCCCTGCGGCGCGTGCCATCGTCCCGCCTTCCACCCGAGCCAGTCCGTTACCTCGGCGGCCGACTCGTGCGCGCGGCCATAGCCCGCAAGGAGCAGGCTGAGGATGCAGGGGCGAGAGCCGGCGGCATGACCGTGGCGCTCGCGGGACTTGATCCCACCGGGTTTGTGGACCGGCGCGAGGCCTAGCGCCGGAGGGGGGTTCGATGACCTAAGCGTCGATTTTCGACGCTTAGGTACATACCCCCCAGGGAACCGAGACCCGGCCCGACTCGGGACCGGAACTAGTCGAGGTGGCCGGCGAGGGACAAAGCCGGCGTTTCGGGGGTCAGCGGTGCCTCGGGCGGAACGCCCTCGCCGGCGGTGCAGACCCGGTTGCGTCCGGCGGCCTTGGCGGCGTACAGGGCTTGGTCTGCCGCCTCAAAGGTGCGCTCGTAATCAAACTCGCTCGGCGGGCTGGCACTGACGCCAAAGGACATCGTCACCGGCAGTCCCCCACGCGTGCCGGACTGGATGGCTTCGCGCAGACCCTCGGCCAGAGTCGCGACCTCCGCGGCGTCGGCGCCGGGGAGCAGCACCAGGAACTCCTCCCCCCCGAGTCGATAGACAAGATCGAAGGCGCGCAGCCCCCTGCGCAGGGTGTAGGCGACATCGGCCAGAACGGCGTCGCCGACTGAGTGGCCATGGAAATCGTTGACGTCTTTGAATCTGTCGATATCGGCGATGATCAGGCCGATCGGCCGTTGCACGACTCTCGCCTGGTGGCGTAGCTCTTCGACGCGGGCTGACAAAGCATTGCGATTGAGCATGCTGGTGAGGGGATCGATGACCGAGGCGCTGCGGTGTTGCAGGTCGGACTGCAGGAGGGCCAGCGAGAGCAGCGCAACAGCTCCGAGCAGAGCCAGGCGGAATACGATCTGCTGCGGATGGGCGACTGCCTCGGCAGGTTCCACAGCGACTGAACACGCCAGCACGAGTGTCGCAGCGACGCTGGTGCCGGCGATGACGCCGCGCACGTTGAACCGGGCGGCGAGAGTGATGATCGGGAGGACAAGCCACGAGACTGCCGGGCTCCATGGGCCACCGGTCAGCGCGACACTGGCGGCGATCGCGACCTCAGAGGTGAGCCACGCCGCCGCCATCCGGTACTCGGGGCGCGGAGAAGTCGCCAGACCCCGGTCGGTGATGAGGAACACTGCGCCCGCCACCGCCAGCGGAATCAGGGTCCAGAAGCCTACCCAGGGCCCGCAGATGACCAGGGCGGCGGCCAGCACTGCGAAGGACCGCGTCCGCAACGGCTTCAGGCGTCGCTCCATGTCGAGTACGCGCTCACGGTCCGCCTCGGTGGCGCACAACCACGAGAGGCGCCGCTCGGTGGCTGGCTCCCTCATTACTGGTGTATCGGTCGGTCACGCCGAACCTTGAGGTCATGGTCCGGGAGAAAGGGTGCCCGGGCAGAGACAGAATCCGTCTGCTCCACCCGGGCGAGTCAGGGAAGTGGGGGCGCAGTTCCCTGACGTACGCGCTTTCGGTCCATGAGATGCGCACAACTCGGGGCTGGCTCGCCGCGACTCAACGTCGAGCCCGCCATACGACATTTAGGCCGAGTTGATAAGAGCTGGTGAAGAATGCGCGCCGCGCGCTGTTAACACGCGCTCGCCGGCTGCCGGCTGCCGGCCGCCGGGAAACGGGCAACGGGCACGGCGCACGACTCCGATCAGGTCTGGGCAGCCGCGTGTTCGCCGCTGGCCAGTCGATCTGTCTGGCGCTCGGGAGCGATGCGCACGACACTCCACGCGAGCCCGAGCTTCTCCAGACTGGCGATGATCAGCGCCGAGGGGTCGAGTTCGTACCAGCGCAGGCCGTGCCGGGCGCTACGCGGGAACGCGTGGTGGTTGTGGTGCCACGACTCGCCGAGCGAGGGGATCGCCAGCCAAGCGACGTTGGTGGAGCGATCGTCGGTGGCGAAGCGACGGCTCCCGAAGAAGTGGCAGACCGAATTCACCGACCAGGTCACGTGGTGGACCAGGAAGATCCGCACGAGCCCGCCCCAGACATAGCCCCGGATTGCCCCTGGCAAAGTCCAGCCGTGGAGCGCGAATCCGGCCAGGGTCGGCAATAGAAGCGAGAGGGCGACCCAGAGCGGGAAGCGCCTGCCGATACGGCGCATCGCTGGATCCTCGTACAGATCGCGCCCGTAGCGCTTCCAGTCGGCCTGCCCCTGCGTCTTGGTCAGCCAGCCGGTGTGCGCATGCCATAGCCCCTCGATTCCGCTCCCGTGCCCCACGTGAGGCGAATGGGGATCGCCCTCCTCGTCGGTGTGGGCATGGTGTTTGCGATGGTCAGAGACCCAGTCGAGAACCGACCCCTCGACCGAGAGCGAGCCCAGGATCGCGAACAGTTGCTCGATGCGCGGATACGTCTGGAAGGCGCGATGGGTGAGCAAGCGGTGGAAGCCGACCGTGACCCCGACCGCGGTGAGCAGATAGAAGAAGGCGAGCAGGGCGAGGTCGGTGGCGTCAACCCATCGCTGCCACAGCAGGACGATCGCCACCAGGACCCCAATGAACGGGACCACGACGCCGGTCAGATTTGCGGCACGTTCGCCTCTCGACACCCTTTACACGGTATGTGACTAATACCTGATTCTCTTGGCCTGAAGGGCGGAACTGCGCAAGGTTTATGCTCAACTATGTGAGCATAGGTCTGCCACCCACCGTCGCGGACGTGCTCGAGCCCGAGCTGCCGGCGATCGCCGCCGAGATCCTGGCGGTGATCGGCCGGGAGGTCCCGGAATACATGCGTCCGCTCGAGGGGGCCTTCGGGAAGGCCGTTCGATCTGGGGTCGACGAGGCGCTGCACCGCTTTGTCACCCTGGTCCGCGAGCCCGACGCCGTCGATACCGCCGGTCGGCAGGTCTACGTCGCGCTGGGGCGCGCCGAGCAGCGCGCCGGCCGTACTCTCGACGCTCTACAGGCCGCCTACCGCGTGGGCGCGCGGGTGGCTTGGCGGAGGTTTGCCACCGCCAGCCATGCCGCCGGACTTGATCCCGCGATAGTGGCTGGACTCGCCGAAGCGATCTTCGCCTACATCGACGAGCTGTCTTCCGAGTCCGTCGAGGGCTTCGCTCAGGCCGCGTCCGAGCACGCGGGGGAGCGCGAACGGCAGCGGGAGGAGCTTGTCGGGGCGCTTCTGGGGCGCGCCCCGGGCGCGGATCCGGCTTCGCTCGCCACCGACCTCGGCTGGCGGCTTCCGCGCAGCGCTGCGGCGCTCGCCTGCCGGCCGCGACGGCTGGCCGGCCTGGCCCGTCGCCTGGGGCCCGAAGCACTCGCGGCTCCGTTCGAGGGCCTGGGCGCCATCATCCTTCCCGACGCTGATGGTCCCGGGCGCCGGGCGGCGGTCAGAGTCGCCGCCTCAGGACGAGAAGCCGCCTCGGGTCCCAACGGCCCCCTCGACCGGCTGCCGTTCTCCTGGCGACTGGCCACCGCCGCACTCGAGCTTTCCGACGGCACGAACCTCCTCGCCGCCGACGACCATCTCGGCGCCCTCCTGATCAGCCAGTCGGCGCCGGTCGTCGAGCGCATCGCGGCCCGGCGTCTCGCGGCGCTCAGCGAGCTGACCCCCGCCAGCCGGGCCCGCATGGCGGCCACCGCATTGGCCTATGTCCAGCACGTGGGCAACGCGGCCGCCATGGCCCGCCAGCTGCACCTGCATCCGCAGACCGTCCGCTACCGGATTACCCGTCTGCGCGAGCTCCTCGGCGACCAGCTCGACGACCCCGACGCGCGGTTTGAGCTTGAGGCGGCGCTACGCGCTGACCGCTCGGCTACCGGTGAACTCCGCGCGTGACACGCGCTGAGCACTCGCCTACCAGTGAACTCCGCGCGTGACTTCGGCGAACGCGCGCGCCTGGGCCGACACTTCGACCGGCTCGGTCGAGTTCTTGTCCCCCTTCGCAGCCGCCGAGTCGCTGAACAGCTGAAAGCCCTGGTTGCGCACGCGATCCATGATGCCCGGACTCATCGCGTCGGCGAACGCGGCGATCTGGCCAAACGGCGGGCTGACGCGGCGCGGGCGGTGGATGATCGCCTCACAGAGGACGCCGGCGGCGTCCTCTGGGGACAGGACCGGGAAGCGCTGATAGATCGTTGTCGCCTCGATCATGGGCGTGCGCACCAGCGACATGTGCACGGTGCAGAAGCGCACATCCTCTGAATGGGTCTCGGCCTGCCAGGCGTCGCAGAGGATGTCCAGTGCCGCCTTAGAGGCGATGTAGGCGCCGAACCGCGGGACGCGTGTCAGCACGCCGATTGTGGAGACGTTGACGATCGTGCCGAACTCGCGCTCGCGCATCCCCGGCAGGAGGGCGAGCATGAGCCGGACCGGCGCAAAGTAGTTGAGTTGCATCGTGCGCTGGTAGTCGTGCATGCGGTCGTAGGACAGCTCGAGCGAACGGCGGATCGATTTCCCGGCGTTGTTGACCAGGATGTCCACGCGCCCGAGGTCGGACTGCACCTGCTCGGCCATGGTGGCGATCCCGTCAAGGTCGGTGAGGTCGGTCGGGTACACGTGCGCGCGACCACCGGCGGCCTCGACCCTCTCCGCCGTCTGCTCGAGCTTCTCCTTGCCCCGAGCGACGAGGACCACCTCACCGCGGGCAGCGCCAATACGCTCGGCGGTCACCGCCCCGATGCCCGACGACGCCCCGGTGATGAGGACGATGCGGTCGCGCACGGCGTCCTCCAACGTGCCACCGCGAAGGGCATCGATCAGGTTCAGCGGGTACAGCGGGCGATTGCGGCCGACGGAGTTGGGGCGGTTCAGCGCATGCGACACCGCCCCGACGGGTTTGCCGATCAAGCTGAGCGCGGACTTCGCTGGATTCACGGTGTCTTCTCCCTCGCCGTAAACGGCGTCTGTTTGCGCGGTGGTGTCGGCGGCACGCGGCTAACTATGCCGTGAGCGGAGTATGGCGCGGGGCGTTCGCTTTTCGGCCATATGGGCATGATCGCGAATGCACCCCTGCGGCCGGGGGTGTGAGCTCACCGCCCGCCGGCTGTGAGGTGCAAGCTCACCTCGGCCGGGAGGGCCGCTCAGCTGCTGCTGGTTCCGATCCGGTAGCGATGCTCGGGCCGGCCTGCGGTTCCGTAGTGCAGGTGGAGCTCGATCTTGCCTTGGCGGGCCAGCTCGGCCAGGTAGCGCTGCGCGGTCGAGCGGCTGATCCCGACCTGCTCGGCGATCTCGCTGGCAGAGATGTCCTGCGGCGCAGCTTGCAGTAGCTCACGTATTCGCGACATCGTTGGCGCGGATTGTCCCTTGGGCAACGGCGCGGGCCCTCGGAGGAGCCCGTACAGGCTGTCGACGTCGTGTTGCTCGGCCTCGTCGATTCGTTCGAGCCGGCCGCGGAGATCACGGTAGGCGTTCAGACGTTCTTCCAGTTGGGCGAAGCTGAACGGTTTGACCAGGTAGTGGACCGTTCCGAGCTGCATCGCCGCATGGACGCTGGCCATGTCGCGGGCCGCGGTGATGACCAGAAAGTCCGGCTGGTGATCCTTGTGGGCCACAGTCTCGCGTACGAGATCCAGACCGTGACCGTCGGGCAGGTACAGGTCAAGCAGGACCAGCGTGGGCTTCTGCCGCCGTATCTCCGTTCGGGCGCTGGCCGCGGTCGAGGCATGTCCGGCGACCGCGAACCCACGGATCTTGCGCACGTAGGCCGCGTGGATGGTGGCCACGTGGTAGTCGTCCTCGACGATCAACGTGTCGATCATGCACCGACCTCGATCTCTTCAGAGCCATGGCGGGGGCCAGCCTCGGCACCAGTTCCTCCCCCGGGAACGGCGTTCTTCGGCGTGGGGAGGACGACCGTGAACGTGGTCGCGCCCGTGCAGTCGACGGTGATCGTGCCGCCGGCGCGATGGACCAGCCGGTGCACCAGCGCCAGCCCAATCCCCCGGTGGCGCTCCGCGTCTGGCGACTTGGTCGTGAACCCATCGGTGAAGATCCGGCCCGCGAGCTCCTTCGGCACCCCGGGACCGGTATCGGAGACCTCGATCGTGATGTGGCCATCGCTGGCGGCCAGGCCGACCGTAACGCTGGCCGGACTTGGCCCGGCGGTGGCCGCCTCGATGGCGTTGTCGATCAGATTGCCGGCAATCGAGAGGACCATGTTCGTCTCAATCGCCGTGTGCGCCAGCCGCGAGTCAGGACTGAGCACAAGCTGCACACCCCGCTCGGCCGCGACAGTGGTCTTGGCCAGCAGAAGCGCGGCGAGCTCCGGCGCCGCGACCCGTTCGCGGATTGTCTGCGCCAGTCCCGCCGACTCTCCGGACACATCGAGTGCGTAGCGGACCGCCGCGTCGTGGTCGCCGAGCTCGATGAGGCCGGCCAGCGTGTGCATTCGGTTCGAGAACTCGTGCTGCTGAGCGCGGAGGGCATCGGTCAGCGCATCGACGCTGTCCAGCTCGCGTAACAGTCCCTCCAGCTCCGTCCGATCGCGCAGCGTCACCACCGCTCCGAGGTCCCGACCCTGGCGGGTCACCTGCGTGCGGTTCACGACCAGGATGTGGTCGTCGGTGACGACCATGGAATCCGGGCGCGACAGTCGTCCGGTGAGCAGATCGGCCAGCCGGCGGTGGGCCACCACTTCTTCGATCGGCTGGCCGACAGGGTCACCCTGTAGAGGTATCAGCCGTCGCGCCTCGTCGTTGATGAGGGTGACGCGATCCTCCCGGTCGAGGGTGATCACGCCCTCGCGAATGCCATGAAGCATCCCTTCGCGTTCCTGTACGAGCGCAGCTATCTCGTCGAGCTCCAGCCCGAACGTGCTCCGCTTCAACCGCCGGGCCAGGGTCAGTGACGCGACCACGCCGATGGCCAGCGCGCAGGCGAAGTAGAGCAGCAGTGACGGGAGCTCGTGCAGCAGCTGGTCGGAGACCTGTCGTTCGAGAATCCCGGCGGAGACCTCGCCGACGATCGAGCCGTCGGGGGTACGGACGGGTGTTTTGGCATTGGCGGAGATGCCGAGGTTGCCGTGGTCCAGGCCGACGTGGTCGCGTCCGTCAAGTGCCACCACCGGCTCGCTGACGCGCTTGCCGATCAGCGCCGGGTTTGGGTGCGAGTAGCGCACACCGTTTCTGTCGATCACCACGATGTACGTGGCCCCGGTTCGGTGGCGAATCTGCTGAGCGAGTGACTGGATCAGCCTCCGGTCGGCGGGGTTGCGCCGGGCCATGGCCTGGCGAATCGTCGGCATCGCCGAGAAGGTTTGGGCGATGGTCAGTGCCCGCTGCTGATATTCGTGCTCGAACTCGGCCCGCTGCCTCCAGGTGACCAGCGCGAAGCCAACCAGCGTGCTGGCCACGAGGATCGCAACCACGCTGGCCAGGATCCGGCTGGAGAGCTGGCGCCTGCGTCTCATTTGAGTCCTCCTCGCGGGCGAGTCTACGCCTCTGGACGGTGAGCAAAATGCGCAAAAGGCCCGGAAATGCGGCTTACTCGGGTAACCGGCACAAATCTTGTCGCTCCTCCCTGCCCGCGCTTAGCTTGGTCCTCGCCTCATCACTGAGGCATCGAGGGATTTGGTTTTACGAGGAGGAGAGCGATGACGATGGTGAGTACCTCGGCTGCCCCTGCCGGCGCTGCTTCGCAAGCCGGTGCCGCCCGGCGCTCGGCCCCGGCTGCCGCCGCGGCCAGGATCGAGCTCAGCGGCATGACCAAGCGCTTCGTCACCCCGGCGGGCTCGGTCTTCACTGCGCTCCGGGATATCGACCTGGTGATCGAGCCCGGCCAGTTCTGCGCCGTGGTCGGCCCGACCGGTTGCGGCAAGTCGACGACGCTGTCGCTCGTCTCCGGTCTGGATCGCCCCAGCGCCGGACTGATCCGGGTGGGCGGCGAGGTGGTGGATGGCATCGCCAGCGGGATGAGCTTCATGTTCCAAACCGATGCGTTGCTGCCCTGGAAGACCGTGCTCGGCAACGTGGCGATGGGCCCGCAGTTTCGCGGCATCGCCAAGCAGCCGGCTCAGGCTGAGGCGCGTGATTGGATTCGGCGAGTGGGCCTGAGCGGCTTCGAGGACCACCATCCGCATCAACTCTCAGGCGGCATGCGCAAGCGCGTGAGCCTTGCGGCGGCGCTGATCAATGATCCGTCGATCCTGTTGATGGACGAGCCGTTCGGCGCGCTGGATGTGCAGACCAAGGCCATCATGTCCAACGAGCTTCTCGGTCTGTGGGAGCAGACGCGACCCTCGGTGATCTTCATCACCCATGACCTTGAGGAGGCCGTCGCGCTCGCCGACCGGGTAGTCGTGATGACGGCTGCGCCGGGAACGATCAAGGGCGTCTTCGAGATCGATCTTCCCCGCCCGCGAGGGGCCGTGCAGGAGATCCGCTTCGACCCCCGCTTTCTCGAGCTCCATCAGCAGATCTGGCAATCACTCCGCGAGGAGGTCGAGCGGGCCTACGAGCGCACCGCCAAGTCGACGAGCAATGAGGGAGGACGTTGATGAGCGCCCTGTCGATCAACCAGGGGATCGCCGGTGCTCCGGCGTCGGATGAGACCGCAATCGCCGCGCGTGCGCGCACACGCAGACGCCGGCACCGACTGGCGGTGTGGACGGCACGGTTCGCTCTGTTCGTGTTCATCGTCGGCGGTTGGCAGCTATTCACCCACCTGAAGATCGTCGATCCGTTCTTCTTTGGCCAGCCCACGGGGATCGTCAAGCAGCTGCGTGACTGGATTGCCAACGGCACTGCCTACGGCTCGCTGTGGTTGCAGATCTGGATCACCATGAAGGAGGCGCTACTCGGGTTCCTCTACGGCGTGGTCGCCGGCGTCGTGGTCGGCGTGCTGCTCGGTCAGGTCCCGTTTCTGGCCCAGGTGGTCGGGCCCTACATCAAGATCCTGAACGCGATCCCCCGGATCGTGCTTGGGTCGATCTTCACCGTGGCCCTGGGGCTGGGCACCACGTCGAAGGTGCTGCTGGCCGCCGTGCTCGTGTTCTTCGTCGTCTTCTTCAACGCCTTCCAGGGCGTCCAAGAGGTGGACCGAAACCTGATCGCCAACGCACGGGTTCTGGGCGCCTCCCGGCTGCAGATCACCCGACACGTGGTGGTGCCCTCGGCATTGACGTGGATCATCGCCAGCCTGCACGTGGCGTTCGGGTTTTCCATCATCGGCGCGATCGTCGGTGAGTTCCTCGGCGCGCAAAAGGGCTTGGGGCTGGTGATCGCCACCTCGCAGAACAACTTCAATCCCAACGGCGTGTTCGCCGCGATGCTGATCATCGCTGTCGTGGCCCTGACCGCTGAAGGGCTCATCGGCCTGCTGGAGCGCCGTCTGCTCAGCTGGCGGCCTCCGTCACCGAGCGTGGCCAGCGGCATCTAGCGCCGCCCCGACGCGGCCGTAGTTCCAGTCCGCGTCCGGGCTTCCCCATCCATCACCCAGCAGTACTCAGTCATCACCCAAGAGGAGGAGGACACATCCATGTTCAAACGCAAGCTCACAATCGCACTCGGCGCGATGGCGTTGGTCATCGGTATTGCCGCCTGCGGCTCGAGTTCCAGCTCGAGCACCGGCGGCGCCTCGAACGCCGCCAACAAGAGCAGTCTGCCCACCGTGACCATGATGGTCGGCGGGATCGACAAGCAGATCTACCTGCCCTACCAGCTGGCTCAGGACCTTGGCTTCTACAAGAAGTACGGCGTCAACATGCAGCTCTCAACCGAGCAGAACGGCGGCGTCGGGGCTGAGACGGCAATGGCCTCAGGCCAGGTTGACCTGGCCGGCGCCTGGTACGTCCACACGATCGACTTCCAACAGAAGGGCAAGAACGTCGTAAACCTGGTCCAGCTTTCTGGCGCGCCCGGAGAGCGCGTGATGTGTGGCAAGGGCTCGGGGATCACCTCGCCTGCCCAATGGAAGGGAAAGAACGTCGGCGTGACCGACATCGGCTCGGGCACCGACAACCTCACGGTCTACCTGGCCGCCCGCAACCACCTGACCACCAACCAGTTCAGCCGGGTGGCGGTCCATGCCGATTCCACGTTCCTGGCCGCGCTGCAGAACCACCGCATCGCCTGTGGCATGACCAGCCAGCCGACCGCGGGCGCGATCCAGAACAAGGGCATCGGCTACTCGGCGATCAACCTCGCCAGCACGGCCGGTTCGAAGCAATGGCTCGGTGGCGTGTACCCGGCCGCAGGCCTGCTGGCCCTGGGCGACTGGGTCAATTCCCACAAGGCAACCGCGCAGAAGGTCGTCGATGCCCTGGTGGCCACGATGCACTGGATCCACACTCACACGGCTGTCCAGATCGCCAACGCGATGCCGCCACAGTTCGTCAACAACGGGCTGACGACCAAGGCCGTCTACGCCGCAGAGCTGGCCCAGGACAAGGGCCAGTTCCTACCCGACGGGATGATGCCGAGCTCGGGACCGGCGACGGCGCTGGCCATCGACAAGCTGGCCGGCAACATCAGCAAGCCGGTCAACATCCCCGCCACCTACAGCAACTCGTGGGCGATCGCCGCGAACAAGCTGGAGGGATACACGAAGTAACTCGCCGCCGCACGCCCCCTGGCCCCCGGGCTGCCCGTTCCAGGGCGGCCTGGGGGTCACCGCTGCCCCCAGTCCGAGGGGGCGGCCCGGGGGGCCACCGCTGCCTCCCGCTCCAAGCGGCGGCCGGGCGGGCCTACACCCCACGCAGCCGCGAGCCCTGGTCATAAAAACGAACCATACGTTCGCTTTTATGACCAGCCCGCTCGAGGTTCTTACCTTTTTTGACCCGTCCTCTTACTTGGCGCGAGCAGCCTGACCGGAACCCGGGGAAAGCCCGGACGACTGAAAGGACTCGCCCGGATGTTCAACTCAATGAAAAAGGTGCTGGCCGGAGCGGCGGCGCTGGCCGCGCTCGCGCTCGGTGGCTCGGCCATTGCCAGTGCCGCGACCTCGACCAGCACGACGACGGCGCCTCCCAGCGCGTCGAACAGCCACGCCCCGCAGGGGTCGGGCGGCCCGGCCCATGGAACCGCCGCTCACGAGAACGCTGAAAAGGCGGTGACCGGTGCGGCGGCGGCCAAGGCTCAGGCCGCTGCGGTCAAGAGCGTTGGGAGCGGCAGCGCTGGTGCGGTGACCACGGACTTCACCGGCAAGGGTTACGAGACCACCGTCACGAAGTCCAATGGCAGCAAGGTCGAGGTCCATCTCGACAGCTCGTACAACGCCATGCAGGGTCCCGGTGGCCGCGGCGGTCCTGGTAGCCCCGGCGCCCCCGGTGGCACCGGCGCCCCCGGTGGCACCGGCGCCCCGGGCAGCCCCCCGTCCGCTAGCTATTAGGCACGGCTGACCCACACCGGCGAGGGCCGGCAATCCTGCCGGCCCTCGTCACGCCGAGCCTCCGTGCTGCGCCACCACTCAGTGGCTGCCGAACATTCGCTCGTGGTACTCGCGCCGCGCCGTGAGGTCTGCGTCGCCGGCGATGCGCCCGACGCCCATCGCCCGCATTACACCCTCGCGAATACGGCGGGGAAGAAGGTTGCCGAGCTTGACGCTGATCGCCTGCGAGGCTGGCACCCATACCTCGAACTTGTCCTCGCGCACCGCAGCGAGCACGGCGTGCGCGACGTCGTCGGGGGCGACGAGGGGCAGGAGGCGGGGATGGGGCTGGCCCTGCAGCATCGCCGTCTTGACTTGGGCAGGGTGGACGAGGGTGAAGCCAATCCCGCTGTCGCGATACTCGAGGCGCAGGGACTCGGTGAGTCCGACGATGCCGTGCTTGCTGGCGGAATACACGGCGCTGCCGGGCAGCGGCACGCGACCGACGCCGGAAGCGACGTTGACCAGGTGCCCCTGCCGACGCGGGAGCATCCGCTGCAGGGCAAGGCGCGAGCCGAGGATTGTCCCCAACAGGTTGACCTCGAGCTCATGGCGACTGACCTCATCGGGCTCCTCGTGGAAGGGCCCCAGCCAGTCGACACCTGCGTTGTTGACCATCACCGCGATCGGGCCGTTATGCTGCTCGGCCGCGTTCAGGAAGGCGGCGAACGCGTCGGCACTGGTGACGTCAAGGGCTAAGCCAATCGCACCAGCGCCGATCTCGGCGGCGGCCGCCTGCACGCCCTTCTCGTCGATATCACCGATAGCCACGCGGGCGCCAGCGCGGGCAAAGTGCTCGGCGATCGCGCGGCCGATCCCATGAGCGCCGCCGGTCACCGCGACCGGCATGTCGGTAAGCGAGCTGATGGTGCCGATGCGTCGCCAGCCTATGACATCTGCGCCTGCGCGGCGGGGAGAGCGAGCTTCGCGAGTTCGGCGGCGCGCTCGGCGGCGAGTTCGGCGGCGCGCTGACGGCGGCCGGGGAGCCAGGCGGCCAGGCCGCCCAGACCCGGGACCCAGATCGCGATCGCGTGGTAGACGAGTACGGCACCCACTGCAGCTGTCGGGGGAAGCCCGTACAGGACCAGCGCGGCCGCCAACCCTGAGTCGAGCACGCCGAGGCCGGCCGGCATCGGCACGGAGGTGGCCAGGTAGCCGATGCAGTAGGCGATGACCAGGGCGAGGGCGCCGAGGGGGTGTCCGGTGGCGGCGCAGGCGGCCCAGAGGGCGGCCATGTCGAGGCCCATGTAACCGGCGGTGCCCACCAGCCGCCAGTGCGGCGCGCACACGGATCTCCACGCGTCTTCCAGGCCGGTGGCAAAGCCTCGGAGGACTCGCGGGGCCCTCTGGCCGAAGTGTCGAGCCCCTCCCATCACCAGGGCGGCGAACGACAGGACCCCCACCGAAACGAGGATGGGGATTCCGGTGTGCGCCAGATCGTGCGGTCCGCCGGCCACGCCGGCCAGAAGCAGGACGCCAGCCAGTCCGTTGAGGAGGAAGCCGAAGGCGGTGAGCAGGCAAAGCAACCCCGCGCAACGCTCCACCAGGCGCCGGGTGCTGATCCCCTGTCTACGCAACATCCAACCCGTCGCCGCGGCGGAGGAGATGTTGCCCCCTGGCAGCACCGCCCCCGCGCCCATCGCGATCCACGCCACGCGACGGCTGACGGGACGTGATGGCTCGGGAAAGAACCGCCGGAAGACAACCACGTAGCTGAGACACGAGCCGAGCTCCAGTGAGACCGCTATCAATATCCACGCCAGCTTCATTTGGCCGATCTGGTCAATGACGCCCTCCGGGGGGGCAACCCAGAGCAGCAACGCGACCGAGGCCGTACCCAGAATCGCCGTGATGAGCAGGCGTCGTTGCGGCCGTGCGCGCCACCATTCGGCTGCCGACGCCGTTCCCGCCGAGGAAGGATTCTGTGTCCTCATCACCACATCATCCTCCTTCCTGGATGGCGTGACGCGAGGCTCGGAGGCATTTGTGTTAATCGGCTGAGAATCCGCAAATACACACAACCCGATCGGCGGCACGAGAACTTATTTGCGGCCGCGATCCTTCCGGGGTACAGTGTGTGTCAGCTTCGCCCCAAACTTCGGCGGGCACGTCTTTCCGGCCCTAGCAACTGGCCGTGGAGTGCGAGACCCGAGGGTCATCGCAAGTAGGGATCAGGTCAGGAGATGGGTTGGCTGTCTCAGCCTCTCTGACTCGATCGTCCACCCAGGCTGTGCCACAGGAGCTGATTGAACTTTCGGTGAATCCCAGGATCTGGGACGAGCCCTGACACGTCAAACGGTCACTTGCCCTCCCTGACCGTGGACGAGCGAGCGGCGTCTCTCCCGCTCGCGGCAGCGCCCCGCGAGTCTGCCCGTCCAGCCGTCCGGCTGGACGGGCAGACAGCTGCTTGGTCCGCTTCCGCCTGCTGGCCGGTGCACCCGGAAACATGATGGGGAGCACTACCAGTGCACTCGGACGGACGGATACGAGTACGTCAGTGCACTCAGAGGACCGGATAGGGAGCTTTAGTTAGGTAACACAAAGTGCCCTCTCTTGGGGTGTTGTCGTCAGTGCTACGGTTGGCTGGCCTCTTCGCTCTCTCGCAGTTCGGTTGGCAAGGGCGGGCCCGCGACTTCGGCACGCACGCAAGAGAACCGATTGAGGTCGTCCAATGGAGGATTCCGTGTCTGGCCCGCCCCGTAGGCTCGATGAGGCCGTGCTCCTGAGCGTGCTGACGGAGGTCGAGAACGGTGACTTCAGCGTGCGGATGCCACTGGGGTGGACAGGTGTGGCCGGTAAGATCGCCGATCGCCTGAACAACGTCATAGCCGCGAATCAGACCCTGGGCACCGAGCTGGCGAAGGTCAGCCGCGTGGTGGGTAAGGAAGGCAAGCTCTCGCAGCGGTTGACGCTACGAGGCTCTGACCAGGTCTGGTCCGCGACCGCCGAGTCGGTCAACAGCCTGATCGAGGATCTCGTGCGTCCGACCAGCGAGCTGCAGCGCGTCGTTGGTGCCGTCGCTGACGGTGATCTGAGCAAGAAGATCACCGGCGATGTTCAGGGGGAATTACTGGAGCTCAAGACCACGGTCAACGCAATGGTGGACCAGCTCAACGGGTTCGTGTCCGAGGTGTCCCGGGTGGCGCGTGAAGTGGGAACCGAGGGCAAGCTCGGCCAGGCCGCGGCGGTGACGATCGAGGTCGGGGGTGTATGGAAGGACCTGACCGACAACGTCAATCTGATGGCCGGCAACCTCACCGGACAGGTACGGAACATCGCCGAGGTGACCACGGCGGTAGCCAACGGTGACCTGAGCAAGAAGATCTCCGCTGATGTGAAGGGCGAATTCCTGGAGTTGAAGAACACGGTCAATGCCATGGTCGACCAGCTCAACCGGTTCGCCTCGGAGGTGACGCGAGTGGCTCGCGAGGTCGGCGTTGAGGGCAAGCTCGGCGGGCAGGCTCAGTCGGCGGAGGTCGCCGGCGTGTGGAAGGACCTCACCGACAACGTGAACCAGCTGGCGGCAAATCTGACCAACCAGGTACGGGCCATTTCCGATGTGGCCACCGCGGTCACCGATGGAGACCTGACCCGCCAGGTCGGCGTCGACGCCAGCGGCGAGGTCGCCGTCCTCAAGGACAAGCTCAACGAGATGATCCGCAATCTGCGCGAGACGACGCGGCAGAACACTGAGCAGGATTGGCTGAAGACCAATCTGGAACGCTTTACCCGCATGCTCCAGGGTCAACGCGACTTGGCCACAGTGTCGAGCATGATCCTGTCGGAGCTGGCACGGCTGGTTTCGGCCCAGCACGGTGTCTTCTACACCCTGGTCAGCCCTGAGGGGGAGGACGAGCCGGTCCTCCAGTTTCAGGCGGGTTACGGCTACAAGGAACGCAAGCACCTCGCCAGCACGTTCCGGCTCGGCGAGGGACTGGTGGGCCAATGCGCCAAGGAGAAGGAGCGGATCCTGATCACCGATGTGCCGGGTGACTACGTCAGGATCAATTCGGGGCTCGGCGATCTTCCACCACTGAACATCATCGTGCTGCCGATCCTGTTCGAAGGCTCGGTCCGCGCGGTCGTGGAGCTGGCATCCTTCAGCCGCTTCAGCCTCACGCATCAGGCGTTCCTGGATCAGCTCACCGAGAGCATCGGGTTGGTGCTCAACACGATTGAGGCCAACACCCTGACCGAGACCCTGCTCCGGCAGGCACAGTCTCAGGCGCAGGAGCTGCAATCGCGCCAGGAAGATCTGCGCAGTTCCAACGAGGACCTTGCCAGGCAGGCCAGCCGTCTGGCTGAGAAGAACATCGAGGTGGAGGGCAAGAACCAGGAGGTCGAGCTGGCCAAGAAACTGGTCGAGGAGAAGGCCGAGCAACTCGCCGTCTCGTCGGCGTTTAAGTCCGAATTCTTTTCCAACATGTCCCACGAGCTGCGCACTCCGCTCAACAGCCTGTTGATCCTCGCCGGGGAGCTGAAGGCCAATTCCAGTCAGAACCTGACCGAGGAGCAGGTGCAATACGCCACCGTCATCCAGTCCTCGGGCGCGGACCTGCTGCGGCTGCTCGACGACGTCCTCGATCTGGCCAAGGTCGAGTCGGGCACCGTCACCCTCGAGATCGGGGAGCTTGACCTGGCCGAGCTCCAGGCCTCGCTTGAGAACGAGTTCCGGCAGGTCGCCGACCAGCAGAAACTGTCGTTCTCGGTGCAGCTCTCACCCGGAGTGCCCTCGACGATCGCCACCGACTCGGGCCGCCTGCGTCAGGTACTGAAGAACCTGCTCGCCAACGCCTTCAAGTTCACCGAGCGGGGCGAGGTGACCCTACGGGTCGGCCCGCCGGCCGTCGGGTGGCGTCCGGCCAACGGCAGACTCGGCGCGGCAGACGGCGTGACCGCATTTGAGATCAGTGACACCGGGATCGGCATCGCTGAGGAGCTGCAGTCGCGCATCTTCGAGGCCTTTGCCCAAGCCGACGGGACGACGGCCCGGCAATACGGCGGCACGGGGTTGGGCCTGTCGATCAGCCGCGAGCTTGTGGTACTCCTCGGCGGTGAGATGACCCTCACCAGCACGCTCGGTGAGGGCAGCACATTCACCGTGTACCTACCGTCGCCTGGCAACGGTCACCTCGAGACGACCGTCGCCCAGGTCCCCCGCGCGCTGCAAGCGCGTCCGCCCGCTGCGCCTGCCGCTCCGTTCCCCGCACCACTGGCGGAGCGCCCGACGCCCACCGAACTAGAGGGGAAGAAGGTCCTGGTGGTGGACGACGACTTCCGCAACATCTTTGCCGTCACCGTGCTCCTTGAGCGAGGCGGGCTCGAGGTTATCTCGGCGGAAAGCGGCGCTGAGGCCCTGACCGCGCTCGAGCAAGTCCTCGATGTCGACCTCGTACTCGTGGACATCATGATGCCCGTCATGGATGGCTACGAGACGATCCGGGCGATGCGGAGGCTGCGGGGCTCCGAGCCGCTGTCGATAGTCGCCCTCACCGCCAAAACCGGACCCGGCGAGCGCCTGCGCTGCATTGACGCGGGGGCGTCCGCATACATCACCAAGCCCGTGGAGAACGGGCCTGACTTCCTGCTGACCCTGGGTGACTGCCTCTTGGATGGCGAGGCTGCGTGATTGGAGAGGAAGTCGTGCTGGCGGCGGACCTCGCCCGGGCGGCGGCTCCGGATCGGGAGCAGCCGCAGCCGACTGTCCTAGTCGTCAACGACAACCCGGGTCAGCGTATGGCGATACGGGCCGTGCTCGCCCCGCTGGGGGTGAGCGTCGTCGAGGTCGATTCGGGCCGCGCGGCGCTGCGGGCCGTGTTGCGCCAGACGTTCGCGCTGATCCTGATGGACGTCCGCATGCCCACGATGGACGGCTACGAGACGGCCAAGCTGATCCGGCAGCACAAGAAGGCGCGGCCCACCCCGATCATCTTCGTCACGGCTTTCGGTCGCGAGGACACCGACACCCTGGCCGCGTATGCCAGTGGGGCGGTTGATTTCGTCTTCACACCGGTGGTGCCCGACGTGCTGCGAGCCAAGGTGTCAGTCTTCGTCGACCTGTTCGTTCAGTCCGAGCTGTTGCATCTGAAGTCCCAGAAGCTCCAGCTCTCTCTCGAGTCGATCACCACGCTCAACGCGGCGCTGCGCGACGGTGAGGCCAGCACGCAGGCGGTGCTCGACAACGTGGCCGACGGGATCCTGATCGCCGATGGGCCGGGGCTGATCGAATCGGTCAACCGATCAGCGGAGGCCCTGTTCGGCTACTGCGAGGCAGAGCTCATCGGACGGCCTCTCACGGTTTTGGTCGCGCCCGGACACGAAAATGGCTTTAGCGACCTGCTCAGCAGCCCGGCCGTGACCAAGACCTCAGCTGACGCGCGGAACGGGACAAGCGAGACTGTGGGTCGCCGTCAGGATGGCTCAACCTTCCCCATGGAGGTGGAGCACGGCGAGCTGAAGCTCAGTGGTAAAAGGCGCACACTCGCGTTCGTGCGTGACATCAGCGAACGCAAGGCGTACACCGAGAGCCTCAAGCACCAGACCCTGCACGACGGGCTCACCGGTCTGGCCAACAGCGCGCTGTTCGAGGTGCATGTGATCCAGGCCATCGGCTCGGCTAAGCGGAAGAACGAGCCCCGAGCTGTCCTGGTCATGGACCTTGACGGGTTCAAGCAGGTCAACGATTCCCTGGGCCACGCCCAGGGCGACGTGCTTCTCAAGCAGGTCGCCGGTCGTTTGGTGGCCGCGCTGCGGGATAGTGACTCGATCGCCCGGCTCGGTGGAGACGAGTTCGCGATTCTGCCCGGCGAGGCGACTGACCTGACGGCCGCGACCGCGGTGGCCTGGAAGATCCAGCGCGCGTGCGCGACCGGATTCAAACTCGATCATGAGACCGTCACGGTGTCGGCCAGCATCGGCATCGCTATTTATCCTGAGCACGGCCGCACCTCGGCCGAGCTGCTTCGTCGTGCCGACGTGGCGATGTACGTGGCCAAGCGATCCGGCACCGGGCACGCCAGCGTCGACGTTGCGCAGGAGGCGCAGACAGCCGACCAGGTTGCGCTCCTGGTTGATCTGCGCGAATGCGTGCACAGCGACCAGCTGGTACTCCACTATCAGCCCAAGATCGACCTTGGCACCCGGGCGATTTCCGGCGTTGAGGCTTTAATCCGCTGGCGCCACCCGACGCGAGGGCTGCTGCCGCCGGGCAGCTTCATCCCTGAGGTCGAGCGTACGGCTCTGATCGCGCCGGTGACGAGATGGGTGCTCAACGAGGCCCTGCGCCAGCAGCAGATCTGGCGCGAGCAGGGCTTCGATCTGACCATGGCGGTCAATGTTTCCGCCCGGAGCCTCGGTGCCCACACCACGCTGGCCGAGACTGTGCAGGAGCTGACCGCGGCTTGGAAGACCAGGCCTGGTGAGCTGATCCTCGAGCTCACCGAAGGCGCACTTATCGAAGCCGCCGCCACCGACGTTCTCGCTCGGCTGCACAAGATGGGAGGTCGCCTGTCGATCGACGATTTTGGCACCGGGTACTCGTCACTGGCCTATCTGCAGCGTCTGCCGATGGACGAGATCAAGATCGACCGCTCGTTCGTCACGGGTCTCGGCTCCAGTAGCGACAACTCCGTGATCGTGCGCTCGACAATCGACCTGGCCCACAACCTCGGTCTGGCCGTCGTCGCCGAGGGAGTCGAGGACCACGCCTGCATGAACATGCTGATCAGGTACGGGTGCGATCGTGCTCAGGGATACTTCTTCGGACGCCCGTGTCCAGCCGACGAGCTCACCGCGTGGCTGGCCAACTCGCCCTTCGGCGTTCACCCTGAGTCCGGCGACTGACCGGCGCGGCTGACGTAGTCATCCACTCGCGACAGCCGGATCGAGGCGGGCGTGGACCGCCGCCTGCCCGGCGCGCAGCCCGGCCAGTACGAGCGTGTGGTCGCGCTCGAGGCGACCGACGGACGGCGTCCCTGGGGCTGGGCGGATCGATAGGACGACCGGCATCGCCTGCGGATCGCCCTCCCGCCGTTCGAGTTCGGCGTCCGCACGGAGCAGCCGCGCCGGTCGCTCGAGAAACGCGGCGGCCAGCTCGCGGCTGTGTCGGGCGAGGTAGCGGGCCACGAGCGAGGCGCTGCGTCCGCCCTCCCGGGTCTCCAGCTCGCCTTGGCGACGGGACCGGAGGACGAGTATGTGGGTTGCTCCGTGGTCGATCGCGGTCCGGAACGGGAGCGCCTCGGCCAGGCCGGCGTCGAACCAGCGACGTCCGCCCAGCTCAACCGGCGGCCCGGACAGGAGCGGCAGCGCCGTGCTGGCCCGGAGGGCGAGCTTGAGCGTGCGCCGGTCCGTGACGTAGGGCGCGAGATCGGCGGACTCACCGGTTTGGGCGTCGGTGGCGATCGGGTGCAGGCCGACCGGGCTGCCCAGAACGCGCTCAAACGGCATCGGCGTCAGCTCTTCGTAGATGACGTCGGTCAGGTAGGCACCGTCGATGAGTGGACGGCCGCGCAGGAGGTTGCGCCGACGGATGGTCGCCATGCGCAACGCCGGGTCGCTCCAGCCGGGCAAGCCGGAAGCCGCGGCTCCGCCGACAAGCCAGGCGCCGTTGAGCGCGCCCGCCGAGGCCCCGTACACGCCGTCGAACACGTCGCTCAGGCCGAGCTCCTCAAGCCCCAGGGCCATCCCGCCGGTAATCGCCCCCCGCATCCCGCCGCCCTCGATCACCAGCGCGAGCCGGGCCGGTTCGGCCCGGGCGCCCGGCTGACTGGCGGCCGCGGCACGCGCCGCTATCAGTTCGAGCACCGGGTGCGTGGGTGTCACAATCGGCCCGGAGGACGGGGGGCGCGCACGATCATCTTCTGGCAAGGAGCCAAGGTTAGGATGGCCGCCGATGACTAAGAGCAACCTTAACCTTTGTCTGGCCTGCCGTGACATCCAGCCCAACGCTGCCGGAGGGCTGTCGCGCGCGATGCGAGATCTGGCCCAGGCGTTGGCCGGCGCGGGTGATGAGGTGCATCTGCTGACCAATCGATCCGCGGACGCGCTTCCGGACCTGGCCGGAGTGTCCGTGATTCCGGTGAACGTTCCGCCGGGGTCAGGACGGTTCAGTCACGCGGCCGTGGACAGCGCGCCGCAGAACCTCATGCACGCCGCGGCCGTCTACCGGGAGGTTCGCCGCATCCATGAGCAGACCCGACCCGTCGACGCGGTCCTGGCGCCCCTCTGGCGTTCAGAGGGAGCGGTGTGCATGCTTGATGACCGCTTTCCAACGATCGTGTCGTGCATGACCTCGATCCAGACGGTGACCGAGGTCGACCCTTCAACGCGGCTGATCCCCGATATCCAGGAGCGACTTTCGCTCGAGCGGGCGGCACTGCGACGATCCCGGTATCTGCACGGCCTGACGGAGGCGGCGCTGGCCAAGACGCTCAATGACTTTCGCCTCGATCCTGACCTGACCGCCGTGATCGGGCGCGGAGTCCGTGATCGGCGTGGACACCCGCCTGACGAGGTGGCTCCGAACGGTCAACTGCGCGTCCTGTTCGTCGGACGGCTCGAGCCTCGCAAAGGCGTCGACATCCTGCTCGCGGCGGCGCGGGAACTGATCGATCACCACGGGGGCGTGACCTTCACCCTCGCCGGGCCGAACCTCGATCTCCGCTACCGCCAGTCCGTCGCGGCGGAAGCGTCGCGAGACCCTCGGCTCCAGGACGCCGTTCGGTTTGCCGGTGAGGTGTCGGACGCCGAGCTTGCCCGTCTGTACGACGACTCCGACATCGTTTGCGTTCCGTCCCGATACGAGTCCCACGGGATCGTGCTGCTCGAGGCCATGATGTTTGGCAAACCGATCGTGACCTGCGCTGCCGGTGGGATCGACGAGGTGGTCCAGGACGGGCATGATGCACTGCTCGTGCCGCCCGATGACCCGTCGGCTTTGACGGACGGCCTGCGGCGTCTGGTGTCGGATGCACGGTTGCGTTCGAGACTTGGTGCAGGTGGGCGCGAGTCGTTTGAGCGGCGGTTCGACGTTCAAGATGTGGCCCGTCGGATGCAGTCCTTCGTCGAGGAGGTCCGGTCTGTGCACAGCGGGCTCCGGCCCTCGGCCGAAAGCGTGAGAGAGCGCCTCGAGCGCCTCCTCTCAGAGGTCCTCTCGCTCGATTCCGGATCCGCGTCCAGCGCCTCCGAGGAGCTGCTCGATCCGATGCCGACCGACGCGCTTCGCCGCGTCCGAGCGATAGCCCTCGCCTCGCCGGCCCCCCAGCCGGCGGCTGACCCAGCGGTGGCGGGGCCGGCTCGGCTGACCGCGGTCGTTGTGACCCGAGACCGTCCCGAGCTTCTGAGCCATGCCCTGGACTCGCTCGAGTCCTGCCGGCTACCGATCGACACCGTGGTGATCGACAACGGCTCGGCTCCGGGGGTCGCCCGCCGCGTGGCCCAGGACTGCGCCGACCGCCAGCGGGTGAGGCTGCGGCGCTCGGACCACAACCTCGGTTGTGCGGGCGGCCGTCGGCTGGGCGCTGCGCTGGCCCAAACCGACCTCGTGCTGTTCCTCGATGACGACGCCGAGCTGATGCCCGGCGCGCTGGAACACCTCACCGGGGAATTGGACCGGCATCCATCGGTGGGTGCGGTGACGGCCACGGTCGTCGACTCAGACGGGATCGTCCTGCACTCCGGCGGACTGATCCAACGTTCCGAGGAGCTCGCCGTCCTGGAACCGTGCGGCGCTGGGATCACCCTCGATTCCGGCGCCCTTCCTGAGAGCGGCCCGACGGATTGGGTCCCGGGCACGGTTGTTCTGATCCGCCGCGCTCTGCTCTCGGAGTTTGAGATCGACGAGGCGATGTCGGACTACTTCGAGGACGCCGAATGGTGTTATCGCGTTTCGCTGGAACGCCCCGGGGTTTTTCGCCGCAGCCGCGAAGCCCTGGCGGTCCACAATTTCCAACCTAGACCGTACGGAGGGGCAAGTTTCCAGTCGCGGTCAGCCACCGTGGGTCTGGTTGCCGCGTGCGCCCGGTTCTATGAGCGCCACGGCGTCCTGCTCGGTCCGGCTCTGTTCCAGATCGTCCCGGAGCTGCAACGGGACGACGGCGCCTGTGATCTCGCGGCGGCACGCCTCCTGATGGAGCTGGTGTCCGCCAAGGGCCCCGCGTGGATGCTGGACGCCTGGATGAAAGGCGACCTTGCCGCTCTGCTCGACCGGCCGCCTGACGTGGCCCCATTGCAGGCCGAACTCGAACGGCTCAGGCAGGTGGTCAAGTCCCAGGACGAAACGCTGCGCTTCCTGCATGGGCGTAACGAGACCCTTTACCGGATCGAGCACGGGGGATGGTGGCGGCTGCGGGATCGCCTGTTTCCGGTCCTCCGGCTCGTCACCTGGCTACAGGGTGCGCGCCGATCACGCAGAGCGAGGACGGAGTAGATCGCGCAGACGCTCCGGCGGACCATGGAATGGCTCGGAGGAGCCGTCCACCACGCTGGCGCCACCGTCCACGGGTATGACGGCGCCCGAGACGTAGGCCGCCCGGGATGAGGCAAGGAAGGCGATCACCTCAGCGATCTCCTCGGGCGCTGCCGGGCGGCGCAGTGGCGTATCGCGGGTGCACAGCCAGTAGGCGTCATCGGTTGAGACGTCCCACGCCTCACGGACAGCCCCCATGTCGGCATCCCCCATCGGCGTTCGAACCCAGCCGGGACACACGCAGTTGGCGCGGAGGCCTTGGGGTCCGTAGTCGTTGGCCAGGCACCGAGTCAGCATGATCAAGCCCGCCTTGGAGGTGCAGTAGGAAGCCCAACCGGGGCCGGCCAGCCATCCGTTGGTGGAGCTCACCGTAACGACCGACCCGCGCTGCTCGAGCAGATGAGGCAGCGCGGCCCGGGCCAGTAAGAACGGCCCGGTCAGGTTGATCCGCATCGTGTTCTCCCAACCCTCGGGCGTGTCGTCTCCGACGGGCAGCGAATCGCCAACGCCGTGGTTGCAGACGAGCACGTCAAGGCGGCCATGCGCTGCCACCGTGGCGCCGACGGCCTGCTCTGCGCCTTCCGGCGTGGAGACGTCGGCGCGTACGGGCGTTGCGGTTCCCCCTCGGGCACGGATCTCCTCGGCCACCTGCTCAAGCGGCCCAGAGCGCCGTCCGGCCAGCGCTAGGAGGTGACCGTCTTGAGCGAGCCGTATGGCGCTCGCGCGGCCGATTCCCGTGCCGGCGCCAGTCACAAGGGCGACCGGCAGTGCGCCATCGGTCATCGAGTTCCTTTCTTCGGACAGGCGAAGGATGCGGCCACCACGCGAGAGCGGGTGGGCGGGCGAGTATGTTGTCAGGCGGGAGGGACACGCTACGACTCAGCTAAGCGGCTGGCACTGATGGACCGAAACCGGCGGATCGAGACTCAGTTGCCGCGAGACCTGAAGGCGTCAGTACAGGCCCGCCGGTTGCTGGAGGAGCGTTACGGGGCCGCGCTTGATCCCAGCGAGCTGGATACCGCGAAGCTCCTGACCACCGAGCTGGTCAACAACGCGGTGCTTCACGGCCACGGCAGGATCACGCTACGGACGGGGCTTGATGAGGACCGGTTATTGATCGAGGTGATCGACGAGGGCTCAGGTTTTGAGCGGGTCCTCGGGCAGCGCGATCTCAACACCATTGGCGGCATGGGGCTGTACGTCGTCGAGGCGGCAGCCAGCCGCTGGGGAGTGCATGAGGGCACGACTCACGTGTGGTTTGAGCTCGAGCGCCCCGGTCCCCGAATCGGAGCCGACAGCAAGCCGGAACCCGCCGAGTGACGATTTTCGCCGCCGAGAGCCAATAGCGGTATCGGGGCGCCACGCGTATCTGCGCGGCCGGGTCTGGCTGCGGATTAAGAACGCGTGGCCCCTCGTGTCTCATGGTTGGCAGCAGGCCCGACTCTGATGTAGCTTGCCGCGCGTGGGGTCGAGGGAGCTTCCAGCCGAGGGTCTTCAGGTCCGCGACGTCACCGTGGCCTTCGGCGGCATCACCGCACTCGAGGACGTGTCGCTCGTGGTGCAGAGGGGCGAGATCCTCGGCGTCATCGGCCCCAACGGGGCGGGCAAGACGACACTCTTCAACGTGATCTGCGGCTTCGTCAAGCCCGACTCCGGGACGCTCAGCTGGCAGGGTCGCCCACTCGAGCACCATCGCCCGGATCGGCTCGCCGAGCTCGGGATCGCCCGCACACTCCAGGGGGTCGGCCTGTTCCCGCGTCTGACCGTCCTGGAGAACGTGATGGTCGGCGCCCAGCGCTTTCGCCGGGCTGGCTTCATCAGTGCGCTGTTCGGGCTGCCGCTGTCAGACCGCGACGAGCGCCAGCTCCAGGAGCGGGCCGTGCGCGCCCTGGACACGGTCGGGTGCGAGGACATGTCCGAGCGGTTGCCCGCCGCGCTGCCGTACGCGGTCCAGAAACGCGTGGCGCTGGCGCGGGCGCTCGCCGCCGAGCCTGATCTGCTGCTGCTCGACGAGCCGGCCGGCGGGCTAGACGCCGAGGAGCTCTCCGACCTGGCCAAGCTGTTGGACTCGCTGCGCAGCGAGCTCGCCGTGATGCTCGTCGATCATCACATGGATCTCGTCACCTCGGTGTGCGACCGGCTCGCGGTGCTCGACTTCGGAAAGGTGATCGCCGCTGGAGCGCCCTCCCAGGTGCGCCAGGACGAGCGGGTGCTCGAGGCGTACCTGGGCCGCGATGCGGTCGCCGAGGAGACGACCGCCGAGACGGGTGGCTGACCGGATGCTCAGCGTTGAAGCTCTGACCACCGACTACGGCGCTGTCCGGGCAGTCAACGACATCTCCCTGGAGGTGAACGAGGGGACGATCACCGCGGTGCTCGGCGCCAACGGCGCCGGCAAGACCACGCTGCTACGCACCATCTCCGGGCTTGTGCGGCCAACTGCGGGTAGCGTCAGATTCGAGCAGCAGGACATCACCCGCCTGCCGGTCGAGGAGATCGTCCGCCGCGGCATCGCTCATGTGCCCGAGGGCGGCGGGGTCATCGCGGAGCTGACGGTGGAGGAGAACCTCCGGCTAGCCGCGGTGTGGCGGCGCGCGCAGTCCGCCCGCCCCGAGGAGATCTACGACATCTTCCCGCGCCTGCGCGAGCGCGCGCACGCAACCGGCCTCTCGACTGTCGGGCGGGGAGCGGCAGATGCTCTCGATCGGCCGCGCGCTCGTGCCCCGTCCGCGGGCGCTGCTGCTCGACGAGCCCTCGCTCGGCCTCGCGCCGCTGCTCGTTGCTCAGATCATGGGCCTCGTGCGCCGGCTGGCCGATAGTCTCGGCCTCGGCGTTCTGCTCGTGGAGCAGAACGCCCGCAGCGCGCTCTCGATCGCCAACCGCGGTCTCGTGCTCAACCTGGGTCGCGTGGTCGCCGACCAGGCACCCGAGGAGCTCTCCGCCGACGAACGCCTTCGCCATGCCTACCTCGGATTCTGAGCCGTCGTGACCAAGTTCATCGACCTCACGCTGAGCGGAATCTCGAACGGGGCCGTGTACGCCGCCGTCGCGCTCGCGCTCGTACTGATCTGGAGAGCGACCCGGATCGTCAACTTCGCCCAGGGCGCGATGCTGATGATCACCACGTTCATCGCGTCGGCGGTGATCAACAGCACGCGGTTCCTATTGGCTCGGGTTCGTGGTCGCGCTGGTCGCCGGCCTCGTGCTGGGCGCCGTGGTCGAGCGAGTGCTGATCCGGCCCGTCGAAGGCGGGCCGCCGCTGAACGCGGTCATCGTCGCGCTCGGGATCTACACGCTGCTGATCGCTGTCGGCCGGGATGATCTGGGGCAACACGCCGCGGTCGTTCCCGGCGGCGTTCTCCCTGCGGGGCTACAAGGTCGGCGGCGACGACGCTGCTGTTCACTCCCAACGACACCTTCATCGTGCTGGTCGTCCTGGGTCTCGCGCTCGCTCTGGCCCTCCTGTTCCGAGCCACCCCTGCTGGGGCTGCAGATGCGAGCCGCCGCCTTCCGCCCGGAGGTGGCGCGTCTGCTGGGAGTCCGGGTCGGGCGCATGTTCGCCCTGGGCTGGGCGCCTCGCGGCGGTGGCCGGCGCGCTGGCTGGAGTGCTGATCGCGCCTTCGGTCTTCCTCGGTCCCAACAGCTTTGACCCGATCCTGATCAGCGGCTTCGTCGCCGCTGTGCTCGGCGGCCTGGACAGCCCTCCGGGCGCCGTGGTGGGCGGCCTTCTGCTCGGCGTTGCCCTGTCCTACGTGTCGGGCTACGAGGGCTCCTCGCTCGTCCCCCTGGCTGCGCTGGTGATCCTGGTGGTCGTGCTCATGCTTCGTCCCGAGGGCCTGTTCTCCGCGACCAAGGAACGGCGAGTGTGAGCCGCGCTGGTTGGGGCCCTGCATCGCCGCACCGTTTTGCGCTCCCTCGGGCTCGCCGTCGCCGCCGCGATCGTCCTCGCTGTGCTCAGCACCTACATCAGCGCCTATAACGACCTCCAGCTGGCCAGCGGCGCGTACTACTTCGCCGCCCTCGCCGGACTCACCGTGCTCGCCGGCCTTGGAGGGCAGATCTCCCTCGGTCACGGCGCGTTGATGGCCGTCGGCGCCTACACGGTCGCGCTGCTGGTCGGCAACGAAGGGTGGGCGGAGCTGCCCGCGGTCGTGGCCGCCGTGGTGGTGACGGCGGCGGTCGGCGTGCCGGTCGGCGCCGCCGCGAGCCGGCTGCGCGGGCCCTACCTGGCGGGCGCCACGCTCGCCTTCGCCGTCGGGCTGCCGGCGATCGCGGATCGGTTCCCGGGCACCTTCGGGGGCGAGAACGGACTGACGATCAATCCTCCGACGCCGCCCGGGTTCCTGGGCGCCAGTTTCCCGCTCGAGCGCTGGGAGGCGTGGGTCGCCTGCGCCGGCGCCGCTGATGGTGCTGTTCGTGCTCTACAACCTGATCCACAGCGGCGCCGGCCGTTCGCTGCGAGCGGTCCGTGAGGACGAGATCGCGGCGTCTCTATGCGGGTTGCGGATCGGGCGGATGCAGACGGTGGCCTTCGTTATCAGCGCCGGCTGCGCCGGACTGGCCGGCGCGCTGCTCGCGCTCGTGCTCCAGCTTGCCCAGCCGGGGGCGTTCCCGCTCCAGCTGTCGCTGTCGCTGCTGACCGGGATCGTTCTCGGCGGCCTCGGGTCGCTGGTCGGAGCGATCTGGGGAGCGGCGCTGCTGGTGCTGCTGCCGAACTGGAGCAACGACCTGGCCCACTCCTTCTCGCTCTCGACCCGGGTGTCGGCCAACCTGCCGCTCGCGATCTACGGGGTCGTGCTGATCGCGGCGATGCTCGTCTGGCCGAGCGGTATCCAGGGTGGGGTCCGCGCTGCTGTCAGCTTGGCTGCGCCGGCGATGGCTCAGCCGGCGCGCATGACCTGAGAGAGCCCGAGCAGCGCCGCCTCCACTTCTCTCAGTCGTTCATGATCGCCGCGGATCCCCACCGCGGCGTCGTTGTAGAGAAACGCCTCCGCCAGCCGGACGATCGCGTAGGCCAGCGTGCTCGGTTCCGCGGGCGGATCGTAGGTGCCCGCCGCCGCCTCGGCCTGCGATCAGGCGCTCGACGCGAGGCCACCGCGCGTTGCTGAACGGCGCCCGAGCTCGAGGTCAGCAGCCGCAGCGCCGCCCCCGTCTCCTGCTCCAGGAATCGTCGTAGAGCGGTGGAGTGGGCGAGGCTGCGGTTGATCCGGTCGAACACCTCGAGCAGACCGAGCGCTCCCGCGCCGCCTGACGCTGCGGCGCTTGAGCGCGATCAGCGCCTCGAGCTCGTCGGCGATGACCTCGCCGATCAGCGCCTGGCGCGAGCCAAACCAGCGGTAGATCGTCGCCCGGCCGAGGCCGAGCCGAGCGGCGACGACAGTCAGGTCGACGCGTTGGCCCTCCCGGTACTGCTCGCGGACCAGACGCAGCACGTCGGCTCGCGAAGCGGTGGCGGGCCGACCTCGCTTGGCCTTGTCCACACCCGTCGTTACCGAGCGACTGCGCCCCTCTTCGAACCTGTTGCCCCGGTCATCGCGAAAGTGTAGGGTTTGAAACGTTCGAGGGAGAACGTATCGAAATGCGTGCTCGTGCCCCAGCGGGTGCACCGCTCGTGCGGCGATCAGGAGGAGAGGCTGGTGTCACATCCACGCATGCGTTGGCTCGGAGTCGCTCGGCATCACGATCGCGCTCGGCGCCGGCGTCGTCGGTTGCGGTTCCTCGGGGACAAGCCGCGGGCAGCAGCGCTCCCGGGGTCACCAAGACGAGCATCACTTTCGGTACCCATCAGCCGCTGACCGGGCCGGCCGCGCCCGGCTACAGCGAGATCGCTCCCGCGTCCCAGGCCTTCTTTGACTACGTCAACGCCCACGGCGGCGTGTTCGGCCGCAAGATCCACCTGATCATCAAGGACGACGCCTACAACCCCACCAACACGGTCAACGTCGTTCATCAGCTCGTCCTCCAGGACAAGGTGTTCGGCATCTTCGAAGGCCTTGGCACGCCGACTCACACCAAGGTGGTCGGCTATCTGAACGCCTCGAAGGTGCCCGACCTGTTCGTCGCCTCAGGCTGCCCGTGCTGGGACAACGGCTCGTCGCAGCCTGAGACGTTCGGCTGGCAGCCGAACTACACGATCGAGGGCAAGATCCTCGGTCAGTACCTCAAGCAGCACTTCCCGGGCCAGAAGGTCGGCGTCCTCTATCAGGACGACGACTTCGGGCAGGGGGGCCTGGCCGGGATCCGCGCCGAACTCCCCGCCGCCGACATCGTGGCCAAGCAGCCCTACCAGTCCGGGACCACCACGCTCGCCCCCCAGGTCACCGCGATCAAGGCCGTCGGGGGCAAAGGTGCTCGTCGACTTCACCGTCCCGATCTACACCGCGATCGCCCAGCTGACGTCGTTCACGCTCGGCTACAAGCCGCAGCTGGTCGTCTCGAACGTGGGCATCGATCCGACCACCGTCGGCGCGCTGCTCAAGACGGTCTCCAAGGGCAAGGCCTCGGGGACCGCGCTGATCGAGGGCGCAATCACCGACGCCTACCTGCCGTCCCCGAGCGACACTCGAATCCGTGGATCCAGCTGTTCCAGAAGATCCACGCGCAGTACGACTCGAGCGCTCCGTTCGACGGCAACGTCGAGTACGGGATGGCCAACGCGTACACGCTCGTGCAGGCGCTACAGGCGGCGGGCAAAAACCTCACCCGGCAGGCGCTGGTCAATGCGGTCGAGAACGCCGGTGCGGGCTGGAAGGGCCCGGGCCTGGTTCCGTTCCGCTACTCGAAGACCCAGCACGGTGGCTACGGAGGGGCGGCGATGGCGCAGATCAAGGGCGGGAAGATCGTCGCTCATCGGGCGGCCCGCTGACCACCGACCCGGCGGCCAGCAGCCCGATCACCCCCTACACCGGCGGCCAACCGACTCCGCCGGCCAGCGGCGTGCCCGGGTCCTAGCGTCGAAGCTCCGGGACCCCCGGCTGGCCGGCGCTCAGGACAGCCGTAAACGGCGCCCGTTCGGTGGGGTCAGCGAAGAACCTCAGCGAGTTCTTCGTGGCCGCCGACGCGCGCCGACCCAGACGAACCACGACGATCGATGAGTT
Organism: uncultured Solirubrobacterales bacterium; assembly: GCA_963845575.1. GTDB lineage: Bacteria > Actinomycetota > Thermoleophilia > Solirubrobacterales > Solirubrobacteraceae > Palsa-465. The sequence continues at coordinate 152,043 of CAWJSN010000013.1, read as the reverse complement.
CCAGGTCCGGCGGCCGTCCTAGGAGCGTAAACGTAAGGAGGTGTGCGATGGGCAGGCTGGTGGTAACCGAGTTTGTCTCGGTCGACGGGGTGGTTGAGGATCCCGGCGGGTCCGAGAACTTCGAGCACGGTGGCTGGAGCTTCGAGTACGACCGCGGCGAGGATGGCGACAAGTTCAAGCTCGACGAGCTGATGGAGGCTGACGTGCAGCTTCTCGGTCGGGTGACCTACGAAGGCTTCGCCAGCGCGTGGCCCTCGCGCGAAGGAGAATTCGCCGACAAGATCAACCGGGGCGAGAAATATGTCGTTTCCACCACGCTGACGGACCCGGAGTGGGAGAACACGACGGTTATCTCCGACAACGTCGTTGAGCAACTCGTCCAGCTGAAGAAGCAGACGGACGGGACCATCCTGGTCGCCGGCAGCGCGACCCTGGTGGGCACGCTACTGGAGGCGGACCTGGTCGACGAGCTTCGGTTGATGGTCTTCCCGACCGTGCTGGGGCGCGGCAAGCGGCTGTTCCCCGATGGGATCGACCGACTGAAGCTGAAGCTCGCAGAGTCCAGGCCGGTCGGCCCCGACGGCGTACAGGTTCAGGTCTACCAGCGAGCCCAATAAGGTGAGTGGCTTACACCGACATCGCCGACATCCGCCCGAGGACCTCGTGGAGGGCGGCGAGGTCGCGGTGGCCGTAGCCCAGCTCGGTGGCCTTGGCGAGCATCTCGTCGGCAGCCGCGGTCGAGGGCAAAGGTGCATGGAGCTCGTCCCCGGCTTGCCGCGCGAGTCGGATGTCCTTGTGCATCAGCTCGACGTCGAACCAGGCGTGTTCGGGCAGGTCCAGCAGCAGCGGTATCCGAGCCTTGAGCATCGGCGAGCCGATCGAGCTCGAGACCATCACCTCGGCCGCGACCTCGGGCGTCGACGCCGCCGCGCTCGGCCAGCAGCAAGCCCCTCGCTGAAGGCGAGCGTCTGCACCGCGAGGCTGATGTTGATCGCGAGCTTCATGAGCAGGCCCTGGCCGTTCCGGCCGACGTGGGTGACGGTCTGGCCGAGCTCGGCGCAGCAGCGGCTCGACGACGTCGAACGCCTCCCCGTCGCCGCCGACCATGATCGCGAGCGTTCCGGACTCGGCCTGCGGGATGCTGCCGGATACTGGCGCGTCGAGCATCTGGGCTCCGCGCTGGTCGGCCTCGGCGCTGATCTCGCGGCTGGCCTTCGGGCTGACCGTGCTCATGTCGACATAGACCTTCCCCGGCGCAAGCCCGGCGAGGATGCCATCGGGCCCCTCGTTGACCGCCCGGAGGGCGTCGTCGTCGGTGACCATGCTGAACGTGACGTCGGCCGCGGCAGCGACCTCGCGCGGGGTGCCGAGCCAGACCATGCCGCTGTCGATCAGCGGCTGCGCCTTGCTGACGGTGCGGTTGGTCCCCGTACACCTGGTTGTCCGGCGGCCAGCAGGCGAGCGGCGATCCGGCTGCCCATCGCTCCGAGGCCCGACGAATCCAATCGTGCTCATCGCGTCCCTCCTTCGATCTGATCGATGTCGTCGCTCGGACAGCTCAAGGCTCGCCGCGACGAGAATCGGGTCGACCTGGTCCGGCGCGCGGAAGCCGACGATCGCGCCGTCGACGGCCGGGTTGCGGAGCGTCCAGGCGATGGCCACCGCTCCCGGAATGGTGTCGTGCCGATCGGCGACCGCGCGCAGCCGCTCGACCAGCGCCAGGTTCTGCGACAGCTGGGGCTCGCGTGAAGCGCTGATCATGCTTGCGCCAATCGTCGTCGGCCAGGCCGTCGATCCGCTCGCGGGTCATGCTCCCGCTCAGCATCCCTGAGCCCATCGGCGAGTACACGATCACGCCGATTCCCTCCTGTTCGGCGAACGGCAGGACTCCTTGCTCGGCCTCGCGCTCGACCAGCGAGTACTGCGGCTGAAGCGTCTCGACGGGAGCGATCTGCTGGATACGCCGCAGCTGCTCGACGTCGAAGTTCGAGACGCCGATGTGCCGGACGAGGCCCTGCTCCTTCAGCTCGGCGAGCGCCGTCCAGCCCTCCTCGATGTCCGCCGCCGGATTCGGCCAGTGGATCTGGTAGAGATCGATCGCGTCGACCCCGAGCCGCTTCAGGCTGGCCTCGGCCTCGCGCAGGATCGAGTCTCGCTTGAGGCTGTGCAGGACACGTCGCCCGGGCCCCTCCAGCAGCGAGCACTTGGTGAACACGTATGGCCGCTCGGCCAGGCCTTCGAGCGCGCGTCCGACGATCTGCTCGGAGCGGCCGAATCCGTAGGCGGCGGCGGTATCGATCCAGTTGACGCCCTGCTCGAGCGCCCGGTGGATCGCTGGCCACCGATTGCTCATCCTCCTGGGGGCCCCAGCCGAATTCCCAGCCTCCGCCGCCGATCGCCCACGCGCCGAACCCGACGCGTGTGATCTCGAGGTCGGTTTGGCCGAGCGGTGACGTTTTGAGTGTGGTGGTGTCCATCTTGGCTCCTTTCATTGCGAGGCGAGGACCGATGGTCTGGTGATTGTCTCTTCATTGACGTGAAAATCCGGAGGCGGTTCGGGTGTCCTGTGAACGACCGCCCGTACGGAGGCCGCGATCGCGACCACTGCCACGGCTGCGAAGGCGAGCATCGCATCGCGCGCCGGGATGTACTGAGTGGCCACTCCGAGCCCCAGGAGCGGGACGGAAAGCCCGACGTAGGCACCGAGAAAGAACCCGGCCAGAACTTCAGCCCGGGAGCCACGTGGGGCTGTGGAGACGACCGTGGCGAGCGCGCCCTTGATGACCATTCCCGCACCGGCCCCGGTGATCAGCCCGCCGACGATGAACATGGCGAGACTGTCTGACCACATGGCTCCCGCGGTCAGACCCATGCCGACGGTGATGGTCGGGACGCTGCGCCTGAGCAGAACGACCGCAGGTGTACCGGCGCCGAGGATCTGGGCCGCCGCGGCGGCGCCGAAGGCGGCAAAGGGCACGGCCCCAGCAATCGCGTGCGAGTGCTGATGCAGGGTCCCGGAGAGGAAGCTGGGGACCAGTGAGGTGAACACTCCGAAGACCGCGAACGCGCCCAAGCCGGCCAGCGTGGCCGCATAGAAGAGTGAGCGGGCCTGGGCGGGTACCGCCATCCGCTGCGGGCGGTAGCCCGGGCGTGGCTCGGGAAGGCGGACGGTCTCCGGCGAAAGCGCCACCGCCAGGGCCAACGCGATCAGCGCAGCCCCGAATACCACGTATGGCAGCACGAGCGGCGCCGGCGCGAATTGGGCCAGCAGGCCGGCGGCGAGCGGCCCGAAGCCGATCCCGCCGAGGTTGGAGGCCGTGGCCACGGCCTGGGCTCGGCGTTGGGAGCTTGTCGGGCGGGCTGATGCGTGCAGCTCGGCCAGATAGCTGGTGGCAGTGGCGGTCGTCAGGCCAACCGAGATGCCCGAGATGATCCGGGCGACGATCAGGCCGGCCAGGCTCGGATCCACGATGAACACAACCGCACTGACCGCGTTGGCGAGTAGGGCGGGGACGAAGATGCGGCGGCGCCCGACCGAGTCGGACAGGTGGCCGCCGAGGAATAGGCTGGCAATCACGCCGACCGCGTACACGGCGTAAACCACGGTGACGGTCAGATTCGAGAGGCCGTCCCGGTGCTGGTAGAGCACGTAGAGCGGGGTCGGCACGGCCGAGAACCCCATGTTGAGCAGGAACGCGACGGCCGCTACCCAGAAACCAATGCTGTGATGTTTGCTGGATCCGAGGCGCCCGCCGATGGACAGTCCTGGCCGCCACTCCGATGTCTTGTTCATGCCAATCAGGATCGCTGCGATTGGTGATCATGTCCAACGAATACCAAGCAGAACAGTTATTCGCCGGAGGCATGACTATGCTCCAGCCATGGAGGTCCGGCAGCTGGAGCACTTCGTCGCGGTAGCCGAGGAGCGCAGCTTCACCCGGGCGGCAGGGCGCCTCAACTATGTCCAGTCCGCGTTATCGGTCTCGATTCAGTCCCTGGAGAGCGAACTCGGCGTTCGGCTGTTCGACCGCACGACCCACCGAGTAGCGCTCACTGATGCCGGGGAGGCGCTGCTGCCGCCCGCGAGACAAACGCTCGCCTCGGTCGAGCAGACGCTTGACGTGGCTGCGGCCCTGAAAGGCGCTGTCCGCGGGACGCTGCGGATCGGGATCATGCAGTCGTTCGGCTTCCTCGACGTCCCCGCTCTGCTGGGAGAATTTCACGGTCGGCACCCGGACGTCGAGATACAGATGCGGCCCTCGGCCGGCGGCTCAGTGGCGCTGGTGGAGGAGCTGAAACGCGGAGACACCGACCTCGCGTTCGTCTCCCTGAGCGAGGAACCGGTGGGTGTTTCGACGACGCAGCTGGCGGTTGAGGACCTGTACCTGGTCGGTAGTGCACGGCTGCTCCCGGCGGGGCGCGCAGCGGTCACGTTAAGCGCTCTGTCCGAGGCCAGCTTTGTCGACTTCCCGGCTGGCTGGGGGATCCGTACCGCCGTCGATGAGGCCTTCGCTGCCGCCGGCGTCAACCGGCGCGTGAGCATCGAAATCGCCGATGTGAACACCCTCCTGCAACTCCTCGAGGCCGACCTGGGAATCGCCCTGCTACCCCGATCTCTGCTGCCTGGCGATCAGCGGCTGCGGATGCGCCGACTTGACGCGCCACTTTCCTGGCGGGTGGTCATGGCCGTGCCCAGCAGCCGGCCGATCCGTGCTGCCGCACGCGCGTTCGCCGAACTGGTCGCCGGCTCCCGGTCAAACGCCTAGCGTGTCCGAGGACGCGCACCGCGATCCAGCGGCTCCGCTAGGACGGGGGTATCACCATCTGGCCCGCGTCCGGGCCACGTTCCGAGCCCGGGTCTGCTGGGCGGTTTGGGAGGCGATCTCAAGCTCCGCCGCGGTCATCTGACGGATGACAAGTGACCCATTCGCCGTCTGGGCGCGCATATCCATAAGCTTTTCGGCGCGCCGCTCTTCGGCGTGACGCCGCAGCGTCGCGACCCCTTTCGCCGCCCCGGCCGCAATAGGATCCGGGGCGTCGGTGTGGCGCGTATCGTGATGAGTCTCGGGTGTGGACGAACCGCTGGACACGGCGACCCCCTCGCTCCCATGCAGTTGCCCGTAACCGCCGGCTCGTCAGGCTGCACGGGAACGGAAGATAGACCCCGACGGTCGGCGCAGACCTAGGATCGTCACGGGAGGAGAGTCGCTTGAGGGGTCCCTCCCGAAACCGGACCAATAGGCCGTTAGCCCACTAGTAGAACCCGTGCCGCGCAAGTGGGGCGACGAGTTCGCGTTCTTCATAGGAGAAGTGCGACAACAAGGCGTCGGTGAGGACGTCCATAGCCTGGTTGACACCGTCGATGCCGTCGTTCCGGGCCGCCACAAGGGCGACGAGGGCCTGATCGACGCGTTCCAGGAGGTCATGGATCTGCTCGTGCTCCTGCTCGAGGCGATCGATGACCGGTGCGAGGTCGGCCTCGCTGCGGCGCAGGTGGGGGAAGACAGAGCGGTCCTCCAACATGTGGTGGCTGGTCACCGTGCGGCAGTAGGTCTCACAGAACGTCCCCAGCGTCCAGTTGTTCTGGCGGATGGTCATGCGGTTGATATACGACCGGACCGCGTCGGGGCTGCTGTTACCCGCGCCGACCTGCCCGACCAGCTGGCGCAGCTGGTCCAGCTCGGCGCGAAGGTAGTCGTGGACATCGATCAGGTGCTGGCCGGCTGCCTGTTCCTGGGCTGTGTACTCGCGGTCGGCGTCGAACCGTTCAGCGGTCGGGCGGGTCGACTCATCCCACGGCTGCTCGGTGCTCAGGCGCCGGCCGTCATCCCGGGTCGGCACCGCTGTGAGCGGCCCGGTCGGGCTCACGAACGACGGCGCCGGTGCCTCCGAGGCAACAACTGGTCCCTTCGCCTCGACGGCCCCCCGTCCTGTCGCGACCAGCTCGCGCACCGCGGGCGCGACGTCCTCCGCGAAGCGCCGCAGCTCGTCGTCGGAGGAGACCGACAGGACGTAGGTGCTCATCCCGGTCCTCAGCGTCAGCTCGGCCAGCTGCTCGGCCCAGTCGCGGGCGGCGCCGAACGGCCCGTTGACGTTCAGCAACCGCCGGATCTCGTCCGGGCGCCGTCCCGCCTCCGTCGCCGCGCGATCGATGGCCGCGTTCTTCGCCGGGAGCTCGTCGAGTTCGACATAACCCATGGTGGGCAGCCAACCGTCGGCCTTTGCGCCGGTCAGCGCGAGCATCCGCGGCTTGTAGGCGCCGAGCCAGATCTCGACGTCGTGCACGGGCGCCGGCCCGGGGTGCGCGCCGGAGATGTCGTAGTGCTTGCCGTGGTGGCGGACCGAGCCGCCCCCCGCCGCCCAGATGGCGCGGATGATGTCGATGGCCTCCGACAGCGCGTCGACGGCCTGCCCCGGCGTCCGCTTCCCGCCCCCGTTGGCGGCGATCGCGTCCCAGAACGCGCCCGCGCCGAGGCCGAGCTCGACCCGCCCGCCGCTGAGAATGTCCAGGGTGGCCACACTGCGGGCCAGCACGACCGGCGGCCGCAGCGGAAGGTTGGCGACGTTCGGTGCCACACGCACGGTGGTCGTCTGGGCGGCCACGACCGCCAGGAGCGTCCACGTATCCAGGAACTTGGCCTGGTACGGGTGGTCCTGAAAGGTGACGAGGTCCAGTCCGAGGACGTCGGCGAGGCGGGCCAGCTCGAGCACTGCCGGCGCCTCCTCAGCGGCCGGCGTGACGAAGACTCCGAACTGCAGGTCGTGTCGATAGTCGGCCACACGGTGATCTTGACATGAGGTCGAGCTGGCCCGTGACGGGCTGTGAGACTAGGGCCGGTGGCAGCCTGGTCGAGACTCTCGAGCTGCGTCGGTCGTATCGCCCGCGTGACAGGCGTGGTCCTGGTCTGTGCTGCGTGTGGCTCGTCGCATCGTCCTGTCTCCAGAACGAAGCCAGGCCCGCCACCAGCGAGTCCGGTCAAGCCGTCCATCCCCGTGCCCACCTCGGTGGGTCGGCCCAGTTCTGTGCCAGCGCGTCTCATAACGATTCTGCCGGCCGCGCGGCGTCAGGGTGTGTTCGACTGGCAGCCGGCGGTCGCGGTGCGCGGCCAGACGGCGGTGTGGATCTCCCGGGTCCCGGCATTTCACGAAGCTGGATTCACGATCACGCTGCTTCGCTTCGACCAGGCTTTGGTCACCCTGGCCCTGCATGCCGGCGGCTCACAACCCGGTGGAGCGGGATGGCGGTACGGAGACGCGATCCGCGGGGCGGAGAGCCGGACCGTGGTGACGGCGTTCAACAGCGCCTTTCAGGAGAGCTACGGCGCGGGCGGATTTGAGCAGGGTGGTCGCGTCGGTTGGCCGCTGCGCCGTGGGGCGGCGTCAGTGGTCGTCTACCGCGACGGGTTTGCCGACATCGGTCGGTGGCGGCGTACCGTCCCTCGCTCGGGTCTGCCGGTGGCGGCCGTCAGGCAGAACCTCGCCCTACTGATAGACCGCGGGCGGATACCGGCGAGCGTCGACACCTGCATCAAGCGCTGCTGGGGCGATCCCCTGCACGAACAGCCGATCGTCGCGCGCTCGGCCCTCGGGATCACCGCGCGTGGCGATCTGGTCTGGGCGGCGGGGCACAATCTCTCCGTACGCGCCCTGGCCGAGGCGCTGGTCCACAAGGCCGTCATCCGGGCGATGGAGCTCGACATCAATCCCGCATGGGTGGCTGGCTATGTCTATGAGCATCCCCGGCGCCGCGGTGCGCCGGTGCCGATTCCGCTCGTGCCCGGACAGACGGGGATCCCAGGCCAGTTCCTCAGTCCTTATTTCCGCGACTTCTTCGCCGTCGTCGCCCGATAGCGTCGCCGCTGCTTTCACCCGGGCTCAAGCTCAGCGGCTCGTACGCCGATAGACAACGGATGACGGCCCTGCTCACGCTCCTACGGAGCTACCTAATCGGAATGTCTGACGATCAGGCTGGGCAGACGATGGCCGAGTACGGTCTCCTGATCGCAGTGATCGCGATGGTCGTGGTCATTGCCGCGATCACCTTGGGCGGCGGTATCTCAAGCGTGTTCGGTTCAACGACCGGCAACCTCTAGACGTCTGAGGGCCGTTGACAGGGCTCAAGCCCTGTCCCCGGAGCATCGGCAGCGTCTGCAGTCGCTCGTCTCGATCGTGACGTTGGCCATCTCTGAGGAACCTGTGCCGTCGATCTCGCGGAGTTCTTAGCTCGTCCGCGCATCGTGGGACCAACCAGTTCACCCACGGTTCAGCAGGAAGGGATCAGTCCATGTTCTCCCGCAAACTCATCAGGTCCGTCGCTATCGGCGCCAGCACGATCGCGCTCGGGGGCGGTGCCTACGGCATCGTCAGCGCAACGGCCAGCAACGGCTCACCCACGACGACAACAGCCGCGTCGGTCTCGGCGACGTCAGGCTCGGCGACATCAGGGCGACCCGCATTCACCGGCGGGGGATCCAACGCTCGGTCTGGACCGGCCGCCGGAGGATCATCCGGCACCGTCGCCAGCGTGTCCGCTTCCAGCTTCACGTTATCCACCGCGGGGGGTCAGAAGGTGACGGTCAACGAGGCGTCATCTACGACCTACCAGAAGGGAAGCAGCTCGACCTCGGCGAGTGCCATTACGAAGGGTGAAAACGTCCTTGTACTTGGGACGACCAACGGAACGACGATCACGGCCAGCCAGGTCATCGTGCAACCGGCTGGAAGTGGCGGATCTGCGGCCTCCTTAGCAGCAGGGGTAGTGCCATTCCAACGCGGCGCAGCGTCCACCTCCAAGCAGGTGGGTCAGGTGCCGGCGAACTACAAGCAGGGGTCGGGGACGATCGTCAGCGGAACGGCGGCGACTAAGGCCACCGAGGCCGCGCTGACCGCCTACCCAGGAGGCGTCGTCGACCGTGTTGTGATGCTGAGCAACGGCGAGTACGAGGTCCACAACATCGGCGTCAACTGGCCGCACCACGTGTTCGTCAACCAGGACTTCAAGGTCGTCGGCGCCAATTAGCCAGTTCGCCTTCGTTCCGCGCGCGAGACAACCAGTTACGCGCGCGGAACAAGGTTCGAGTCGTGCCTGCTGGTCTTACTTCAGCTACCGGGCGCGATTGCCGACATAGAACAAGCATGTCGACACGAGCTGCGCAGGCGCCCGGGGCTTCCGAGCCACAGTCAGCCGATCAGAGCGGGCGGGCGCTGTGGCTCGCCTATGGCTTGATGGGCGCACTGCTCGTTGGCTACCTCGCCCTGGAAATCTTCCGGAATCACCACGACCGTTCGTCGCTGATCGACGGCTGGCTGGTGGACACATTGGAGATCGTGGCCAGCGGCCTTTGCCTGGCGCGGGGCTTCGTTCGGCGGTCGGGGCGGCCGGCCGCGCTTGTCCTTGGGGCCAGTCTGCTCGCGTGGTCGCTCGGCGACGTTGCCTTGACGATCGAGTCTCTGGGTGGCGCAACGCCTCCCTCGCCCTCGGTTGCCGATGTTTTTTACCTGGCCTTCTTCCCGCTTGCCTATGTCGCGACGGTGCTGTTCATGCGCGGGGAAGTGAGACGGCTGACCGCCCCGAACTGGCTCGACGGCGGAGTGGCCGGTATGGGCGCTGCGGCGGTGTGCGCCGCGTTCGCGTTTCACAGCATCGTGCGCTCGACGGGCGGGAACACGCTGGCGACCGCGGCCAACCTGGCCTATCCAGTCGGCGATCTGCTGTTGCTCTTGCTCGTCGTCGGAGGCACGGCGCTGCTCTCCGGCAGGCGAAAGGCGCCATGGTTCCTGTTGGCAGCCGGCCTCGGCATGAACGTGGTCGGCGATACCTTCAACTTGTTCTCGTCGTCGATCGGAGCCTCCCACGTGGGCACGGTTGCGACAGCAATCGCGTGGCCGACCGCGATCCTCCTGATGTCGATGGCTGTGTGGCTGCGCCGTGGTGCCGCCGATCCACTTGCGCCCCAGAAGGCAACCGGATTCCTCCTTCCGGGCCTCGCCGCGGCGTCCGGGCTGGTGATCTTGTTCGTGGGCACGCTGGAGCACACGAGCCGGGTGGCCATCGGACTGGCCACCGCAACCCTGGTGCTGGTTGGCATTCGCCTTGCCCTGTCCGTCCGGGGCCTGCGGACGCTGACGCTTGAGCGCCAACGGCTGTCGGTCACCGATCACTTGACCGGACTCGGCAACCGGCGTCAGCTGTTCGACGTACTCGACGCCTACTTCGGCGACACGGCTGATGGGCAGCTGCCGGAACAGCGTCTCGCCTTCCTGTTCATCGACCTCGACCATTTCAAGGAGGTCAACGACTCGTTCGGACATCCCGCCGGCGATGAACTTCTGAATCAGCTGGGCGTCAGACTCGCCGGTTCGCTGCAGGCCTCCGATGTATTCGTGCGGATTGGCGGCGATGAGTTTGCTGTCCTGTTGTTCGGTGCCGACGCCGATCGCGCCACGAGCACGGCGCACCAGCTCGCGGCCAGCCTCGAGGAGCCGTTTGCGCTTGACGCTGTGAGCGTCCGCATCGGCGCGAGCATCGGCATCGCGCTGGCCCCGGTCGATGCGACCAACGCCGCAGGGCTCGTGGCCCGCGCCGACGTGGCCATGTATCGCGCCAAGTTGGGCGCCACGCCATTTGCGCTTTATGAGCCGGAGTTCGAGGGCGAGAATCGCATGCGCCTGGCGGAGGAGCTACGCGCGGCAATAGGGGGCGGCCAGCTCGTCCTGCATTACCAGCCCCAGCTCGATCTGCGCAGCGGGGAGATCTCGACGGTCGAGGCTCTCGTTCGCTGGGCGCACCCAACATTCGGGCTCATCCCGCCGTTGAAGTTCCTTCCCCTGGCCGAGGAAGCCGGCCTCATGCTCAACCTGACCCGATGGGTGCTCTCCGAAGCACTCCAGCAATGCGCCGGTTGGCGCGCCGCCGGGCAACCCATGACCGTCTCGGTGAACGTGTCGGCCGGAAACCTGCTCGAGGACGGATTTGCTGGCGTGATACGGCACCTCCTCCAGTCCCACCAGCTTCCCGCTGACGCTTTGGTCCTTGAGATCACCGAGACGACGATCATCACCGAATTTGACCGATCCAAACTGGTCATTCAGGAGCTCCGGGACCTTGGCCTCGTGGTGTCGATCGACGATTTCGGGGCAGGATTCACGTCGCTGCGCCATTTGAGCAGCCTCGCGGTCGGTGAGCTGAAGCTCGATCGCACGTTCATTACCGCCCTCGCCGCCGACGTTGAGGAACGCGACCTCGAGCTCGTCCGGGCAACGATCGAACTCGGCCACTCACTTGGGTTACGGGTCGTGGCTGAAGGTATCGAGGACCAGAACACCCTCGACCTGCTGGCTGACATCGGCTGCGACCTCGCCCAAGGCTATTTCATCGGCAAGCCCAAGCCGGCCAACAAGCTCGCTTTCAGGTCAGCTTTCCCCGACGCAGCGGCTGCGGTTCCTATCGCCTAGCTGTCACCATCGCTGGGCGACGGGCGCGGTGCGTCCGAAGCCGGCGTGGCAGTTGCGGTCGTGGTCGCCGGATCGTCTGCGGTTCGGCACCATCGCGCCAGCGCGTGGCGACCGACCAGCGTTAGGGCTCCGTCGGCGGTGATCCAGTCCCGGGCGCGCAGGTCCCCGACCAGATCGGGCGCATCAGCCGCTTCTGGAGGAGGCGGCCCCTCGCCGGTGCCGACCAGCTGGTTGCTGCCGGGACGGACCGTCCAGCGCCGGGAGTCCAGCGCGCTTAGGGCCAGACCTTGCCCACCGGTGGCAAGGTCCAGGGGATGAGGCCCGGGGCTGGCAGAGCGACGGCGGGGCTCGGCGGCCTGCGCCATTTCCCGTGCTGACTTCGCGCTGGGCCAGTCCGCTGCGGGGTCGTGAGCCGGGGGGTGGGCCTGGCCTTGGCCGGGGGGCGGCTCGCCATTTGACAGATCGCTCAACCACTGGCCGGCGGCGTTGGCCGCGGCGCGAGCGCGCTCCAGGTCGACGCCGTAGGCCTCGGCGAGTTGTTCTAGGTCGACGTCTGCCATGCGCTGCATCGACCGACTGATCTGATCGGCGATCTCGCGTACCCGGTCCTCGAAGCTGTCGTGTCCGCTCATAACCACAGATGTTGGCAGGTCGCCATCGTCGGCCCGGACCGAACCCACGCAGCGTCCTACATCCTCTACGCTGCGGCTGATGGTGGAGCTGTCTGATGACGTGCGGGAGCTCCTCGGGGCCCGGAACATGGCTCACGTCGCGACTCTGATGTCCGACGGCTCGCCGCATGTCTCTCCGGTGTGGATCGCGGTCGAGGGTGACCGTCTGGCGATCTTCTCCGCCCACGAGAACCTCAAGGTGTCCAACCTACGACGCGACGGCCGAGTTGGCGTGTCCGTCTGCGACGAGGACAACCCCTACCGCGCGGTGGTGATCCGCGGCCGTGTGGTGGAGGAGCTCGGCGGTGACGAGGCCATCGCCATCATGGATCGCATGAGCAACCGGTACGTTGGCACTGACTTTCCCGTGCGCTCGGCGATCGTCTCGCTCATCGAGCCCGAACGAGTTCGCGTCCAGAACCTCCCCTTCGAGCACCCCTCCGCGACCGGTTCCTGAGAGGCGAGAGCGGACAATTTCGGCAGGTCGGTCGTCCCGACGATGAGTTCGGTGAGGCGCTCCGGTCTTATGGACAGACGACCGTGACTATTCGCGCCCCAGCCCATCGACGAACGCCATAGGAGGTAACCAATGTCCGCTGAGAAGATTGGAACCCGCGAGGAGTGGCAAGCCGCTCGCGGTGAGCTCGCGAAGCTCGAGGCCGAGTACGCCGAGCTCGGCCAGAAGATGACCGACCAGCGGCGTCAGCTTCCCTGGGTTCCGGTATCAGAGGAGTACCAGTTCGATACCCAGGATGGGAAGAAGACACTGGGCGAGCTCTTCGACGGACGCTCGCAGCTGCTGGCCTACAACATCATGTTCGGGCCCGATTACGAGGTCGGCGCCTGCCCCGGCTGTTCAGGTCTGGCGGACGAGCTCGACGCCACCCGCGTGCATATGAGCCACCGGGACGTCACCGTGATCTGCTTCTCCCGCGCACCCATCGATCGGCTCACCGCCTACAAGGAGCGGATGGGTTGGCAGTTCCCCTACGTCTCGACGTATGCGACCGAGTTTCCGTTCGATTTCGGCCTCGCCCTCACGCCTGAGCAAGCGAAGTCGATCCCCGAGGTGCAGACGATGGTCGCCAACCCTCCAGAGTGGCTCGAGGCCTGGGGGCGACAAGTCGGAGCCAAGCTCGAGGACGGCCTGCGCGAGGCCCCGGGCTACATCGCTTTCGCCCGCTCGAACGGAACCGTGTACCACACCTACACGGTGACGGCACCCGACCCGTTCGTCGCGCCCTACCACTCGTTCCTGCTCGACCGTACGCCGAAGGCTGGGTCCAACGAGCCTCGTGACTGGCGCAAGGACGAGTACCCCGACTGAGCAAGACTTTCGCCGCCTGGGTAAGCACCGAGGCACCGGATGGGGGCGGTGGCGCCCCCTTAGCCGGCATTACTCAGTCAGCCCCGAGGCCGTGAATGTCCTGGCCACCCAGTGCGCGATCTGGCTCAGGAATGTCGTGCCGGTCGGAAACGAACCGTCCCCGGGTTGGGCAAGCATGCTGAACACGTACCCGTGGATGCCTGAGCCCACGATGGCGCTCTGGCGAACCAGATAGCCGCCCTCAGGTGCCGGCTCCGGTCCCCATCCGCCTTTGAATGCGACGGGTCCCGGGAAATCGACGGCGCCGGCGCCCCAGCGTTGGTCGGTGACCACGTTGCTCATCAGCGACATCACGTAGCTGGTGTTCGCCGGCGAGAGTAAGCGACCGCGAGCGAGGGAGCTGTAAAAGGCAACCTGACCAGCAGCCGACCATTCAGTCTGTCCCCACGTGGTGAATCCGTCCGGGTTCGGCGCTGTGTTGACCACGACGTCCTCATCTCCGCCCAGGCGCAGCACCTGCTGTAGCGCCATGCTCGCCCCGCTGGGACCGCCGTGGATCTCCTCAAGGCTGGCAAATAGCGCCGCGGCAGTGGCGTTGTCGGATCGCTGAATTGCCGCGGCGGCGTCTTGGCGGCGGGCCGGATCCAGCTCCTGTCCCTCGGATTCCAGGTCTCTGAGCACGGTCACCAGCACCGGAACCTTCATCGTGGACCAAGCGTGACCGATCTGAAGCGAGCCGAAGGTCTGGATCGGATCGTGCCCCAGTGGCGCCAGTGCCATCCCGATCCGTCCCGCCATCGACGAGGCCAGGGCGGCGAAGCTCGCCTGCGCGCCAGCCGGCACCCACCAGGGTGCCTGCTGAAGAGCTCGGGGCTCGGACTCGGACACGGATCGCCTCAGGGCGTGATGATGACCCGGCCGAACGCCTTCCGGCTCTCGACGTATTCATGCGCTGCGGCGGCATCGGCGAGCGGAAAGGACCGATCGATCTCGACCTGGAGCTCGCCGCTGGCCACGCGCTGGAGCAGGTCGCCGATCATCGGGTGAATGCGGTCGTACTCGGGGAGGATCGCGCCGCCGAGAAAGACCCCGCGCAGCGTGTTGTTGCGCGTCCAGAGCGAACGAGCTTCGATCGCCGAGCCCGCGCGCCCGGCCACGCCGACGCTGACCAGCGTCGCTCGGTAGGCGAGGACGTCGACGCTGTCGACGAGGTTTTGGCCGCCGATCGAATCGATGACGATGTCCACACCGCGCGAGTCGGTCAGCTGGTTGGCCCGTTCGACGAAGCTGTCGGTGGCGTAATTGATCCCGTGGTCGAGCCCGAGCGGTTTGAGCCGTTCAAGCTTCTCGTCGCTGGAGGCGGTTGCGATCACCGTCGCGCCCGCGTGCTTGGCGAGCTGGATCGCGGCCATTCCGAGGCCGCCGGCTCCGGCGTGGATCAGGACGGTCTGGCCCTCCGTGAGGCTGCCGGCGGTGAAGAGACATTCGTATGCGGTTCCGAACGCGACCGGCACGCACGCTGCGCGGGCGCCGTCCAGACCGGCTGGTATCGGCCAGGTCATGGCCGCGGGGACCGCTCGCCGGGCGGCGTGCGATCCGGCTGCGTTGAGGGCAACGACCCGGTCGCCGACCGCGCGTCCCGCGACGCCGGCGCCGACCTCGCTGACCGTCCCGGAGCTCAGATAACCGACCACATGTGGCACCTGGGGCAGCTGCCCCGATGCACGGGCCAGCAGGTCACCGCCCTCGATGCTGATCGCCTCGGCATCGACCACCACGAAGCCCTCCGGGCATTCCGGCTCGGGCACGTCCTCGTAACGAAGCACGGCGGGGTCGCCGTTGTCGTAGATCACTGCTGCCTTCATGTGGGTCATCCTCCGTTCGGTGAGGCGGCGATCATCTCAGCGATCCTGTCGGGTCCGGCGGGTGTCATGCCCGCGCCTCAAGCCAGGCGCGGTAGCGGCGTCCCGCCCGCCGTTGCGTGCGCTGGTCGCACACCAACGCGTGCACCGGGTGGGTCTTGCCGGTGGGATGCTTGCCCCGCGTGATGCGGCGCATCTGGTGGCGGACGAGCGCCATGCTGGCGGCCGACGCGAGCGTCTTGTCTGACCAGGTGACCGGCTTCAGCCGCTCGGTCGACTCGTGCCCGCTGCGCCAGCGATCCGGGAGATCGGGGGTGACCGCGATCGCGGTACCCATGCCGACCAGGTCGATGCCGCTTGAGAGAACCTGCTCGGCGGTTTCGCGGCGGGTGATTCCGCCGGTCAGCATCAGCGGCAGCGGGCTGGCGCTGGCCAGCTCGGCCGCGAGTTCCAGGAAGTACGCCTCGCGTGCCGAGGTGCGCGTTTCGGCTGGGCGGCCGGCCATTGCCGGGCTCTCGTAGCTGCCTCCGGAGAGCTCGACCAGGTCGACCCCGAGCGGCTCGAGCATCGCGATCACCCTGGCCGCGTCATCTCCATCAAATCCGCCGCGTTGAAAGTCCGCCGAGTTCAGCTTGACCGCCACCGCGAACGACGGCGACACGACCCCCCGGATCGCGCTGACGACCTCGGTCAGCAGCCGTGCCCGGTTCTCCAACGCGCCGCCCCACTCATCGCTGCGCCTGTTCACCAGCGGCGAGAGGAATTGCGACAGCAGGTAGCCGTGCGCGGCGTGCACCTCGATGCCGTCGAATCCAGCGCGCTCGGCCAGGCCGGCGCTCGTTGCGAAGCGCTCAACGGTCGCTCTGATCTGGGATTCGGTCATTGCCACCGGTCGGCCGAACCGCTTGCTGTGGCGCCCGAGCTCCACCGCGACGGCGGAGGGCCCCCAGACCACCCCTGGCATCGCCGCCGGCACCTGGCGGCCGGGATGGCTGATCTGCATCCACGCCGCGGCGCCGCCGGCTTTGGCCGCCTTGGCCCAGCCAGCGAAGGGATCCAGCGGTGCGCGATCGTCGAGTACGACCCCACCCGGGCCGGTCAGCGCCTCGGCGTGCACCATCACGTTCCCGGTGATCAGAACGCCCGCGCCACCGGCTCCCCAGCGGCGGTACAGCGAGATCAGCCGATCGTCGGGGAGTTGCGAGTCGCCGGCCATTCCCTCCTCCATCGCTGCCTTGGCGATCCGGTTTCGCAGCGTGCTGCCGGATCGCAGCACCAACTCAGAGAACAGCTCGGTCGACATCGAAAAGCACCCGCCTCAAACTGGATAGAATGTTTACGGTGCTCACATTACCGTGATGAAGTGAGCGCTGTCAACATCCATGTGATCGATGTCATCCAAGGCCACCTACCACCACGGAGATCTGCGCGCGGCCCTGGTCCGCGCAGCGATGGACCTGCTCGAGGAGAGCGGCGAGACCGAGCTCTCGCTGCGTGCGGTCGCCCGACGCGCCGGCGTGTCTGCGGCCGCCCCCTACCGCCATTACGCCGACCGCGAAGCGCTCGTCTCAGCGGTCGCGGCGGTGGGCTATCGGGAGCTGGCCGAGCGCCTGGCGGCAGCCCACCCGTCGCCGTCCACCCCCGAGCAGCTCGCCAGCGTGGCGATCGCCTACGTGCAGTTCGCGCTCGAGCGACCGGCCCTGTTCCGGATCATGTTCGGGGAGCCGTGCGACCGCCACGACGACGAACGAGTCGCCGCCGCGGCGGCGGTGTCTCAATACGTACGCGCGATCGTTGAGCGATCCTTCCCCCAAGCTGACGCCGAGGCGCTCGCCACCGCGGTCTGGGCACTGGTCCACGGGCTCGCCTTCCTGCACCTGGACGGCAAGCTCGACGCCGCCACTCCGTCGGCCGTGACCAAGCGGATCACCGCGGCGATCGACGCGCTGCTGACCGCGACCAATATCGGCTCAGGGGTTGTGCGCTGACAGTCATCTGAGGTGATCTCTGATCAGAGCAGCCACCTCATCGGGTCGATCGTGAGCCAGACTGTGGGTTCCGCCCGGCAGCACGTGCAGTTCACTGATGGGCAGTAGTTGAGCCAGGTGCTGTCCGACCTCGACCGGGCTGATCGGATCCGCGTCTCCCCATATGAGAAGCGTCGCCGTTCGGACCATGGGCAGGGAGTCGGTGTAGTCGACGCGCTGCTCGCCGATCCACGGCGCCGCCTGCGGATATTCCGCCATGTAGTCCTTGCGCCAGTCTCGGCCGGCAAGCTGCGCAACCTCGATCCCGCCGGATGTTGCCACCAGAACGAGCCGGCGGACCCGCTCGGGGTCCCGAAGGGCCAGGCTGAGCGCGATGACCCCGCCCATCGACTGTGCGATCAGGTCCGTTGGACCTT
This sequence comes from uncultured Solirubrobacterales bacterium, assembly GCA_963845575.1. Lineage (GTDB taxonomy): Bacteria > Actinomycetota > Thermoleophilia > Solirubrobacterales > Solirubrobacteraceae > Palsa-465. The sequence goes on along the minus strand of CAWJSN010000013.1, from coordinate 134,325 downwards.
GAAGGCGGCAGCTCAGGCGATCGGCGAGATCCTCGAAGCCAGAAATCGTGGGATCGTGGGGTTGATTTCCAGCGCCTGGCCAGCCGAGGAGCGTCTTTCGCCAGCCGTCGGGCAGGCGGGTGGCAACCGGTAACCAGAACTCGGAAGCCCCTGCGGCGCCCGGAAGGAACACCACGTTTCGCTGCTCATCGCTCACCGGGCCTGCTTCCGCATCCGCTCAGTGTCACGGACGCCAAGCCGGGCTGGTTCAGATCCAGCGCCGGACACGGCGTTTGTAGTCGACGTAGCGCCTGCCGAACTTGCGCTCCAAGTAGCGTTCCTCGCGCGCAATCACGCCGCGGTCGATGATTGCCATCGCCACCGGCAGCGGGACGAGCGCCCACGGCGCGTTCGAGACAATCGCGATCCCGGCATAGGTGAGCGCCATCCCGAGGTAGGCGGGGTTGCGGGTCCGCCGGTACGGACCGTCGGTAACTACCGCCTCAGACGGCGCGTACGGGTCAATCGGTGTCCGGGCGCGTCGGAAGGCCTGCACGAACGACCCCAGCAGTCCGACACCCGCGATGATTGACGTGGCTCCGACGGGTACGGCGACGGTGGACGGCAGCGAGCCTGTCCCAATCACGGTGTCGAAAGCGATGCCGGTTCCGAGCGCGCCCAGGTAGATCAGTGGCGGCGGTGCGATCACGTCCGCGGTGTCACTCCGCGGTTCGCTCTCCTGGTCTGACTTGAGTTGGGGGTCCACGGTGGTTGTCATGGTGTTTGGTCTCTTATCTGGTCGGGTGGTCAGGCGCGTGAGGGCGTGGGCGCGGGGCTTGGCATCGCTCTGCTCTCTCCCCGCGCGATGCGAGCATGCAGGCGCCGCAGCGGTCCCGGCGCCCACCAGTTGGCGGAGCCGAGCAGTCGCATCAGTGACGGGACGAGCAATGCCCGGATGATCGACGCGTCGATCAGCACGGCGAGCGCCGCGCCGACGCCTAGCTCCTTGATGAAGACGATCTGCGAGGTCGCGAACGCGCCGATCGCAACCGCGAACAGCAGCGCCGCGGCGGTCACGATCCGGCCGGTGCGTTCCAGCCCGACCGCGACCGCTTCTGCGTTGGAGGCGCCGGCCTCGCGGGCTTCCTTGATCCGTGAGAGCAGGAACACCCCATAGTCAGTCGCCAGCCCGAAGGCGACCGCGAACAGGAAGATGGGCTGGGTGGCGTCGAGCGCGCCCTCGCTGTGGAACGAGAGCAGGCCTTGCCAGTGCCCGTCCTGGAAGATGAACACGAGGATCCCGAACATGGCGCTCACGGTGAGGAAGTTCATGAGCACCGCCTTGATGGGCAACAGGACCGAGCCGGTGAACAGGAACAGGACCAGCAGCGTCGCTCCGATCACGATCGCGAGTACCACCGGGAGGTGCACTGCCAGGCTGTGCTCGAGGTCCACGAATGAAGCGGTCTCGCCCGCGACGCCGACGTAGACCGGCGCTTTGATGGCGCGGACATTGCGAACCAGCTGCTGGGTCTGGGAGCTCAGCGGGTCGCGGACGGGCGCGACGGCGATGAGCGCGTTGTGGGGCCCCGCAGGCTGCGCGCGGGTGACTGTGGAGATGTCGGGCAGGCGGGCGATCCGTGCGGCGAGCTGCATCACCGGGGGGAGCTCGCGGGCGCGCCGACGACGACCTCGAGCGGTGCGGTGCGGTTCGGCGGGAACTGCCGGATCAGCGCGGTGTTAACCTGGCGAGCGCTGACGGTGGGGGCCAGCACGCGCGCGTCGGTTTGGATGAACTTGACGTGCATGAACGGGCTCCCGACCGCGATCAGCAGTGTCGCGCTCGTAACCGCGATCGGAGCCGGGTGGCGCATCACGAAGTGCGAGAGCCGGTACCAGAACCCGTGCTCGGCCGGCCGGGCCTCGTGCTCGGCTGCGCGCTGCAGCCGTTTGGGGGCGAGCGCATTGACGCGCGGCCCGAGCACGCTCAGGATCGCGGGCAGCACGGTCAGGGCGAGCGTCGCCGCCGTCACCGCGACGATCGCGCCGGCGATCCCCATCGAGTACAGGAAGCTCTGCGGGAACACCATCAGTGAGGCGACAGCGGCCGCGATCGTCAGCGAGCTGAATAAGACCGTGCGCCCGGCTGTCTGGAGCGTCCGCGTCAGCGCGTCGGCGCCGTACCCATGCTTTGCCGATTCCTCGCGATAGCGCGAGACCATGAACAGGCTGTAGTCGATCGCCAGCCCCAGTCCCATCCCGGTCGTGAAGTTGAGCGCGAACACCGACACGTCCACGAACGACGCGACGATCCGCAGGACGAAGAACGTGACCACGATCGCCAGCCCGCCCAGCAGCGGCGGCAGCAGTGCGGCCACGAGCGATCGGAAGAACAACAGGGACAGCAGGAAGATGAACGGGAACGCCAGCAGCTCCGCATGCGCGAGGTCGTTGCCGACCTGGGTGTTCGCCTGGGCGTTGGCAACCGCATCCCCACCGAGCTTCACGTCGCCCTGCCCGGCGAAGCGATTCTCGATCTGCTGGGCGACGTTCTTCAGCTTCTTGTCGGCCAGAGGCTTGAGGTAGGCCAGGACGTAGGTCGATCGCCGGTCGCGCGAGACCATGGCCGGGTTCCCGGTGGTGTAGAACGACTGCACCTGCGCCACGTCGGGTTGAGCGCTCAGCTTCGCCGCGACCTCGGCGACGCGACGCCGCGCCGCCGCCGTGCCGACGTTCCCCGAGCTCACCAGCGCGACGACACCGGGGTCGATCTGACGCCCGGTGCTCGCTTCGAATCGGTCCGCAGCCTTGGCGCTCTGGCTGGCCGGGTCCTTCGCGCTGTAGGGCCATAGGCTGTTCGCCACCCCGGCACCGAACATGCCGGCGAGGACCGCGCAGATCGCCGCAACGACCAGGACCCGCCGGCCGTGCGCGTGGATGAACACCGCGAGTCGCGGCAGCATCCCCGCACCTCGGTTTCCGGTGGTCGGTGATCTGAGTTGGTCGAAGCTCATGGCGTTGGGTCTCCTCTCGCGCCGAGGGTGGTTTGCCGGGGCACCAAATTGTGGACGCTGTCCACTATATATCTTTGTGTGGACGCTGTCCACTATGATTTGTCGAGGTGAGTGAGACAGCGGAAGGCGATCGGCCTAGCCGCCGGGGACCCAGGCCCCGCGGCGCCGTCCGGTCTGCCCTCGTCGAGGCTGGCGTCGAGCTCGCCCGGTCGGGCGGTCCCGACGCGGTCGTGCTGCGCGAGGTCACGCGCATGGTCGGGGTCGTTCCCAACGCCGCCTACCGGCACTTCGCCGACCGGGACGCGCTGCTCGGGGCAGTTCGGGACGAGGCGGTCAGACGGCTCGCTCAGCGTATGGCGGACGGGATGAGCCAGGTGCGCGCGGGGCCGCACACGCCAACCGGGGCGGGACTACGGCTCACGGCCGTCGGCAAGGCATATCTGGAGTTCGCCCGCAGCGAGCCAGGGCTCTTCGACACCGCATTCACGGCCCCCGACCATCCCACCAGCGGTGCCAACGATCAGGCGCTGCCGTTGGAACTCCTCCAGGCCGCACTCGACGACCTCGTCCAGGCCGGGCTCCTGGAGCCAGAGCGTCGCCCCAACATCGAATACCCCACGTGGGCCACCGTTCACGGACTGGCGGTCCTTCTCCGTGGACCCTTGCGCTCGCTTCCAGATCGCGAGAAGACCAGGCTCGAGACCCAGTCGCTGGCGTTCATCGGGGCGGCCCTCAGCTAAGCGCACAACCCTTATCCGGAGCGGCGTGCGGTGGCCCGCTCGCGGTCATGCCAGCCACCGCTCCTCGGACTGCGCAGAGGACACCACCGAGCGCGTGCACTTTTTGCACGCAGGCCCTAGGTGAGGGCGACCTGCGTGCAAAAGTGCGCCGCATTAGAGGAACACGTTTCGACCGCTGGTCTCGCCGACCACTACTACACCCTCGTCAAACAGCCCAGCTCCCAGCGCACCGGCGCATGCGCGCACATCCTGGCGATGCGCACCGGCGGCGGGAACCTGAGGGTATACGCCGCGCGCATCGTGCCGTAGCTCGTGCGGGACCTTACGTGGGGGCGATGGCCACCGACACCTCGTCAGAGCGGATGCGTCCCGCCTGAAGGTAGCCGAGGACGGAGACGATGATGATGACGGCGAGCGTCCCCAGCGTGAACGCGGTGAACGTGGCGCCCGACACGCCCCACTGGTCCTTGAACGAGTAGCTCAGCCCAAGCAGCGAGTTCAGCGTGCCCGGAAAGACCGAGGTCCACGAGCCCAGGAGCACCCAGAGGGTGATGAGCGCAGCGGAGCCGATCATCAGGCCGTTGCCACGCGTACCGAGCCGGAACGGCCGGGGCACGTTGGGATAGCGGCGGCGCAGCAGATACGCAGCCGGGAATATGAGGATGTAGGAGATGAGCGTCGTCGAGATGGCGATGTTGAGGACTACACCGAAGGTGGATGACGCTCCGGAGCTCAGCAGCCGGATGGCGGCGAACGAGAAGACGGTGGCGATCACGCCGGAGAGAATGTTCGCCCGCAGCGGCGTTCCCAGGCGAGGATGGAACGTGCCGAAGAAGGGGAAGAAGCTGCCGTCGGCGGAGGCCACGGCGAGCACTCGATCGCCGCACATCATCCAGGCCGAGCCGGAGTTCATCAGCGTGAAGATGAACAGGACGCAGGTGACGCCGTACATGAAGCTGGCCGCTCCGCCATAGATCGTGTAGCTGGCCTTGACCGCATCCAGGAACCCGCCCAGGCCGGAGATCTTGCTGGCCGGCAGGACCAGGAGCACCAGGAGGATCGGCACGAGGTAGCAGAACGCGGAGAGCGCCCCGGAGCGGAGAATCGACTGCGGTACATCGCGCTGGGGATCGAGCATCTCCTCCGCGGCTCCGTTCTGCCCCTCGAAGCCGACGAACGAGAACAGGATCAGCGGCGCGATGGCCAGCAGCCCCGCGCTGGTCGGCTTCAGCTGGCCGGCGTCAATCCCCTGAAAGCCCTTGTCAAAGCCGTAGATGAGCACGGTTACGGCAAAGAAGGACACGAGCGCCACCTTGAGGATGGCGCCCAGCGTCGGGACCCACTTGCCCACACGGAAGGAGATGATCGCGCTCGAGATGCTCGCCCAGATGAACATGAACTTGAACGCGTAGTCCCAGAAGCTCCCGCTGCCGATGTTGGACACACCCGAGGACCAGGCCGCCGTGCCGATGAAGGCAAGCGAGCCGCCCACCCAGAGCGGGTTGGTCACCCAGTAGAAGACCGTGTTTAGGCCCGCCCAGAACCGCCCCATGGTCAGCTTGACCCATTCGTATGGGCCGCCCTCGGCGGTGAACGCCGAGCCCACCTCAGCCATCACCAGACCGTAGGGGACGAGGAAGAACACGACTAGGACGACCGTCCAGGTCAGTGCCTCGTAGCCGTTGGAGGCGGCCTGGCCGATCAGATCGAGCCCGACGATGACCGCGACCGTGAAGAACACCATGTCGAATCGGCGCAGCGTCTTGATCAGATGCTGCTTCTGCTCGACGGCAAACGCGGTCTCGCCGGGGGTGCTCAGGGGTCGGGCGGTGCTGAGGGGTGGGGCGGTGCTCACGAACCGGTCCTTATGGTCACGCGCCCCGAGGCAGTCGCACCGGCAGCGCTTTGGCGCCGCGAGCCTACTGGCTGGGACGTTGCCCTCCACAGGCCAAATGTCCAAACATTCCGGTGATGCGCACCACCATGGCCAGCTGGCGAGGCTTCGGGCCGCCGGCCGGACATGAGCCGCTTCGCGTCAGCTCGCCTGGTCGTCGCTGAGCGCCGCCGGTGTCAGCTCGCAGGTGTCAGCTGGTAGGCCATGGGCACGGCTGGTTTCGAACCAGCGACCTCTCGCGTGTGAAGCGAGCGCTCTCCCACTGAGCTACGCGCCCTGCGGCGGCGGATTCTACGCGGGCCCTGGGCAACGCGAAGCCCGAGTTCGGCTCGGCGGGGGGTATTGAACAAAGCGTCGAAAATCGACGTTAATCTCCATACCCCCTGGTCAGGGGCGCCGGAAGGCCGGAAATGGGGGGCGCGCCGGACCCGGGAGGCCACCGCCGCCGTGACCGGACCGCCGCTGTGCCCGGACCGCCGCCGTGCCCGGACCGCCGCCGTGCCCGGACCGCCGCCGTGCCCGGGCCGCCGCTGTGCCCGGACCGCCGCCGTGCCCAAGGCCCCGCTACAGCCGGACCAGATCCTGGAAGCGCAGCCCGCGGGTCTTGCCCCGCAGGTCGACGAACAGCTGCGCCGACTCGGCCAGTGCCGCGTAGTCGGTGTCGGGATGCGCGGTGACCAGAACGACGGCGTCGGCCGAAATCACCTCGGGCAGGGGGGAGCTCTGCAGCCCGAACTCGGGCAGGGCGTCGACGTAGGGGTCGTGGTAGGAGAGGATCGCGCCGCGGTCAGCCAGCATCTCGATGATTCGCAGCGCCGGGGACTCGCGCGTGTCGCCCACGCCGCCCTTGTAGCTGACCCCGAGCAGGCCGATGCGCGAACCGCGGACCGGTTTGCTCACGTCGTTCAGCGCCCGCTCGATCCGCTCCACGCAGTAGTAGGGCATCTGCTGGTTGACCTTGCCGGCCAGCTCGATGAACTCGGTCGACATGTGGAATTCCCGGGCCCGCCAGGCCAGGTAGAAGGGGTCGACGGGCAGGCAATGGCCGCCCATGCCCGGTCCGGGCTCAAAACGCATGAAGCCGTAGGGCTTGGTCGCGGCCGAGTCGATCACCTCCCAGATGTCCACGTTCATGCGCTCGGCCAGCATGGCCAGCTCGTTGACCAGGGCGATGTTCACCGAGCGGAAGATGTTCTCCAGCAGCTTGGCCATCTCGGCCACCTCGGGCGTCGAAACGCGTACCACCTCATCGCACACGCGGCCGTAGAGCTCAACCGCGCGCTCGGTGCACTCCGGCGTGATTCCTCCGACCAGCTTTGGGGTGTTGCGCATCGTGTAGTCGGTGCGGCCCGGATCCACGCGCTCGGGGGAGAAGGCCACGTTCAGGTCCTGACCGACGCGCAGGCCGTGCTGCTCCAAGACGGGCACCAGCTGCTCGCGAGTGGTGCCCGGGTAGGTGGTCGACTCGAGCACGACCAGCTGTCCGGCGCGGACCACCTCAGCCAGGGCCCGGCTGCAGTCGAGCAGCGGCACCAGGTCGGGCTCCCGATTCGGGGTCAGCGGCGTGGGAACGCAGATGAGCACCGCTTCGGCGGCGGCCACCTCGCTCACGTCGGCGGTGGCCGAGATGTTGGCAGCGGCCGCCCCCAGGCGCTCGGAGCTGACGTCCTCGATGTAGGACTCACCGGCGTTCACGGCATCGACCTTGGCCGGATCGATGTCCACGGCGATCACCTGATCGCCGGCCTCGGCGAAGGCCACGGCCAGGGGGAGACCCACGTAGCCCAGCCCGATGACCGCCACAGACATAGAGCGGCTGAAGATACAACCCGGCCAGGCGCCGCACCCACTAGGATTCGCTCCTGACCGTGCTAGGCGGGGACGTAGCGGCGCCCTGTAACCCGCAATCCGCTTTAGCGGGGCTGAATTCCCTCTCGAGGGGTGCAGGCCCAGGGCCAGCGCTCCGTTTGCGGTGCTGATGGTCCGGTCCCATTGCGATGTCGGCCCGTGAACCAGGTCAGGTCCGGAAGGAAGCAGCCTTAAGCGGTCACCGGCAGGCGCGACGGGAGTGCCGGACCGGAGCCAATAACGGAAGATGCGGTTCCTGGAACCGACCTCGACGGAGGGTGCACGGTCACTTTTCTGCCGCCGGTTTCGGCATCGGGTTTCCGGCGGGCGCCACTCTAGACTCGGATGCCCGTGTCCACCGGTCCCTCGCTCTACCGCCGCCACCGCCCCCGCACCTTCGCCGACGTCGTCGGCCAGGAGCAGATCGTGCGCACCCTGTCCAACGCGGTCAGCCGCAACAAGGTCCACCACGCCTACCTGTTCGTGGGCTCCCGGGGAACGGGCAAGACGAGTACGGCCAAGATCCTCGCCGCCTGTCTGAACTGCGATCGCGGTCCCACGATCGACCCCTGCGGCGTATGCGACTCCTGCGTTTCCATCGCCAACGCCACCTCGATGGACGTGATCGAGATGGATGCGGCCTCCAACAACTCGGTCGACGACATCCGCGACCTGCGCGAGAGCGTGGCTTACTCGCCGGTCTCCGGGCGCCACAAGGTCTACATCCTGGACGAGGCCCACATGCTCTCCCCCCAGGCCTGGAACGCCTTCCTCAAGACGCTCGAGGAGCCGCCGCCGCGCACCATCTTCGTGCTGGCCACCACTGAGGCCCAGAAGGTGCTGCCCACAGTGGTCGATCGTTGTCACCGCTTCGATTTCGGCCGCCCCACCGTGGAGCAGGTGGCCCGCGTTCTGAGTCGCGTCGCCACCACTGAGGAGATCAACATCGAACCCGGTGCGGTCGCCCTGATCGCCCGGCACGCCACCGGGAGCTTCCGTGACGCGCTCGGCACTCTCGAGCAACTGGTCACCTACGCCGGGGAGGAGCAGATCGGCGCCGCTGACGTGATGGCCGTTCTGGGCGTGGCCGACGCCGAGCAGCTCTTCGACGCCGTCGACGCGGTTCGCGCCGGTGATCCGGCCCAGGCGCTGCGCACCGCGGCTCGGCTCACCTCGACCGGACGCGACCCAGGCCAGATCCTGCGCGACCTCGAGGTCCACGCGCGCGAGTTGCTGGCCGTGCAGGTTCTCGAGGAGGTTCCTGAGGAGCTCCGCGTCACTCCGGAGCGTGATGCTCGCCTGCTGGCGCAGGCCCAGGCGCTGGGCAGCGCCGATGTGGTCCGCCTGCTGGACCTGGTTGCTGCCGCCCTGGAGGCCACGGCCAACGGCGCCCAGTCCCGGATCCAGCTGGAACTGGTTCTCATCAAGGCTGCCTCGCCTGAGGTCGACCCCTCGACCGCCGCTCTACTGGCCCGGATCGAGCGGCTGGAGAACGCGCTGCGGGGCGGCGCTTCGGCTCCCCCCGCGGCCTCCGCTCCGGCTCCAACCCCAACCCCGGCCCCAAACCCAACCCCGGCCCCAATTCCGGAGTCGTCCGCGCCGCCCCGGACCGAGCGCCCCGAGCCGGTAGTCACTCGGACCGCGCCGGCCACCCAGGCCGCCCGCGCTCACCCGCAAGCCGTGACCAACCCCGCCGCGGCGCCTGCCCCGCCGTCGCCCGCTCCTGCCCCGCCGACGCCCGCGCCTGCCCCGCCGACGCCCACGTCCGCCCCGTCGGCGGCCGTCAGCCCGGGACAGACCGAGCTGGGGACACTGGTCGCCTCCTGGCCCGCGGTGGTCGAGTTTGTGCGTCAGGACAACGCAATGCTCGCCGCCACCCTGGAAACCGCCCGCCCGGTGACGCTCCACGACGAGGCTCTGACCCTGGCCTTCCCGGCCGGAGCCGCCTTCTTCAAGCGCAAGGCTGAGCAGGATGACTACCGGCGGGCCGCCGCGGAGGCGGTGCGCTCGATCACCGGGGCCGCGCTGACGCTGCGCTACGAGCTCCGCGACGACGCGCCGGTGATCACCGAGTACGGCTCCGGGCTCACCGGCGAGGAGCTCGTGCAACGCTTCATGGAGGAGTTCGACGCCGAAGAAGTGCTGGAAGACGATCCAAACCAGGAAGAGGCTTAGTCATGCCCCAGCCCAACATGCAGCAGCTGCTCAAGCAGGCCCAGAAGATGCAGGAGGACATGATGGCGGCCCAGGAGTCGCTCAAGGACGAGGTGGTCGACGCCTCGGCCGGCGGCGGCATGGTCACCGTGCAGGTGACCGGGGACCAGGTCGTCAAGGCGATCAAGATCGATCCCGAGGCCGTCGACCCCGACGACGTGGAGCTGCTCCAGGACATGGTCCTGGCCGCGGTCAACGAGGGACTGCGCGCCGCTCAGGAGCTGGCGGCGGCCAAGATGGGCGGGATCGCCGGCGGTTTGGGCGGCGGCCTGGGCCTACCCGGCCTGTAGGCCACACCCATAACCGTGTACGCCCCTCCCGTCCAGCGGCTGATCACCGAGCTGTCCAAGCTGCCCGGCGTCGGCGGCCGCACCGCGCAGCGGCTGACCTTCCATCTCCTCCGGGCCACTGAGGAGGAGGCGGGCGCTCTGGCCGACGCCATTCGCGAGGTCAAGGCGCGCATCGGCCTGTGCGAGGTGTGCTTCAACCTGGCCGACGGCCCCCGCTGCCGGATCTGCACCGATGAGCGCCGTGATCCCGAGCTGATCTGCGTGGTCGAGGAGCCCTCCGACGTGATCTCGATCGAGCGCACGCACGAGTTCGCCGGTCGCTACCACGTGCTCGGCGGGGCGCTGTCGCCGATCGACGGTGTGGATCCCGAGGATCTGAAGATCACCGAGCTCTACGCGCGAGCCGAGGTCGATCACGTGCGCGAGGTGGTGATCGCCACCAACCCGACCACCACCGGGGAGGCGACCGCCCTGCACATCGCCGACGGGTTGCGCGAGCGTCTGCCCGAGCTGTCGGTGACTCGGCTGGCCAGCGGACTTCCCGTCGGCGCGGACCTCGAGTACGCCGACGAGCTCACGCTGGGCCGTGCCCTGGCCGGCCGTCGCGCGGTCTGAAACCCAACCATTTAGCGTTAGGCGCCGTGTCCGAGACAGTGGTCATGAAGTTCGGCGGCACCTCGGTGGCCGACGCCGAGCGAATCAAGCACGCCGCCCGCCGGATCGTTTCTCAGCGCGAGGCCGGCAAGCGCGTGGTGGCCGTACTTTCGGCGCGGGGCAAAACCACCGACGAGCTGATTGCCATGGCCGAGGAGGTCTCGCCCTTCCCCGACCGGCGCGAGATGGACATGCTCCTCTCCACCGGGGAGCGAATCTCCTGCGCGCTGTGCGCAATGGCCATCAACGACCTCGGTCACCGGGCGATCTCACTGACCGGCTCTCAGGCCGGGATCGTCACCGACACCTCGCACACCAAGGCTCGCATCCTCGACGTCCGCGCCAACCGGATCGCCGAGGCCCTGGACGAGGATCTGATCGTGCTGGTGGCCGGCTTTCAGGGCGTGTCAACCAGTCGCGATGTGACCACCCTGGGCCGGGGCGGCTCGGATACCACCGCGGTGGCCGTCGCGGCAGCGCTGAACGCCGAAGTGTGCGAGATCTACACCGATGTGGCCGGCGTGTTCAGCGCCGACCCGCGGATCGTGCCCGAGGCCCGCAAGCTTCCTCAGGTCAGCTTCGAGGAGATGCTCGAGATGGCCGCCTCGGGAGCCAAGGTGCTCCAGCTGCGCTCCGTCGAGTACGCCCGGACCCACGGCGTGCGAATCCACTGCCGCTCCAGCTTCGAACCCGGCCCCGGTACCTTTGTGCTCGGAGAAGACGAGACCATGGAACACCCTCTGATCACTGCCGTAACCCACTCAACCGACGAGGCGCGGATCACGCTGATCGGCGTGCCCGACCGCCCGGGCGCGGCCGCCGCCATCTTCACTGCACTGGCCGAGGCGAACTGCAACGTGGACACGATCATCCAGAACGAGCCACGTGAGGAGGGCCGTGAGGCCGAGGTCTCCTTCACGATCGGGGCCGAGGATCTCCGGCCCGCGCTGGCGGCGCTCGAGCCCGTGCGGGCCGAGCTCGGCGTGGGGGACATCGATACCGATCACGAGATCGGCAAGGTCTCGATCGTCGGGGCCGGCATGCGCTCGCATCCCGGGGTCGCGGCCAAGGTGTTCTCGACCCTGGCCGAAGAGGAGATCAACATCGAGATGATCTCCACCTCGCCGATCAAGATCTCCTGCATCATCCGGGCCGCGGATGTTCCGCGGGCGGTGCAGTCCCTACACAGCGCCTTCGACCTCGGCGCCGACGCGATCCAGCTCGAGCAGGGGCCCCGATGAGCCAGCCTGGCGGTATGCGCCTGGCCGTGGTGGGCGCCACCGGGGCGGTGGGGCGGACGATGCTCCAGCTACTTCGGGAGCGCGACTTCCCCGCCGCGGAGCTGGTCCTGTTCGCCTCCGCCCGCTCGGCCGGCACCGTCATTGACGGGCGCACCGTCCAGCTGCTCGATGAAAGCGCGGATCTGGACGGCTTCGACATCGCCTTGTTCTCAGCCGGGGCCACCACCTCGCGGACGTGGGCACCCAAGTTCGCCCAGCGCGGTGCGGCGGTGATCGACAACTCCTCAGCCTTCCGGCGCGACCCTGAGGTGCCGCTGGTCGTCTCGGAGGTCAACCCGCACGCGCTCAAGGGTCACAACGGCCTGATCGCCAATCCGAACTGCTCCACCATGCAGCTGATGGTCGCTCTGGCGCCGATTCACCGCGCGGTCGGCATCGAGCGGCTGATCGTCTCCACCTACCAGTCGGTGTCGGGTACGGGGCAGAAGGCCCTGGCCGAGCTCGACGACCAGATCCGCGCCGGGCTGGCCGGTGACCCGCCGCCGCAGCCGAACATTTACCCCGACCTCATCGGCTTCAACGTGATCGGCGCCGCCGGCTCGTTCCCTGACGGTGATGATCACACCGACGAAGAGCGCAAGATGATGTTCGAAACGCGCAAGATCCTCGAGGACGAGGAGATCGGGATCGCCGTGACTTGCGCGCGGGTCCCGGTTCGTGTCGGCCACTCGGAATCGGTCAACCTGCAGACCCGTGAGCCGATCACGCCCGAGGAGGTGCGTGAGTTGCTCGGCCGGGCCCCTGGTCTGATCCTCGAGGACGTGCCCGGCCCGCTCCGCGCTGAGGGTCGCGACGAGGTCTTCGTGGGCCGGATCCGTCGCGATGAGTCCCACCCGCGCGCCCTCTCCATGTGGGTCGTCTCCGACAACCTCCGCAAGGGCGCGGCCACCAACGCGGTGCAGATCGCTGAGCTCTTGGTCGCCGATCGGGCAGGCTCGGCCGTTGCCTGACGACATCTATGGGTTGATGCGCAGCGCGCCGTCGACGCGCCACTTCACGTCTGACCCGGTTCCCCGAGAGGTGCTGTACCGCGCGTTGGACAACGCGCGCTTTGCCCCCAGCGGCGGCAACCGGCAGGGCTGGCGGGTGATCGTCGTCACCAGGCCCGAAGTGCGCCGGCGCCTGCGCGAGCTCTATGCCGACCCGTGGGATCAGTACATGATCGAGACCGGGGGACGGGCGGCGCTCGATGCCGGTGAGGACAGCGGCCTGCCCGCCGGGCGCTTGCGCATGCTCCGCGGAGCCGATGAGTACGCCCACCACTTCGATGAGGTGCCGGTCCACCTCGTGGTTTGGGTCCAGCTGGCGGCGCTGGCCATCACCGACGCCGATCTCGATCGCCCGAGCATCATCGGCGGGGCCTCGGTCTACCCCTTCGTGCAGAACCTGCTCCTGGCCATCCGCCACGAGGGGCTCGGCGCGTCGTTCACGACACTTCTGGTCCCGGCCGAGCCCGCCGTCCGCGAGCTGCTGGGCGCTCCGGAGGGGTTGGCCATGGCCGGCCACATCGCCGTCGGCTACCGCTCCGATCCATGGCCTGCGAAGCTGCGCCGCAATCCCGTCGAGGACTTCACCTTCGGCGAGCGGTACGGCGAGCCCTGGTGATCCCGGGCGACCTCGGGTGAACCCCCGGGGCGGGCAAACCCGAAAGCGCCCCGCGGAGGCCGGCTACGCCGCGCCGGCCACGACCGAACTCGACCAGTCGATGACCGAGGTCGGCCTGACCACGTGCTTCTGCATCCCCAACTCCTTGGGCTCGAGCCCGAGGGCCAGGCCAACCATCTGGGGCAGGTGGAGCACCGGCAGGCCCAGATCACGGCCTGCCACCCGCGCGGCGGCGGGCTGCTGGAGATCCAGGTTCAGATGGCAGAGGGGGCAGGGCACGACCAGGCAGTCCGCGTTGGCGTCGATGGCGTCGCCCAGGTGGCGGCCGGCCATCTTCAGGGAGGCGTCCTTGTTCATGGTGATGATCGGGAAGCCGCAGCACTTGTAGACGCCGGCGTAGTCGATCACGGTGCCGCCCAGGGCCTCGATGACCATGTGCATGTAGCGATCGCGCGGGTGCTCCTCGTCCACGCCGAGCCGCTCGGCCGGGCGCACGATGTAGCAGCCGTAGAAGGGTCCGACCTTCAGGTCGGTCAGCGGCCGGCGGACCTTGGCCTTCAGGGCGTCCAGGCCTAGCTCCTCGACCAGGTACCAGAGGAAGTTCTTATTCGTCAGGCCTTTCTCGTAGGACAGGCCATCCTCGGCCAGATTGGCGTTGATCTGCTCGCGGTACTCGGTGCTGGCGTCGAGCCGCTCCTGGCATTCGGACTGGGCGCCCTGGCAGGTCGAGCAGATGTTCATCATCAACTCGCCCTCGGTGCGCTGGGCCAGGGCGAACGTACGGGCGTTCAGCGTGTCGGCCAGCTCCTGGTTGTGCTCGGCGATCACGCCGGCGCCGCAGCAGGCGGCCCGGTCGAGCTCGATCAGGTCGATGTTCAGCAGCGGCGCGACCTTGGCCATCGAGCCGTGCAGCTCAGGCGTGAAGCCTCGGCTCACACAGCCGGGCCAGTAGGCAACCTTCATCTAGCTCTCACTTTCGCTCGGACCAGGCTCTCCCTGCCCGTCGGGTCCCGGGAAGGTCGGTGACTTGTCGGTCGGAGCCGAGTCGGACTCGTCGGCAGCAGCCGTGTCGGGCTCCGCGCTCTCGGTGACCGAGGGCGGCTTCTCCGCTGCGGGGGTCTCCGTTGGTTCGTCCTCATAGCCGCTCACATAGAGGTTCAGCTCGATGCGCTCCTCGCGGCCCTCGACCGTCGAATAGATCCGCTTCAGTGACGCGAGGTCGCGCTTGGGCAGCTTGTGTCCCAGCAACGCGATCTTGGGACTGACCTTGCCGCGCACAACTCCGAGGACGATCGAGGACAGGGAGGAAACGAGCTCCTTGCCGGCGGCGGGGTGAAACTTGCCGAACCACGAGTTGCCGCCGTAGCTGCGGGGCAGCAACTCGGCCTCGTTGAGCAGGCCGTAGTCCCGGACCAGCCCGACAAAGGCGTCCTCGTGACGGTGGCCGTTGTTGTTGTCGACGATCTTGTGGTCCGAGCCGGCCTTGCGGCGCAAGCGCATGATCTGGCTCATCGGATCCACGCCCTTGGGGCAGGCGTCGATGCAGTTGAAGCAGTGGGTGCAGTCGTAGATGCCGTGCTCGTCCTGAGACAGATCGTTGAGCCGGTCAAAGTGCTCGGCATCGCGGGGATCGCCGACGAAGCGATAGGCCTTGGACAGCGCGGCGGGGCCGATGAACAGCGGGTCGATCTCCATCGAGAGACAGTCCGACACGCAGGCTCCGCACTGGATGCAGGCCATCGTCTGGGTGACGTCGACCATATTTTCGTGGGGCACGATGTACTCGCGCTCGGGCACGGGCTCTTTGTTGATGAGGAACGGCGTTACCCGCTGGATCTTCTTCCAGTGCACCGCGTCCATGTCCACGATCAGGTCGCGGATGACGGGCATGTTGCCCATCGGCTCGACGGTGATGACCTTCGGCGGGGTGAGGTCGCCGTTGTCCTCATCCTCCGGGTTCCAGCCCACCCCGTGGACGCGGGCGGCAGCCTCGTCCAGATGGGTGTTGCAGGCCAGGCCCGGCTTACCGTTCATGCGCACGCCACAGGAGCCGCAGATGGCCTGCTGGCAGGAGCAGCGGATGCCCACCGACCCGTCCACCTCGTCCCGCACCTTCAGGATCGCGTCAAGGACCGAGGCGGTTGGCGCAAGGTCGACTTCGTGCTCGTCCCAGTAGGCAGCCTCGCCCGACTGGGGGTCGAAGCGGCGGATCTTCAGCGTGTACTCAGGCATCGTGGACTAGTACGTCCTTTCCTGGGGCTCCCACTTGGTGATGGTCACCGGCGAGTAGCTGACGTTGGGCACGTCGTCGCCGTTGACCGAAATGTCGATGTGCTTGAGCCACTCCTCGTCCTTGCGCTCCGGGAAATCGGTGCGAAACTGGGCTCCGCGCGACTCCTTGCGCTCCAGCGCGCCGACGACCGTGGCCTCGGCCACGTCGAGCATGTAGCCGAGTTCGATGGCGCCGATCACATCCTGGTTGAACACCGCGCCGCGGTCGTCGATGGACGCCTTCGGAGCTTCTTCCTTGAGCTTGCGGACGATCTCGTGGGCCTTCTGGAGACCTTCCTGGTCGCGGAACACGGCCACGTAGCGGTTCATGGTGTCGCCCAGCTCATCCTTGATCGAGGCCACGCGACGGCCTCCCTCCGGGCGATCGATGATCGCCTGGATGTAGGCCCGGGTGTCGTCGACCCGGCTGATCGGCGTGCTCGGCATGGGCCGGCTCAGGGCCTGCTTGGCCGCGTGCTCTCCCGAACGCCGGCCGAAGATCAGCGTGTCCAGCAGCGAGTTGGCGCCCAGGCGGTTGCCGCCATGGACCGAGACACAGGCCACCTCGCCGGCGGCATACAGGCCGGGGATCGTGGTCTGGCCATCGACGTCGGTCTTGACGCCGCCCATGATGTAGTGCTGGCCGGGGTGAATGCGGATCGGCTCGCGGGTGATGTCGACTCCGGCGAAGTCGCGGCCGATATTGACGATCTCCCGCAGGGCCTCGAGGGTGCGACGCCGCGGCACCTTGGTGATGTCCAGGGCCACGGTGCCGTCGGGGAAGCCCCGGCCCTCGTTGATCTCGGTCTGCTCGGCGCGTGAGACGACGTCCCGGGAAGCCAGCTCGAGCTTGTTGGGGGCGTACTTCTCCATGAAGCGCTCGCCCTCGGCGTTCAGCAGCCAGGCCCCCTCGCCCCGGGCCCCCTCGGTGATCAGCAGCCCGTTGCCGGCCAGCGTGGTCGGGTGGTACTGGATCATCTCCATGTCCATCAGGCGGGCACCGATCCGGTACGCCTGGGCGATGCCGTCTCCGGTGACGATCAGTCCGTTCGTCGTCGGCCGGTAGGCCTGGCCGGCGCCGCCGGAGGCCAGGATGACGTTCTTGGCGTTGAACAACTCGAGCTCGCCGTTACGAAGGTTGCGACAGATCGCGCCGACGCAGCGGCCCTCGTCGTCCTGAAGTAGATCGGTGGTGAACCACTCCTCGAAGCGGTCGATCTGCTCGGAGTACTTCATGAGCTGCTCGTAGAGGACGTGCAGGATGGCGTGGCCGGTGATGTCAGCCACGTAGTAGGTCCGGGCGGCGGAGGCGCCGCCGAAGGCGCGGGTGCCGAGGTGGCCGGTCTCGTTGCGGTGGAAGGTCACGCCCGCGTGCTCGAGCCAGAGGATCTCGTCCGGTGCCTCGCGGCACATGATCTCGATCGCGTCCTGGTCACCCAGGTAGTCCGAGCCCTTGATCGTGTCGAAGGCGTGGGACTCCCAGCTGTCCTCAGGATTCAGGGCGGCATTGATTCCTCCCGCCGCGGCCACCGAGTGCGAGCGGACGGGGTGGACCTTGGAGATGATTCCGACGGTGGCGCCGGTCTGAGCCGCGGCCAGCGCCGCCCGCTGGCCGGCGAGTCCGGCGCCAATGATGAGCACGTCATGGGAGGGCACGGCTCCGCAATATAAATGAGCCGACTTCTCGGGTCCCTCGCGCCTCCTCCGTAGGGTCCCCGCGGCCCATCACGCAGCGGGGGCGGTCTCCTCGGCCTGGGCGGCCTCTACATGACGTCGACTGTCGCGGCTGGAAATCAGGATCGTCGACAGGATGGCGCCGAGCACCGCGAAGCCCGCGCCGACCGTGAAGGCGCGCCCGAAACCGTCGGTCAGGGCCACCGCCGGGTGGGTCCCGGCGTGAAGTTCGCTGTTGCTCAGAGAGTTGGCGACCGTGGCCAGGATGGCCAATCCGAGCGCACCTCCGACCTGCTGCGAGGTGTTGATGAGGCCCGAGGCGAGCCCGGCCTCGCGCGGCGCGGTTCCGGTCAGCGCGGCGATGGTCACCGGGACGAAGGACAGGCCCAGTCCGACCGCGGCCAGCATTGAGGGGCCGAGCACGTCGCTCACGTACGAGCCGGAGGCGCTCACGGCCGAGAACCAGAGCAGGCCAGCGGCGATGAACAGCTGTCCAATGATCAGGATCGGCTTGTAACCGAAGCGGTTGACCAGCTGGGAGGCCAGCCCCGCCGAGACGATGATCAGCACGGCCAGCGGCAGGTAGGAGATGCCCGCGGTCAGGGCGGAGTCATGGAGCACATCCTGCAGGTAGAGCGAGATGAAGTAGAACATCGAGAACAGCGACATGCCGGTGAGCAGCCCAACGATGTTGGCTCCCCGCAGGGTGCGCAAGCGCAGGATCGAGAAGCGAACCAGCGGCTGGGCCTGGCGGCGCTCGATGATCACGAAAGCGACCAGCAGAACCGCCGCGCCGGCCAGCTTGAGCAGCGTGGCTGCGGAGCCCCAGCCCACATTCGTGGTGTCGACCAGCGCGTAGACGAGCAGAACCAGGCCGGCCGTGACAGTGACCGCGCCCAGGATGTCGAAGGAGCGCTCGTCGCCCTCGTTGCGGCTCTCGGCCAGCAGCCGCGGAGCCAGGACCGCGCAGATGACGCCGATGGGGACGTTTACGAACAGCACCCAGCGCCAGCTCAGTCCGCTGGTCAGAACCCCGCCCAGGAGCACTCCAGCGGCCCCTCCGGCACCCGCTACCGCCCCCCATACGCCCAGGGCGCGGTTGCGCTCGGTGCCCTCGGCAAAGGTGGTGGTGATGATCGAAAGAGCGGCGGGGGAGACGATCGCCCCGCCCAGTCCCTGGACGCCGCGGGCCACGATAAGCCAGCCCTCGGATTGGGCGAGTCCGCCGCCCAGCGAGGCCAGCGAGAACAGGATCAGGCCGATGATGAACATCCGCCGACGGCCTATGAGATCGGCAAGCCGCCCGCCCAGGAGCAGGAAGCCGCCAAAGGTGAGCGTGTAGGCGTTGACCACCCAGGACAGGTCGCTCGTAGAGAAGGACAGGGCACGGCCGATCGAGGGGAGGGCGACGTTGACGATCGACGCGTCGATCACGATCACGAACTGCGTCATGGCCAGCAGGGCCAGGGCGATGTTCCGGGCCCGGGGCGTGTCCAACGCCGCACTCCGGGCTGTTCCGAACCGGCTCATGTCACCTGGCCGGCACGGAGCCGAAGGCCGACTGCAGAGCTCGGCGCACCTGCTCGACGGTGACCACGCCCTGGAGCACTCCATCACCGTCGACGGCCATCAGGGCGCCCAGGCGCCCCAGGTTCTCAGAGGACAGCAGTTCGGTGATGGGACGATCGGCGCCGACATAAATGCCGCCGGGTTCCTCGGGGTCGAGGACGGCGCCCACTGTAAGCCAGCCCTCGCCGCCGTCGGCGGAGGCCTGAGCCCGCTCGCGGCGGATGATTCCTCGCAAGCGGCCGGTGGAGTCGATGACCGGAAACCAGTCCCAGCCGTAGCGCAGGAAGTACTCCTCCAAGGCCTGGGTGATGGCGGTGGCCTCGGGAATGGCTACTGGGTGGGCATCCATGATGTCGGCCACGCGCAGTCCCTCGATCCGCTCGTTGAAGTTCGACTGGACGACGGCACCGCGAGCCGATTGCCAGAGCAGATAGGCCAGCGCAACCAGCCACAGCCCGCTCAGGCTGCTGAGCGACAACAGGCCCCAGAGGCCGAGTCCGGCCAGGAGGATTGCGAAGCCCTCGCCAAGCTTGGCCGCCGCCCTCGTGCCTCGAGCCTTATCACCGGTCACCCGCCAGACCAACGAGCGGGCCATGCGGCCACCGTCCAGCGGGAACGCAGGCACGATGTTGAACAGGAGCAACAGCACATTCATGGGCACGAGCCAACTCAAACAGAGCAGAACCGGTGTGATCGTGATGTTGTTGTCAAGGGCGATCGCATGCGTCAACTTGTGAGAGCCGACCAGGGCAACGTCGATCCCCAGACAGACTAGGATCACGCCGAGCGTTGCCAGGGGGCCGGCGACGGCAATTTTGAAGTCCTCCGCCGGTGTGGCGGAGTCGCGGCTCATCTGGGTCAAGCCGCCGAACAGGAACAGATCGATCCGCTTGACGCCGATGCCCAGCCGCCGTGCGACTAGCGCGTGGCCCAATTCGTGCACTATGAGTGAGGCAAAGAGGAGCAGAACGCTGACCACCGTGGTCAGGTACGCGACAGTGTCGGAGCTGTGGAGAGTGGCTCGGAACGGACCCGAGAGCAGGAAGATGAGAACGAAGAGGATGAAAAACCAGCTGGCATCGACTCCGATCCGGAACCCGAAGAGGTCCATCAATTTGATCGAGGATGAGCGCCTCGCCATCGAGGAATGGTCGCATAGCGCCCCGCTGCTCCCGCCCCTGTCCGGGAGCGGGCGATGAGTCCAGCCCTGGAGCAGCTTCGCGACCGCATGGGGCAGCTGTCGGATCTGCGCTCGGTCTCGGGGCTCGCGCACTGGGATCAGCAGACCAAGATGCCGCCCCACGGTGCCCCGGCCCGCGCTGAATCGCTGGCCACTTTGCAGCGCATCAGCCACGAGCTGTTCATCGACGATGAGACCGGACGTCTGCTCGAGGGCGCCGAGGCCGAGACGGGCGGCGAGGCGGACGATTCCGACGATGTCTGCCTGGTCCGTCTCGTCCGCCGTCAGTGGGACAAGGCCCGCCGTGTCCCCACAGAGCTGGCCGCCGAGCTGGCCCGAGCGGCGTCGATGGGTCAGGAGGCCTGGGTGCCGGCCCGTGCGGCATCCAACTTCTCCGCCTTTGCGCCTTACCTTGAGCGCAACGTCGAGCTGGCGCGTCGCTACGTGGAGTGCCACGCCGGGCACGATGGCTTCGAATGTGCCTATGACGTGCTACTCGACGACTACGAGCCGCAGATGAGCACGCATACGGTGGCGCGCCTGTTTGGCGAGCTTCGTTCCGAGCTGGTGCCCCTCATCACCCGCCTGACCAGTGAGGCGGCCCGCGTCGATGACACCATGCTCTACGGCCAGTTCCCGGTGGCCCTCCAACGGCCAATGGTCGATGAGGTCGTGGCCATGATGGGCTTCGATCCCACCGGCTGGCGAATTGACGACACGGTGCACCCGTTCGCGATTCGTGTCGGCCGCGGGGACGTGCGGATCACCACGCGATGGGATGAGCACTACTTCCCGGCCGGGCTCTACGGGGCGATGCATGAGTGCGGTCACGGTCTCTACGAGGCGGGCATCCCACCGGCCTTCGATCGCAGCCCGCTGGGCTCCGGAGAGTCGCTCGGGATGCATGAGTCCCAGAGCCGCCTGTGGGAGAACATGGTCGGACGCGGGCGCTCCTTTTCCCGGGTTCTGGCTCCGTGCGTAGCCTCCCATTTCGGCGGTCCGCTCTCGGATCTGGACCCGGACACCCTGTACCGGGCAGTCAACCGCGTCAAGCCGTCCTACATCCGGGTCGAGTCCGACGAGCTCACCTACGCACTCCACATCGTGTTGCGCTTCGAGCTCGAACAGGAGCTGATCGAGGGGCGGCTGGCGGTAGCCGACCTCCCCGAGGCCTGGAACGCCCGTTTTCAGGAGTTCTTCGGCATCACGGTCACCGACGACGCCGACGGGGTGCTCCAGGACGTGCACTGGTCAGCCGGGCTGATCGGTTACTTCCCGACCTACGCACTGGGCAACCTGATCGCCGGCCAGCTCTGGGAGCGGGCGAACCTTGACGTGCCCAACCTCGATCAGCGCATCGCCGCCGGCGAGCTGGCGCCCCTGCGCGAGTGGCTGATCGAAAACGTGCACCGCCACGGGTCGAAGTTCACCACCAGCGAGCTGCTCGAGCGCGCGGTCGGCGGGCCGATCAGCGTGCACCCCTTCGTGCGCTATCTCAAGCACAAGCTGGGCGAGGTCTACGGGCTCGACTTCGGGGCCTGAGCGCCGGTGGGCGTTCGAGGCGTGTCGACTTCGGGGCCCTGAGGTCCGGCGGCGTCTCCGGAGCCCTGGAAGCCTGCCCCGTATAGCATCGCCGAAACGGACTGCCCAGGCTGCCCCCGCGGCTACGGCACCAGTCCCGCCGGCCGGGCGCGAGAAGACAACGCTCCCGGGCGGCGCCAAAACAGCTATGAGCTGACGGACGCTGACGCGCCCCGTGTCTGCGCTTCGTCAAGGAAGGAATGGGAATTTGAGTACCTCTTCGCCGACCCCCGTGAAAGTGTCAGTCACCGGGGCGGCCGGTCAGATCGGCTACGCGTTGCTCTTCCGCATCGCCAGTGGGCAGCTGCTGGGCCCGGACACCCCAATTCGCCTGTCCCTGCTCGAGATTCCGCAGGCCGTCAAGGCGGCGGAGGGTACGGCCATGGAGCTCGATGACTGCGCCTTTCCGCTGCTGAGCGCAGTGGACATCTATGACGACCCCAACCAGGCCTTCGACGGCGTGAACATCGCCCTCCTGGTTGGCGCGCGGCCGCGCGGCAAGGGAATGGAGCGCAGTGATCTGCTGGAGGCCAACGGGGGCATTTTCAAGCCTCAGGGTCAGGCGCTAAATGAGCACGCCGCGTCCGACGTGAAGATCCTCGTGGTCGGTAACCCAGCCAATACGAACTGCCTGATTGCCGCCAGCAACGCGCCCGACATCCCCCGGCAGCGCTTCACCGCCATGATGCGCCTGGACCACAACCGAGCCATAGCTCAGGTGGCCAAGAAAACGGGGGCGCAGATCAGCGAGGTGACCAACATGAGCGTGTGGGGAAACCACTCCGCCACTCAGTACCCGGATGTCTTCCACGCCAAGGTCAAGGGCGCGAACGCAGCTGAGACGATCGGTGACCAGAGCTGGATCGAGAATGAGTTCATTCCCACCGTGCAGAAGCGGGGGGCGGCCATCATCGAGGCGCGTGGCGCCTCCAGCGCCGCCTCGGCGGCCAACGCCGCCATCGATCACGTGCATGACTGGGTTCTCGGCACCCCGGATGGCGACTGGGTGTCCATGGCCGTGCCCAGTGACGGGAGCTACGGAGTCCAGGAGGGCATCTTCTCCGGTTACCCATGCACGTGTTCGGGTGGGGATTACCAGATCGTCGAGGGCCTTGAGCTCGACGAGTTCTCCCGCTCGCGTGTCGACGCCACGGCCCAGGAGCTGGTGGAAGAGCGCTCCGCCGTCGATCAGCTCGGTCTGATCTAGGTAGCTTGGCTCCGCCGGGAGCCGGACTCAGCCAGACACCGCCGCGATCAATGTGATGATGATCGCGGCGGTGCCCGCTTTAGGCGGCCGAAGCCGGATGCCAGCCCTGGCCGTCGCGCTTCACCTGTCCGTCCTCTACCAGCTTGGGCATGACGCGGTACAGGTAATTCGGCTCGATTTTGAGCGACTCGGCAATCTGCGGGATGGTGATCCCGGGCTGTGTGCGGACCAGCTCCAGAGCCTGAGTGGAGCGGGTGTTACCTCCGCGTCGCCCCCGTCGTCCGCCAGCGCGACGTCCGCCGGTGCGACGGGCACCGTTCGTGCTCGGCCGACCCGGGCCCCGGCGTCCACCGGTGAGGGCATGACGTGCCGCCTCCAGCCGCGTCACTTCCTGCTTCAGCTCGGCCAGGCGACGATCGATGTCCTTGATAGTGCTGTCGACGAATTCTGTCAACAGATACCTCCGTGTATGGAATTTACGGTCAATACCATACACCGGGTCATAATTAACGCCGTAAGAGGGTTAGTCGCTCTTTTCCAGCAACATCTTCAGTCGCGAAAGTGACTTCGCCGCCTCACGCTCAGAGGTTGCTCCGACGATCATCCGTCCCGCCACGGCTCCGAGGCGCCCTCCCGGCGGCTGAAACTCGTTTGTGTACTGAAAAAGAGTCGAACCATTGTCACACGCCTTGAGTGAATAGGTCGTCCGGGCGCGGGAACGGGCCGGACCAACGCCTTCCCATTCCGCCAACCGCGGTTCCTCGACGGTCACCAGTTTCCAGTGCACATGAAAGGTAAGGCCCCGGACGGCCAGGCACTGATCCATCGTCGCCCCCTTATGTAAAGGTGGCCTCGAGGCGTCCTCGAGTGACTTGTGGATCGTTACCCAATCGCCGAGGCGCTTCGGATCCATGACTGTCTGCCAAACCGCATCGGGCGGCGCGGCGATCTCTATCTGGGCCTTAACGGTGCTCATGGCGACGCGGACACTACTCAGAACTGGCCCGCCGGCGGCGCGTCAGGGTCAACGCGCCGCAAGCGGCTCGCTGCGCTCCCACACCGCCAGGGCGTGCTCGATGGCTGCGTCAAGACTGTGCAGGCGTACCCCCAACAGTCGCGCCGCCTCGTCGTTGCGGGGTAGCAGGTCGGTGGCCAGGCTTTCCATCAGTGGTTCGATCAGCTCGGGCTGCTCTCCAGTGATCGCCGCGGCTACGCGGCTGGCAATGGGAGTAACCGTAAGCCGGCGGAAGCTGACCGTCGGGCGGCCGAGCAGCATCAGGTCACGGATCCGCGTGATGAGCTCGCCGTAGGTAACGATGTCCGGCCCGGCGATATCCAGCGAGCGCCCCGCGACGGCCTCGCTGCTCGCCGCCGCAATGAGCAGCGAGAGAACATCGCGCTCGTCGACGGGAGCAGTCCGGTTCGCGTGCCAGGCCGGGACGGCCAGCACCGGCAGGCGCTCCACCAGCCGGACCAGGAACCGGAACGAGCGCGACTGGGCGCCAATGACGATCGAGGCGCGCAGCGCCACGGAGTCGGGGATGGCCTCCAGCAGAATGCGCTCCACGGTCAGCCGGCTGCTGAGGTGAACCGAGGCCGGACCATCGGGAACGGGGCCGCCGAGGTAGACGATCCGCTTCACCCCGGCGGCCTGAGCGGCGGCAGCAAAGTGCTCGGCCCCGATCCTTTCTCGCTCCGCGAAGGGGCCGTCCGTGCTCGCCTCCATGGAATGAATGAGGTAGTAGGCCACACTCACCCCGGCGAGGGCCTCCTCGAGTCCGGCTCCGCTGAGGACGTCACCCTCGACGATCGGGATCTTCAGTGTGACCCGGCGCCGGTTGCGGGTGAAGCCGACCACCTCGTGTCCCTCCCGCTCCAGGCGGGGGGCGATCACCCCGCCGACGTATCCGGAAACTCCGGTGACCAGGACCTTCATGACGCCGCCCACGGCGCCGGGGTGACGAAGTCGGGGCTCAGTTCCCTGGCCCGGGGGGCCCCGACGAGTCCGAGCGCGTTGTCCAGTTCACCCAGCAGGATCTCCAGCACGTGCTGCACGCCGTCGGCCCCGGCCACGGCGAGACCACTGACCACCGGACGTCCGATCATCACCGCCCGAGCTCCGAGAGCCAGCGCCTTGACGACATCGGTTCCGCGGCGCACACCGCCGTCTACGAGCACGTCGAGCTGATCACCGACCGCGTCGACGATGGCGGGCAGGGCGTCGGCACCGGACAGCACACTGTCGAGCTGGCGGCCGCCGTGATTGGAGACGATCACCCCGGCGGCACCGTGGTCCTTCGCCCGCCGGGCGTCCTCGGCTCGGAGGATGCCCTTGACCATGACCGGCAGCGGGCTCTCGGCGGCGAAGCGCTCGATGTCCTCCCACCTGAGATCGGGATCCACCAGCTTGCCGAAGGCAGCCGGCGTCATCTCCCCGGTAACCCCGGCGGCGCTGGCACTGGCTACTTGGTCAGCGGCCGAGGAGTCGACCGAGCGCAGTTCACGCTCGCGGACTCCGAATAGAGGCAGGTCGATGGTCACCACGAGTGCCTCGTACTGGGAAGCCGCTGCTCGCCGAACGAGCTCGCGGCTGACTCCGCGATCCTTGAACACGTAGAGCTGGAACCAACGCGGCGCGCCGGGGGCGGCTTCGGCCACCGCCTCGGGCGAACTGGTGGCCAGGGTCGAGAGGCACATGATGGTCTCGGTGGCGGCTGCGCCGCGCGCGGTCGCCAGTTCACCCTCGGGGTGGGCCTGGCGCTGAAAGGCAGTGGGTGCCACCACGAGCGGATGCGGGCGCCGACGGCCCAGGAGCTCCACCGAGGGATCGCGGTCGCCCACTCCGACAAGAGCGAGCGGACGTAGGGCGAGCCGTCCCCAGGCAGCCAGGTTGTCCCGCAGCGTCACCTCGTCCCCGGCTCCCCCGGCGATGTAATTGTGGGCGGCCGCACTCAGCGTCTGCGCGGCCGCTCGCTCGTAGTCGGCGAGTGAGATCAATGGGTTCTCCGAAGCGGCGAACATGCCTACCCGAGAAAGCTACGGAAAATGCGGCAGGTTCTGCCCCGCCCAGAAAATAACCTGCAATTTGGAGGTTTTGCGCTCGTTACAAAGTTGTTGCGTTTTCCGGAAATCGTCATTGCGATGACCCAGGCTGTCTGCTCTGATGGTTGGGCAGTCAGGAACGGATCAATCTTCTACGGGGTGTGGGTACGCGAATGCCGAACGGTCGGGGCGCGGCGGCGAAAGCCAGCTGCGAAAACTGCTTCTTTCATGCGAATCTGCTGTGCGCGATTCCTGAATCCGAAGGCCCATGCGCGACCTTTCGCCCCGCCCACCCTGACGGGCTGAGGCCTCCCGGCCAGCTGCGCTTCGTCTTTCGACAGGAGCGCCGGCTACAGGTCGCCTGGGCCTTTCCCTCGCCCAGCGAGCAGGTCGCCCTACACGCTTGAGCTTCATCCGCGCGCCCCGGCGCCGGTGCCAGGACTCTGCGCCGCACCGCATCCCGGGTGGCTCGTATATGTTGTGCGGCATGTACTGGCCGTTGCTCGGCGGATTCATCGCCTTTGTCGTCTTTGCCCTGATCATGGGCTGGATCATGGATCCGGGCCGTCACGGCGACGCGGACCGCGATCACCACTAGCTGACCGGTCGGTCCGAGCCCCCAGCCACTCCGCGCCCGCTGTGTCCGTGACCCCGTGGGCCAGCACCGAGCAGAACACGGTCAGGGCGGCCAGGTTGAAGATCACCGTGCCGCCTGGGATCCGGTCACTGAGCACCAGCAGCGAGAAGGTCATCGTGGCCACTCCCTTGGGTCCGAACCAGGACATGAAGGCGCGCGTGGCGGTGTCGGTGCTCGTGCCGACCAACGCGGCGAACACCGCCACCGGTCGCGCCACCAACAGCGTGACCGCCACCACCCCCACGGCGGCCCAGCCCGAGCCGAACAATCCCGACAACGAGAGCAGAGCGCCGAACACGAGGAAGATCCCCAGCTGAACGATCTCGACCAGGCTGGCGGCCTGGTCCTCGAACTGCCGCTGCAGATCGGGGCGCCGGATGCCAAGGGTGATCGCGCATACATAGACCGCGATCAGGCCGTTGCCGTGCGGGGTGAGAGCCGCCGCCCCATAGGCCGTGGCGGCCGTGCCCAGGGCGTAGAGGGACTTCTGGTGTTCGGGGATGCCCGCCCCGAGTCCTCTCCAGGACTCGGACGGCATGATCAGCGCCGCCACCGCGCCGACTGCCAGCCCGACGATCAGCCCCAGGCCCAAATTCTCGAGCAGGAACTGCCACCAGACGAAATGCCCCGCGCCGAGGGCGGCGGCCAGAACGAGCACGGCGGGTAGGGCCAGCCCGTCGTTGAGCCCGGACTCGAGATTCAGGGAGTGGCGCACGATCCGCGGGACCCGCGGGTTGGTCACCACCGAGGAGGAGAGCACCGGGTCGGTAGGGGAGAGGAGCGCTCCGAGCAACAGGCTCTGCGTCCAGGACAGGCCGGTCATCACGCGGGCGGCCAGGGCGACGATGCCCGCGGTCAGCGGCATGGCCAGTACGAGCTTGCGCAGCGGCAGGCGCCAATGGGCCTGGAGCATCTCTGCCTCGACCTCCAACCCGTCGCGAAACAGGATCACGATCAGGGCCACCGTGGCCAGCTCACTGACAAAGGCGCCGCGGGCCTCGAAGTGCAACGCGCCGGTGACCCCATCACCGAGCAGGAAGCCGGCCAGCACGAACACGGCGGCGAGCGAGACGAAGCTTCGCCGGGCCAGTCCTGAGATGAGGGCGCCGAGCATCAGCAGACCTCCCACCGCCAGAACCGTCGATACGAACGGTCGCGACGTGCTGGCCAGGAACAGCGGAGTTTGCGGGTATACAAAGGCCACGGGCATTAGAGTGTCAGGCCAGGTCTGCTCCGTCGTGATCCGTACGGCCGGGCCGACCCTCGAGAGAGGAGAGCAGTGCACATAACCGTCCTGGGCAAGTCACCGGCCTGGCAGGATGCAGAAGGGGCGTGTAGTGGTTATCTCGTCGAGGAGGACGGCTTTCGGCTGCTGCTCGATTGTGGCAACGGGGTGTTCGGCAAGCTCCGCCACGTATGCGACTACGTCGATGTCGACGCCGTGCTGGTCACCCATCTGCATGCTGACCACATCCTTGACCTGGTGCCGTTCAGCTATGCCCTGAGCTATGCGCCGCGCCAGCAGCCGGTCCCGGTGGCCGGATGGCCGGGCACCGACCATCCCGCGCGGCCGGCCCTCCACGCGCCGCCAGGCGCCGCGCAGGTGTTTCGCAGTCTGGCCCGATGTTGGGGACAGGAGGAGCTGGTCGAGAAGGCTTTTTCTGTGCACGAGTACGAGCCGCTCGAGCCCATGTCGTTGGGGCCGTTCACGGTGCGCTTCCGCGAGGTGCCGCACTTCATCACCACGTTCGCCGTGGAGCTGTCGAGCCACGACTCGCGCTTCACCTTCAGCGCGGACTGCAGCCCCAACCAGGCGCTCGTCGACTTCGCCCACGGCACGCAGCTGCTGCTCATCGAGGCGACCCTCCCGCGACCTGAGCGGACGGGCCTCCGCGGCCATCTGACTCCCGGCGAGGCGGGGGACCACGGTCGGCGGGCAGGTGCCGAGCGGCTGATCCTCACTCACTACTCCGATGAACTGGACGCCGACTGGGCCCGGGCCGAAGCGATGCAGAGCTACGGAGGCCCGGTCGAGCTGGCCAGCGAGTTCGACGTCTACGAGGTCGGCGCGGCCGTCAGTCGGGCCGTCGCGCTGACTCCTCAGAACCTGAACGGCGCCACCTCGCAGTCCTAAGCCGCGCGTCCGCGGCAAACGCCCGGCCGACGTGGGGTTTTGCCCTCGTCCGGGGAGGGCATATCGGGGTATCCTCACCACATCCGCCCATCAAAAGCACCGAGGGAGACAAATGCCATCCGTGCCCAAGAAGGCCCGTAAGAAGGCCAAAAAGGCCAAGGCGGCGGTTCCGTTCAGCGCCGCCGACCTGCAGAACATCACCAAGGCAAATCCGTACCTCCAGCGTCTGATCGAGGACTCCGACCTGCGCGACAACGTGCGCACGGCGATCGACTCGGCCAAGAGCGCCTACGAGCGACTGGCCAACGGGAAGTCTCCGTACCGGACCGTGCTCGAGGACAAGAAGTTTCAGGCCGACGTGCGCCAGGCCGCTGAGGCAGCGCGTGAGGCCACGCTCAGCTTTACCGAGTCGCCCAAGAAGGCAGCGGCAAGGAGCGGGCGGCTTCGGCCGCCAGCTGCTGGTCCTCATCGTCGGAGCCGGCGCGCGCTGGCGCTCAGCGAGTCACTGCGCTCCAAGGTGCTGGACACCCTGTTCGGTGCCGAAGAGGAGTTCCAGTACACGCCGCCGGCCGAGCGCCGGCGACCGCCGCCGGCATCGCCCGTCACCGCCGCCTAGCGCGGCTGCCGCAAACCTGTTCGACGCGAAGGCGCCCCTCACTCGGGGCGCCTTCGTCGTTTGCAGGTCGCCGACGGCGGCAACTAGAATCGCCGGCTATGGAGGCGGCCGCTCTACCTCGGGCTTCCACGGCGAGCGACCTGCCGGGAGACCAGGCGGCCCGGATCGTCGAGGCCATGCGCGCCAGCGTGGCCGAGCGCGGCATTGCCGGCTCCACCTTCGATCACGTGGCCCGCGAGGCCGGTGTCTCTCGCGGTCTGCTGCATTACTACTTCGAGACCAAGGAACGTCTGCTGGTCGAGGTCGTGCGGCGCGAGTCCCAGGTGCGCGGCGAGCTGCTGCATCAGGCCGTGGCCGAGGCGCAGCAGCGCCGACGAGCTCATCGATGCGCTCGTGCGCAGCTTCGAGGACCTGCTCGCCGACGGTTCCAGCGGCGTGGTCATGTTCTACGAGCTGCTCACCCTGGCCCAGCGCAACGAAGGAATCGCCGCCGAGCTCGCGGAGCTCTCCCGGACCCTGCGCCTGCAGCTGAGCCAGGCACTTGAGCGCGGCAGCGCGGCGGGGGTGTTCGAGCTCCGGGCCGACCCCGATGACGTGGCCAGCTTCCTCCTCGTCCTCGCTGACGGCGTCATGATCCGGCGGATGAGCGAGCCCGCGCTCGACGTGCGTCGGTTGATGGACCAGGCCGTCGCGGCGGCGCGCGCGCTGCTGGCATGAGCCCACGGAACGGCGGCCGTGCGCCGCCTAGCCGGGCTCGGCGCAGCCCTGGTGCTCGCGCTGGCCCTGGTCGTGGCCCAGCTCGTGCTGCCCGGGATCGCCGCCCAGCGCCTGCGCGACCGGCTCTCCGCGCTCGGGCCAGGTGCTCTCGGTGCGGTGTCGGCCTTTCCGGCGGTCGAGCTTCTCTGGCACCACGCCGACAGCGTGGACGTGCAGCTCGGCCGCTATCGCTCGAGTCCGGCGGCCTGACCCGATTGCTCAACCAGGCCGCCGAGGTGACCAGCTCCGCGCCACGGCCACTGAGCTCGACACCGGGCTGCTCACGCTGCGCGACACCGCGCTGGTCAAGGCGGGCCGTCGCCTCAGCGGGCAGCGCCAGCGTCACCGAGGCCGACCTTCGCACCGCGCTGCCGGTGCTGAACTCCGTCACACCGGTCGCCTCGGCCGGCGGGCGATCGTCGCTTCAGGGCACGGCCACCGCTGTTCGGGGTGACCGCCACCGTGGATGCCACGGTGGCCCCGCAGAGCGGGGCTCTGCTGGTCACCCCCAACGTCCCCTTCGGCGCGCTGGCCACGGTCCAGTTGTTCTCCGATCCGCGGCTTGCCGTGCAGGGTGTTGGCCGCACGCCGACGCCGACGGCTTTGCGGTCAGCGCCACCGGGCGCGTCCGCTGAGGGCGAAGGTCAGGGCTCAGCGGTCAGGTGGCGCCGTGCGGCCGGCGACGTTGCCGGCGGCGCGTCATGCGGGCAGTCCCGAGCGCTGCCCCTTCAGGTAGCGGTTGAAGAACGCTGTCGTCACCCGGCCGACGATCGAGAGCTGGGGCTGCTCGTCGGTGTAGGGCGGCAGATGCGGGGCGCCGAGCAGCTTCAGGAGGTACTTGGGCCGCGGGGCGGCGGCGAAGAAGTCATAGGTGAAGTGGGGCTGGTTGACGGTGTCCGCGGTGCCCTGGGTGGCCAGCAGGGGCGGGCTCGGCTTGGGGAAGTAGAACCGTCCCGCGCCAGGTAGCTCGGCGCCGGACAGGATCGCCGCCGCCCGGATCCGCGCGATCGAGGTAGAAACTGTCATAGGCCACCGCCAGTGCCGTCTCGCCGCCGTCGGACTGCCCGCTGACGCCGATCTCGTGGGGTGCGATGAGGCCGGCCAGTGGTCCCTTGTGGCTGGCGCTCTGCGCCAGCATCCGGGTGATCACGAAGCTCATGTCGCGGGCTGGTTGGCCAGGTCGGCCTCGTTCGGTCCACCCGGGGCGTGCTGGTTCTCGAGCGGGAACACCGGGGCGGCGACGACGTAGCCGGCCTGCGCCCACGAGCGCAGCAGCCGCCAGTAGTAGGCCGGGGTGACCGCGAACCCGTGACCGAACACGATCAGCGGACAGCGGTCCGTGCACGTGCTGGGGTAGCGGA
This sequence comes from uncultured Solirubrobacterales bacterium, assembly GCA_963845575.1. Lineage (GTDB taxonomy): Bacteria > Actinomycetota > Thermoleophilia > Solirubrobacterales > Solirubrobacteraceae > Palsa-465. Next base: position 102,758 of record CAWJSN010000013.1, on the reverse strand, counting down.
CCACGGTGACCAGCCGGCCGGGGCCTGGCGCGCGTGACCCGGATACTTGATCGTACGGCTGTGATCGATGAAATTCAGTACGTGCGCTCGCCGACCGCGAGAGGCGGCAGCGCTCGCCGGCTCGCGGGCTGCGGGGACGGCGTGACGGTGATGCGCGGCGTCAGGGGTCACGAGCCCGGGCGTCGGCGGCCGAGCCGACGGAGGCTGCACGACGCGGCGCCGCGCAACCCGCCAGAGCGACGGTGCCGATCAGAGCCGCAAAGCGGACCGGCGGACCGGCGGCGCTCAGCGGATGATAGACGCCGAAGAAGTCACGGTCATCGGCCGTCAGGTAGCGCTGATTGGTTCGATCCATGCTGGCCAGCAGGTTGGCAGCGCCGCGCGCCCCGGGATAGTGGTAGTGGATAAAGCTCGTCCAGTAGACGTTGATGTCCAGCTCCATGGCCCGGACGGCGCCCGCGCGCCGCAGCACCTTGGCCAGTGAGCCCACCGTCATGTAGTTGGCCGCGGCGTAGATCAGGTTGCCGTGACGGTCGATGCCCACGCCCGAGCGCCAGACCAGGATGGCGTTGCCGAGCGTCGCGCCCCACTCGGGGCCATCGGACAGGTTGGGGTTCAGGCGACCGTTGTTGACGATCAGCGGCAGGTTCTGCCGCGCGTACATCACGTTGGCCGGCGCCGTGGGGCCGCTGGACCAGGCGCGAACATCCATTGTCCCGTCGCGGTAGCGGATGATCGTGGCCAGGCCGTTCTTGAGCGGCGCGTAGGTGTGACCGCCGCTGGTGAATCCCCCGCCGGAATCGACCAACTTGAAGCCGCTGTTGAAGCTGGCCACCAGCGCGACCGCGCATCGTCGGCGGGATCTCCGTCGGGCCCGCGCGGAGCCCATGTGAACGGCCGGCTCCTGCACGCCGGGATACAGCCACGTGGAGGTCCGCGTGTGATCGATCCAGGCCACGCCGGCGACGTTCTGGGGGTAATTGGGGTCGGGGCGGAAACTGGTCACCAGCACCGGCGGGCGGGTGCCGCCGTAGGCGTAGGTGGAATGCCAGACGCCCTCCCCGGGCAGCGCCGGGTGCATCACCGGGCGTATGTCCGGCGGGCGGTAGTAGTGCCGTGTGCTGCGGCCGAGGCCAGCGCGGACCCCGCGCCGGGCTGGTTGGGCAAGCGCTTAAGCCCCGGTCCGCCCTTGGCCGGCGCATTCAGCGAGTAGTAGAAATTCTCCACGCGGTTGACCAAGCCCCGCGCACCGTTGTCGCGCAACCACTCCACGGTGCGAATGGAGAGGCTCGAATCCGAGCGGTGGCTGAGCATGCTGGCGTAGGAGACCACCGCGGGCAGCGCCAGCAGGAGGGCCGTCAGCAGGGCGACCCGGCGCAGGCGGCGCGCCGTGGGGCGCGGCGGCCTACCGCCGCCCGTGGGAGGCAGCGTGCGCCGGGGGGGAATCGAGCCCGTACGATGCTCTCTGGTCGGAGCCAGCATCGTTCGATCCTGCCAATCACTTTCGGGCCTTTGGCTTAAGGGCATCTGAGAGGTCCCTCATGAAACTCAAAGCTGACAAGCTGAGAGCAGCCTCACGAAGGGTAAGGCAAGCATTGATGTACCCAACCTACGTTCACCAACCATGAGCTCGACACGCCGAGGAGCGGCCACTTCGTGGCCCCGTGCCAATTCAGGCCCTGCTGGCTCCGGTCCGCACCGAGCGCCCGCCGCCGCCTCGGCGGGTAGTTATGCCCGTATGGCGGGCCTGGACCTGACTCCGGTGGCGCCGCGCCGTGGCCCGCTGCTGGCCGCGATCGTCACCGCGCGGCCCCGGCAGTGGATCAAGAACGCCCTGGTCATCGCCGCCCCGGGTGCCGCTGGCGCCTTGGGACGCGACGATGTACCGGTTCGCGTTGGCCTGGCCTGCGTGGCCTTCTGTCTGATCTCGGCGGGAATCTATGCGCTGAATGACGCCCGTGATGCGGCGGAGGACCGGGTGCATCCGCGCAAGCGCTTTCGTCCCATCGCCGCTGGAGAGCTGTCGGCCCGGAACGCCATCGTCCTGGGTGCGCTGTGGCTGTCGGCCGGGCTGATCACCTGCTTCGCCATCCGGCCGCTGCTCGGGGTGGTCGGCCTTACCTACGTCGCGCTGACGCTCAGCTACACGATGATCTGGCGCCATCTGCTGGTCATCGACGTGCTGGTGGTGGCCGCCGGTTTCGTGCTTCGCGCGCTGGCCGGCGGGGTGGCGGCGCCGGTCACGCTGTCGCGCTGGTTCGTGCTCGTGGTCAGCGCCGCGGCCCTGTTCATCGCCGCCGGCAAGCGTCACGCCGAGCTGTTGAGGCTCCAGCGAGGTGGGTCGGCCGCCATGGCCGCGGCCGCGGGGCGCCGGGTCATGAAGGGCTACAGCGAGCGCGGCCTGCGTCTGCTGCTGGCCGGCAGCGGTGCCGTGGCCGTGTTCGCCTACTGGGTCTGGGCCTTCGCCCTGACCGACATCGACGGAATCCCGTGGCGCCCGCTGACGGCGATCCCGTTCACCGTGTGCCTGTTCCGCTATGGCGTTCGGGTCCGCGCCGGGGGCGGCGAGGCCCCCGAGGAGATGGTCCTGACCGACCGCGTCCTCGTCCTCGGCGGGGTGGTCTGGCTGCTGTTGTTCGCGCTCAGCGTCCATGCCAGCAACTGATCTGATCGCCGAGCCGCGCACCGCGCCCTCGGATCACATGTCGGCGGCCGGTCCGGCCGCGCTGTCTGGCTGGGGAGGCGGCCCCCGGGTCCCGGCCACGCTTCTGCGAGCCGACACGCTGGAGACCCTGCAGGCTGCCGCCGCTGAGCCGGCCGGGGCCGGGCCGGCCGCCGCCGGGATCATCGCGCGGGGGATGGGACGCAGCTACGGTGATGCCGCCCAGCGCCGCGACGGCTTGGTTCTCGATACCACTGCCCTTGACGAGTTCAATCTCGACCCCGAGACGGGTGTTCTCACCGCTCAGGCCGGGGCCACGCTGGCCCAGCTGCTGGCCGCCGCACAACCCGCCGGTTGGGTGCTGCCCGTCGTGCCGGGGACCCAGCACGTGACCGTGGGCGGGGCGATCGCCAGTGACATTCACGGCAAGAACCACGGGACCTCCGGCACCTTCGGTAGCCACGTCCTCGCCCTCGGCCTGCTCACCGCCGGCGGCGAGGTGCTCGAGCTGACGCCGGAACAGGGCGGCGAGCTGATGGCGGCCACGATCGGCGGGATGGGCCTGACCGGAGTCATTCTCTGGGCCACGATCAAGCTGCGGGCCATGCAGAGCGCCGCTGTGGCCGTCGATACCGATCGGGCGCAAAGCCTGGATGAGATCTTCGCCTTGCTCGACGGCCCCGGCGGTCCGCATCGTGTGGCGTGGCTCGACCTGCTCGGCCCGGGGCTGGTCCGCGGCGTGGTCACCCGCGCCGAGCACCTGATCACCGATCCGCCTCACCGGCGGCCGCCCAAGACCACGGTTCCCGCCCGCCTGAGGATCCCCGAAGTCTGGCCGGGTGGTCTGCTCCGCCCCCCGGTGCTGCGGGCTTTCAACGAGCTCCGCTTCCGGCGCAGCCCGCGTCGCGAGCTGGGCCACGTCGAGGACTTCGGCGCCCACATGTTCCCCCTCGACGGACTCGACGCCTGGCCCCGCCTGTACGGCCCCTCGGGCTTCATCCAGTATCAGTTCGTCGTGCCGCGCGGGCAGGAGCGGACCGTCGAGGAGCTGATCGTGGCCCTCCGACAATCGCCCATCCCCTGCTACCTGGCCGTCCTGAAGGATTTCGGAGTCGAGAACCACGCCCCGCTCTCGTTCCCGATGGCCGGATGGACCCTGGCCATGGACCTGCCCCGCGCCGCCCCCACCCTGGAGCGCCTGCTGCGCGGCTTCGACGAACTGGTGGCCGGTGCCGGCGGCCGGGTCTACCTGGCCAAGGACTGGCGCCTGCGACCCGACGCGATGAAGGCCATGTACCCGCGGCTGGCGCAGTGGCGCTCGATCCGTGACCAGGCCGACCCCGAGCGGCGCTGGCGCTCTGACCTCGGGCTGCGCACCGGACTGGTGGCCGCTTGAGCCCCACCCTGCCCACGCGCGTGCTCCTCCTGGGCGGCAGCTCGGAGATCGGTCTGGCCATCGTCAGACGACTGGCGGCCGATGGGCCGCTCAGCGCCGTGCTGCTCGGCCGCGACGGCGAACGCATGCGAGCCGCTGCCGCAGAGCTTCAAGCCGCGGGAGTGACGCCGGTGGATATCGAGGTGCTCGACGCGGATGACCTCGACGACCATGAGCGTGCCATCGACGCCGCTTTCGCCCACGACTCGGGAGTGGACATCGTTGTCGCCGCGGTGGGCAAGCTCGGCGGCCAGGAGGGGCTGGACACCGATCGTCACGAGGCGCTCGAGATCCTGCGGGTGAACTTCATCGGCGTGGGCAGCCTCATGCTGAGCTCCCTGCGGCGACTGCGCGACCAGGGCCGCGGGACGCTGGTCGTCCTGTCCAGCGTGGCCGCCGAACGCCCGCGGGCCAGCAACGCCATCTACGGGGCGGCCAAGGCCGGGGTCGATTCGCTGGCGCAGGGACTGGGGGACAGCGTGGCCGCGAGCGGCGCCCGCGTGCTCGTCGTGCGTCCTGGCTTCGTGACCACGAAAATGACCGCCGGGCTGAAGCCGGCCCCGATGTCGACCACCCCCGAGGCGGTCGCCGAGGCCACGGCGGCCGGGCTGGCCTCGGGCGCGCACACCGTCTGGGTTCCCGGGCGATTGCGTTGGGTGTTTGCCCTGCTCCGCCATCTGCCCCGCGCCGTGTTCAGGAGGTTGCCGCTGTGACGCCCCGCAATCCGCAATGGGCCGCGCTGACGCGCAATCCGTGGTTCGTCGACGCCGCTGCGGCGGTGGTGATCGTGGTTCTGATCCTGATCATTGAGCCGGGTGTGGCGATCGGCGCCATCCTCGCCCTGATCCTGCTCGTCGTGTGCGGGGTCAGCTACCTGATCAGCCGCCGGCGGCGGGAGTCGGGTCTCCGGCGAGTGGCCCGCTCCGTACCCCCGCCGCGGCGTAGTCGTCGTCCCTGAGCTCGCTCGGCACCGCCGCGGCGCAGCCGTCGTTCCTGAGCCGGGGGTGTTCGGAGGTTTCCCGCCTGTGTGGCGGGGAAACGTCCAATGACCCGTCGACTGGATGCTCCCAGTGACCGGTCGTCTAATAGCTCTGGTCGTGCCGCTCGGACTGGACACGCTGTGCGTGTCCCTGGCTCTCGGGGTGGCCGGTCTGCCCGCCCAGCGCCGGCTGCGGTTGGCGCTGCTGTTCGCCGGCTTTGAGGCGCTCATGCCATTGATCGGCGCGGCCCTGGGCCTACCGCTGGGCCGGGCGATCGGGACGGTGGCCGATTTCATCGCCGCTGGTTTGATCCTCGTGCTGGGGCTGTACATGCTCAGCGGCGCGGAGCTGACCGAGCGGGACCCGGCCGATCTCCTCGCCGCCGACCGGGCCGGCGTGGTGGCCGCGATCGGCCTGGGGCTGAGTATCAGCCTCGATGAGCTGGCCATCGGGTTCAGCGCGGGACTGCTCGGGGTGCCGCTCGCCGCGCTGGTCGTGCTCGTGGCGGTGCAGGCCTTCGTGGCCACGCAGGTGGGGCTCCGGCTGGGCGCTCGGGTCCCGGAGCGTGCGCGGGACGGTCTTGAGCGTGTGGCCGGCCTCGCTTTGGTCACCCTCGGTCTGGTCGTGCTGGCCGAGCAGCTCTAACGCTGCTTTTAGCTCTTGGGGGTGCTCCACGGCGCCCGCAGGCGTCGCTCGACCTCGGAGGCCAGTTCGGCGATGGCAATCCGGTCCTGGGTCAGGCTGTCCCGGTCGCGCAGGGTGACCGTCCGGTCCTCCAGCGTCTGATGGTCGACGGTGACCGCCAAGGGCGTGCCGATCTCGTCCTGGCGCCGATAGCGGCGGCCGATGGCCCCGCCCTCGTCGTATTCGGCCATCATCGTCTCGCGCAGTTCGCGGTGGATCTCCCGGGCCACTTCGGGTTGGCCGTCCTTGCGAACCAGCGGCAGGACCGCAACCTTGACCGGAGCCAGCAGCGGATGCAGGCGGAGCACGGTGCGCGTCTCGCCCTCGATCTGATCCTCGTCGTAGGCGTCGACCAGGAAGGCCAGCATCGCCCGGTCGACGCCGGCGGCCGGCTCGATCACGTGCGGGACGTAGCGCTCGCCGCTGGCGCTGTCCACGTACTCGAGCTTCTGGCCGGAGTACTCGGTGTGCTGGCGAAGGTCGAAGTCGCCCCGGTTGGCGATCCCCTCGAGCTCCTGCCAGCCGATCGGAAATCGGTACTCAACATCGCTGGTGGCGCTGGAGTAGTGGGAGAGCTCGTCGGGGCCATGGGCGCGTAGGCGCAGATGGTCCTCACGGATGCCCAGGCGCGTGTACCAGTTCCGGCGCTCGCCCAGCCAGTGTTCGTACCACTGCTCGGTCTCGGTCGGCGGCACGAAGAACTCCATCTCCATCTGCTCGAATTCCCGGGTGCGGAAGATGAAGTTGCCCGGTGTGATCTCGTTGCGGAAGCTCTTACCGATCTGGGCGATCCCGAACGGGGGGCGCTTGCGCGAGAACTGGAGGTAGTTCTTGAAGTTGAGAAAGATGCCCTGCGCGGTCTCCGGGCGCAGGTAGACGGTGGAGCCCTCCTCCCGGACCGGGCCCACGGTGGTCTCGAACATCAGATTGAAGTCCCGCGCCTCGGTCAGGTCGCAGTCCGCCGTCTCGCCCGGGTGTTTGGATGGCTTGCGTCCGCAGGCCGAGACGTCGAGTTGATCGGCCCGGAAGCGCAGCTTGCAGGTACGGCAGTCGACCAGCGGATCGGTGAACCCGGCCAGATGCCCGCTGGCCTCCCAGGTCCGGGGATGCTGGATGATCGCTGAGTCCAGGGCCACCACGTCATCGCGCTCCTGGAGCATCGAGCGCCACCACTGGTTCTTGACGTTGTTCTTGAGCAGAACCCCGTAGTGCCCGTAGTCGTAACTTGAGCCGATCCCTCCGTAGATCTCGCTGCTCTGGAAAACGAACCCGCGGCGCTTGCACAGCGAGACGATCTTGTCCATGGTGACGGGGTCGGTGGCCATCGCGCGGCCGATGGTAGCCGCCAAGGATCGGCGACCGGACGCGCCGCTCAGGCGGCGACCGGTTCCACGACCGGATGCGCTGTGCCGCTCAGGCGGCGACCGGTTCAGCGCCGGCCAGGGCCAGCACCGCATCGGCACCGACCGCGACCGTCGAGGCCAAACGCCGGTCCTCGCCGATCAGGACCGCCGACGGGGTGCCCATGGCGCCAAACGCGCTGGCGGCGGTGAAGCCGTCGTCCAGGAGGACCGGGGCGCGCAGGCCCATGGCCCGGTTGGCCGCGGGCGAACCGGTCGAGATGACCACCAGGCCCGGGGCGTGGGCGTCGAGCTCGCGCAGAGAATCGAGCATCTGTGCGCAGAAGCCGCAGTCTGGGTCCCAGAAGACGAGCAGCGCTTCGCCGTCGGGCAGCTTCTGGGCCAGGCGGACAATTTTGCCTTCCAGCGTTCGAAGCGCGGGATCGGGCGCGGGCTGACCGGGAGCCGGGTCGGGCTGACCGGGAGCCGGGTCGGGCTGGGCGGGGGGTTCAGAACGGTGAACGGGGAGCACGATGTCCGGGGCGCGTCCGGAGACCAGGGCGCGGATCTCCTGCTCGCCGGCGTGCACCGGGCTGGCCACTGTTCCGTCGGCGCCCAGCACCACGGCGCTGGGCGTGGCCGAAACGGCAAAGCTCTCGCTGACCTCGCGGTCGGTCTGGACGAGCACATCGCTAAGCCCATGCTCCATCGCGTGGGCCAGGTTGGCCTCCTGTCCCGCGCGGCTGATCAGCACGGTCCGCAGCCCGGATGGGCGCTCGCGCTGCCACTCGGCGATCTGGGGCATGAGGGCCGCGCAAGGGCCACAGGCCGGGTCAGAGAAGATCAGCAGCAGCCGGTTCTCGGTCTCGCCGCGCAGGTCGGCCAGACTGACCCGCTCGCCGCTGGTCGAGGGCAGATTGAAGTCCGGGGCCGGGGTGCCGATCGGAAGGCCGGCCGTGGGAGCGGGCGTCTCGGTGACCGGGACGACCAGGCCGCTGGCGCTGAGGAAATCCTCCAGCTCGTCGACCCGGAGCAGCAGCTCGCCGTTGCGCCGGAGCAGGCGCAGGATGACGGCGCCGCCGCCCAGAAGCGCGGCGGTGAGGGCGATGCCCAGGCCCAGCACGGTCAGGCCGTTTCCGTCCAGGCGACCGATCCAGCCGGTGGGGCTGGTACCCGGCCCGGAAAGCGCGACCGCGGTGGCTGCCCCGGCCAGGGCCAGGTTGCGGACCAGGGTCTTGGCCCCGGCCGGCTCGGAGTGCAGGGCGCCAAAGCAGTGGCAGTCGGGGGCTTCGCCTCGCAGCAGGGTGCGGGTGATGGCCGCGCAGAAGGCCAGCATCAGGGCTGCCGCCAATCCGGCGCCGATCGCCGCGGTGGCCGCGAACAGGAGCAGGGCGGCGCCAATGAGCTCGAGGACCGGCAGCACGTTGGCCACCACACCGGCCACTGCCGCGGGAACCCCGAACCCGGTGACCGCCGCGCGGGAGCCGTTACGGTCGACGAGTTTCGCCACGCCGGCCACGGCGAGCACTGCGATCAGAACCAGGCGCAGGACGAGCAGGAGGACGGGCATGGCGGAAACCTCAGTTCCAGGTCAGGCTCGTGGGGCTGGCGGTGGGGCACACGGGGGCGCCGGGTTCCAGGGTCACGTAGCCGGCGATGGAGCCTGAGTAGCCCCAGCCGGCGTAGCCCCTTGAGGACCCGGCGTAGAGAACGTCGCCGCCCGGGCAGAACCGGGTTATGGTCGATGCGCCCGGTGCGTAGGCTGCCGCGGCCTCCTTGGCCAGCTGGAGGCTGTAGGTGGAGGCAACGCCGGGCGATGCCAGTGCGCCGCAGTCGTAGTAGTACTCACCGATGCCGTTGTTGTGCTGGGTCTGGCAAACGCCGCCCGGACAGCAGCCGTTCCCCGCGCAGCAGCTGGTGCCACAGGTCACCGTGCCGCTCGGACAGCCTCCAGAGACGCAGGCTCCGCCTGAACAGACTTTGCCGCTGGGGCAGCTGACGCCGCAGGCGCCGCAGTTACCCGCGTCGGACTTGAGGTTGACGCAGTTGCGTCCGCACTTCGTCTGACCTGGCGCGCAGGTCGAGGTACAGGTGTAGCTCACACAGGCCAGGCTGCCCGGGCACACGTGGCCGCAGCCCCCGCAGTGGTCAGGGTTCGAGCCGATGTTCACACAGCTGCCGTTGCAGTTGACGGTTCCCGAGGGACAGCCGCCGGTCGAGCAGGTGCCGTGGCTACACACGGTTCCGGTGGCGCACACCGCTCCGCAGGCGCCGCAGTTGGCCGCGTCGGAGGAGACGTTGACGCAGCCGCCGTTGCATTCGCTGTAGCCCGAGGGGCACACGTTGAGGCACGCCCCCTTGTGACAGACCCCGCCCGGGCCGCACTTCTGCCCGCAGCCGCCGCAGTTCTTGGGATCCGTCTGGACGTTGATGCAGGCGCCAGCGCAGAGCATCTGGCCCGCCGGGCAGGCATGGACGCATCGTCCGCGCAGGCACTGCTGCCCGTGGCCACACTTGTGGCCGCACCGGCCGCAGTTGTGGGTGTCCGTCTTCAGATGGACGCACTTGCCCTTGCAGCGGACGGTTCCGGGAGCGCAACCGCAGTGGGGCTTGGGCTTGCGGCGATGGTGCTTTTTGCGCTTGGGGTGCAGGCAGACCTCGCCGGGGGGGCAGCACTTGCCGTTGCACTTAATCCGGTGATGGGGGCAGCGCTTGGTCACGCGCGCCAGGGCGGAGCTGGGGCTCAGGGCGAAGGTGGCGGCCAGGGCCGCACCTCCCGTGCGTAACGCGTCACGGCGCGACATCCCGCCGGCTAGACCGCGGGCGATGGTGTCGAGGGCTCCCTCGTTCGGCATGGCTACTGGCGGTTCCCCACTATGTCCCAGTTATCGGCAGTGGCTACGGGAAACCTGAGGGCGGTTAGCGAGGCCGTTGTTTGGCACTCTCGGCCGGGGAGTGCCAAGGCCCTGGGCTATAGTCTCTGGGGCTATGCCGATCTACGAGTACCGGTGCGAGAACGGCCATCACTTCGACGTCCGGCAGAGTTTCTCGGACGACCCGGTGACCAAGTGCGAGGTGTGTGGCGCCCATGTCCAGCGGGTTTTTCATCCGGTGGCTGTCCACTTCAAGGGCTCGGGCTTCTACAACACCGATTACGGCACGCGCAAGCGTTCGCGCGAGATGAAGGAAGCCGCCAAGAGCGAGAGCAACGGCAACAGCGCCAGCGACGGCGGCGGCAAGGAGAAGAGCAAGGACTCCTCCTCCAGCGACTCGAAGCCGAGCTCCTCGAGCTCCAAATCGGAGTCGGGCGCGTCCAAAACCCCCCAGAAGTCCGAGAGCAAGGCCTCTTGAAGTCCGCGGGTCAGCCGTTGGTCAGCTTGCTCACGGCTCGCCGGATCGCCGCCTGGCCCGCCGCCGACTGAGGGTCGGTCAGCGGCAGGTGCCCCTGACCCAGGATGCGGGTCGGGGAGGAGCCGCCCATCTCGGCGGCGGCAAACAGGCTCAACAAGGTCAGCGGACCCATGTCCGTGCGCAGCGTCTTGGGCGCCGCCCACGAGGCCCAGGGCAGATGGAAGAACGTGGTCGGCGAGAGCAGCTTGGACTTGATCGCGTTGAGAATCTTCTGCTGGTAGCCCTCGCGGGTCAGGTCGTTGCTGGAACTGTTGCAGGCGTTCTCGCGCGTACGGGCCAGCGTCAGCGCGTCGCGGCCGTCCAGATGATGGGCGCCGGGATGCAGGTTCAGGGTAAAGCCGCCGTTCTTGACCCCGCCGCTGATGTTGGAGCAGATCCGGCCTGTGGTCACGTCCACGCCGCCGATGGCGTCGATGAACTGCGGGAAGGCGGCCAGATTGACCACGATCAGGTGGTTGATCTTCAGGCCGGTGAAGTTCTCGATCGTCTTGATGGCCAGGGCCGGGCCGCCGTAGGCGTAGGCGGCATTGATCTTGGTCTGGCCGAAGCCGGGGATCGGGGCGATGGTGTCCCGGGGGATCGAGAGGCGCCGGGACGTGCCGCCGCCGATTCGCCAGAGCATGATGGTGTCGGACCGGCTGCCCTTGTCACTGGTGTTGGCGCCTGGCTCCTTGGAGTTCTTGGGACGCTGATCGGTGCCCAGCACGAGCACGTTGTCGGCCGACAGGAGCATGTTTCCGCCCGGGGTGAGGGCGTTCTGCGCTGAGGCGGGCAGGCTGCCGCTCTGTTGCTCGTCGCTGATGACGAACAGGATGGCGGACAGCAGGACCCAGGCCAGGATGGCCAGCGCCACCCACTTCAGCACCCGCCTCGGGGTTATCCGCCCTGGCCCGGACCCCGTGCGGCGGAAGCGGCGCCGGCCGCCCCCGTCACCCGCGCCGCCTCCGTCGCCGCCGGGCAGCGCCAGGTCGTCCTCGCCGCGCAGGCGCGAGCGCAGCCCTCGCGGCCCGGAGCGGTAGACCTTGTAGGGGGGCGCCTCGCCGCCCGGGGAGGAGGAACCGCCACGAGGGCGCGAGTCGCCGCGGTAGACGCGGTACGGGGGATCCTGACTTGAAGCTGGGTTGCGGGGTTCGTTAGCCATGTCGTGGGGTTGGCCTGCTTATAGTGACCGCATGCCGGAGCGGCGCACCATCGGCGTCGACCTGGGGGGACGAAGTTACTGGCCGGCGCCGTTGACCCGGATCTTGGTGTGCATCACCGGGCTCAGAGGACTGTTTCGGGCCTGGACCAGCGTACCCTGCTCGACGTTGTAGTGAGTGCAGTGCAGGAGGTTCGCGACGCGGCCGGTCCTCCGATCGAGGCGGTCGGGTTCGGGATTCCCAGCCTGATAGACCAGCGGAGCGGCATTGCCGTGGTGGCGGTCAACCTGCCCCTGTTCGACGTCGCCTTCGCCGATCTCATGGCCGAACGGCTGGATCTGCCGGTGTTCGTCGACAACGATGGCAACACCGCGGCTCTGGCCGAGCACCGCGCCGGGGCGGCGCGCGGATTCAGCGAGGCGGTGATCATGACCATCGGCACCGGAATCGGTGGGGGGCTGATCCTGCGGGGCGAGCCGTATCGCGGCGCGATCGGCGCCGGCGCCGAGCTGGGCCACCTGGTGATTGACTTTCACGGCCCCCACTGCCAGGGCAACTGTCCCGGCCGGGGGTGCGTGGAGGCCTTCGCCTCGGGGACCGCGCTGGCCCGTGAGGCGGGTCGCATCGCCGCCGAGCGGCCGGACTCGGGCTTGGCCCGGGCCCTGGCCAAGGGGCGGCCGCTCCTTGGACCGCTGATCACCGAGCTGGCCCATGACGGCGACGCCGCCGCTGTGGAGGCCGTCGAGCTGATCGGCTCTCGGCTCGGTGTGGCCATCACCAGCCTGGTCAACATCTTCAACCCCGAGGTGGTGGTCATCGGCGGTGGGGTCATCGCCGCCGGCGAACTGCTCCTCGCCCCGGCGCGGGCAGAGGTGGCCCGCCGCGCCCTGCCGCCTTCCCGCGACCTCGTTCGGATCGTCCAGGCTCGCTTCGGGGTGGAGGCGGGAATGGTCGGCGCGGCCGCGCTGGCCTTCGATGGACTTGAGGGCAAGGCCCTATACGAGCGGGGCAGGCGCCAGTGAGCGCGGGACGGCTGGTCGTCTGCCCGACCCCGATCGGCAACCTCGAGGACGTCACCCTGCGCGTTCTTGCCGCCCTGCGCGAGGCTGACCTGGTGGCCTGTGAGGACACCCGCCGCACCCGGATCCTCCTCGACCGCTACGGGGTGGTCAGCGAGTTGGTCAGCTACCACGAGCACAACGAGCGGGCCCGGGCTGCCGAGCTGGTCAAGCGGATGCAGGCCGGCGCCGTGGTCGCGCTGGTCTCCGACGCCGGAATGCCGCTCGTGTCCGACCCCGGTTTCGTGCTCGTGCAGGCCTGCGTGGCCGCGGGTCTGGGGGTCGAGGTCCTGCCCGGTCCCTCGGCCGCGCTCAGCGCCCTGGTGGCCAGCGCGCTGCCCGCTGACCGCTGGCGCTTCGTGGGTTTCCTGCCCCGCAAGCGGGGTGAACTCGAGCAGCTGTTCGACTCCACGGAGACACTTGTCGCCTTCGAGTCTCCGCGCCGGCTGGCCGCCACCCTGGCCGTGCTGGCCGACCGTGACCCGGCCCGCGCCGTCGCGGTCTGCCGCGAGTTGACCAAGATCCACGAGGAGGTGGTCCGGGCCGATGCCCGCTCGCTGGCCGACCGCTACGCGGCGCAACCGCCGCGCGGGGAGATCGTGCTGGTGGTCGCCCCGTCCACAGCCGGGCCGGCGGGAGAGCTGGATACCGCGGTGGCGGCGCTGAAGCGCCTGGTCGACGCCGGGGCCAAGCCCCGTCCCGCTGCCGGGGTGGTGGCCGAGCTGACCGGCCTCAGTGCCAACGCGCTCTACCGCGCGCTGACCGATCAGCGTTCGACGAAGTAGCTGCCGCTGCCCTGGCCGTCGGAGAAAAACCGGCTGGTCATGGTCTTCTTGCGCGTGTAGAACTCGACCGCGTCTGGGCCGTGGGCATGCAGGTCGCCGAGGAAGCTGTCCTTCCAGCCGCTGAACGGGAAGAAGGCCACCGGGGCGGCCACACCGATGTTGACCCCGATCATGCCCGCCTCGACGGCATGGCGATAGCGGCGAACGGCGGCGCCGGACTCGGTGAAGATCGAGGTGCCATTGCCGAACCGGCTGCCGTTGACCACGGCAATGGCCTCATCCAGGCTGCCGGCCCTGATCACGCTGAGCACGGGTCCGAAGATCTCCTCGCGGGCCACGTCCATCTCCGCCGTCACGCCGTCGAGGATGGTCGGCCCGACGAACGCGCCCTCGAGTCCGCGACCGTCCAGCGCCACCCTGGCTCCGGCCCGCTCGCCCTTCTCGATCCAGTCGGTGATCCGCGCGCAGGCAGCGGGGGAGATGACCGGGCCGACATCCGTGGTCTCCTCGCGGCCATCGCCCACCTGGAGAGCCCGGGCGGCCTCGAGCAGCGGCGCCATGAGCTGGCCGTGGGCGTCGCCGACGGTGACCACGACCGAGCCGGCCATGCACCGCTGCCCGGCGGCGCCGAAGGCTGAGCCGATGATGGCGTCGACTGACTTGTCAATCACCGCGTCGGGCATGACCACCATGTGGTTCTTGGCGCCACCCAGGGCCTGGACGCGCTTGCCCGCCCGGGCCGCGCGCTCGTAAACCAGCCGGGCCACCGGAGCGGAGCCGACGAACGAGACCGCGTCGATCCCCGGGTGCTCGAGGATGCCCTCCACCACCGCCCGGCCACCGTTGACCAGGTTGACCACGCCAGCGGGCAGTCCCAGCGCGTGGAGCTCCTCGAAGGCGATCTGCTGGGTCAGGGGCACCTGCTCGGAGGGCTTCAAAACGAACGTGTTGCCGCAGGCGATGGCGAAGGGTAGAAACCAGAACGGGACCATGGCCGGGAAGTTGAACGGCACGATGGCCGCGCATACGCCCACCGGCTGGCGGACGGTCTGGGCATCCACTCCTCGCGCCACGTCCTCGATGATCCGGCCCTGCATCGTGGTCGGGATCGCGCAGGCGCACTCCACCATTTCGATCATCCGCGCCACCTCGGCCCGGGCATCGGCGATCGTCTTGCCCATCTCGGCGGTCACGGACTGAGCCAGCTCCTCGTGGCGCGCCACCAGACGCTCGCGGAGCTCGAACAGCTTGCGGGCTCGGGCGATGACCGATACCGCACGCCACTCCGGAAGCGCCGCGCGAGCGGCGGCGACGGCCGCGTTGAGGTCCTCGGCACCGGACAGCGGCACCCGCGCCAGCACCTCACCGGTGGCCGGATTGGCCACATCCAGGAACTCCGTGGCGCTGCTCGCGGCTGTCCACTGGCCGCCGACGTAGTTCTCCAGTTGACGCGTCCGCGCCTCGGTAGTGCCCCCGCTTCCCTCCATGAAACGCAGGATAGCCTTGCTGGCAGCGTGTCCTTCTACATCACCACCCCGATCTATTACGTCAATGCGCAGCCCCATCTGGGCCATGCGTACACCACGATCGCCTGCGACGTGCTGGCCCGGCATCAGCGCCAGCGGGGCGAGGACGTGTTCTTCCTCACCGGCACCGACGAACACGGCGAGCCGGTGGCCGACGCCGCCCACGCTCAGGGAGTCTCCCCCAGGAGCTGGCCGACCGCAACGCCGAGCGCTTCAAGGCGCTGGCCCCGCAGCTCGATGCCTCCAACGACTTCTTCATCCGCACCACAGACGAGGAGCACAAGCGCCGCGTGCAGGACGTACTCCAGCGGGTGCACGAAAACGGGCACACCTACAAGGGTCTCTACGAGGGCTGGTACTGCCCGCGCTGCGCCGATTTCAAGGTCGAGAACGAGATCGCCGAGGGTAATCGCTGTCCGATCCACGAGATTGCACTGGAGCGCCACTCGGAGGAGAACTGGTTCTTCCGGCTCTCCACCTTCCAGGAACCTCTGGAGCGGCTCTACACCGGGCAGCACGACTTCGTCATGCCGCCGCGGCACTACAACGAGGCCTACTCGTTCATCAACTCGGGCCTGCAGGACGTCTCGCTCTCGCGCGGCCGGCTGAAATGGGGCATTCCGGTGCCCTGGGACTCGGGCCACGTCTTCTACGTCTGGTTCGACGCGTTGCTCAACTACTACACCGCCCTGGGCTACGCCCAGCCCGGCGTGGATTTGACCGACAAGTTCTGGCCGGCCACCTACCACGTGATCGGCAAGGACATCCTCAAGTTCCACACGGTGTTCTGGCCCGCGCTGCTGATGGCCGCCGAACTGCCGCTGCCCGAGCACGTCTTCGTTCACGGCTTCCTGCTTGGCGCCGACGGACGCAAGATGAGCAAATCGTTGGGCAACGTGCTCGACCCGTTCGAGGTCATCAACCAATACGGCACCGACGCGCTGCGCTTCTACCTCATGCGCGATGTCCCCTTCGGCGGCGACGGCGCCGTGGGCATGGATGCTGTTCACTCGCGTTACGAGTCAGAGCTGGCCAACGAGTACGGCAATCTGGCCAGCCGGACGATGGCCATGATCCGTCGCTACCGCGATGGCGTCGTGCCCGACGTGGCCGTTGACCCGACGCTCGCGCAGGACTTCGAGCCGCTGCCCGAGCGGGTCGCCGCACTGCTCGACCGCGCCGAGATCACACTCGCCCTCGAGGAGATCTGGGCGCGGGTGCGCCGCTGCAACCGCTACGTGGAAGAGCGCGTGCCGTGGCAGCTGGCCCGGGACCCGGCCGCGGCCGGTGAGCTCGACGCGACGCTGGCCTCGCTGGCCGAGGCGGTGCGCGTGCTCAGCGTGCTGCTCACGCCATTCATCCCGGTCAGCGCGGCCAAGCTGCTCGATGCGCTGGGCGCACCCGAGGTGAGCTTCACCGGCGCCACCTTTGCTCCCCGCGGCGGCGGTCGCAGCGTGAGCGCGCTCGAGCCGCTGTTCCCCAAGCGGGCCTAGGCCGTGATCGACAGCCACACCCACCTGGATTCCTGCCGGCCGCCCAACACGGAGCTGGTCGCCGCCGCCGAGCAGGCGGGGGTCACGCGGATTGTCACCGTGGGCACCAACGGCACCTCGTGCCGGGCAGCTCTGGCCGCAGCCGAGGACTTCCCGCAGGTCTTCGCCGCCGTGGGCAGGCATCCCAACGAGTCGGCCGGGTTCGACGACGCCGACCTGGCTGAGCTCGAGGCTCTGGCCAGCCACGAGAAGTGCGTGGCCATCGGAGAGACCGGGCTTGACTACTACCGCGACCACGCGCCGCGCGAGGACCAGCGCCGTGCCTTCGAGGCCCAGATCGAGCTGGCGCTCCGGGTCAACAAGCCGCTGGTCATCCACACCCGCGCCGCCGATGAGGACACGCTCGCCATTCTCGAGCAGCAGGCCGGGGACCTCAAAGTGATCCTGCACTGCTTCTCCATGGCCTCGCGGGTGGGTGAGTGCCTGGCCCACGAGAACTGGTTCTTCTCGTTTGCCGGCAACGTCACCTACCCGAAGTCGGCCGACCTGCGCGACGCCGCCTTGCGCGTTCCCGCCGAGCGGCTGCTGGTCGAGACCGACGCGCCGTATCTGTCTCCACAGGCCGTTCGGGGCAAGCCGAACGAGCCCGCCAATGTCGTGCGCACCGCCCAGGCCCTGGCCCTCGAGCGCCGGGTCGGCTACGCCGATTTCGAGACCGCGGTTGGGCAGAGCGCGGCCACGGTCTTCGGCTGGTGATGCCGCGCTCGGCCCGGCAGCGGGAGCTGGGCCAGAACTTCCTCATCGACCGCAACATCCTCGATGTGATCGAGCGGCTGGCCGCGCTGGCTCCCGAAGATGTGGTGCTCGAAGTTGGCGGCGGACCGGGGATCCTCACCGAGCGGCTGGCCGGCCGGGTCGGGTATCTGCACGTGGTCGAAGTCGATCATCGGTTGGAGGCGGGTTTGCGCGAGCTGCTCGGCGGGCGCAAGGACGCCTCGCTGCACATGGGTGACGCGCTGGCGCTCGATCTGAGCGTCCTGCGACCCGCGCCGACCAAGATGGTGGCCAACCTGCCCTACGGGATCGCGGCCACACTCGTGCTGCGCACCATCGAAGAGCTGCCCGAGCTGCACCGGTGGGTGGTCATGGTTCAGCGCGAGGTCGGGGAGCGCTTCGCCGCCGGCGCGGGCGACTCGGCTTACGGGGTGCCGTCGGTTCTGGCCCAGCTGGCCTGCGAGGTCCGGGTGCTCCGGCCGGTGTCGCGCACGGTGTTCCGGCCGGTGCCCGGTGTGGACTCGGTCCTGCTCGGATTGACCCGCGTGGGTCCGGGGGCTGGGCCGGAGCTGCGTGCGCTGGTGCACGGTGCGTTCGCTCATCGCCGCAAGGCGCTGGCCGGCTCGCTGGCGCTGGCTGGAGGCTTCGGGGACGGCGTGCGCGAACGGGCCCGGGCCGCGCTGGTCGAGCTCGGTCACCCGGCCGATGAGCGAGCCGAGAGGCTGAGTCCGGAGGAGTTCCGACTCCTGGCCCAGAGGCTCGACGCATGAGCTCGGAGCAGCGGCTCGCCGCCTACGCCAAGGTCAATCTATGCCTGTTCGTGGGGGAGCTACGGGCCCGACGGTCGCCACGAGCTGGTCACCGTATTCGAGTCCGTGGACCTGGCCGACGAACTCGTGGTGTCGGGGTCGCCCTCCGGGCGCGATGAGGTCATTTGTCCGGAGGTCCCGGGTCCGAATCTGGTCTCCTCGGCGCTAAAGGGTCTCCGTGAGCTCGGCTGGGCGGCGCCCGCGCTGCGCATCGCGATCGTCAAGCACATCCCCGTCGCCGCGGGCATGGGCGGGGGCTCGGCCGACGCGGCGGCGCTCCTGCGCCATGCCCCCGCGCTCGCCCCCATCGACGTTGACGCGGTGGCCGCCCTGGCCGCCGCAGCTCGGCTCCGACGTCCCCAGCCAGCTCGATCCCGGCGCCACGGTCGGGATCGGCGCCGGAGACATCGTGCGGCCGCTGCCCGATGCGGCCGAGCACACGCTGCTGGTCCTGCCTCAGCCGTTTGGACTCTCGACCGCCGACGTGTACCGGGCGGCCGACGGGCGTGGCCGGATCCGCGGGCGCACCGAGCTCCTGGCCATGGACGTGGCCATCGAGACATCCGCGAAGGGCGAGGGCTGGAGGCTGCCCGGCGCGCTGGTCGTGAACGAGCTTCAGGCCGCGGCGCTGAGCCTGCGCCCCGAGATCGCCCGGGCGCTGACGGCGGCCCGCTCGGCCGGCGCCGACCGAGCCATCGTCTGCGGGTCAGGACCGACGGTGATCGGGCTGTTCTGGGGTGCTGAGGGCTTCAGCCGGGCGTCAATCGCAGCGGGTGATCTGGCCGATCAGTTCCCGGGGGCCGTGGCGACTCGCCCGGTGCGCAGAGGGGTTGGCACGAGCGCAGCGAACGGATGACAGTTCTCCGCAATTTCCGGACGTCGCGGGCGCTGGCTTCCGGTCCGCTGCTGGTTTCGCAACAATTGGAGTCAGTTCGTGAGCAATCAGTCAGTCACCTACCTCGTCGGCGCATGTCTTGGTGTGCTCGCGCTCAGCGCCTTTTGCACGCTCGTGCTTGTCCCGGCCGTCACGGCGTATCGGCGGCCGCTGGAGCGGGTCGCGGCCGTGCTCCTGTCCCTGTACGTCCTGGCTGCGCTTATCGGCCTTGGCGTCGTCCTCGGCGCCGTGGTCATCCTCGAGTGGCCCCGCGTGTTCTAGGCGCGTGAGCGCAGCTCGACTGCTCTGGTGAACGATATGACAGACCAGGCGCCACGCCGGGCGCCCGATCTTGCTGCCTTTGCGGCCATCACCGATGCGGTCGAGGCGGGCGCCGGCCTGCCCGAGATTCTCCGCGCCTCGGCCCGCGCCCTGGACGCCAGTCTGATTCTCATCGACCGCTCGGCCACCGTGCTGGCCGTGGCCGCCCGCTCCCCGGCCGACGAGCGCTCGCTCATGCGCGACGCCGATGACGTCGTCACCGTAGAGCTGAAGGTCGCCGACGCGGCCGTCGGTCAGCTGCGCATGCGCGGACGCGAAGGAACCCCTGACGGGGCGGTGCTGCGGCTGGTGACAACCCTGATCGCCTCCGAGGTCGAGCGCGTTCGCGCTCCGGAGCGGGCCTCAGAGGAAGCGGCGGCAAGTTTTCAGCGCGCAGTGCTCTCACGTCGTATCGAGGACCGGGAGGACCTCATCGCCCGCGGCAAGGAACTGGGCTCGGATTTGTCAAATGGCGCCAGCGTGGTCGTCGTGCGCGCCCATGCCCGCACCCCGACCGAGGACGACTGGCGCCGCCGGCTGCTCGCCGTGGCCGCGCGGGGCGCCCGCTCGATCGCGCCCGGGTCGATCACCGCGCCCACCCAGATCGACGCCGACGAGGCGGTGATCCTGAGCCCCGACGCTGACGGCGAGACCCGCCGCCGGGTCTCGGCCGCCCTTCTGCGAGAGCTCGAGGCCGGGCTGCCCGGCTTTGCCTTCTCGGTCGGCCGCAGCCGGCGGGTGGAGGACCCACTCGATCTGGAGCGCGCTTTCAACGAGGCGCTCCTGGCCCTCAACGTGGTCGAAGGCGACAGCGAGCGCGTCGAGCTGGCCTACGAGGAGACCGGCACCTACCAGCTGCTCCTTCCCTACATGAGCGATCCCACCGAGCTGGGCCGCTTCTACAAGGAGACCGTCCGGCCGCTGGTCGCCTACGACGAGCAGTACGAGACCGATCTGCTCGGCACCCTGGCCACGTTCCTGGACTGCGACGCCAACGTCAACGCCACCGCGTCACGGCTGATCACCCACCGCCACACGATCCGCTACCGCTTCGAGCGCGTGCGCGAGCTGACCGGGCTGGACGTCTCCTCCACCGACGGTCGCGAGAAGCTCTCCCTGGGCCTGAAGGCCATGCGCGTACTCGGGATCGCCGCGCCGCACGGTCCCGCCAGCGAGCCGGGCGCGGCCGGCGGCCGGGTCCCCCACTAATCAGCTGGGGTGGCCGCTGTGCGACGCGGCGCGAAACTGGGGCTGGCGGCACCGGTCGGCCTGTGCGCCCTCGTGCTCGTCGTCGTCGGGTTGGCCAATGCGAGTCCACGCGTCGGTCCCGCCAATTCGACTCCACGCGTCGGGCCCGCTGGGACTCGCTTCTATGCGCCCGCGTCCCGGTTTGTCCGCGGGGTTCACGGGAGCCTGATCTGGAGACGGGCGTTCCACGGCAGTGCCGGGCTGCCGGGTGCGATCAACACGCTGCTGCTCTACACCCAGACCGGCATTCACGGCCGGCTGGTGGCCACCTCAGGCTTCGTTGCCGTGCCTCGGGGCCGGCCGCCAGTGGACGGGTGGCCGGTGGTCACCTGGGGACATGGCACCACCGGCATCGCTGACGGTTGCGCTCCGACTCGCTACGACAACGCACAGGACTTTGGAACGATTGATCCGCTGCTGGAACGGTGGCTCGGGGCGGGCTACGCGGTTGTCCGCACCGATTACGAGGGCCTCGGCACCCCCGGGACCCATCCCTACCTGATCGGCCGTTCAGAGGGCCGCGCGATGCTGGACGCGGTCCGGGCCGCCCGGAGGTTTGAGCACGGGCTGAGCAATCGCGTGATCATCACGGGCCATTCCCAGGGCGCTCACGCCGCCCTCTGGGCCGCCTCGATGGCTCGGGCCTACACCCCCGAGCTACGGGTCCGGGGAGTGGTGGCCTTCGCGCCGCCGTCCCACCTGGCTCAGGTCATCAGCCGCATTCGATCTGTGACCAGCGCGAGGCTCACCGGAACTCTGGCCCTGCTTTTACGCGGCGCGGAACTCGTCAAGTCTTCGTTGCACATCCCGTCGCTGCTCACCCCGGCCGCTGCTCGCCTTTATCCGCAGACGCTGACTCGCTGCTCGGTCGCCCTCGCCTCCAGCGGCTCATACGGTGGCGTGCCCGGCGATCGGCTGTTCCAGCCCTCGGCCCACATCGCGGCGCTTCAGCACGTCCTCGGCGCCAATGATCCCGGTCGCCTGAAGATCGGAGCGCCGATCCTGATCGAGCAGGGGCTGGCCGATGTGTCGGTGCCCCCTGCGTACGCACAGGCGTTGGCGCGCTCGCTGTCGCGAGTTGGCGATCACGTCACCTACCACACCTACCCCGGGGCCGACCACGGCGGCGTGTTGAGCGCGGCGGCCGATGACGCGACCGCGTTCATGTGGCGGCGTTTCGGCGGTGGATTGAGGCGGCGGCCGCGGGCGGCGGGCTAATTGCTGCCGGGCCGCGCCCGGCGGTCCAGATGGCGCCCGAGCGCGTCCAGGCGCTCTGACCACAGCTGCCGGTAGGGCTCAAGCCACTCGTCCAGCTCCTGCAGGGGCTCGCTGCGCACGCTGTAGATACGCCGCTGGGCATCCGTGCGCGCCTGCACCAGCCCAGCCTCGCGCAGCACCCGCAGATGCTTGGAGACCAGCGGCTGGCTCATCTTCGTGGCCGCGACCAGTTCGCCCACGGGCCGCTCGGCCACCAACAGCAAGTCCAGGAGTGGCGCCGCCGGGGTTCGGCCAAAACCTCGAACGTGGAGGGCATCACCGGCAGTCTATAACGACCAGCGCATATACCGCTCAGGTCATATGCCGCTGGCGCCGGGCGATCAGCTGATCCGCGTGCCGCTTGGCGCGGCCGGAGATAAGGCGCCCAAACGCTGAGCGGTGATCGGCCACCCAGCGGTAACCGCGCTCGTCGAGCGCCGGGATTCGGGCCAGGCCGGCGGCGGCCAGCCGCCCGCCGGGCAACAGGCCGACGAGCTTGGGCAGCGCGGCCCCGGCGGAGTCGCGCTCGCCGGTGGGCGAAATGAGGTGCCAGGAGGCCATGCGCTCCTCGGGGGTCAGATCCCGCAGCAGGCTGTCGGCCTCGGTGCTCTGGATCGCCACGGGCCGCAGGCGCCGGCGGCGATCGGCGCGCAGGATCACCCCCAACGACCAGCGGCAGAACCCGCAGTCGTCGTCATAGAGGACGGTCCAGGGCTGGGGATCGGAGGCGGGAACGGGGCTCATGGTGCCAGTAGGATCGCGCCCGTGCCGATCGCGGTCATCACCGGCTCGGGTACTCACGCGCTACCCGGCTTCGAGGCTCGGCGACGCCGTGGCGGTGCAGACTCCGTTCGGAGCCGGCCGAGGTTTCCCGCGGTGTCCTGGGCGGCACCGAGCTCCTGCACCTTTCGCGCCACGGCGCCGGCGCACGCTGCGGCTCTCAAACCACGTCAACCACCGGGCCAACATCTGGGCGCTGCACGAGCTCGGGGCCGATGCGGTGATCGGCTGCACGGCCTGCGGGGCGGTCGATCCCTCGCTGCAACTGGGCTCGCTGGTCGTGTTCGCCGACCTGCACTTCCCGGTCAATCGGCTGCCCGACGGGTCGCTGTGCACGTTCTGTGTCGACCCCGGCGACCCGCGACGCGGGCACTGGATCCTGCACGGCAGCCCGTTCTCGACGGGTGTTCGCGGGCTTTGCTCGCTGCGGCCGGGGCGGCCGGTCACGGTGCTCGGGACGGCGGCGCCTACGGCCACGTTGACGGCCCGCGCTTCAACACTCCGGCGGAGATCGCCCAGCTGGCCGGCTGCGGGGTGGTGGCCGTCAGCCAGACCGGGGGCCCCGAGACCGTGCTCTGCGGTGAGCTCGAGCTGCCCTTCGCGCTGATCGGCTTCGTCACCGACTACGCCAACGAGGTCGTGCCGGGCGAGCCGACCCCGGTGGCCAAGCTCATCGAGCTCATGGGAGCCAGTCCCGCCGTGTTCGCCGACGTCGTTTGCCGGCGCCGCCGCGCGGCTTGACCGCGAGCCCGCCGGCGCTGCGGGCACGATGTACCGCTTCGAGCAGGGCTGAAGCCGGTTGGTCGCCCCGACGGTGCTCGTCATGGATTCGTGGTCGGGGACCGCGGCGTTGGTGCAGCGGCTGGGCGAGGAGCGCGCTCGGGCCCTGGCTGCCCTCCTCCGCGACCGGGCGCTGGCCGCCGTGGAAGTTGTGTCGCCCAGGGCCGTCCGGGATTTTGCCGGCGGGGACGTCCGGGGTTTTGCCGGCGGGGACGTCCGGGGTTTTGCCGGCGGGGACGTCCGGGGTTTTGCCGGCGGGGACGTCCGGGGCGCGCTGACCGGGCCGCGGCCAAGGGCCTCTGGCCGGTCTCCGAGGAGCCCGGCCCGCTGCTCATCCTCTGGCCCGACCTGGCCCGCTGGCGGCCCGTCCACGTCGACGCGGCTCTCGCCGATCTGGCCGATGGCTGTGATCTGGCCGTCGGACCGGTATTCGACGGCGGCTTCTATCTCCTCGGCCTCGCTCACCCGATGCCCAGCCTGCTCGAGTTGGCCGACGAGTCGGGCCGGAGCTCCGACATCCTGGCCATGACCCTCGCTCTGGTCGCCCGCGGGGGCCTCGAGGCGGGCCTGCTCCGGGCCGAGCGCGCGCTCCGTAGCCCGGCTGATGTGGCCGCGGCGTTGGCTGACCCGTTGCTCGATAACGAGCTCCGTGAGATCTTGAGTTAGCCTTGGGGAGACCGAGGTCCTATTGCTCTGGGGAGTGGTGTAACGGCAGCCCGCCGGCCTTTGGAGCCGTGAGGTCCCGGTTCGAATCCGGGCTCCCCAGCCTCTTTTTCGCGCCGTTTCCGTCCGCGATACGAACTAGTGTTCGTTCATGGGCTGGCGGCCGAAATACACGGAGAGTGAGATCCGTGACGCCGTGCAGAACTCGCCCAGCTTGGCGGCGTCACTCCGGCGGCTCGGGCTACGGGCTGGGGGAGCCAATCCGCGCACCCTGAAGCGGCACATTGCGCACTACGGAGTTTCGATTGAGCACTTCAATCCGAATTGGGCGCTCCGTGGCGGCCGTGTCCCCACGGCGACTGCGCTCGAATTGGTCTTGGTCGAGGAGTCCAATTACAACCGCGGCGCACTGAAGCGGCGCCTGTATGAGTCCGGCCTCAAGGCCCGTGCCTGCGAGCTCTGCGGCCAGGACGAGATGTGGCGCGGCCGGCCAATGGCCCTGATCCTCGATCACATCAACGGGATTGGCAACGACAATCGGATCGAGAATCTACAGATCGTCTGCCCGAACTGCGCGGCCACGCTCGACACACATTGCGGGCGCCGAAATCGCATCGAGCACGGCCCGCGCGCCTGTTTGCACTGCGGAAGCGAGTTCAGGCCCAAGTACGCGAGACAGCGCTTTTGCTGCCAAGCCTGCGGCGTCCACAGCAAGGGAAGTCATGCGCCCCGCCCCGAGACCCGCAAAGTCGAGCGCCCGCCGTATAGCTTGCTCGTCGAGGAGACGCGGCCGCTCGGCTTCAGCGCCGTGGGGCGGAAGTACGGAGTGTCCGACAACGCCGTGCGCAAATGGATGCGCTGGTACGAGGCCCATGGGAATTCGCCCGACGGGCTCCAGGAGGCGGCGTGAACCGAGCACCGGCACGGTGGAGGAACTGGGCCGCGAGCTGACGAGTCCGGCGCTCCAGCTCGGCTGATGTCCTACGATCAGGCCGTGGCCGCGCCCGTCGTTGTCATCCTCGCCGCTGGCCAGGGGACCCGCATGCGTTCCGCGCTGCCCAAGATGCTCCACCCGGTGTGCGGGAGGCCCTCGTCCAGTGGCCGGTCGCCGCCGCCCGAGCGGCCGGGGCGGAGCGGATCGTCCTGGTCGACTCGCCCGAGCGCCGGCTGGAGGAGCTGGCCGGTGAGGGCGTGGAGGTGGCCGTCCAGGAACAGCCGCTGGGCACGGCCGATGCCGTCAAGGCGGGAATGGCCGTGGTCGAGCCGATCAGCGAGCAGACCGTCCTGGTGCTCAACGGCGACGTCCCGCTGATCACCCCGGAGACGATCGCCGGCCTGATCGCCAGCCACGAGCACAGCGGCGCCGCAGCGACGATCGCCACGATCGACGCTCGATGACCCCTCCGGCTACGGCCGGGTGGTCCGGGCGCCGGACGGGAGCGTTGAGCGGGTGGTCGAGACCAAGGCCGCCGGGGACGCCACCGAGCTCGAGCTGCACATCCGCGAGGTCAACACGGGCATGTTCGCGTTCGAGGCCGCTGCCCTGGTCGCGGCCCTGGCCGAGGTGCGGCCCGACAACGCCCAGGGCGAGCACTACCTGCCCGACGTTCTCCCGATCCTGCGCGCCCGCGAGCGCACGGTTCAGGCCTACGAGCTCGCCGACCCGCGCGAGATCCTGCAGATCAACGACCGGCGCCAGCTGGCCGACGTGACCGCGGTGGCCCAGCGGCTGATCCATGAGCGCCATCAGCTCGCCGGCGTGACGATCGTCAACCCGGCGGCGACGCTGATCGACGCCGAGGTCCGATCGGCCAGGACACGGTGATCGCTCCGTTCACGAGCCTGCATGGGTCGACGGTGATCGGCTCTGACTCGACCGTCGGGCCCGAACTCGACGCTGATCGATGCCACCGTGGGCGAGCGCTCCACCATCCTTCACGCCTACATCGACTGGGCCAACGTTGGTGACCGGGTGAGCGTCGGCCCGTTCGCGTACCTGCGGCCCGGCACGATCCTGCGCGAGGGAGCCAAGGCGGGCACGTTCGTGGAGATCAAGAACTCCGACGTCGGCGCCGGCAGCAAGGTGCCCGCACCTGAGCTACATCGGCGACGCGGACATCGGCGAGGGCACCAACCTGGGCGCGAGCACGATCACCGCCAACTACGACGGCTATCGCAAGCACCGCACGACGATCGGCGATCGGGTCAAGACGAGCGTCGACACCACCTTCATCGCCCCCGTGTCAGATCGGCGATGACGCCTACACCGGGCGCCGGTTCGGTCATCGGCGAGGACGTCCCCGCGGGCGCGCTGGGCATCGCCCGCGCGCGTCAGCGCAACATCGAGGGCTATGACGAGCGCCGGCGCGACCGCGAAGGCGCGCAAAACGCGGACACTCAGCCATGACGGCCGTCGAGCCGTCGGCGCTCGGGCGTACACTCGCCGACACCGTGGGAGTCACCGATACGCGCACCTCAGCCGACCGAGATGCGGCTCGACAACGACAAGCGGCTGATGCTCTTCTCAGGGCGGGGCAACCCCGAGCTCGGGGCTCGCATCGCCGCCAAGCTCGGAGTCGAGCTGGGCGGGGTGGACCTGAAGACCTTCGCCAACGGCGAGGTCTACTGCCGCTACGCACGAGTCGGTCCGCGGCGCCGACGTGTTCATCGTCCAGCCCACGTGCACGAACGCCGCGCTGGGCATGACCACCAACGACACGCTGATGGAGCTGCTGGCCATGGTCGACGCTGCGGTCGGCGGCTCCGCGCACCGGGTGATCGCCGTTACCCCCTGGTACGGCTACTCGCGCCAGGACAAGAAGTCCGCACCGCGCGAGCCGATCAGCGCCCGTCTGGTGGCCCGCATGCTCGAGGCCGCCGGTATCGACCGGATCCTGACCATGGACCTGCACTCGGGACAGATCCAGGGCTTCTTCCAGAAGCCGTGCGACCACATGACCGCGCTGTTCATGCTCACCCAGTACTTCGATGACCTCAGCCTCGAGGACCTCGTCGTGGTCGCCCCGGACGCCGGCCGGGTGAAGCTCAACAAGCAGTTCGCGGCCAAGATCGGCGCCGACCTGGCCATCCTCAACAAGGAGCGCCCGGCCCAGCAGGTGGCCGAGATCGGCTACGTCATCGGTGACGTGGCCGACAAGACCGCCCTGCTCGTCGACGACATGATCGGCACCGCCGGCACCCTCGCCGCCGCCGCCCAGGCCGTCCGCGACGCCGGCGCCCGGCGCATCTACGCCGCCGCCACCCACGGCAACTTCTCCGGCCGCGCCTGGGAGAACCTGGCCGCGGCCGACTTCGAGCAGGTGGTGGTCACCGACACGATCCCGCTGCCACCCGGCGCCCCGGACATCGTCCGCGTCCTCTCCTGCGCCGACCTGCTGACCAACTCGATCCGCCAGATCTTCACCGACGGCTCGGTGAGCGACGTGTTCGGCGGCGAGAACCAGCTGTTCTGAGCCGACAGCGGCTGAACGCCAGTCCCGCGGTCGATCCCAGGGCGCAGTGATGTGACCCGGAGCGGGAGATGTCACGCTCCGCGGGTGAACTGCGCAACTAGGGATATATGAAGACGGCAACCAGCGCGACAGTCTCGGTGCTCGGCCGGTCGGCGCGCACGCACAACGCGGAACCCGGCAGCGGCCCGTCCTCCGCGCTCGCGCGACTCGAGGACGTCTACCGGGCCAACGTCGGCCCGATCTCGGCCTACTTCGCGCGTCGGTGTGCCGAGCCGCAGACCGTGGCCGACCTGACCTCGGAGACGTTCCTGCGCGCAGCCGCCGGCTTTGCC
The DNA here is from genome assembly GCA_963845575.1 of uncultured Solirubrobacterales bacterium. Taxonomy (GTDB): domain Bacteria; phylum Actinomycetota; class Thermoleophilia; order Solirubrobacterales; family Solirubrobacteraceae; genus Palsa-465. Next base: position 74,934 of record CAWJSN010000013.1, on the reverse strand, counting down.
CGGTTTGATTCGCGTCGCGGTTCGCCGCGGGCCTGGCTGTTCGGGATCGCCTCGCGAGTGTTCGCGAGCTACTGCGCGGCCCACGCCGATGGCGTGGCGATGGCCGTCCGACTGGCCGGCGATCGGCCGCTCCCGTCCGAGGAGATCGACGATCTCGCCGGCCGGATCGATGCGCAGCGTGAGGGCCGGGAGCTGCTGGAGCGCTGCGCCCAGCTGTCAGACCGGGAGCGGGCGGCGATCGAACTGGTCGACATCGCCGGCCTGAGCCCGAAGGAGGCAGCGGACGCTCTGGGCGTGTCCGCCGTCGTTTTGCGCCAGCGACTGTCACGCGCGCGCCGTCGCCTGAGAAAGGATCACCACCATGAGTGAATTCGATGACAACCTGTGGCGTGAGGTGCAGCGCGCCTACGGCGCCGAGCTGGCGGACGCGCCCGACCCGCTGCGCCGGCGGTCGCGTCGGCGCGTCCCGCTGCTGGCCGGCACGAGCATCGGCGTGGTCGGCGGGAGCGTTGCGGCGGTGATCGTGCTGAGTGCGGCGAGCTCGCCGCCGGCGTTTGCCGTCACCCGGCATGCGGATGGAACCGTCTCGGTGATGATTCGCCGGATCGAGGGAATCGCCGGGGCCAATCGCCGCCTGGCGCTGCTCGGTATCCACGCTCGCGCGGTGGCCGTGTCCGAGGTCTGCACGGCGTCGCCGCCGCATGCGCTCGCGCAGGTCGGCGTGGCGACCGTCCGCGGTCGTCAGGTCAATTGGGTCGGGGTCGCTCCCGGCAGGATCGCCGAGAGGATCCACCCGGCCGAGATCCCTGCGGGTCACACGCTCGTCATTCCCGCGGTGCCGGGCGGCGCCCAGCTACGACTCGTACGTGGCCGTGCGGTCAGCGGCAAAGTGCCCGCATGCCTGCCGCCCGTCGTGTTCATCGGACGCGGTCCCGGGTCAGCTGGGGGACGGACCGTGATCTGCCGCGCGGGGATCACCCAGTCTCCACACCCGGTCGTTGCCGGAGTCGGCACCAGCACGAACGGCACGGACACGAACGGCACCGGAACGACGGCCACCAACGGCACGGCAACCAACGCGACGGGCACGAACCCAGCACCCTCACAGACCACTGTGGGCGCGAACACCAATACCAACGCCGGGACATCCACGACCGCCGGCACAGGCGCCACTGTTCAGGGCACGGCGATCAACGGTGCGACAACCATGAACGGCCGCGCGCCGACGGGGTCTGCGACCGGCGGAGGCGCGAACGTCCCGTTGCCCCCACCGCTCCTGCGGCATTGCCCGCTCACCGCCGCCGAGCGCCTGGCGCTAGCGGTGCCCAAGGCGCGCGCGACCGCTGATCGTGGCGGGAGTCGCAAGGCGCCCGCCAGGCATTGACCCCACGGTCCCGGGACCGTCGCTGTCCACCGTCTAGCCTTCGCCGGGCGATGTCAGCCGCCAACGCTTTACGGGCCAGGATGCGCGAGGGCCGGCCCTCCGCTCTGGGGTGGCGGTCCTCGACTCCGGGGCGGCGGCTCTGAGCGGCGCGGGGGACCCCGTCGATCCTGAGCAGCCCGGCGGATCGGTGCACGGTGGACGCGCCGCCCGGCTCATGGAGCTGCTCGGGCTCTCCGATGACGAGCTCTGCGCGGTGCTCGACGCCGATCCGCTCACGCTGCTCTCGGGCCAGCTCGAGCACCGTCCTGAGCTGCCGATCCTGTTAACGCTGCTCGACGAGGCCGCCGCGCAGGCCGGCCCGTCCGTGCTGCGGCGCTGGGTGCGTGCCACCGGTCCGGGCGGCCGCCCGATCGACGCGCTGCTCAGACGGGACTTCGCGGCGTTCGAGGATGCGCTCGGCGCGCTGGCCGACCGGGGCTTCGTCCTGCGCGGTGGCGGCGGTGCCTGAGCCGTTTCGCCACACGCTGCGGATCCGCTACGGCGAATGTGATGCGCAGGGCGTCGTCTTCAACGCCAACTACCTGGCCTTCGTCGACGACGCCATCACGGCGATGTGGCGGGTGGCGTTCGGCAGCTATCAGGTGATGCTCGACCGGGGCGTGGACATCGTGGTCGCCGAGGCCCACCTGCGGTTCCTTGACGCCGCCCGTTTCGACGAGGAGATCGAGATCGAGTCGGCGGTCACCCACCTGGGCACGACCAGCATGCGCACGCTCTACCGGTTCCGGCGCGACGGCAGGCTGTTGGTGACCGCGAGCCTGCGCCACGTGTTCGTGGAAGCGGGCACGTCGAGCAAGACCGCGATCCCCGATTGGGCTCGGGCCGGCCTCGAGCCGTGGTTGCTGCCCGAGCTGGACCCGGCCGCGACGCCCGGTAGCTGACCCTTCAGGGCCTGTCAGCGGACTCGGGGTGGCTCAGTCCTGGTCAGCGGGCTCGGGCTCTGGCTTCTTCTCCGGCCATGCCCCAACCAGATAATGGAAGGTGTTGGCGAACACGCGATTGACCGCTGCGGCCACTCCGGCCATGACGCCCGCCTGCAGGGCCTGCGCCCCTACCACCTTGCCCACGCTGCCCTCGCCGGTACCCGGCTTCGGCGGCGGCTCGTTGTCGATGCGCATCCAGAGGCTTTGAAACACGGATCGGCCCAGACGGCCGGCGATCAGCCCGGCGATGATCCCGAACGGCTTATAGATCAGCTTCATGGCTCGCAGCCTAACCGCTGGCAGAACCCGTAACCGGCGGATCCGCCTCAGCCCTGCGCCTCTTGGCCAGCCCGCGGCGCCCGTGCCTCTCCACATGGCGATTGTGAATGACCGCCCCGCGTGGCTAAATACTTCTCACGGAGTCGCGATTCCAAAGGAGCAACATGCTCGATGAGGGTCATAGCCGGCCGGCCGACAGCGGAGCGGAGGAACTGCTCCGCAGGGCGCTTCTCGACGACGATGCAGCGGTGGCGGTCTCGCTGCGGGTCGAGGGCCTGCCGCTCAGCGACGCGGTCACGGTGATCTTCCACGGCCGTCGGGATCTGGGCACGCTCCAGACCTATGTGGCCCGAGGCAGCCGGGGCGCCGGCAGCACGGTGTCGGCCAGCGACCTTCTCCGCGTCCCTTGCGATCTCGATCTGGCCGACGCCGAGGACCGCGAGGAGGCGGAGCTTCTCTACGTTGAGCAGGCCACTGCGCTGCGTGACGCCCTGGTCGGCGCGGACACCGTGCTGGGGGTGTGGGCCGAGCCGCTCGGCGAGTTGGTGGGTAGCGGGGTCACCGTTGACCATTCGCTTGAGCTGTCGGTCCGTCTGCCCGCGCACCGGCTGCTGCCCACCGCCCTGGTGGCTACCGAGTCCCAGCTCGTCGTCACGCCGGTGTGCGGGGCCCGGACGCTGGCCAACGGACGTCCGCCGATGGGCATCGCCTGCATCCAGCAGGACCTGTCGCGCGTCTATGCGCTCGCCGACGATCCCGAGCGCTGCGTCGCGGACTTCCTCGAGGTCGCCTCCGAACACGCGCTCGCCCTGGCCGAGCGCCTCCAGCATCAGGAGGCGTCGGTGCAGCGCTTCCTCGAGCTCAGCGACAGCTGAGCGGTCACTCAGCCGGCCCGCGGGCGGGCAAGCCACCCGCCGGCGGGCAAGCCCCCCTAGGCCCGGACAAGACGGCTACCGTGCGCGGCCATGCGCCGCACGACCATGATCTCCCTGATCGTCGCCGGGGTGGCCGTGTTCCTGATCATCAGCGCGCTGCTGGCCCGAGCCCTGAGCGTCGGTGGGGCGGAGAACAGCGCCATCACCGCCCTGGTCACCGACGAGGCACGCGGCGATCAAGCCGCCGTCGTGGCCGACATCAGCGGCTGCGCCAAGCAGCCGGCCTGCCAGGCTCGAGTAGCGGCTGACGTCGGCGCGCTGAAGCGGGCCGGCGCCATCCAGATCGCTCAGATCCAGCCGTCGGCCGGTTTCTCGCTCAGCTCCACGCTGGGCACCGCCCGGGTGGCCTGGGTGGCCGGAAGCTCGCTGCCCCGCGTCCAGTGCGTGCGTGTGCGTCGGGCCGGCGATGTGCTCTCGGGCTACCGGGTGGAGTTGCTCAAGGTCAGCGTGCGCATCCGCACCAACGCCGACTGCCCAGCGCAGTACTGAGGCCAGCTCAGCGCCGGCGGTGGGCTGGCAAGGCCGCCGCGCTGCTCAGCGCCGCCGGTGGCGGGTGCCCACGCCGCGTCCGCCCCGGCTGGGCGCCCGTACGGGCTGACGGTCGGGCTCGCGGATCGGCCGGCGCTCGCGGCTGGGCAGCTTGTCAGCCAGACGGCCGGGCTCGCGCAGACGCACGCGGGCCGGGTCGGCGTCGGGCAGCGGGATGCCGCCCCGGGGCGGCGGCGGCGGGGTGGGCGGCGGCTTGGGACCGCGGCCCCATCCGTCGTCGCTCTCGCCGTCGGAGCGGCGCTGGGGGGCGACCTCGTTCTCGCGTAGTGCGGGGATCAGAAGGACCCCGACGCAGAGCAGACCGACCACGTGAACCGCAGCGATCCAGAGCATAAGCTGCGCATCGCCTGCCATCGGCCAAGGTTAGCGCACGGTTAGCGCCGTGCGCCAGCGTTTTTCCTCCCTGGCCCGCCAACGTTTTCCCGATCTGCCCGCTACCATCGACGCCGTCCCATGGCCAAAACGCAATCCACTTCGCTACAGGTCGCCGTCCGCCAGCCCGGCGGCTCGCGCGACGCCCGGCGCCTGCGCCGTGAGGGCGCGGTGCCCGGCATCGTCTACGGCGGCGGCGAGGATCCGGTCGCCTTCTCGGTGCCCGCCCGCGAACTCCGTGTCGCGCTGGCCAAGGGCGGCGCGGTGCTTGACCTGGCCGTCGAGGGGGCCAGCAGCACGCCGGTCGTGGTCAAGGTGCTCGATCGCCATCCGGTGAACGGCGCCACCATGCACGTGGACCTTTTGCGCGTGCGCCTGGACGAGAAGATCCAGTCCACCGTGTTCCTCGAGCTGATCGGCGAGGAGGACGCGCCCGGCATCAAGGAGAACGGCGTCCTCGAGCACGTCACGCGCGAGCTGACCATCGAGGCGCTGCCCAACGAGATTCCCGACAGCCTCCAGCACGATGTCTCCGAGATGAACATCGGCGACACGCTGACCCTGGCCGCACTCCGCCCCCCCGCCGGGGTCGAGCTGATGGACGATCCGGAAACGGTGATCGCCACCCTCACCCCGCCCAAGCTGCAACTTGAGGCCGAGGAGGAGATCGAGGCCGAGACCGAGCTCGTCGGCGAGGGCGAGGAAGGCGAAGCGGCGGCCGAATCCGAGGGCGAGGAGTCCTCGGGCGGCGACGGGGCCGGCTCGGACGCCGAGTAGGCGTCCTCCATGCCTTTCCTCGGGCGCGGCGCGCCCGCAGATTGGCTGCTGGTGGGGCTCGGCAACCCGGGCTCCGAATACGAGCGCACGCGTCACAACATCGGCTTCGAGATCGCGCGCGAGCTCATCGAGCGCTGGTCATTACCCAAGCCCAAGGGCCGCTACCGCGGCCTGATCAGCGAGGGCCGGACCGGACCGGGCGGTCCTCGGGTGGCTGTGCTCCAGCCCCAGACCTTTATGAACGAGGCGGGCCAGTCGGTCAGTCCGGCCCGTGGGGCGCTGAAGACCCCGCTTGACCACGTCCTCGTGATCCACGACGAGATCGACCTCCCGTTTGGGGAGGTAAGGACCCGCGTGGGCGGCGGCTTGGCCGGGCACAACGGCCTGAAGTCGATTCGCCAGGGGCTCGGATCGCCCGACTTCGGCCGAGTGCGGGTCGGAGTCGGACGGCCCCCGACCACCGACCCCGATCGCGTCGCCGCCTACGTGCTGGGTCGCTTCCGCGAGCCGGCCGAAGATGTCCGGGAGCTCATTCTGCGGTCCGCTGACACCGCCCAGCGCATCGTCGAGGACGACGGTCCCCCGACCCCTTGAGGGGGCCAGCGGCCTGCCTAGACTGGATGGAGCAGCCTCAATGCTCCGCTCTCTCCTCGCTTACGCTGACGACGATCCGCAAACCGCCACGTTGGCCCGTGACGGCGGTCGCGCGTTCGTCTCGCAGTCATTGCGGCCCTACCTCCTTGCCGCCCTGTTGGACCGTGATCCGGGCCGGCCGGCGATCGTGGTGGCCGGCGATGACCGCGCGGCTCGGGATCTGGCCGCCGGCCTGAAGACCTGGCTCGAGCCCCGCCCGGTCCGCTACTACCCCAGTCGCGGCGTCACCTACGAGTCCCATCTGACCCCGCCGCCGCACCTCACCGGCTTGCGGATCGCCGCCCTGGACGCCCTGAACCAGCCCGGCGAGACCGCCCCGGTGGTCGTGGTCAGCGCTGTCGCCCTGTCGGAGAAGGTTCCCGATCCGGGCATGCGCCCGCACGGCTTCGAGCTCAGGGTCGGCGAGCTGATCGACCTCGATGAGTGCGCGATGGACCTGGTTGCCGCCGGTTATGAGCGGGTGGATCAGGTCGAGGACCGCGGCCAGTTCGCCATTCGCGGTGGTCTGCTCGACCTGTTCCCGGCCACCGAGGACCGCGCCGTCCGCATGGACCTGTTCGGCGATGAGATCGAGACTCTGCGCTACTTCTCGACCTTCACCCAGCGCTCCCTGGGCGATGCCGAGGTGGTGGAGGTGGCTCCCGCTGCTGAGCTGGCGCCCGAGCATCGGGAGCTGGCCGAGATCGCCGCGCTCGAATCCGCCGAGGATCGCCCCGATATCACCGAGCTGCTGCCCGTCGAGGACTTCTATCCCTTCCTCGAGCTGGTTGGCGACGGGGCCGCCGTGCTGGTCGCCGGGGAGGAGGACGTGGGCCCCGCGCTGGCTGACCATTGGCAGGACGTAACTGCCGCCTTCCACGACGAGGACGCCAACCACCTGTACGTGGCCCCCGACCAGATCGTCGCCGCGCTGGACGAGCGCGTGAAGATCCGCCTGTCGAGCATCGATCAGGATCAGACCTTCACCTTCCGCGCCCAGACGGCCGATATCGCCGCTCGCGGTCTCAAGGAGGCCGAGCCGGAGCTCGAGAAGCTGACCCGCTCGGGATACCGGCCTGTGGTCACCTTCGCCAGTCGTGGCGAGGGGGAGCGCTTCGCCTACAACCTCGGCCGGCTCAAGGTCCGCTGGCTGGGGGAGGGCGAACAGACATCTCCGGCCGCCGGGATGCTGACCTTCGCTCGGGCCCGGCTGCAGAGCGGCTTCATCGCCCCGCAGTTCCACCTGGCGGTGATTCCCGACCACCGGCTCTTCCACCGCCGGCGCCGGGCGCCCGAAGGTGGAGCCCGTGAACGCAAGCGCGGGGTGCTGCGCAGCTTCGCCGACCTGCGCACGGGGGACATCGTGGTTCACGAGGACCACGGCATCGCCCGCTTTGCCGGGTTTGACACCAAGACCGTGGCCGACGTCACCCGTGACTACCTGTACCTCGAATACGCGGGCTCTGACCGGGTCTTCGTGCCCGTCGACCAGCTGGCCAAGATCAGCCGCTACGTCGGCGCCGGCGGCGCGCACCCGCCGCTGTCCAAGCTCGGCGGCTCGCGTTGGGAGCAGCTCAAGGCTCGCGCCCGCCGTGCCGCCCAGGAGCTGGCCGGTGAGCTGCTCAACCTCTACGCCGAGCGCAAGCGCCGCCAGGGTCACCCGTTCCCCATCGACACCGACTGGCAGCGGGAGTTCGAGGACGCCTTCCCCTTCACCGAGACCCCCGATCAGCGGGATGCGATCGAGTTCGTCAAGGCAGACATGGAGTCCGAGCGACCGATGGACCGCCTGATCTGCGGCGATGTCGGCTATGGCAAGACCGAGGTGGCCCTGCGGGCCGCCTTCAAGGCCGTTCAGGACGGCAAGCAGGTCATGCTGCTGGTCCCGACGACGATCCTCGCCCAACAGCATTACGGCACTTTCTCCGAGCGACTCAAGGACTATCCGGTGACCATCGAGCACGTCTCGCGGTTCCGGCCCGCCGCCGAGCAGAAGGAGTCCCTGGCCCGCTTCGCCAAGGGCGAGGTCGACATCCTCATCGGCACCCATCGCCTGCTCTCACGCGATGTGCGGGCCAAGGACCTCGGGCTGCTGATCGTCGACGAGGAGCAGCGTTTCGGGGTCAGGCAGAAGGAGCTGCTGCGCCAGATGAAGCTGCGCGTCGACGTGATCGCCATGAGCGCCACTCCGATCCCGCGGACCCTGCAGATGTCCATGGCCGGGGTACGCGACATCAGCGTCATCGAGACCCCGCCCGAGGGACGCCGGCCGGTCAAGACCTACGTCGGCGAATACGACGAGGAGCTGGTGCGCCGCGCGCTCCTGCGCGAGAAGGAGCGCCACGGACAGGCCTTCTTCCTCCATAACCGCGTGGACACGATCGAGGAGACCGCGGTCCGGCTGCGGGGACTGTGCCCGGGAATGCGGTTCGAGGTCGCCCACGGCCAGATGGACGAGTCGACGCTCGAGAAGCGGATGCTGTCCTTCCTGCGCGGGGACGCGGACGTACTCGTGTGCACGAGCATCATCGAGTCGGGCATCGACATCCCCCAGGCCAACACGCTGATCGTCGAGCGGGCCGACATCTTTGGCCTGTCGCAGCTCTACCAGATTCGGGGGCGCGTCGGGCGCTCCCGCGAGCGCGCCTACGCGTATCTGCTCTATCCGAGCGCCGCCGCCCTGACCCCCGAGGCCGCCAACCGCCTGTCCGCCCTGTCGGACTACACCGAGCTCGGCGCCGGCTTCAAGGTGGCGATGCGTGACCTCGAGCTCCGCGGGGCGGGCAACCTGCTCGGTGATGAGCAGTCCGGGCACGTCGCCGCGCTTGGCTTCGAGCTGTACATGCAGATGCTGGATGAGGCAGTGGCCGCATCCGAAGCCGACGGAGCTGCGGCCGAGGAGGACTGGGAGCCGGTACGCCTGGATGTGAACGTCGATGCCTACGTGCCCTCGGACTACATCCCCTACGAGCAGGCCAAGGTCGACGTGCACCGCCGCATCGCCGCATCGCGGGAGGTGGCCGACCTGGCCATTCTGCGCGACGAGCTCGAGGATCGCTTCGGCGAGCTCCCGGTTCCGATGGCCAACCTGATCGACCTCCAGCAGGCGCGGATCAAGCTCGGCCAGGCCGGCGCCCAGACGGTCACCATTCGCGGCGACCGGTTGTCCATCACCCCGATCGAGCTCGACTCCGTCCGGGCCAAGCGGTTCCGGGCCGAGATCCCCGAGGGCCTGTACGAGTCGGGCAAGTCACAGCTCTCGGTCCGCGTGCCCAAGGATCCTGAGCAGCGCTTTCCGGCCATCGTCCGCGCCGCCGACGTGCTGCTGGCCGTGACCCGCGAGGCGCTCGAGGCAGAGGCCGAGACGGTCGGGGCGGCGTAGGCGGGTCGGCACTTAGGAGTTACGTAAGAGCCGCATGGGGGCGACTCCTCTCCCGGACGCGCTCGCTACCATCGGCCGAGTCGTATGAAGACTCGGAGGTCCATCCCGGCGCTTGGCGCCTTTTTTGTGCTCATCGCGCTGGCCGTCTCGGCCTGCGGTTCGAGCGTGCCCGACGGCTCGGTCGCCGTCGTGGCCGGCAACCCGATAAGCCACAAGGCGGTCAACCACTGGATGTTCGTGTTGGCCAAGCAGCAGGTCAGCCAGTCAGCCCCCGGTCAGCCGGTGATCGTGCCCAACGATCCGCCCAGGTTCAGCAAGTGCGTCAAGCAGGTGCGGGTCCAGATCCCGGCGCTGAAGAACACCAAGGACGCCCAGATCAGGGCCGACTGCAAGCAACTCTTCACCACGCTCTCCGGCCAGGTGATGGACTTCCTGATCCGCGCCTACTGGTACCAGGCCGAGGCCCACAAACAGCACATCCACGTGACCGATGCTCAGGTCCAGCAGGCGCTGGCCACGGCCAAGAAGAGCGGGTTCTCGACCGCCGCCCAGTTCCAGAACCTGCTCACCACGACCGGGCAGACGCTGGCCGACGTGACCTACCGGATCCGCGTCCAGACGATCTACTCCAAGCTGCTGGCCAAGCACCCGACGACCGTGACTCCCGCTCAGGTCGCCAGCTACTACGCCGCGCACAAGTCGTCCTTCGGCTCGCCGCAGACCCGCGACATGCGCGTGGTGCTGACCAAGACGGCGGCGGCCGCCGCGGCGGCCCGCAAGGCCCTTGACCATGGTCAGAGCTTCGCCAAGGTGGCCAAGAAGTACTCGATCGACCCGACGACCAAGAGCAAGGGCGGTTTGCTCACCGGTGTGAGCGCCGGGCAGCAGGACACCGCGCTGTCCACTGCCGCCTTCGGGCCTTCCGCCAAGGTGGGCAAGCTGGTCGGCCCCATCAAGGGACAGTTCGGCTACTACGTGCTCGAGGTGACCAAGATCACGCCGGCCAAGTCCGAGACCCTGGCTCAGGCCACCAAGGCCATCACCACAGACGCTGACCACGAAACTGCAGACGGCCGCCCAGACCGCGGTCAACGCGAGTGCCAAGAAGCACTGGCAGAGCAAGACGCAGTGCAATTCGCAGTTCGCCATGGCCGACTGCAGCGGCTACAAGGCACCCAAGACGAGCACCGCCGCCGCGTCCGGCTCCAGCGCCACTCCCTAGGGGATGGATCCGGCCGGCGAGCGCGGAGCGGAGGCGATCACTCGCCTCGACGCGATCACCCGACGCCTGCGCCGAGACTGCCCGTGGGATCGGGAGCAGGATGAGCGCTCGATCGTCCCCCACACGGTGGAGGAGGCCTACGAGCTGGCCGATGCCGCGCACCGTCGAGATGACGCCAAGCTGGTAGACGAGCTCGGCGACGTTCTGTTTCAGGTCCACTTCCTGTCCCTGCTCCTTGAGGAGCGCGGCGCCGGCGACCTAGCCCAGGTCGCCGAGCACGTCACCCAGAAGCTGATCCGCCGCCACCCGCACGTATTCGGCGACGTGGAAGCCGAAACGGCCGGTGAAGTGCTGGCCAACTGGGATGCCATCAAGCGTAAGGAGCCAGGACGCGAGCCCGGCATCTTCGGCGAGGTGCCCGAGAACCTCCCCAGCCTGCTGCACGCCCGCAAGGTGCAGCGTCGCGCCGCCTCGACCGGATTCGACTTCCCCGGCGTGGAGGGACCACTCCAGTCGGTCCGCGACGAGCTGGTCGAGCTCGAGGCGGCCGGTGACGGCGACGGTCGCTTTCATGAGATCGGTGACGTGCTGTTCGCTGCGGTCAATGTGGCCCGCAAATTGAAGCTCGATCCCGAGCTGGCCCTGCGGGCGGCGTCCGATCGATTCAGCGGCCGCGTACAGACCGCGGCCAAGCTGGCGACATCCGAGGGCCGGAGTTGGGACGATCTCCCGCCTGATGAGCAGCTCATCTACTACGCCCGCGCCCGGTTGACCGAAGGAGAGTCGAAACCGACATGAGCCAGATCGAGCACGTGCATGCCCGCCAGATCCTGGACAGCCGCGGCAATCCCACGATTGAAGTCGAGCTCAGCCTTCAGTCCGGGGCCTGGGGCCGGGCGGCGGTTCCCTCCGGTGCCTCGACCGGGGAATTTGAGGCCACCGAGCTCCGCGACGGCGGTGATGAGTGGATGGGCAAGGGCGTCAGCCAGGCCGTCGAGAACGTCAACGGTGAGATCGCCACCGCGGTCCACGGTCAGGACGCCTCGAGTCAGGCCGCCGTGGATCGCATCCTCATCGCGCTGGATGGGACTCCGAACAAGTCCCGGCTGGGCGCCAACGCGCTGCTGGCCGTGTCGCTGGCCACGGCCCATGCGTCGGCCGCCGAGGAGCGCCTGCCGCTGTGGCGCTACCTGGGTGGGGAGACTGCTCACGTGCTGCCCGTGCCCATGATGAACGTCCTCAACGGCGGCGCCCACGCCGACAACGCGATCGACTTTCAGGAGTTCATGATCGTGCCCGTGGGCGCCAAGTCCTTCTCCGAGGGGCTGCGGATGGGCGTCGAGGTCTTCCATCATCTGAAGGCGACACTCAAGGAGCAGGGGCATTCCACGGCCGTCGGAGACGAGGGCGGATTCGCCCCCGATCTCGAGTCCAACGAACAGGCGCTCGAGGTCCTGTTGAACGGCATTCGCGCCGCCGGACTCGTGCCCGGGGACCAGGTGGCGATCGCCCTCGATCCGGCCATGTCCGAGCTCTACAAGGACGGCAGCTACGTGCTGGAGCACGAGGGCCGCACGCTGAGCGCCGAGGAGCTGGCCGGCTACTGGACCGAGCTGGCTCAGCGCTACCCGATCGTCTCCATCGAGGACGGGATGGATGAGGAGGACTGGGACGGATGGTCGGCGCTGACGGGCCAGATCGGCGACCGGATCCAGCTGGTGGGGGACGACCTGTTCGTCACCAACACCGAACGCCTGCAGCGCGGCATCGACGCCGGCGTGGCCAATGCGATCCTGATCAAGGTCAACCAGATCGGGACCCTGTCAGAGACGATGGCCGCCGTGCGTACCGCCCGGGAGGCCGGGTATGCCGTGGTCATGTCGCACCGCTCGGGTGAGACCGAGGACGTCACCATCGCCGATCTGGCGGTGGCCACCGGCTGCGGTCAGATCAAGACCGGCGCCCCTTCGCGCAGCGACCGCGTGGCCAAGTACAACCAGCTGCTGCGGATCGAGGAGGCGCTCGGCCCCGAGGCCAGCTACCCCGGCCGGTCGGTTTTTCGGGCTTAGGCAGACTGCAGGGCTTGATGCAGCAGGAAGGAGCTCGGCGGCGTCGAACGAAGGCGTCAGGCAATGCCGTCAGCCCGTCATGCCCCCGCCGCTCCGCGCCGCAGTCCACGGCCCGCACCCTCGCGGCCTCGCGGCGTCACGTTGCCTCCCCCGCTGTTGCGGGTGCGCTGGGACCGAGCCGGACGGGTTGGGTTGCTGATCGTGCTGGCCGTCGTTGTCGGCCTCTATGTGCAGCACACGCTGGCGTATCTGGCGATCAGTTCCCAGGCGGGTCACCAGGAGGCGATCGTCGATTCGCTGACCCAGCAGAACCGCAGGCTGAGCGCCGAGCAGCGCGCCCTTACCCAGCCCACGGCCATCGTGCGCGACGCGCGCGCCCTGGGCATGGTCCGGCCCGGCGAACGCGCCTACGTGATCACCGGTCACTCAGGGCACTAGGGCCGGTCTCGGCGCCCCAGGAGCGCCGAAGGGGCGCCTGGCGCCCCGGGGGGGTGGCGCGGTGAGCAGCGCGCCGCTGCGCTTCGAAGACCTGATCGGCCTGTGGCAGGAGGGTGAGCGGCGCCTGAGCCAGTCAGAGCCGGCTGAGCGCGCCGCCCAGGAGCGAGTGATCGACGCGCTGGTGGCCGAGCTGCGCCATCGCCTCGGGGGGCCGTTCAGCGTCCAGGAGCTGGCCCAGTACTACCTCGACCACGGGACCGACTGGTGCTTTCAGATCGCCAGCCGCGTCGCTCCCGCGCAGCCCGCGGCCTGGGATCTGACCACCGTCGCGGGAGCGGCTTTCGCCCGCTATGCCCGCGAGGCCGGCGACTACATGATCGGCCGCCGAGCCGGGGACACCGGTCGCGAGCGTTAGCTGTCTTCGCCGTTGTCGTTCTCGGAGCCGGCGCGCCGGATGACGATCTGGTCCTCCTCGATCGCCACCTCGACCGGACGGTGCCCGGCCCAGTACTCGGCATAGACGGGATCGTCCTGCACAGCGGGGTCGAGCCACAGTCCGTAGCCCTCCTCACCGTGATCGAAGGTCGCCTCGAGGGTGCCGGTGTTCCGACGCTGACCGCGTCCGCCCCGTCCGCCGCGTCGTCCGCGGCGCCGGCGGGCCGGCTTCTCGGCCGCGTCGCTGTCCTCATCGTCCTCGTCGGCGTCGGGCTCCGCCTCGGCGGCCTGCGCCGCCGCATCCAGCTCGGCGGCGATCAGCGCATCGTCCTCCGCCCGCAGGTCGATCTCGTCGTCGAAATCGGCTCCCGGAGTAGCACCATCGTGCTCCTCGCCGGGCTCGAGATGCTGTTCGCGCTTGAAGGTCTGTATCTGTTGAACGGTGACCTCGAGCTGGTGGGCGATCCACGCGTCGGTGCGTCCCTGACGGACCCAGGCGCGGATTCGATTCAGCTCCGGTCGAAGTGATTTACGAGCCATAAGACGGCTGAGACTAGTACAGCTGGCGGCTTCGGTCCGCGCCGCGCGCAGACAAGCGTGACAAAACCTACACACCTATTCACCGGGGAGTGATCTCGCTATGCTGGCCCCTGGGTGGCAAGGGCGATTTCGTGCGCCTATCCGTTACACGATCAGAGCAGCCACGCAGGGAGGCAGATCATGCTGGTGCTGACCCGGAAGTCCAATCAGAGCATCATGATTGGCGACGACATCGAGGTCTCCGTGCTGGCGATCATGGGGGAGAAGGTCCGGATCGGGATCCAGGCACCCAGAGACGTACCCGTGTTCCGCAAGGAGGTCTACCTGGAGATCCAGGAGGAGCGCGCCGGCGAGAACAAGGACGCTCGCCACGAGGTCGACGCCGCGCTGCGCGGTCTGGGCGGCAAAGACGCCCCGGAGCACTGAGCGCACCCACGCTCAGGCCTGAGCTCCCGCCTCACGCTTCGCCTCACCCCGGCGGCCGGGCTTAGGCCAGCAGCAGGTACAGAGTCTCGAACATCGCCGCGGTGACGATCAGCGCGGTGACGATCAGCGACAGGATCAGCACCCAGTAGCGCATCGAGCTGCGCTTGCGCGCCCGCTCCACAGTGCGCGTGCGCGAGCGCCGCACAGCATGGCGCCGGAGCGTCTCGCGCCGGTCCCGGTCCAGCTCGGCCTCGTGCCGGAACTCCTGTTCCCACTGCGCGAGGCTCTGGCGCATCTTCATCGCCATACCGCGGCGAGCTTACTACCGGCAAGCTCCCAGGGGCTGGCGCCGGGCGCCTTCCCCCGGGTGCTTGGCGCGGGTCAGCGGGTCTCGCCGGGAGCCACTAGTGGACCTGCTGGCCCTCGTAAACCTGGACAAAGTGCAGGTAGTTATCGGCGATCTGGGTGGCGGCCTCGGCCCGCTCGAGCTCATCGGACAGGAAGCCCTTCAGCGCGTCCCACCAGATCGAGCGGCCGATGGCAAAGCCGATGAAGCCGTCGACCGTGGAGGCGGCTTCGAGCCACTGCTCGACCTTCTCAGTCGAGGCGCCGCGGCCCAGTAGGACGCAGGTCACGCCGTCACGGCCGGGGCCCTTACGGGCCTGCTCGGACAGCATGACCGCGTCCTCGCGCTCGTCCACGCCCTCGATCTTCCAGACGTCGACCTCGATCCCGTGGTCCTGGGCCTCCTCGATGGCCCGTCGCATCAGCTCCGG
The DNA here is from genome assembly GCA_963845575.1 of uncultured Solirubrobacterales bacterium. Taxonomy (GTDB): domain Bacteria; phylum Actinomycetota; class Thermoleophilia; order Solirubrobacterales; family Solirubrobacteraceae; genus Palsa-465. The sequence goes on along the minus strand of CAWJSN010000013.1, from coordinate 59,734 downwards.
CCGCAGCTCGGCGTCGTAGCGGTCGGTGTCACCGCCGACCGAGGCCAGCTGCTCATCGGTGGCCGGGACGAGGAGCTCGAACAGGAACTTTCGCTCGCGCCTGCCGCCCGCTCGGCCTCCGGCCTCGCCGGATTGGGCGGCGCGCGAGTCATCCGGCTGTTCGTGCAGCCAATCGGCGAGAATCTTGAGCCGCTCGAGCTGGCGCCGGTTCATCTCGGTGTCCGGGTCGTCGGGGTTGTAGCGGACCAGCACCTTGGAGAAGTCCGGGTCGAACTTCTCGATGTGAGTGCCGAAATCCTCGTCGTACTGGAAGTCGAACTCGTTTTGGCCCGACTTCTCGACCGGCATCGCCAGCTTCAGGCCACTCTCCCGCGCCCGTTCGGGGATGTCAGAGCCGAATTGCTCGTCCACGAGCACGCCGGTCTGCTCGGGCTGGGCCCCTCGGGAGACCGCCTCGAGCATGCCCTCGAAGATCAGCCGCTTGGCGTCCGAGATCGTCTCGGTCTGCTCGGGCGTGGGGTCGCCCTCGATTCCGAACATCTTCTTCTGGAACGACCCGCGATGGTCGAACGCGAGGATGTAAAGCTTGCCGTCATAGCCGAGGCTCATGGCACCGTCCTTCGTCTTTTGCCTGTTTGTTGTCGGAGATTCTAAGGCCGTGTGGGGGCCTAGCGCGGCCTTGCCGCTGGGTTAACCCGTACCCTCTCCGGCCAGTGGAGCATCGCTTCGCCGGACACGCCTACACGCTTGGCATCGAGGAGGAGCTGATGATCCTCGACGCCAGCACCCTCGAGCTGGTCAACGCCATCGAGGCGATGCTCGAGCCCGCCCCGGTGGGGGAGATCAAGCCCGAGCTGATGGAGTCGGTGCTGGAGATCTCCACTGACCCCTGCGCCAACGTCACCGAGGCCGGCGATCAGCTGCGCGCGCTACGCGCCCAGGTGGCCCAGACCGCGGCCGGCAAGGGTATGGCCATCGGCTCAGCCGGCACCCATCCGTTCGCCATGTGGGAGGACCAGCGAATCGTCGCCCGCCCCCGCTACCGCGACCTGATTTCCGCCCTGCGCTTCGTCGCCCGCCAGGAGCTGATCTTCGGGATGCATGTGCATGTCGGTGTCGACAATCCCGACAAGGCCATTCATGTGGCCAACGGGATGCGGGTCCACATGCCCGTCCTGCTCGGCCTGTCGGCCAACTCGCCGTTCTGGCGCGCCGACGCCACCGGGATGGCCTCCACCCGGACGCCGATCTTCCGGGCCTTTCCCCGGGTGGGGATTCCTCCCACCTACGAGAACTGGGAGGACTACGAGCGCCGGATCGACTTCATGATCACCGCTGGGGTGATCGAGGACTACACCTACCTCTGGCATGACGTGCGACCACATCCCAAGTTCGGCACCGTCGAGGTGCGGGTGATGGACTCCCAGACGCACGTCGAGCACTCGCTCGGCCTGGCCGCCCTCGTCCAGGCGCTGGTCCGCGAGCTCTCCGAGCACTTCGAGTCCGGCCAGCACCTATCGCGCTACCCGTTCGAGATGCTCGATGAGAACAAGTGGCTGGCCGCCCGGCATGGGCTGGAGGGCGAGCTCGTCGATCTGCCCAGCTCCGAGCGCGTGCCGACCCGCGCCCTGGCCCGGCGGCTGATCGACCGGATGCGGGAGTACTGCCAGGACCTGGGGTCAGACAGCGAGCTCGAGGCGGTTGAGGACCTGCTCACCCGGGGCAATGGCGCCTCTCGCCAGGTCGTTGTCTACGAGGCCAATCATGACCTCCGCGAGGTCATGGCCGAGATCGTCACGGCCACGGTGCCCTAACCCTTGGAACTGGCCCTCGGCGGCCTCGGTCCGGTTCTACAATCGACTCGTGAGCACCGGCGGACAAGAGCTGTTCGTGGTCTGCAAGAGCTGCGGATCCGAGGTCAGCTCCTACATCACCGAGTGCCCGTACTGCGGCAATCGGCTACGCAAACGGGCACCCAAGCTGGATCGCGGCGGTCAGCCCCCGCGCCGCAAGCCCCGCCGCACCCCGCCGCCGCTGCTCAGCCGGCTGCAGCGCAACGAGATTCCCGGGATCCGCGGCGACAGGCGGCCGTACGCCACCTTGATCCTGCTCGCGGCCGGCTTCGTGGGCACGTTGCTGTGGCGGACCAACCTGGGACAGACCGGCAACCAACTCGAGATCTTCGGCAAGCTGGGCTCGCACTGGTGGCGGGTGTTCACGGCCGCGTTCGTCTATGACAACACCGGCTATGCGTTCATGGCCTTGGCCTCGATCGGCCTGTTCGGCTGGCTGCTCGAACGCCGGCATGGCCCGCTGGCTGTGCTGAGCCTGTTCCTGGTCGGTGGTGTCGGCGGCCTGGCCGCCTCGGCCGTGCTGTACCCGGTCCCCTATGCCCTGGGGGCCGAGGGTGGCGCGCTCGCACTGCTGATCGCCTGGGTCCTGCCCGATCTGCTCGCCCTGCGATCCGGGGAAGAGGTCGACGGCGATCTGGTCGGCGTGGCCGCCATCGCCGCCGTGCTCCTGCTGATGCCGCTGGCCGCCCCCGGGGCGACCTGGGTGTCCGCCGGGGTAGGGGTGGCCGCCGGGCTGATCATCGGGGCGCCGCTGGCCCGGATCACGGTCCGCTGAGCGGCTGCGCGCAGGCCGAGATCACCGTTCGCTGAGCGGCTGCGCGCAGGCCGAGATCACCGTTCGCTGACCGGCTGCGCGCAGGCCGAGATCACCGTTCGCTGACCGGCTGCGCGCAGGCCGAGATCACCGTTCGCTGACCGGCTGCGCGCAGGCCGAGATCACCGTTCGCTGACCGACGGCCGCGGGGGACCTGACCGTCCCAAACTCCGGATAGCGCACTCTGAGCGGACCTAGCCCGGACGGTCCGGATCAGCGCACGCTGATCTGACCGGGCTCCCCGGCCAGAAGCCGCCCGATCACCGGCCCCGGCAGCTCATCAGCGTCCACCGGGTCGACCGCCACCAGCAGGCCGCCCGAGGTCATGGCGTCGCAGCACAGCCACCGCCGCTCCTCGGGCACCTCGGCGGCAAAGGAGGCGAACTCCGCCTCCGCTTGGGCGCGGTTGCGCCGCGTGCCTCCGGCCACCGCGGCCTGATCGGCGCGGGCCAGCAGCGCCAGCACGCCCTGGATGGCCGGCACCGCCGCGGCGTCCAGCTCGGCCGCCACCCCGCTGGCCAGCGCCAGCTCGTGCAGGTGCCCGAGTAGCCCAAACCCGGTCACGTCGGTCAGGCCATGGGCCCGGGCGGCCCGGGCGGCCACCGAGGCTTCGCGGTTCAGCGTGGTCATGACCGCCACCGCTGAGTCCAGGGGCGCCTCGAGCCCCCGCTTGACCGCGGTGGCGACCGCGCCCGCGCCGAGCGGCTTGGTCAGGACGAGGGCGTCGCCGGCCTGGCCGCCGGCGTTGGTCAGGAGCTCATCGGGGTGCACCACCCCGGTCACCGCCATCCCGTACTTCGGCTCGGCATCGTCGATCGAGTGGCCGCCGACGATGGCTACGCCGGCCTCGGCGGCGAGCTCGGCCCCCCCGGCCAGGATGGCCGACAGCACCTCGGATCCGAGTTGCTCGATCGAGAAGGCGACCAGGTTCAGGGCCGTGATCGGCGTGGCCCCCATGGCGTAGACGTCGGACAGCGCATTGCAGGCGGCGATGCGACCGAAGTCCCGCGGGTCATCCACGATCGGGGTGAAGAAGTCAACCGTCTGCACGATGGCCAGCTCGTCGTTCAGGCGGTACACGCCGGCGTCATCGGCCGTCCCGTAGCCGACCAGCACGTTTGGGTCGGGGACGTGGGGCAACGCCGCCAGCAGGGGAGAGATCGCCGCCGCGGGCAGCTTGCAGCCACAGCCGGCCCCGTGGGAGAGAGAAGTGAGGGCGATTGCCATGTTCGTATGATCCGCCATGCCCGTGGCGGATCGTGCGTACACCGATGAGGAGCTCGAGGCGGCGATCGCTCAGATCGCTGAACCGAATCGGCTCAGCGAGGCCCAGGACGTTGTTACCCGGGCCGCGCCATCGCTCCAGAAGGTACTGGCCGCGGCCATCGCCGAGGGCGGTTGGTTTGACTCCGCCCATGAGGCGGCCGTCCGCGACGCCACCGGCGAGGCGGATCCCGACAGCCGCCTGCGCGCGATCAAGACGCTGCTGGCCGAGGAGACCCGGCTGGGCATGCTGGTTGGCGTGGCCGTCGGGTTCGAGCTCTCGCGGGAACTTCAGCGACCAACCCCAGATTCATAGACAGACAGGAGAACAAACTCATGGACATCCGCTTCCTTGGCCACGCCGCGTTCACGCTCAGTGATGGCGACACGACGCTACTGATCGATCCGTTCTTGACCGGGAACCCGACGGCGGCGGTCACCGCGGATGAGGTCAACCCAGCGACGATCCTGCTCACTCACGGCCATCAGGACCACCTCGGCGACACCGTGGACATCGCCAAGCGCACCGGGGCGCCCGTGGTGGCGATCACCGAGATCGCCAACGAGCTCTCCGAGGAGGGAGTCGAAGTCCGCGACTGCAACCTGGGCGGCACGGCCAGCTTCGACTGGGGCTGGGTCAAGCTGGTACCGGCGTGGCACACCTCGACCACCCCGAAGGGCACGGTCTCGACGCCGGCCGGCCTGCTGATCAGCTTCGGCGGCAAGCTCGTCTACCACCTGGGCGACACCTGCCTGTTCTCCGATCTGCAGCTGGTCGGTAAGCACCACCAGATCGATGTCGCCCTGATTTGCATCGGCGGTCACTACACGATGGACCGCCATGACGCCGTCGACGCCGCCGATTTTGTCGGGGCCAAGACGATCATCCCCTGCCACTACAACACGTTCCCGGCCATCGAGACCGACGCCGGCGCATTTCAGGCCGACGTCGAGAAGACGCTGGACGCGACCGTCGTCGTGCTTGAGCCTGGGCAGGCGCACACGGCATGACCCACGCCATCGTCCTCATCCAGGCCGAGGGCTCGGTACTGGGAACCCTCGGCGGTGAGCTGGCCGACATCGAAGGCGTCGCCGAGGCCTACTCGGTGACCGGCGACTGGGACTTCGTGGCCATCCTGCGCCTGCGTGAGCAGGACCAGCTGGCGCAGGTCGTGACCGGCAAGCTCTCGCAGCTACCCGGGGTGCGCCGAACGCAGACCATGGTCGCCTTTGAGGCCTACTCGCGGCACGACCTCGAGGCCCTGTTCTCACTCGGTCAGTGACCGCGCGACGGGCGGGCGATGGCCAGCGCCCGGCCGAAGGCGTCCGCCATGGCCTCGTAGGTGTGGCCGGCCAGGGCTGAGCGACCCGCTTGGCCCAGCCGGTCGCCCAGGTCGGGGTCGGCCAGCAACCGAGCGATGGCGGCAGCCAGTGCCCGGCTGTCTCCCGGGGTGACAACGAGCCCCGTCTGTTCATTGATGACCAGACCGCCCGCCGCCGCGCCGACCGCCTCGGTGACCACCACCGGGCGCCCCTGGTGCAGGGACTCGTTGACCACCAGACCCCAGGGCTCGATGAACACCCGTGTGGGCACGGAGGGCAACACGGTCAGGCGGGCCGCCCGATAGGCCACAGGGAGGGCGGGCCGGGCGACCGCGCCCAGGACCACCGTGCCCGGCAGTCGCGCCAGCGAGGAGCGCAGCGGCCCGTCGCCGATCACCACCAGGGTGGCGGATTCGGCCAGCTGCGGCCAGGCCTCGGCCAGCACGGCGAGGCCCTTCTCGGCCACCAGGCGCCCGACGTAGAGGACCAGGGGCCCGTCGCCGAGGGCGTGCTCGGCGCGGAAGGCGGCGACCTCGGACTCGCTCACCGGACGAGCGAAGATCTCGGGCTCCACGGCCTGAGGGGCGATGAAGATGTCATCGTCGCGGCCGCGCAGGCCGGCCGCGAAGCGCCGGGCGTGATCGCCGTAGGCCACCACGGCGTCGGCATGGCGGTAGATCCAGTCCGTGGCCGGCCGGGCGATGTCGTGCCGGAGCGAGCGCGGCTGGGCCCAGACCGAAGCCCAGAGCACGAAACCGCGACGATGCCGCCGCGCACCCGCATAGGCAGCCGGGAGGACCGCGCCGCCGGCGTAGGAGGCGATCAGCGCCTCATGGTCGCGGCCGGCCCGCAGGGCGCCACGGGCGCCGTCCAGGCGGCGCGCCGGAAACGGAGCCGCGGCCAACTGCGCGTCGAGGTCGGCGAACCAATCGGGGACAAACCGGCTCTCCCCCCAGCACAGCACCTCGACGTCGTACTCGGCGGCCAGCCGCTCGTAGAGCGGGACCCGATAGGGGACCAGGGCGTTGGTGAGCAGGGCGACCGACACGAAGGGGCATGATGGCGTCTGCGATGCGTGTCCTGCTGCTCCACAACCGCTACCGCGCCGAGGGCGGCGAGGAGCGGACCGTGGCCGACCTCGAACGGCTGCTGCGCTCCCGCGGCCATACCGTCGCCACGCTAGAGCGATCTAGCCAGACGGCCGGGCGACTGACGGCAGCCCGCGGGCTGCTGGCCGGAGGAATCCAGCCCGGCGAGGTGGAGGCGGCCGTGCGGGGGCTGGGGGCCGACGTGGTCCACGCCCACAACCTGCACCCGCTGCTCGGCTGGCGGGCGCTGGCCGCGGCCCGGGAGGCCGGCGCTCGCACGGTGCTTCACCTTCCGAACTTCCGGCTCTTCTGTGCCGTGGCCATCGGCTACCGGGACGGCGCCCGGTGTTTTCGCTGCCGCGGCACCGACACGTGGCCCGGTCTGCGCCTGCGCTGCCGGGGCTCGCTCCCCGAGGCGGCGGTCTACGCCGCCGGCTTGCATCGCCAGCAGCCCCACCTCCTCGAGCAGGCCGAGCAGTTCATCGCCGTATCTGAGGCCACCGGGCTGCGCTTGGTCGAGCTTGGCCTGCCCGCAGCGCGCACGACGGTCCTGCACAACTTCATTCCTGCAGCCGAGATCGCCGCCGACAGCCGCGCCGCACACGGCGAGCACGCCCTGATCAGTGGCCGCCTGGTGGAAGAGAAGGGTTTCGACACGGCCATCGCCGCCGCTCGGGCGGCCGAGGTGCCACTTGTCGTTGTCGGCTCCGGGCCCGATGAGGCGCGGCTGCGAGGTCTGGCCGCCGGCGCCCCGGTCACCTTCACCGGACTCCTGGAGCCCGGCGCGCTGAGAGACCTACGCCGCCGGGCCGCAGTGGTCCTGATCCCCTCGCGCTGGGAGGAGCCCTGCCCGTACACGGCGCTCGAGGCGCTGGCCGATGGGGTACCGGTCCTGGCCGCAGACCGGGGCGGTCTGCCGGAGCTGACCGCTCCCGAGGCCACCCTGCCCGCTGAGGATCCGCAGGCCTGGACAGACGCTCTGCGCCGAATGTGGGATGACCCGGTCGGCCGGCAGCAGGCCGGGGAAGCGGGCCTGGTCCGCGCCCGACTGGACTTCTCCGAAACGCCGTACTACGAGCGGCTGATGGCAATCTACGCGGGGCAATGAGGAGCATCGTTCCGATCGCCGGCGTGGTCGCGCTCGTGCTGGCCGGATGCGGCGGCTCGGCGCGGTCCTCGTCGGTGTCCACGCCCACCATCAGTTCGGCGACCAGTACGACGTCGACCAGCGCGACGCCGACCAGTACGACCTCGACCAGTACGACGTCCACGAGCACGACGTCCACGAGCACGACGTCCACCACCACGACATCGACCGGAGCTCCACCACCGCAGCATCTGCCGGCCCCGAGCTGCCGGCGAACTTCACCATCACGACCGGCGGCAGGCTCAGCCCACCCTCGGTCTCCGCACCGGGCCGGACGCCGATCCTCCTGGCCATCAGCACAACCGATGGCCGCAGCCACCAGGTGGCATTGGGCACGCCCCGGGGCCAACGCCTCACCGTCAAGGCCGGGCACCCCGGCCGCGTGCTGCTCAAGGGCCTGCGGGATGGCGCCTACACGATCGCGGTCGACGGTCAGCCGCGCGGCAAGCTGATCGTCGGCGCCACCCCCGGCCCCTGAACGCCCAGCCTCAGCCGATCCGCGAGCCCGGCTCTGCTCCCCGGTCGGGCCGGAGCAGAACCACGCCCCGCTCGTCGTCCAGCGCACCCAGCACCAGAACCTCGGACATGAACGGCCCGATCTGGCGGGGCGGGAAATTGACCACGCCGACGACGAGGGTGTCCTCCAGCTCCTCCCGACCGTAGTGCCTGATCTGGGCCGAGGAGCGCTTGAGGCCGATCTCCGGGCCGAAGTCGATGGTCAGCTTCCAGGCCGGCTTGCGCGCCTCCGGGAACTCCTCGACGGCCAGTACGCGGCCGACCCGCATGTCAACGGCATCGAAGTGCCCGTAGTCGATCGTGGCCGGCGGTGTCAACCGGCGGAGGCGGCGAACCCGCGGCGGACCTGCCACGAGAACAGCGACCGCGGGGTGCGTGCGGCTCGGCGTGCTCTCGTCGGTGCGGTGGGGCCCGGGTTAGTCGTGGGCGTCGACGTGGTGGGCGTGGTCGGCGTGCTTGTGGTCGGGGTACTTGTGCTTGGGGTGCTCGTTGTCCCCGTGCTCGTGGTCGGGGTGCTGGTCGTTCCGGTGGTTGTGGTCCCGCCAGATGTGGTGCTCGTCGGGGTCGTGCTCGTCGGGGTCGTGCTCGCCGTCGGACTCGTTGTCGTCGGCCCCATGGTCGGGGTCGTGCTGCTCGGCTGCAGGACCGTCGGATCGGTCTGGGTCTGCGTGCGGCCGGGGACCGTCTTGGTGCTGTCCGCGGTCTTGCTCACCTTGAGCGACTTCGGGGTCGCGGCGGTCGTGGGCGTGGCGGTGGTCTTGGTCGCGCCGGCACGGGCCGAGGAACGGTTGGCGCGGCGCGGCGCCGTCGCGGCGGTGGAGCGGGGCTCCACCTGAGTGGCCAGGGGAGCCACCGAGGCCTGCTCAGACGGTGCCGCTGCCGGCACCGATGCCACCACGTTGCCGGGGTGGTGATGGGCCGGAGCGTTGTGGTCGGCTTCCACCGCGCCGGCGGTGACCAGCGCGGCCGCGGCCAGGCCGGCGGCGGCCTTGGTGGCGACCGCACTGAGGCCGGCCGAGATGAAGCCCCCGGAGCCCGTCGCCAGGGCCCCTCCGGCCAGTGCTGAACCGCCCGCCGCCGCACCCGCTCCGGCCGCACCGGCGGCACCGGCGGCACCCGAGCCGGCCGCCGCGCCGGAGCCCGCCCCGCTGGCCGCGGAATGGCTGAACAGATGGAAGATGGCCAGCTTCTTGAGGATCACCAGCGGCCCGATCGGCATCAGTGCGGCCAGCGCCTTGTTGGTCTGGCGCAGCTGGGAGCGGAAAACCGTGCAGCGCTTGCAGTGGCGCAGGTGGCGCCGGACCAGCGGGCTGGGGCGGCGCTTGAGGCCTTCGGCGACCTCGCCGAGCTCGATCCGCACCTCGTCGCAGGACAGAAGCCGGGCCTCGGCCGCCTCGGCCAGGGACACGCGGGCGCGGACGAGAAGGGACTTCACGCTTGAGACGGTGGTCTCCATGGCCTCGGAGATCTGCTCGTAGGACAGCGCATCCATCTCGCGCAGGACCAGGGCGGTCTTCTGGGTTTCCGGCAGCTCGTGGATGTCGCCGACCAGGAGGCGGAACTCCTCCCGCTCGTGAACCTTGTCGGCCGTGCTGGCGCCGTGGTCGGAGAAGTGGATGTCCATCGAGTCCACTCCAATGGCCTGCGTCCGGCGCAGATGATTGAGGCTCCGGTTGCGAGCGATCCGGTAGAGCCAGGGGCGCACGTTGATCGGGCGCTCGTCGGCCAGGATCGCGTTGAAAGCGGCCGTCATCACCTCCTGCAGCACGTCCTCGGCGTCCTCGCGTGAGCTCAGCAGGTGCCGGCAGAACGCGAGCAGGCGGCTCTCATAGCGGGCGACCAGCACCTCGAAGGCCGAGGTGTTGCCCTTGCGGACGTAGGCGATCAGTCGTTCGTCGGACTGCAGCCGCAGCAGCGGGGAACGACCATGGAGGCCGATTCCTCCGGAGTATTTGAGGGCTGAGACTTCCATGCGGACGCGGTGAACTGGCTCCCTGATCCGACCGTCGGGACACCGTAGCAGCGCAAAAGTTGCGCCCATCAGTAAGGATTGAGCAGTCGTGCGGTCAACCCCTGCCCCTAAAGCGCGCTGGACCGAGACTCGGCGGTACTCGGGAGAGCCGCAAAACCGGCTCGGGAACGCTGATACCCGGGGAGGGACTCGAACCCTCACGCCACAAAGGGCAGTCGCTCTTAAGGCGACCGTGTCTGACCAAATTCCACCACCCGGGCGGGGGCCACGGAAGCTACCGGCTCACGGCGAGCAAACCAAGCCGCACAGGCCCGGGGCAGGGCGGATCTGGGCGCGTCGGTTCTCAATTGACAGAGAAATAAGTCCACTGCTAGCTTCGCCCCCCAGAGTCGCCCGGATCATCGGTCCGGAGCGGGAGGAGATCTCATTGGGTAGGACGCCGCAATGCGGAACTCAAGTCTGATCGGCCGAGTCGCCGCAGTCGCGGCGCTTGCGCTGGCGCTCGTCGCCGTGGTCCTGATCCTGTTCACCGGCGGTAGCAGCTACGAGGTGCATGCCGTCTTCCAGAACGCCAGCCAGATCGTCCAGGGCGACCTGGTCGAGGTGTCGGGCAACAACGTCGGCACCGTGTCCAAGATCGGCCTCAACCCCCAGGGGCAGGCGGTGCTGACCCTGAGCATCAACAACGGGGCCTACAGCCCCCTGCGCCAGGGCACCTCGGCCACGATCCGCGAGGCTTCGCTGTCGGGGATCGCCAACCGCTACGTGGACCTGCAGATGGGATCGCCCAACGGGGCCAAGATCCCGAATGGCGGGACGATCGCCGACGCCAACACGACCAGTGAGGTAGACCTCGACCAGCTCTTCAACACGCTCAACGGCCCCACCCGCAAGGGGCTTCAGGACGTGTTCATCGGTTCCGCCTCGCAGTACAAGAACGCTGGGGCGGTGGCCCAGAAGGCGTTCCCGTATCTCAACCCAGCCATCGCCTCGAGCAGCGTTCTGTTCAACGAGATCAGCCATGACACGGGCAAATTCACCAAGTTCGTGGTCAACACGGGCAATCTGCTCACGACGCTGGCCCAGCGCTCAAGTGACCTGAGCGGACTGGTCCAGCATCTGTCGACCACCACCGGCGCCCTGGCCGCCGAACGGGTACCCCTGGGCCAGTCGCTACGGGACCTGCCCGGCTTCATGCGGCTGGCCAACACAACGTTCGTGAACCTCCGCAACGCCCTTGACGACATAACTCCGCTGGTCAACGTTTCCAAGCCGGTAGCGCCCAAGCTTCAGAAACTGCTCGTGCAGCTGCGCCCACTGGCGGTCGATTCGGTCCCCACCGTGCGCGACCTGGCCAACATCATCAGCCGGCCGGGGCCGGGCAATGACCTCATCGACCTGACCCGGCTCGGTGTCCCGCTGGCCGCGGCCACGGTGCACAACATCAATGTCAACGGAAAGGTCCGGCCGGGCGCCTTCCCGGCGTCCATCGATGCGCTGAACAAGTCCACCCCGGAGCTGGCGGTGGCCCGTCCGTATGCGGTCGACCTGACCGGCTGGTTCGAGGGCTTCACCCATCCCGGCGGCACTGACGCCACCGGCGGCTACAGCCGGGTCGCGCCGGTCGTGGGAATTGGCTCGCTCCAGAATGGCGCGCTCAACCTCCTCGACGGCGGCGGCCTGCTCACCAATCCGGCTCTGTATCCGCTGCGTCAGACGCTCGCCTTCGGCAACGGCAACAACGGCCTTGTGGTCACCGGCCAGGGCGATCGCTGCCCGGGCTCCATGGAGCGTGGCGCGGTCTGGTACCCCGAGTCTGGCTTCCCGTGCACCCCGAGCGAGGTTCCGACGGGCAAATGAAGCGAATCCTCCTCAGCGCCGCCATCCTGCTCGTCGCCGGGACGTTCATCGTCCTGTCCACCGGGGCTTCGAACCAGACCGCCAACGGCACCTACAAGATCCGCTTCGACAACGCGTTCGGCCTGGTCATCGGCGCCGACATCAAGGTGGCCGGCGTCCCCGCCGGGACGATCTCGGGCATCGATCTTCCCAAGGCGTGCATCAATGGGGGCGGCGCCACCGCTTGTAACGCCTCGGTCACGGTCACGATCAACAAGAGCGGCTTCGGCCAGTTCCACCAGGACGCCACCTGCCAGTCTCGCCCGCAGTCGCTGATCGGCGAGTACTTCGTGGACTGCAACCCGGGCAGCTCCGGCCCGGTGCTCAAGCCCGGGAGCGTGATCCCGGTCACCCACACCCAGTCGACGATCCCTGCCGATCTGGTCCAGAACGTGATGCGCCTCCCGTATCGCGAGCGCCTGACGCTGATCATCAACGAGCTCGGCGCCGCCGCCGCGGCGCGCTCGGGAGATCTCCAGTCCGCCCTTCAGCGGGCCGTGCCGGCGCTGACGCAGACCGACAACCTGCTCAACCTGCTGGGCAACGACTCAACCACGCTGCAGAACCTGACCCGGGACTCCAACTCGGTCATCACCGCCCTGGCCAACAACAGCGCCAACGTTCAGCGCTTCATCGTCGAGGCCAACCGGACTGCCGGTGCGACGGCCGTTCAGTCCGCCAACCTCAGCGCGACCTTCGCCAACCTGCCCGCCACCCTCGAGCAGTTGCGCCCGACGATGGCCAAGCTGGGCCGCACGGTGACCACCAACACGCCGGTCCTGCAGAACCTCAACGCCTCGGCCGGTCAGCTCAGCCGCCTGTTCACCCACCTGCCCAAGTTCGCCCACTCCTCGAAACCGGCCATCAAGTCCCTCGGCCAGGCTTCGGTCACCGGCCGCCAGGCGGTCATCCACGCCCGGCCGACGATCACCGCGCTGAACCAGTTCGCCAAGGCGACGCCGGAACTGGCCCGGAACCTGAACATCGTTCTGCACGATCTGGACACCCAGACCCGTGCCGTTGAGCCGGACCCCCGCAGCCCAGGCGGCAAGGGCTTCAGCGGCCTCCAGGCGCTACTCGGCTACGTGTTCAACACTGCCCTGGCCATCAACACCTTCTCGCCCTACGGACACGTGCTGGCCGTAGACGCCTTCTTCAGCAAGCAATGCTCGCCGTACCAGTCGCCCGCGTCGCTGGCGCTCTACCTGAAGCAGTACGGCGCCTCCCAGCGCAACTGCTACGCCTGGCTCGGCCCGAACCAGCCCGGTGTATCAACGCCTGACCCGAGCAATCCCGGCGCGCCCATTCCCGATCCCGGCGGAGCGCCTCCCGGCCAGAAGGGTGTCTCCAGCAGCGCGGGTCGCCTGACTGCCGCGATGGTCATGGCCAACAACAAGTCCGCCGGCTCGAGCTCAACCTCGTCGAGCAGCACGACGTCGGCGAGTAGCCCGAGCACCACCGGCGCCAGCTCCACGACGGCGGGCAGCGCCCCCCAGGGGACCATCGGCCAGATCGTCAGCGGCACCGGGATGGTCCACAAGTCCAAGCCCTCGACCGCCAGCTCGAGCTCCGGTAGCTCGACGCCGTCGACCAGCCAGGCGCAAACCCTCCTCAACTACCTACTCGCTCCCTGATGGCCTCCGCCAGCCGCAGCCGCCAGCCCTCCGCCCTGGCTAATCCCGTTCTGGTTGGAGCGATGACCGTGCTGGTCGCGCTGGTGGCGGTGTTCTTGGCCTATAGCGCCAATCAGGGTCTGCCGTTCGTGCCCACCCGGGAGCTCAAGGTCAACCTGGCCAGCGGGTCTGATCTGGTCGTCGGCAATGAGGTCCGTGAGGGCGGCTTCCGGATCGGACTGATCTCGGCCCTGAAGCCGATCAAGCTGCCCAGCGGCCAGATCGCCGCCCAGCTCACGTTGCAGCTGAACCAGGGTGAGGGTCAGGTCCCGTTGAATTCGACCGCGGCGATCCGCCCGCGCTCGGTCCTCGGTCTGAAGTACCTCGATCTGCATAAGGGGAGTGCGTCGAGGACGTATGCGGATGGTGGGACGATGCCGATTACGCAGACCAGCGTGCCGGTGCAGTTTGAGGATTTGAATACGGCGTTCAACGCGCCGACGCGTAAGTCGATTGATCAGAATCTGGTTGGGTTTGGGGATACGTTGGCGGCGCGGGGTTCGGCGTTGAATGACACGTTTGCCAGTTTGCCGCGGTTGTTGGGGTATTTGCGGCCGGTGGCGGCGTATTTGTCGGCTCCGGGGACGCAGTTGACGCGGTTTTTCAATTCGCTTGAGGGGTTTATGGGGGCGGTTGCGCCGGTGGCGCAGACCAATGCGCGGTTGTTTACGGATATGGCGACGACGTTCGCGGCGATTGGGCATAGTCCGAGTGATCTTCAGAACACGATTCGTCTGTCGCCTTCGACGGAGAAGGTTTCGACGCGGTCGTTGAGGGTGCAGCAGCCGTTTTTGGTTGATTTGGCGAATTTGGGTACGAATTTGGGGCCGGCGACGGGGGAGTTGCGGGCGGCGTTGCCGGTGATCAATCCGGCGATTGAGGTGGGGACCCGGACGTTGGCGCGGACGCCGTCGTTGAATGGGCATTTGCAGCAGTTGATGAGGGCGTTGAATCAGTTGGCGTTGGCGCCGGGGACGAATGTGGCGATCAATGGGTTGACTAATACGGTGAGCACGTTGAATCCGATGGTGCGTTATCTGGGGCCGTATCAGACGGTGTGTAATTACTGGAATTACTTCTGGACCTATATCTCGGACACGTTCTCTGAGCAGACCGCGTTCGGGTTCGCTCAGCGGGCGTTGATCAATAACGCGAATAGTGCGCAGACGAACAATGTGGGTCAGGAGGGAGCGACCGCTCCGGTCAACGGCGGCGGCAGCGACTCGACGCTCAGCGGCGGCAACGAGTTTGCCCACGGCCAGGCCTACGGGGCGGCGGTGAGCACGACCGGCGCGGCGGATTGCGAGACCGGTCAGCGCGGCTTCCCGAAGAAGCTCAACCATTTGGACCCGCAGGGGCGCAACCTGGGTACCGACGCCCACACCCCCGGTAATCAGGGACCGACCTTCGCCGGTCGCACCCGCGTCCCGGCCGGGGAGACCTTCAGCCGCTCACCCAGCACCGGCCCCCAGCTTCCGGTGATCCCGGGGAACTCATGAGACGCAAGCGCGGACGCAAGAAGCCGATGAGCAAGTTCGCCGCGGGGGCGATCGGGATCGTCGTCATCATCCTGTTCTCCTACGCGGCCTACACCAAGTTCGCCAATCCGTTCGCGAACCCGTACACGATCAAGGCCGTGTTCTCCAACGCCAACGGGCTGCAGAGCGGCTCTCTGGTCCGTATCGCGGGCGTCAACGTGGGTACGGTGACCGGCGTGGGGACCGAGCCCGGCTGCCACTCGGCGGTCAAGGATCCCAAGGCCTGCAATGCGGCCGAGGTGACGATGACGATCCAGAACCAGGGGCTGCCGATCCACAACGACGCCACCTTCGCCATCCGCCCGCGGATCTTCCTGGAGGGGAACTTCTTCGTCGATATCAGCCCGGGGACACCCAACGCGCCGGTCGCTTCCGCGGGCCACACCTTCTCGATCCAGCAGGGCATCGAGCCGGTTCAGCTCGACCAGGTTCTGACCGGCCTACAGGCCAACACGCGCCAGAACCTGCAGACCCTGCTCCAGCAGTACGGCAAGGCGGTCAAGTTGGGCGGCCCGGGCTACAACCGCTCGATCCAGTACTGGTTGCCGGCTTATGAGTACTCGGCCATCGTGGCCCACGACGCGCTCGGCACCCAGCCACACGACCTTTCGAGATACATCGGCGCCCAGGGCACGGTGGCCGGCGCGCTCAACACCCATCCCCAGGCCTTGAAGAGTCTGGTCACGGATTTCAACACCACGGCCAACGCATTCGCCCGCGAGCAGACCTCGCTGCGCAACACGATCATCCAATTGCCCCGGACGCTGTCCACCGCCATCCCGGCCTTCAATGCCCTGAACGCCGCCTTCCCGCCGTTCCGGACCTTCGCGCGGGCACTGATCCCCGGCGTCAAGTCGACCGGGCCGTTCGTGGACCACAGCCTGCCCTTCATCACTCAGCTCAAGCTGCTGGTCCAGCCCTCCGAGCTACGCGGGTTGACTCACGATCTGCGGCCCACGGTGCCCGCCCTGGCCAAGCTCACCCAGGCGACCATCCCGCTGATGAAGAACCAGGTCCGTCCGTTCTCGAGCTGCATTGCCAACGTCGTATACCCATGGACCCAGCTGACCGTCCCGGACCCGCACTTCACCGCCGCCAACGGGTTCCCGAGCCGCAAGGTCTACGTCGAGGGCGTCGACTTCCTGCCCGGACTGGCCGGCGAGTCGCGTGACCTCGACGCCAACGGTCCCTATATCCGCATCCTGGGCAACGGCGGCACCCTGACCTACTCGCTGTCGCCCGGGAAATTTGGCCAGTCCCTGTTCCCGCTCAGTGCCACGCAGCCGGCCCTTCCGCCCGGCGGCAAGCGCCCGCCGTATGTGGAGAACGTGCCCTGCGAGACGCAGAAGGCGATCACGGACCTGAGCGCGCCGACCGGCGGGCAGCTGAACAACAACCCCTCGACGGTCAACAATCCGATCGGCGGGATCCCGCTGCCGCTCCTGCACAAGCAGCAGCAGCAGACCCTGGCGCTGGTCAAGCACGACGCTTCAGCGTCGGGCTTCAAGGTCCGGACGGTGAAGACCAAGCCATGAAACGCGCGATCCGCACTCACGCCGGAGACTTCGCCGCCATCCTGGTGCTACTGGTGCTCTCGGTCTTCGTGGCCGGCTACATCCTCCAGAAGGAGCGGCTGCGGTTTCCGTTCCTCCAGTCGTCCCCGTTCACCCTGAACGCCGAGTTCTCGACCGCTCAGGCCGTGACCCCGGGTCAGGGCCAGTCGGTCCGCGTCTCGGGCGTCCAGATCGGCCAGATCGGCGGCGTCACGCTGAAGAACGGCGTCGCCGACGTACAGATGCAGATCGACGAGAAGTACAAGCGACTGATCCACACCGACGCCAGCGCCCTGCTGCGCCCCAAGACCGGGCTGAAGGACATGTTCATCGAGGTCAACCCGGGTTCCAAGTCCTCGCCCGTGGCCAAGCCGGGCTGGACGATGCCGGTGTCCAACACCAATCCCGACATCAACGTCGACGAGATTCTCGGCGCGCTGGACGGCGACACCCGCCAGTATCTGGCCCTGCTGGTCAACGGCGCCGGCCAGGGCCTGAAGGGCAAAGGGCGGCAGTGAGCTGGCCCAGGTCTTCCAGCGTTTCGAGCCCACCCACCGCGACCTGGCCCGACTCAACAAGGCCGTGGCCGTCCGCGGTCGTGACCTCCAGACGCTGGTCGACTCGCTCCGGCGTCTGAACGATGCGCTGGCCACCAAGCAGGGCCAGCTCGTCCAGCTGGTCGACTCCAGCGCGAAGGTTTTCCGCGCCTTTGCCTCCCAGGACACCAACATCAGCCGGGCCGTCCGGGATCTCCCGGGCACGCTGTCGCAGACCACGGCGACGCTCGCCAAGGTGACCACCTTCGCCCGCCTGCTCGGCCCGACCTCCACGAAGCTGCTGCCCTTCGCCCACGCGCTGCCCGCGGCCAACGCCGCGCTGAGCGCGCTGGCCGTGCCCAGCACGCCGATCGTCAAGAACCAGATCCGGCCCTTCGTGATTGCCTCGCGGCCGACGGTCCGCCAGCTCAAGCCGGCCTCGATCAACCTGGCCAAGGCCACGCCCAGCCTGACCGGCACCTTCTCGGTCCTCAATCACCTGGGCAACATGCTCGGCTACTCCCCGAGTGGCACCGGCCAGCACGGCTACCTGTGGTGGCTGGCCTGGCTTGATCACAACGCTCGCACCCTGTTCTCGATGCAGGACGCCAACGGCGTGTTCCGCCCGCTGTTCCTGCAGGCCAGCTGTGCCGCGCTGAACCAGATCTCCAATGGGATCGCCGGCTCCTCGCTGCTGCTGAACCTGAATCCGATCATCGGCCCGACGGGGCTGTGCAACAACGGCACCCAGGGCGGCAGCGGGGGCGGTCACCTCAGCCATCCCGCCGCTGCCCCTCTCACGCAGCAAGAGCTCGAGCTCATCCACCGCCACCGCAACCACGAAGCCCTAGATGGAAACCGGCAGCCCCTCAATCACCAAGATCGCTTCGATGGTCGCCTTCGCGCTCTCCTGCGTGGGCCTGCTGCTGTTCATGTGGCTGTCCTTCGGTGGTGCGATCCCCTTCAATCCGCAGGGCTACCGAGTCCGCATCGCCTTCCCGGACGCCAGCCAGCTGGCCAACCAGGCCGACGTCCGGATCGCCGGCGTCTCGGTCGGCAAGGTGATCGACAAGTCTCTGGATCCGAAGGGCAACCGCACGATCGCCACGATCCAGATGAACAACAACTTCGCGCCCATCCACAAGGACGCCCACGCCATCCTGCGCGAGAAGACGATCCTCGGCGAGACCTACGTGGAGCTCACCCCGGGCACACCCAGAGCCCGACCCTCGCCGACAACGGACTGCTATCCCGGTCCAACGTCGAGCCGGCCGTGCAGCTCGACCAGATCTTCAACGCCCTTAATCCGACCACGCGCCAAGCCTTCCGACAATGGCAGCAGGAGCTGGCCAAGTCGATCAAGGGCAACGATCAGAACCTCAACAGCGTGCTCGGCAACCTGCCCAGCTTCGCCGCCGACGCCACCAACCTGCTCCAGGTCCTCGATGTCCAGCACACCGCGGTGGTCCATCTGCTCCAGAACGGCGGCACCGTGTTCGCCGCCCTGAGCAAGAGCCAGTCGGCGCTTCGCAACCTGATCACCACCGGGGAGACCACCTTCCACACCACGGCGGTCAACAACACAGCGATCGTCAACACCTTCCACGTCTTCCCGACGTTCCTGAACGAGACCAAGCTGACCATGAAGCGCCTGCAGACCTTCTCGACCAACACCGATCCGTTGATCAAGGAGCTCGAGCCGGTGGCGGCCAACCTGAAGCCGACCCTGCACGCGGTCCGCGTGCTCTCGCCCTACCTGCGTTCGCTGTTCAAGAACCTGGGTCCGCTGATCACGGCAGCCAAGACCGGCCTGCCCGCAACCGCTCAGGTGCTCCATGGCTTGGACTACAAGGGCTGCCAGAAGAACTGTCTGCTCGAGCAGCTCGGCCCCTTCCTGTCCCAGCTCAATCCGATCTTCACCTGGCTCTCACTGCACCAGCAGCTGGTCTCGGACTTCATCTCCAACGGCGCCTACGCCCTGGCCGCCAAGACGACGCCGTCGTCGGGTCACCGGCAGCACCGGCCATTACCTGCGCCAGTTCGGTCCGGTGGGCGCCGAGACGCTGTCGCTGGCCGCCAACCGCGATCCGAACAACCGCGGCAACACCTACCCGCCGCCGCTGTGGCTGGCCGATCCGAGGGCCTTCTCGGCCGGCGGCAACTTCCCCGGCAGCTTCGCCTTGCCGTCCTGGGACTGCACCAACGCCGGCGGCAACAAGCCTGCCTCCGGCGCCCCGACCCAGTTCACCGAAGGCCAGCAGGCCTGCTGGCAGGCCCCGCCGCTCTCGCAGCTGCTCGGGCAGAACAACCCCAGCCGGTTCCCGCACGTGTTGCCGGCGACTTCTCCAGCAAGTAGGGCGCGCGCGGCGGTTCTCGAGGCCCCTCGGGTCGCGGGTTTCCCGGGTTTCTGGGCGCGGCTGGTCCCCGAGTTCGCGATTATGCGCATATGGCATAAACGCGAACGCGACGCCCGGGCCCCGACGGCTGGGGCGTTCACCCGGCAGGTGCGCCGGCGCTCAGGCCGAGGCGGCGACGGGTGCTGAGTCGGAGTGCTCGGCCGGGTGCCCGGCACCCGGGATGATCACATCGAGGAGCGCGTCAGCCAGTCCGCGGTCGCCCCCGCGGCGCAGAGCGCGACGATCGCCGACCGGTGAGAGCGCGCTGATCCAGGCCTCGGTTGTGCCGGCCAGCGAGGCATCGGCCCGCTCGGCCTTGCCCTCGGTGAGGGTGGCGCCACCGTCCGCCAGGGTGACCAGGTAGTTCATGGCCTCCTCGCCGCGACCGTCGGTGACGGCCAGCTCGACGGTGCCCCTGCAGCATTCCGTCGCTGGGCACCAGCCCGGGGATGAGGCGGAAGATCGCGCCCAGGTCGATGGCCTCGGACGGGCGCGGCGGCGCCCCAGGCCCACTCGTAGCCCCAGCGGGCCAGTTCGCCGAGAATCGGCAGCCAGCTCACGGGCGCGGTCGGTCAGCTCATAGTCGACTCGCGGTGGTACCTCGCGATAGCGCTTACGGGTCAGCATGCCGTCGGCCACCATGCGGTTCAGGCGGGAGCGCAGCTGCTCGGTGGAGATGCCGGGCAGCACGCGCTGAAGCTCCACGAACCGGCGCGGGCCCGAGACCAGATCGCGAACGATCAGCAGGGTCCACTTGTCGCCGACGAGGTCTAGCGCTCGTGCGTCCGGCGACCACTGATCATATGGATGACGCTTTGGGGGTGGTACGTGTGAAATTTGGACGGTCCCCTCTGCTGTGGAGGATTTCTTCCTACCAGGTTTCAGGATAACGGATGAACGTCCAGATCTTGGCGGTTTTTCGCCAGTTCTTGCGTTGCCTGGTCGTTACAGAACCTCACATGGGCGACCTCATCTACCTCGACGAGTGGCGCGCCGACCACCTGCGGCCCAGCGCCGATGCGGCGCCGGCATTCTTCTTTGACCTCGGCTGTCCGCTCTCCTACCTGAGTGCCGAACGTGTCGAGCGCAAGCTGGGGGACGCCGACTGGATCCCGGCCTCGACGGCCGATGCTCCAGGGCGCGGGAGCCCGCATCGCGGAGGACTTCGACGCCCTGCGCGAGCTGCCGAAGCTCAGGCCGACGCGCTGCGCCTGCCGCTGGTCTGGCCCGACAGCTTCCCCGACCCGGTGCCCCGGGCGCAGCGCGCCGCCGCCTACGCGGTGGCCATCGGCGCCGGTCCGCAGTTCGCCCTCGCTGCCAGCCGCCTGGCCTTCTGCGGCGGCTTTGACCTCAGCGACCCCGAGACGCTGGCCGAGGCTGCGGCCGCGTCCGCGGTACCCCTGTCCAGTGCCTGCAGGCTGCCGGAGACGCGGCCTGGGATGCCGCCCTTCGAGGCACTGCCCACAGCCTGCGCCTGCGCGGGATCCGCGAGCTGCCGGCCTTCCGGGTCGGCAAGCGCTGGTTCCAGGGCAGCTCGGGGCTGGCCGCCGCGGCCTGCGGACTGGACCGGCCCGCGCAGCTCACCAGAAGGCCGCTGGCCCCGGTCGGCTGAAGGCCGCTGGCCCCGGTCGGCTGAAGGCCGCTGGCCCCGGTCGGCTGAAGGCCTGCACCCGCCGACGGCGTCGAACTACGCGCTGTGGACGTGCGCACCCGCTGCTCTGACCGCCACGCCGCTGACGAGACTGTGGCCATGATACGATCCGGTGACCACGGAGAATCCGCCGGTACCCGCCGGCCGGCGCCGGCTGCGATCGGCCGCCCCGCTCGTGATACGTGCGGCGTTTCTGGCGGATCGCCTGGGACGCCAACATCACCGGCCAGTCGGCCATGCTGGCCTACAACATGCTGCTGGGGGTGATCCCGATCGCGCTGCTCGGGCTGTTCATCGCCGGGCAGGTCCTCTCCAGCCACGAGCGTCCAGCACAGCGTGGTCGTCGATCTGCGCGAGGTGTTCCCCGGCACCGCCGAGGCGACGCTCGACTCGCTGCTGACCAGATCACCAACTCGACCACCAGCACCGGCGTGCTGGCCCTGCTGGCCAGCCTGTGGCTGGGGTCCTCCTTCTGGGGGGCGCTGGACACCGCGTTTGCCCGCATCTACAGCTGCCCGTCGCGGCGCTGGCTCGAGCAGAAGCGCTTTGCCCTGGGCATGCTCGGTCGTTGTGCTGGTGTTCATGGTCGCCACGGTGATCGTGCCCACCGCCCAGAGCATCCTGCATTCCGGGGTCGCCGCGCTGCCCTTCGATCTCGCCCACGTGGCCGTGGTCGTCTACGCCGGCTCGCTGGCCCTCGGCGTCGCTCCTGCTGTTCGGCTGCCTGACCGTCATCTATCTGCGCGTGCCCAACCGCCGCGTGCCCTGGCGCGCGGTGTGGCCGGGGGCGCTGGCGGCCACGGTGGCCATCGTCGTCATCGACTACGCGTTCCCGATCTACCTGACCAGCATCTCCACCATCGCCCGCTTCGGGACCACGATCGTGTTCGTGCTCATCATGCTGGGCTGGTTCTACGTCCTGGCGCTGATCATCCTCAGCGGCGCGATCATCAACGCGCTGCGCTTGCGCTGACGCCCTGCCACCGGCGGCCGCTGTTAGCGTGCCCGGCGTGGCCACCGAGACCGACACCCAGCTGCACGGCGGCCGGCTCATCGCCCGCGCGCTGCGGGCCCAGGGCGTGAGCAAGCTCTTCACCCTGTCCGGCGGCCACCTGTTCTCGATCTACGACGGCTGCCGGGCGGAGGGGATCGAGATCGTCGATGTCCGCCACGAGCAGACCGCCGCCTTCGCCGCCGAGGGCTGGGCCAAGGTCACCCGGGAGCTCGGCGTCTGCGCGCTGACCGCCGGCCCCGGGCGTCACCAACGGCATGAGCGCGATCGCCTCGGCCAGCGAGAACCAGTCGCCGGTCCTGGTGCTCGGCGGCCGGGCCCCAGCGCTGCGCTGGGGCCAGGGCTCGCTGCAGGAGATGGACCACGTCCCGTTCGTCGCCCCGCTGACCAAGTTCGCCGCCACCCCGGACTCGACGGCCGAGATCCCCGAGCTGCTCGACCGGGCCATGCGGATCGCCGTCACCCCGCACTCCGGGCCCGGTGTTCCTGGACTTCGGCCTTGACCACGTGTTCAGCGAGGCTCCGGTGCCGGCCCGCGCGCCTGACCCGCTGCCCGTGCCGGGGAGCGGCCCGGTGGCCGATGCCGCGGCGATCGAGCGCGCCGGGGCCCTGCTGCGCGACGCCGACGCGGCCGGTGATCATGGCCGGCACCGGGCTCTACTGGGGCCGCGGGGAGGAGTCCCTGCGCGCGCTGGCCGAGGCCCTGCGCATCCCCGTGTTCCTCAACGGCCTGGGCCGCGGCTGCCTGGCCGCCGACCACGAGCTGTTCTTCTCCCGCGCGCGCTCGGACGGGCTGAAGGGCGCCGACGTGGCGCTCGTCATCGGGGTGCCGATGGACTTCCGGCTCGGCTTCGGCGCCGCCTTCGGGGAGGACACCCAGGTGGTCATGATCGACTCCGCCGAGCCCGTCCGCGAGGCCAAGCGGGCCGTGTCCGAGCGGCTGTACGGCGCGCTGCCCGGCACGCTCGATGCGCTGGCCGGGGCCGCCGGCGGTCGGCTCAGTCGTTGACCGAGCGCGAGGCCTGGGTGGCGTCGCTGCGCGCGACCGAGACCGAGAAGCGCGCCGGCCGAGGCCGGCCGAGCTGGCCGATCCGCGGGCGCCGCTTCACCCGATGCGGATCTACGGCGAGCTGGCCGGAATGCTCGATCGCGACGCGATCGTCATCGGCGACGGCGGGGACTTCGTCTCCTACGCCGGGCGCGTCGTCGACACCTACCGGCCGGGCTGCTGGCTTGACCCGGGGCCGTTCGGCTGCCTGGGCACCGGGCCCGGCTACGCGCTGGCCGCCAAGCTCGCCCATCCCGAGCGCCAGGTCGTGCTGCTGCTCGGTGACGGGGCGTTCGGTTTCTCGGGCATGGAGTTCGACACCCTCGTCCGCCACGGCGTCCATGTGGTCGGGGTGATCGGCAACAACGGGATCTGGGCGCTCGAGAAGCACCCGATGGAGTTCCTCTACGGCTACTCGGTGGCCGCCGATCTCCGGCCCGAGACCCGCTATGACGAGATGGTGGCAGGCGCTCGGGCGCCCACGGCGAGCTGGTCCGCACGCCCGACGAGCTGCGTCCCGCCCTCGAGCGCGCCTTCGCCGCCTCGGGACCGGCGCTGGTCAACGTGCTCACCGACCCGAGCGTGGCCTACCCGCGCCGGGCCAACCTGGCCTGAGCGCGCACCGTCGGCCTTAAACGAAAACCGCCCGCGGTTGAGCGGGCGATTTCCGATCCAGGTTTGGCCCAATCGGGACGGGCAGGGGTACGTGCCAGAAAGGACCGATTAGGTGGTCCGGACGGCGGGAGGCGCCGATGTCTGCGGCTATCGCCCGAACCTATGTGCGGGGACGACTCGTCGAAACTTTCGCCCCCGAGCGACATAATCCTCCCCAGACCTCCGCCATCGACAATCGAACATTCGTCCAGTTGCCGCATCGTTGTGTCCAATCTTGGGTATTCCGGTGCCCGCCCGTCGGCCGGGTCGCTGGGGCCGCTGGCGACGTGCGGCTGGCTCGCGTCCGCGGGCGGTCCGGCGGCTAGCCGCAGGCCCAGGGCGGCTCCGCGGAGGATGTCGTGCTCGGAGATCTCGATCTTGCGCAGGTCAAACAGGCGCGCGACCTCGGTGAAGATGAGCACGCCGGCGATGATCGTCGCCGCCCGGTCGGGGTGTAGGCCCCTTGACCTGCTTGCGCTCCTCGCAGGGGCAGCGACGGCCAGCCGCGTGGCGATCTGCGGCACACTGATGGATGCTCAGCTCATAACCGTGGACCTTGGCTCGGGTCGTAGGGATCGAGGTCCTGGGCGATCGCGGCCAGGGACGTGGCGGTGCCGGCCACGGCGATCGCCTTCTGAACGTGCTTGCGCTCGGCCTCGGGGACCGCCTCGGCGAGGATCCCGGCGACGTCCTCGCTCAGCTCGCGCTGCTCGCTCCTCGGTCGGCGGATCGTCGTGGAGGTGGCGCTCGGTCTGGCGCACCACCCCGGCCTGGGTCGAGACGTGGAAGCTGACCTCGTGGCCGGTGCCGATCACCATCTCGGTCGAGCCGCCGCCGATGTCGAACACCAGCGTCGGGTGCGGTCCTCCGGATCGCGCTCGCTGGTGGCGCCCAGGAAGGTCAGCCGCGCCTCCTCATCGCCGCGCAGGATGTGGGGCTCGAAGCCGTAGCGCTCCTTGACCGCGGCGGCGAACTCCTCGCCGTTGGCCGAGTCGCGCACCGCGCTGGTCAGCACGGCCAGCCGCTGGTCGGCCTCGTGGGCCTCGATCTTCTCGCGGTACTCGGCCAGCGTGTCGAACACGCGCTGCATGGCGTCCTCGCGCAGACGCCCGTCCTTGTCGACCCCCGCGCCCGAGCCGGGTCACGGTGCTGATCCGCTCGAGCTCGTCGGTCACCCGGTGCGTCCTCGACGTCGGCGATCAGCAGCCGGGTCGAGTTCGACCCGATGTCGACGACGGCGACGCGGGTCATGCCCACACCGCGTGGGGCATCTCCGTCGCCGGCCAGGCCGGCCAGCAGGTTGTCCACCGCCATCTCGGCCATCCGCTCGCGGGCAGTGCGAGTGGCCGAGCCGATGTGGGGGACGAGCGACCAGATTGGGCGCGGTGAGCAGCGGATCCTCGGGGTCGGGGGGCTCGGGATCGGTGACGTCGAGCGCCGCGCCGGCGATCGTCCCCTGGCTGAGGGCCTCGGCCAGCGCGGCCTGATCGACGATCGGGCCCCGGGCGGTGTTGATGAGGATCGCCGTGGATTTCATCCGAGCCAGCGCGGCGCCGTCGATCATGTGCCGGGTCTCCGGGGTGAGCGGGCAATGCAGGCTCACGAAGTCCGACCGCTCAAGCAGCTCCTCGAGCGGCAGGCCGCCCCTGGCCGGTGTGGATGACCTTCATCTCGAAACCGCTGGCGCGCTTGGCCACCGCGCGTCCGATCCGCCCCATGCCGATGATCCCCAGCGTGGCGCCGCTGCACGTCATGGCCGAGGAAGCGCGCCGGCTCCCAGGTCAGCCAGTCACCGGCGGCCACCGAGCCTCGCCGCCTCGGGCAGCCGCCGGGCGGCGGCCATGAGCAGGGCGAAGGCCAGATCGGCGGTGGCGTCGGTGAGCACGTCGGGTGTGTTACCGACCTGGATGCCGCGCATCGCGTGCCGCGGCCGACATCGATGTTGTCGTAGCCGACCGCGTAGTTGGCGATCGCCTTCAGCTCCGGGCAGAGCGATGATCAGATCGGCGTCGATCCGGTCGGTGAGCAGGCACAGCAGCCCCTGGGCCCGCTCGTGTGTGCTCGATCAGCTCCTCGCGGCTGGGCGGCAGGCGCTCGGGCCAGATCGTCGACCTCGTGCTGCCCACCCGCAGCCGGTCCAGCGCCGGGCCGGGCAACCTGGCGGGTGACGAAGCAGTGGGCCATCAGCCCGAATTCTGACGCGTTTGGTGGCGGTCTACGCGCTGTCTCGACGGCCGCGGCCGCGGCCTCGGCACCGTGGCGGGGTCGCATGCGGGGCAGGCCGAACAGGGCCACCAGCCCGCCGGCGACGGCAAAGCCGGCAGCAGACGACGAAGGCGACCTGGAAGCCGCTGGTCAGCGCAGCGTGGGCCGAGGCGCCGGTGCGCGCGTCGGAGTTGGTCTGCGCGGTGGCGATCGCCGCCAGCACGGCCAGGCCGAGCGCGCCGCCGAACATCCGCGCCGTGTTGACCAGGCCCGAGGCCAGGCCGGCCTCGGCTCGGGCCACGCCGGCCACGGCGGCGATCGTGGCCGGGACAAACGACAGCCCGATCCCGATGGCCACCAGCAGCGAGGCGAGCAGAATGTCGCCCAGGTAGGTGCCGTGGACGGCCACCCCGGTGAACAGCAGCAGCCCGATGGTCTGCGCGGTCATCCCGGTGACCAGCAGCGGCTTGGTGCCCGACCCGGGCGACGACGCGGGAGGCCAAGGTCGAGCCGACGACGATGCACAGGGTCATGGGCAGGAAGGCCAGCCCGGCCTTGATCGGCGAATAGCCGAGCACCTGCTGGAGGTACAGGGAGACGAAGAACCACATCCCGAAGGTCGCCCCGCCGACCAGCAGCACGACCACGTTGGCGGCGCTCAGCGCGCGGGAGCGGTAGATCCGCAGCGGCATCAGCGGGTGGGAGGCGAAGCGGCCCTCGATGAGTCAGGAAGATGCCGAGCAGAACGACGCCGCCGGCGATCAGGGCCAGTGTGCGGGGCCGAGCCCCAGCCGGTCTGGTCGGTGCGGACGATGCCCAGCACGAGCAGCGAGAGCCCGACCGTGGCGGCCAGCGCGCCGCTGAGATCGAAGTTCCGCGCCGCGGTTCGAGTCGCGGCCCTCGGCGATCATCCGGTGGGCCAGGATGGCGGCGGCCAGCGCGATGGGCACGTTGATGAACAGGATCCAGCGCCAGCCGAGCAGGTCGGTGAGGACGCCGCCGAGGAGCACCCCGGCCGCGCCACCGGCCCCACCCATGGCGCCCCAGATGCCGACCGCGCTTGTTGCGGGCCGGGCCCTCGGTGAAGGTGGTGGTGAGGATCGAGAGCGAGGCGGGAGCGATGACCGCGCCACCGAGTCCCTGCACCGCGCGAGCGGCGATCAGCAGTCCCTGGCTGTCGGCCATGCCGCCGGCCAGCGAGGCCAGGCCGAACAGGATCAGGCCGGCGACGAACACCCGGCGCCGGCCGAGCAGATCAGCCGCGCGCCCGCCCAGGAGCAGGAAGCCGGCGAAGGTCACCGTGTAGGCGTTGACCACCCATTGGAGGTCGACCTCGGTGAAGTGCAGCCCGTTGCGGATCGCCGGCAGGGCCACGTTGACCACCGACACGTCGAGGATGACCATGAACTGCGCCAGACAGGCCAGGATCAGGGTCGCGGTCAGGTGGGCATTCGGCTTGGTCTTGAGGGTCTCGGGCATCGGCTCTCTTTCGTACGACGTTCGTCGAACATAGCAACGTCCGAGAGGGCCCCTTTGTTGGGGTACGTCCTGGCTGGGCGGGACGCGCGTGCGTTCAGCCGGTTCTCACCGGCATCGCGGCAAAGCCCCGCAGGGTGGCGCTGCGCCGCCGCTGCGGCTCGGCGGCCAGTTCCAGGTCGGGGAAGCGCGTGAGCAGCTTTGCGAACATGACCTGTCCCTCCAACCGGGCCAGCGCCGCGCCCAGGCAGTGGTGGATTCCTGCCCCGAAGGACAGGGGGATGCCCTCATCCCGATCCAGGACGAGGCGGTTTGGCTGGTTGAACACCTCGGGATCGCGGTTGCCCGCGCCGAGGATGGTGATCAACCGCTGGCCGGCATGCAGGGGGGTATCGCCGACCTTGATGTCGTCCACCGCCGTCCGGCCGAAGGTCATCTGCACGGGCGAGTCGTAGCGCAGGATCTCTTCCACGGCGGTTCGTGACAGCTCGGGCGCCCGGCGCCAGCGGTCAGCCTCGGCCGGGTGATCGAGCAGCGCGACGACTCCGTTGGCCAGCAGTCCGGTCGTCGTCTCAAAGCCGGCGGCCAGGATCAGGGTGGCCAGGCGCACCAGTTCCTCGTCGCTGATCGCCTCCGCATCCGCATCGCCGGCCGCCACCAGGGCGGACATCAGATCGTCGGCGGGGTGGGCGCGGCGTTCAGCGATCAGGGCGTGGAAGTAGTCGATGATCGCGCTGGCCGCCTCATCGGCGCGGTCCACCGCAGGGGCGCTGAGCAGCTCGAGCACCGCGGTCCACTCGTCGACGAGCTCGCGGAACTGAAGCCGGTCCTCGGCCGGCACGCCGAGCAGCTCCCCGATCACCGTGACCGGGAACGGGAAGCCGACCGTCTGCACGAAGTCCGCCTCGCCCTCGAGCTCGTCGAGCAGCCGATCGGCGATCGACTCCACGGCCGGTCGCAGTTCGGCGATCCGGCGGTGCGTGAAGACGCGGGAGACAAGGCCTCGCAGCCGGGTGTGGTCGGGCGGGTTGAGCATCAGGATGCTCTCGAACATCAGCTTCAGCGCTGGGCGCTCACGCCAATCGGGAAAGCCCGAGACCGTGAGCAGGCTCCCCGGGTTCTTGCGCAGCCTCGGCTCGCGCAGCAACGCCGAGCATTGCCGGTAGCCGGTGATGATCAGCGAGTCATCGGGCCCGGTCAGACAGTCGCCGAGCGCTCTCAGCCGCTCGTAAAGGGGATAGGGGTCGGCCTGTCCGGCGGGGCTGGCCAGCTCGGCCATGACCGCGGCGATTGGTGACGGGGCGGGCGCCGGAAGTGGCGGAGCGGTGGCAGGGTCGGTCACGGGACGGGGGCGGTCGGTTGCCGTGCGGGCCAGTCTCGCTCACCGGGGTGGCCGGGACAACGTCTTTTCTGTCGGTTGTCAGGGAAGAAACCCCGGCCGCGGCGTCTTGGGGGGTAACAGGTGCCGGGGATACGGCACTGTCCGTGCAACCTAGGAGGCATTTCATGCTCTCTCTCGCGCGCGGGCGCTTTCACGTGCCCGCGGTTGTTTCTGCGCTCGCGGCCGCATCTGCGCTGACGGGCGTGTTGGCGCTGCCCGCGCTGGCGCAGGCCCGTCCGTTCATTCTGCGGCCGCCCACGATCAGCACGGTCGCCTCGGCGGTCCCCACCCACGGCTCGGCCGCCGGTGACGGAAACCCCTACGGGGTGGCCGTCGTGAAGCGGAGCACCGGCCATCTGGTCAAGGGCGATGTGCTGGTCAGCAACTTCAACGACGCGGCCAACCAGCAGGGCGCCGGTTCGAGCATCGTCCAGATCTCGCCCGCCGGTGTCCGTCATGTGTTTGCCGTGGTCCCGGCTCCGACCGCGACTCCCGCGGTTGGACTGACTACCGCCCTGGTCGAGCTGCGCCGCGGATTCGTGGTCGTCGGCAGCCTGCCCGCCCCGGGCGGGATGTCCAGCGCGGCCACGGCCGGAGCGCTGAGCATTCTCGACGCCTCCGGTCACGTCGTGCGCACGATCACGGCCCGCGGACATCAACGGGCCGTGGGACATGACGGTCGCGGACGGTGGCACCCGAGCGACGCTGTTCGTGACCAACGTCCTGAACGGAACCGTGGCCGGCGGCGGAGCCGTCGTCCACCGCGGCACTGTGGTGCGGATCGTGCTGTCCGTGCCGCGCCACGGAACCCCGCGCGTGCTCTCCAACCAGGTGATCGCCAAGGGCTTTGCCGAGCGCACGGACCCGGGCGCACTGGTCATCGGACCGACCGGCGTCGGCCTGGGCCACGGCGGAACGCTGTATGTGGCTGACTCGGTGAACAACCGGATCGCCGCCGTTCCTCACGCGCTGACCCGATTCGACGGCACTCGGCAGTGGTGGGCACACGGTGGCGATCCGGCGGTGCTCTCAACGATCCGCTCGGGCTGCTGATTGCCCCGGGCGGGGACATCGTCACCGCCAACGGCGCCAACGGCCAGATCGTCCAGACCACGCCCGGAGGCCACCACGTTGCCAGCCGGACCCTGGTCCCCAACGGCGCTGGCGATCTGTTCGGGATCGCGCTGACGCCGAACGGACGCGGGATCTACTTCGTCAACGACGCCGGCAGCGGACCGGCCACCAACTCGCTTCAGGTCCTGCGCTGACGGTGGGGGGCGCCGCGGGTTTCCCCTTCCCGCGGCGCCCGTCAGTGCCCGTTGGCGGCTTCGCCCTAGGCGGCGACCGGCTGGGCAACCTCCTCGGATGTCGTGCCTCGGGCGGCGTCGGGCCGCCCGGCCTCGGCCGCCCCGGGCGCCGGCCGGCGCCGGGCAGGCAGGACCAGCGCGCACAACGCTCCGGCCAGCGAGAACGCGGCGGCCACGCCGATCGCGGGCGCGAATCCGTCGGCGAACGTGGCCGGGCTGAGGTAGCTGCCCGCGCCGGAGAACACCGCCACCACCACGGCCAATCCCAGCACGCCGCCCAGCTGGCGCATCATCGTGAACGCCCCGGAGGCCGCGCCCAGGTCCGCCCCCTTCACGGCCAGGACGGCGTTCTGGGCCGCCGGCATGGCCATCGAGATACCCGCCCCGGCGACGATCAGCGGCGCGATCAGCTCGCCGTAGGGCATTCCCGTCCGGGCAATCAGCGCGATCCAGGCCATTCCCGCTGCCTGGAGGGTCAACCCGGCGACCACCAGCGGCCGCTCGCCGATCCGGTCGGTCAGGGCCCCGGCGATTGGCGCGACCACGAATAGAGTCGCTGTCCAGGGCAGCAGCTTCACCCCCGAGGCCAGCGGGCCTTGATGCAGGGTGACCTGGAGGAACTGGGCCATCAGGAACACCGCTCCGAACAGGCAGCAGGAGAGCAGGAACATGGCCGCGCTGCCGGCCGCGAAGGGGCGGCTCCTGAACAGGCGCATGGGCAGCATGGGCTGGTCGTTGCGCAGCTCGGCGAGCACGAAGGCTCCCGTGAGCACGACGCCGCCGATCAGCGCGATCAGGGTCTCGGCGCTGCCCCAGCCAATTCGGTTTCCCCGCACCAGTCCCCAGACGATCCCGAAGGCCGCCGCGGTGATCAGAACCAGGCCACGGCTGTCAAAGCGCTGTCGTGGCCCGTAGCTCTCATCGAGCCGGCGCATGACCAGGGGAATCGCGGCCAGGCCGATGGGCACGTTCAGCCAGAAGATCCACTGCCAGGCCAGACCCTGCGTGACGGCCCCGCCGAGCACGGGTCCGCCCAGCACGGCCAGGCCGGTGATGCTGCTGTAGATGCCCAGCGCCTTGCCCCGCCGCTCAAGCGGGATGGCCGAACTGAGCAGCGACAGGGAGAGCGGGGCGATGAGCGCGGCCGCGCCGCCCTGAACGGTCCGGGCGGCGATCAACAGCCCGATGTTCGGGGCTAGCGCACAGGCTGCCGATGAGGCCACGAACAGGCCGAGCCCGGCGGCGAAGGTCCTGCGGCGCCCGAGCCGGTCGCCCAGGGCCGCGCCGGAGATGAGCAGGACCGCGAAGCTGAGGCTGTAGGCGTTGAGGGTCCACTCGAGCTCGCTGATCGAAGCGTGCAGGTGCTCGCGGATCGCGCTCAGCGCGGTGGAGACGACGAGCACGTCGAGCGCCACCATCAGTGAGGCGATCGAGGTCAGGATCAGCACCCAGAGCTCTTTGTGGGCGGTGTTTTGTCTTTTCGACACTGGTTTCTCCCCAGGAGTGGTGGTTGATGTCCGTTGAGACACCGCGGGAGAAACAGGATTGAGCGATGAATTCTTGGCCGGTGTGGTGTCGTTAGCTGTGGGATGACTTCGATCGAGTTCAACCGGCTGGCTCGCGCACAGCGCGGCGACGAGGCCGCGTTTGAGGAGCTGACCGCCCCCTACCGGCACGAGCTTCAGCTGCACTGCTACCGGATCCTGGGCTCCTTCCAGGACGCCGAGGACCTGCTCCAGGAGACGCTGCTGGCCGCCTGGCGGGGACTGGAGCGCTTTGAGGGCCGTTCATCGCTGCGGGCCTGGCTCTACACGATCGCCACCAACCGGTGCCTGAACTGGCTACGCGATGGCCGGCGCAGGCCGCAGGCCGTCGCCACCGGCGCGGGCGTGGGGGCGAGCGAGAACTTCTCCGAGATCTCCTGGCTCGAGCCATATCCCGACCAGCTGCTGGAATCGGTGGTGGATCTGGAGCCGGGGCCGGAGGCGCGCTACGAGGCCAAGGAAGCGGTGGCGCTGGCCTTCGTGTCCGGGCTTCAGCACCTGGCACCGCGCCAGCGGGCCGTGGTGGTTCTGCGCGACGTGCTCGGCTTTCACGCCGACGAGGTGGCCGAGATGCTTGGCTCCACACCGGCCTCGGTGAACAGCGCGCTTCAGCGTGCCCGGGCCTCGCTCGAGCGCCGCGGCTCTTCGCTCGCGGGAAGACAGGACTCGATCGCGCTGCCGTCATCGGAATCTGAGCGTGAGCTCGTGGCCAGGTTCGCCGACGCCTTTCTCAACGATGACGTCGACGGAGTGCTGGCCCTTCTGACCGAGGACGCGGTGATCTCGATGCCGCCTGAGCCTCTGTGGCGTCAGGGTCACGCGGACATCGGCGAGTTCCTGCGCGACCGCCTCGTCCACCGCTTCGCTGACTGGCGCTTTGTCGAGACCCGGGCCAACGGCCAGCCGGCGCTCGCCTACTACCTGCGCTCCGCGGGCGATGAGGATTACGTGCGCAGCGGCATGTTCGTCCTCGGTGCTCGTCGAGGGCGGGATCGCCTCGATCACCCGCTTTCCTGAGGGACCGTGGCTGGCCGAGTGCGGCGTGCCCGAGCGCGTGGCCTGAACACACGGCGATTCCAGGACCCGACCCGCCGTTTGCCGCGGGCTGATCCGGGTGATACACACGATGAATGAGCGCCGAACAAGAATCTCCCGCCCCATCCGGTGCTGAGAGCGGATCCTCGGCGGCCAGCCCGGCTGTGCGCTCCGAGGACGCTTCACCCCAGGCTCCCGAGGCTCCCGCTGCTCCCGAGACCGCCGAGGGCCACGAGCACCCCCAGTCGCGCAACATGCTTCCCGGCCGCGAGCGTCGCCGCTTCGGCCTCGAGCGCATCCTGGTCCGGCTCGTCGCCACCGCCGGGATAGTCGGCATCGGTGTCGCGATCGCCGCGATCATGGTCTCCAGCAAGAGCCAGAGCTGGATCATCGGATTGGTGGTCTCGGGCGTGAGCGTCGTGCTCTCGGCCATCCTCTGGTCCTCGCGCAGCGTGTAGCCGGTTCCCTGCGTCGCGGCGCGGCCTCGGGAGCCGTTCCCGGCTAGCCTTGGCTACTCACGGGTAGCAACTTGTTGGCCGCCAGATCCCCCGGTGGCAAGGCGAAAGGGAGCACGATGGAAGCAGCGACACCAGAGCAGGAAGCAGCGGCCACGGACGGCGAGGCCGAGAAGCCGCCTTTTTCGCTTGAGCTCAGCCAGGATCAGAAGGACATCCGCGACTGGGTGCACGGCTTTGCCGAGCAGACGGTTCGTCCGGCGGCCTCGGAATGGGACGAGCGCGAGGAGACCCCCTGGCCGGTCATCCAGGAGGCGGCCAAGATCGGCCTCTATGGCCTGGAGGGCATCGCCCAGTTCTGGTACGACCAGAGCGGGATCATGTTCCCGATCGTCAACGAGGAGCTCTTCTGGGGCGACGCCGGTATCGGCATGGCGATCATGGGCACCACGCTTGGCGTGGCCGCCATCCAGGCCAACGGCACCCCCGAGCAGTGGGGCGAGTGGATCCCCCAGTGCTTCGGCACCGAGGACGATCCCAAGGTGGCCGCCTTCTGCGTCTCTGAGCCCGACGCGGGCTCCGATGTGTCCTCGCTGCGCACCCGGGCCAAGTACGACGAGGCCAAGGATGAGTGGGTCCTCAACGGCCAGAAGGCCTGGGCCACCAACGGCGGCATCGCCAACGTCCACGTGATCGTCGCCCAGGTCGACCCGGAGCTGAAGGCGCGGGGACATGCCTCGTTCGTCATTCCGCCCGACACCAAGGGCCTGGAGATGGGCACCAAGGTCAAGAAGCACGGCCTGCGTGCCTCCCACACCGCCGACGTGTTCCTGGACGATGTCCGCATCCCGGGCTCGTGTCTGCTCGGCGGCAAGGAGAAGCTCGACCAGCGCCTCGCGCGCGCCCGGGAAGGGAAGAGCTCACGCGGGCAGGCGGCGATGCGCACCTTCGAGGTCAGCCGGCCGACCGTCGGCTCCCAAGCGCTCGGCATCGCCCGTGCCGCCTATGAGTTCGCCCTGGATTACGCCAAGGAGCGCTCGCAGTTCGGGCGCAAGATCATCGAGAACCAGGCCATCGCCTTCACGCTGGCCGACATGAAGATGGAGATCGACGCCGCCCGCCTGCTGGTCTGGCGCGCCGCCTGGATGGGACGCAACGGACACGACTTCGACAACGCCGAGGGCTCGATGAGCAAGCTCAAGGCCGGCGAGGTCGCCGTCTGGGCCACCGAGCGAGCCATCCAGATCCTGGGCGGCAACGGATACACCCGCGAGTTCCCGGTCGAGCGCTGGCACCGAGACGCCAAGATCTACACGATCTTCGAGGGCACCTCCGAGATCCAGCGGCTGGTCATCTCGCGCGCGATCTCGGGCATGCAGATTCGTTAGCCCGGCCTCGCGCGCGATCTCGGCCTGCAGATTCGCTAGTGGCTCCCACCGGAACATTCCACCGGTTATGGCGGCTCCGGATGGCCACCATGGGGCGTTATCGGAGCCTCGCGCAGCGCTGCTGCGCCACGGCTCCTGCTTCCTTGCCTGGCGACCCCCGGAGCTCGCCCTTCCCGGGCGAAACGTTCCGGCGAGACCCACTAGTCCGGCCTCGGACTGGCCCGAGGTGGGCGACTCTTGTAGAAAAAGTGACCGCAGCGGTCGCGATTTCTACTTGAGTGAGCTCGCGGGGGGGGGTGTGGTCAGTGCGGGATCGGGTCGACGTACACGCTCAGCGAGACCGCGCTCGGGTTGGTGTTGCCGTAGCGGTCGCGCGCACCGTGGGCGGGGATGCTCACCTGCGCGGCGACCGGAATCGGGAAGCGGCCTGACCTGCGCTCGCGCACCGTCCGGCGCCGGCCGTTGACCAGGAACCGGATCGTGCCGCTGGCCGCGCCGGCCGGCCGGTAGGTCCAATCGTTGAGCAGGAACGGCTGGGGATAGCCGAGCGTGACGGTCGTGCCCGTCACATGGGGGGTGAGGATGGCCGCGGGGGAGACGGCGAACGGTTGCGAGGCCAGCCGGTAGCTCTTGGCCGTGACCAGGAAGCGATAGCGACCCGAGCGGGCGCTGAGCGGCACCTCCCAGTGGGCCAAGTAGTGGCCATTGGCATCCGATGACCAGAGGATCGTCATGCCGAGATCATCAGCAACATTGACCCAGCGGGTCCGGCGGTGGCGCTTCACCACCGCTCGCTGGATGGCAACGAAGGCACGGTCTACGGGCCGATCGATTCCGTTGGCTCCGCCGGTCCAGCCAAACGCGGTGTGGCCGAGGTGGACGGCGCGGGTGGGCTGAGCGGTCGCGGTCGCCGTGGTCGACCCGGGGCCGTAGGTCGCACTGCTGTTGTGCACGCCGTGGTTGGGGTCATAGGCATACGGGGCGGGGGCCGGGTGGCCGCTGATCGCGTCCTTGGCCAGCGCCGCCAGCGTGCTCTGGAGCACCAGGGAGGAGAAGCGCCCGTAGAGGGTGAAGCCGCCCTCGTAGGCCTGCTGCTCGTACTCGGCCGGGGTGGTGAAGTAGCTGAGGTAGTCCCCGGCGTAGCCGACCACTACGACGTGGTGGACGCCGGAGCCGGCGATGGCCGCCGCCACCGCGTTGCGGATCCCCGCGCCGGCGCCGACGGTGGGCTCGCCGGGCACGGTGGTGACCACGCCGTCCCCGAGCCGGAGCACGGTGAAGGGCACGGCCTGGGGCACCTGACCCGACTCGTTGAGAGCCGGGATCTTGTCGCCCTGCGGACCGATGGGCAGCGGCAGCTTGTCGCCCTCGTGGGCCGCACCGTCGTAGTAGAAGATCGTGCGCCCCTCCTCGGATCCGGCTCCGGCCGCCTTCCCGATCCAGGGCGTGGAGTCGATCGCGCCGCCGCTGGTCTGCTGGCCGCACATGCAGACCCGGGTGAAGCGCAGGGCGAGGGCGGGATGGCGGGTCATGGCGTGGCCGGCCTGTCGCCAGGCGGCCAGCATTGCCGCCGCCTCGCGCTGGCCGACGTACTGGGCGGCGGCCGGACCGTTGAACTGGATACCTGAGGTCATATCGCCGGCGTCGCTGTTGGCAAACGCGTTGATGACGTCCTGGGAGGCGGGCACGTGGCCAGCGGCGCGGATGGCCGCCTCCACGGTCCGCTCGGCCGCCCCCTGGTGGTCGCCGCTGTAGTACATGAAGTTCTCGTGATCGACGGTGCCGTGGTTGGCGAACGTCGAATAGATGCCGACCGGGATGCGACGGGTGACGGTCCTGGTGCGCTTGTGGCGCCGGCGTCCTCTACGGGCGCGGGTCGTGGTGCGGACCCGTCGGTACTGGTCGATGCGCAGCACGTTGACCGTCGGGTCGATCGTGTTGATGTAGCCGCCCGGGTTCTGGTTCGGGGCTACCGCCGTTGGGCCCCTCGTTGAGGCCGTAGTTGGCCAGATGGGCGCCGAGGCTCCGGTTCTGGGTGATCCCGACCAACAGCGTCTGACCCCAGCCGATCGCGCCCGGCCTCAGGTCGTTGTTGGCGCGGCGGATGGCCTGTGCGAGCTGGTTGACCATGAAGCTGTACATGACCGGATCGGTCTTGCTGTTGGTGATGCCCTTCAGCGTCGGGTTGCTGTTGCTGGGCAGGATCGAGTTGTAGCTCGAGAAGTTCATGTAGCCCGACTGCGAGCTGTGCGTGTGCGTGGCTGAGTCAATGACGTTCTGCTCCGAGAAGCCCAGCCCGGGCAGCAGCGCGGTAGCGTCGCGGATCATCCCGGCGCTGAGCGCGAACAGGTCCTCGGTGACCAGCGCCACCTTCTGCCCGCCCTGGTCGATTACGACCGCCCGCGCGTACAGACGCTCCTGCTGGCCGATGGCCTGAGCGCACGTGCATGACCAGCCTCCCTTGAACACCCCGGTGACCGGGGTGATGTCCGCCCGGCCAACCCCAACGCGCAGCTGGGTGCCCGCGGTCTGGGCGGCGGGCCTCGTCGGGGCCGCGTGTGCCGTCGGGGCTGCGGGTGCCGTCGGGGCCGCGTGTGCCGCCTGGGCCGCGTGTGCCGCCTGGGCGCCCGCGGCGGCCCAGAGCACAGCCGCGATGAGGGCGACGAGCATCGCGACGGCGCGCCGGGTGCGCCGGCCGCCAGCGCCCGCCCGCCCGCTGCGCGAGCCGATTCTGCTGGGAATAAGTGGCTGCTGCACGATGGCGCCTCTCTGCTGGCCGGCGGACCTCGGGGCCCTGACCGATCAACCTCTTTCCGGGGTTGGCGCAGCGTATCCGAGCCGGCCCCACCCAAGCGCCACCCGGGACCGCCAAACCACCGGAGACAGGGGCGCGCCGCCGCTGAGACCATGCGGCGGCGCGCCCGGTTCGGCGGGCAGCTCTCAGTTCCGGGACTGATCGTCTGAGAATTGGTCACCGAACGGCTCCAGGGACGCCCAGTCCGCTGGCTGGCCGCCGGCCGCCTGCTCGGCCAGCGTCAGGTCTTCCAGGGTCGCGTCGTCGTCGGGGTTGTCGATGTCGACGACCACGCACGCCTTCGACTCGTCGAAGAAGAACCTCACGCACGTGTAGCCGTACTCGACCCCGTCGGGCTCGGGTAGCCCGTTGTCGCTCAGCAGCTTGCGCATCCGCTGCTCGCACTCGATTTTCTGAGCCAGTGTTGCCATGCCCCGATGGTCGCCCAGCCCGCTGTAACCGAACAAGACGCAGACGTGCCAACTCTGTGCCGGCCGAGTAAAAAGTCTGTCTCGGACCGGGGCGGGCTGGGCCCCGGACACCGGACGAAAGGCTTGTCCGCCCGGGCAGACAACCGGCAAACGGGGTCCCGCTAGCCGCCGATCACCAAAGGGGCTTGATCAGATTGAGCATCGTCTGCGAGGTCTGGCCGTTGCCGGGGCAGCAGGGCGGCCCACCGGGCGCGCTGATGCCGATCTCGAGGTGCGGGGCGCTGGATTGACCGACGGCACCGCAGCCGACCTCGGCGATCGGCTGGCCGGCCGTGACGTGATCGCCGACCGAGACCAGAGCGGGAGCGGCATGGCCGTAGTAGATGTAGCGCCCGGAGTATTGCCCGGAGTCCACCTTGAGCACGGGCGCGTAGGGCCCGAAGCCGTTGATGCCCTCCTTGACGATCGTGCCCGAGGTCACCGCGACCTCGGTCACCTTGCTGCCGCACTGGTTGTTGACCGTGCCGATGTCGATGCCCTGATCAAGCGTCCAGTGCGAGGGGGAGACGACCCTGGATTTCGGCCTCAGCGGGAAGACCCAGCCACTTGGGGACGTGCTGGGTGGAGGTGTGGTGTGAGCCGATCGGGAGGCCTGGCGGCCGGTCTGGACCCAGCTCTGCAGGGTGCTGGCCGTCAGACGGCTGACGGTTCCGTGGGCCGGTGTGAGTGTGGCTGCCTGCTGGAAGTGGATCACCGAGGTGCGAGTGGCCGGGCCGAAGCTGCCGTCGGAGGTGGTGGGAATGCCGACCTTGGTCAGCCATTGCTGAACGGTGCGAACGTCCCCGCCGTGCATGCCCTGGCGGAGTACGCGGCGAATCGCCAGGGTGCCCTGACCGGAGGTGTGCGGCTGGCGAGCGGGCACGGTCCGGTGTGCGATGACCCATCGCGACAGGGTCAGAGCGGTGCGTGTGCCGACCGCCCCGCTGGGCCGCGGGAGGCTCGCCGCACGCTGAAAGCGGAATACCGAGCCGCGGGTTCCGGGGCCGAAGTCGCCGTCGGCGGCCGTCCGGATGCCCACATCGGTCAGCCAGTGCTGGAGGGTGCGCACGTCGCGCCCGCGCGAGCCCACACGAAGCACGCGGTGAAACGGTGCCGCCGCATCAGCGGTCCCGGCCAGGCTGAGCGCGATAAGCAGGGAGACGCCAATCGCCGCTGAC
The DNA here is from genome assembly GCA_963845575.1 of uncultured Solirubrobacterales bacterium. Lineage (GTDB taxonomy): Bacteria > Actinomycetota > Thermoleophilia > Solirubrobacterales > Solirubrobacteraceae > Palsa-465. Next base: position 20,565 of record CAWJSN010000013.1, on the reverse strand, counting down.
CACGCGCCGCGGAAGCGCGACCCGTGCCTGACGCCGCTGAGCGACGTCGTCTGGGAACGCGAAACAGGTGCGGCGAAAGGCTTTTTGGACACGCGACTACTCCCGGCGGCTTGGGGACCGTGTGAAAAGCGCCTGTGCCTACGGGGTTAGCTGACGGGCTAGCGCTCTCGCGCCTCTCACGGACCACCGTGAGACTCGCCCCGACTACTCGGGTTCCCCGTTCTCCGGATCGGCTGTCCGGAGACTCGGCTTTGTGGGTGCTGAACACACCCTACAGCCAGATGTTGCGGTCTTCAGTCAGGCGGGTGGACGGCGCCGGCCTCGTCACGCGTGAGTGCCTCAGCCAAGCAGGCGGCCCCAGACACCGCCAGCCAGCCCACCACTGGTCGGCGCGGACGCCGCAAAACCGACAAACTGAGTGGCGCGGCGACCCAGATGCTCAGGCAGTTGAAGCAGTCCATCAGCGCGCCCGCGGGGGTATCCCCAAGGCGCGCCCGAGCCCGCACCACGACGTCGCCGGGCCCGTCCTCCTCGGCGAGCAGATGGGTCAGGCGCCAGGTCGCCAGTGAGGCCAGCGCGAACCTGGCGCCGAATCCAATCTCGTTGTCGTAGTCAGATGAGTCCATGCCCGGACCCGATCACAACCGGGGGCTGGGGTCAACCGGCCGTCTGACTCAGGCCCCGTTCAGTGGTCGATGACGGCCACGTCCACGGACGGGTTGGCCTCGATGTAGCTGTAGTTGGCCAACCAGTTGGTCGCCGGGCCTCCGCCGTCACCGGCCGGATTGAAGGCGCGGCTCCAGGCGTCTATGGAGAACCCATACGAGCCCTGTGCGGCGCTCCCGGGAAGGGTGTAGAGGGTGATGTTCGACACGCTGTTGTCGCCGAAGTTCTCGTGCCAGTGCTGGCTGGTAGACACCGCACTGAGGAGGCCGGGCGTACCGGCGCCGCATCCGCTGGCCGAGATCGACACGTCACGCAGGTGGGTAGCGGTGGCTCCCCAGGTGACCTCGATCTCGATGTCGGCTCCGGTGGGCCGCTCGATGACGATGCACACGAACGGCCACGTGAACGTGTTCTGCGGCAGCCACGCGCCACCCGACACGCGCCAGCGAATCTGACTGAAGTTGACCGTCGGCGCCTTGTTGTCGATGGCGAACGTCACCGGGGGGCTGAACTCCTCGGGCGGCGAGAGTGGATTCTTGCTGGCGTCGGCGAGTTGTAGACGGACGACGTACTCGCCGTCGCTGAAACTCGTCGTCGGCCAGTTCAAAATCCAGTTCGGAAACACCAGATTCGCGAACTCGGCCGCCGTCGGCATCTTGTACCAGCCGGCCGCGTCCGGGAAGGCATGCATCCACCAGGGGGGACCGGTGAGCGTTGGCGGAAACCACTCGAGGCCGGTGAACGGCACCTCGGAGGCTCCGTTGTAGGCGTACAGCACCCGGTACCACTGCGCCCCGCCGATGTCGTGGCATCCGTGTAGCTGCAGCGTGCCCGCGTACGGCGCCTGGCCGGGGCTCACCTGTGGGTCGGAATACAGCCCTCCGGGCCGCGGGCGGTTAACCCGCGTGGCCGTGCCGGTGGCATTGGTGTGGTGCGTCGAGGCCAGCGGCATGAGGCCGACGGTGACGATCTCGGGCGTGTCGCCGCACGGGATCGAGGGCCCTTCGCAGATCGGCGACGGTCGCGCGATCGGGGACGCGACCAGGGTGACGGGCGCGATGTCACCCACGTCCCAGCGCACGTCGAAGAACGACTCGGAGTAGATGGTCTCCTCGTCGCCGTCGAGGTCGACATCCTGAGTCACTCGGAACGTGATGTCGGGCAGGTCCAGCACCACCTGCCATTCGGGCACGATGATGTCGCGGCAGCGCAGGAACGGGCCGACGGCCCTGGATACGCTGAGGTCGAGGTTCGACGTAGCCGAGACACCGCGCTGTTGATCGCGCTCGCCGGAGCCCGGCAGGCCCTCTACCTGCTCGAGCCGCTCCAGCGCGTCATCCCTGAGCGGGGGAGGGAAGGCATCGAGGAACGCCGGTTCCTCCAGGAGTGTCCTGAGGTCGCCGGTCTGGCCGCCGAATTCCTGCCCGGCAGAGGCAGCCAGGCGACCGAGCGACGGGCGCCCGAGCAGAGCTCCGGCCTGGTCAAGAACGGCGCGCTCAGGAACCTCGAACGGCGCGGGGTCAGGTGGGTTGGGGTCCACCCTGATCGGTGGACGCTGCTCGGCGCCCACCTCCTTGAGGATGTCGCCCAGGCTCGGCTTGAAGATCTCCGGGAAGCAGATGCGCTCCCGACGGAAGCTGAGGATCCGGTCGATGTCCCAGCGCGGGATCCAGACGCAGAAGCGTCCGCATTCGTCGGTGATCGTGGTCGCGATGACCTCGCGGTCGCAGAAGATCGGCCACAACCACCACCACCAGTCCCAGGGTCCGTCGACCGGGAAGAAGCCGAGGAACGAGCAGTCGGTGTCCTCCACGTAAACCGTGGCGTTGGGCACGCCCTCGATGTCTCCGGTCCCCGGGTCGACCCGCACCACCCGGCCGCACACACGGCGGAAGAACAGGAATTCTGGGTCGATCCGCCAACGCAGGATCTGGTCGAGCTCACGAATTGGCTTGCCGGCCAGCTCCTCCTGCGGCAGCCCAGAGAGCTGCGCCAGATATTCCGACTGGCGGGGGGTGACGACCCGCTTGTCCGGCGATGGTTCCTCGTGCTTACGTGCGCCCCGTGCCATCTTGGCTCCTTAGTCCCGGCCGCTGACGCGTCTCTCGGTTGCTGATGGGAGCGCCCTCGCCCAGATTCGCGGTTAGTACTGGATCCGACGAAAGTCCTGGTTGAGAAGAAGGTGTCCGGCGTCAGCCGCCGGCAGCAGTCGTACGGGGCGGGCGGGCGAGAATGTGTACAGGCGCCCGCTGGAGGAACGGTGCAGCACCGCGGTGCTACTGCCGCGGTATTCGACCATCACACCCCCGTCCTTCAGGCGCGCGGTGTCATATTTGCGCGGTTCGACTGTCACCGTTCTAGGTGACGCAGCCGCTACTGACGCACGCACGCGCAGCGCCGCACGCTTTTGCCCACAACAACCCACGGTCCCTCCGTCGGTCTACTTGCCCCGGTACAGCTGAGTAGTAACTCAGGGCAAACGTACCACCGGTGTCAAATGAGATGCCAGTCGAAAATGGGTCGCGCCGCGCCGAAATCGGGTGTAACTGTCAGGACCAGACCACGGCGCGAGAAGAGAGGATCGTTGGCAAGCTCCCAGAGTTGGTAAGGGCGTACCAATGCTCGCGAACCTTACTGTAACTGTACCTTACCTCGTTCAGTTGCTTTAGGACTTTGAACGGTGTAGGTTCGCGCCGAAGTATCTCCGTCCAATAACCCGATAGGAGAGGGGTGTCTCATGTCAACCGGACGGTTCGAACTCGAAGAGCTCGTTCAGCCGCTGGCGACGATCAGCAGCATTATTTTCCGGCGCTTGCAAACCATGGAGTGCAATCAGTGCGAGCCATGCGGAGAGACGTTCATGGCGGCACTGAAGGAGCTGAGTGAGGCGGGGAAGGGCGCCCAGCGCGAAGCAGAATAGGTTTTCGCCTTTCACCACAAATTCGCGTCGCCGCGGCGCGTGATGGGACCATCCTCTCCGCGGCGACGGGATCTATTCGCCTGAGGGGCGAGCCTGGATTCTCGTTCGTTCTCGACGCGCTGCCGGCCCTCGAGTCCGACGAGGGGGAGGCGCCCGAATGGCTGCCGGAGCTGTGCCGCCAGCTCGAGCCGGTGGGCTTCGTCGAGCTCGCGCCGGTGGGGGCGTGGACGCCGGCCCCTGGTGGTGAGGCGTGCGTCGCCGTGGTTCGGCAGTCCGGGGTTGCATCACGCGTGAGAGCAGAGTTGGCACGATTAGGTGTTGAATCGACCGACGCTCCCGCAGAGGGAGCGTTCGTTCTTGCTGATCTGTCTGGGCTCGACCCGGACGCATCGGGCGAGATCATGCGAGAGCTCCACGTGAACGGTCATCGCTCCCTGGCGGTCTGGCGGTCGGGAGCCGAGTTCATGCTGGGCCCATGGGCCGATCCGCTGCACACCGCGTGCTGGAACTGTGCCCGCCGGAGATTTTCCGACTCGCTCGCTGCTGAACCCGGTGAGGGCTTGGAGGAGGAGGACTCGACGGTGCGCGCCATCGCCGAGAATGTTGTCCTGGCGCTGCGCCATCCCCGGCTCATCCCCTACGGGTGTGTGGTCATCGACGACGGCCGCGAGAGCGCCCTGCACTGGGTTGTGCCCATGCCCTGGTGCGAGGTGTGCGGTGGCGCGGCCAGCATCGCGTCGTTGCGCTCCGCATCGCCCACGAACTCGCAGCTCGTACCGGAGGATCTGCGGATTCTGGCCGACACCCGCGGCGGTGTCCTCCGCGAATTGCTGATCTTCGAGGGTGACGCCGACGATGCTCCTGCGGTTCCGGTCGCCGCGAGTGCGCGTATCGGCGCCTACCGGGACGGAGGTATCGCCCGTCCGGAATTCACCGGCGAGGGCAAGGGAGCGACGCGCGAGGCGGCGGTCCGCGGCGCGATCGGCGAGGGGGTCGAGCGGTACTCCGCGTCGTTGTGGAATCCGGCCGCGCTGACCCGGGCGGCGTTCAATGAGCTGCCCGACAAGGCCGCCTTCGATCCTCGGTCGCTGGTGCTCTACGACGATGCGCAGTACCTACAGCCGGACTTCCCGTTCGCTCCATACAACCCCGACGTGAAGCTTCACTGGGTCGAAGGGCTGTGGCTCGACACGGGGGAGTCCGTGAAGCTGCCGGCGCTGGCCACCCACATGCACTTCCCGGCGGAGCCGGCCGAGCGATTCGCTCAGACGACCAGCAACGGGCTGGCGGCCGGCGTGAACTTCGAGGATGCGGCGCTGCGCGCGCTGTACGAACTGATCGAGCGCGACGCGTTCATGCTCTCCTGGCTCGCCGGACGATCGGCGGTGCGCCTGGCCGAGGAGGGTTGCGACGCCGTGAGCGAACGCGCACTGCGGGAGGTCAATCGCCTGGGCGCCCAGACCGAGCTCTACCTCCTGGATGCCGGGACACAGCATCCGACGGTCGTCTGCCTCGGCCTCGGCGACGGCCGCTCCTGGCCGGGCGTGACGATCGGACTCGCCGCCCATGCGGACATCGGCATCGCGCTGCAGCGAGCCGTCCTCGAGCACGGGCACTACGGGGCATACATGCGGAGGCTGATGCTCGAGGGACGCCATCGCGACGTGTCGACGAGCGGCGATGTACTCACCGGGCTCGATCACGGGCTCTACTACGTCCGTCCTGATCGCGTGGCCGCGCTCGAACCGTTGCGGAGCGGCTCTGGCGGGACCACGGCCGTCGCCGAACTGCGCTCGCGCTACGTCCAGGAGCCCACACTGGGGGCGTGCGTGGCTTGCCTGCGGGAGGCCGGAATCCGCGCCGCTGCCGCCGACCTGACCTCCCCGGATGTCGCCCTGGCGGCTGTGCGCGTGGTCCGCGCGTTCGGGACCGACATGCAGCCGATCCACTTCGGCGTCGGCAACCGTCGCCTGAAGAACCCGCGGCTTCAGGCCCTTCTCTCGCGTGAAGCGGTCAGCGAGCCCCACCCGATCGCCTGAAGGCCTTCGAGGTTAGGAGTTCGGGAGGACCTGAACCTTGAGACCCTCGCCGGCGCGCATCGTGCTGAGCGCGTCCTCGAACTCGTCCAGCGGGAAGGTGTGGGTGAGCAGCGGCTCGGTCTGGATCGTGCCGCCGCGCAGCAGCTCGATGGCCTGGACGAACGTGTAGAGCACGGCCATCGAGCCGACCAGGGTGATCTCGTCGTTGTAGATCCGAAACGGGGAGACCTCCACCCGGGCCGCTTCGGGGGCGACGCCGAAGACCATCAGCTTGCCCCCGCGCCGGACCGCGTGATCGAGGCCCAACTGCACGACTTCGGGAACGCCCGTCGCGTCGACCACGCAGTCGAACCCGTCGCCATGGCTCTCGGCCGCAGCTCGAACATCAGTATCGATCGCCGATGCCCCCAGCGAGCGAGCGAGCTCAAGCCGGCGCTCGTTGCGATCGACCACGCTGACATGGGACGCCCCGCCCTGGTGCAGCAGCTGGAGAAGGAGCAGACCCATCGTTCCCGCTCCGGTGATGAGCACGGAATCGCCGGTGTTCGGCTCCAAACGCCGCATGCCGTGCACCGCGCAGGACAGCGGCTCGACCAGCGCCCCGGTCCGCGCTGTGGTGCCCTCGGGCAGCTCGTAGGCGTTGCGGGCCGGAGCCTTGACCAACTCGGCGAACGCCCCGTCCACGGTGTCGCCGATCGCGTTCCAATTTCGGCAGAGATTGCCGCGCTGCACACGGCAGTAGTCGCAGTGACCGCAGAACAGTGACGGGTCGACGGCCACGTGCATGCCTGCAGTGATGTCGTCGACCTCAGCGCCGACGCTCACCACCTCGCCGGCGAATTCATGACCGGGAACGATCGGGTAGGGCGTGGGCGGAAACTCACCCTCGGCGATGTGGACGTCGGTACCGCACATGCCGCAGGCTCCGACTCGGACCACGATCTCCTCCGGCCCGGCCTCGGGATCCGGGCGCTCCTGCACCTGGAGTTCACCCGGGCGCTGCCAGACCGCAGCTCTCACAGCTGGATTCGCCTCACCTGTGCTGACACACGTTTAGATGGTTCATCGGCGGGAATACACATACCCACAGGGTGGTTGCACCAATCGGGAGGAGGTCTCGATCGCCACCAACATGCGTCTCGCTGCGCTTGCGAGCGCACTCGTCTTGGCCGGCTGCTCGGTTGCCGGAGCGGGCGGGGGCGGTGGCGCCGGTTCCCATGGCGTTGCTCTGCGCGTGGCCATCGTCGCCAACCCGCAGATGCAGGACGTGGAGGCGCTGACCAGTGCGTTCGAGAAGCAGATATCCGACATCAAGGTCAACTACGTGACTCTGCCCGAAAACGAATCCCGGGCCAAGATCACCGCCTCGGTGTCCACGAAGAGCAATGAGTTCGACGTGGTCATGATTTCCAACTACGAGACGCCGATGTGGGCGAGCTACGGGTGGATCGCCAACCTGCAGCCCTACATCGATCGGGCGCGCGGGCTATGACGCGAGTGACTTCATCCCCTCGATCCGCAAATCGCTCTCCTACCGCGGTCGACATGTACTCGGTCCCCTTCTATGGCGAGTCATCGTTTCTGATGTACCGCAAGGACCTGTTCGCCAAGGCCGGGTTGAAGATGCCCGCCCACCCGACGTGGACGCAAGTGGCCGGCTTTGCTCGCCGCCTGACCGACAAGTCAAAGGGAATCGCCGGGATCTGCCTGCGTGGCCAGTCCGGCTGGGGTCAGGTCCTGGCTCCCCTTGACACCGTGATCAACACCTTCGGCGGGCGCTGGTACGACACCGGCTGGCACGCTCAGCTGACCTCCGCTCCGTTCAAGCGCGCCGTGTCCTTCTATGTCAACCTGGTCAACCACAACGGCGAGCCGGGCGCCGCCAGCGACGGCTTCGCCGAGTGCGCGACGCAATACGGCCAGGGTAAGGCGGCGATGTGGTACGACGCCACCTCGGCGGCGGGCAGCATCGAGTCTCCGACCAGCAGCACGGTGGTCGGCAAGAACGGCTACGCCCCGGCGCCGGTGATGAAGCAGCCGAATTCGGGCTGGCTGTACACGTGGTCACTGGGCATCCCGGTCACCTCCCCGAACAAGCTGGCGGCCTGGCGCTTCATCTCCTGGGCGACTTCCCGGGGCTACATCCAGCTCGTCGGCCACAAGCTCGGCTGGGCCAACCTTCCCCCGGGCAGCCGCCTGTCCACCTACCAGAACCCCCAGTACCGCAAGGCGGCCAAAGCCTTCGCCGCGCCGACGCTTCAGGCCATCCAGGCCGCGGACCCGAACAACCCCACCGTGAAGCCGGTGCCCTACGTGGGCGTCCAGTTCCTCGACATACCTGAGTTCCAGGATCTGGGGACACGGGTCAGCCAGCAGATAACGGCGGCCATCGCCGGCCAGGAGCCCGTGTCGAGCGCGCTTACCACCTCGCAGCAGTACGCCCAGACCGTGGGCGGGGGATACCGCAAGTAATGGCCACCGCGACTGCTGATCGTGCCGTTCAGCTCCCTGGGGCCCAGAGACAGGACCGACGCCGCAACGAGGGCTGGGTCCGCCGCCTTCCCCTCATGCCGGCGCTGCTGTTCACGATCGTCGTCACGCAGATCCCGTTCCTGCTCACGCTCTACTACTCACTCCAGTCCTGGAACATCGCCAAACCGGGCTCGCCGCACTGGGTCGGACTATCGAACTACAGCGATGTGTTCTCAGACCCGGTCTTCTACGGGGCCCTGCTGCACACGATCGAGATCACCTTTGGATCGGTGCTGATCGCGACGCTCCTCGGGCTGGGGCTGGCGCTGCTGCTGGACCGCAAGTTCCTCGGCCGGGGCCTGGTCCGCACGCTGCTGATCTCCCCGTTTCTGATCATGCCCACCGCTGCGGCTCTGCTCTGGAAGACGACCATGCTCGACCCGGTCTACGGGATCGTCAACTGGGTCATCGGGTGGTTCGGCGGCGGCAGCGTCGCCTGGGTGTCCACGCATCCGATGGCCTCGGTGATCACGACCGTGGTCTGGCAATGGACCCCGTTCGAGATGCTGATCCTCCTCGCCGGGCTCCAGAGCCAGCCCCGCGACGTGCTCGAGGCGGCCCGGGTCGATGGGGCGAGCACCTGGGCGACCTTCCGGGAGATCACCCTGCCGCACCTGCGCTCCTACCTGGAGCTGGGCATCCTGCTCGGCTCGATCTACGTGGTCAACACCTTCGACGTGATCTACATGATCACCCAGGGCGGTCCCGGTACGGCCACCACCAACCTGCCGTACTACATCTACCAGCGCGCCTTCCAGGGCTTCGACATCGGTCAGGCCGCGGCGCTCGGCGTGGTCACTGTGGTGGGGACCATCCTGGTGGCCACCATCGCGCTGCGGACGATGTTCCGGCTGTTCATCGAGAACGAGGTGCGGGCCTGATGGCCACCGTCGCGGCAAGCGTCAGCGGGGGACGGCGGCGGCGCCCTGTGCGCGAGCGCCTGGGCAACGTGGCCTGGTCAACCGTGGCCTGGTTCGCGGCCATCATCTTCTTCTTCCCGGTGTTCTGGATGGTGCTCACGTCGTTCAAGACCGAGGGGGCCGCGTACACCAATCCGCCCAAGTTCATCTTCCATCCCACGCTCGATCAGTACAAGGCGGTGTTCAGCTCGGGCATGGGTCCGTTCCTGGCCAACTCGGCGATCGCCACCGTGGTCTCCGTCCTGCTCGTACTACTGCTGGCCACCCCGGCGGCGTACGCGCTCTCGATGCGGCCGGTGGGACGCTGGCGTGATGCCCTGTTCTTCTTCATCTCCACCAAGATGCTCCCGGTGGTGGCGGCGATCGTGCCGATCTATCTCGCCGTCCGGAACCTGGGGATGCTCGACAGCATCCCCACGCTGATCGTCCTGTACACGGCGATGAACCTGCCCATCGCGGTGTGGATGATGCGCTCGTTCTTCCTCGAGGTGCCGAGCGAGATTCTCGAGGCGGCGCGCATGGACGGTGCCAATCTCCGCCACGAGCTCAGCGAGGTGGTGCTGCCGGTGGTCGCGCCCGGCCTGGCCGCCACGGCGCTGATCTGCGCCATCTTTGCCTGGAATGAATTCTTCTTCGCGCTGAACCTGACCTCGATCCGCGCCGCCACGATGCCCGTGTTCCTGGTCAGCTTTGTCACCAGTGAAGGGCTCTACTGGGCCAAGCTGGCGGCGGCCGCGACGCTGGCCTCGGTGCCGGTGTTGATCGCCGGCTGGATCGCTCAGCGCCAGCTGGTTCGCGGATTGTCCATGGGCGCGATCAAATGACGTGGAGTGAACCCGATCGACGGCTACATCGCCGAGGGCCGGGTGGCGCCACGCCGACCCCGAGGAGGAGCAGGCGATGGCCGAGGTGATCTATCAGGAAGTCAGCTGCCGCTATCCCGGCAGCGACAAGCTGGCCGTGGACAAGCTGAGCCTCGAGGTACCCGACGGCGGGTTCATGGTCCTGGTCGGCCCCTCGGGATCGGGCAAGACAACGGCCCTGCGCCTGCTGGCCGGGCTCGAGGAGCTGAGCGACGGCCGGATCGAGATCGACGGCGAGGACGTCAGCGGGGTCGATTCCCGCGACCGCGACATCGCCATGGTCTTCCAGAACTACGCCCTGTACCCGAACAAGACCGTGGGTGAGAACATCGGCTTCGCCCTGAAGATGCACGGCGTCTCGCGCGAGGAGCGAGACCAGCGGGTGCGCGAGGCGGCGGCGATGCTGGAGATCGAGGAGCTGCTGGACCGCAAGCCGCGCCAGCTCTCCGGTGGCCAGCGCCAACGCGTGGCCATGGGCCGGGCCATCGTCCGCCGGCCCAAGGCCTTCCTGATGGATGAGCCCCTGTCCAACCTCGACGCCAAGCTCCGCGTACAGACGAGGGTGCAGATCGCCGAGCTTCAGCGCCGGCTGGAGACAACCACGGTGTACGTCACCCACGACCAGGGTGAGGCCATGACCCTGGGGGACCGGGTCGCCGTGCTCAAGGACGGCACCCTCCAGCAGTACGGGCCGCCGCGGAGCTCTACGACAACCCGACGAACGCCTTCGTGGCCGGCTTCATCGGCCTGCCGCAGATGAACCTGATCCAGCTGGGGGTCGAGGACGGCGAGGTTCGCCTGGGAGGCCAGACCATCAAGCTGCCGGCGGAGCTGGCCCGCGCGGCGGGGGAGAGGAGCGCGAAGGAGATGGTGGTCGGTATCCGGCCCGAACACGTTTCGGTGGAGGATGGGTCTGGCGACGGTGTCCCGGGCGAAGTGGTGTTAGTGGAGTCCCTAGGGGCGGACTCCTATGTGCACGCGTCTTTGGAGGGGAGCGACTCGGGCTTTGTGGCCCGGACCGAGGGGTACGATGCCCGCCGACCGGGGTCGAACGTGCGGCTGCGGATTGATCCGGAGCGGATGTTCGGGTTCGATGCCGAGTCGGGGGAGCGGTTGGGTGGGGGTGACTCGGCTGAAAGTGCGTCGGCGTCAGCGTCAGCGTCGGCTGGGTCAAGCGGTGAGCGGCTGCGGTGGAAATGACCGGGGCGGCGGTTGAAATGAGCGTGGCGGCGGTTGAGTTGGCTGATCGCCTTCTGCTATCAATGTGTGTCCGCCGCGGGGTGGAGCAGTCTGGTAGCTCGTCGGGCTCATAACCCGAAGGTCGCGGGTTCGAATCCCGCCCCCGCTACTTCGAAAAGGTCCGCATTTGCGGGCCTTTTCTATTTTCCGGTGCGTGAATCCGCACAGAAGTGGTTGACATGGGTACCACTCGTGGGTACCAAACTCACGCGCGAAATTGCGCCGTCTTCGGTGTTTCGAGCAGACCGGAACCGCGATTGGCCCCGCTACGTCGGGCCCCGTACTGATGACCCGGGAATTGGCGTGCTGCCGGCTTCTCGGATAGCGTGGCGACCCACCGATGCCACCCGCTAGCGACATCGCCTCTCGGGACGCAGTCCTCGCCGCGATTGCGGGAAGCGATGAAATAGGTGACGCAGCGTTCTTGACCAGATATCGGCTCGAGGCTCGATTGATCGACGACCCGACCGATGCCGTGGCGCGGCCAGGCTCCGATCTCCGAGCCGGGATCCAACGAATCCTTGACGAGTATGGCTCCGCGCGGTCCGGACCGTTCGGGTCCAACGCCGAGATCTGGACCGCGTTTGAAGAGCTCAACGACGCGTTTGACACCGCGCTTCCAGTCGCCTCGCGCCCGACGGTGTCGGCGCGATGGTCTGCCGGCCGGGGCAACTGGTCACGCATCCCCTGGATCTCGTTTCTGGATGCGAGAGAGACGAGGACGACCCAACGCGGCGTCTACCCCGTGCTCCTGTTCCGCGAGGATCTTTCGGGCGCCTACCTGACGCTGGCCCAAGGGGTCACAGAGCCAGGCAAACTTGGTCGGGCAGCGATGGTCGCTCACCTGGAGTCAGTCGCGTTCGAGGTGCGCCGCCAGTCCCCTGAGCTCGAAGCTGCCGGCTTCCGGCTCGACTCGGCGGTTGATCTCAAGACGAACGCCAACCTGGGACGGAACTACGAGCACAGCGTCATCGCGCACAAGCTGTACGAGAGTGGACTCCTTCCTCAGGACGATGAGATTGTCCGTGATCTGGAAGCCGTCCTCATTGCCGATGATCGCTATATCGAGAACAAGCCAGCCGCTCGGGCGGCCAGCACGGCCTCGGACCAGCCAAATGCCTTCCTGATCTACGTTGGAAGCGCGTCTGAGGCGAACCTGCGCGTCGGCCTGAGCAGCGGCGTCTGGGGTTTCTTGACCAGCCCTGCCGACCTCCCGAGTCTCCGTGTCGGCGACCTCGTCGTTTTTGCCTCTGGCTACAGCGGAGGAAGCCCACGAGTCGCGCCAGAGGAGTGGACAGGACACGGCGTCCGCCGAGTCGTGCTCGGCCGCGTCACGCGCTCAGCGTACGTGGACCGAACTCCGGTCTGGCCGGATGAGCAAGCAGACGGCCGCGCGTACTCGCACCGGTTTAGCTTCGATGAGCTTGAGACCATTGAAGACGTCTCGCTCGGAGGAGGGCAGCAGCTGTCTGACGCTGCCGCTGAGGCGCTGCGCATGTCGGCCATCAATCGCGGACTCGGCTACCTGGCCCCGATAGCGGGGTCGCCGCTGCTCGAGCGCGCGTCTGAAGACGAGACTGAGTTGCCGGCGGTGCCTTTGTCTGAGATTGCCGAGCAATTCAGCGCGGCGATCGCCAGCGCTGGCCTAATCCTGCCCTACGAGCGCGCTGTCGCTTGCCTGGCATCGCTGATTGCGAAGCCGTTCGCGATCTTCACCGGACTGTCGGGTTCCGGAAAGACGCAACTCGCCCTCCGTCTCGGCGACTGGTTCGGTACGGCGGGGAATCAATCGCGCCACCTGGTCGTTGCCGTCCGTCCTGACTGGTCCGGTCCCGAAGCCCTGTTTGGCTATGAGGACGCCCTGCAGCCGCGCTCATCAGACGGGCGGTCGGCGTGGTACGTGCCGCCTCCGCTGGAGTTCATGTTGAGAGCGATCAGCGATCCTCACAGGCCGTACCTCATGATCCTCGACGAGATGAATCTCGCCCACGTCGAGCGGTACTTCTCCGACTACCTTTCAGCAGCCGAATCGCGAGAACCAATTCTGCCCAATCTCGCCGTCGAAACGAGCGACGGCGCCCGGTCCTGGAGAAAGCGACCCGGAGCCCCCGAGCTCCTTGCCATCCCGCGGAACCTGTGGGTGGTCGGGACCGTGAACATTGACGAGACGACTTACATGTTCTCTCCGAAGGTGCTTGATCGAGCATTCGTCTTCGAGTTCCGCGTCAGCACGGATGAGCTCGCCGCTGAAATCGCGCGGCCATCAGACGTAGCGGCCGCTGACCCATCGGTCTTGCGATCGCTGCTCGCCATCAGCCAGGACGACCGGTGGCATGAATCCGAGCCTCACCTCGCCCGAGCCCAGCTCGTAGACGAGCTCCAGCAGGTCCACGCTCTTCTTGCAGTCTCAGGTCATGAATTCGGTCACCGGGTGATGGCCGAGTCGCTCCGATTTGCGGCTGTCTACGCGGGCACGGGAAGACCCGACCTCGATGAGGTTCTCGACCTCATCGCGATGCAGAAGCTGCTGCCGCGACTTCATGGCTCCCGCAGGCGTCTGGAACCCGTTCTGCGGAGTCTCATGACGTGGGCCGGAGCTACAGACTCCGTGGCGGAGGTCGACAGCCCTATCGCGCCCGCAACAGCCCGGCTTCCGCGCACCGCCGCGAAACTTCGCCGAATGCTCGACTCTCTCCAGGCGAACCAGTTCGTCAGCTTCACCGAGTAGCTGAGATGGCCGGGATCGCGAGACTGGAGCTCCGAGATGCTCGCGGAGAGGTGGTCGGCGTGCTCGAGATCTCGGCGCTGCCGCGCTCGGCGCCGCCTCAAGATCGAACCTCCGACCCTGCCCGGCGGCGCAGTGAGCCCGCAATTCAGCTGCGAGAGGCTTCTTCCTATCGCTACGTGCTGGACCTACCGAGCGTCGGCGATGTCAGGCTCGAGCCCGCTGAGCTCTTTGACCTCGATGACTCGTCCGGAACGTCGGGTCGGCTGCACACGCGTCAGTACGTGGGAGACGTCCTCGTGAGCGCGATTCGCGATAGCGGCGAACTGGTCGCTGCGGGCTGGCTTCTCGTGAAGGCGGTGAAGTTGGAGCACGAGCGCGAGTACCAGCAGATGCTGCGGGAAATTGCAGATCTTGCCTCTGAGGCCATTCTTCAGGGCTTCGCTCCCGCCTCGACCTCGGCCGCAATCTCGCCGTCAAGGGCGCCGAGACTTCTGTACCAGCAGTTCGCCATCCTTCAGGCACGGCTTGCCGACGACGAGCTGGTCGACGCAATCGCGGAAGTGGTGCACCGACCGCAACGAGACTGGGTCCGCGAGACCGAATGGCGGCCGCCGGGACGGCCGCTGAGAGGCAGTGGAGAGGTCGCTCGAGCCCTGACGACCCCTGGCCGACGAGTCCGCACGGTGATGCCTGTCGGCTCACTCAAAACGCTGCCCAGCGCGATCGCGAGTTACCGAAGCGAAGAGACGGTTGACACGGTCCCCAATCGGTTTGTCAAGTTCGCGCTCGCTCGCTGGCGCGAGCTCGCTGAACGTCTCGGAGACATTCTCAGCTCGCGAGCTGAGGCGGCCTACGGCATTCGCGGAATCGCAGCCGTGGAACGGGTGGTCGAGGCCCTCGATGACACCCTGTCGGAGCCTTTCTTCCGAGAAGTAGGCCGGCTACAGGAGGTCCCCACCGCGAACCAGGTGCTGCTCAAACGCGAGGGATACCGACAGATCTTCTCGACGTTTGCGCTGATCGAGTCCAGCCTTGACCTGCAGCTCGAGCTTGATGACGCCATTCACCCGTCGCAGCGCAATGTCGCCTCGCTCTATGAGTACTGGACGTTCCTGAAGCTCGTTGGCGTGCTCGGCGAAGCGTGCGATGACCCCAACGCGTCGCTGCGCCTTTTCGAGCAGGATGGAGACGGCCTATCTCTTGGGCTGAAGCGAGGTAAGGAATCAAAGCTCCAGTGGAACGTCACGGTCGCCGGCCGCAGCCTCAGCGTGAGCGTGTACTTCAATCGCTCGTTCCGCGCGACCGACGAGCCGGGCTCCGACGGCTCGTGGTCGCGGGCCATGGTCCCCGATGCGTCTGTCCTCGTTCGTCCCGAAGCAGGACGAACTCGCGTCGAGAACGAGCGAGACCTCGACGTCTGGCTCCATTTCGACGCCAAGTACAAGCTGGACTGGTCGAGCGCACAGTTCGAGCGTGCCTCGTCTGAACGTGAAGAGTTGCAATCAGCCCTCGGCGACGAGGAGCAGGAGCGGCAAGCGAGTAGTCGGCGAGACGACCTGCTCAAGATGCACGCGTACCGCGACGCGATTCGTCGCAGCGCCGGCGCCTACGTGCTCTTCCCGGGGACCCCCGGAACGCTCGAGTTCAGGCAGTACGTTGAGCTCATCCCAGGACTCGGAGCGTTCCCGTTGCGGCCAGGCAGCGACTCTGGATCTGCGGCGCTGGGCCGCTTCCTCGCCGACGTGCTTTTGCACGCGGCCGACCAGGCGACGGCCGAGGAACGTCAGCGGTTCTGGCGGTCACGAATCCTGTACGAACGTCCCAACTCGGCACTCGAGCGTTCGGTGGACTTTCTCGACCGCCCCCCGGCTGATACCCCAGTGCTGCTCGGAAGTGTCCTTGATCAAGGCCTCTGGCAGTGGATTGAGCTGATGCAACGGTACGTCGTGCGATTGACGCACCAGGTCGAGGGCCTGAGCGTGCACGCCGAGGAACTTTCTGCGCCTCTGGTCTTGCTCTCAGGGGGTGGGCGCGCCCTGATGATGGAGCGCCAGGGCGCCTGGACCCTCGTCGACCAGAAAGACTTGGAGGCCTTGCGGTATCCGCATCCCGACGATGCGCCGGCACTGCTCTGTCAACTTCGTCCGCTGGACGAGCAGCCGGTCTGGCTCGGTGAGCTCCCATTGGTTGATCAGCTAGCCCGCGCCAGACGCCCCGGCGAGCCGGTCCTGACGAGCTGGTCTCGATTGATGCAACGAAGGCAGGAGCCCGCTGACCCCTGGACGGCGCGGAATATGACCGATCGACGTGACGAGCAAGCCGGAAGCCGGACTCAGCCGCGTCGTTCGGATCGATCCGGCCCGATGGCGCGGAAGCCAGAGAGCCCTGCTTCGGAAAAATGAACTGCCGGCGCAGCTCCGCGGGCCTTCGCGCGAGATTTGTCGACGGAGCTAGGCGTCCGGGCCGGGGCGCGCTTCTCGCCGATTGCGAGGCTGGCAGAGTCGACTCACCAGGAGCTTGTTTGCCTACGCGAGTACTGACCAGCACTCCTCTTTGTCGACCATGCCACGGGCCGCGTCTTGGCTCACCGATTGGTTTCCGTCGCCGCTCGTGGCAAAGATCGCTAACTGGAAGCCGAGGATCACGTGGCCGGAGGGTTGAGCCACCGGGAGAGTCTCGCCGGAGGAAGTCTCGTCACGGACTCGAATCTGGCGGCATGACCGACGAGACTGAGTTTGACTTTGAGCCAGACGAACTTCGCGCGCTTGAAGAGCTGAAGGGCACTCTGAACGAAGTCGCCGAGTGGCCGCCTGACCGCCCGCTAAGTTTCGTCTAGCGCTGGCTTCGAGGACACGCGGAAAGCTCGGTGAGACGTGCTCGCACAGGTTGCCGCGGTCGCAGGTATCGAAACTGGGAAGGCCGAGTCAGTCGCGTACGACGTTAGAGTCGGCCAAGCCCGGTGCGAGGTTAGAGTCCTCCACCGAGGATCCGCCTCGGTTTCAGCAGGTACGAGACCCGCGCTCGGCTGCTGGCGACCGGTACGACTATCTGGTGGGTATCTCTGGAAGGCCGCCAGGATTGTCTACGCTGCTCCCCGCCGGCGCTCTCGGAACGCTTAGATGAAGGACACATCACCGTTCAGCACGCCATGAGCGACCAAATGGTTCCTCCCTCGCGGACCAACAACGACACGTTCGGGAATCTAGCACGGCTACGAGACTTCAAGGCTGAGCTCGAAACGTTGGCATAGCGACCGCGGCCGTCAAAACAGCGACGCGAGCCGAAGCTCCGCCTCGTCTGAGAGGTCTGCCTGGGGAGCTGCCGGCTCCAAGCTGGCTGCGACGCCAAGGCGCTTTCGCATTACGCGGCAGCTTCGGGTTCACGTCCCAGAGACGTAGTGGCGGCCCTCCTGGCGGCAACAGCTCCTAGCGTCCCCTCCCGACAAATAAATCGAGCACGAGTCACCCGGCTCCGTCGAGGCCACGACCATGCGGCGGACGATGCCCTCGGGCTTCTGCGTCGGGTAGCCCGTGCTTTTCCTTGCCGTTCGTGGGCACGATCGTGTGCCACCAGACATCAGTCGGGAGTTTGCCCTTCTCGACTTCTCGGCGTCACAAGGCCTGGTGCCATATACGGTTCGCGATCGACCTCGTCCGAACGAAAGTGGTAGGCCTGCGTGTCCTTCACGTAGACAAGGATGGTGTCGTGCTTCGCTGGCCAGCGGGCCTTGAACGAGCCCCATAGTCGTAGGCCCAGATGATCTCGTTGAGGAAGCTCTCCGGCCAAGATTCGTCCAGCAGATCTTGCAGTAGTGCGCCTCGCGGGAATCGATTGAAAGTAGAGCGTTCCGTTCGCTTTAGAAGCCGACGCGCTTCCAGCAGCCGCGGGCCTGAACTCGAGGTATGCGTCGAAGATGTCTCGGTACGAAGACTCGGCGAGCAGCTTCGTCTTGTACCGCTGACCCTTGAACCCGGTGCGGTCGCCTTGTGCATCCGGGACGGTCTGCAGTGTCTTCCGCAACTGCTCCTTGCCGGTGTTGAACGGAGGATCGATGTAAATCATCTGGAAGGTCTCCTCAGCGAAGCCTGCCAGGACGTCGAGGTTTTCCCCGAGGATGATCTCGTCAGTTTCTGGAACTCGTAGCATGCGGCGACTCTAACCCGCGGCTCGGAGGGATCCCCAAGGGCGCCCGCCGATGCATCGCCTGCGAGGGCCCGAGCTGTGCGGGATTCAATTGCTCGCACCGTCCGCGCCAGCCTTAGCTGCCCGCTGAGGCCTTTGCGCGCAGAGACACAACCGGTACATCCGTTTGAGTCGCGACCCGGTCCGTCAGGGATGGGATCGCTCGGAATGAGACTTGCCTCGCCCGTGACTCGAGATGCGTTGCCGAGGTTCGCTTGACCTTGAGATGCCAAGCAGCTTGTCGCGGGCGGGGAGCGGATCCGTGGGAACGCTCCGTAGACCGCTCTCGTCCTCGCGACCGATGTACCTCGATGCCACGTCTCAGCGGGCGCGACAGGGTCATAGTGGCGCGCAATCCCCCCGAGCGACTGACAATAACGGCCTGTCATCTGCGGACGCACCGCGTGGCGGTCGGCGCGCGTCGGCGACCAAGGAGGCCCCACGGACGAACCGCAAGCAGCACCTGCCTCGGCGCTGATCCAGCCACCAGGCCGTCGGGTCGATGACCCCGCTCCGGCGACGTGATCAGCCCTCCGTGGACCATCGACAGCGCGATGACGGGTCGACCGTGGAGCCCTCGACCGACGCCGCGCGCTCAGCGAGGTCCAACCCGTCAGCCTCACGAGCTACTGTCGCCAGAATGGCGATCAACCTGCGCAACCTGGCTATTTCCGACGTCGTGGTGCATCAGGTGCCCAAGCGCGACCGCTCCCTGTCGGCTGACGCCGCGATCACGTTCTCCGACGCCGCGATCCCCGACCTGGATCCCACCCGGCGCAACTTCTTCGGAGAGCGGATCAACGCGTCGCTGCTCGAGCGATCGTTCGAGATCGTTCCGTTGCCGGGCCGGTCACCCCGCTCCCCGTCGATCGCCGGGATGATCGCCCAGGGCACGACGTTGGTCGACGCGTCGAAGGCAATGGCTCGCGCTCTCTACAACGCGCATCCCCGGGTCAACGCCCCGGCTGCTGACGGTCGTGACCCGCCGCCTGTAACCGAGCCCTGCGTGGCGGGGGCCGAACTCCAGCACGACGAGGCGATGCAGGAATCCGATCACACCGAGGACGTCGCCGACCTTCTCGGCGAGTTCCTCGGCGACCTGAGTTGACCGACGACACCCGCGTCTTCAAGGCGGCGCTGTTCCGCGCGACGGGCGCCGGCCCGCTCGATCTCGAGGGGTTGCCAGCGACGAGCAGCGCGGCGCGGGGCTCGGCGCTGACCTCGCCGATTTCTGGCTGTTGAAGTTCCTCGGCTGCGGCTTCGCCATGGCCGCGGACCGGCAGACCCGAGAGTTCTACGACGCGGCGACGTCCTACTTCGAGACGCTCGGGGATCCCGAGCAGAAGATCGAGTATCGACGCGCGCTGACCGCGGCGCTGCTGGCTCCGGCAACAACGATCTCCGCACCGGAGTTCTCCGAGCAGTTCCTCCGCGACGAGCACAAGGCTGGGCTATGACCAGACGCTGGCCGAGCGAGGAGTGCCTACGGCTGCGTTCGATAAGGACATCGGCCTGATCAAGAACCAGCTCAAGCGGACGCGGATCATCACCGCACATCGCCTGACGATCGCCGGATCACCCGAACCTCGAGCAGCGGTGACGCTCGAGGCCGACCGCCGACGCCCCGGCCCGGATCATCATCGCGGACGACGTCTCGAAGGTCGACGCGTAACGGGTACGAGGATCTGCGATCGGACTCTCGCCGTCTACCGACCTACGGCGACTGGCATCGCGGCTCGGCGACCTGCTCCGAGGCGTCTCGACGCCGGCGGTCTGCGCGTCGTCGAGGTGAGCGCCCGCGCCAAGGAGCCGGACTCGTTCGTCAGGAGGATTGCGCAAGGGGTACGCCATCCGATGCAGGCGATCGGCGACAAGGCCGGCGTACGGCTGATCCTGCCGTTCGCGCGGATCGGGAGCGCGTCGTGCAGACGTGCGAGGAGGTGCTCGAGCTCAGCGACCCCGATGACAAGCGCGACGTCCTCGGATCCGAGCGCATCGGCTATCTCGGCCTGCACTACTCGGCACAGCTTCGTCCGCAGGCAGTCGGCGAATCCGAGACCGACCTCGCGGGCCTCGCCGCCGAGCTTCAGATCCACACCAAGGCCGAGAGCGCGTGGGCGACCGCCGCCCACGATTCGCTCTACAAGGCGGTGGTCGACGTCCCCGATGGGTCGCGCGGCGGCTGTACCGGCTCGCGGCACTGGCCGAGATCTTCGACGACCAGGTCGAGCAGTTCCTCGTCGAGCTGCACGAGCTCCCGGACTTCGCAGTCCTCGACGCGATCTTGCCCGCGCTCGATCGACTGCTCCTGCGATTCACGAACCGCGCGGGCGACCGAGGACTGTCCGCGCTGCTCGTGCCGCGCTTGGCCGCGCTCTATGACGAGCCACCAGGGATCGTGCCGGGCGGATCACACCGTCTCTGAATAGCCAGACGACGAGATCGACGAGCTCTACCGCCGGCATGAAGGTGATGC
>CAWJSN010000012.1:0-63933 GCA_963845575.1 uncultured Solirubrobacterales bacterium | reverse complement strand
GGACCCCGGCAATTTTGGGACGCCGTCAGATGCACTGCGCCGCTCCCGCCGCCCGGAACGCCGCGCGAAACTGGCTACCCGTTGCGCACGCCGGCGCACTCAACAAAGCCACCAGGGGGTGTGCCGTGGGCGTCACCGTTACTTGCCCCCCCGTCACGCGCGACACCACGCGGAACGGCATCTCCGCCTCCGCCTTGTCTTTGGCATCCGGGCCCCGGACGCTCACGCGCACGCGGGCTTCCTGCTCCACCAGATCCGGCGTCCATACGAAGTCGGATGCCTGGCTGAAGTCGCGCACCACCCGGAACGGCCCGCCATTCACGCTCACGCTATAGCGGAATGTGTAAGTGCCGCGCTTGGCGTTCGTCGATACAGGAATCAGCCCGATGCTGCTGCCCACCGGTTGCGGCGACGCGGCACTCGCCCGCAGCATCACCCCCAGCGCCGCCGGCTCCGCGCCCTGCAGAACACTCCCTACACCCAACAAGCTCGCGAAAACCAACCGCTGTATGGCAGATTGCATCGCGTCAGTATGGCAAACTCCTCAGCCGCGCGACAGCCCTCCCTGCGCGTTTGTTTCCCTCCGCATCGGAAATCGCGGCACCCGCCAGATCAACAGAAAGGTCGCGCACAGCAACCCCACATTCACCGAGAACGCCGTTCGCAGCGCATGAATGTACCCCGCGACATTCGCGTGCCCGCCCAGCGCGCTGAAGAATACTGTCCCGATCACCGCAACGCCGGTTGCGAACGAAACCTGCTGAACCGTAGTCAACACACCGGAAGCCGATCCAGCATCGTGCCCTTGGATATTGATCAGAATCGTGCTGATCAACGTCGGCATGACAAACCCCTGCCCCGGTGCCGTAAATCAGCAGGACCGGGCGCAGTTCGCAGTCCTGTCAAGGCTGCGCCCCGCGCCCTGAGGTGCCCAAAAGCAAATCAATGCCAGGCCGCTGATCATAACAGCCGCCCGAGCTTGATGATGCGGCTGCCAGCTTCGGCTGGACGCGCACCGAAAGCCAGCGAACTGCCCAGAACGCAATCGCAAACCACAAAAACGTGAGGCCCGCGTGCCTTCGACGAGTACCCCAGACCGTTCTGAAGAAACACCGTCGAGATGAGAAAGAACGCCGCTGCTCCGCTGAAGAAACACACCCCGCTCAGGAGACCCGATACGAAGACCCGGTTGTGAAAGAGCGACAGTTCCACGAGCGGCGAGCCGCCGCGCGTGACGCGCCCCTCAAACCGCACAAACGAAACAGCAGCCGGGACAGAACCCGCAATGCAGATACAAATGCCCAGGCAGGCCATCCCGCTTCGCGCCCCTCAATCAGCGGATAGAGCAGAAGGAAGAGAGCGCAATGGAGAGAAGCGCTACACCGCCCAAATCGAGCCGCGCGCGCTTTTGGCGACCGCGACTCGTTCACGACCTGCTTCGCGCGCCCACACGTCAGCAGGCCGATCGGCAAGATTGATCAGGAAGATGGGCCGCCAGCCCAGCCCCCACAGGTTGGCGCTCACCAGCACTCCGCCCAGCACGTTTCCCGAAAACGAAGAGAGTCCCGATCACCGTGCCGAAAAACCCGAACGCCGTCGCGCGCTCGCGTTGCCCGGAAAGTCACCTGAATGATGGACAGCACCTGCGGAAACAAGAGCGCGCCGGAGACGCCCTGCAGGGCCCGCGCGGCGATCAGAAACGCCGGAGTGGGCGCAATGCCGCACAAGCAACGATGCTCGCCGTAAACGCCGTAGCCCAGACGAACATCTTCCTGCGTCCGTAAATGTCGCCCAGCCTGCCGCCGGAGATGAGACAGCACCCCGTACGTCAGGCCCGTAGCTCGCGATGATGAGTTGCACCTCGGCGAACGTGGCGTTAAGGCCGTGGATCGACGGGATCGACACGTTGACGATGAAGAAGTCCAGCGCCGCCAGAAAAGCCCGGCAAGAACGACCGCGAGCGAAGCCCACCGCCCCGGATCGGGCAAAAACTCCTGCACCGCAGCGGGCGGCAAATTAACGGCGGGTGGTGTGTCCATAAGGGGCGCGGGAGCTACACCATACCACGCTAATACCGTCTCACGGCTAACCTGCCTTGATGCGATGCTCCCTTGCGCGCTCGTGGTCAGTCTTCCCGTCCTTGATAAGAACGGCGCCATCCGCAGGGGATGCGTGTGCTCGTTCGTAGCACTTCAGTTGGTAAAGCGATCCTGAGCTATTGATTCTTCCGACGAAGGGAACTCTATAGTTCTTGATGGCTCGCTCGATGGGGCCGCGCCCCTTCACGAGCGCTTCGGCCCATTTCGTAGGTTTGTCTTTGTTATCGGGAACAACGAAAATCGAAATCGGGTTAGCTTTTATTGCGGCGAAATGGACGTACTCGATCTTGCCGTCGGCGGTCAAGAGCGTCCACTCCTTCAAAGCGCACGCATCGACGATAATGTCTTCGTCTGGAACGCTGGGTGGCGCGGGAATGGTTCCGTCCGTGTAATGTTCGTAGTGAGAAACTACGTTAAAGCCGAAGGCGCGTAAAGCAGAAATCAGTTCCCGGTCGGATAAGTTTAAGTCCGACAAAGAACGTGGCGATTCCCTATGCTGCTGTCTGGAGATACTGGATAGCCCCTTCGATCTGATCCGAAGGCAAGCGATAGTCCCGCGCAAGCCTTTCGACGCTGTGTCCAGCTTTGTATCCCCGTAAACAACAGAGGCCGAAACACCTGTGTTCGCGATAACCAAATTGCCAGACGCCAGATGAATATCCATCATTACCGGCTGTAATTCGCCGTGTGACCCCGGGACCACCGGGAAAAACCGAAACCCTTTTCCCGAGGGGTCTCTCTCGAATCCGTCTCAGGTAAAAATCAAGACAGCTGGAAAAAACCGTCTGTCCGCCTTGTGACGCGTCAACTATCGCTCGATCCGGCTCGGCAGCGCCTACCAAGGTCTCCTGGAGCTTCTCTACAAAGACATGCTTCCCTTTGGTGGAAAACTGGTAGTCCGCGAGCGGGTGTCGTGACGGCATCATTTGCCGAACCCACGCAACCGCCCGGTTCACTTTCAGCATCGAGATGTCGTGGTGCCTTCGGGCAGCAAGCAGCACATGAGCCTCGATGGCGTTGTAGAAAGAGAGCAGGCCGTCCGGATTGTTGACGCGGGAAACCGAAATGAGTGGTTCGAAACTCTCGGCTTTGCCGTTCCTCTGGCGGGAGGTGGGGCGGCCATTTCGACAAACTCCTGCCAGGCATTCTCAAAAAGCGCAGCAATATCGGCGACTGTATAAGGCGGGATTTAGCCAGGGTCCTCCGGAAGACATGCCGGTAACCGCTTCATTGGTGATGTCGCCATTTGCGCTTGTCTTTCTATCTGGTCACCCTCGGTACAGCGAAGGGTGTTCGGCGAAAGTCGATTCCACGATCCGCCTCGTATCGCCCGCCATCTATTAGATTATTGATCGGCATTCCGGTGCGCAATCCCTACGCCCCGCTACCCGATCTTCCAGCCTTTCCGGACAACTGGCTTCAGCAATTGATCTGCGACTGGATTGTTCGTAATTCTCATCTTCTCCGCGTCCCATTCCAGCCTGCAGTTTAGCTTTGTCGCGATTGCGCCTAGCGCGATCCACTCAGTGAACGGAGCCGACACATTGAAGTTGGAACACGCCGGCGACCCGCCTTTGCAGGCGCGAATCCAATCTCGGTAGTGGCCCGGGGAACGTGGAAGCATCTCGGGCGGAAACTCGTAATCCCTCATCTTTTCCACCGGAAGCAGCCGCGTGTTTTCTCCGTAAGTCCCCGTTGTGATCATTCCCTTGTCGCCCACAAACAAGCTACCGTTCGTGCCCTGGTTGATCATGCCCATCCACTTAGCCAGTTCTGCGTTCTTTCGGGGTCATTTTTGCGTCTTCGGCCGCGGAGCGGCGGTGCGTTTCGGCTGCATCTGTTTCGGAGAGAAGAACTGCTCGGTGAAAACTTCACCGATGATCTGACGCTCCTTGGGCTTGATCCCTTGATCCGCCCGACCGACTCGGTTATCCGGCAGATCGCCTAGGATCTCGCCCTGCGGCGCATTGGAAAACTTGGGTTGCTCATCCCGCATCGCGTCGTACCAGTACATCTTCACCGGCGGCATCGAGCCTCGAGCCGGAAAATCGAAGCGAACCACCGACTTCGCCGGGAAGTAGATGTCGCTACTGCCTTCCTGGTGCAAGCATTCAACTGACGTGGGCGCGCCGAGCCGGAGCGCCATATTCGGCGCGCCCAGGATATGGCACGCCATGTCTCCTAGCGCGCCCGAGCCGAAGTCGTAAAATCCCCGCCAAGTGAACGGCAGATAATCGTCGCTGTATGGTCGGTCTTTTGCTACACCGAGCCACAAGATCCCAATTCAGAGAATCCGGAACGGGCGATTCGAGGGCCGGCATCGCAGTGCGCCCTGCGGCCAAACAGGGCGATTCGTCCACGCATGCACCTCGGTGACGTTGCCGATCTGCGCCCGCCCACACCATCTCTGCGCACTGCCTGGTCCCCTCATTTGAGTACCCCTGGTTGCCCATCTGAGTGGCGACGTTGTACCGCTCCGCGGCTTTCAGCAGTTCGCGGCACTCCCAGACCGTGTGCGCCAGCGGCTTTTGCACGTAAACGTGTTTGCCGAGCTGCATGGCAGAGATCGCCGCGGCCGCGTGCATGTGGTCCGGAATCGTTACGATCACCGCATCGATGCTGCTCCCCTGTTTGTCCAGCATCTCGCGGTAATCTGTAAACTTCGGAGCATTCGGGAACTGTTCAAAAGTGCGCTTCGCCGAAACCTCGTCCACGTCGCACAGCGCCACGATGTTCTCAGTGGCCGCGCATCCCGCAATGTCGCTCCGCGCTTTTCCCCCCGCCCCAATAGAGGCGATGTTCAGCTTCTCATTGGGTGATTTATAGCCTAGGCTCTTAAGGGAAGTCTGGCTTCCGAAGCCTCCCAGCGGTACGGCGCCCGCCAGGAGGCTCCCGTAAAAAAAAGTTCGACGTGTGATCGGTCTGGATTTCATGGAATTGATGGACTGTTAGCATCATATCCCCACTTGCTGCCGAGGAGTTCCGCTGCGGGCAAGGCCTCTAACTAGATCCCCATCCCAACGTGAATCGTGGCGACCCGTTTTTTGCAATTTCATCGAGCGTCTCGGCCTTGGAGGAACTCGAACGGATCGTGAAAGCGCTGGAACACCTGGCGGCGTACCGCGCCGGGCTCAGCTTTAGGGATTCGGCTCCGTCTCTCCGGGTGGCAGAGCGGTTGAACGGCGAGTAGAGGCGGCTGTTCAGATCTTTGAGCGCAGCCGCCGAGAGCGCACGGAGCCCCTCGGGGGCATCGCCGCCCAAACGCGCGCACAGCGCCTCGAACTCCTTTTCTGCCCCCTTGGTGGCCATGATCGCCGGCTCGGCTCAGCGCCCGTGCGCCGAAACCCGGTGCAGGAACGGGATCAGGTGGGCGAAGAACGCGTTATGGGGATAGGCCCCGTTGGGGTCGTTGTGCGCGTAGGTCCGCGAACGGTCAACGAGAACGAGGTTGTGCAGCGGGATCCCGGACTGCCGGGCCAGCTGTTTGGCCTCGGTGAGGATCACGTGGTCGCCGAGCTTGGCGCCAAAGCCATACATCAGCAGACCGTGCGGGAGTCTGCGGCCGAGCGTGCTGTGCAGGCTGAGCAAGCGCTGCGCAGCACTCGGCGTGCCGTTTCCGACCCCGCTCATGTCCAGGGTCAACCGGGCGGGGAAGTACCACTCAGTGCCGTCGGTGTTGATCGCCCCGCTTCCGGAGAACATGCGGGCGAAGCGCTTGATGGGCGTCAGGGCACCGCGGCCGTCCCAGCCCCGAAGTGCTCCACTGGTGGTGAGCCCGCGACCGAGGTGGGCTTGAGCCGCCACCAGGGCCGGGGGTGATGTGGCCACATTCAACGCGTAGCCGTATTGGCCCAGATTGGTCGCCGGGACCGATGGGGTCAGGCCGAGGCCGTCCAGAAGACCCGAGCTCTGGCCGAGCGAGCGCTGGTTCGGGGCAATCAGAGCCACGGTTGAGCCGGTCGCGTTGTAGAGGCCGGCGAACGGGGTGGTGATCCCGCCGAAGGAAAGCCAGGGGCTGGCGGCGGGGGCGTTCAGGGCGTTCAGGGCGCTGCGGGCTGCGGCGCCAGTCTCCGCTGCCCCGAAGCTACCGCCGTCGATGTAGACGAGTCCGGCGAGCTGGTCGGCACCGGGACGCCCGCCAAAATTCCATGACGCGTAGGCGGTGACGACGCCACCCCCCAGTGAGTGCCCTCCCAGGACGACCTTCCCTCCCAGGCGGCGCGCTGCGCTGATCACGTGGTGTAGATCGCCGACGGCCACGGCCAGACCCCAGCGCTTGGCGAAGCTCACGCTGCTGTCGGGGATGAAGGCGAAGTGGTGCTTGATGCTCGAGTCGTTCAGGAAGCCGAGGTAGTAGTTGAACAGCTTCTTGGGGCTGGCCTTGCCGACCTTGGCCTGCTGGAGCACGGATTGATCCTCGAGCCGATTCTCCCGCCGCTCGACCGACCACACCTGCCACCCCTTGGCGCGGGAGACGATCCATTGCGCCAGGGGAACGAAGTAGGCCGCTCCGGCCGAGGTGCCCGGTTCGAGCACGAGCACGTTGCGGGCGTGCGGAGAGCCGATCTTCAGCACCCCGACCCGATCGAACCGAGCCGGGGTCCCAGGCGCCTTGGCGCCCGCCATCCAGTGAACGCGCAGGGCCGCAGTGGCGGTGCCGGTCAGCGCCAACGAGGCGAAAACCATGGCCGTGAGCCCGGTTAGAGAGCGACGCATCAGCGCTTAGTATCGACTAACCGGTGCTCTACGTGCGCCTGCTGCCACTGCTAAGCCTGCTTTCGCGCCCGCCGATGAGGCCGCCGATGTGCCCGGCGGTGGTTGCATCCGTAGACGGTACGGGTCGCGCGGGCCACGACGTGACGGTGCGAGTAGGCCAGCACGCGAAGGTGATGACGCCCGCGGCCCGGCAGCCCGGAAATGCTCACCGAGCGCAGCGAGCGTCCCCGTCGGGTCAGGACGAGGCGTCGATCGAGGTACACGCGCACGCGGGTTATCGGCCGCCCCCGCCGGTGGTGCAGGCGGATGATGATCCGCGACCGCCGCGAGCAGGGGGTCAGACCGCTACCCGCGGCGCTCCCGGCACCCGGACCGGTCAGCGCATCCGGTGAGGTGTCGATCGCGATGTAGGAGTAGTTGCCTGGATAGCCGTCGTTCTTGACCATGCCCGGGCACCCGTCGCGGATGGCCTCACAATCCCAATGGCCTCCGTTTGAGAGGTGGAGGTCCAAGCGCGAGTAGTAGTAGAAGGAGAACGCGTTGCCGTCGTGATTGGGGTCCACGCCCGCTTCCACCGGGTCGCCACGCCAGCGCTCACTCAGCAGCCGGGCGTCGGCGGCGGGGTCGTGCCGGAGGTACTTGTCAAACCAGGCGGTCGTGTACCAGTCGGTGATGTCCGGGCCACGCAGGGAGGCTCCGAAGGCTTGGTTGGGAATGAAGCTGAAGTCGAGGTGCGAGCCGCCCCGGATCACGATCTCGCCACTGTCCACGCCGGCCTGGCTGTATACCCGGGACTCCTGCGCCTTGAGGGTCGGATCGGGCAACGAGGTGTTGGGCGTGGGGGGAAGCCCGTAGTCGGCCGAGATGCCCAGGGCGGGCTTGGTGATCGGCACGGTGGTGCGGTCGGCCGGTGTCGAGGGGCACCCCTGCTCGCCGATCGTCGACTTCGTCCCCGAGCCCGGCACCACCCCGGCGTTCGGACCCGGGCCCCCGAGATTGTCCAGCGCGACCACGGCGCCGACTCGGGGATCCCATTGACCGATGTAGGAGACTCCGGCCGCTCCGTAGGAATGACCGACCAGTCCAATCTTGCCGCCATTGAGCAGGGACCAGAAGGGGTTGTAGGCAGCGTCGAGACCGGCCTTGACGCGCGCGTTCTGCTTGCTCGCGTGGCTGCTTGCAGTTGTGCAGC
The DNA here is from genome assembly GCA_963845575.1 of uncultured Solirubrobacterales bacterium. Classification (GTDB taxonomy): domain Bacteria; phylum Actinomycetota; class Thermoleophilia; order Solirubrobacterales; family Solirubrobacteraceae; genus Palsa-465. Next base: position 55,926 of record CAWJSN010000012.1, on the reverse strand, counting down.
TCCGCACCGGTTCGTACCGATGGGCCGGGGAGGAAAGCAGGAAGTTGATCGCATCCTCGGTTCCGTCGTAGAACGGGCGCCCGTCGCTCTGCGCCGGCACACCCTCGTTTTGGTCGGGCGACTGGCCGTAGGTGTCTGACTGACCCTGTCCCTGGGGGTCGAAGGTGAGTACCACGTAGCCGGCCTTGGCCAGCGTCTGAGCGGCGTACCAGTACATCTGCTCATCCGCTTGGACGGAGCCGTTGGTGATGATGATCCCCGGGCGCTTGGCCGGCCCGGCCACCGTGGCCCACACATGTCCCGAGATGGTGGCGCCATTCCGCGCCGTGAACAGGAACGGTCGGACCAGGCCGTAGCCGCGAGCGGCCCAGTTGTTCAGACGGATGTCACCGGCGCAGCCGTTGCCGAGGTTCCAGCACAGGTCGTCGGTGAAGAAGCGCCCCGGGTCAGCCGCCTCGGTGGCCAGGGCGTCGGCGGTGCTGGTGGCGCTGTCGGCGGCCAGCTGGGCCTGGTACTGGGGGGTGTCATAGATCGCCTGGCGCTGCTGGGTGATGGAGAAGTTCTGGGCCTCGACCACCGGGTTGAACGTCGTCGGGGGCTTGGCCGTGGCCGGACCCGAACCAAGCATGATTAACGCCAGGGTCAGCGCGGCCGTGGTCCGGGCGGGGACGCTCCGGACGCTCCGGCGGATCTGTGTGTTGGCGAAGCGCAAAGCATCTCTCCTTCTCCTGAGGCGATTCGTCGCTTACGAGTCTCCTTCACTCCGGTAAGAAGTGCAAAGGGCAACCGAATGGCCAGGCGCGCTCGTGTGTTGCGGCTTTATTACGGCGGCGGGTCCAGATGCCGACCGCCTCGCATCGCGACCGACTTGCGAATAGATTGTGGCCCCTGGGAACTCGAACCTTCTGAGGAGGAGGATCAGTGAAGAAATACAGCAGACCGCTGGCAGCCATGCTGCTCACGGTCATAACAGCGGTGGTGCTCGCCGCCTGCGGCAGCAGCAGCAGCAGCAGTTCGAGCTCCACGAGCTCGGGCGGTGGGGCTCCGACGGGCGCAGCCAAGCAGGGCGGAACGATCAAGATCGGGACCGTCGGGCCCGACTCCTACGACCCGCAGGAGTACCAGACGGTTCAGGCCGACTCCGCGCTGCATCTCGTCTACGAGGGGCTGCTGGCATTCAAGGATGCCACCGGGCAGACGAGTACCCAGCTGGTGCCGGCACTGGCCGAAAGCATCCCGACCCCGACCAACGGCGGAAAGACCTACGTCTTCCACATCCGGCCGGGACTGCATTACTCCGACGGCGAGCCTGTCGTGGCGAGCGACGTCGTCAACATGGTCAAGCGCAACCTCTTCCTTGGTGGTCCGTTCTCGTCGTTCTTCAACGACATCGTCGGCGCCACCGCGTACTCGGCGGCGAAGAAGGCGGGCGCGCCCCTGACCGGCATGGTCGCCAACGACAAGACGGGAGAGCTGACGATCCACCTGGTCCAGCCGGACACGCGCGTTCTGTATGCGTTCGCGATCGGCGAGGCCGGAGTTGGGCCGAAGAAGAAGGCGATCTTCAAGAACATGACCGGGCATCCGTTCCCCGGTGACGGCCCGTACACGCTCCAGGTCGTCAGCCCGTCGCCGACGAACGGCGAGTTCATCCTGACCAAGAACCCGAAGTTCGACATCCCCACGGTCGCCAAGGGCAACGTCGACAAGATCATCGGCATGGTCTCGACCAACGTCAACCAGATGACCGAGAACGTGATCAACGGGAACCTCGACTACATGACCGAGGACCCCGTGGGAGACCTGCTTCCACAGGTGGAGGCGAAGTACAAGTCTCGGTTCCTGATCGGTCCGGGCTACCCGAACACGTACTACTTCTTCATGAACACGACGATCCCGCCGTTCAACAAGCTCGCGGCCCGGCAGGCCGTCAACTACGCGATCGACAGCCGCGCGCTCGAGCGGATCTTCGGCGGCCGCCTGCACCCGACCTGCAACCTGCTGCCCCCGGCGATGGTCGGCTACAAGCCGATCACTCCGTGCCCGTGGGGTGATCCGAATGGGCCGGGCAACGTCACCAAGGCGCAGTCGCTGGTCAAGTCAGCCGGATTGAGCGGTGCCCCGGTCACGGTCTGGACCAACAACAAGGACCCACGGCCGGCGATCGCCGCCTACCTGCAGTCGCTGCTCAACCAGATCGGGTTCAAAGCGACGATCAAGACGCTGAACCAGACGGTCTACTTCTCCACCATCGGGAACCCGAAGACCAAGGCCCAGATCGGTTTCGATGACTGGTTCCAGGACTTCCCGCACCCCGGGGACTTCTTCGGCAACCTGCTGACCACGGCAGCGGCGAAGTCTCTGCCGTCGTTCAACAACGGGTTCGTCAGCGACCCGCACGATCGACAGCCAGGTGGCGAAGCTCGACTCCCAGACAGCGGAGACTGTCGCGTCCGGATGGGCGGCGCTTGACAAGTACGTCAACAGTCCGCAGCACGCCTACGTGGCGCCATACGGCAACGAGGAGGACACGGCGTTCTACTCGACCCGGATGAACGTCAGTCAGTGCTCGGGCTACCCGAACCTGGCGCACCGCGTCGACTGGTCGCTGCTCTGCCTGAAATAGTCACCGAGGCTGGCGGGAGGGCGCACCTGCGCCCTCCCGCCGGGCATATAATCGCCCGCCGTGGCCACTGAGCCCGCAACCGTCGCCCCCTCCGAGGGGACTGGGTTCGAGGCCGTCGCCGAGCGCGAGCACGCGGTCGGAGTCGGGCCGTGGAAGCTGGCCGGACGCCGCCTGCGTCGGAACAAGGTGGCGCTCTGCTTCGCCCTGCTGTTCGTCGCGCTCGTGGCCATGGCGCTTGCCGCTCCGATCTGGGCGCACGACGTCGCCCACACCGACGCGGCCACCAACCATCTCACCGAGACCCTGACGGAGGGAAAGCAATCGGTGCTACGTCGTCGCCTACAGCGGGATCCCGATCGGTCCACAGTGGTTCAAGGCAGGCGGCAAGTTCTTCCTCGGCGCCGACGGCAACGGGCGCGACATCATGGTGCGGCTCCTCTACGGGGCCCGTACCTCGCTCGAGATCGGGGTCAGCGCCGCCCTCATCACCACCATCCTGGCCGTCATCGTGGCCCTCCTGGCCGGCTACCTGGGCGGCATCGTCGACACCGTCATTTCGCGAGTGATGGACATCCTGTGGGCGTTCCCGGTCGTCATCCTCGGCGTCGCCCTCGGCACCGCGCTGTCGATCGGCGGCCTGAAGTTCGGGCCGATCACGATCCAGCAGCGGGTCGCTCCTGATCCCGATCCTGATCATCGGCTTCGTGTATGTGCCCTACATGGCGCGCCCTCTGCGCGGGCAGGTCCTTTCGCTGCGGGAGAAGGAGTTCATCGAGGCCGCCCGCGCGCAGGGCATGGGCACGATCCGGATCATGTCCTCGGAGATCCTCCCCAACCTCGCTTCGACGATCGTCGTCTTCTTTCCGCTCGCGATCGCGAACGCGATCCTGCTCGAGGCGTACCTCTCGTTCCTCGGCGCCGGCGTGCAGCCCCCGACGCCGTCGTGGGGCGAGATGATCAGCGAGGGCATCAACCGGATCACGACCGCCCCGCACCTGACGATCGTGCCCGGGCTCATGCTGGTGGCCACGGTGCTCTCGCTGAACATCTTCGGCGATGGTGTGCGCGACGCGCTCGACCCGCGCGCCAAGGTGCGGATGGAGCTTTGCCGTAGATGGCCCGCTTCATCGTCAGGCGCGTGATCGGAATGATCGCCGTGCTGTTCGCGATCTCAGTGGTGACGTTCGCGATCTTCAACGTGATCCCGAACGGCGACCCCGCTCTGCGGCTGGCCGGGCACAGCACGACCCCTGCCACCCTGGCGGCGATCCGCCGCCAGTACGGGTTCGACAAGCCGGTCTACGTGCAGTACGTGCGCACGATGGAGAAGATCTTCAACGGAACCCTGGTCTCCTACTCCACCCAGACCAACGTCGACACCGAGATCGGACACGACCTCGGCCCGACGATCTCCCTGGCGATCGGTGCCGCGCTCATGTGGATGTTCTTCGCGCTCTGCCTCGGCCTGTACACGGCGATGAAGGCGGGCAAGTTCTCCGACCGCTTCCTCACCGTGCTCGCGCTGATCGGGATCTCGATGCCGGTCTTCTGGGTCGGCGCCCTGCTGAGCTACTACCTGGGTTTCAAGGCCGGCATCTTCCCCAACGGCGGCTACACGAAGCTCACGGCCAACCCGATCCAGTGGGCCTATCACCTGATCCTGCCGTGGATATCGCTTTCGATCCTGTTCATTGGGGTCTACTCGCGCCTCGTGCGCTCCAGCATTCTGGACACGATCAACGAGGACTACGTGCGCACGGCCCGCGCCAAGGGGCTCGGGGAGCGAAGGGTCCTGATCAGGCACGTGCTCCGCAACTCGCTGATTCCGGTGATCTCGCTCTGGGGACTGGACTTCGGCGCCGTTATCGGCGGCGGCGCGATCGTCACCGAGTCGGTGTTCAATCTCGGCGGCGTAGGTCAATATGCGGCCAACTCGATCGGCTCGCTTGACGTGCCGCCGGTGATGGCCCTGACGATCTTCATTGCCTTCTTCGTGGTGCTGTTCAACACCATCGTGGACATCCTGTACGCCTGGCTCGACCCCAGGATCCGGCTCTCATGAGCTCGGATCCACTGCTCGAGGTCAAGGACCTCGGGGTCTCGTTCGCGACCGAGGACGGAACCGTGCGGGCCGTTGACGGGATCTCGTTCACACTCGCCTCCGGCGACATCCTGGCCATCGTCGGCGAGTCGGGCTCAGGCAAATCCGTGAGCGTGATGACGCTGATGGGCCTCACGCGCGGCGTGAACGCGCGCTTCGAGGGCTCAGCGCATTACGGCGGCAGGGACCTGGTCGCCGCCAGCGAGGAAGAGATGCAGCGCGTGCGCGGCGCCGAGATCGCGATGATCTTCCAGGATCCGATGACTTCCCTTGACCCGGTCTACAAGATCGGCACCCAGATTGCCGAGCAGATCCTGGCCCACGAGAACATCACCAAGGCCCAGGCCCGCGACCGGACGATCGCGCTGCTCGACCAGGTTGGGATCCCGCGCGCGCGCGAGCGCGTCGACGCCTATCCGCACGAACTCTCCGGCGGCATGCGCCAGCGCGTGATGATCGCGATGGCCCTCTCCTGCGACCCGAACATCCTGATCGCCGACGAACCTACGACGGCGCTCGATGTGACGATCCAGGCCCAGATCCTCGAGCGCATCAAGGAATTGCGCGATCGGACCAACACCGCGGTCATTCTCGTGACCCACGACCTCGGTGTGGTCGCCGACGTCGCGGATCGCATCGTCGTCATGTACGCCGGTCGGATCGTCGAGCAGGGAACCGTCGACGAAATCTTCTACGACCCCCAGCATCCATACACCTGGGGCCTCCTCGGCTCGATTACCCGCCTGGATCGTGAGCGCCCGCCCCGCCTGCCCTCGATCCCCGGCTCGCCGCCCTCGCTCATCGACCCGCCGCAGGGTTGCCACTTCCGGCCGCGCTGCCCACACGAGTTCGGTCGCTGCCAGGAAGTGCCCGCGCTCGAGGCGCGCCTCAGCGACGTGCCGGGGCACCTGGATCGCTGCTGGCTGTCGGCGGATGAGAAACGCCAACGAAGGGAAGTGACGCCGGGCCAGATTGGCCTCAAGCAGCCGGAGGAGGAGCCGGCCGCCGGATGACTCACGCGCCCTCCGATAAGACGAGGCTGGACGCCGAGCGGAGGTGTCTGTGAGCACCGCTGTCCAGTCGGACGGAACCCTGGTCTCGATCGACCACCTCAAGCTCTATTTCCCCATCCGGGAGGGGATCATCTTTCGGCGCGAGGTCGCCCGTGTGCATGCCGTCGACGACGTGACGCTTCGGCTGCGGGCCGGACAGACGCTCGGGCTGGTGGGCGAGTCGGGCTGCGGGAAAACCACGCTGGCGCGCACCATCGTGCGACTGCTGGACCCGAGTGACGGCTCGATCCAGTTCGAGGGCCGCGACATCACCCACGAGAGCACCCGTGGGCTACGCACGCTGCGCGGTGACATGCAGATCGTCTTCCAGGACCCGTACGCGTCGCTGAACCCGCGCAAGCGTGTCGGTCAGATTGTCGGTACGCCGATGGCCCTCCAGGGCACGCCAACGGGGGAGATCGCGGGCCGGGTACGCGATCTGCTGGCCCGCGTCGGACTCTCGCCGGAGCACGTCAACCGCTTTCCGCACGAGTTCTCGGGCGGCCAGCGCCAGCGTGTGGGTATTGCCCGCGCGCTCGCGCCCGAGCCCCGCCTGATCGTGCTGGACGAGCCGGTCTCCGCGCTGGACGTGTCGATCCAGGCGCAGATCGTCAACCTACTCGACGACCTCCAGGACGAGTTCGGTCTCACCTACCTGTTCGTCGCCCACGACCTGAGCGTTGTGCGCCACATCTCGGACTCGATCGCGGTCATGTATCTCGGCAAGATCATGGAAGTCTCACCTGCCGACGAGCTCTACGCCAAGCCGATCCATCCCTACACCAGCGCCCTGCTCGGCGCGATCCCGATCCCCGATCCGGAGCGGAACCGCCGGCGCGAGCGGATCACGCTGGAGGGCGAGCCGCCCAGCCCGATCCATCCCCCCGCGGCCTGCCGGTTCCACCCCCGCTGCCCGCATGCCACCGACATCTGCCGTGAGGTCGAACCTCCGCTCGCCCAGTATGCGGACGGCCATCTTGCCGCCTGCCACCATCCGGCTAACGTCACCGCCGCGGAGATTGCCGCCGCGACCCGCTCGGACACCAGCCCATTGAGCGCCGGCCAGGATCTGCCCGACCGCTCTGAGGCGCGGATTACGGAGGGCCCGGCGGCTTAGGCGGGTCAAGCGCTCTGCGGCGCCAGGTGCGGATCGCCAGCCGGTGTACCTAGCCACCGTAAGGGCCAACCAGGGCCGGCTAAGGCCCCGACAGCACAAATCGGCTGCGTTCACCCGATGTACGGGCATCGGTCTCAGTCCATCATGGACTCACGTTGTCACCCACACCGAGGAGCCCAGGATGCATCCCCAATTCACCGCACTCATGGTCGCGGCCAGAAGCGAGGAGCTTCGCCGCAGCGCCGCCGCGGCCCGGCGAGGCGCCGGGACCAGGCCCGGGAGCACGCGACTCTCAGCCCTCCGGCAATACTTTGCTCATGCGCACGAGACTGACCAGCAATCACTTCGTCGGTCGGGTGAGCGAACTGTCGGAACTGCAGCTTGCCGTCCGAGCGGCAGCCTCCGGGCGCCCCGCGCTCATTCTGCTCGGCGGTGACTCTGGGGTCGGAAAAACCCGGCTCGTCGCTGAGCTCGAGTCACGTCTACAGAGCGATGGAGAGGTCCAAACCCTTGTTCTGCGCGGCGAGGGTGTGGAGCAGGCCGACGGCGAGCTGCCCTATGCGCCGCTGCTGAGCGCGCTGCGCCCGCTGGTCCGCTCCTGCCATCCAGCCCTGGACAACGTCACCTCCGGCAGCCGGGCTCAGCTGGCGGCCATCCTGCCGGGGCTGGACGATGATCGTGTCCGGGATGGTCGTTTTGATCCCACTGGTCAGTTGCGACTGTTCGAGGCGCTCCTTGAGCTGCTCGACATCCTGAGCGAGGCGGCTCCGGTGGTGCTGGTCCTCGAGGACGTGCACTGGGCAGACCGCTCGACGCGCAGCTTCATCGCCTTCCTGGCTCGCAGCCTGCGCCAGGAGCGGCTGGCCCTGGTACTCACCTACCGCTCCGACGAGTTGCATCGGCGTCACCCTCTGCGGCCACTGCTGGCCGAGCTCGATCGGCTCGGCCACACCCACCGGGTCGATCTCGAAGCCTTCGATCGCGATGAGCTGGGCGAAGCGCTGGCCGACATTCTCGGCGGTCAGCCTGATGCGGCGCTGGTCGAGCGGCTCTACGCGCGCAGCGAGGGCAATCCGCTGTACACCGAGGAGCTCTTGGTGGCCAGCCTGGACGGTCGCGGTCCCGCGCCCGCAGAGTCTTCGCGATGCCTTCCTGGCCCGGATCGAGCGCCTCTCGGACGCTGCGCAACGGGTCGCGCGAGTGGTGGCCGTCGGCCGTGCGCTGGCCGAGCCGACGATTGCTGCGGTGGCGGGCATGGATCGGGCGGCGCCGTCGAGACCGCCCTGCGCGAGGCTCTGGCCGAGCAGGTCCTGATCACCGACGAGGATGAGCGCTTCTGCTTCCGACACGCGCTGCTGCGTGAGGCCCTCCACGACGATCTGCTGCCCGGAGAGCGCGGTGAGCTTCACCTGGCCCTGGCCCGCAGCCTGGAGGAGACAGCTCGGTGACGGCGATCAGCTTGCGCTGATCACTTCCGTGGCCAGCCATTACGCCGCCGCCGGTGACCAGCCGGCGGCGCTGCGCAGCACCGTCAGGGCGGCCAGCGCGGCCGACCGGGCGATGGCCTACGGCGAAGCCGCTCAGCTGGCCGAGCGAGCGCTCGAGCTGTGGCCCCGGGTGACCGACCCGGAGGCATTGGTCGGCTGCGACCACGTCGATCTGCTCTACCGGGCCTCCTACGGCGCACTGGTACTCGGGCGAGCGCTCGCGGGCTGAGGTGCTGCTGCGCCAAGCGCTGCAAGCGACTCGATCCCGACCGTGACCCGGCCCGCTATGCCGGGCTGCTGGCCCGGCTGGCCCGCACGCTGTGGGCGCTGAACCGCGGCTCGGAGGCGGTCGAGACCGGCGAGCAGGCTCTGGCCCTGCTCTCGGCCGAGGACCCGCTCGGGGCACGCCCGGTGCTGTTGGCCTGGCTGGCCCGGACCAAGTTCCTGCGCGGACGCTTCCGCCAGGCCGCCGCCGATGGGGAAGTGGCGCTCGGAGGCCGCTGTCGAGGCCGGGGACGTGTTGGCTCGAGACCGAGGTCCTGCAACACGCTGGGCATGGTCCGGGTCGCTCTCGGTGACGTCGAGGAGGGTGTGCGCGAGCCTGCGACGGGCGATCGAGCTCGCCCGCGAGCGACGAGGACATCGACAGCATGTCGACCGCCTACTCCAACCTGGCCGACATGCTCAACGTGCGGGGCCGCGGCGACGAGGCGCTTGCCACCGCGCTGGAGGGCATGGCCGCTACTCCGCGCCGGCTCGTGCTCAGCCACGACTGGATGACCCTCACGGTGTCCGAGATGGCCTTCTGCGGCCGGGGACTGGCGGATGGCCGAGGCATACCTGGTCGTCCCGCCATCGCGCCTGGCGGGCGTGGTGCTCATCGTCAGGCACCTGCGCGAGGCCGAGCTCGCCCTGGGGATCGGGGACGAGGCTCGCGCCGAGCGCGCCCTGGATGCCGCCGAGCCCCTGGTCGCCGTGTCCAGCGAGCCGCAATGGATCGGCCTCTACGGCTCGCTACGGGCCGAGCTGCTGCGGCGCCAGCGGGACCTCGAGGGCGCTCGGGAGGCGGTCGAGACGCGCTCGACCGCCTCGAGCTGTGCACCGACGATGTGATCCGGATCGCCCAGGTCACGGCGGTGGGAGCCCGCGTGGAGGCCGACCGTGCCCAGCGCTCGCGCGATCTGCGCGAGCGCGGTGGCGTGCGCGACGCGCTGGCCCGGGCTCGCATCCACCTCGAGCGCCTCGACGCGGCGGCTCAGGAAGGGGGCCCGGTGGAAGCGGGCCCACCTGACCCTGGCGCGCGCGGACATGGCCCGAGCCCGCGGGCGGAGCGCCGCCCGGGAGTGGCGCCTGGCGGCTGAGGCCTGGGATTCGGTGCAGCGTCCCTACCCGGCTGCCGTGGCCCGCTGGCGCGAGGCCGAGGAGCACGTCGCCGCCGGCGAGCGCAAGTCCGCGGCGCATGCAGCCGCAGTGGCCCTGGAAGTGGCCGGGAAGCTTGGCTCGCAATGGCTCGAGCGGGAGGTGCGGGGCCTGATCGAGCGGGCCCGCCTCGGAGCTGGCGCCCAGCGGGAAGTCTGCGGGAAAGGCGCCGGCCGAGGCGGAGGATCCGTTCGGTCTCACCCCGCGTGAGCGTCAGGTGCTGGCCCTGGTTGCCGAGGGGGCGACCAACCGGCAGATCGGCGCGGCTCTGTTCATGGCCGAGAAAACGGCCAGTGTCCACGTCTCGCGGATCCTGTCCAAGTTGGGCGTCCAGGGCCGGACCGAGGCCGCCGCGGTGGCCCATCGCCAGCACCTCGCGTAGGCTGCGCGCTGTGCGCACGCCGGCCGAATGGGAACCCCACGAGCGAACGCTCATGGGGTGGCCGTGCCGGGTGGAGCTATGGGGGCCGACTCTTGCCGAGGCCCGGGCCGACTACGCCGTCGTGGCCAACTCCATCGCCGCCTTTGAGCCCGTGACCATGATCGCCAACCCGGGGTCGGACGCGCAGGCCGCGCTCGGTCAGCCTGCAGCGCCGGCGGTCGAGGTCGTCGAGCTGCCCCTCGATGACTCCTGGCTGCGCGACTGTGGCCCGATCTACACTTACGGCGAGGAGGGTCGCGCCAGGCGGTCCATTTCCGCTTCAACGCCTGGGGGGAGAAGTTCCCTGGCTGGGATCGCGACGCCGCCGTCGGCGCGCCTGATCGCCGAGCGGCTCGGGGATCCGGTGGTCCGCTCCTCCTTGGTGCTCGAGGGTGGGTCGATCCTGCTCGACGGCCGGGGCACGCTGCTGACTACCGAGCAGTGTCTGCTGCACCCGAGCCGCAATCCATCGCTCTCCCGCGATGAGATCGAGGCCGAGCTGTCCGCTGCGACTCGGCGCCGAGCGCTTCGTGTGGTTGGGCCAGGGACTGGTTGAGGATCGCGACACAGACGGGCATGTGGACCTGATCGCGGCCTTCATCGCCCCCGGCCACGTCCTGCTTCAGACAGTGGGGGACCAACCCGAACTTCGACCACTTGCCGAGAACCTCGACCGCCTGCGGACGGCTGGCATCGAGATCACCGAGCTGCCGCTCCTGCCCTACGCCGACGTGGCCGGGGAGACGGTGGCGGCCAGCTATCTGAACTTCTATATCTGCAATGGTGCGGTCATCGTGCCGGTCAGCGGAGCTCCGAGCTGATCCCGACGCCCTGGCGGTGATCGGTGACGCGTATCCCGGCCGCGAAGTGGTCGCGGTGCCCGGCGCCGTGCTGGCCTACGGCGGTGGCGGCCCGCACTGCATCACCCAGCAGGTTCCGGTGCGCAATGGCCGCTGACGCCCCGCTCCTGCGCACCGCCACCGCTCCCACCTCGCCGGCCCGCACGCGGCCGGCCGAGCGCACGCCGCTCCGGCTCGGCCTGGTTCAGGAGCGCTGGCACCCTGACGCTGACGAGCATCAGGCGGCCCTGGCCCGCGGCATTCAGATGGCCGCCGACGCCGGGGCCAAGATCGTCTGCCTGCAAGAGCTCACGCTGTCGCCGTACTTCGCCATCACCCCCGACGGCCCGCAGGCCGCCGGGGCCGAACCCGAAGACCTGGAAACCGGCCCCACGGTGCAGTTCGCCCGGCGGATGGCGGCGTCGACCGGGTGCACGTGCACGCCTCGCTGTTTGAGCGGGCCGATGGGCCCGAGGGCCCGGACGGGCTCGGCTACAACACCGCGGTCGTGCTGGCTCCCGACGGGCAGCTGCTCTCACGCACCCGTAAGCTCCACATCCCGATCACCGCCGGCTACTACGAGGACCACTACTTCCGCCCCGGTCCCGCGGGCGAGGATGCTTTCCCGCTGACCGTCCTGCCCACTGACGGCGGCGATGTGCAGCTGGGCTGCCCGACCTGTTGGGACCAGTGGTTCCCGGAGTTGGCTCGTGCATATTCTCTCGAAGGCGCGGAGGTGCTCATCTACCCGACGGCGATCGGCTCCGAGCCCGATCACCCCGACTTCGATACCCAGCCGCTATGGCAGCAGGTGATCGTGGGGGCAGGAATCGCCAACGGCACGTTCATGGTTGCCGTGAACCGGATCGGCGTCGAACCGCCGCTGACCTTCTACGGCTCGAGCTTCATCTCCGACCCCTACGGGCGAGTGCTCGTCCAGGCCCCCGGGATGAGCCGGCCGTGCTGGTCGCCGATCTCGACCTGGATCAGCGCCGCGACTGGCTGGAGTTGTTCCCGTTCCTGCGCACGCGCCGGCCCGATGCCTACGGGTTGCTGGCTGCGGGTCCGGTGGGGTCGTCGAAGTCGTCGAAGTCGTCGAAGTCTTCGGGGTCTTCGGGGTCTTCGAAGTCTTCGGGGTCGCGGTCGGGTCCGTCGTCTGTCTGATGCCCCGGGGCTCCCCGGGGGTCGCGATTATGCGTTATTCGCATAATCGCGACCGGACCCCCCTGTGCTCGGGCCTCGGCAGCGCCGCCCGCGGTCAGAACGTAGGATGCAGCCCATGAACGACCGTACGGCTCGGGTGTGCGTGATCGGCGCCGGGGTCAGTGGCCTGTGCGCCGGCAAGGCGCTCGGGGACTGGGGCGTGCCCTACACCTGCTTCGAGGCCAGCGACGACGTGGGCGGGAACTGGTATTTCCGCAATCCCAACGGGCGCTCCTCGGCCTACCGCTCGCTGCACATCGACACTTCGAAGACGGCGATCAGCTTCAACGACTTCCCGCTCGATGAGCGCTACCCCGACTTCCCGCACCACACGGAGATCCACCGCTTCCTGCTCGAGTTCGCCGAGCGCTTCGGGCTGCGCGACCACATCCGCTTCCAGACCGCTGTGGAGCATGCCGAGCCCGACCCGGAGGGTGGCTGGCGGATCCGCACCAGCGACGGGGAGACTCACCACTTCGCGTCCCTGCTGGTCTGCAACGGGCACCACTGGGATCCCCTGCTGCCCGAGTTCCCCGGCTCGTTCTCCGGCGAGACGATCCACTCCCACCACTACATCGATCCCACCGAGCCGCTCGATCTGCGTGGCAAGCGCGTGGTCGTGGTCGGCATCGGCAACAGCGGCGTGGACATCGTGTCCGAGCTCTCGCGCAAGGGCGTGGCCGAGCGCGTCTTCCTGTCCACCCGCAGCGGCGCTTGGGTGATGCCCAAGTACGCCTTCGGCCGGCCGGTGGACCAGGTGTTCAAGACCAATCCGCGGCTACCGCTCGGCCTTCAACGCCGGCTGGCTCAGCTGCTGCCCCGAATCGTCTCGGGCAAGATGGAGAGCTTCGGGTTGCCCACGCCCAACCACCGCTTCCTCGAGGCCCACCCGACCGTGTCCAGTGAGCTGTTGCTGCGGCTGGGGTCAGGCGACGCGATGGCCAAGCCCGACATCGCGGCCCTGGACGGCGATCAGGTGCGCTTCGCCGACGGGAGCGTCGAGACCGCTGACGCGATCGTTTACGCCACCGGCTACCGGATCAGCTTTCCGTTCTTCGACCCGGATTTCATCTCGGCCCCGGGCAACGATCTGCCCCTCTACAAGCGGATGTTCAAGCCCGGAGTCGAGAATCTGGCCTTCATCGGCTTCGCCCAGGCCATCCCCACGATCTTCCCGTTTGCCGAGGCCCAGGCCAAGCTGGCCGCCCGGTGGCTGGCCGGCGATTGGGCGCCGCCCAGCCCCGCCGAGATGGAGGCGGAGATCCGGGCCGACGCTCGCCGCCATGGCGCCTGGACCGACCGGCCTCGCCACAAGATGGAGCTCGACTTCTACGTCTACCAGTACGACCTGAACAAGCGGGTCCTGCCCCAGGGCCGCGAGCGGGCCCGGGCCGCGGCGGCCTTCGCTTCCTAAGCCACGTCTGGCGTCCGCGGGCGGGCGGTCTTCTTGCCCGGGTTGAGCAGGTTCTTGGGGTCGAACAGGCGCTTTACGGACTCGTGCAGGCGCAGCGCCGGCAAGGACCACTGGCCCTCGAGCGCTCCTGCCTTGACCAGGCCGAGGCCGTGCTCCCCGGACGCCGAGCCGTCCAACGCACGAGCCAGGTCAAAAAGCTCCCCGGCGGCCCGCTCGGCTCGCTCCAGCTCACCCGGGTCTGAGCGATCGATCATGAAGGTGGAGTGGAGGTTCCCATCGCCGGCGTGGCCCCAGCTACAGGCGGGCAGATCGTGACGGCATCCGATCTCCTGCGTGGCGATGATGGCCTCGATCAGCCGCTCCACCGGCACCACGATGTCTTCTGAGAGCTTGCCGCCACGCTGGCTGGTGACGGCGGTGGAGACAGCGCCGCGCCAGCGCCACAGGGCGGCAATCCCTTCTCGATCCGTCGGGCCATGAACCGCGGTGGCGCCCTCCGAGAGCGCTTCTGCGATTTCGGCCCGCACACGCTCGGCCTCGGCCGGAGAGCCGTCGGCCTCGGCGATCAGGGCGAAGGCCGGTGCCGGCGGAGCCGCCTCGGGGAACGAGGCCAGCGCGGCGGCCAGGGCGCCGGCGTCGAGAAACTCGAGCGCGGCCGGAATCACGCCGGAGCCGAGCGTGGCCGCCAGAGCCTCCCCGCCGGCCTCGACACTCGGGTAAAAGGCGACCACGGGGAGCTGGGTCTCGGGCGCGGGAATCAGCTTGAACCAGGCCGCGGTGATCACACCGAGGGTGCCCTCGGAGCCGATCAGCAGCGAGCGCAGGTCATAGCCGGCGACGTCCTTGCGGAGCGCACCCCCGATCGTGATCACCTCTCCGGGCGCGATGACCACCTCGAGGCCGGTCACCCAAGTCCCGGTGACGCCGTACTTGAATGTGTGCGGGCCGCCCGCGTTGGTGGCGATGTTCCCGCCGATCTGCGACTGCTCGGCCGCGCCCGGGTCGGGCGGGTAATACAGGCCGCTCTCCCGGGCCCGCCGAGCCAGGTCGGCGGTTCTCAGGCCGGCCTCGACGCAGGTCCGCCACAGCTCGGGGCGCAGTTCGCGCACCGTGCGCATGCGCTCCACGCTGAGGACTACGCCGCCGTCCGGTACCGCGCCGGCAGCGAACCCGGTTCCACCACCGCGGGCGACAAGCGGGACGTCATGCTCGTAGCACCAGCTCAGGACCGCGGCGACCTGGGCCGGAGTCTCGGGCAGCGCGATGGCGTCGGCCCGGCCGCTTATGGCCCGGCTTTCGGTGGCGTCACTCAGGTACTCGCGCGTGTCACCAGGGCGGACCGAATGCGGGCCGAGGAGCGCCCGGAGCTCGCGTTCGGCGTTGGCGGCGTTGGCGCTCCTGGCGGTCCGGGTGGTCCGGGCGGTGCTGGCCACAAGGGCTGATGCTACGCCGCGACCTGGCCCCCGGAAGCCGCCGGGTGGGCGTAGTAGGCCGCCACCACCGCGCAGATGGCCAGGGTTATGTACGGGGAAACCAGGGCCAGGGCTGTGGCCGCGGTGTACGGGACCAGCCCGATGACCGAGCGCTTGAGGACGGCTCGGCGTTGCTCCAGGCTCAGCGGTTCGCCGATCAGGTGGGCTTTATTCAGCAGGATCGCCCGGTTCAGGGCGGCGAAGCTCAGCGACATCAGCAGCAGCGAACCTCCGTAGATCGCCGCAGCCAGTGTCTGGCCCGAAGACGCGCGGAGGTAGGTGGCCATGAGACTGGTGGCGAAGGGCAGGATCCCGATGGTCATGAGCAGCACCAGGTTCATGACCAGAATGCCGCGGTCGCTCTGCGCCAGCCGGTCGATCATCGCGTGATGGTTGATCCAGATGATGCCGATGGTGATGAAGGAGGTCACGTAGGCCGCATACGACGGCCACTCCTGGCCCAGGGCGTAGAGCAGGCTCTGACCCGGATGGTCCCCCGGGCTGGGAACATGCAGGCCCAGCACCAGCAGCGTGATGGCCACGGCGATGACCGCGTCGGAGAACGACTCCATCCGGCTGGTGCGCATCCTTAGGGATTCGCCGGGAAGGCGGGTGATCCTGGCCGGTCGGGTTGTTGGGCGGCGGCTCAGGCCAGGTCGCGGGCCTGCGGATCGCGTGTCGGGATGGCGGCTCAGGCCACGTCGCGGGCCTGCCGCGAGGCGGGCACGCGCAGCAGGGCGGAACGGTAGCCGGAGGCCAGCCGCTCGAGCGAGCGCTCCCAGGTGCGCTCGCGCACCGTGGCCAGGGCACTCTTGCGCAGACGTTCGCACAACAGCGGCGTGCGGGCCAGGGCGAGGACGGCACTGGCCAGGGCCTCGGCGTCGGCCGCGGCCAGAAGCCCGGTCTCGCCGGAGGTGATCAATGAGGTCGGACCACCCTCGCCAACCGCCACCACGGGCAAGCCGCTGGCCTGAGCCTCAAGGATGACCTGGCCGAAGGTGTCGGTCCGGCTGGCGAACAGGAAGAGATCAGCGCTGGCGTAGGCTCGGGCCAGCTCCTGCCCGGAGAGCCAGCCCAGGAACGTGCCGTGGTCGCCCAGCCGCTCCTGCAGGGCCTCGCTCTCCGGTCCGCCTCCGGCCAGCACCAGATGCAGGCGAGGATCCTGCTGACGAGCGGCGAGGAACGAATCGGCCAGGAGGTCGACGCCCTTCTCCTTGGTCAGGCGGCCGACGTAGAGGACGTTGATTTCACCGGGGAAGGCGCCGGGGCTGCGAAGCCCCGGATCGAAGCGAGCCAAATCGACGCCGCGGTCCCAGCGGGCCACTCGGCGCGGATCGATGCCGAGCTCCCCGAGCCGCGCGTCGGAGGCCGGGCTGGGCGAGAGAACCACGTCGCAGGAGCCATAGAAAACACTCAGGGCGACTCCCGCGAGGGCCTCGAGCTGAGCCTGTCCCGTGCGCAAGCCCGTGTAGGCGCCCAGCTCGGTGTGGTAGCTGCCGACGACCGGCAGCTCGAGCACCCGGGCCAGCAGCCAGGCGCCGATCCCAGCCGGGCCCGGCGAGCAGAGATGGACGAGGTCGTAGCGGCCGTCGGCCAGAGCCTCGACCAGGGCCGGGATGGTTGGCACCCCGATGGGCAGTCCGCGGTAAAAGGGGATGTCCACCTCGGCCACCGCGCTGAGGCGGCGATCGACGTCGGCGTCGGTGCCAATCACCTCGACCTCGTAGCCGGGCACGCCCCGCTCCCGGATCTGCTGGATCGTGTGCGTGACCCCGTGCATCCCGCCCAGGCCGTCGGCCACCAGGGCCACGCGCGGACGGTCACCCTCGCTATGGGTCAGCTTGTGCTTCTCGCGGCCGAGGAAGGCGGTGGCCGCGGCGTAGGGGATCGCCGGCAGGCAGGCGTCGAACACAGTGCGCTGCGCCTGCCCGAAGTCGATCGTGCCGGTGTTGGCCTGCTCGACCACCTGGTCCACCGCGGCGGCGAGCTTGCGCTCGTGGATCCGGCGAGCCCGGCGGAACAGGTCAGGATGAGCCAGCTCCCCGTTCTGAAGCAGCTCGAGCAGCCGGCGCTCGTCGAAGCGAAGCTCCATGCCCTCGAGCCAGGCGCGGAGCAGGGCTCGGGCGTCCTGCGGCCCCAGGTCCGCTCCGACCGAGCCGCTGCGCACGTCGCCCTCGCGCATCACTCGCTCGACGATCTTCAGGACCGCGGCGGGGTTGGGACGCTCCGTCGTCTCCTCGTCGCCCAGTGAACGGACAGCCAGCGCCATCGCCGCGTGGGTCCACTTGGCGGCGCTGCCCTGAGCGCCGTGCGCGTCGGCACGGCCGGCACGGACATGGGCCAGGAATTCGGCCGGCGTGGCCGCCGGCGGAGTCTCGGTGAATGTCCGGCCGATATCGATTCCGGCGTGGTCATCGGAACCGCCGATGGCGGTGCCCCCGTGGGTCTCGATGTACACGAACGCCGGCAGGTTGAGTTCTTTGGCCCGCGAGCCGTTGCGCGTCTCCCAGATCGGGAACAGCTCGGCCAGGCGACGACGATGGCGGGCGGTCAGGGGAGCGCCCACGGCGTAGAACGGATGGGCCAGCGCGACCGCGATGCCGCTGGCGTGCAGGTAATCAGCACACGCTTCGACGTTGTCGTTGTGGGCTTGAAGCCAGTCGTGGTCGTCGGGACTGATGCCGTAGCAGAGCACGTGCACGGCCTGGGCCTCACCCCGGAACCCCACGGTCAGCTCTTCGGATATGAACGTGTCTGGATAATGTGCGATCGCCTGGGCTCCGGCGATCGTGTCGTGGTCGGTGATGGTCACGAAATCCATGCCCTGTCGCTTGGCCAGGGCGTAGACCTCCTCCGGAGGCGTGGCGCACTCCGGAAGTGACAGTGAGCGCTGAATCCCCAGCTTCGACAGCGCGGAGGCCGTCGAGTGCACGTGCATGTCGGCGCGGCTGTGTTCGTTCATGGCCATAGCATTCGCGCGCGAGGGTCAAGACCCGTGAAGAAGGCGCTGCGTTCCTGTGACCATCCGGTGAACGCCGGCATGGGGCTGTGGCCGGAGCGAGAACCATTCGCGGGTGCTCTCTGACGCCGTCAGCGACCAGGTCGAGCTCCAGCACGGAGATCTCCACCTTGAGATCAACCTGCGCCCGTTCTCATTCACCTTGCGGCGCCGGGGGCGGAGGCTGATCCGCAACGGCGGCCTGTGGGCGGCGGACGGGCTGGCGCGGGATCAGTTCCTGCAGTTCACCGAGGGGGTTCTGGCTCGTGAGGACAGGGCTCCGGCCGAGCCGGCGTTGCATGCCGAGGTCGTGGCCCAGGACCCGCGGGGCGTAGCGCTGCGATTCGGGCTTCACGGCGGACGGCGCGCGCAGGTCCGGCTGGAGCTCGTGGCCGGCCAGCGGATGCAGTTGGAGTTCCACGCCGAGGGCGAGCCGCTACGCCTGGGTGCCAACTGGGATCGCCGATCGGGCGAGCGGCTGGTGGGCCTCGGCCTGCGCCACGGGACCAGTCTCGACCAGGCCGGGCGCGACGTGCAGCTGGGGGCCGACCGTCACTACACCGGCCCCGATTGTCCCCCCGAGATGCTCTCCGAGGGCGGGATTCCCCAGGGTGACTGTGCGCCGCTACCGTGGCTGAACTCGAGTCGCGGCTATGCGGTGTGGTGTGAGACCGACGCCAACGGGACCCGCTTCGACATGGCCGGCGAGCGGATCAGCGTTTCCACCCGGGCCCATGCCGGTCCGCTGCGGCTCACCTTCATGTGCGCCGCCACCCCGGTGGCTCGGCTGCGCCAGCTCTGCCGTCTGACCGGGTTTCCCGCCCTGCTGCCGGAATGGGGCTACGGGTTCTGGAAGAGCCGCGACGTTCACGAGCACCAGGAAGACGTCCTGGACGACTACGAGGGGTTCCGTCGCCACCGCCTCCCCCTGGACGCAATCGTGATCGACTCCCCCTGGGCCACGCAGTACAACACCTGGGAGTTCAACCCCTACCAGTTCCCCGATGCGCCCGGGATGATCGCCCGGCTGCGCGCCGACGATGTCCGGATCGTGGTCTGGGTGACCCCGTGGGTCAACCTCGACTCACGCGATGGCCAGATCCCGCCTCAACTCGCCTCTGAGCGGCTCCACGCACTTCCCGCGCCCAACTACGGGCCGGCGGCAGCAGCCGGGCACTTCGTCGGTGGCCCGGACGGCGAGCCTCACGTAGCGCACTGGTGGATGGGCACGGGCTCGCCGATCGATTTGACCAGCCTGGCGGCTGAACAGTGGTGGCGAGAATCAGCCAAACGCGTCCTCGAGCTCGGGGTGGAGGGCATCAAGGCCGATGATGGCGACGGGTTCTACATCCCCGATCACGCCCGGCTGGACGACGGACGGACGGGCGCCGAGGCGGCGTGGGCCCTTGGTGGCCTGCATCGCGACTGCTTGCAGCGAGCCCTGGATGAGGTCCATCCGGGGCGCGGGGTCCTGTTCGGGCGCAGCGGCTGGACAGGTCAGCAGGCCACGGGCCTGATCTGGGGTGGCGATCAGGCGTCTGACTTCTGGTCGCTGCGGGCGCTGGTGGTGGCCTCGCTCAGCGCCGCGTGCAGCGGATTCTCGAACTTCTCTCACGACATCGGGGGCTATCTCGGCCATCGGCTGGTGGAGCGCTGCCCGCCCGAGCTGCTCATCCGCTGGTTGCAGTTCGGCTGCTTCACCCCGCTGATGCACGCTCACGCTCGTATGCCCCAGGAGCCCTGGCACTACAGCGAGCGCGTGCTGGACCTCTACCGGGCCTATGCGCTCCTGCACGAGCAACTCGTGCCGTACGTGCGGATGGCCGCGCGCACGGCGGCCCGCACCGGCTTGCCCATCATCCGCCCGCTCTGTCTGCTTGATCCGGGAGACGCCCGGGGGTGGTCAATCACCGACGCATACGGCTACGGCCCCTCGTTATGGATCGCGCCAGTTCTCGATGAGGGCGCCCGGGAAAGGGAGGTCGTGCTGCCCCGGGGGCGCTGGATCGAGACCTGGTCAGGCCGCGAGGTGGAAGGCGGCGCGGAAATGGTGGTAGAGGCGCCGCTGCACGCGATACCCGTATGGGTACGCGCCGGATCCATCGTGGTTACCTACCCAGCGGACTGCGTAGCCCAGGGCCTGGGCGACGACGCTGAGGCGATGCATCCACTGGTGGCCACTCTGTGGGGCGAGCCGGCCCTGGGCCGCGCCGCCGTGCGTCTGGCCGACGGGACCCGAATCAGCTGGCGTGGTGGCCGCTGGGCGCTTGACCGAGACCGCGTTGCCGAGTTTCTGGAACGGTGAGCGGCTGAGCTGGGGCAGGCCTGAAGTTGCCGCGCCGGGGGCCGCCGGAGGCGCGGCGGACGCCGAAGTCGGCGGAACCGGGGCCGGGGCGGGTGCCGGGGGGGTGGTCTGCGTTGGCTGGCTGGGGGCAGGCGCCGCTCCGTGCTGGACGCCGGGCAGCCTTCTCACCACGGGAGTTCCGGTGACGGGATCCAGCGGAGGCAGCTTGCTGATGCAGGCGTTGACCGCGTTCTGAACAATCTTGGGCAGCTTGCTGAAGTCGCCGGTCTTCAGGTAGGGCTTCAGCTCGTTCAGGAGGTGATCTGCCGCGGCTTGGGTCTGCAGCTGTCCGGCGAGATGGTTGTAGGTGCAGGTGCAGTAGGGCACGATGTCCTGGCCGGCCTTGACCGTGACACAGCCATGAACCCACGCTTGACGGATGGCAGCAGCGATCTGGGCGGGAGTGGGCGGCGCCGGAGTGGTGCTCCCGCTGCTGCCCGACGGCGCGCCGCCCGAGGTCGGAGCGCTGGGCGCATTCGTGCCCGAACCACCGGTCGGCGTCGACGATGAAGGCTGAGAGCTTGGTCCCCCCGTGGGCTTTGCCGGGCCGGGCTGGCTGATTCCCGTGGGCAGCCCAAAGGCTGAGGTGAGCGCGCTCACGGTGGCGCTCGTGTTTGACACCGGGGTCGGTGCCGGCTTGGCCGGGCTGGGCGCGCTGGCGACGAGTTGCGCGGCCACGTTGGGGCTGTAGCTGATCGTCGTGCTCGCCTGGGTAGCGAGATAGCCGTGGGCTGCCCCACTGACGACGATCTTCTGATTTGGCGTCGAGACGTACAGGGATCCCGTGAAGCTGCTTCCGGTGACCCGTGCCGGCTGGCCATTTATGGCCACCTGCGCTCCGGCTGGAGTGACGATTCCGGTGATCGTGACCTTGTGCACGCCCACGGTCGCCCCGTTGGTGGGGGCGCTGATGGAAACTGTGACCTGGTGGGAGGGCGTGGCTGCGCCGGCGCCACAACCAGCGGCGCTCAGCGTCGCGGCCAGGATTGCCAGCTGCGCCAGCCTTGTGCTTACGCGCATATGAGGAGTGACGGCTTTACGGCCCTCGTGCTCATGCCACCAAGGTCTAGTTCGCGTTGCCACCTTCGTCGGGCGCCCACGCGAGGCAATCCCGGTTTGGGGCCGGCGCCGGCTGGCGTATCCTCGCCGCCGTGCACTTTGGTCAGCTCACCGCCCCCGAGCAGCGGGTGCTCGGATGCTTGATCGAGAAGCGCTGGACGACGCCGGAGCAGTACCCGCTCTCGCTCAACGCGCTGCGCCTGGCCTGCAACCAGTCGACCAATCGCGATCCGGTCACGGGCTATGACGAAGACACCGTTCGCGACGCGGCTCAGCGTCTGTCCCGCTACGGCCTGGCCCGCCTGGCCAGCTACCACGGCTCTCGGGCGGTCAAGTACCGCCATTTGGCCGAGGAGGCTCTGGGCCTCGAGCGCGAACCCCTGGCCCTGCTAGGTGTCCTGTTGCTGCGCGGGGCCCAGACGCCGGGTGAGCTGAAGTCGCGCAGCGAGCGAATGGCGCCCCTCGGCTCCCTGGCCGACGTTGAGCGGATCCTGGGCGAGCTGGGCGAGCGGGGCTACGTGCGCCGCCTGGCCCGCCGCCCGGGCCAGAAGGAGGACCGCTTCGAGCACTTGCTGGGAGGCGCGTCGGAGGACGGCCGGATGGCCCCGGACGCCCAGGGCGCGCCGGTCTCCGGCTCTCCGAGCTCGGCTGGCGCCAGCGCCACGGCCACGGGACCCCCGGCGCCCCCGGTACTGCCCTCACCCTCGCCCCCGGCGGCCGGTCGGCTCGAGGCGCGCGTGGCGGCGCTGGAGGCTGAGGTCGATCGTCTGCGTGCCGAGCTGAGCGAGCTGCGCGCCCTGACGTGACCGGCTCGTTGCCCTCGCCCTGGCGTGAACTCGAGTTTGCCGATGCGCGGGTGGACCGCGGGCCGGGTCAGATCCTCGTCGGCGCCATGCGCCAAGAGATGGCGATCGTATACGAAGGCCTCGAGCTGGACGGCGAGCAGATGCCCCGGGCCGGCCAGGCCGAGCTCAGTCCGCCCGGCGGCGCCTTCATCGTCGGCAGCGTGGCCGGCGAGCCCGTGTGCTGCGGCGGGGTCAAGCGCCTGGATGCCCGGGCCTGCGAGATCAAGCGGATGTACGTCGTGCCCGCGCAGCGCGGCCGCGGGGTGGCCCGGCGGCTCCTGCACGAACTCGAGGACCGGGCACGAGGGCTGGGTTATGAGCTCGCCCGCCTGGATACGGGACCGCGGCAAAACGGGGCCCAGCATCTGTACGAATCCGAGGGCTACCAGTCAGTGGAGAACTTCAACGCCAATCCGGTGGCCTCGTTCTGGGGCGAGAAGCCCCTTTAGAGGCTCCCACTCTCGGGCAAGACCCTCTAGAGAATCGCGATCTCGGAGTTGTCGCCAACCAGGAAGCGGTAGGCCCGCGGCTGGCGCTCGTCGCGGCTGATCTTCACGTTGCGACCCAGTAGCGATGACTCCATCCGCCCTTCCAGGTGACTGACCTGGCAGCCGCTGAGCAGGATCGAGTGCTCGACCTCGGCCCCCTCGATCACGCAGTTCTCCCCGATGGCGGTGTAGGGCCCGATATAGCAGTCGGTGAGCTGGCTGCCGGCGCCGATCACTGCCGGACCTCGGACGGCTGAGCGCTCGAGGCGGGCACCGGCCTCCACCACCACGCGGCCGTCGATCTGCGAATCGATCAGCTCGCCCTCGACCCGCCGCTCCACCGTCTCCAGCACGAGCCGGTTGGCGGCCAGCATGTCCTCGAGCCGGCCGGTGTCCTTCCACCAGCCCTCGACGATGTGGGGCTCGACCCGAAGCCCCCGATCGACCAGATGCTGGATCGCGTCGGTGATCTCCAGCTCGCCCCGGCCGGAGGGCTTGATTGCCCGGGCCGCGTCGTGGATGCCGGCGGTGAACATGTACACGCCGACCAGAGCCAGATCCGTCTTGGGCTCAGAGGGCTTCTCGACCAGGCGGATGACCGCTCCGTCTCGGAGCTCCGCCACCCCGTAGTGCTCGGGGTCGAGAACGCGGGTGAGCAGGATCAGAGCGTCGGGCTCGCCGGCGCGGAAGGCCGCGACCAGATCCTGAATCCCGCCCTGAAGCAGGTTGTCCCCCAGGTACATCACAAATGGCGAGTCGCCGAGAAAGGGCTCAGCGGTGAGCACGGCGTGGGCCAGTCCGGCCGGCTCGTCCTGGACGATGTAGGTCAGCTTGACGCCGAAGCGCTCGCCGTCGCCGGCCGCCATGCGGATCTCCCCGCCGGTCTCGGGAGCGATGATGATCCCCACCTCGGTTATCCCTGCGTCGGCCATCGCCTGGATGGCGTAGAACAGCACCGGCTTGTTGGCCACCGGCACCAGCTGCTTGGCGCTGGTGTGGGTGATCGGACGCAGGCGCGTGCCCTTACCCCCGGAGAGGATCAGTCCCTTGAGCTCTGGCATGACGCGCGGGAGGCTAGCGGGAGGGACGACGGCGGCTCAGCGAGACAGCAACGCTGAGCCGGCGCCGATCGCTTCGGCGGCGGCGCGCACGGCGGCGCGGGCGTCCTCAGGCTCCAGCACGACAGCGTCGCCGGCTTCCTTGAGCGTCTCCCGGACCAGCCAGTCGACCCCGGCGAATCCGAGTTCGACGATCACCGAGCCATCCTCCAGCTCGCCGCTCGCTCCGCGCTCCTCCCGGGCCCAGCGCGCCCGCTCGGGAGAGACCCAGACCCGCGCCCGGCGCGAGGCGGGCACCTCTCCGGTCCGGGGCCAGCCGTCCACGTCCCGGGCCGGGTCCACGTCGGCGCGGGCCTCGAAGCCCTGATCGGTGACCGTGGCCGACTTGATCCGGTCCAGACGAAAATGACGAACGCTGTCTCGCGTGGGATCGAAACTGGCCAGGTACCAGCCCTCCCGGCCATTGATCAGCGCGTAGGGCTCGACCAGGCGGGTGGAGAACTCGTCCTCGTTCTCCTTGTAGTACTCGAACGAGAGCAGCCGGCGGGTGGAAATGGCTCGCGAGGCCTTGGCAGCGATCTCGGTGTCATCGCCTCCGGCGGTGGAGAACTGAAGCCCCTCATGCACCGGGTCCTCGCCCAGCGCCGTCACGATCTTCTCCCGTACCGAGGACAGCGAGCCCTCCGGGATGTGCTCACCGATCAGGTCGATGGCCGCCACCAGGGCCTTGGCCTCCACCGGCAGCAGCCGTGCCGGCCGGGCGAAGGAGTCACCGTAGGGCTCCGGGTCAACCTCGATCGTTCCGTCGGGGTGGATCTCGGCGTAGAGGACGTAGGTGCCGGCCCCGAAGTTGACCACGTTCAGCACCGAGATGTCCTCGCGAAGTTCCTGTTCGGAGATCTTCAGCGCGGCACAGATCTCCTTGGCGCTGAGCAGGCGGCCCGCGCGTCCGGCATCGATCAGGATGCTGGCCAGGGTGACCAGCCGGGCGAAGCGCTCGGGACGGATGGCCGCGTCGGGCCGGCTTCCGTTGCGCTCCTCCTGGTCGGACCCGTCCCGCTCATGTCGCCCGGAGGTGACGCCCCCAGCGCCCGCACCGTCGGCCTCGGGACCTGGTCCGGCGGTCTCGGGTCCTGGTCCGGCGGTCTCGGGTCCTGGTCCGGCGGCCTCGGAGCCCGGTCCGGCGGCCAGCTCGGTGATCTGCGCGTCTCCGGAGTGGCGCTCGATCAGCACGCTGACCCGCTCCCGTAGCTCGGCCAGCAGCTCGGGTGGTCCGACGATGCGGGCGTTCTCGCCCAGACCGAGCACCCAGGCGATGAGCTGGCGGGCGTTGGCGTATTGGGTGGCGAACAGCCGGTCACCGGGATCGGCGTCGTCGCCGGCGGCCTGCATCTCGCCGTAGCGACCGAAGTGGCGCTCGATCTGCCAGGCGATGCGCTGGCCGATCCACACCTCGGCGGTGCCGACCGGCTCGCCGAACTGCCAATCGATGCGGTTGGCGTAGGCGCGGGGGTCGAAGTTGGCCGGGCGCTGAAAATCGTGCTCAGCCTTGGTGGCGTAACCGACCTTGCCCCGGATGCGGGAGAGCCGGAAGACGCGGATCGCGCTGCGCTCGTGCGATCGCCCCACGACGTAGAACTGACCCCCCTGATAGAGCAGCTGGTAGGGATCCACGCGTCGTGAACCGAGCTCGTCGCGCTCCATCGTGTGGTAGTCGAAAACGATGGTTTTGCGGCGGAAGATTGCCGTCTCTATCTTGGCCAGCCGCTGGGAGACATCATGGCCGCCCGCGGACCCAGTGATGCCCAGCGCGACCATGCTCTGCTCGGGGGCGACCAGTGGGCTCGGGCGCCCCCAGGAGATCTGCTGGAGGGCCAGGCGCAGGGGCTCGGCGTAGGCGAACTCCCCGTCCAGCAGCTGTAGCGCGGTCCGCAGCGCGGCCAGCTCCTTGTCGCTGAAGGCGATCGGCGGCAGGTGGAAGTTCTCCGGCGGCAGCGAATAGTTCTCCTGCTCGACCAGACCGTCGACGGGCTTCTCCACCGCCAGAGCGATGCCCAGGGCCTCGAGCTCGGAGCGGTCAGCGTAGAACCGGCGCGCGAATGCGTCCTCGTTCATAACGCTGTAACCCTCAACGTCGCGCCGGATCTCCGGAGCTGTCACCGGGCGGCGCTCAGCCATCAGATACGAGATCAGCGACAGCTGCCGGATCAGCTTCTCAGTGTCCTTCGCCATCCGGCCTGAACTCTAGTCGCGGACCGCGGGCCGGGAACTGGTCTTTGTCCCGCCCTGCGCAATTTGCGCAGAATTGGATCGGGGGGACCCGAATTCGTTACGGGGGGTTTGCGGGCTTGCGAGGGCTCTGGACCCGCCCGCAGTTCAGGGGGACCTCGATTTGCCCCGGTTTGCCTGCTCGCCGGCCTGCATTTTTGGGAAAACTCGCGGACTCGCCGCAACTTTTCCCAAGAAAGCAGTCTGAGCCCCACGTTTTCGGAAAATTCGGGCGGCCGTGCCGAGTTTTCCCAGTTCTGCATGCTGCTTCGCCCGCCTCGGCGGTCTTTTGTCCCCGTGCGCGCGGGATGTGAAAGACAAGCTTGGGAAGGGAGGTCACGGACGGGAAGGGAGGTCACGGACGGGCCGGCCCGCGCCTGAAACCCTGGGCAATGCGCTGCGGCCCGTGCAAGCCGCGCGTCCCAACCCGGGGCGCGTTCTGGAGTGCCCTAAGCGGCGCGGCGCTGGATCGACGGTGCGCCGGCGAAGTAGGCGCCCCCGCCGATGCCCTTGTCGAACACCGACCATTCAGAGCCCGAGGCGAGGCCCTTCTCGAGGCGGTCGAAGCTACCCAGCCGACCGCCCAGGTTGTCGATCATGTGCACCAGGGTGGCCTCACGGGTGCAGGGGATGACCGGACTGCCGTGCTCGAGCGAGCCGTGGTGGCTGAGAATGATGTGCAGCACCGCGCGGGCCGTGTCCGGCGGGAAGCCGTCGAGCTCCTCGATGGCCCGGCGCACGCGGTAGTAGCCCAGGGCG
The DNA here is from genome assembly GCA_963845575.1 of uncultured Solirubrobacterales bacterium. Taxonomy (GTDB): domain Bacteria; phylum Actinomycetota; class Thermoleophilia; order Solirubrobacterales; family Solirubrobacteraceae; genus Palsa-465. Next base: position 28,956 of record CAWJSN010000012.1, on the reverse strand, counting down.
ATCTCGCCGAATAGGCGGCCCTCATCGGCCATCTCGATGGCGTCGCCCTGCATCTCGTAGGCCTCGAGCTTGCCGATGTCGTGGAGCAGCGCGCCGGTGACGGCGACCTCGCGGTCGAGGCCGGGAAAGGTGGCGGATATGGCACTGACCGCCTGAGCCACTCCGAGGCTGTGCTCAAGCAGGCCATGGCGGTAGGCCTGGTGGTAGCGCTTCGCGGCGGGGGCCGAGCGGTACAGAGCCCAGGTGGGGGACCCCTCTCCGAGGAGCAGCGCGAGGAGCCGCTGGAGATGGTGATCCTGGATCGTGGACACCAGCTCGCGCAGATCAGCTTCCATCTGAGCGGCGGAGCGCAACGGGCTGTCCATCAACTCCGCCGGGTCGAACTCGTGCTCATCGGCAACCCGTACCGACTCGACCTCGATCTGAGGGCCGAACCGCTCGTGGCGGGTGAAGCGTCCCTGGATGCGCACGGGATATCCGACCGGGCATTCCTGGGCGACACGCGGCACCTCGGTGGTGATGATCCCGGTGACCATCCCGGTGCGGTCCCCGAGGGTCAGTCGCAGCATCTCCGAGCCGTCTCGGCGGCTGCGCACGTCGGCCCCTCGCACCAGGAGCACCTGGTCGATGAGGGCGCCATCGGCGAAGTCCCGGACTTGCATGCCCAGCGAAGATAAAGTGCCCTCCGGACGGCTGAACATGCCGCAAAGTGGGCACGATTGTGGGGGTCGGTCTCGTCCCCAGGGCCTGCCCCAGCCTTCTGCCCGCCTCAGAGGATCAACGACAATGGACTGTCACCTGGTTAGGGAAGACCAGATCACATCGTGATTCAGCCCCTCTTCGAGCATCGCCTGACGCTGGCCGGCTACCGCACGCGGGCGCTGGAGCTGGAGGGTGACGGCGCCCCCATCGTGCTGCTGCACGGCTACGCCGACAGCGCGGATACCTGGCGCCAGACCCTCGCCGTACTGGGACGCCATGGCCGGCGCGCGATCGCCGTTGATCTGCCCGGGTTCGGCACCGCCGACCGCCTGGCTCCGACGCTGATCCTTCCGCAGCTGGATCGTTTCGTTGCCGCGCTGACTCGCTACGCCGCCGGTCGGGAACGCCGGCCCGTCCTGGCGGTGGGCAACTCGTTGGGCGGCTGTGTCGCGCTGCGTCTGGCCGAGCGGCGCGGCGACGAGCTGGCCGGCGTCGTTGGGGTCGCCCCGGCCGGCCTGGAGATGAGCCGTCTTCTGCACCTGGTGCAGCGCGACCCGATCCTCCGCTCACTGGTCTCCCTGCCCACGCCCGTCCCCGCCTTCGTGCTCCGCTCCGCGGTGGCTCGCCTCTATCGCCGGCTCGCCTTTGCTGCTCCGGCGTCGATCGATCCGGGGGTCATCTCCGCGTTCACCAGTCACCATGCCCAGCGCGCGCGAGTGGCGCAGTACCTCGACACGGCGCATCGCATGCTGCCGGAGCTGCGAGACCCGTTCCGGCTCGAAATGGTCTCGGTCCCGGTCCTGCTCGTGTGGGGCGACCGCGACCGCCTGGTCTTCTCCCGGGGCGCCTCACGGGTGCTCGAGGCCGTACCCGACGCCCGGCTTGAGGTGCTCGAGGGGGTCGGCCACTGCCCACAGGTCGAGGCGGTGGACCGTTTCACCGAGCTCCTGCTCGAGTTCGACGACCAGCTTGCCGCCGCGGCCTGAACCGCTGCTGCGGCCTGAACCCCCGCCGCGGCTGAACCCTGAACCTCGCCGCGGCCTGAACCCCCGCCGCGGCCCGAACCCTGAACCCGCGCCGCGGCCCGAACCCCGCGGCGAAGCTCAGACCCTCAGAGCCCGGGCGGGTGGCGGATCGAGAACGAGCGCAGATTTTCGTCCGGGCGACGGTTTGACCAGCGGGACCCGGTCTCTGCCAGGGCGACGGTGTCGAAGCGCAGGCCGGCCACGATCATGAAGGTGTGCCCGGCATTGGCGAAGATGGTGATCCATTTGCCCGGACCGGGCTGCCCGTAGTTGACGAGCTCGCCCGAGGTGACGGTCTGGGTGAGCAGATGCGCTGCGGCGAACACGTAGCTGATCGACCCCGAACAGTCGTAGCCGGTGTCCTCGTAGGTCATATGTCCGCCGCCCCAGTGGTAGGGCAGCCGAGCGATCTGGTTGCCGGCGGCGATCACGGCCTGGATGGCGGCGGGGGCGCCGATGGGCGCTACCGCCAATCCGCTGGCGGTCAAGGTGGCCTGGCTGGCGCTGGCGGTCATCCCGCTCTGAGCCAGCTCCTGTCGGACCTGGGTCTCGCTCACCGGCTGGGGCAGGGAGGGGCTCGGAGGCCCGACGCTTACGCCCGCTTGGTCTGTGGAGGGCTGGGCCGCAGCCGCCGCCGCTCCGGCCACGGGCTCGATCGCCTGCGGGTGAGCACGCGGGATTGGTGGCACCGAGCTGGCCGGGCTGGACGGCGGCCCGGTACGCGAGGACGACGCCTGGGACCGGGTCCCGCAGCCGGCGACCAGCGCGCACAGCAGCGCGGCGACGACGAGCCTGCCTGTTAGCACCGGGCGCAGTATGACGGTGGCGCGCCGCTCAGCGCGCCACCCGAAAGCACTGGACTAGTCCTCGAGGTCGCCTGCGTAGAGGGCGAATACAGCGCCCTGTGGGTCCTGGGCGATGGCGATCCTGGCGATCCCGATGTCCGTGTTGGGCATGAGCACGCTCCCACCCTGCTCACCCACCTTGGCCAGGCTGCCGTCGAGGTCATCGGTGGCGAAGTAGACCAGCCAGAACGGAGGCGCCTCGGGCGGCATCGGCGGCCGAATTCCCCCGTTGGAGCGGCCGGCATTCTGGATCACCAGGTAGGGCATCTCGCCCTGCATGGGTGTCGTGCTCCAGCCGAACAGATCGCCGTAGAACTTGGCGGAAGCATCGAGATCCGGGGATCCGAGCTCATTCCAACACAGCGCTCCCGGCGCGTTGACCAGTCCGGCGCCGATGTTCTGCCTGGGCTCCCAGACCAGGAAGTACGCGCCCTGAGGATCCTGCACCACGCCCATTCGGCCGGCCTCCATCACGTCGAAGGCGTCGGCGTGGACGCTCGCCCCGAGTTCGCGGGCCTTGGCCAGGCTGGCGTCGGCGTCCTCGACGGTGATGTAGGAGTTCCAGACCGGAGGGGCCCCGGCCTCGCGCTGCATCTCGGGCTGCGGAGAGATGGCCGCCACGTTCTTGCCTGACAGCGTGGCCATCGAATAGACCATGTCGTCGCCGACCGGGTTGTCCTCGTACTCCCAGCCGAACACGGCGGAATAGAAGGTCTTGGCGGCGTCCTGATCGGTGGTGGACAGATCAGTCCAGCTGAACGTCCCCGGCGTGTATTCAGTTCGTTCTCCCATGTCTGCGACGCTACCACCGTCTCGCCGGCGCCGGCAAGCAAAAAATAGACTTCTTCACATGTCCGATTACACGCTGACCAACATGATGGATGTCCAGAACATGGCCGCCGGGCGAATGCCCGGAATGGAGGCTCGATTCGCCCGGCGGGCCATCGAGTCAGAGCACCTGGGGGTCAGCTTCTTCCGCGCTGCGCCCAACTTCCGCCAGCCCTTCGGCCACAGCCATCGCGAGCAGGAGGAGGCCTACCTGATCCTTGAGGGCTCGGGCCGGATGCGTCTGGCCGACGAGATCGTCGAGGTCAAGCCCTGGGACCTGATCCGCGTCGCCCCGCACGTGGTGCGAGCGTTCGAGAGCGGGCCCGATGGACTGGCCTTCATCGCCGTGGGCAACGACCGCCCTGAGGGCGGGGACGGAGAGATGGTTCAGAACTGGTGGACCGACTAGTGGCTCCCACCAGCGGACACCCGCTCAGGACCGGGCGTCGAGGCCGGGTCGATGCGCTGCAGCCGGGTCATGGTCACCCGGGCATCGAATTCGGCGGCGGCCGCTCCCCGGTAGACGCCTTTGATCGGTGGCACGTCGGCGTAGTGGCGGCCGTGGCCGATCTTGACGTGTCTCTCCCCGGCCAGGATGCGGTTCGTCGGATCGGCCCCGACCCACTCGGGATCACCACCGTCCTCAACCGGGAGCAAAGCCTCGAGCCAGGCGTGGGTGTCGAGGTCCGCTGACTCGCGGGCATCGTCTCCGCCGGCCGCGAACAGGTAGCCCGACACGTAGCGCGCGGCGATTCCGTGGTGGCGCAGCAGGCACAGTCCCAGGTGCACAAAATCCTGGCAAACGCCCGCGCCCGCCTCGAGCAGGTCGGCGATCCTCGAGTCGACGTCGGTGGCGCCGCGCCGGTACTCGAAGCGGTCTGGGATCAGCTCTGAGACCAGCAGCACCGTGGATAGCGGCGTCGGCGCCGCCCGCGTGATGGTCAGCAGCTCGGCCAGCGCCGGATGCTCGGGTGCGTCGTCGGTCTGGATGAGAAACTCTTCCCCCGCCTCTCGGTAGCTGGGCTCGCGCAACGCGTCCCAGGTGGCCTGCGGCGGCTCGGCCGCGACCTGGGTGCTGACCCGCGCGCGAACGTCGATGGTCAGGTGGCAATGAGGGCGCGAAACCTCGAACTCCACCACCTCGGTACCGAAGTGATCGGTGTGGCGATCCAGGCGGACCTCGGGGCTGAGACGGACGCTGAACTCCTCGCAGCGCTGGCGTCCGTTGCCGCGCGGCTTGACCCGCAGGGCATTGACGTTGTCCACGACATCAGCGTCGTAGCGGTATTGCATCAGATAGCGGATGGCAAGGTTCATCCTCGTCCCGGGCTCAAAGTCCCGACCCTCCGCTCACGCCGCTCTCCAGCCCGGCGGCGCTGTGAACCTTTCCGTGGCGCTCGGCGGCCAGGGCGGCCAGGGCCATGCTCAGCCAGTGGGCGGCCTGCCCGGTCCACAGGGCCAGGCTATGGCCGCCGGAATACACCTTGAACACGTGCGTGACGTGGCTGGCGGTCAACGCCGCGTCGTACTGGCGGTTCATGGTCAAAAAGCGCGAATCCTGATCCCCGACGTAGAACCCCAGCAGCGAGGGATAGTGCTTCAGGGCCGCGGCCAGCCCCGGCCCAGAGGGCGCGCGGGCATCATTGTCGGCCTGCTTGGAGCCCAGTTCCAGGACCTTGTCACCGACGGGATCAGTGGCGGCGAAATAGCCGCTCCACGACTCGACCGCCCCGAAGGTGTTCAGAGCCCGGAGGCCCACATTGAAGGCGCCGTATCCGCCGGCCGAGAGACCGACCAGGGCCCGCCCGGCGCGGCGGCCGATGGTGCGATAGCGCCGGTCGATGCAGGCGGTCAGATCGTGTGAGATGGCGCGCGGCCAGTTCTCCGCTGCGCCCCAGTCCAGATACTCGCGGTCACTGTTGGCCGAACGCGCTCCCTGCGGGGCTACGACGATTGCCGCTTGGCGACCGGAGGGCACAGAGGCGGCCACGAAGCCGTTGGCCTGATACGAGGTCGGATTGGCCGGAAGCCCGTGGAGGAAGTAGATGACCGGATACCGGGCCGTCCCTCCCTTGTAGCCGGCCGGCAGGTAGACCATCGCCGGCAGGCTCCCGCCCAGAGCCGGGGAACGGCACGTCACCGCGAGGGTCCGCGCCCCCGCCCGGGAGTAGGTGGCATGCTCGGGGACGTTGCTGGCCACCACGACGGCGGCGCCGCTGGCAAAGGAGGCCACGGCCACGGCGACGAACATCAGCCCGGCCCACAGCCTCCGGCGCTTCACCGTTTCACGTCCATAGCGGCGATTGTGACAAGGGACTCGTCTCAAGTGCGGGGCCTGGCGAGGTGGCTTAGGCGGAGCAAACATCAGCGGCGTAAGCTCGCCGCGTGTCTCACCAGGTTGCTTTCCATGACTAACACAAGAGTCCTGTTGACGGAGCGGATGTCCGCGGTGGGGCTGTTCGTCCTGATCACGTTCGGCGTGCTGCTGGCGGTCCTGATCGGATTGCTCACCGGCTTCGGATGGCTGTACCTGCTGCGTCATGCCGGCTTGCTGCGCGCCGGTCCGAAGGTGGGCGATTCACTGCCCCTGCTTCAGCTGGCCGGCCTCGATAGCGAGCCGTTGCCGGCCGTGGTCGCGGCCTGGATCTTGGCCGGTGGCCTGACTGGTGTGGCGACCGTCCGCCTGTCTCCCGGCCGCCGGGCGCTGGCCGCGGGCCTCATCGCACTGGCCCTGCTCATGCTCGCCTCCCAGGCCTCCTACGCTCTGACCCGCAACCTCCGCTTCAGCGACGTCCTGCTTCACCGTACGCCCGGTACCGGCCCGTGGCTCGAGGCCCTGGTCTTCGCGCTCGCCTGCGCCCTACCCCGGAGATCCGTACTCGGCCGCGCGGGCCGGGGACGAGGCCGGCCCGTCCGAAGCGGTCGCGGCCCCCTCAGCTATCTCGGTCTGCGCGGCCGCGAGCTGAGGAACACAGGCCAGTACGAGGGCAATCGCGAGTACGTGGGCGATTACCGCGACGGTGTCCGAACCCAATGATTCACCGAACGCGGTCAGGCCGCAGACCAACGCGACCAGTGCCGCGAAGCAGTTCATGAGGGAGATTGCGCCGATCGCGCTGTCCCGCGCGAGCGCCGACTGGAAAGCCAGGAAGCCGGCGAAGGTGCCGAGCGCGGCCACAATCGTCCAGATCGAGATCAGCGCCGTGACTCCCTCGGTGCCGAGATCCACCGACACCGCCTTGATGGCGGCGTCTGCGGCCCCGTAAAGCGCGCCCGCGGCAACCGCTCGCCCCCCCGGTAGCGAAGCGCGGTTGCCACCAGAGCGAGAGCGGCGATCACCGTCAAGGCGATGGCCAGAGTCCCCGCATGCAGACGGTCGTGCGCAGCCCCGTAGCCAAAAGGCAAGGCGGCCAGTCCAGCGGCCATGAGCAGAACGGCGACCCGCTGGCGGCGAGTGATGCGGTGGCCAAACAGACGCGCGGCCAGCGGGACCGACAGGGCCAGGCCCCCGGCGGCGAACGCCTGCACCAGGGCGAGGGGTGCGATGGCCACGGCCAGAACCTGGGCTCCGAAGCCGGTCCAGCCCAGCGCCTGGCCCCCCAACCACACGGGACTCCGGAACGCGCCGCGCAGGGTTTTCAGCAATCCCGCCTCCGGCCGCCGACTTAGCCCCCGGTGCTGGAACAGGAAGCCAAGGTTGATGAGCGCTGCTGACGCCAGGGCGAGGAGCAGCCCGCCGAACAGCACCCCGAGCCCGAGGCGCCCGGGGCGGCGCAGGTGGAGGTGGAGGTGGAAGGCGGCCAGTTGCAATCGCCCGCGGGCCCGATGGGGCCGTTCGGTCCGGTGTGGTTCCGGGGCGTCGGCGATGGGGTGATGACGACGCCGCCCACGGCCATTGGGGAGGGGTGTCACCCCGGGAGTGATGTTCACGGCGCTTCCGGGGCCGGCTGGAAGCGGGAGGACGGCGTCGGACGAGGCCAGGACAAGCATCTGGTTGACATGCGCGTGCCACAGCTGCCAGTCGTGCCCTCCCTTGTAGAGCGCGTAGGTGGCTCGGGAGCCGGCACGAGCCAGCGCGCCGGCCATGGGTTTCTCCAGCGGGCTCGCGTTGTCGTCGCGGCCAACGAACAGAAACGCGCGGAGCGGGTTGGCGCGCAGCAGGCGGGACGGACGCAGCGCTTCCTCGAGCGGGCTGTTGGCGGCCAGCTGGGCGGATGTGGCGTGCGCGAAGACGCCGGTCCGCGACTGGCGGTAGTAGCCCGACCAGGATTGGAGGTTGCCGAACACATCGGGGTGGCGCAGAGCGAGATTCATCGCCCCGTAGGCGCCGGCCGAGAAGCCGGCGATGACTCGAGCGCCGCGCTGGGCGAGGGTCGCGAACCGTTGGTCGGTGTCGCGGACCACGTCGAGCACGTAGGACTCGTAGCGGCCCGCTCGCGTGTTGGCCCATTCGGTGTCCGAGTAGGTGCTGCCGTTGATCCGGCCGTCAGGGAAGATCAGGATCATCGGCGCCATCCGGTGCCGGCTGATCAGGTTGTCCATCCGGGTGGGCACGCTGGCGATCCCCGTATAGACCTGGGGACGTCCCGGGCTCCCGTGCAGCATGTAGTAGACGGGGTAACGGTGGTGGACCGGGTCATAGCCCGGTGGGAGATAGGCCAGGTAGTCGAAGTGGCGGTGCAGGGCCGGGGAATAAAAATGGACCCACAGCCGCCGGCCCGGGTGGGCGCCGGCCACCAGGTGGACCGGGTTGAAGCCGCGGTGCTGGTAGTAGGACTCCCAGTACCCGTAGGCGCCATCAAGGCCGGTGAACAGGACAGCCAGCGCTAGCAGCAGGACGCTCAACCGCGCCCACAGGCCCCGCATAACCGGCTTCCTGCTTAGCCTGCGCCCCCCGCCTGCGTCGACCCGGCCAGGGGCCGGGGCAGCGGGGCGCGGGAACGGGATGGCGAGGGGATTCGCACCTCGGGGAGGTAGCCCTCGGCCTGGAGCACGCGCACGACCGAGCCGGGTAGGGCGGCCGGGGTCTCGTAGACGAGGTAGCGGGGACGCCATTCGGGTGAGAACTTCTCGTTGAAGCGCATCAGCCGGTCCATCTGGAAATGGCGACGCAGCGCGGTGACGAGCACGGCCTGGCCGAGGCGCCGGATCGGGTTGCGGCTGGCCTGACCGCGGAGCAGGTGGGCAAGCCCGGCGTAGTTGAGGCTCACCTCGGGCACGCCACGCTCACGCGCGATTTCCAGGGTGTGGGCGACCAGTGCCTCGTTGAGACCGTTGGGCGTCTCGCCCACCCGATACATCGTGTCCAGCGAGAGCTTTCCGCAATGGCCTATGAAGTGCATGACCGCTCCGAGCTCGCCGGACGGGGAACGGGCGAGGGCATAGAGATCATCGGGGCGCACACCGGGCTCGTAAGCCCCCATGGCCATGGCGAAGCCGAGTAGATGAGGATGATCAGCCCGCCACTTTTCCCCGAGCTGGTCGATCTCCCGCTCAAGGCCCACCCCAATGCTTCGACCCTCGCAGACCGTGATCTCCCAGCCGCGCCGGGCCACGCGGTGGACCGATTGGCGCAGCTTGCGCACCTTGCGGCCCTCGAGCGTGAAGCGCGGCGGGGCCACGAACGCCTCCTCGCCGACGCACACGGCCCGCAGCCCCATGGCTCGGTAGTCGTCCAGGTGGCGAGCCGACGCGGCCCACAGCGCGACCTGCCAGCCTCGGGAATGGGCAACGGGAAGGAAGCTGGCCAGCACCTCAGCGGTGGCCCCCTCGGGAGCCACCGGATCCGAGGAGACGATCGCCGTGCCTCCGATGACCCGGTAGGAGAGAACTCCACCGGCGGCGAATTGCAGTGCCTTGTCGGGGCGCAGCACGAACGGCGAGAGTGAGTCCTGGCCATAGCGCTCGACGATCGCTCGGGCGGCGCGATACTCGTGTTCGGCATGCCGGTTATCACTCGGCTCTGGACGCAGCAGCGAGCGCAGAGCCAGCACCGAGATCAGTGCCGCGGCCGCGATCAGCACCTCGATGGCGGACAGCCATTGGGCACTCAGATGGCCCGGGTTGGCCGCGTGGTGAAGGACGGGGGCGATCCGGCGGCCCAGATGGACATGAACCAGCGGAGCCAGGCGCAGGGCCAGATAGGCCACCGCCCAGGCACCCAGGGCGGCCAGGGCCACGGTGCGGCGCGGCCGGTTCCGGCAACCGAGGGGGAAGGCCTCTCGCGCCCGGACGAGAAGCAGGCACAGCACGATCTGCATGATCATGCCCGCCCAGTGATCCTCGAGTGCGCTCAGCGCGGCCAGTACGGCGATCCCCAGCCCGGCCACTGACAACGCCTTCCGGGTGCCGCGCAGCAGGCGTGGGACCACCGTGAGCAGCGCCAGCCCGACGATGACCGATATCACGCGCGTCTCAGGGGGCAGCAGGCCGCGGTACGCGACGGTGACGTGGTGGACTTCGGCGGGGTCCAGGCCAAAGAACACGGCGTCGACGGCCAGCACCGCGACGGCAAGCGCGGCCGACTGTCGAACGGTCAGGAAACGGATCCGAGCGTCGATGATGAGTGAATCTAAACGCCTTCTGGCCCCTGCGAAAGGCGCGAGCGTCCAGGCCAACAAGAGCGTAACGGTTCGAAAACGAGCCGCCTCCACAGGCTTATTCTCCGACCCTTTGAGCCCCATCAGGCGCCTCCGTCTACCCTTCTTGGCGGCCATGCGGATGCTGATCACCGGCGCGGGCGGGATGCTCGGACAGGACGTGCGCGACGCCGCGGAACGCCGCGGCCACGAGACGGTCGCGTTGGCGCGCGCGGATCTCGACATCACCGACCCGGACGCGATTGGCGCTGCCATTGCCCAAGCTGAACCCGAGGTGGTCATCAACTGCGCGGCCTGGACGGATGTCGACGGCGCGGAGGATCGGTACGACGACGCCCGGTCGGTCAACACCATCGGTGCCGGGAATGTGGCCGCCGCGGCCGCGGCGGCCGGAGCTTGGACTGTGCATGTCTCCACCGACTACGTGTTTGACGGAACGCATACCCGGCCGTATGTGGAATCTGATGAGACCTTTCCCATGTCGGGCTACGGACGGTCCAAGCTGGAGGGGGAATACGCGCTGGCCGCGGCCGCCCCGGACCGGCACACGATCGTCCGCTCGTCCTGGCTGTTTGGCTGCCGAGGCGCCTGCTTTCCCAAGACGATCCTCAGGCTGGCCGCCGAGCGCGACGCACTGAGCGTGGTCGCCGACCAAATCGGAGCCCCGACCTTCACCGGCCACCTGGGCGCCGCGTTGGTCCAACTGGCCGCCGGGTCTCGGCCCCGTGGTGTGCTCCATCTGGCCGCCGGGGGCGAGTGCTCGTGGTTTGAGTTCGCCCGGGAAATCGTGGCCGCGGCTCAGGTCCAGTGCGAGGTCTCGCCATGCACCACCGAGGAATTTCCCCGGCCCGCGCCCCGCCCGGCCTACAGCGTTCTGCGCAGCGAGCGTGACGATGCCCCTCCCGGACTGCCGCACTGGCGCCAGGGGCTGAGTGAATTTCTAGCCGGGGTCGAGGTGGCGGCGTGAAGCTCCTGGTCTGCGGCGGCGCCGGCTTCATCGGCTCCACCTTCGTGGAATTGCGCGTCCGCGAGCACGGCGACGAGGTCACCGTTCTGGACAAGCTCACCTACGCCGGACGCCGCGAGAATCTCCAGGGCGTCGAGAACGAAATCCGCTTTTTCCATGGAGCGATCGAGGATCCGTCCAGCGTGGCCGAGGCCATTGATGGCGCCGAGGCAGTGGTCAACTTTGCCGCCGAAACGCATGTCGACCGTTCGATCGCCGACCCGTTCGCGTTCAGCGTCACCAACGGCCAGGGAACGCATGTGCTCCTCGAGGCGGCCCGCGAGCGCGGTCTGCGCTACGTCCAGGTATCAACCGATGAGGTCTACGGTTCGATTGAGACCGGCTCGTTCACCGAATCGTCGCCGCTGGCGCCCTCCAGTCCTTACAGCGCCACCAAGACCGGCGCCGACCTGCTCGTGGCCAGCTACTTCCACACCTACGGGCTGGAAACGCTGGTCTGCCGGGGCTCCAACAACTACGGCCCGCGCCAGTACCCGGAGAAGTTGATCCCCCTGATGATCCTCAACGCGTTCTCCGGCGATTCCCTCCCCGTCTACGGCGACGGCAAGCAGGTGCGCAACTGGCTCTATGTCGAAGACTTCGGCCGCGGCATCGGGACGGTCCTCGCCGATGGACGACCGGGCGAGACGTACAATTGCGGTGGCCCCGACGAGTGCGAGAACCTCGAGGTCGTGCAGCGGATCCTCGAGCTGACCGGAGCGGATGACTCGCTGATCTCGTACGTGACCGATCGCCCCGGCCACGACCGGCGCTACTCACTGTCCTCCGAGAAGCTGCAAGGGCTGGGCTGGCAGGCGGAAATGCGGTTCGCAGACGGTCTGGCGCACACCGTGGACTGGTATCGCGACAACGCCCAGTGGTGGGAGCCGATCCGCTCCGGCGCCTACCGCGAGTATTACGAGCGCCACTACGGGCGCGCGCTCAGGGGCTGACCGTGACCGCGGCCAGGGGGCGTCACGCGCCGCCACCTGAAGTGCGGCTCCCCCTCCAGCGTGATCGTCTGCTGCGCGCAGCCGCACTCGAGTTTTCCAAGCACGGCTACGCCGGCACCAACTCAGATTCGATCTCCCGCCGGGCGGGGATGTCGAAGGCCACCTTCTATGAGCATTTCGCCAACAAGGAGGAGTGCATTCTGGCTCTGTTCGAGCTGGCCGTACGCACCGTCCGCGTGGCCATGGCCGAGGCGGCAGCGGGCGCGCCCAGCGACGCCCGGGAGCGGATGAGGGCGGGCACGCGCGCGTTCCTGACCGCTCTGTCCGAGCATCCTGAGTTTGCGCAAACGCTGTTGGTCGAGATCATCGGCGCCGGACCCCAGGCGGCCCAGCACCGCGACGCCATCCTTCGGGCCTTCGCCGAGGTTCTGGACACCGAGAACGCCGCCGCCGCCCGCCGGGGTCTGATCGGTCGCTTCGCCTCGCCCCACGATCCCTTCGCCGTCGTCGGTGCCATCGCCGAGCTGGTCTCGCGTCAGGTCCGCCTCGGGGTGCCCGCCGATGTGCTCGACCTGGCGCCGGTGATCGACCGGCTGATCTTCGGTCTGCTGCCCGACGCGGAGGCGTGACGCCTACCCGGCTCGAGGCCCTGGAGGCGCTCGAGGCGGAGGTCGTCGCGTGCCGTCGCTGCCCGCGGCTGGTGGCCTGGCGCGAGGAGGTGGCGACGGTCAAGCGGGCTGCCTTCGTCGAGGAGGAGTATTGGGGACGGCCACTGCCCGGCTTCGGCGACCCGGAAGCGGTCGTGTTGGTGCTTGGGCTGGCGCCGGCCGCCCACGGCGGTAATCGGACGGGACGGATCTTCACCGGGGACCGGTCGGGCGACTGGCTGTTCGGCGCGCTGCACCGGTCCGGCTTCGCCAATCAGGCACTCTCGCGCTCGCGCGACGATGGCCTGCGGCTGCGCGACTGCTGGGTGACTGCCGCCGTTCGCTGCGCTCCGCCGGCCAACAAACCCACGCCGGCCGAGCGCGACAACTGTCTGCCTTACCTGGCCCGAGAGCTGGATCTGCTGCCCGGGGTGCGGTTGATCGTCTGTTTGGGCAGCTTCGCCTGGACGGCCGCGCTGCGCACCCTGGCCGGAGCCGGTGCCGAGCTGCCCCGGCCTCGCCCGCGTTTTGGTCACGGAGCCGAGGCGGAGGTGGGCGACCACACGCTGCTGGGCTGTTTTCACCCCAGCCAGCAGAACACGTTCACCGGCCGGCTGACCGAATCGATGCTCGACGCCGTATTTCACCGGGCACGGACACTGGCCGGGCTAACGTAGCTCGGCGCCTTCGCTTCGAACCAGGAGAAGATCATGAGAGCGGTCCAGTTCAGTGAATTCGGCGGTCCGGAGGTCCTCGAGGTGGTGGATCTGCCCGAGCCCCATCCGCAGGCGGGCCAGATCCGGGTCGCCGTGCGGGCGGCAGGCGTCAACCCGATCGACTGGAAGGTGCGCAGCGGCTCGATGGGCGGCGAGCTCCCGCGTCGCGTCGGCCAGGAGGCGGCCGGTGTGGTCGACGAGCTGGGCGACGGGGTCAGCGATGTGGCGGTCGGTGATGAGGTGTTCGGGTTTCCGGTGGCCGGCGGCGCCGCGGCCGAATTCGTCGTCCTGGGGGCCTACGCCCCCAAGCCCGCGTCGATTGATTTTGCCCAGGCGGCGGCCTTGCCGGTCGCGGTCGAGACGGCGGTTCGCACCCTCGACCTACTGGGCGTCGGTGAGGGACAGACGTTGGTCATCAACGGCGCCTCGGGCGCGGTCGGCCAGGCGGCAACGCAGCTGGCCATCCAACGCGGAGTCAAGGTCATCGGCACTGCCGGGGAGGACAACCAGGACTTCGTTCGGTCACTGGGCGCGGAGCCGACCACCTACGGGCCGGGCCTGGCCGACCGGGTCCGTGCCGCAACCGCCGATGGTCGCGTGGATCGAGCCCTGGATGCCACCGGAGGAGGCGCCCTGCCCGATCTCGTCGCGCTCACCGGCAACCCCGACAACGTAGTCACCATCGCCGACTACGCGGGCGCCGAGCAGACCGGGGTGCGCTTCACCGGGGGACCAGGAACCGAGCGCGCCACGCACGCCCTGGCCGATGTCGTCCCGTTGATCGAGGCGGGGGACTTTGCGCTGCCGGTGGCGCATACGTATCCGCTCGAGCGGGTGGGCGATGCGCAGCGAGTGGGCGAGGCGGGGCACGCTCCGGGCAAGCTCGTGCTGCTGGTCTGACTCACGTGGCTGGTCCAAAGCTGGCCGGGCTGGACATCGCCGATCCGCCCGAGCGCTGGGCGGCGCTCGGTTTCGCGGTGAACGGCAGCCGCGTCGCGCTCGGCGGGGTGAGCCTTGAGCTGGGTGGCGCGGGGGTGGGGATCACTGGGTGGATGCTCACCGCCGCGGCCGCATGCCCTGACGAGATCGACGGTCTGCCCACCACGTGGACTCAAGCGCCGACCGCCGGGGTCGTTACCGCGGAGCATCCGAACGGAGCGCTGGGCGTCGACCACGTGGTCATCGTCACGCCCGATTTCGAGCGGACCAGCGCGACCCTGGACGCTGCGGGCCTGACTCTGCGCCGGGTCCGGCAGGCCGGCGACCGCCGCCAGGGATTTAGGCGGCTGGGGCCGACGATCATGGAGATCGTGGAGGCGCCCGAGGCGGACGCGCCCGTCTTCTGGGGACTGACGGTGACCGTCGCCGACCTCGCCGCCGCCCGGGGCCACATGGGCGGTCATCTCAGCCCGGTGCGCGCCGCCGTTCAACCTGGCCGCCACATCGCCACCCTTGGGCCAGGGGCGGGCCTGTCAACCCGGGTCGCGCTGATGGACCCGGAGTAGCCTCAACATGGTGGCCATCGATGTGTTCAGTCCCCGCACTCGCGAGTGGTTTGAAGGCGCCTTCGCCGCCCCCACGGCGGCGCAGACCCAGGCCTGGCCGGCCATCGCCTCTGGCGAGCACGTCCTCATCTCCGCCCCGACTGGATCGGGCAAGACGCTGGCGGCGTTCCTCTACGCGATAGACCGGTTGGCCAACGATCGCGATCGGCCCACCGATCCCAAGCAGCGCACCACCCAGCTGGTCTATATCTCGCCGCTGAAGGCGCTCTCCTACGACATCGATCGCAACCTGCGCACGCCACTGCGCGGGATCGGCGCCGACCTCGAAGTCGCGGTGCGCACCGGCGACACTCCGCAGCGTGAGCGCCAGCGGATGCTGCGCCAGCCGCCCGACATCCTCATCACCACACCGGAGTCGCTCTACCTGATGCTGACCGGGCGGGCCCAGAGCATGTTCTCCGGCACCCGCTGGGTGATCGTCGATGAGATCCACGCCGTCGCGGCGACCAAGCGCGGATCGCACCTGGCCCTCACGCTCGAGCGCCTTGCGCTCGCCGCCGGGCATGGCGTTCAGCGCATCGGCCTGTCGGCCACGCAGAACCCGCTCGAGGAGGTTGGTCGCTTCCTGGTCGGTCCACAGCGCCAGTGCCGGATCGTCGACACCGGAGTACGGAAGGAGCTCGACCTGCAGATCCACGTACCGGTCGAGTCGATGGTGGAGCCCGACGAGACGCCGACCCCGGAGATCGATCCGCTGGTGGGAGGGACCGAGGCCACCCGCCGCTCGATCTGGCCCGCCATCTACCCCGAGCTGGTCGAGCTGATCGAGGCCCATAAGTCGACCATCCTGTTTGTCAACAACCGCCGCGCGGCCGAGCGTCTGGCCCTGCGCCTGAACGACCTGGCCGGGAAGGAGATCGCCCGCAGTCACCACGGCTCCCTGGCCCGCGAGGAGCGCACCGTGGTGGAGGAGCTGCTCAAGGCCGGCGAGCTGCCCTGCCTGGTCGCCACCTCGAGCCTCGAGCTGGGCATCGACATGGGGGCCGTGGATCTGGTCATCCAGGTCGAGTCGCCG
Organism: uncultured Solirubrobacterales bacterium; assembly: GCA_963845575.1. Classification (GTDB taxonomy): domain Bacteria; phylum Actinomycetota; class Thermoleophilia; order Solirubrobacterales; family Solirubrobacteraceae; genus Palsa-465. The sequence goes on along the minus strand of CAWJSN010000012.1, from coordinate 13,055 downwards.
AAGTCGGTGGCCCGGGGTCTGCAGCGCATCGGCCGAGCCGGCCACTCGGTCGGTGACGTGAGCCGCGGGCGCATCTTCCCCAAGTTCCGCGGCGACCTGTTGGAGTGCGCCGTCGTGGCCCGCCGGATGCGCGAGGCGGCGATCGAGACGACGGTCGTGCCCCATAACGCGCTCGATGTGCTCGCGCAGCAGGTGGTGGCCATCGCCGCCGCCGCCCCCGACGACGAGCCGGTCTCGGTGGACGACCTGTTCGCCCTCGTCACCCGGACCTACAGCTACGCGGAGTTGACCCGCGGCTCGTTCGAGAACGTGCTCGACATGCTCGACGGCCGCTACCCCTCGTCGGAATTCTCGGAATTGCGCCCCCGAATCGTCTGGGATCGCATTGCCGGAACCATTCGCGCCCGCCCCGGAGCCCGCCAGCTGGCGGTGACCAACGCCGGCACGATCCCCGACCGGGGGCTCTACGCCGTGACCCTGCCCGACGGCCGCCGGGTCGGCGAGCTGGACGAGGAGATGGTCTACGAGGCCCGCCCCGGCCAGACCTTCCTGCTCGGTGCGAGCACATGGCGCATCGAGGAGATCGGTCGCGACCGGGTCATCGTCACCCCGGCCCCGGGCCTCCCGGGAGCGGTCCCGTTCTGGAAGGGTGACGGCATCGGCCGCCCCCGCGAGCTGGGTGAGGCCATCGGCGCCTTCTCGCGGTGGGCCGTGGACCAGACGCCCGAGCGCCTCCAGGCCGACTACGACCTCGATCGCCGAGCGGCCAAGAACCTGGTCGAGTTCCTCGCCGAGCAGCAGCAGGCCACCAGGGTTGTGCCCTCTGATCGGGCGATCGTCGTGGAGCGCTTTCGCGATGAGATCGGTGACTGGCGGCTGTGCGTGCTCAGCCCGTTCGGGGGCCGCGTGCATGCCGCCTGGGCGCTGGCGCTCAGCGCCCGGATTCGCGACGAGTTCGACCTCGAGGCCGACGCCATCTACTCCGACGACGGAATCATCATTCACCTGCCCGATGCGGAGGAGCCGCCGGGGGCCGAGCTGATCATGCTCGAACCCGACGAGATCGAGGATCGCGTGGTGGCCGAACTCGGTTCCTCCGCCCTGTTCGGAGCCCGCTTTCGCGAGAACGCCGCCCGCGCCCTGCTCATCCCCCGGGCCCGCCCGGGCAAGCGCACCCCGCTCTGGCAGCAGCGCCTGAAGTCGCAGTCGCTGCTCGAGGTGGCCAAGAAGTACGGAGAGTTCCCGATCATCCTCGAGACCTACCGGGAGTGCCTGCGCGATGTTCTCGACGTGCCGGGATTGGTCGACCTGCTCAGCCGGGTGAGCCGGCGGGAGATTTCTCTGGTTGAGGTGGAGACACCGACGGCCTCGCCGTTTGCCTCCTCGCTGTTGTTCGACTACGTGGCCACCTACATGTACGAGGGGGACACCCCCAACGCCGAACGCCGGGCAGCCGCCCTGTCGCTCGATCGCGACCTGCTTCGCGAGTTGCTCGGCCAGGATGAGCTCCGCGACCTGATCGACCCCGGAGCTCTGGAGTCGGTCCAGGACGACCTGCAATGCCTCTCGCCCTATACCCAGGCCACCGGCCGCGACGGGATGCTCGACGTGCTGCGCCGAGTCGGTGAGCTGACCCTGGCCGAGGCCGGGGATCGTGTGCTCGCGGGACTGAATGCGGCGCAGATGCTCGAGGACCTACGCGCCGAGCGGCGCGCGGCGCGGATCCGCGTGAACGGCGAGGAGCGCTGGATCGACGCCGCGGATGCCGGCCTGTACCGGGATGCGCTTGGCGTGGCCCCGCCCGGGGGCCTGCCGGCGAGCTTTCTCGAGGACGTGCCAGACGCCCTCAGCCGTCTGCTCCGCCGCTACGCCGCCACCCATGGGCCGTTCACCGCCGCCGAAGTCAAGGCTCGCTACGGGATCGACGCCTCGGCCGCGCTGCGTGAGCTCGAGCGCGAGAACGTGCTCGTTCGCGGCGAGCTGCGCCCCGGTGGCAGCGCCCGGGAATGGTGCGATCCAGACGTGCTGCGGCGGCTGCGCCGCGCCTCGCTGGCCGTGCTGCGCAAGGAGATCGAGCCCGCTGAGCAGCGGGAGCTGGCGCGCTTCCTCCCCGCCTGGCAGGGCGTGGACCGCCATTCCGCGTCCGGGGCCGGGATCGACCGGCTGCGCGAGACGCTCGTCCCCCTCCAGGCGCTGGCCCTCCCGGCCGCGGTGTGGGAGCGAGACGTTCTGCCGCGGCGCGTCGGCGCCTATTCGCCGGCGTGGATGGATCAGCTCTGCGCCAGCGGCGAGGTGGTGTGGATCGGCGCCGGAGCCATGGGTCGCGGCTCGGGGCGGGTGGCCCTCTACTTCCGTGAGGACCTGCCCGTGCTGGGTCCGCCCACTCGGACCCCGCCCACGCCCATCCCGGCCGGCGAGGCCCATGAGGCCGTCCGGCAGAGGCTCGCCGCCGGGGCTTGCTTCTTCACCGACCTGCTCGTCGATATCCAGCTTTCCCCGGAGGAGATCCAAGAGGCTCTGTGGGATCTGGCCTGGGCCGGCGTGGCCACCAACGACGCCTTCGCCCCGCTGCGCGCCCCTCGGCTGACGCTGGCCCGCGCCCAGCGCGAGCAGACCCGACGGATCACGCGGCGCGGCGGGCGCTTCGGCGCCGCGCGCCGGCGCGCCGGCGCTTCGGCGGAGGTTCAGGGTCGCTGGTCACTGACCGAGCCGCTGCTGCGCACCGAGACCGATCCCGCCTCCCGCCGGCGGGCGATCGGCGAGCTGCTGCTGGAGCGCTACGGCATCCTCACCCGTGAGCAGGTGCTGGCCGAGGGTATCCCGGGCGGCTTCTCGGCGCTGTACTCCGAGCTCAGCCAGCTCGAGACGCTGGGCGTGGCCCGGCGCGGCTACTTCCTGGAGGGATTGGGCGGCGCTCAGTTCGCGCTCCCCGGCGCGGTGGAGCGCCTGCGGGCACGTAGCGGCGAGGAGAACTCCGCCCCACTGGTGCTGGCCGCGGTCGATCCCGCCCAGCCCTATGGCGCCGTGCTGCCGTGGCCCAAGAGCGAAACCTCGCGGCGCCCGTCTCGCACCGCGGGCGCCTATGTGGTTCTGGCCGGCGGGGACCCGGTTCTGTATCTGGAGCGGGGCGGGCGGGCCCTGCAGACCCTCGTCGCCGCCGACGATGCCCGCCTCGAGCCGGCCCTGGAGGCGCTGGTCGAGCAGGTCCGCTCCGGCCGGATCAAGCGCCTGGCCCTGGAGAAGGTTGACGGCCAGACGGCCATGACCTCCCCGCTGGCTCCTGCGCTGACCGCGCTCGGTTTCCAGGAGAGCCCGCGGCGGCTGACGCTAAGCGCCTGACCGGCGCTCACCCGGGGGGAAGTGCTCGTCCCCCGTTGCCGTCGTCGTCCTCGTCGGGCCAGCGCCCGTGCTCGTCGAAGTAGCGCCGTGCCGCTTCCTCCTGCTCGCGCTCGAGATCACCGCTGACGGCGAGACGGAACAGAAAGTTCAACATCAGTACCGCGCCGCCGCCACCCGCGGGCCAGGGCGAATCCGTCCACGCCGAACCCACCCGGGTTGAGGATCAGCAACACCAGCCCGGCGCCCACCATGAGCACGCCGATCCCGTAGCGAACGACCAGCAATCCGACCGGCTGGGGTGGGGGCGAATGCTGCGCGGGCACTGGTCTGACGCTACTGGTCCAGACGCCGCGCCGAACAGCGGGTGCGGGGCATAAAGACAGCGGGGGAGGGATGGGCAGCGGGGCGCGTGCAGTTCGTGACAAATCCACCGGCGTCAGTCGGATTTGTCAGCCCAGCGCACGCTGCGCCCCCAACTTCGGGACAAACCCACTCGGAGAGGGCCGGATTGTCACGTCTTGCCTGCTCGGCGGCCGGCATTTTGGGGAAACTCGCCGACCAGCCTCGACATTTCCGAAAACAGCAGCCTGAGCCCCACGTTTTCGGAAAATTCCGGCCGCCCAGCCGAGTTTCCCAGTTCTGCATGCTCCGTCCCCCTCCCCCGCACCACCGGAGGGGCGTCCTGCCCGGGGACGGTTCAGTAGCGGCCCGAGATCAGATCCCAGGCCCGGCGCAGCTTGTCCTGGATCTCGCCGGACTCGCCCCGCTCCGGATCGGCCGGATCATCGGACATGACGGCCGGGTTGGCGGACGGCTCAGGCAGCGAGGCGCAGGCCGCCTGGTCGAGCTTCAGCACCAGTCCATCCTCATGGATCTCGGCCACGTCGTCGGCATCGGCAAACCGGTGTCCGCCCGGACCGGAGCGGGTGTCGATGACCACTCCGTCGAACACATCCTCGGACTCGTCGGCCAGGACGTGGACCACGCTGCCGATCACATGTCCATCGGAGCTGAGCACCCTCGTTCCCTTGGGCAGTACGTGGTAGGCAGATCGCCGGGCCTAGATCCACGTGGCGAGCATATACCCGGCTGCCGGCGGCTGAGCCACCCGACGGGTCCTACGATCCGAGCATGCCCGAAGGAGACACGATCGCCTACGCCGCCCGGCGAATGCGCCCCGTGCTCGAGGGTCATGTGCCCGAGGAGATCCGCACGCCGCACCCGCGCCACCGGATGGACCGGTGGCCGGAGCGCTTGGCCGGACGTGCCGTGACGCGAAATCGGCACCCACGGTAAGCACCTGTTTCTCCACTTCGAGGGTGATCTGATCATCCACTCCCACCTGCGCATGACCGGCGCGTGGGGCGTCTACGCGCCGGGCAGACGCTGGCGCCGCTCGCCACACCGCGCCTGGCTGGTGCTGGCCCGCGCCGGGCACGAGGTGGTCCAGTTCGACGGGCCCGTGCTGGAGCTGCTGACCGAGAGCCGCACGCGCTTTGACCAGCGTCTGGCCGGGCTTGGACCCGACATCCTCGCTCGCCGAGTTCGACTATCGAGCGCTTTCTCGGCCGGCTGCGGGCCGACGACGCCACGCGCGGGATCGGCGATGCGCTTCTTGACCAGCGCAATGTGGCCGGGATCGGCAACCTGTGGAAGTCCGAGGGCTGCTGGCAGGCCGGCATCGACCCTTGGCGAGCGGTGGATCGCCTCACCGACGAGGAGGCCGTGGCCATCATCGACGCCCTGCGCCCGCGGATGTCCGAGTCCGCGCGCACCGGCAATCAGGACGCCCACCGGCGCGTGCACCGCCAGGCGGGTCGCCCCTGTCCACGCTGCGGGGCCAAGATCCAGGCCCGCGGCCAGGGAGACGACAACCGGACGACCTTCTGGTGCCCGGGATGTCAGCGCTGAAACGCGTCGGACACAAGGGGGCCGACCTGATCGCGCCCGGCAACACAGCGGCCAGCTTCGACGCCGCGCTGGACGCCGGCCGTGGACATGATCGAGTTCGACGTGCTTCCCGCCCGCGGGGACGGGCGGCTCGTGCTCGCCCACGACTACGAGGATCTCGACAGGCGCGCCGCCCTGACCCTTGAACAGGGTCTCCAACATCTGGCCTCCAGTCCGTTCGCCGCGGTCGAGCTCGACGTCGATCTCAAGCTGCCCGGCTACGAGCTCGAGGTGTTGGCCGCGCTGCGCGCCCACGGACTGCTCGAACGGGCGCTGATCTCAACCCAGTACCGCGAGAGCCTGGCCGTGATCCGGGCCGCCGAGCCCAGCGCTGCGGCTCGGCTGGTCGGTGCCCAAGCTGCGTCAGGACCCGTTCCGCAACCCGCTGATGTGGATCCCCGCCACGGCGGTCGTGCTGGCCTGGCGGGAGCTGCTGCCCTCTGGGCGGCCCGGCCGTCGCCGCGCGGGGAGTGCAACGCGCTGATGTCGCACTGGCGCCTGGTCACGCCCGCGCTGGTCCGCGCGGTCGACCGCGGCGGTGGCGAGCTCTACGTGTGGACGGTGGACGACGCTGCCGCGGATCCGCGGCCTGGAGCGGCTCGGCGTCACGGGCGTCATCACCAACGACCCGCGCCTGTTCGCGGCAGCCATCGGGCGTCAGTTGATCCGGCAGGTGGCGGCGCTGTAATGCGGCGGGCTGCCGAAGTCCGCGCCGGGGTGGCCGGCGGTGGTCGTGCGCGTCGTGGTCCCGAGCAGCTTGTCCGGAGCGCCGCCAGATGAACTGGACCGTGGCCTTCGAGCGGCCGGCTGTCGGGGCTGAGAACTGGAACAGGGCTCCGCCCTGCTGCAGGCCGGAGGGGAGCGGCCGAGGCGGACCATCTTGCTGCGCCCGGTGGGCACGCGGGACATATCGCTTCGGCTGCTGCGAGTAGTAGTACGAGCTGGATCTCCATCGACAGCCAGGCGGCGAAGCCCAGCGACGGCATCTGGCCGCGGATCCCGAGCATCGTCCGGGTAGCCCCGGCGTGTCGCAGATGTTGACCGTCGCCCACAGCGTGGTCGACCGCTCGGCCCGCTGCACGGCCGCTCGGATCTGAGCCGGCGTGGGGTCTGTCGGCCAGCGACTCGGGCCGCCGCGGCCGCGGCGGCCAGAAGCCGCCGCGAGTACAAGCGTTGTCGCCAGCAGCCGGCGCACGCGCGTCACGATATCGAGGCCGTGATGGATCGCTCGCCGGTACGTAGTGAGGGTGTGATCGAGTCACAGACGCTTCCCGGGCGCCTGACGCCGCCGAGCTCGTGGGAGCGCTTCGAGGCGCTGTACCGCTCCAGCCGTGACGACGTCTTCGCCTATGTGGTCACGCTGCTGGGCGACCGCGCGGCCGCCGAGGACGTCACCGCGCTGGCCTTCGAGCGCGCCTACCGCCGGCGGCGCACGCTTTGATCGCCGTCGGGGCGAGGAGCGAGCCTGGCTGTTCGGGATCGCCCGCAACGCGGCCCTGGACGAGCTGCGCCGCCGCCGCCGTCTGGCCGCGCTGGTCACCGAGCCCGAGGACGCTCGAGCGCGCGGCGTCGAGGACGGGGCCGAGGTCGCCCTGCGCCGCACCACGGTGCGCGGCGCCCTGGCCCGCTGCCCGCCCGCGAGCGCGAGGTCGTCGCGCTGAAGTTCCACGCCGGGCTGCCAACACCGAGCTCGCGCGCGTGCTCGGCATCAGCGAGACCGCCGCCGGCACCCTGCTCTACCGCACGATGGAGAAGCTGAGAAAGGCCTGCGATGTCTGAGCCCGATGAGATCACCGACCGCGCTGGCGGTTATCGACGCAGACCCTGGCCGGCGAGGCCGTGGCCCCGAACACGCCGAGCTGGCCGAGCTGTCGCTGCTCCTGGCCGGCGAGCGGCCCGACGCCGAGCGACGGCGTTCGCTGCCGCGCTCGACGCGCGGGTCGCCCACCGCTTCGCTCGCCGAGCCGGCCCCGCGGTGCGAGCCGGGCCGGCAGCCGGCGCGGCTGGCGCTGGCTGCTCGCTCCCGGGCGCGGCCGTGGGCTGGCCGCGTCGTGGCGCCGATCGTCGTGCTCGGGTCCGGCAGCCGAGCCCGGCCGGCGTCGGACTCGGCCAGACCTGTTTCGACGACGCGGCGGCCGAGCAGGTCGGCGCCAGGCGCGTCGGCCGCGGGCACATCGACCTCGAGCGCATCGGCTGCGAGTTCGTCGTCGGCCAGCCCCTCGGTGGCGACCCACTCGGCCGGGGTCGGCCAGCTACCGGCCGCCGGTGCGCCTTCGGGTCGACCTCGAGCGCCGGCGGAGCACTCGCGCCCGCCCGACCCGTCCACGTCCGGCCGCCAGATCGTGCAGTCCGCGCAGCTCTCACTCTCGACCCGCCCCGCCGCGTCGACGACGTCGCCCAGCAGGTGTTCGACGTGGTCGCCGCCCAGCACGGCGTCGTCGAGAACTCCAACGTGACCGCCACCAGCCAGCGATGGCAACGCCCAGTTCCCGCTCAGCGTGCCCAGCGCCAACCTCAGCCGCACGCCATGGCCGCCCTCTCCCAGCTGCGCGGCGCCAACGTCGTCTCGCGCAACGACGCCACCCAGGACGTCACCGGCCAGGTCGGGGGCGCCGGGCGCCGGCTGGCCGACGCCCGCGCGCTGCGCACCGCGCTGCTGCGCCAGCTCGCGCTCGCCACCACGCCGACCGCGATCAGCAGCCTGAAGGCCAGATCCGCGACGCCGACGCGTCGATCGCCAGTGACCTGGCCACCCTGCCAATCACTGCAACACCAGGTCGCCAACAGCCAGATCCAGCTGACGTCACTCGGTTGGCGCTCGCCCGGCGCCGGTCATGGCCCGCCGGCAGGCGGCTTCACGCTCGGCCACGCGCTGCACGACGCCGGCCGCGTGCTGGTCGTCGCCGCCGGCGTCGGCCCTGATCGCGCTCGCCGTGCTCGTCCCGGTCGGCCTGCTGGTCGGGCTCGGCCTGTGGGTCGCCGCCGCGCTCCGGCGCCGGCGCCGCGAGCAGGCCCTCGACCTGATCTGACCGTCGCCCGAACGGCCGGGGCGCGGAGGCGGCCTGTGATAATCCTGCTCGATGGCCACGACGCAGCGAGGAGACGATCGCGCTGCTGCACGGCGTGCCGGCCTTCGCCACGCTCGGGCGAGGACGATCTGGCCCGCGTGGCCGCACGTCACCGTGCCCCGCAGCTTTCAGGCCGGCGAGGTCGTCTTCCACGAGGGCGACCACAGCGACACCTGTTACGTCGTGCGCTCGGGGCACGTGCGCGCGGTGCGCGAGCACACCGGCGGCCGGATGCTGACCCTGGCCACGCTCGGCCCGGGCGACATCTTCGGCGAGCTGGCCATCTTCGACGAGGAGCGCCGCTCGGCCACGGTCGAGGCGCTCGAGGACATCGAGGTGGTGGCGATCCTGGCCGCGGACATGCGCCGGCTGCTGCGCGAGCATCCCGACATCGCGGTCAAGCTGCTGGCCGCGCTCAGCCGCCGGCTGCGCGAGACCAACGAGCGGCTGACCCGGCAGTCCTTCCAGACCGTGCAGAGCCGGGTCGCCCATGTCCTGGCCGAGCTGGTCGCCGACCGCGCGCTCCGAGGGCGCGGCCGAGGGCGACGTGCTGATCACCGCCACCCAGAGCGACCTCGCCCAGCTGGCCGGCTCCTCGCGTGAATCGGCCAGCCGCTTCCTGGCCGTGCTCGAGCGGGCCGGCGATCATCACCCAGGGCCGCGGACGGCTCACCGTGCACGATCCGGCGGCGCTGGAGGGCTATGTCTACTGAGCCCGAGGGCCGAGGAGGAGTTCTCGGCCGGCGGGGTGGTCTCGACGGCGACCAGGTGGTGGTCATCGTGCCCGTCAAGCGCGCCGCCGGCGGGCAGCGGGTGCTCGGGCTGCCCAAGGGCCATCCCGACGGCGACGAGACGCCCGAGCAGGCGGCCGCGCGGGAGGTGGCCGAGGAGGCCGGCGTGCAGCGGCGAGCTGATCGCCGAACTCGGCGACGTCGACTATCGGCTACGAGCGCCGCGGGCGCACGGTGGCCAAGCGCGTGCGCTTCTTTCTCTTCCGCTACCCGTCGGGCGACGTCGCCGATCACGACCACGAGATCGAGGAGGCACGCTGGATGCCGCTCGCCGAGGCGGCCGAGCGAGCTCACCTACGACGGGGAGCGCGAGATGGTCCGCCGCGCCATGTCGCGACGTGACTCCGGACCGGTAGGCTGCCCGAGCGATCAACCCTGCGGAGGCTCTGCCAGCTCGTGCGCGTGCTCAACTTCTATTCCTCGGTGTTCGGCGACCAGCTGCGTCGCGGCCGCAAGACGGCGACGATCCGCCTCGGCGACAAGTCGCACAAGTACCGCAAGAACGAGTGCGTGCTGGTCACGATCGGCTATCAGCACTCGCCGCGGGAGAAGATCTTCCACGCCGTCATCGACCAGGTCGAGGTCAAGCGCGTGCGCGACCTCTCCCCCCGGGAGATCGAGCACGACAACCCGGAGTTCCGGCGGGTGGACGAGATGATCCACTTCCTCGAGCAGATCTACGGGCGCAAGGTCTCCCGCGACGACATCGTCACCGTGGTCCGCTTCTCGCAGATCATCGAGCAGCCGCCCGAGCAGCTCCGCGACCGCATGCACGGTCTCGGCGGCGCCCGCAACTAGCCCGAGCGCTAGCCGGCGGCGACGCCGCGCCCACGCCGGCGGCAGGAACGCGTCGGCCTGGCCGGCCACCGTCTCGACCACTGATCGCGCCCGGCCGGCAGCAGCGCATCCGCGCGGGGGCCACGTCGCGATCGACGCGGACACGAGGCCTGCTTGTCCAGCCAGATCAGGTCGAGCGCGAAGCGCATCCCGAAGGTGTGCACCGACGGAGTCTGGCGGGATGTGGCAGCGCGTGGGTCGGGGGCAGCGCATCGAGCCGCGACAGGCCGCGCCGGCGAGAGGGTGCGTCTGGGCCTCGATCAGCGTCAGCCCGCCGGGTACTCGGTGATCGGCAGCCCGTGAAGCGCCCGTCGAGTTCGGCGCCGGCACGCGGCGCAGAGCGTAGGCGATGGTCCGCGACGCCGGCCGCTGCGGATTCGTCACCGGCCGCTGCGGATTCAGGCGCTCGGTGCGCGACAAGCCCCAGCTTGATCGCACCCTTCTCCGAATCCGCGCGCGCCGCTGCCGTCAGCCGGGCTTCGCTCGCCGGCTGTCATCGTGGGCACGCTGCTGCTGGCCGCCGCCACCGCGGCCGTCCAGGGCTCGCTCGCCGCTGGCAGTGCTGCGCGGTCTGCTGGTCGTGGTCCTCGTGCCCTGCGCCGTGATCGACCTCGAGCGGCGGATCATCCCCAACCGGATCACCTATCCGGCCGCGCTGTCGCGCTGCGTGCTCGGCTGGCTCTGGACGCCGGCCACGAGCCGCAGCGCCTGATGTGGGCGGGTATCGCCGGCGGCTTCCTGCTTCTCACCGCGCTGGTCAACCCGGCCGGGATGGGCATGGGCGACGTCAAGCTGCTGGCCGTGATGGGCCTCTTCCTGGGCCGGCCCGTCGTGGTCGCCCTGGTCCTGGCCCTGCTCGGCCCGGTGTTCGCCGGCGTCATCCTGGCCCGTCGCAAGGGCGTGCGGCGGCCCGCAAGTCCGCGCTGCCCTTCGGCCCCTACCTGGCCGTCGGCGGCGCTGTGGCTGCGCTGGTCGGCGATCCGATCATCCAGGCGCTACCTGGCAGCCGCACGCAGCGTCAGCGCCGTCCTGGCGCCGGTCGACGGCACCGCCGAACACCCTGGGGCTGCGGCCGCCTGTCCGAGCCGGTCGCGCCGCGTGGCCACGTGCAGGCGTCCAAATCGACGCCCGAACGCTCCTGGCACTCTTTACACGAGAGTGCCAAGCTTGGCCTTGAATAGCGTCTCCGGGAGCTATAGTGGACGCGCGTTGGCACTCCTGCTGAATCGAGTGCCAAGCGCCCCGTATTTCGCAACATTTCAACCGGAGGTCTGACCACATGAAGCTCAAGCCCCTCGGCGATCGCCTGATCGTACGGGCCATCGAGGAGGAAGAGACCACCGCCAGTGGCATCGTCCTGCCCGATACGGCCAAGGAGAAGCCCCAGAAGGGCAAGGTCCTCGCTGTTGGTGACGGCAAGGTCAACGAGGACACCGGCAAGCGCACGCCGCTTGACGTCGCTGAAGGCGACGAGGTCCTCTACAGCAAGTACGGCGGCACGGAGATCAAGGTGGACGGCGAAGAGCTGCTCGTCCTCCGTGAGTCCGACGTGCTGGCCAAGGTCCAGTAGACGCTCCCTAGGAGAACCAGAACACATGGCACATAAGGAACTGAAGTACGACGTCGACGCCCGCAAGGCGCTCGAGTTGGGCGTCGACGCGGTGGCTAACGCCGTCAAGGTGACGCTCGGCCCGCGCGGCCGCTACGTCGTCCTCGACAAGAAGTTCGGCGCCCCGACGATCACCAACGACGGCGTCACCATCGCCCGGGAGATCGAGGTCGAGGACGTCTTCCAGAACCAGGGCGCCCAGCTCGTCCGCGAGGTGGCCACCGCCACCAATGACGTAGCCGGTGACGGCACCACCACGGCCACCGTTCTGGCCCAGGCGATCGTTCGCCAGGGTCTGAAGAACGTCGCTGCCGGGGCCAACCCGCTGGCGCTCAAGCGCGGCATCGAGCGGGCCGTCGACGAGGTCGTCAAGAACATCGAGAACCAGGCCAAGGAGATCTCCGGCAAGGATCAGATCGCTCGCGTGGCGACCATCTCCGCCGGCGATGACGAGATCGGCGACGTGATTGCCGACGCCATCGACAAGGTCGGCAAGGACGGCGTGGTCAACGTCGAGGAGGGCCAGACGTTCGGCATGGACCTCGAGTTCACCGAGGGCATGCAGTTCGACAAGGGCTACATCTCGCCCTACATGGTCACCGACCAGGAGCGCATGGAGGCCGTCCTCGACGACCCCTACATCCTGATCGCCAACCAGAAGATCGGTTCGGTCCGCGACCTGCTGCCCGTGCTCGAGCAGGTCATCCAGTCCGGTCGTCCGCTGCTGATCATCGCCGAGGACGTCGAGGGTGAGGCCCTCGCCACGCTGGTGGTCAACAAGCTCCGTGGCACCTTCACCGGCGTGGCCGTCAAGGCGCCCGGCTTCGGTGACCGCCGCAAGCGGATGCTGGAGGACATCTCCATCCTCACGGGTGGCGAGGTCATCACCGAGGAGATGGGTCTCAAGCTCGAGAACACACAGCTCTCGCAGCTCGGTCGCGCTCGTCGCGTTGTGGTCGCCAAGGACACGACCACGATCGTGGACGGCGCTGGTGATACCGATGCGATCAAGGGCCGGATCAATCAGATCAAGGCCGAGATCGAGAACACCGATTCCGACTTCGACCGTGAGAAGCTCCAGGAGCGCCTCGCCAAGCTGTCGTGTCTATCCCTTCGTTGTCTATGTTCTCTGTAGTATTTATCTGCTGCGGCCTGGCAAGTGCAAGAGCCAACAGAGTCACAGATAGAGAGCCTCCGCAGCACAAACATGGCAGGCCGGAATACCACCCTGAACCCGGCATTTGCCTTAGTCAGGCCCTTGAGGGTCGTGAGCCGCAAGGCGGGGTTGTTTTTCTTTTTCATGTATAGCTCCCACCATATCATGAAAGGGACAAGAACCAGCAGCAGGAGGAAGTATGGGTATGCCAATGTAAACGGCGGAATATGCAGCCATTTGAGCAGATCGTCAAACCATTTAGCCAGGTCACTCATGTTGTCTTATCAGTTGTTGGGTTGTTATTT
>CAWJSN010000011.1:0-12175 GCA_963845575.1 uncultured Solirubrobacterales bacterium | reverse complement strand
AAGGGCGGAAAGGTTTTAGGAGCCGGGGAGGTTTTAGGAGCCTTTGTCAGGCTCGGGAGCCCGGCCGGTACGAGATCGCCAGGAGGCTTGACTTCTCGTCGCCGTCGGCGGTAGCTTCGTCGCGACCAGGCGGCTGAACGGGCCGCGGCAGCGTAGATCGGGGGCGCGCGGCGTCGGGGGCAGTGCGGGGTGAGATGGAGACACGAGGGGGGCAGGCGAGATGACGGCAACCGGCCGGAGCTCGACGGGGTGGTCCGAACAGGCCTCTGGGGTGAACACGGGCAACGGCGCCGCCCAACCGAGGCGGCCCCAGGAGGTCGTGAAGCGCGCCGATGCGCGCTTCTTCGCCCTGCTCGCACCGCGGGCGTTTGACAGCGTCGTGCCGGTCAGGCTGCGTGGGCCCGAGGGCGGCTCCTCGCCGGCGCTGGGGGTGGTTATCTTCTTCGCCCTGGTCGCGGCCGAGCTGGTGGCGCCGAACGGCCCCCGCTGGCCCCAGCTGGGCTGGCTGATCCTGCTCGCGGGCGAGGTGGTCGCGCTTCTGACCCTGCCGGCCGCTCTGTGGGCACGGCTGTGCCAGGCCAGCGCCACGGCCGACACGCTGCTTAGCGAGAACGACAACGAGGCCCTGGCCCGCTGGATGAACGAGCGCATGAGGCCCCCGTTTCACCTGGTCTTCTGCCTGGCCGGCGCCGCACTGGCGGTTACCGGCACCGCCCTGGCGGATTCGCACGTCTCGCATCACTTCTCCGTCGCGACCTATGCCGCGCTTGGCATCATGGGCTTCCTGGGCTTCGACGTGATCCGCTGGGTCCTGCGCGCCCCGGCCGTGCTTCGACACCTGCGGGAGCTGGCCAAAACTCGTGACCTGCGGATCAATGTCCTGGCCCCGACGCGGACGCCGGCCATCCGCGACATCAACGAGCTCCTCAACCAGGCGTCGATGCGTACCGCGCTCGGCCTGGCCCTGTTGGCCACGCCGGTGGTGTGGACCGTCTTTGACAGCAGCCGCTCGAAGGACCGGCTGGCGCTGGCGCTGATCTCGCTCGGCCCGATGCTCGTCTCCCTGGCCACCGCGTTATACGTGACCTTCGTGCCCCAGACGTGGCTGTCGGAGATCCTCAGCATTCACCAGCTGCGTGAGCTGGACAGGCTCGCCGCGGACGAGATCGTCGACGTCAGCCCGACTGCCCTGGTGGCAAAGGTCGATAGCTCGGTCAGCCTGTTTCAGACCATCGCCGCCGCGCCGACCCGCATTCCCTCACTCGAGCGCAGCGCTCGCAACGCGGCCAAGGTTCTGCTGGCAATCCTGCCCTACGCGGTCACGGTGATCCTGAAGCTGATCCAACACGCCCGGCTGTAGACCCGGCCAGGCGCCCCCCACGCAGGGCGTTATAAGCAGGCGGCATCAAACGGACGCGCGCCGGGAGCTTCGGGAACGCCCGCCTGACCCCGCGCTGCAGGAGAGCGAGGGCCTGGGCGCGCCGCGGATTCCATTTCAGGTCCAGACCTTCCCGCAGGGACTCGGGAAGCATGCCGACCGTGACCAACTCGGAGATCCGGCAGGCGGGCCAGACGGCGGTGCTCCATAGGGGATCGGGCACTCGCAGCCACGGCGGCGAGGGAAGGTTGATGATCGACTCGACCACCGCTCGCAGCGTGTCGCTAACCACCAAGCGGGTGGCGATCATCTCCTCGCGGTAGGCGACGAACGCGTTCCAGTCGGCGGGCAGGTCACGCGGGCGCAGCCCGTACAGCCGGCCCACCTGGCTCATCTCGGCGTAGATCTGCTCCCGGTCGGCCTGGCCGAGCGGGCGCTGGAAGCGGTCGACGGTCTCGATCAGCGAGTCGACCAGGGTGGCGTGAACCCAGGCGTAGGGCTCGGGGTCGAGAGAGTGGTAACGGTTACCGGCCGCGTCCACGCCCTTGATGCGGCGGTGCAGGGCGCGGAGGTCGGCGCCGGCCCGCACTGCCTCCCGCTCACCGCCGAACACCGTCGCCAGATACAGCTCGAGTGTGCCCACGAGTCTCTTCCACGGGTTATCGCGGTAGGTGGAGAACTGGTCTATCCCCGTGGCCACCACCGGGTGGCCGACCTGCATGATCAGCGCCCGTCCGCCGCCCAGCAGGGCCGTCCAGTCGCCGCCGACCTTCCACACCAGGGAGTCGGCTCCCAACGGTCTCGGTGTTGGCGTGCTGTTCATGGCTGCAACCGCGCAGAATTGCCCCGCAGAGAAATCCGAGCGTACCTGGCACAGGATCGCGCTGGCGGAACGGGTATGCGCCGATCGAGCGCGGCATCGGGAGGCTGTGCAGCTCATGGACCGACCGGCAGGTAGCAGCCGCGGCCACGCTGCGGCGAGCGGGCGGTTCGCGCTCGGCTCGAGCATGCGGTAGCGTCGCGGCAATGGCGACGGTCGAGCCTGGATGGAATCGTCCTCCTCTCGACGGAAACGGGATCGAACCGCAGCAGCTCACGAAGCGGGGCTATGAGAAGGAGCTGGAGCGCCTGCAGGTGGAACTCGTACGCCTGCAGGACTGGATCGTCCACAAACGCCTGAAGGTCGTCGTGCTCTTCGAGGGACGTGACACCGCTGGCAAGGGCGGGACGATCAAGCGGATCACCGAGAAGACGAACCCACGGGTCGTGCGAACCGTGGCCCTCGGGACCCCGACCGAGCGCGAGCGCACGCAGTGGTATTTCCAGCGTTACGTCGCCCACCTCCCGGCCGGGGGCGAGATGGTCCTGTTTGACCGCAGCTGGTACAACCGCGCCGGCGTCGAGCACGTGATGGGCTTCTGCACGCTACAGGAGTACGAGGAGTTCATGCGGACCTGTCCGCAGTTCGAACGCGACCTACTGCGCTCCGGGATCATCCTCATCAAGTACTGGCTGTCGGTCAGCGACGAAGAGCAAGAGCGCCGCTTCAACGCGCGCCTGAAGGACCCTGCCAAGCAGTGGAAGCTGAGCGGCATGGACCTCGAGGCGCGGCGGCGCTGGGTGGACTACGCCGAGGCCAAGGACGAGATGTTCGGCTACACCGACACACGCGAATCGCCGTGGTACGTAGTCGAAGCCGACGACAAGCGCACGCTGCGACTGAACCTCATCAGCCATCTGCTCAGCCTCATCCCGTACGAGGACGTCCCGACCAAAAAGATCAAGCTCCCGCCGCGCCAGGACCGGGCCTACGTCCGGCCCCCGCAGAGTGATCAGAACTTCGTCCCGGAGCGCTATCGCGTCCGGTAGTTGGCGCGCCGGTTGGGCCGGAATTGGTCCCCGAGAGTTTCTGCGAATTGGCCCTTCGCGCAGTTCTGGCCCAGATTTAGACTGCGACCAGACCGGAGAAAAGGGGCTTTGGCGAGCATGTCGCCGCTTGGCGTCGCGCGGCACGTCCCTCCCGGCAGCAACCCACCTGGTGGGGTGGATTTGCGGATCGTCATCACTGCGAAGGAGAGAGAGAATGGCCAGCGTCGTTGTGTCTGAGTTCATCACTGTCGATGGCGTGATCGAGGATCCAGGTGGCGCGGAGGGATCACCCCAGGGCGGATGGTCGATGAAGTTCAGCAGCGGGCCTGAAGGGGGCAAATTCAAGTTCGAGGAGCTGCTGGCGGCGGGTGCCCTGCTGCTCGGCCGGACGACCTACGAGGGGTTCGCCGCCGCCTGGCCCTCGATGGAGGGCACCGGCGAGTTCGGCGAGAAGATGAACGGCATGCCGAAATATGTCGTCTCCAGCACGCTCGAGCGGGCCGACTGGAACAACTCGACGATCCTGCGCGGAGATCTCGCCGAGGAGGTTCGCAAGCTCAAAAGCGAGGTGAACGGCGACCTGGTGGTCTTCGGCAGCTCAAAGCTCGTACAGGGCTTGATCGGGCACGGTCTGATCGACGAATATCGGCTGATGGTCTACCCGGTCCTCCTGGGCAGAGGTAAGCGGCTGTTCGCCGACGCTGACACCAGATCCGATCTGCAGGTGGTGGACGCGGTCAAAGCTGGAGACACGGTGATCTTCACCCTCCGCCCCGCCCCCGCCGCCACTGCGTGACCGCGCGAAGGGGGCACACGGGATCCGGGGCCGAGGCCAGCGGCAGGCTGGATTCCACCACTCGTGACCGGCTGTTGGCCCGCATCGGTCTCAGCGCGCAGCCGGCGCCCGACGCCGACGGGTTGCACACCGTTCACCGGGCGTTTGTGTCGCACGTGCCCTACGAGGATCTCAGCGTGCAACTGGGCGAGTACGCACCGCTGGATGAGCAGTCCCTGGTTCAGCGATTCCTGCACGGCGGCCGGGGTGGCTACTGCTTTGAGGCCAACACCGTGCTCCGAGCGCTGCTGCAGGCGCTGGGGTTCGAAGTCGAGCGCCGGGAGGGAATCGTCGCCGACCGCGGCGGCCAGCTCCGGGGGGATTTGACCAACCACATGGCGCTGATCGTCCACACCGCGGACGCCGGCTCGTTCATCGCCGAGGCGGGCTTGGGAGAAGGGCCGCTTGACCCCGTGCCGCTGCGGGCAGGGGTCGTCACCGCCGGTGCGTTCGAGGTCGAGCTCGAACGCGATCAAGGCGGTTGGTGGTTCGCCCAGCATCGGTACGGGTCGATCCCGGGCTTCTGGTTCTCAGACACACCGGTAGCGCTCGATGCCTTCCAGCCCCATCACCTGCGCTTGTCGACTTCAGCCGATTCGAGCTTCGTGCAAACGCTCGTCGTGCAGCGCCCGTACGACGACCGGATCGTCACGCTCCGCGCCCGCACGATGTTCCTCGACGCTCCCGGGCGGCACGAGCGCTCCGTCCTGGAGGATCGGCCGGCCTTCGCCATGGCGCTGCGAGACCACTTTGGCGTCGATCCGAGTGCCCTCGGCAAGGAGCGCTTCGCGCGCCTGTGGGCCAAGGCCACCCAGCAGCATGATGCCCAGCAGGCCTCCGTCTCCGGGTGACGAGGCGGCTCAACCGCCGGCGAGCAGATCGCCAACAGTCGAGATTCCACGCTTGATCGCGGCTTCGCTGAGCGCACCGAACCCAACCACGAGCTGCGGGGGCCGGGACTGCCCGTCCGCTCGATAGCCGCTCATCGGATACAGGCCAACGGAGCGCTCACGCGCCGCCGCGACGACGGCGAGTTCGTCGGCCGTATCAGGAAGTCGCGCGACGAGGTGAAGGCCGGCCGCCAGCCCCCGGAGCTCGACTGCGGGGGCGTGCGCGGCAAATGCGTCGATGACGGCCTGGCGCCGGCCGGCGTAGATGCCGCGCATCCGCCGCAGGTGCTTATCGAATCGGCCTGATTCGATCATCGTCGCCAGCGCCAGCTGTTCCAGGGCCGGGCATCCGCGGTCGTCTCGCTCTTTCTCCTCGGTGACAGCTTCGAGCAGCCCGGTCGGGCAGAGGATCCAGCCCAGGCGAAGCGCCGGAGAGAGCGACTTGCTCACCGTGCCGATCAGCGCGACGCGATTTGGCGCGAGGCCCTGGAGAGCGCCGACCGGGTCGCGGTCGTAGCGAAACTCGGAGTCGTAATCGTCCTCGATGATCGTCGCGTCGCCGGCCGCAGCCCACTCGACCAGGGCCTGGCGCCGCTCGGCAGCGAGTACGACGCCGGTGGGAGACTGATGTGCCGGTGTCAGGACGGCCGCGCGGGCACTCGTCGCGCCGAGCTGCGCGACGTCGATCCCAAGCTCGTCGACCGTGACGGGGATTGCGTTCAGTCCCCAGTACTCGGCGGTCGCGTGATCCTCGGGGTGGCCTGGGTCCTCGAAGGCGACGGGCTTAATCCCCGCGCGCGCGAGGGCTCGGCAGACCAAGTTGAGTCCCTGCGCGAAACCGGCGCAGATAACGATCCGATCCGGATCGGCAACCGCGCCGCGAACGCGCCGCAGATAGCTCGCCAGCACCTCTCGCAGGCGCTGGCTTCCGCGCGGATCGCCATATCCGAACGTGTGAGACGGTGCGGTGCGGCTGACCTCACGCATCGCCCACATCCAGTCCTGACGCGGGAAGCTGTCCGCATCCGGGCGACCGAGCCGGAAGTCGATTTTGGGGTGCATGGGCAAAGCGGGCCGGGCGACGGATTTCGGTGCCTCGTGGGCGGCGCCGGCGGCCACCCGTGTCCCCGAGCCGCTGCGGGCGCTCAGGAACCCTTCGGCGAGCAGCTGCGCGTAGCACTCCTGAACCAGCCCCCGAGACACACCCAGTTCGCGGGCCAGCTCCCGTGAGGAAGGCAGGCGCTCGCCCGCCCCGAGCCGTTCAGAGCGGATCGCGGCTCGCAACTCGCGCTCGAGCTGTGATCCCAACGGCTCGGCCAGACCGCGATCTAGCCGCAGAAGCAGCTCCGGGCCCAAACCGGCCCACTTGATGGACACCGAGCCGGAATCTACCACCGGGCCGGGCCCCGGACAGACCTCCCGGCGGCACCGGTTCGCCTCAGGCGCGCACCCAAAGCGGCTCACTAAGCGAGCACGGAATTGGCCCTTATCAGAGGACCATCCGAGACGTAGATTCACCGCATGACCACTACACGCAGAGGCTTCTCCAGCATCTCGGCGCCCGGAACGTCGGCGCTCTTCGCCAGTTCGATTCTGGCCCGTCTGCCGCTCGCCATGTTCAGCATCGGGCTACTGGTGCATGCTCAGCGGCTGACCGGCTCTTTCGCCGTGGCCGGCCTCGTCACCGGGGCTTACGCCCTCTTCGGTGCGGTTTCCTCACCGATTCTGGGCCGGCTTGTCGATCGCTGCGGTCAGACGACGGTCCTCGTCTCGGGCGCGACGGTAACGGCCCTCCTGCTGGTCACCATCGGGCTTCTACCCGCCACCACGTCTCCGTCGATCCTGGTCGCACTCTCGGCCGCGTGCGGCGCCGCGACGCCGCCACTGGCGGCGTGCCTGCGAACCATGTTGCCCGGGCTCGTGCTTGACCCCAAAGGACTGCCGGCGCTGTACGCGCTGGAGTCGACGGTGCTCGAACTGACGTTCATTTTCGGGCCGCCGCTCGCGCTGGGACTCGGCGTGCTGTGGTCGCCCGGCGGCGCGCTCGCCGTCAGTGGTCTGGTCATGCTCGCCGCCACCCTGGCCTTTGCCGCCCAACCCGGATCGCGACGCTGGCGAGCTGACCCAACCGCGCTGCGCCCCCGCGGCGGCTCGCTGCGCTCGCCGGCGATCAGGACGCTGGTGCTGACCCTGCTCGGCGCCGGCATGGCGTTCGGTGCGGTCGAAGTTGGCGTCACCGCCGCGGCCAAGGCGCTCGGCAGCACCGCCGCGGCCGGGCCGCTGCTCGGCCTGTGGGGCGTCGGGTCAATGCTGGGCGGAATCGCCGCTACCCGTTTTGGGGGCGCCCGGCGCGCCCGAGGCCTGACCGTGCTTCTCGTCGCCCTCTCACTGGCACACGGATTCCTGATCGTGGCGACCGGCAGCACGCTGGCGTTGAGCGCGGTGATCGTACTCGCCGGGGCCACGATCGCCCCGACCTTGGCGGCGATCTACACAATGGTCGACACAGCCGCCCCCGCCGGCACCCACACCGAGGCGTTCGCATGGCTCACCACCGCATCCGCTACCGGCGGCTCGGCCGGTGCGATCGCCGCCGGGGCACTGATTCAGAGCGCCGGAGCGCAAGCGGCGTTCGTGCTCGCCGGCGTCGCTGGAGCCTTCGCCGTGCTCGTCGTGATGATCGGCGCCCGCCACCTCGACGATGCCCTCTCGGAGCCGACCCCCAGTGTGGCGGAGGCGGTGGCGGTTTGTTAGCGGATCGCCGCCTCGCGCTAAGCCGGCGGTATCGTCCCGCCGACCGCGCGCCAGACCAGCTTCGCGGTGCGCTCGGGCCAGCCGCGAGGGGGGCGCTGCCCGGCCAGCTCCCGGGCGTACCAGGAGCCGGTGGGGAGCGTGACCGCGACATCGAGGTCCGCGGCCGCATCGATCAGGCCGAGTTCTTGCGCGCGCTCGAGGATCGCCCGGATTCGTTCCCTTCTCGGCGCGATCACCCGCGCCTGGTAGCGAGCTCGGAGGTCGGCGTCGGTGCTGTCCTGCAACATCGTGCCGACCAACGAGAGTCGGCCCGGTCGGGAGACGCCGCGCTGGAAGTCGGCCAACTCGGCCGCGAGGTCGCGCAGGGGATCTGGGGAGGACACCTCGGGTCCCGCGTCCTCGGCCGCCTTCAGGGCCGCGCTGGCCAGGCTTGCTTTGCTGGTCCAGCGGCGGTAGAGAGCTTGACGGGTGGTCTGAGCCTCCTCGGCGATGGCGGCGAGGGACATGGCCTGGTAGCCGACGGTCGAGAGGTGTTGCTGCGCGACGGCGAGGATCCGGGCATCGATGGCTGGATCTCGCACGCGTCCGCGCCGCCCAACCGGACGCACACCGGCTTCGGCGCCTGTTTCGTTCGTCTCAGAATCCGATCTGGTGGTACTCATAGCAATCCGGTACAGTATCGTATTGTTGACGGACGGTGATCAGAGTACGAGGTGAGAGACCATGCCGCCCAGGTCTGAGCGGACGCCAGTGATCGACTTGTCGCACCTGGTCCGGCAGGCGCGAGCGCTGGTGGCGACGCTTGAGCGCCGGCCAGACGACCGCGCACAGATGATCTGCGCGCGACTCAAGGACAGCGTGTTGCGACCGCTGGGGTTGGTGGTCGGCAGCACCGAGGAGGCCGAGGAATCCCGACCGGGCCCCGATGCGGAGCCAGCCCGGGAGGTTGGCGACAGGATCTGGGATCTGGCCAAGCGGGCGACCACGGCACGGGCGCGCTGGACGAACAGTGCCGAGCTGACCGAGGCCGTTGCCGCGCTGCAAGACCTCGCCATCAAGCTCGCCGACGATGAGGCCCAAGCGGCGGACCGCACCGCCGAGCTCAAGGCACTGCTCGCCGGGCTGGCCCCCCGAATCCAGTGTGCGCACAATGGCCCCTACCTGGTGACGAATGTGTCGCGCGTGGTTGATTGGCTCGGCCAGCCGATGCCCGAGCGTCCTCAATTGGCGCTGTGCCGGTGCGGTGCCTCCGCGATCAAGCCGCTGTGCGACGGCAGCCACACGCGGACCGGGTTCATCGACGCCAAGGACCCCGAGCGGGTTTCCGATCGCCGCGACAGCTACGTGGGCCAGCAGGTGACCGTTCTCAATAACCGCGGGACCTGCCAGCACTCGGGCTTCTGCACCGACCGGCTGGCAACGGTGTTCCGGTTGGGTCAGGAGCCGTTCGTGGCGCCTAGCGGTGGCCGGATGGATGAGATCATCCGAGCCGTCCGAGATGTCCGTCGGGCGCACTCAGCTACGCGGTCGACGGTGTGGAGGCGCGGGCAGAGGTCGACTGGCACGACACGCGCGAGCCAGAGATCGAGGTGTCCAAGGACGGCCCGCTTCGGGTCACGGGCCGGATCGACCTCGTAGACCAGGACGGCACGGCGACTCCCGGCAACGCCGGGGCGTCAAGCGAGCATTACGCGCTGTGCCGCTGCGGGCATTCGCAGAACAAGCCGTTCTGCAGCGGTATGCACTGGTACGTCGAATTCCGCGATCCCGTGCCTGACCCGGAGAGCACACCGACGATGTTCGAATGGGCCGGTGGCCTGCCGGCGCTGACCCGAATGACCAGGCTGTTCTACGAGAAGCATGTGCCTCAGGATCCGTTGCTCGCCCCGCTGTTCGCACACATGTCAGCCGACCATCCCCAGCGGGTGGCGAAATGGCTCGGAGAGGTCTTCGGCGGCCCCCACGACTACAGCCAGGAGTTCGGCGGCTACTCGCGGATGCTCTCCCAGCATCTCGGCAAGTGTCTGACCGAGGAACAGCGATCCCGCTGGGTGACGCTGCTGCTGCGATCCGCCCACGAGGCCGGCCTACCGAACGATCCCGAGTTCCGCTCGGCGTTTCAGTCCTACATCGAGTGGGGCTCTCGGCTGGCGGTGGAAAACTCACAAACCGAGGCGCAGCCTCCTGAGCACATGCCCATGCCCCGGTGGGACTGGCACACCGCCGCCGGACCTCCAGGCGGACGCGTCTCTGCGCTCGCGCCGCCCCCGACGGAGCCTCAGGCACCGGTGGTGCTGCCGGGCCCGGACGAGCCGCTCGGCTTCGAGCAGCACATCAAGCCGATGTTTCGCCAGCGCGACCGCCAGTCAATGCAGTTCGCATTCGATCTGTGGTCACACGACGACGTCCGTCAGCACGCTGCGGCAATCCTCGAGCGCCTGCGCGACGGCACCATGCCCTGCGACGGTGGCTGGCCGCAAGAGCAGATCGATGTATTCGCGCGCTGGGTCGACAGCGGACTGTCGCAATAGCCAGGCCCGTGGACCTCCAAATCGATCTCTCAGAGGACGCGCCGCGCGGGCAGGAGCTCGAGCGGGCTTTGCGAGCGGCGATCCGCTCCGGCCGCCTCGCGCCCGGTACTACGCTCCCGCCGAGTCGGTTACTCGCGCAGGAACTTGGCGTCTCGCGGGGCGTTGTCGTGGACAGCTCTATTCCCAGCTGATCGCCGAGGGCTATCTCGCCGCCAAACGGGGGTCGGGCACTCGCGTCGCCGCCCGGACCGTGCCTGAGCCGGCCCCAACCCGGCTTGACGAGCGCCTGCGGCGAGGATTTCGCCATGACCTGAGACCGGGCCAGGGCCGCCGGACTTTCATGCTTTTCCCAGGCGCCGCTGGCAGGCCGCCCTGATCGACGCCGTCCAAAGCCTCCCCGATGCCCGGTTGACCTACAGCGATTATCGCGGTGCGCCAGAGCTTCGGGCCGCCGTGGCGGCGTATCTCGCCCGGGCGCGCGCCGTCGCCGCCGACCCCGAGCGTGTGGTCATTTGCTGCGGAGCGGCTCACGGGACCGCCGCCCTGTGCCACGCGCTGCGGGCTCGCGGTGCCCGGCGGGTGGCGATCGAGGATCCCGGCTGGCGGTTGCAGCGTTTAACTGTCGAGCGCGCCGGTCTGGAGCCCGTCCCGGTGGGTGTCGATGCTGAGGGACTGATCGTGTCCGAGCTGGCTCAGGCCGATGTCGACGCGGTGATGGTGACTCCCGCACATCAATATCCGACCGGTGTGGTTCTGTCCCGCGACCGCCGGACGGCCTTGGTCGAATGGGCGCAAGGTCGAGATGCGCTGATCATCGAAGATGACTACGACGCCGAATATCGATTTGACCGGGATCCAACCCGCCCTCCCTCCAGGCTCTCGCTCCGGATCGGGTCGCCTTCGTCGGCACCACGAGCAAAACCCTGGCGCCGGCCATGCGCATCGGCTGGGTCGTGGCCCCGTCCTACCTGCTGGCCGGCGTTCAGGACGAGCTTCGGATCACCGACGCCAGGCCGCCGACGGTGGATCAGATCGCCATGGCTTCATTCATCGAGGATGCGGGCTTGGACCGTCACCTGCGGGCGATGAGGCGGCGCTACGCGGTGAAACGTGAGCTCCTGATCAACGCGCTCGGCCGCCATACACCAGAGATACGCCTGGGCGGCGCCGCCGCCGGCCTGCACCTCGTGGCCTGGCTTCCCCACTACTGCGACGAACGGGACACCGCCAGACGGTTGCGCGCCGCCGGGGTGGGCGTCCACGAACTTCATCGTCACTGCACGACGCATGCACCCGTCGGGCCGGCGTTGTTGCTCGGCTACGCACTCCCGACGGGGGCGCAGATCGAGGCCGCCGTCCCGCTGCTGGCGACTGCCATCAACGGCGAGCGACAGACGGACCTAGGCTGACGATGCGGATGGCGCAGACCCATCCAGAACAAAGGATCGCCGCATGACCAACACTGCACAGTCAAGCCGCATCAACCAGGTCGGCACCGTGTTCGCCCCGGTTGCCGACCAGGAGCGAGCGCTGGCCTTCTACCTCGACAAGCTCGGGTTCGAGAAGCGCGCCGACTTCGCCTACGGCCGCTGGTGGCCGCTGGATCGAAATGACCCAGCCAGGCGCGGCCAACACCATCGCGCTGGTTCCGCCCAGCGAGGGCGAATCCGCCGGCAGCGACGAGACCCTGTGCGCGTTTCAGACCGCGGACATCGAAGCTGACCACGCCAGCCTCCGGGCCGCGGGCGTTGACGTGGACCCAGAGATCGCGGGCCAGGGCAAGCACCGGGCGGGGCTCGTCTCGCTCGAGGTCACCATCAAGGATCCAGTGCCGCCTCAGTTCTTCTTTCGCGACAGCGAAGGCAACCGCTTCCTGATCGTCGAGCCGCCCCCGGGAGCAGCGCAATGAACCAGTTCG
>CAWJSN010000010.1:0-10404 GCA_963845575.1 uncultured Solirubrobacterales bacterium | reverse complement strand
ACCGTGGCTCAGCCCCCGGGCCACGGCCAGAGCCAGCGCTCCGGTGCCGCGGCGCGGGTCCCAGCACCGCCACAGGGCTCGCCCGGCCAGCGCCGACTGCCAGCCCAGCGTGATCGCCTGCCCGGATCAGGTATTCGGTGCGCCGCCGGGGCACGAACACTGCCCGGCTCGACCGCAATGCGCAGGCCGCAGAACTCAGCCCAGCCCAGCACCTGCTCCAGCGGCAGCCCGGACATCCGCTGGCCCACCATGTCGGTGAGCTCGGCGTCGGTGGGGGCCACCGTGGTGACCGAAGCTGAGCCTCGTCCTCCGCGAACACGCACCCCGCCGTGCGCAGCGCAGACACGACGGCGAAGGAGTAGATCGAGTGGTGGTGAACAATTCAGTGGCACATTGGCTCGTTGGCCCGACCCGGGCACTGCGGCATCCCGCGCCCCGGCAATGTGGCTTTGCTCTCGGCGCGTCATCATTCGCTGGCTTCGGGCTGAGTGGTACCTGACAATTGGCTCATGGATCGCCGCCGATTCATCGCCGGGATAGGGCTGCTCGCCGACGAGACGCAAAAAACAGCCGCGCGGCGGTAGCCGCGGAACCGGCCATCGCCACCGAGGGCCCCACGGCCCGGACCGCGACCCCGGCCGGATCGGCCACCCGCGCGGCCACGGTCACGTTCCGGACGTCGCCCGAAGACCGCTACGTGGCCCTGACCATCGACGACGGGCCGACCCGCAAGTGGACGCCGCAGGTGCACCGGCTGCTGGCCGACCATGGAGCCAAGGCCACCTTCTTCGTGGTCGGTGAGCGAGCCAAGGCCGACCCCGTGGTCGTCCAGCAGGCCGCGGACCATGGGCGCGAGTCGCCAACCGCACCTGGGCCCACAAGGACCTGACCCGGTACGACGAGGCGCCCGACGCGGGCAGCCTGGAACGCGCCCCGAGCTGCTGACCAAGCTGACCGGCCGGGCCCCGACGCTGTGCCGGCCGCCCTCGGCCATATCGACAGCATCGCCCTGGCCGTGTGCTGGATCTGCGCTACGGCGTGCTGCTGTGGTCGGACCACATCACCGGCAGTAATTCCCGCAACGACGTCAACCGGGTGCTCCGTGACGTCTCCCCCGGCAGCGTGGTGCTGGCCCACGACGGCGGCCCCGAGCCCAACCCCACCCTCATGCGGCAGCTCGACCGCCTGGTCGGCTCGCTCAAGGACGCCACCGGCTACCAGTTCCTCACCGCCAGCGAACTGCTCGCCGTCCCCGACCGCACCCCGCTCATCCGGTCCGGCTGGCCGCCGGCTCGGGGATGACGGTCGACGGAAGGGGCGCGAGATGGCAGCAGCCGAACTGACTGGGGTGCGCATGTGGTACGGCCAGCACGGTAATCGGTGAGCCGTTCGTGCTGCTGCACCCGGGCGGCGCCGGGGTGGACGCCGAGGGCACTGGAAATCGACGAGCGCCTCCAGGCCGAAGCGGTGCCGGCGATCAGCGCGAGCTTCTGGGCCACGGGGTCGTGGCGGCCGATCTCGTGTCCCACTGTCGCCGCTCATTTGCCCACCGGCGCGCGATCTGAGCGAGTACTTGGGGGCGCCGGCACAGATCGCCGGCAACGACAGACGCCCAGTGTTGAGCGTGCCCAGGGCGATGCGCAGCCCTCGGCCCTCGCCAGGATCACGTTCTCCTTGGGCACGAACACGTCGGCGAACTCGGTCACCGAGTTCTCGATTCCCCTCAGGCCCATGAATTCGTTGCGGTGCTTGACCGTGATGCCTCGTGTCCATGGGGCAGATGAAGGCGGTGATGCCGCCCTGGCCCGTGCTCGTGCTTGGGCACGACGGCCATCACGACGACCACGTCGGCGATCACGCCGTTGGTCGCCCACAGCTTGGTGCCGCTGATCAGGTAGCCGGCTGCCGTCCTCGGTGGGTACCGCGCTGGCCGACATCCGCGCCGGGTCCGAGCCCACGTCGGGCTCGGTGAGCAGGAACGCGGAGACGTGGTCCTTGGCCACCTTGGGCAGCCACTCGCGCTTCTGCTCCTCGGAGCCGTAGGTCTTCAGCGGCTCGGGCAGGCCGATCGACTGATGGGCCGACAGCAGGGTGGCACAGCGGCGATGCCACGTGCCCGGCCAGCGCGAGCGCCCGGTTGTAATAGACCTGGGTGAGACCGAGACCGCCGTACTCCTTGGGGATCTTCATGCCCAGCGCGCCGAGCTCGACTTCAGGCCGGCGATGACCTCGTCGCCGAGCTTGACCCGTTTCCTCGATCTCCTGCGGGTCGACGTGCTCGGTCAGAAAGGCGCGCAGCCGACCGAGGAACTCCTCGCCCTCGGCGCACCTGCTGCCGGGTCCGCGTTGGGCTGGGGATGGATCAGATCAAGCTGGAAGTCTCCGAGGTACATGCCGCGGCCGAAGCTCGGCAGCTTCCACTCGGTCTCCCGGCTCTGCTCGGCGACCTGCTTTGACTCTTGATATGAGGGATTTGTGTTCGACGCCATGCCGGTCTTCTTACCCGGCAGAGTGGTGGGCACACACGTTCGCCGGCCCGCCTCCGGCGGTCGTGCGCGGTGCGCACCCTGTAGTTCGTGGCCCGCGGCCGGGGCGGCCAACTACTCGGTCGGGCGGGTGATGGTGCCCCACCCGACCACGAGGTCCCCGTCCATCAGGCAGGCCAGCTGGCCCGGGGCGGCACCGTCCACCGGCTCTCAAGCTCGACGTCCACCGCCGGTGGCGAGCCAGGGGCCGGATCCCCGGCCAGCCGCCGGGGCGGCCGGTGAGCGGTAGCGGAGCTTGACCCGGTCCACCCGGGCCCCCGCGCGGTGCAGGCGCGCCCCGCGCACGCCACGCGCTCAGTCCGCAAGCGGCTCGCGGGCCCGACCGTCGACCCGGCCACTCGCGGCTTCTTGTCGAGCACGAACAGGGCTCGGCCGCCGGCCAGCCCGAGGCCCCGGCGCTGCCGACCGTGAAGCGATGCTGGCCGAGATGGCGCGCCGAGCTCCTGCCGTCGGGTCGACCAGCGCCCCGGGCGGTCGCCCAGGCCCCGTGCCGGGCCAGGAAGCGGGGCCGGCTGGTGCCGGCCAGGAAGCAGAGGTCCTGGCTGTCGGCCTTGCCCGCCACGGGTAGCCCGGCCTCGGCGGCGATCCCCCGTACCTCGGGCTTGTGCAGTTCACCCAGGGGGAAGCGCATCCGGGCCAGCGACGCCGGCCAGCGCGGCCAGCATGTAGGTCTGATCCTTGGCCGGATCGGCGGCCGCGCGGAGCAGGGGGCCGGCGATGCTCGGCCTCGGCCACCCGGGCGTAGTGGCCCGTGGCCAGGCGCCGGCGCCCCAGCGGTCGGCCAGCGCGAGCATGGCGTCCAGACGCACGTGGCCGTTGCAGCCCACGCACGGGTTGGGTGTTCCCCTCCGGCGTAGCCGGCGATGAACGGCTCGACCACCCCGGCCCGGAACTCGTCCCGGAGATCAATCGGTGAAATGGGCCAGACCCATGCGGTGGGCCAGGCTCGGGCCTGGGCCACGGCCGAGGCCGAGCAGCAGCTGCTCTCCGCGTCGTTCTCGGGGTCGGCCCACAGCTCGAGGGTGACCGCCACCGCTTCGCCCTCGCCGCGCGAGGAGATGCGCGGCCACGGCGCTGTCCACCCCGCCGCTCATGGCCACCAGGGTCCGTCCGGGGCTGAGGTTCGAGCTGCGCCCGCGCGGCGACGGCCGCACCCCAGGGCACGGGCCAGCGCGTCGGCGGCCAGATCGGCGGCGTGAAGCTTGGCCGGGCTGAGCCCGCCCAGCTCGGCGGGATCTCGCTGGGGCCGATCCGGCCGTCGAGCAGCGCGGCGCCCCGGACGAGGGTCACCGCGGCGCTGGCTGCGGCGGTGGCCGCCCCGCACCCGGTGGCGGTGAAGCCGGCGTCGCTGACCCGGTCCCGGCACTTGAGCGAGATCGTGACCTCGTCGCAGCAGGCCGCACCGCCGGCGCGTGGCGGTGAAGGCGCCGTGGGAGATGTGGCCCTGGCCCTGGGGTGAGGTCAGATGGTGCTCGAAGGCGAGCGCGTCCACTGAGTCCTAAGCAGCCGCAGACCGAGCTCGCGCAGTTGTCGCTCGACCGGCGCCGGCGCGCCGGTCAGCGGGTCGGCGCCGCTGGTCGCCTTGGGGAAGGCGATCACCTCGCGGATGTTCTCGCGGCCGGCGAGCAGCGCGACCAGCCGGTCCAGGCCGAAGGCGATCCCCCCGTGGGGAGGCGCCCCGAAGCGCAGCGCGTCGAGCAGGAAGCCGAACCGGGCCTGGGCCTCCTGGGCGTCGATGCCGATCAGCTCGAAGATGCGCTGCTGGATGTCGATGCGGTGGGTACGGATCGAGCCGCCGCCGATCTCGTTGCCGTCGAGGACGAGGTCGTAGGAGCGGGAGAGAAGCGCGCCGGGGTCCTCGAGGTCGGCCGCCGTAGCCGGGGCGCCCGCGCCCGTCGCCGGAGCGGTGAAGGGATGATGCTCGGCGTCCCAGCGCTGCTCCTCGGGGCGCCAGGCGAACATCGGGAACTGGACGATCCAGCGGATGTCGTGGTGTGCCGGCGGGGATCAGGTCCAAGCGCCGGGCGACTCGAGCCGCAGAGCCCCGAGGACCTGGGAGGCGGTCTTGTCTCTGATCGGCGACGATGAGCAGCAGGTCGCCGGGAGCGGCCTCGCAGACGGCCGGTGATCGCCGCGATCTCGGCCGGGCTGAGGAACTTGGCGATCGGGGAGCGCCAGCCGGCTGGGCGTCCGTTCCTGTCACGAACGCCCACACGAGGCCCTTGGCGCCGTGCTGCCTGGCCAGCTCGGTCAGTGCGTCGAGCTCGGAGCGGGGCAGCTCCCGCGCGCCCGCGTTGATCCCCGCTGACCACCGCCGCCGGAAGCCAGCGTGTCGGCGAAGACCTTGAACCGGTGGCGCGAGATCGCCGCCCAGGTCCTGGAGCTCGAGGCCGAAGCGGGTATCGGGCCGGTCAGAGCCGAAGCGCGAGACCGCCTCGGCGTAGGTCATCCGGGGCCACGGTGGCGGGGCGCGTCGAAGCCCGCCGCGCTCGAACACGGCGCCGATCACCGCCTCGGTTATCGCGTAGACGTCCTCTTCCTCGACGAACGCCAGCTCCATGTCGAGCTGGGTGAACTCGGTCATCCGGTCGGCCCGGGAATCCTCGTCGCGAAAGCAGCGGACGATCTGGTAGTAGCGCTCAAAGCCGCCGATCATCAGCAGCTGCTTGAACAGCTGCGGGGACTGGGGCAGGGCGTAGAAGGAGCCGGGAGCCACGCGGGCGGGGACCAGGAAGTCGCGGGCGCCCTCCGGCGTGGAGCGGGTCAGGAACGGCGTCTCGATCTCGAGGAAGTCACGGTCGTCGAGGACCTCGCGGATCGTCGCCGACGACCCGGTGGCGCAGGGCGATGGCCGTACTGCAGCGGACCGCGGCGCAGATCGAGCGACCGGTGGCGCAGGCGCAGATTCTCGTCCACGGGGATGTCCTCATCGACCGGAAACGGCGGGGTGTCGGCGTCGGCCAGGATCTCCAGCTCGGCCACGGCCAGCTCGATCTCCCCCGTCGGGAGGTTCGGGTTGATGTTCTCGGGCGTGCGGCGGGCCACCTGGCCGGCGGCCGTGATCACATCCTCGGAACGCAGGCCGTGGGCGGCGGCGTGAGCCTCCGGCGCGGCGTCGGGATGGAAGACCAGCTGGACGATCCCCGAGCGCTCACGCAGGTCGATGAAGATCAGGCCCCCGTGGTCTCGGCGGCGGTGCACCCAACCCGAGACGCGAGCCTCGGTCCCGGCCCGGCCGGGCCCCAGCTCGCCCGCCCAGACGTCGCGAAACCGGTTCGGCCCGGGGCTTTGCCTGCATGCTCATACCAGACGGCTTCCGCGCAGAATCGTGGGCACGAGCGTCTGCGGCTCGAGCTCAGACTGTGCCCCGGACTCCATGTCCTTGAGGCTGATGAGGGGCTCGTCGCCGATGATGGCAACGTAGCGAGCGCCGATCCGGTCGGCCTGCCGGAGCTGCCCCTTGAGCGAGCGTCCGGCGAGCTCGAGCTGGGCGCTCAGGCCCGCCCTTCGGGCCTCGTGGGCGAGGGAGAAGCCGGTCCGGCCGGCCTCCGGCGTGGCCAGCGCCACGAACAGATCAACCGGCTCGGCGGCGATCGGGGGCTCCGGCGCCGAGAGGAGGATCCGCTCCACTCCAGCCGCCCAGCCCGCAGCGGGGGTGGACGGGCCGCCAAGCTGCTCCATGAGCCCGTCGTAGCGCCCCCCGCCACCGACGCCCGACTGCGCGCCCAGCGCGTCGGAGGTGAATTCGAACACCGTGCGCGTGTAGTAGTCCAGGCCCCGGACCAGGGTGGGATCCAGTACGTAGTCGAGCTCCTGGTCATCGAGCAGCTCCCGGACGCGCGCGAAATGCTCGGCGTCCTCGGGGGCGAGGCGATCGAGCAGGGTCGGCGCGCCCTGCATGGTTGCCTGCGTCCGAGGATCGCCGGAGTCGAATGCGCGCATCGGATTGAGGTCGATCCGGGCCACGACCTCGGACGAGAGGCCGTCCTCGTGGGCGCGCAGGTAAGCCGTCAGCTCTTCGCGGTACTCAGCCCGGGTCTGGGGCGTGCCCAGGCTGGACAGGCGGAGTCGGAGTCCGCGAGCGCCGATGGCCTGAAGCAGCTCGGACAACAGGAGGACGAGCTCCGCATCGGTCTCGGGGGTGCCTGCGCCAATGGCCTCAGCGCCGATCTGCCAGAACTGGCGGTAGCGGCCGCGCTGGGGAGCCTCGGCCCGGAAGAAGCTCGACAGGTACCAGAGCTTGACCGGTTGAGGCAGCTTGTGCATGCCGTGCTCGAGATACGCCCGGCAAACCGGAGCGGTCCCCTCGGGCCGCAGGGTCATCGATCGCCCGCCGCCATCGTCGAAGCTGTACATCTCCTTCTGGACGATGTCGGTGGCCACCCCCACCCCTCGCGCGAACAGCTCAGTTGACTCGAACGCCGGGGTCTCGATCCGCCGGTAGCCGGCCGCACCCAGGATGCGCTCGGCATGGGTCTGGAGCACGGCCCGGCGGGCCGCATCGGCGGGCAGCACGTCGAACGTGCCTCGGGGGGCCTGGATCACGCTCATCGCGGTGGCCCCGGTCTACTGATGGTGCGCGAGTTCGCGCAGGAAGGGGTTCGTCTCCCGCTCCTGGCCGAGCGTGGTGATCCCCATGTGGCCCGGGTAGACCTTGGTGTCGGCCGGATAGGCGCTGACCAACGACTGAATCGATCCGAGCAGCGTCGGCCAGTCCCCGCCGGGCAGGTCAACCCGGCCGACCGAGCCCTGGAACAGGACATCTCCCGAGAAGACCGCGGGCTCATCGGCCAGCGCGTAGGCGACGTGACCCGGGCTGTGTCCGGGCACGAAGCTGACCTCAAAGCGCAGGCCGGCCAGATCGAGCGTCTCCCCGCCCTTGACGGTGTGGTCGGCCTCGTAGCTCTCGTACGGGCCGAACCCGGGCCAGGGAACGTAATCCATGATGTTGGCCAGCACCTGGGTCTCGAGCTCGGGGCACCACACGGGCGCGCCGGTGGCCTTGGCCACGGGGGCGACGGCGCCGACATGGTCGAAGTGGGTGTGGGTGAGGAGAATGGCCTGCACCTCCTTGATGCCCAGTGCGTCAACCGCCTCAAGGATTCGCTCGGCCTCATCCCCGGGATCGAAGATGACCGCCGACTCGGAGTCGGGGGCGCGGACGACGTAGCAGTTCTCCTGCACCGGACCCACGGTGAACATCCGAACGTCGATCATCTCGCCCTTCCTTTTTGCGCATGCGCCGGCGCCACAGGTACTGCTCGAGGTAGTAGCCGGACGGCACGTAGAGGGCAAAGGCGAAAATCCCGAACAGGACCGCGGCCAGGATGTTGCCCTTCGAGGTCAGCAGCAGGAAGATGAACATGAACCCGGAGGCCAGTAGCGCCCGGTTGATCGAGCCTCTCCAGGTTGGTGGCGCGGCCAGGCGGGCCTCGCGCGCCTGCTCACGGGTGAGCTTCTGCTGGCGCTTCTTCTCGTCGGCGCTCGGCGGTCGGCCGGTGCGCCCGCGCGCGGAGATGGTTCCCGCGGCAGTTCCCCGGTGCTTGCTACGACGCTTTCGCTTGGTCTGGGCCATGTCCTGGTAGGAGATTAGTCCGTCGCGCGGTGCCGGGCCAGGGCAGCTTCGAGGGTTTGGTGACCGCTCAGCGGGATGCTGGTGGGAAAGCCTCGCAGAGCCTCCTCAGGTGCCAGCCCGACCAGCTCGGCGGCGGCCGGCGTCACGTGGCGGCCAACCGCCTCCAACACCGCGGCCAGTGGCGTCACGGTGGAGTCCTCGACGTTGGTGGAAATCTGAGCCAGACCGCGGCTCTCGAGCCACACGCCGATGGCCCGGACACCGGACAGACCCTCGCTCCCTCCCTCCCGGATCAGGGTCGCCACTGCCCGGGCGTCCTCGACCGTGGCGGGTGGAGCCAACTCTATGTTGAAGGCGACCAGCGGCGGTCGAGCGGCGACCAGAACGGCCCCCGCCGTGGGGTGAGGGGCGGGCGGACCGAAGTCGGTCCGGAGCTCCCCGCGCTGAGCCTGCCGGGCGAGCTCGGCCGGGCCGCCGCGGCGCAGCTCGGCCCGGGTGCGCCCGCCGGCCAGCACTCCGTAGAGGAACACGGGAAGACCCAGCTCGTCGCCGAGGCGGTCGGCCAGTACGAGCGCCTCGGCGCAGCCGCCCCGCGCTCGGACCGGTGCGAGGTAAACGATCGGGGCCACATCGATCGCGCCCACCCGCGGATGGACACCCTCGTGTTGGTCAATGCGATCCGCCTCACCGCCTCGGCGGCGCCAGCCAGCACCACGTCGGCGAGCTCTCCCGGGCCGACCGGCCAGCGTGAAGGCCGTGCGGTGATGATCGGGGTCTGAGTGCTGTCGATCAGGTGCGCCCGAACGCCGTGGCCACCGCCGCGATCGTCTTCCTGTCGCGCCCCTCGGAGATGTTCGGATACGCGAGCAGCGTGGTCACGCCGGGCGGGAGAGTCGCATCGAGCACGTAGCGACCGGCGTCCAGGACCGTCGTGGAGCCGATCGTGAGCGAGGCGTCGAGGACGACCACGTCGAGGTGGATGGGCACCGAGACGGTGCCGCCGATCCCGGCGCTGGCCCCGAAGGCCACGTGCACGGTGCCGAGGATCTTCTCGTCCTCGAGCACGTTCCCGGTGAGCTGGGCGCGCTCGTTGGTACCGATGCCGAGCTCGGCCAGGTTGGTGCCCGAGCTCGCCGTGGTCGAGCAGCAGTTCCAGGTACTCGGGTCCGAGACCGTCCTCGCGCGGCAACAACCTGACCGTTCTCGACCGTGAGCCGGGCGGGCTCTTCGCTGAGCCCGAGGGGGGCCAGGCTGGCGGCGACGATCGTCCCCTCGCCGTTCAGGGGGGCGATGAAGCCCTCTCCGGCGGGGAGGTTCCCGAACGCCCCCGGGGTGGTCAGCGCGCCGTCATCGGCGATCCCCGGGCGACCGGTGAGATCGATGGTGAAGTCGGAGCCCTGCGGGCAGGTGAGGTGGGCCTCGTCGGCCTGTGTCGAGAGCTCGGCCACTCGCTGCGAGCGCCCGGCCATCAGGTCGAAGTCGACCGCCATCACCCGGGCCAGCATGTCCGCCGTGACCCCGGGCAGCGTCGCCCCGCGAGCACCCGACTCCGATGCCCGTTTGCGGGCCGGCGTATGGCTGAGTGAGCGGCTGGTGGGCGCGATGAACACATCGCAGGCGCTGATCGCAGCGGCGATCGGCCGGGCCGGATCGGTCCCGTCGGTGGCCCGCTCATCCATCATCGCCAGCACCGCGTCGGCCCCGGCCTCGGCCGCACCCTCTCGCAGCGCCTCACCGATCGCCCGGGTGGCCGGATCGACCACCACAAGCACGTCCTCCCCCGCCTTTATGGCCAGGCAGCGATCGACGATCGTCCGCACGGCGGTCCAGTTCGGGCACGCGTGATCATATGCGCGGCGCGGCCGATCACACCTCCGAGCGAGACACCCGGCGCACTAGACTGGCCCCGTCCCTGGCCGGAGTAGCTCAGTCGGTTAGAGCAGCGGAATCATAATCCGCGTGTCGGGGGTTCGAGTCCCTCCTCCGGCATCACGTTATTTGCAGGACCTTCCCGGATTTGCCGGGAGGTAGAAGGAATTCGCCCGAGGGCTGGCGACTGGGCCGGTAGTTGGAGCGAACTCAAGCGTGAACCAGACGGTTTTAGCTCAGTTGTTGATTGCGCGCTGCGACGCCCCAGTAGATCACTAGCGTGTCGACGATCTTGTGCAGGCCTCGTCCGTTGAGCGCGTCCGGTCCGGGAGATTGCCTGGCTGGTGTCCCGCCGCCGTCGCTGACCTCAACGCGGATCTCCTGCCGGCGGCGGCGGTGGATGGTCAGCTGATG
>CAWJSN010000009.1:0-220074 GCA_963845575.1 uncultured Solirubrobacterales bacterium | reverse complement strand
CGAGGAGATGGGTCTCAAGTTCGAGAACACACAGCTCTCGCAGCTTGGTCGCGCTCGTCGCGTTGTGGTGGCCAAGGACACGACCACGATCGTGGACGGCGCTGGTGATACCGATGCGATCAAGGGCCGGATCAATCAGATCAAGGCCGAGATCGAGAACACCGATTCCGACTTCGACCGTGAGAAGCTCCAGGAGCGCCTCGCCAAGCTGTCGGGCGGTGTCGCCGTCGTCAAGGTCGGCGCGGCCACCGAGACGGAGATGAAGGAGAAGAAGCACCGCGTCGAGGACGCGCTGCAGGCCACCCGCGCCGCTCTCGAGGAGGGCATCGTGCCGGGCGGCGGTTCGCGCTGTTGGTCGCTCAGAAGGCGCTCAACGTCGACGCGATCGAGCTCCCCGACGAGCAGACGGGCGCGAGGATCGTGTACCGGGCGCTCGAGGAGCCGCTCCGTCAGATCTCCGAGAACGCCGGCCTCGAGGGTTCGGTCGTCGTCAACGACGTCCGCAAGGCCAAGAAGGGCCGCGGCCTGAACGCCGCCACCGGCGAGATCGTCGACCTCATCGCGGCCGGCATCATCGACCCGGCCATGGTCACCCGCTCGGCGCTGCAGAATGCAGCCTCGATCGCCAAGAACATCCTCACCACCGAGGCCATCGTGGCCGAGGTTCCGGATAAGGATGCCGGCGGCGGTGCCGGCGGCGGCGGGATGCCCGACATGTCGGGGATGATGTAAACCAGCTTTCTCTGGTAACGAAGTTCGGCGAGGGTCCGGAGTGCGCGCCGGGCCCTCGCCTCGTTAACTCCGCCATCCGGTGGATCGGCCATCGGCAGCGGTTGGATTAAGGCCAGGTTGGCGACGGCACCTGGAATGCCTGGTAGGAGCTTGAGCGGTATAAGGTCTGCTCGCCATGCCAAAAACGAGGAAGCAGGAAGCTTTGATGCAAGTCACGGAGATAGACGACGCACGCATCGTGAAGGGACTCGCGCATCCGCTGCGGATTCACATCCTCCACGTCCTCCAGGAGCGCACCGCCAGTCCGAGTGACATCGCGGTGGGATCGGAGGCATCGCTGGGCACGATCAGCTACCACGTCCGCTATCTGGAGCGCGTGGGTCTGATCAAGCTCGTCGACACCAAGGCCCGGCGCGGCGCGATCGAGCACTACTACCGTGCCGTCGGTCGCCTACGCATCACCGATCGCGCCTGGGCGCAACTACCCGCCTTCGTCCGCGAGAGCCTGTTGGGCTCGACGCTGGATGAGATCGGCCGCATGGTCAGCCACGCCGCGAAACAGGGAGGCTTCAGTCCGCGATGACACGCACGTCTCGCGCAATACGGTTCGACTGGACGAGCAGGGGTTTGCTGAGCTGGCCGCGTCGCTCAGCGCCTTCGGCGAGCAGGTCGTGCGCCTCGAGCGCGAGAGTGCCGAGCGCCTGGCCGCCGGGCAGCATTCTGAGCCGGAGATCACCTCCAGCCTGATCCTGATGCTCTTTGATCAGCCGCGACGCGCGGCCGTGGGGGCCAAGAGCTCGGCGTAGAGGGTTCGGGTTTGGCGGGCGACTTCGCCCCAGTCGAAGCGCAGAACGTGCTCGCGGGCCTCGGCCACCAGTTGGGCCCGTTCGTCATCATCGGTCAGTACGCGCTCGAGGATGGCCCCCAGTGCCTCGGTGTCGCGGGAGGGGAAGCGCAACCCGACGGTGCCATCGTCGGGTACGACCTCCCTCAGCCCCCCGGTGTC
This sequence comes from uncultured Solirubrobacterales bacterium, assembly GCA_963845575.1. GTDB lineage: Bacteria > Actinomycetota > Thermoleophilia > Solirubrobacterales > Solirubrobacteraceae > Palsa-465. The sequence goes on along the minus strand of CAWJSN010000009.1, from coordinate 218,336 downwards.
GGCGACCACGCACAGGCACCCCGAGGCCATCGCCTCCAGCGCCACGATCCCGAACGGCTCGTAGATCGAGGGCACGATGCACACCTCGGAGATCCGGTAGAGCGAGTGGAGCATGTCATCGCCCACCCAGCCCAGGAACGCGCCCTTGCGGTGCAGCCCGAGCCGCCACGCCTGCCGGCGCAGCTCGGCTTCCGCGCTTGCCGGTGCCGGCCACGACAAAGCGCACGCCGCCGAGCTTGCTGATGACCGGGGCCAGCGCATCCAGGGCCAGGTGAAAGCCCTTCTCGTAGACCAGCCGGCCGACCAGCAGGACGAGCTTCTCCTCGGGCTTGGCGTAGCGAGCGCGGAGCGCGTCGAGATCGTCGGCGACCGGCTCGAGGTCGCGCGGATCAATGCCGTTCTGCATCGCCGTCACCCTGCGCGGCGACGCCGAACACGCTGGCCACGTGGCTGCGCATGTAGCGCGAGCAGGTGATGATCCGATCGGCACGGCGCACCATGTCGCGCTCGGCGGCATGGATGTGGGACTGGGGGTAGGTCTGGACCCAGCCCTGATGGCGTCCGTACTCGGTGGCGTGGACGGTGACCAGCCAGGGCAACCCCCGGCCGCGGGCCAGCTGTTCAGCGGCGCCCGCGACCAGCCAGTCGTGGGAGTGCACGAGATCGAAGGCGAACTCGTCGACCAGCTCCTGGCCCAGGCGCAGCATGTCGGAGTTCATGTCCGCCACCCAGCGGACGAAGGCCTTGGGGTCTTTGGGGAACGGGGGCTCGGAGAGCCGGTGAACGATGACCCCGTGACGATCCTCGCGCGTCGGAAGGCGCCCCCCGCCGCGAGTGAGGACGTGGACTTCGACTCCCTCGGCGACCAAGTGCTCGGACAGCTTGCGAACGTGGCGCGCCAGGCCCCCCTCGATGATCGGCGGGTACTCCCAGGAGATCGTCAGGACGCGCATACCGCGCGCCAGACCCTACCTGGCAGTGACGGAGTCGGGCAGGCTGACGCCGCTGACACGCTCGGCGACATCCAGGAGCCGCTCCTGGAGCGCGGTGTCGTGGGCCCGCGGATTGGCTGCCGTGGGGGCGCAGCGGGAGAACAGCTCTCCGCTTTGCTGAGCCTCCGGTGCCTCGCTCGTGAGCAGCCAGAGCTGGGTCTGAACGCCTTCCTCGAGCGTCCCCGGCGCACCCGAGCCGCCCATCTTGGTAGCGATCCAGCCCGGTTCGACCGCATTGGAGATGGCCTCGGGCCAGCGGCGGGCGACGGCAAAGGCCAGCGCGACATCGAGCAGCTTGGAGTCGCAGTAAGCCTGCATGGGGTTCCAGCCCCGGCGCTCCCAGGCCAGGTCGCCGAGGTCCGGATTGCCACGCTCATGAAGCCCCGAGCTCAAATAGATGTGACTCCGGGCTGCGAGCAGCCCAGTGAGTATGTACGGCGCCAGGACGTTGACGGCAAAGACGTGCTCGACGCCGTCCTCGGTTACCTCCCGCCGTTCACGGAACCCCACGCCGGCGTTGTGAACCACGGCATCGAACGGCCCGAGCTCGTGAGCCTGTTCGGCGATCTGCCTGGTCTCGGCCACGCTGGCCAAATCGCCGGCCACCGTGCCATGGGCGCCGGGCACAGCGGTCGCCGCCTGGGCCACGCGCGCCGCACTGCGGCCGTGCAGCACGACCTCGTCTCCGCGGGCCTGCAGTTGGCGGCCCAGCTCTAAGCCAAGGCCGTCGGCCGAGCCGGTGATGAGTACGCGGGCCATTGGTTCGATGCTAGTCAGGCCGGAACCGCGGGCAGGGTCTCGTCAGGGGAGCGGCACAAAGGCCGCCCGCCAGCTCGCGCCGCCGTCGTGCGTCGAGTAGACGACCACCCGCGTGCGCCCGCCCGCGGTCTGCGTGGCGGTGATCGCCGCGCTGGATGCGGTCGCTGCCGAGAGGCTGGGCAGGTGAGCACGGGGGTGATACGCGCCCGCCGACCACACCGTATGCCAGCTCGCGCCGCCGTCGGTGGTGCGGGTCACGTAGCCCGAGTCGCTCACCGCCCATGCCGCCGTGCCCGACACCGCGACCAGGTCTCGGATCCCGCCGTGAGCAGGAATCCGGTAGCGGCGCCAATGAAGTCCGCCGTCGTTGGAGCGGGTCAGCACGGTCGTCGGGCCGGCCACCGGGCAGAGCTCCCATACCGACTGCGGGCCGCCCACGCGCAGCACCAGGTCGGGCGCCGAGGTCCGGCACGCGGTGGGCAGCCGCTGCCAGGTGTGACCGCCGTCGCGGGTGACGTCCAGGCGGGCGACCTGGCGACCGGCGAAGATCAGGACATAGGCGGTGTGCGTGTCCGCAGCAACGATCCTCAGGAGCGAACGCACCGGGGCAAAAGTACCCCCACCGGCCGCAGGGCACCGCCCGCCGCGGGACCCCGGAGCATCCGCGCGCCGACGCAAGGGCTGCCGATACACATTCCGCTCTCGGTGGCCCACACCGACTCGCCGGCCGTGGAAAGGCTGCCGAGGAAGCCGGGCGCCGGGATCGTCGCTCGGGTCCACGTGCGCCCGCCGTCGTGACTCACGTACGGGTCAAAGCGAAACGGTCCCTCTCTGACCCGGTAGCTCCCGACGCCCCAGATGTCCCCCGATGCGCCGAACCGGACCGTGCCCGAGTCAAAGAACGCCGCCCCCAACCCGAAGCGGGTCCGCCGCGTGCGCCAGCTCCGCCCCCCGTTGGTGCTGGTCAATGTCCAGGTGCGCTCCACCTGCCGGCCGCCATGGGCGCGGCGCGGCAGGGCCAGCACTGATCAAGCGAGATCACGGCACGGCCATCGCCGGCGAAGCTGCCCCGGCAAAAACGACGCCGGGGAGGCCGGGGGCTGAGCCGTGGGCAGCACTGTGCGGACGCGGCGCCTGGTGACCGGCGAACACCAGCGCCACGGCCACGACCGCCACCGCGGTCAGCGCACCCAGGGCGGGGACGAGTCCCGCTCGCCAACGGGGCCGCGGGCGCCGAGGCTCCCCGAGACCCTCCGCGGCCACACGCTCCAGCACCAGTTCGATTGGCGGCGGCTCCACGTCATTGGGCAGCGGGTTGGCCCGGCGCAGGCGCTCCAGGACGTCTTCGGTCATGACTGGACCTCGCTCATCGGATTCAACGGTGCATCGTGGGCCGAGAGGGCTCGGGCAAAGCGTTGCCGGGCTCGGTGCAGACGGACGGCCACGGTGCCTGGGCGTACCCGAGGGCCTCCGCGGCCTCGGTGACCGACAGCCCCTCCCAGGCGATCAGCATCAGCAACTCGCGATCGCGCTCGCTCAGCTCAGCCAGCGCGCCGGCCACGCGATGATCGACACCGGCCGGCGCCGCGGCGCCCGATGCCGGCTGCGAGACCAGCCGGTCGCGGAGGGCAAAGGCACGCTGTTGGCTACGCCGGCGGTTGGCCAGCACCCGGCGGGCAGTCCCCAGCAGCCAGGGCAGCGGCTCGGCCGGCACGGCGTCCAGCCTTCGCCAGGCGACCAGGAATACGTCGGCGACCACGTCGTCGGCCGCTTCGTCGGCGATCCGCCGCAGGACGTACGCGCGTACCCGACCGGCGTGCGAGCGGTAGAGCGCCTCGAACCTCGCCTGTTGTGCACCCACAGGAGGTGAGTGTCCAGCAGACCGGCGCGGATTACATCAAGCCATCAACCGGGCTGCGCTCGAGCACGGCCAGCCCGCGGGGCCCGAGCAGGTCCTCGAGCGGCGTGCGCTCGCCGAGCACGCGACGCTCGCCGCGCAGCACGTCACGCCACCTACCGGGCGCCCCGTGCAGTTCGCCCGGCGTCGGTCCGGGGCGGGTGGCGACAACGACCAGGACGTCGTCGCCCCGCAGGAAGGCCACCGTAGAGGCGCCGGCCTCCAGCGGTGTGTATCCCCCGGAGAACGCCTCGGGGCGACGCAGGCGCAGATGCAGCAGGCGCATGGTCAGCCAGAGCTTGCCCGTGTCTCGGTCCGGGATGCCGCCCCCCTGCAGGCGCGCGAGCAGCGCTCGATTCCAATCCCAGTCCACCGCTCGCCGGTTGTCGGGATCTACCAGGGCGCGGAAGTTGACCTCGTCGCCCTGATAGATGTCGGGTACGCCCGGGGTGGTGAGCTTCAGCGCGACGGTGGCCAGCGAGATCCGATCGCCCACCTCGGCCAGCTCGGCCACAAAGGGCTCGAACTCGTTCAGGAAGGGGCGATGGCGATAGAGGGCGCGACAGAACTCCGTACGCCCAGCTCCCAGTCGGCGTTCTGCTCCACCCAGTTGGTATTGCGCTTGGCCTCGCGCAGGGCCTTCTCCATGTAGGCCTCGATCCGCTCGGACTCGATCGGCCACGCCCCGGCCAGCGTCTGGAACAGGAAGTAGCGCTCGGTGTCATCGGGCGCACCCGCCTCGTTGCGCAATGACCCAGTCAGCTCGAGCCAGCTTCGCACCGCCCCCTCCCAGCGTTCCGGCATCCAGGTCAGCGCGGCGATCCGCGCGCGCACGTCCCCGGTCCGCTTGGTGTCGTGGGTGGCCGTGGTCAGCATGCTCAGCGGAAAGCGCTCGGCCCGCTCCGTGCAGGCGGCATGAAAGCGCTCGACCCCGATCCCGAAGCGGCCCGGGTCCCCGCCGACATCGTTCAGGGCCAGGAGCCGGGCGTGCCGGTAGAACGCGGTGTCCTCCACGCCCTTGGCCACCACCGGGGGGGTGGTCTGCTGAAAGCGGGAGACGAACTCCGCCGGCGCCTGAACATCCAGCGTGAGCGCATCAGCCAGCCAGGGAGGCATCCCCGCCTCAGCAATGGCCCGGCGGTCGGCGTCGGTGACCAGGCCGGCGCCAGGCTCCACATACGTCCGGTAGATCGGCATCGCCGCTGCCGCGGCGGCCAGCTGCTCGGCTCGGTCCTCATTGCCGAGGACGCGGGCGAGGCGGTTCATCTCCCGGGAGAAGGTCCCCCGGGCCTGCTCGAGCTTGGCCTCGTGGGCCACGGTGGCGAAGTCGCGCACGTCGCCGGAGATCTCCTGCCAGAGCGAGGTGAAGGCGTCCTCGGCCCGCCGGTCGACGAACAGTGCGCAGACGTCGTTGAGGAACTCGTAGCCGACGGTTCCGCTCACCGCCCAGTCGCGCAGGTGCTCGGAAGCCTCGAGAATCTTCTCGATCCACACGTGCTCGACGCCGGCCTCCCGGAGGCGAGCGAAGTAACCCGCCGGGTCGGCCATGCCGTCGGGGTGATCGATGCGCAGGGCATCCACCACCCCGTCGCGCACCAGCTCCAGCACCACCCGGTGGGTCTCGGCGAACACCTCCCCGTCCTCCTGGCGCACGCCGGCCAGCTCATCGATGTCGAAGAAGCGCCGGTACTCGCCCGTGTCCGGATCGACATCGAAGAACTTCGGCCGCAACTCGGGATCGCTCCAGAAGCGGTTTGTCTCGTCGGTGGCCATGTGATTGGGCACCACGTCGAGAACCACGCCAAGTCCTGCCTGCCGCGCGTCGAGGGCCAGCGCACGGAACTCATCCTCGCCGCCCAGGTCTCTCGAGATCCGGGTCGGGTCGATGACGTCGTAGCCGTGGGTGGAGCCGGGCCGGGCCTGCAGCGATGGAGACAGGTAGAGATGCGAGACGCCCAGATCACGCAGGTAGGGGATCAGTCTCCTGGCCCGTGCGAAGCCGAACTCAGGCGTCAGCTGCAGCCGATAGGTGGCCCGGAACGGCGTACTCATCGATGCTCAGGCGACTCTTTTGAGGATCGTGATCGAGTGTGCGGTGACGTTGATCTCGGCCTGAGCGTCGTAGCCGGCGCTGCCCGCTTCGGCATCCGGATCAGCGGTGGTCAGCTCGAGCTCCCACCGGCGGCCCATCCGTCGCCGGGGGAGCTTGAACCCCCGGTCCTCGGCGTGGGCGTTGAACAGCAGGACGAAGGAGTCGTCGGTGATCTTCTCGCCGTGCGGCCCGGGGGAGAGAATGGCGTCGCCGTTCAGGAACATGCCCAGCACGGCCTCCCCGTGCTGCCAGTCGCGAGAGGTCATCCGGCGCCCGTCGGCCCGGAACCACCAGACGTCGGGGAGCTCGGAGTCGTCCACCTGGTGACCGCGCAGAAAGGTCTCGCGCCGGAACGTGCAGTGCTCTCGCCGCAGGCGGATGAGCCGCTGGGTGAAACGCCGCAGGCGCTCGGCGTCGTCATCCGGCGCCCAGTCGTACCAGGAGATCTCGTTGTCCTGACACCAGACGTTGTTGTTGCCGCCCTGCGTGCGGTTGAGCTCGTCGCCGCCCAGCAGCATCGGTGTGCCCTGGGAGACGAACAGCGTGGTCAGGAAGTTGCGCTGCTGACGCGCGGCGCAGCTCGCGGACCGCCGGATCGTCGGTCTCACCCTCGACGCCGCAGTTCCAGGAGCGGTTGTCGTCGGTTCCGTCACGGTTGTCCTCCAGGTTGGCCTCGTTGTGCTTCTGCTCGTAGGTGACCAGGTCATGCATGGTGAAGCCGTCATGGGCGGTGATGAAGTTGATCGAGGCGAACGGGTCGCGGCCGTCGGCCTCATAGAGGTCGGCCGAGCCTGACAGGCGCTGAGGCGAAGTCGCCCACGCTGGCCGATGCGCGCCAGAAGTCGCGCATCGTGTCTCGGTAGACGCCGTTCCACTCCGACCACAGGATGGGAAAGTTGCCCACCTGGTAGCCGCCGGGCCCGACGTCCCAGGGCTCAGCGATGAGCTTGACCTGCGACAGCACCGGGTCCTGGTGGATGGTGTCGAAGAAGGCCGACAGCCGGTCGACGTCATAGAGCTCGCGGGCCAGGGCCGAGGCCAGATCGAAGCGGAAGCCGTCGACATGGCAGTCGGTGACGAAGTAGCGCAGTGAGTCCATGATCATCCGCAGCACGCTCGGATGGACCGGGTTCAGGGAGTTGCCCGTGCCGGTGAAGTCCATGTAGTGGCGCGGATCATCGGGCACCAGGCGGTAGTAGGAGGCGTTGTCGACCCCCTTGAAGGACAGCATCGGGCCCAGGTGGTTGCCCTCGGCGGTGTGGTTGTAGACGACGTCGAGGATCACCTCGATGCCGTGCTGGTGCAGCGCCTTGACCATACCCTTGAATTCGCGCACCTGGTCCCCCCGCCGGCCGGTGGCCGCATACTCGGAGTGGGGGGCGAAGAAGCCGATCGTGCTGTAGCCCCAGTAGTTGTGCAGGCCGCGCTCGAACAGGAATGACTCGTCGCAGATCTGGTGCACGGGGAGCAGTTCGACGGCGGTCACGCCGAGGTCCTTGAGGTACTCGATGGCCGGTTCGGAGGCCAGTCCGGCGTAGGTGCCGCGCAGGTCCTCGCGCACGTCGGGATGGCGCATCGTGAAGCCCTTGACGTGCGTCTCGTAAATGATGGTGTCGGCGAAGGGAACGCGCGGCGGCCGGTCGCCCTCCCAATCGAAGCTGTTGTTGACGACCACCGACTTGGGCACGACGTAGGAGTCGTCCTCGTCGTCGGGTTCGAAGTCGGCGTCCTCCTCGCCGTTGGGCACGTAGGGCAGCACGTTGGCGTCGCGGTCCCAGCGCACCACACCCTCGATCGCCTTGGCGTACGGGTCGATCAGCAGCTTGGCGGGGTTGAAGCGATGCCCCTCGTCGGGGGCATACGGGCCCCGCGCCCGGTACCCGTAGCGCTGACCCGGTCCCACCCCGGGCAGGTAGCAGTGCCAGTTGCGGGCGCGGTTGCCGATGACCTCGATGCGGGTCTCCTCGCCGCCCTCGTCGAATAGACACAGCTCGACGCCCTCGGCATTTTCGGAGAACAGAGAGAAGTTGGTCCCCTCACCGTCCCAACTCGCCCCGAGGGGGAATGGCCTTCCGGGCCAGACTTCGGTCATCTGATCAGGGCTCCTGACATTGGCGGCAGTGTGAGGTATCCATCCTGCAGACGAGCGTCGCTATGCGTGGCCAGCTCCACTACGTCGCCGCCGCAGGCTAGCTCCAGGGGTCCGGAGCCGAAATTGCACAGCAGCTCATACCCGCCCCGCCGAAGTCTCAGCCACAGGGCGGTCTCGTCGAACTCGATCGCCTCGGCCTCGCTCGGGCCGATGCGGCGCCGAGCCTGGATCAGCTCCGCGTAGAGCCGAGCGATGGCCGGATCGGCGTGCCGGGTGAGCTTGGAATGCTCAAAGGTGGCCGGATCCTCAGGGTCGGGCACGCTTTCGGTGAAGTCGGCGAAGGCGGCGAACTCCCTTCGCCGACCCTCCCGGGTCGCCACCGCGATCTCCTCGTCGATGTGGTTGGAGAAGAACTGAAACGGGGCCAGCTCTCCGTATTCCTCGCCCATGAACAGCTGTGGCACGAACGGGGCGAGCAGCGTGCAGAAGGCGGCCAGAGGGCGGGCGGCGGCGGGCAGACGGTCACCGAAGGCGCGATTACCGACCTGATCGTGGTTCTGGGAGAAGACCACGAAGCGCTCCACTGGAACGTCGTCGGCCGGGGCACCAAAGCGGCGGCGGCGGAACGGTGAATATCGGCCGTCATCGACGTGAGGCCGGTGAAAGGCCTTGGCCAGATCGGCGACGTGGCCAAAATCGGCGTAGTAGCCGTCACGCTCCTCGGTGACCAGTGTTCGCAGCGCGTGGTGGAAGTCGTCGGCCCATTCGGCGTCGCAGTTCCATCCGCCGCGCTCCACCGGGCGCGTGACCACGGGATCGTTCAGTCCCGACTCGGCGATCACGTAGGCACGGTCGTTCACCGCGTGCACGCGCCGGGCCACGGCGGCCACGATGTGCTCGGGACTGGAGTCGAAGATGGCGTGGATCGCATCCAGGCGCAGCCCGTCGACGCCGTAGTCGCGCACCCAGCCCTCGGCGCTCTGGCACACCCATTCGCGAACGGGGTCGCAGTCCGCGTCGTCGTAGTTGATCGCCTTGCCCCACGGCGTCTCGTACTTGCCCGTGAAGTAGGGGCCGAAGGCCTCCATGGCCGTCACGCCCGAGGCGCCGAGATGGTTGTAGACCACGTCGAGGATCACGGCCATACCGGCCTGGTGGGCGGCTGCGACCAGGCGGGCCAGCCCCTCGGGTCCGCCGTAGGAGGACTGTGCCGCACTGATGTAGACGCCGTCGTAGCCCCACCCGCGCGCCCCGGGGAACTCGGCCACCGGCATGATCTCGATCGCCGTCACTCCGAGCTCGGCCAGCGCGGCCAAATGCCGGGTGGCACCGTCGAAGGTGCCCTCCGGGCTGAACGTGCCGACGTGCAGCTCATAGACGATCAGCTCCTGCGGGGCGGGAGTCGCGAAGCCGGACCCGCCGGGCCGGGAAGCCACCGGCGCGACCCGCGAGGGCCCCCTCAGGCCCTCGGGCTGCCAGCGCGAACACGGGTCGGGCAGCGCCTGGCCGTCGAGAACGTATTGGTAGTTGCTGCCCACGCCGACCGGGGCCTCGAGCTCGTAAATGCCATAACCGGCGGGCTCCAGCTCCAGGTCGCGGCCGGCGACGCGGACGGCAATCTGCTTCGCCCGGGGCGCCCAGACCCGGAACTCGGTGCGCTCGGCGTCCAGCGGGTGCGCGCCCAGCGGGCGCTCCCACGGATATTCGGCGCCGGCGCCGGCGACGCTATTCATCCGGCACGAGCCACACGGCTGCCAGCGGTGGCAGCGTCAGCTCGGCCGAGAAGGACTGCCCGTGCCAGGCGATCGGCTCCGGCTGCACGCCGCCCAGATTGCCGACATCACTGCCACCGTAGAACGACGAGTCGGTGTTGATGGCTTCACGCCAGCGCGACGAGCGGGGCAGGCCCAGCCGGTAGCTCTGACGCGGCACGGGGGACAGGTTGGCCACGAAGACGGCCGTACGCTCGCCGTTTTTCGACACCCGGGCGAAGGCGACGACATTGTTGTCGGCATCGTTGGGCTCGAGCCAGTAGAACCCAGCCGGGTCGGAGTCGAGCTCCCACAGGGCGGGCTCCTCCTTGTAGAGCCGGTTCAGGTCCCGAATCAACGACTGGATGCCGGCGTGCTCGGGCTGTTCGAGCAGATGCCAGTCCAGCGAACGCTCGTGGCTCCACTCGGCCGGCTGGGCCAGCTCGGAGCCCATGAACAGGAGCTTCTTGCCCGGGTGGGCCCACATGTAGGCGTACAGGGCACGCAGGTTGGCCAGCTTCTGCCACGCATCCGACCCGGCCATCTTGCTGTACAGCGAGCCCTTGCCGTGCACGACCTCGTCGTGGGAGAGAGGCAGGACGAAGTTCTCGCTGAACGCGTACATGAGGCTGAAGGTGAGCTCGTGGTGGTGGTAGCGCCGGTAGATCGGGTCCTCCTGGAAGTACCCGAGCGTGTCGTGCATCCAGCCCATGTTCCACTTGAAGCCGAAACCCAGGCCACCCAGATAGGTGGGCCGGGAAACGCCAGGCCAGGCGGTCGATTCCTCGGCGGCGGAGATCACGCCCGGCTCGCGTGCGTACATGACCTCATTGAGCTCCTTGAGGAAGGCGACGGCATCGAGGTCCTCGCGACCGCCGAACTCATTCGGGACCCATTCGCCCGGCTGCCGCGAGTAGTCGAGATAGAGCATTGAGGCCACGGCGTCGACCCGAATCCCGTCCACGTGATATTCGCGCAGCCAGAACAGGGCGTTGGAGATGAGGAAGTTGCGGACCTCGTGGCGGCCGTAGTTGAAGACCAGCGTGCCCCAGTCGGGATGGGCGCCGCGGCGGGGGTCGGCGTGCTCGTAGAGCGCGGTCCCGTCAAAGCGGGCCAGCCCGAAGTCATCGCGGGGGAAGTGAGCCGGCACCCAGTCGAGGATCACGCCGACGCCGCGCTCGTGCATACGGTCGATGAAACGGCGCAACTCATCGGGTGTCCCGTAGCGAGGGGTGGGCGCGAAGTAGCCCGTCACCTGATAACCCCAAGAGCCCTCGAAGGGATGGGCCATCACCGGGAGCAGCTCCACGTGGGTGAAGCCGAGATCGGTCACGTAGTCAGCCAGTTCGTCGGCGAGCTCCACGTAGCTCAGCGCGCGGTTGTCCTCGAGCGAGTTGAGTCGCCACGAGCCCAGGTGAACCTCGTAGATCGACATCGGCTGGGTGAGAGGCTGGCGCTCATGGCGCTCGCGCCGATAGCGAGCGTCGTCCTCGCTCCAGGTGTAATGGGACTCGGTGACCACCGAAGCGGTCTTGGGCGGGACCTCGGTCTCCTGGGCGTAGGGGTCGGCCTTGAGCAGCAGTTCATTCTCGGCCGATAGGAGCTCGTACTTGTAGCGGGCACCGGGGGCGACGTCGGGCAGAAACAGCTCCCAGATCCCTCCCGAGCCCAGCGAGCGCATCGCGTGTAGCCGGCCGTCCCAGGAGTTGAAGTCCCCGACGACGCTGACCGCCCGGGCCGACGGAGCCCAGACCGCGAACGCCGTGCCGGACACGCCCTCGTGCTCACGGACGTGGGCGCCGAGCTTCTCGTAGAGCTCCTCGTGGCGTCCCTCGGCGATCAGGTGCAGATCCAGCTCGCCCAGGGTGGGGGGGAAGGCATACGGGTCCTCGAGGGTGAACTTGCCCGACTCGCCGTAGTCCACCTTGAGCTTGTAGCGGAAGGGGAGCTTGGCCCCCGACACGGTGCCCTCGAAGATCCCGGCCGGGTGGATCCGTTCGAGCTCGACGCTCTTACCCTTGGCCGGCTTGACCGACACCTTCGCGGCGCCCGGGCGCAGGGCCCGAACCACGACGCCGTCGTCGCTCGGGTGCGGCCCGAGGACCGCATGGGGCTGCCCGTGCTCGCGATGGGCCAGGGCGTCCAGCTCAGTGGCGGCGATGCTCACGCGTCCTCCAGAAGACGGGCGATCCCGGCCACCGGAATGGGCAGCCAGTCAGGACGGTTGTCGAGCTCGTAGGAGAGCTCGTAGATGGCCTTCTCGAGCTCGAAGATCGAGAGCAGGTTGATGATCGCCGATTCTCCGGCCGGGAGCAGGGCCGGATCGATGGTCGAGAAATAGTGCTCCAGGAATGTGCGCCGGGCGCGATCCTCGAAGTCGCGCGGCGCCGGCTCGCCGCGCATGATCTCCGCGGCCGAGGCGGCGTAGGCGAAGGAGCGCAGCATGCCGGCCACATCGCGTAGCGGGGAGCGCTTCTGCCGGCGCTCGAACAGCGGCCGCGCCGGTTCGCCTTCGAAGTCGATGATCAGCCATTCGGGCTCGCCCGGCCGGTGCAGGGTCTGACCGAGGTGGAAGTCTCCGTGCGTGCGGATTGCCCGTCCACCCAGTCCGATCTGGGTCCGGGCGGCGATCCGCTCACGCACGTCCTGGCCCCGCCCGGCGATCTCCGACAGCCGCGGGTCATCGGGCAGGCGGACGAAGATCCGTTCGATGTCCTCGTCGATGGTGGCGGTCAGCAGAGACAGAGACTCGGTGCTCGGCTCCTCGGGGCTGAAGGCCGGATCGTTGGCCTCGGAGGCCAGCGCGTTGTGGAGCTCGGCGGTCACCGCCCCGAGGCTCCCCAGCTCGGCAAGGAGTGTCTCGGGGTCTGAGCTGATCTGCTCGAGAGCGAGCTCCCAGCCTCCCGTCGCGTCGGGGAAGAAGCGCTGGGCCACTCCGAGCGTGGCTGCGAACGAGCGTCCTTCGTACTCGTACCAGCCCAGCAGCGGAGCGATGTTGGCGAACTGGTGGGCGGTCAGGAACTGAAGCAATTCGAGCTCGGGGTTGATGCCCGGCTCGAGCCGGCGAAACGCCTTGAGCACCGTCTCGTCGCCGAACACGATCGAGGAGTTCGACTGCTCCACCCCCATCGGGCGGACTGCCCCACCCGTCATCAGCGGACCCGCCCCGGGCGCGCGGCGGAAGCGGAACTGACCCTCCTCGGTGTCCAGCGAGAAGTCCTCATCGATCCGCCGCAGCAGATCGCGGAGCAGCTCAGGATCGGCCACGGCGTCCACGGCGACCGTGCCGCCCGTGCCCCCCACGGGGGTCCTTCCCTTGGCTTCGGCGGCGGACAGGAAGGTCAGGAGCAGCTGATAGAGCTCGTGGCTGCCACTGGCAAACCTTGTCTCCACGAGCGCCAGCAGCAGGGGCGGCTGCTCGGCGATGCGGGCGCATTCGTCGACCTCGATCGCGTTGATGTGACGCGACTTGGAGGCATACCAGCGACGCTCCTCGATCCAGGCGCCGAGGGCCTCAAGGTCGATCCCGTCAAGCAGATCAGGAGTCTGCACGGGCTCGGTCATCCGATCGCCTCCTCGCCTTCTTCGACGAGCTGGAACCAGTAGAAGCCCCGCGGCGCCAGGGTGAGCAGATAGGAGAGGTCGCCGATCTGCGGGAAGCGCGAGCGGCCGAACAGCTCCACGGGCGAGCGGCCGGCATACGAGCTCAGGTCGAGCTCGACGGCCTGAGCGGAGCGGGCGAGGTTGTGTACGCACAGCACGAGGTCGTCCTCAAAGCGGCGCAGAACCGCGAAGATGCGCGGGTTGGAGGTCTGGATCGGCTCGTAGGTGCCAAAGCCGAACACCGGATGCTCCTTGCGCAGGGCGATGAAGCGGTGCATCCAGCGCAGCAACGAGGTCGGAGTGCGCAGCTGAGCCTCGACATTCACGGCCTGGTAGCCGTACACGGGGTCCATCAGTGGCGGCGCGTAGAGCTGCGCGAAGTCCGCCCGCGAGAAGCCCCCATTGCGGTCGCCGGTCCATTGCATCGGCGTTCGCACCCCGTCGCGGTCGCCGAGAAAGATGTTGTCGCCCATCGCGATCTCGTCACCGTAGTAGAGGACGGGGGAGCCGGGCAGCGAGAACAGGATCGCGGTCATGAGCTCGATCTCGTCCCGGCCGTTGTCGAGCAAAGGGGCCAGCCGCCGGCGAATGCCCAGGTTGAGCTTCATACGCGGGTCCTTGGCGTACTCCGCGTACATGTAGTCGCGCTCCTCGTCGGTGACCATCTCCAGGGTCAGCTCGTCGTGGTTGCGCAGGAACAGGCCCCACTGGCAGCTCTCCGGAATGGCCGGGGTCTGCTCGAGGATCTCGTAGATCGGCGCAGCCGTTTCCCGGCGCACGGCCATGAACATGCGGGGCATGACCGGAAAGTGAAAGGCCATCTGGCACTCGTCGCCGTCGCCGAAATACTGCACCACGTCGGCGGGCCACTGGTTGGCCTCGGCCAGCAGCACCCGGTCGGGGTACTCCTCGGCCATCACCTTGCGCACGCGCTTGAGATAGGCGTGGGTCTCGGGCAGGTTCTCGCAGTTGGTGCCCTCGCGCTCGAACAGGTAGGGCACGGCGTCGAGGCGGAATCCGTCCAGCCCCAAGTCGAGCCAGAAGCGCAGGACGTCCAGCATCGCGTCGCCGACATCCGGGTTGTCGTAGTTGAGGTCCGGCTGATGGGAGAAGAAGCGATGCCAGTAGTAGGCCCCGGCCACCGGGTCATAGGTCCAGTTGGACACCTCGGTGTCGGTGAAGATGACGCGGGCGTCCTTGTAGCGCTCGTCGGTGTCTGACCACACGTACCAGTCGCGCTTGGGCGAATCGGGGCTCGAGCGCGACTCCTGGAACCAGGGATGCTCGGAGGAGGTGTGGTTCATGACCAGGTCGGCGATCACCCGGATGCGGCGAGCGTGGGCGGCCTCGATCAGCTCGGCGACGTCATCGACGGTCCCGTAGTCGGGGTGGACCTTGGTGAACTCGGCAATGTCATAGCCGCCGTCGCGCAGGGGCGATTCGTAGAAGGGCAGCAACCAGATGCAGTCAATGCCCAGCCACTGCAGGTAGTCGAGCTTCTCGGTCAGCCCCCGCACATCCCCCGAGCCGTCGCCGTTGGAGTCGAAGAAGCCGCGGATGTGGATCTCGTAGAACACGGCCCGCTTGAACCACAGCGGCTCAGCCTCGAACCACTGGCGGAGCTGGGCCTGGGCGTGCTGCGCCGCGGAGCCGGTCTCCGGGGTGCCGCTATACCCCGGCCGCGATTCGCGGGCCAGGAGGTGAGTGAGCGTTGGCGGACCCACGCTCATCGGATCCCGTTGGCTGCTGGCATCAGTTCACTGCTAGCACATGCGCCTGGCGCGAGCCCGGATCCAGGCCGATGAAGTTGGCTCCGATGCGCCACTGGAAGTGCTCGCCCGTGAGCTGGTCCTGGACAGTAAAGGTGGGGGGCAGCCCGAGGCTGGCCGGAATCACCGCCACGCCCTGCTGGGGCTGGTGCGGATCGAGGTTGACCACGCAGATCACCGTGTCCGTGCCGGTCTGCTTGGCGTAGGCGATCAGAGCGTCGTTGGCGGTGTCCAGGAAGGTGATGTTGGACAGTTCCTGAAGGGCGGGATGCTCGCGGCGGACGCGGTTGAGCTTGGAGAGCAGGGGCAGCAGAGGACCGTCGAGGGCGCGTGACTTGAGCTGGTACTTCTCGGAGTCGAGATACTCCTCAGAGCCCGGGGCCACGGCCACGTTCTCGATGTTCTCGTAGCCGGAGTAGATGCCGTAGCTGGGGCTGAGCGTGGCGGCCAGGACGGCGCGGGCCTCGAAGGCCGGGCGCCCGCCATGCTGGAGGTACTCGTGCAGGATGTCCGGCGTATTGGCAAAGAAGTTGGGCCGGAAGTAGTCCTGCTCGCCGGAGTAGGCCAGCTCGGACACGTACTCGATGAGCTCCCAGCGGGCGTTCTTCCAGGTGAAGTAGGTGTAGGACTGGGTGAAGCCGATCTTGCCCAGATGGCGCATCACCGCCCGCCGGGTAAACGCCTCGGCCAGGAAGATCACGTCGGGATGGCCAGCGTGGACCTCCTCGATCAGCCAGGCCCAGAAGGCAAACGGCTTGGTGTGCGGGTTATCGACCCGGAAGACACGCACCCCGAGATCAACCCAATGCAGGAGCACCGTGCGCAGCGCGTCCCACAGTGAGCGCCAGTCGGGCGACTCCCAGTTGAAGTTGTAGATGTCCTGATAGCGCTTGGGCGGATTCTCGGCGTACTTGAGCGTTCCGTCGGGACGTCGGTGAAACCACTGCGGATGCTCGGTCAGCCAGGGATGGTCGGCCGAGGCCTGAATCGCGAAATCCAGCGCGATGTCGATGTCCAGCTCGCGGGCGGCCGCGGTCAGCGAGCGCAGGTCGGCCTCTGTGCCCAGCTCGGGGTCGATCGCGTCGTGACCGCCGCCGGCGTCGCCGATCGCCCACGGAGAGCCGGGGTCGCCCGGGCCTGCCTCGAGGGCGTTGTTGGCCCCCTTGCGATTGGTCAAGCCGATCGGATGGATGGGCGGCAGGTAGAGGACGTCGAAACCGAGCTCCGCCAGTCGGGGGAGCTGGCGCTCGACCCCGGCCAGTCCACCCCAGGAGCGAGGGAACATCTCATACCAGGCGCCGAAGCGGGCGCGCAGCCGATCGACCTCGATGGTCTGCGCCTGCTCGAGCGAGACCAGGCCGTGGCGTTCGTGCGCGGTCTCCACGGCGGCCAGGAGCTCCTCCCCCAGAGCCACGTCGTGCTTGGCGCTGTCCGGCACGGCCGGGTCTTCGAGCTCAGCAGCGGCATGCTCGATGAGCTTTCGGGCTTCAGTGGAGTCGGCCCGCCCGGCTGCGGCGTGCAGGTGCACCACGCCTTCGGACAGCTCACCTGACAATGACTGCTGGCCCGCCTGCACCTTGCGGCGCAACTCATCCCGCCAGGTCCCGAACACGTCAATCCAGGCCTCGATCGTGTACTGCCAGCGCCCGGGGCGCTCGACGGTGAACTCTCCGCTCCAGCGCACTCCGCCCAGGTGGGCGTCGATACGGTGAAGCTCGGCCTGCAGCCAGACGGAGTCCTCGACCTCTCGGTAGCTGACCACGGCGCGAAGCAGATCGTGGCCGTCGCGGAACACGTCAGCCTCCACCGTGACCCGGTCCCCGACACAGCGCTTGACCGGGTAGCGGCCGTCATCCACCGACGGAGTTGGGTACTGGATTACGATCCGCGGGGGCGGCTGCTGTGTGGGATCGTCGTCGGGCGGCCCCGAGCGACGCGCCGCCTCCGCCGCGCGCGCGCTCACTTGCCAGAACCACTGACGGCGATTGCAACCACACCCGGAAGGTATCCACCTCGCTGCATCAGGTAAACACCGCCGCGTGAACGCAGCCGGCCGCGCGAGCGGAGTTCAGCTCCACATCACCTCGCTGCCCGGCGGCCGCCTCGGCACCGAGGCCTACCGATTCCTGGATTGGCTGGCCGCCGCCGGCCAATCCTGGTGGCAGGTTCTGCCTCTGGGCCCCCCGGACCGGTACCGCTCGCCATACAAGTCGCGCTCGGCCTTCGCCGCCTGGCCCGGACTGCTGGCCGAACCCAACGCCCCGGTCTCGACCGAGGAGCTGATCGGCTTCCGCGAGCGCCAGCGCTTCTGGATCGAGGACTGGGAGACCTATGCCGGCCGCGGAGCGGTGGCCGACCAGGTCCGCTTCGAGCGGGAGTGGTCCGCCCTGCGCGCATACGGAGTCGAGCGCGGCGTGCGGATCATGGGCGACGTGGCCATCTACGTCTCGCCCGGAAGCGCTGACCACCGGGCCCATCCCGAGCTCTTCCAGGACGGGCTGGTCGCCGGTGCTCCACCCGATGCCTACGCCCGGGACGGGCAGCTGTGGGGCAATCCCCTCTACGACTGGCCGGCGCTTCAGCGCCGCGGATACCGGTGGTGGATCGAGCGGATACGGCGCACGGCCGAACTCTTCGATCTGGCCCGCATCGATCACTTTCGCGGCCTGGTCGCGTATTGGGCGGTGCCGGCCGGCGCGCGTACCGCGCGCGGAGGCAGGTGGCGGCGAGGTCCCGGCAAGGCGCTGTTTCACGCCATCCAGCGCGAACTTGGTCCGGTCGCGCTTGTCGCCGAGGACCTCGGCGTCATCACTCCCGCCGTGGAGCGTCTGCGCCGGGAGGTCGGACTGCCGGGGATGCTGGTCATCCAGTTTGGGCTTGATCCCGACGAGCTCTCGAGCCCCCATCGGCTGGCCAATCACACCGCGGACCGGGTCGTGTACGCCGGCACCCATGACACCGACACCGTGCGCGGTTGGCTCGAGTCGCTGCCGGCGCCACAGCGCGCGTTCGTCGACGCCGAGCTGCGTCGGCTCGGCTTCACCGAACGCCAGCCATGGTGGGGAATGATCCGGATGACCTTCTCCTCACCCGCCTTTCTGGCCATGATCCAGGCTCAGGACGCTCTCGGCCTGGGCAGTGAGGCCCGGATGAACGCCCCCGGAACGACCGGCCGCAGTTGGCGCTGGCAGATGGAGGCGGGCGCGCTCACGCCCGCCCTGGCCCGGCGCTTGCGCGCGGCCACCGAGGAGTCAGGCCGCCTGACTGTGTGAGTGAGATAGTGTCGCCGTTCCTTGGCTGGACGCGGGCGACTAAACGGCTGGGTAATTGTCGCAGTCGCAGCCGTATGCGCTGGGCTGCTCGTGGGTCTTGCGCTGTCCCTGGCCAAGACGCGACGGCCGCCGTCTCTGCCCGCCCCGGAGTCGACGTGGTCCGGTGGCTCTGTCGGGGCTCCGGGCGGCCAGTATCTCGTCGACGGGCAGGGGCGCCGCCTGCAACTGCACGGAGCGGACCTGGTGGCCAAATGTGGGGGCGGAGCGCGGCCCACGATGGCACCTGGATCTCCCTGTATCGGCCCTGTTCAGGGACCGAACCTGCCCTATGTCCTATCCCCGCGGGCCCGTGACCCCGGACGCCGCTTCACTGCCGGCGATGCGGCGACGCTGGCCCGTCTGGGCTTTAACTTCGTCCGCCTGGGCATCGTCTGGCAGGGGCTCGAGCCCGGTCCGGTGGGCGTCGGGCCCAATAATCCCGCCTACTGCGCGCCGCACCGCCGCGGGGCGCCGTTCCCCTCATTGGGGGCCGCCGATCCCTACCGCGGAGCGGTGCTCCAGACCTATCTGACCCGCACCGACCGGATCATCAAATTGTTGGCCGGCGCGGGCATCCGCGTCGTGCTCGACATGCACCAGGACGCATACGGCTCGGCCTTCGCCAACCCCTCCAGCCGTGCACCGTGGAACGGTGAGGGGGCGCCGCCGTGGGCGACCTGTACCGGGAGCACCGCCTTCGGTTACCCGGCCCATTGGATCACGTCGTATCTCGATCCGGCGGTGAGGGCGGCCACCCACCATTTCTTTGCCAACGACGTGCGCGGCAACCTGCAGGGGCAGTTCGCCCGCGTCTGGCAAGCCGTCGCTCGCCACTACCGCAGCAACTCGAACGTGATCGGTTACGAGGCCTACAACGAGCCTGCGGACTTCGCGGTGAGGAAGTTCGACCCCGAGCTGCAGTGCTTCTACGGTGGGCCGGGCAACGAACCCCGCTCGTGCGCCCTCAGCGGCGCGCAGGCCCCGGCGACCGGCATCATCGGGGCCATCCAGCACGCCGACGATCGCCATCCCGTGCTCTACGAGCCGCCGATCGGTTTTGACAACAACGGCCAGGAGAGCGTCGGCTTCTCAGAGCCGCTGCGCTTCCGCCGCCTGGTCCTGGCCTTCCACGCCTACGGCACCACTGCTCAACGGGTCATAAACGCGGGCGCACAGGCGCGGGCCGCTACTCACACCCGGCAGGCCGGCGGCCCGGCCCTGATCATGGATGAGTTCGGTGCCAGCCGCCATGCTGATGCCGCCGCCGCCAGTGCTGATGCGGCCGGCAGTCTGGGAATCTCCTGGAGCTACTGGTCGGCGCTCCAGCTGCACGACCCGACCGGAAATCCGCGCGAGGCCCTGCTCAACCAGCGGACGCGCCGCCCCTCACGTCGAAAGGCTCGAGCGCTGGCGGTGGCCTACCCGGTCGCCACCGCGGGAGCGCCCGGTGCGGTGGCCTTCAACCGGTCAACTGGGGCCTTCACCTACAGCTATCGCGTCGATGCGCGCGTGCACGCGCCGACGGAGATCGAACTCCCGCGGTGGGCCTATCCCGATGGCTACCGGACCCAGGTCCGCGGCGCCCGGGTCCTCAGTGGGCGCGACGCAACCGTTCTGTTGCTGCTCGCCCAGCCGAACGTCGCCCGGGTGACGATCATCGTCCGCCGGGCCGCCTAGCCGCTCGGTAGGCTCCGCCGGGCTTGCTCGGCGCGCGGCTCAAGGGATCGACCGCGAGCGTCCTCGTGGCGCTGGCTTCAACGTGGGCCCCGACGGGCTTCGCGACCGCCCCGGGTGGTCCCTACCTCCGTGACGCTCAGGGGCGACTGCTCGAGATGCACGGAGTGGACCTGGTGGCCAAATGCGGGGGCGGCGCGGTGCCCACCAGGGCGGCCGGGTCTCCCTGTGTCGGCCCGAACCGCGGGCCCCATCTGGCCTACGTGCTCTCATCCCGGGCGCGCGATCCGGGCCGGCGCTTCACCGCCGCCGACGCCGCCACCCTGGTTCGCCTCGGCTTCAACATGGCCCGCCTGGGCGTCGTATGGGAGGGCCTTGAACCGGGTCCACGGGGTGTCGGACCGGGCGACCCGCGCTTCTGCTCTGCCCACCCCGCCGGCACCCCCTTCCCGCGGCTGGGCCGCGCCGATCCCTA
Source organism: uncultured Solirubrobacterales bacterium (assembly GCA_963845575.1). Lineage (GTDB taxonomy): Bacteria > Actinomycetota > Thermoleophilia > Solirubrobacterales > Solirubrobacteraceae > Palsa-465. The sequence goes on along the minus strand of CAWJSN010000009.1, from coordinate 197,921 downwards.
CGATGCCGCGGCGCTGCAGGCCTATCTGACCCGCACCGACCGGATCGTCAAGTTGCTGGCCGACGCCGGCATCCGCGTCCTGCTCGACATGCATCAGGACGCGTTCGGCTCGGTCTTTGCCAACCGATCCGGCCCGACGCCCTGGAACGGTGAGGGGGCTCCCCCCTGGGCCACCTGCCCCGGCGCCGCGGCGTTCACCGCCCCGGCCCATTGGGGTGCCGCCTACGGGGACCCGGCGGTCAAGACGGCGATCCACCACTTCTTCGCCAACGACGTGCGCGGAAACCTGCAGGGGCAGTTCGCCCGCGTGTGGCAGGCGGTGGCTCGCCACTATCGGCGCAACGCGAACGTGATCGGCTACGAGCTCTACAACGAGCCGCTCGACTTCCTCAACCCGAACTTCAATACCGAGCTTCAGTGCTTCTACGGCGGTCCTGTGGATGAGCCGCGCTCATGCGCCAGCAGTGGTGCCCAGTCGCCGGCAACTGGCCTTATCGGTGCGATCCGCGCCGTCGATCAGCGCCACCCGATCGTTTACGAGCCGCCGTCGAACACCGGCTACGACCGCCCGGAGAGCATCGGGATCAGCGAGCCGCTGCCTTTCCGGGGCCTGGTCCTCGGCTTCCACGCCTACAGCCAAAACCAGGCCGCGCTGCTCGGGGCGATGAGCGCCGCTCGGGCCGCCACCCGAACCCAGCAGGCGGGCGGGCCGCCGTGGCTGATGGACGAATTCGGCGCCAGCCGGCACGTGGTATCGGCCTCGGCCACGGCTGACCTGGCCGATCAGCACAACTTGTCTTGGAGCTACTGGGCGGCGCTCCAGCTGCACGATCCGACCGGCAATCCGCGCGAGGCGCTGCTGCGGGAGAGCAGCCGGCAACCGATCGGCGGCAAGGCGATGGCCCTGAGCGTGGACTACCCGGCGGCCACGGCCGGAACCCCCGGGCCGTGGTCATATGACCGGCGAACGGGGACCTTCATCTACCGCTACCAGCCGGCCGGTTCGCTCCGCGCTCCCACCGAGATCGTGCTGCCCCGCTACGTGTATCCGCACGGATATCGGGTGCGCGTCACGGGTGCGGTGATCGTCAGTCCCCGGGGCGCTTCGGTGCTGAAGCTGCGCACGCGGCCCCGGGTGCGCCTTGTCACGGTCACCGTGCGGCGCCGGGGTTGAGCGTGGGGCAGCCGGTGTTCGCGGGTGCGCGACAAATGCAGCTGGGGAGGGAGAGCGAGGGGAGCCACGGCCAGCCTCGCGCCGAACGAGAATAAGCCCCACGCCTCAGGCCGTTTGGGCGAGCGCGCTGAAAAGAGCGCGGATACCAGCGCTGGCGCACAATCCCGGCGAGGCCCAGGACTGTGGGGGTTATTGCTCGTTTGAAGCGGGCTCGCCCACGCCGCCGCCTCCTCAGCTGCTTTCGTGCCGCGGGCGAGGGACGCAACACGCAACCAGCTGGGAGGTGAGCCGAGACCCGCAAGTTCGCGTTTATGCCAATAACGCACAAAATCGACCCCGACCCTTGAGGGGAGGCGGGGGGCCGGAGGTGGCGTGATCGGGCCCACGCGCACGGTCGGGCCCACGCGCACGGTCGGCCCCACGCGCAAGTCAGGCCCACGCCGGGCGCGGCTCAGCGTGTGCGGGAGCGGACCCAGGCCCGGCCGAGCTCCTTGGCCGAGCGGTAGGTGTAGGCCACGTCGCCCCGCAGCCGGCCCCGCCAGGAGGTCTCATAGCGGATCAGCGCCGATGGGTGAGCCCGCGTGGCCAGCCCGTCGGCGGCCAGGACAGCCAGCGCGCGCTCGGCGATCGCCACCTGCCCGAAGGCGGTGGGATGGACGCGATCGGCCATCACCTGGTTGCGCGCGCCGAAGTCGCTCAGGTCCACGATCAGTGCTCCCTCGGCGGCGGCGTTGGCGGTGATGACGGCGTTCAGAGCGCGGACCTTGGCCCCGGCCCGGGGCAGTCCGAGCCCGAGCGGAGCGGTCAGCGCCAGGGTGCGCTCGCTGCGGGCGGCCACCGCGGCCAGCGCCCGCCGGTGAGCCGCGCCGAAGGCCTCGGCGTGCCAGCCCGGACGGCGAACGTCGTTGACCCCGATGTACAGGCAGCCGACGTCGTAGTGCGCGTGGGGATCGGCGGCGCGCCGCGCGAACGCCGGAAGCTGCTCGTCCAGGACGTCTTGCACCACAGCGCCGTCGACGGCATATCCCGTATAGCCCAGGCCAAGCCCCCGGGCCACCCACAGCGCCCAGGACTGCAGCGCCACGCCCCACTGCAGCCCGCCGCCGCCGTTGGTGATCGAATCGCCAAAGGCGAGGACGCCCTGCCGGCAGGCCGGCGCGGTGGAAGCGGAACTGGACAAGGCCGCGGAGGCTAGTGCCCGCTCCCCGACAACCGCAGCGAAGATTTCTTCTGTCCGAGGACACGCACTGGCGCCGAGTAGTCGATAATCGCGGCGGTGGACCACGTGAGCACCACCACCCACGACGGCCGGGCCGACATTCGCTGCGCGGCCGAGGATCTGGCCAGTCGGCTTCCCGACGCTCTGGCCCCCCTGGCCCGGCTGGCCTTCAATTACCGGTGGTCGTGGATGCCGGGCGGCCCCGAGCTGTTCCGCTCCGTGGACGCGGAGCGGTTTGAGCTCTGTCTTCAGAATCCCGTTCGCCTGCTCCAGGAGAGCCCCGGCCGCGTCCTACGCGAGGCAGCCCAGGACACCGCCCTGCTCGAGCGGGCGGCCGAGATCGAGGCCCGGGTCGACGCTGAGAACCGGTGCCCGCCCCGCCCCGGCCCGTTCGACGACGCGCATCCCGTCGCCTTCCTGTGCTCGGAGTACGGCGTCCACGTGTCGCTGCCCGTCTACTCGGGTGGCCTGGGTGCCCTGGCCGGCGACCTGCTCAAGGAGGCCTCCGACCAGGCCGTGCCGATGGTCGCCGTCGGCCTCATGTATCGCAAGGGCTACTTCCGCCAGCGCATCGATGCTTCCGGCTGGCAGCACGAGTACTGGATCGAGACCGATCCTCAGCGCCTACCGGCGGCGCTGGTCACCGCCACCGACGGCACTCCGCTGACCGTCTCGGTCCCGATTGGGGAGGCCGACGTCACCGCCCGCGTCTGGCGGGTCCAGGTGGGCCGCGTTCCGCTGTTCCTGCTCGACAGCGACTGCCCCGAGAACGACCCGCTGGAGCGCTGGATCACCGGCCGCCTCTACGACGGCGACAGCCAGACGCGACTGGCTCAGTACGCGCTGCTCGGGGTGGGCGGCGTGCGGGCTCTGCGGGCGATGGGTTTCGAGCCGGGCGTCATCCACCTCAACGAGGGCCACGCCGCGTTGGCTCCGCTCGAGCTGGCTCGGATCTACAACGGTGAGGGGCTCGACCACGCTCTGGCTGAAGCCCGCTCGCGGACGGTGTTCACGACACATACTCCGGTGGCCGCCGGCAACGACTCTTACCCAACCCAGCAGATCGAGTCCACCGTGGCTCGGCTGGCCCACGAACTCGGGGTCGAGCCGGGCGAGCTGGCCGCGCTCGGCCGCGATGATCCCGCGGATCCGGACGCTCCGTTCGGCGTGACCCAGGCCGCGCTGCGCATGAGCCGGGCGTCCAACGCGGTCAGCCGCCGCCACGGGGAGGTCGCCCGCGAGATGTGGCGCCGGCTGTGGCCGGAACGGCCGGTGGACGAGGTGCCGATCCGCCACGTGACCAACGGCGTGCACGTGCCGACCTGGATCGGCTCGTCCATGCGCGAGCTGTTCGATCGCTACCTCGGCCCGGGCTGGGCTGAGCGCGCCGCCGACCCGGCCACCTGGACGGCGGTCGATGAGATTCCCGCCGCTGAGCTCTGGGCGGTGCGCGAGCGCCAGCGTGAGGCGCTGGTCAGCTTCGTGCGCCAGCGCAGCGTGGCCGACCGTCTCTCGCGCGGCGACCTGCGCGGTTACGTCGACGCCGCCGCGCGAGCTTTCCAGCCCGGCGTCCTCACGCTCGGCTTCGCTCGCCGGGTGGCCACGTACAAGCGGCTCGAGCTGCTGATCCGCGATCCCGAGTGGACGATGTCCCTGTTGGGCGGCGATCGCCCCGTGCAGGTCGTACTGGCCGGCAAGGCCCACCCGCGCGACGAGGAGGCCAAGCGCGCCCTGCAGAGCCTGTTCGGGCTCAAGGGCGCACAGATCATCGGCGAGCGGGTGGTGTTCCTCGACGACTACGACCTGAACTCTGCCGCCTGGCTGGTCCGCGGTTGCGACGTCTGGCTGAACCTGCCCCGCCCGCCGCTCGAGGCCAGCGGGACCAGCGGCATGAAGTCGGCCTTCAACGGCGGCCTCCAGCTCAGCGTGCTCGACGGCTGGTGGGCTGAGGCCTATGACGGCCGCAACGGCTGGGCTATCTCCGGCGACATGGACCCCGACCCGCAGGCCCAGGATCATCGTGACGCCGCCGCGCTGCACGAGCTGCTGGGCGGCGAGGTGCTGAGCGCGTTCTACGAGCGCGACGAGCACGGGCTGCCGCAGCAATGGATCGAGCGGATGCGCGCCTCGCTGAAGACCATCGGGCCGGAGTTCTGCGCCAGCCGGATGCTGGCGCAGTATCTCGAAGGCCCCTACGGGGCCGCGCCGCGAAGCGCCTAGCGCACCTCGGACAGCGGGCGCGGCGCCGGCCCGACGTACTTGGCCGTCGGGCGGATCAGCTTGCCCTCGCGCTTCTGCTCCATGATGTGCGCGGACCAGCCCGCGGTGCGGGCGCAGGTGAACATCGGCGTGAACAGCTCCGGCGGGACCTCGGCGAAGTCCAGCACCACCGCTGACCAGAACTCGACGTTGGTGGCCAGGACGCGGTCCGGACGGCGGGCCTTGAGCTCGGCCAGGGCCGCCTGCTCGAGAGCCTCGGCCACCTCAACCCGCGGCGCGTCGATCTCATGCGCGGTCCGGCGCAGAACGCGGGCCCGGGGATCCTCGGCCCGGTAAACGCGATGACCAAAGCCCATCAGGCGCTGACCGGAGTCGAGCACGTCCTTGACGTACTTCTCGGCATCGCCTGACTCGGCCACGTCGTCGAGCATCTTGAGCACCCGGGAGGGAGCACCGCCGTGCAGTGGGCCGGACAGCGCACCCACCGCGGCCGACAGCGCCGCGGCCACGTCCGCGCCCGTCGAGGCCACCACGCGCGCGGTGAACGTGGAGGCGTTCATGCCGTGCTCGGCGGCCGAGTTCCAGTAGGCGTCGATGGCCTTGACGTGGCGGGGGTCCGCCTCACCACGCCAGCGGATCAGGAAGCGCTCGGGGATCGACGTGGCCTTGTCGACCTCGCGCTGGGAGACGGGCGGCTTGCCGATCCCGCGCGCCGACTGGGCCACGAAGGACAGGGCCATGACCGAGGCCCGGGCCAGGTTGTCGCGGGCCTCCTCGTCGGCGATGTCGATCAGCTGGCGAAAGCCCCACTGGGGTGCGAGCATGGCCAGGGCGGCCTGCACGTCGACGCGCGGATCGCCGGAGTGCACGCTCAGGGGATGGGGCTCGGCCGGCGGCAGGCCGGGCTCCAGAGTGCCGTCCACGAGCAGACCCCAGACCTGCTCGAAGGGCACCGTGCCCACCAGTTCCTCGATGTCGACGCCGCGGTATCGCAGCGCCCCACCCTCCCGGTCGGGCTCGGCGATCTCGGTCGCGAAGGCGACTACGCCCTCGAGGCCTGACTGAACTTCGGCTGTTGCGCTCATGCGATCTCGACGCTCCTGATGAGTTCTCTCTAAGGCGTTCCTTTCTGGCAAGGCTATCTGGGTAGGCTCTTCCGCCGTGTCTGACTTCTTGCTGCGCCCGGCGCTCGAGCTGGCCGGGCTGATCCGCTCCGGCGAGCTGTCGTGTGATGAGGTGGTCGAGGCGTCGCTGCGTCAGATCGATGCGCTCCAGCCTGAGATCAACGCCTTCAGCCACGTGGCCCACGAATCGGCCCTGGCCGCGGCGGCCGAGATCGGTCCCGGGGATCCGCGTCCGTTCGCCGGCGTGCCGATGGCCATCAAGGACAACCGCCCGGTGGCCGGGATGCCGCTGAGCATGGGCAGTGACCTGTTCGCCAACGTCGTGCCGCGCCACGACGCGTTCTCGGTCCGGAGACTGCGCGAGGCCGGGTTCGTCCTGGTGGGCAAGACGACGATGCCCGAGATGGGCATCCTGCCCACCACCGAGACCCGCCGCTTTGGCCCCACCCGCAACCCCTGGGCTGTGGATCGGACCCCGGGAGGCTCCAGCGGGGGCTCGGCCGCGGCAGTCGCTGCGGGCATGGTCCCGATCGCCCACGGCAACGACGGAGGCGGCTCGATCCGGATTCCCGCCGCCTGCTGCGGACTGGTCGGTCTCAAGCCGGCCCGTGGTCGGGTGTCGGCCGGTCCGGACGGTGGACAGAGCTTTCTGGTCACCGATGGGGTGCTCACCCGGACGGTGGCCGACACCGTGGCGGCGCTGGACGTGCTGGCCGGCTATGAGCCCGGCGACGCGAACTGGGCGCCGCCGCCGCCGGCACCGTATGGTCAGCTAGCCGCCGAGGAGCCTGGGCGGCTGCGCATCGGCGTGGCCGTCAACCCGGCGCTGGACGGGGCCGAGGTCGCCCCCGAGTACCTGGCCGCCGTCGACCGGGCCGCCGAGCTGCTGGCCGGACTGGGCCATGAGATCGAGCCGACCGAGCCGCCCTGGTCGGGTCTGGATCTGCTCCCGGACTTCACCCGCGCGTTCGGTCCCCAGGTCTCAATGACCACCCTGATCGGGGGTCGCCTGGCCGGGCGGGAGCCGACCGAGGACGATGTCGAGCCCCTGACCTGGCTGATGTGGAAGCGAGCCTGGGCCCAGGAGTCCCTGACCGGCCTGGTGGCTCAGGCCCGGCTCGAGAGCGTGGCCCGCTCGGTGGTGGCCTTCCTGGGTCAGTTCGACGCCGTGCTCACCCCCGCGCTGGCCCGCTCGCCGGTGCCGATCGGGGAAATTCACGGCTTGGGCCCCGATCCGGAGGTGCATTACCGCCGCTCCGGCCATTTCACGCCCTACACCGCGATCGTCAACGTGACCGGGCAGCCGGCGGTCTCCGTGCCTCTATACGAGGACGAGGACGGGCTGCCACTGGCCGTGCAGCTGATCGGACCGCCGGCCCGCGAGGAGGTGCTCCTCCGCCTGGCGCTCCAGCTCGAGGCCGCGCTGCCCTGGGCCGGGCGCCGTCCGCCGCTGGCCGTCTGAGGCGGCGGCCCGATCAGCCGACGCCGAGTACGGCCCGCATCGGCTTGGGCACCACGCCCAGGCGTTCGGCGTCGGCGGTGCCATGGCGGGAGACCAGTGGGACCTCGAGCAGCTCGGCCTCGTCCCAGGTCGCGAAGGCGGTGGGACCGCCGAACAGCTCGACCAGCTTCAACAGCCGCCGGGCGACCCGGATCGGCACCTTGACGATCCGCCGGCGGCGGTGGAAGGAGCGCAGCGCGGTCTCCACGATCTCCTGGTGGGTGAGGGTCTCCGGCCCAGCCAGTTCGTAGCGGGCGCCCACGGCCTGCTGGGCGGCCGGCCCGCCGGGCAGGGCGGCGAGCACGCATTCGGCCACATCCTCGGCCCAGATGGGCTGGAAGGCGGCGTGGCCGGAGCCGGGAATGGGCATCGCCGGCAGCCAGGCCATCCGGGCCAGCAGTGTCAGGTAGGGGTCGCTGGGCGAGTAGATGATCGACGGGGCGAACACTGTGTGCTCGAGCCCCGACTCCACCACCGCCCGCTCGGCGATCGCCTTGGCCCGCATCAGCCGGGCCTGGCTGCGGGTCGAGGCACCGAGGGTGGAGAAGAAGACGAAGCGCTGCACGCCGGCGCGTTCGGCGGCTCTGACCAGACGCCAGGTGGCCACGCCGGCCAGTTCCTCGATCGACCCGCCGGGCTGATCGCGGATCACGGAAGCCAGGTGGACAACCGAGTCGATCCCCCGCAGGGCATGGCGAAAGGACAGGTGGTCGCCCAGATCGCCGAGGGCAATCTGCACCTGCACACGCTCGGGTCCCAGGCGGCGAGGATCGCGGACCAGGCAGCGCACCGGAGTGCCGGTGGCGACCAGTCGCCGCAGGACCGCCCGCCCCACCGTTCCCGTCGCACCTGTCAGCAGCAGCACCGCCGGGAGGCTACCGTGCCCGTTTTCCTACAATGGCGAAACTCGCCGGTCCCGACGTCCCCAATCGACCAAAGAGGATCCGACATTCCATGGCCTACGTAATCGCCGAGCCCTGCATTGGCACGAAGGACAACTCGTGCGTTGAGGTCTGCCCGGTCGACTGCATCCACCCGACGCCCGATGAGCCCGACTACGAAAAGGTCGAGATGCTCTACATCGACCCGGAGGAATGCATCGACTGCGATGCCTGCGTTGAGGCCTGCCCGGTCGACGCCTGCTTCGCCGAGGATCAGCTCCCCGACGAGTGGCAGAAGTACACCCAGCTCAACCAGCAGTACTACGAGAAGTAGCCCGGCGTGCATGCACGCCGGGCCGGCGCGGTGCATGCACCGCGCCGCGGGTGGGCGCATGCGCCCACCCGGAATCCGGTGCCCTAGGCCATCGGCAGCGACATGCCCGCCGGCTTGGGTGCCGCTGCCGGGGCGGGCTCCTGCATCACCGGTAGCTCGATCGGCGACAGGGCGATGAGCCCCCGGGCACCCTGGCTCAGAGCCTGGGCAGCGGGGTCATCGGGGTTGGAGAAGACCAGCGGCAGGCCCGAGTCGGACTGCTCGCGCAGGGCCATGGTCAATGGGATCTTGGCCAGCAGCGGTACCTCGAGCTCCTCGGCCAGCAGCTGGCCGCCGCCTTCGCCGAAGATCTGAAAGCGCTCGCCGCTCGGGGTCACGAAGCCGGACATGTTCTCGATCACGCCGGCGATCTCGAGCTTCAGCTTGGTGGCCATCTCGGCCGAGCGGGCAGCCACCTTCTGGGCCACAGGCTGCGGGGTGGTCACGAGCAGGAACTTGGCCTGCGGCAGCAGCTGCGCCAGCGTCATCGAGACGTCGCCGGTGCCCGGGGGCAGATCGATGAGCAGGTAGTCGAGCGCACCCCACTCCACGTCCTCCAGGAACTGCTGCAGGGCCTTGTGGAGCATCGGTCCGCGCCACACCACGGCGGCGTCCTGCTCGACGAAGAAACCGATCGACATGACCTTGATGCCGTCAAAGGCGCTGATCGGCACGAGCTTGCGGTGCTCGTTGACCCGGGGGCGCTCGGAGCCGACACCCAGCATCCGGGGCTGGGAGTAGCCCCACACATCCGCGTCGAGCACGCCGACCTGCTTGCCGTTGGCCGACAGGGCCGCGGCCAGGTTGGCGGTCACGCTGGACTTGCCCACGCCGCCCTTGCCCGAGCCAATGCAGATCACGTTGCTGACCTGGGCCAGAGCGCCCTCGGGCAGCGATCCTCGGCCCAGCTTGTGCCCCAGGGCCGCCTTCTCAGTGTCCGAGAGCACGTCGAAGCTGACATTCACGCCCGTCACGCCCTCCAGGCCCCGGATGGCGTCCGCCACCCCGGTCTGGAAATGGCTGCGAATCGGGCATCCGGCGGTGGTCAGCGAGACCATCACGTCGATCACGCCATTGGCGTGGATGTCGATCGAGCGCACCATCTTGAGCTCGACGATGTCTCGCCGCAGCTCGGGGTCGATCACGGAGCGCAGCGCTTCGGTTACCTGGTCTTTGGTCGGCATGAGACTCATTCAAGCAGACGGGTTCCGGCGCCCCGGGGCCATCTGCGGTTGGGTGAACCGTTTTTCGACCGGCTCGGTCAAACCGGTGCGATCGCCAGTGGTTCATACCTCACCAAGGAGAAGTGATGCTCAATCGTCTGTCTGTGCGGCTCGTCCTCGGGTTGGCAGCCGCGGCTGCCCTCGCCCTGCCGGGGTCGGCGCTCGCCGCCCCCCGGAGCAGTGCCGTTGTCGGCCACGTATACCTCAACGACAACCCTGCTGGGGCCAACACCATCGCCGGCTTTGCCCGGCATGCCGATGGCTCTCTGACCGCTCTGCCCGGCTCGCCGTTTGCCGCCGGGGGTACCGGCGCCGGGCAGGGCCTGGGGTCGCAGGGTGCTCTGCAGCTGGCCGACCACGGGCGGTATCTGCTGGCCGTGGATGCCGGAAGCAACCAGATCTCGGTCCTCAGGGTTAGGCGTGATGGATCGCTGCGCCCCGTGAAGGGCGGACCGGTCAGCTCCGGTGGGGTCGATCCGGTCAGCATCGCGGTCAGCGGGTCGCTGGTCTACGTGGCCAACGGAGGACCCGGGAGCAGCAACTACACCGGCTTCCGTCTGAACCGGGGTGGCCACCTGAGGCCAGTGATCGACTCCACGGTCGCCATACCGGACGGATCCGGGCCCGGAGACATCCTGTTCAGTGGTGACGGGACGCGGCTGGTGGGCGTACGTGTCAACCCTTCGTTGATCGACAGCTTCAGTGTCGATCGCCGTGGCCGGCTGCACGCCGCCTCGGGCTCTCCGTTCCCCGCCCAGGGCTTGGGCCCGTTCGGAAGTGCGTTCAGGCCCACCAATCCGGCGCAGCTGTTCGTCAGCAACGCCCACAACGGCACCGGCCTGGGGACCGTCTCGGCGTTCAGGGATTCCACCGACGGGACACTGTCGGCGATTGCAGGCTCCCCGTTCGCCGACGGCCAGACTGCTCCCTGCTGGGTCGTGATCACTCATGACGGTCAGCATCTGTATGCCGTCAACACCGGCTCGGGCTCGGTCTCCAGCTACGCGATCGCCCCGGATGGGGCTCTGACCAGCCTGGGAAGCACACCGGTGAAGGCCAGCGGAGGGGTGGGCGCGACCGACGCCGGCCTGAGCCCCGACGACCGCTGGCTGTACGTCAACGAGAGCAAGGCTGATGCCGTGGCCGCGCTCTCCGTCAACGGGAGCAGCCTGACGGAGTTGAGCAGCTCGCCGACTCCCCTCCCAGTCGGCGCGTCCCCGGCCGGTATTGCGGTCAGCTAGGCCCTCGATTGGCAGCCTGTGGAGCCGGGGGCACGTGCCCCCGGCTCGGCGTGCCGCGGCGCTGCGCGGATGTGCGAACCTCGTCGGGATGACAGGAGGGGCTGTCTGAGATGAGCAGCTTCGTGGCGCGAGCCCGCTTCCGGCGCGATCACCGTTGGACGCCCGATCACATGTCCGACTACCTGGACGGCGATCTCACCGCCCGGGCCCGGCAGCGCGTCCGGCGCCATATCCACGAGTGCCCGGAATGCCGGCGGGTTCTGCTCGGCCTGCAACGCATGCTCGGGCTGCTGCACGGGCTTCCGGCGGACGAGAGTCGCCAGGCACCGGACATCACCTCCGCGGTTCGGCGGCGACTGCGCGAGCGCGCCGACGAGTGAGCGGTCGGACCGGAACCCCGGAGGCCGAGGACGAGCTGCTGGCCCGTGCCCGAGCCGGCGACGAGGACGCGTTCGCTGACATCGTCTCACTCCACGCCGAGCGGGTCTACCGGGCGCTGCGCCACTTCGGCCTGGATGCCGCCGAGGCGGAGGAGGTCGCCCAGGAGGTGTTTCTGCGGGCGTGGCGTGGACTGGAAGGTTTCCAGGGGCGTGCGCGGCTCTCGACCTGGCTGCACAAGATCGCCTTCAATGAGGCTCAGCGACGCTTGTCCCAACGTCCGCCGATACCGCTTGAGGCCGGTCAGGCGGGGGAGGACCGCGTGGCCAGGCTCCCAGCGGCCGCGCGGCTGGGCCCAGAGGCCCGGGCCCTGGATCACGAGTTCGCAGCCGTGCTCGACGGAGCTCTGCGCCAACTCCCTCCGGAACGGCGAACGGCGGTGATCTTGCGTGACATCCAGGGGCTCTCGACGCAAGCCGCCGCTGAGGTCGTTGGGATCCGCCAGCTTTCCTTCAAGAGCCGGCTGCATCGTGGGCGGATGGAGCTCCGTGCCCTGCTGGCCCCGTACCTGGAGCTCGAGGATCTGTAGCGCGGGGCGGGGCGGATCGCGATGATGACCCCTGCCCAGTCTGCGAACGCGGAGGAAGCCGTGATTGAGAACCGCACCATGCCCAGCGCCAGCGTCATGCCGGTTCTGGTCTACGAGGACGTCGGGGTGGCCTGTGAATGGCTGTGCCGGGTGTTCGGCTTCCGGGAGCGCTGGCGGGCCGGCAATCACCGGGCTCAGCTCGAGATCGACGGCGGCGCGGTGGTTCTGGGGGAAGCCCGCGAGGGTCTGGCCGGAGAGCCCGGGGCGGGGATGACGTTTGCTCCCGAGCCGCCCGGGCGAATCAGCCATTCGGTGATGGTCCGCGTGGCCGACGCGGACGCCCATTTCGAGCAGGCCCGCGACTGCGGGGCAGAGATCCTCCAGGCCCCGAAGGACTTCCCGTACGGCGAGCGCCAGTACAACGCGATTGATCTCGGCGGCCATCACTGGACCTTCTCGCAGTCGATCGCCGACGTCGCCCCCGAGGACTGGGGTGGTCGGTCGGTGGGTTGAAAGTTGTCAGCACGGAGCGGAAGGCAGATACTGGCCCCACCGTGCGTCGCCTGCTCCTCGCCGTGGTGCTCGTCAGTTCCGTGCTGGGCCTGGCCGTGGTCCTTGACACCGCCGGGGCGACCCACTCACCCAACGGTCTGCGGCGCAGCCTTCAGGGCCTAGTCGCTCGGCTGCCGCTCGTGGCGCCGAGGGCGCTGGCCGTCCCCAAGCTCAGGAACGTTCCCCAGGCGTGTGAGGTCGGGCTGCCCCGCTGCTCGTTGACGCCGTGCGTGGAGTTCGCCACCGCGTCCTCAGCGGTCCGGCTCTCAACCGTCACGGTCATGGGGCCGGGCCTGGCCCCACGCTCCGCCCCGCGCTGCCGGCCGGGCGGACCGTCCCGCAGCCTCCCGGTGGCGGTCACCACCCCCTGAAACGAGCAATTCCCGCCGCAAGCCGGGCGGCGCTGGCCGGTTAGCGGACCCGCGGGGCCAGCTCGCCGAGCAGGGCCACGTGGTCGAGGTCCTCGTGCAGGAGCTGCTGGCACATGACTCGGTCAACGCCGGCCTCGCGCAGAGCCAGCAGCTGTTCAGTGGCCTTATCGAACGTGCCCACGACCCAGCTGGCGGGCGGGTCGTCGAGCAGCGCTGACCGCATCCATCGCCCATCTTCTCGGCCAGCCGTCCCGCTCGGTCGCGCAGCTCCGCCTCGTCGCGGCCGACCAGGACCGCGGTCATGACCGAGAACGGAAGCGGACTCGCGGCCGGCCTCGGCGCAGGCGCTGGTGTATGCGCTCGCGGCGCTCGCGAACGTCGTCCACGGTCGGGAAAGGCGGTGTTGTATTCGTCGGCGTAACGCGCGGCCAGGGCGGCGGCGCGGGGCCCAGCGTTGCCGCCCATGATCACCGGCGGGTGGGGCCGCTGCACTGGCTTGGGCTGGGCCTCGAGGGCCTCGAGCGTGTAGTGCTGGCCGGCGAAGGAGAACGGCCCCTCGCCCCACGCCCCGTGGATCACCTGAAGCTGCTCCTCGAGCACGTCCATCCGGGTGCGCGTGGACGCGAAGGGGAAGCCGTAGGCCGCATGCTCGCGCTCGTGCCAGCCCGCACCCAGCCCGAGGTCGATCCGCCCGCCGGAGATGTGATCCGCGGTAACGACGACCTTGGCCAGCTCAGAGGGATGGCGGAAGGTGGCCGGGGAGACCATCGTCCCCAGCCGCAGCGTGCTGGTGATCGCGGCCAGACCGCACAACGTGGCCCAGGCGTCCAACGAGCCGCGCTCCGGATGCTGGCCGTCCAGGTTCATGTAGTGATCGGAGCGAAACAGGGTCCGATGCCGTGCTGCTCGCAGGCCTCGGCCAGCGCCACCCATTGAGGCCACCTGCACGCCCTCCTGGCCCTCGATCATCAGGCACAGATCCACGGCCTTGACCCTACCCGGTGACCGGCGATTAAGGACCGACGGGGCGCCACTTGCGTGACGCCCCGGCGGTTGAGGGAGGAGAGGGTGCTTCATTCGCCGGCGAGGTTATGAGGCCGGCGAACCTGTCCCGCCCGACGCTCTCCGGGGCGCCGGGCGGGGGAAGCGGGACTAGGAGATCGGCAGGCGCTCAGAAGCGTCAGCGACGATCTTCTCGACGCGCGCACCCGAGCGGATTCGAGCGAATGTCGCGCTCGACCCGGCGGCGGTTCTGCTGACGGTGCGCTCGACGCGGTTGCGGCGCTGACGCAGCTCCCGCTCGACCTTGGTCCGCGTGCGGCGCACCTGGCGCTCAAGCCGGTTGCGGGCCGTGGCGCCGCGACGCTCGTAGCGCTTGAGCTCACGCTCGACCGAGGCGCGCGTGCGATACCGGGTGGTCAGGCCCTTGACGCTCGAGACCAGGTTGTCCCGGGCCAGGAGGCTGGCGCCGACCGGCACGAGCACGGCGCGCTCGGCGATCTGCTGGGCCTGGCTGATGTAGACGCGCGACTCAGCGCTGGTGGCGCTGGAGGCCTGACGGGCGGTGTTGCCGGCCGTCCGGGCGGTGCGCTTGGCGTTGCTGCGCGTGGTGGCCGCGGTGCGGCTGGCGCTGGTCTTAGCGCTCTTGGCCGTCCGGCTGGCGTTGGCCTTGGTAGCCGTCGCGGACTTACGCGCGGTGTTTCGCTTACGTGTGGCGGCGGCCTTCTGGCCGCTCGTGTTGCTAGTGGTAGCCATTGGTTGGTACTCGCTCCCGTCGTTGGAAGGTGTCGGTAGTTCGCTTGCGATTGAATCGAACACATGTTTGTAAACCAGAGCCCCGGACCGGTTACATTGCTAGCTCCGGATTGCGTTAACGGTAGATGAACGCGCCCCCCACCCACTACGCGCCCAGCGGCGAGGCCAGCATCGCCTACCAGACGCTGGGGACTGCGCCGTGCGACCTGGTCGTGATCACCGGTCCGGCCTCGCATCTCGAGATCATGTGGGAGGAGCCGAGAACCGCGCGCACCTTCCGGCGCATGGCCCAGTTCGCTCGCCTGATCATGTTCGACCGCCGCGGCACGGGCCTTTCCGACGCCGACCGGCGAGCCCCCGACCCTCGAGCAGCAGGTGGACGACCTGCGCGCGGTTCTGGCCGCCGTCGGCTCGGAACGGACGGCGATCATCGGCGGTGGAGACCTGGGCCTCTCGGCTCTGTTCGCCGCCACCTACCCGGAGATGGTCACCGCCCTGGTGCTCTCCGGGGTCGCCGCCGACGGCCAGCCACTGGCTCGACGGGAGCGCCCGGGCCGACGTGCTGGAGGCCATTCGAGCGCAGCTGGGGTGACGGCGCGCTGGTCTCCCTGTACGCGCCCAGCCAGGCCGGCAACCCAGATTTCGTGGCCTGGTGGGGCCGCATGCAGCGCTCGGCGCTCAGTCCCGGGATGGCCCGCCGGCTGATGCAGATGAGCACCCAGACCAGCCTGCGCGACGTTCTGCCGACGATCCAGGTTCCCACGCTGGTCTGCACGCCAGCGGCGACCGCGTGGTCCCCGTCGAGTACGGGCGCGAGGTGGCGGAGTCTGATCCCCGGCGCGCGGTTCGTGGAGTACCCGAGCGAGGACGCCTACGGGTGGACCGATTGCCCTTCCTGGTGGAAGTCGAGGAGTTCCTGACCGGCCGGCGCCCGACGCCGCGCATCGACCGGGTGCTGGCCACGGTCCTGTTCACCGACATCGTCGGACTCCACCGACCAGCTCTCCGCGCGTCGGCGATGCCCGCTGGCGCGAGCAGCTGGCCGAGCACAACCAGGTGGTCCGCGATGCGCCTGCGCCGCTGGCGCGGGCACGAGGTCAAGACCAGCGGAGACGGCTTCCTGGCCACCTTCGACGGGCCCGCCCGCGCGGTCAGCTGCGCGGCGGAGATCGTCGACCGGGTGGCGCCGCTGGGTCTGAGCCGTCCGCGCCGGCGTGCACACCGGCGAGGCGAGCTGCGCGACGACGACGTGGCCGGGATCGCCGTGCATATCGCGGCGCGGGTCATGGCGCGAGGCCGGCCCCGGGGAGGTGCTGGCCTCGAGCACGGTCAAGGACCTGGTCGTCGGCTCCGGACTGCGCTTTGCCGACCGGGGCGCGCACGCCCTGAAGGGCGTGGAGGACGAGTGGCGGCTGTTCGCCGTCCAGCGCTAGGGGCAGCGGTCAGGCGGCGCGGCGGTCAGGCCGTCTGGGCCTCGGGGCTCAGGCCGCCGGGGCGGCGAGCTCGGGCAGCCCGCCGTCGAGCCCGACCCGCCGCAGCCAGGCCGGCGGGTCGCGGAGCTCGGTCGAGCGTCGGGCAGCGCCTCCGGGCCGCTGAACACGTGCTCAAGGCCCTTGGTCCCGGCGCGGGCGACCACGGCGTCGCAGAACGCCTTGCCCTGCTCGTACTGGCGCAGCTTGAGCTCGAGGCCGAGCAGCTTGGCGAACAGCCGCGAGAGGCCCGACTGCGTCTTGCGCCGGCGGTCGAGCGCCGCGCGCAGCTTGGGCAGCGAGGGCAGCAGATCCGGAGCGACGGCGTCCATGACGTGCTCGGCGTGACCCTCGATCACCGCCATCACCGCCTGCACGCGGTCGAAGCGTCTCGCGCTCGGCGGTGCTGGTGAAGATCGAGATCAGATCGCCGCTGCGCAGCGCGGCGGCGACGCGCCGGATCTCGGCTCCGCTGGGCAGGCGCAGCTTGCGCTCGGCGTCCATGCGCAGCTCGGCCTTGCTCGAGCAGCTCACGCACCAGCCCGGCCACGTAGCCGTGCAGCCAGGGCACGCCGTTGAACTGGACGGCGTGGGTCACCTCGTGCAGGGCGACCCAGGTCATGAACTCGTCCTCCTCGGCGCCGAAGGCCTCAACCGCCTGGCCGAGGTTGGGCAGCACGAACAGCAGCCGCGGGGGGCTGGTCTCCGTGCTCTCGTCGAGCAGCACGAGCTCGTACTGGCCGAGCACGCGCTGGGCGAGATAGCCGAGCACGACGGCGACCTCGGTGGTGACCACGAAGCCGAGCGCGAGCTGCATGGCCGGCTTGAGCGGCCCCGACAGCGTTCCGCTGGCCCGGTCGAGCACCGGATCAAGCAGCTGGCGCATGGCCTTGATGTTGGTCTGGATCCACTCCCGGCGCTCGATGCCCTCGGGCGGCGGCAGGGGCCGGGCCGGCTGCAGGCCGGTGTAGGCGGTCACGCGGCGCTCGGACTCGGCGGCCAGCGCAGTCAGGTCCGCCTTGGGCGGTGCGCGCATCACCGGGCCGGCCACGTAGCCGGCGATCTTCTCGGCCAGGATCCAGTCGATCATGCCCGGATCGCCTCCAGCTCCCGCAGTGCCTCGCTCGGATCGTGCCGCGACCAGCGGCGAGCTCGGCGTGGTGTCCATCGGCGCCGCCGAGCGGATCCTCGAAGGCAGTGAAGCTGACCAGGCCGCCGGCCTCGCGCACGATCAGCTGCCCGGCCGCCGCGTCGACGCCGCGGGCGTGGCTCAGGGTGAGCATGCCGTCGAAGCGGGCCGCGGCCACCTGGCACAGGGTGCTGGCGATCGTGCCCAGCGCCCGCAGCCGGTGGGCGCAGCCCTCCAGCCCGTCGATCGCTCCTGCCACCCAGCGCGGGTCGGCCGACTCGATCCCAACCAGCTCGAGCTTGCCGTCGCGCGAGCGGCGCTCGCGGAGCCTCGGGATCAAGCCGCTCTCCGTCGCGGAAGGCGCCCTCGCCCGCGGCAGGCCCACCACTGCTCGCCGGAACCGAAGTCGTGCACGAACCCGAAGGCCACGTCGGCCGCCGTCGGCCCGTCGGCGACGGCGACCGAGAGCGCGTAGTGCAGCGCATCGCGCTTGGCGTTCAGGCTGCCGTCGATCGGATCGATGATCACCCGCACGCCCGGATCCCCGTAGTCGATCTCGCCTCGCTCCTCGGACAGGGCGTGGAAGCGGTAGCCCTCGCGCGTGCAGCGCATCGAGCTCGGCCACGACCACCGATTCGGCGTCGCGGTCGATGAGCAGCGTGCGGTCCCCACCGCTGCCCCGCGTGCCGGTCTCCCGGGCCCGATCGCGCGGTCTCGGGGCTCTCGCTGAGCATTGTCTCGAGGCCGGCCGACGGCACGGCGGCACGCTCCCAGCCAGTCCGCATCCAGTGCCGTGCGGATTGTGCTGCATCCCGACCTATGCTGTCAGACGGTGAGCGAGGACTCGGAACGCTGGCCTGGGAGCCGAGAAGTTGATCTGCTCGCCGGCCTCGGCGACGCGACCGCCTGCTCGACGGGCTGGAGCCCGAGCAGCGCTGCCGCCGTCACCCATACCGGAGCGCGCCTGCTCATCTCCGGCGCGGCGGGGACCGGCAAGACCCGGGTCATCGAGACGCGGCTGCTGCTGGCTGGTCGCTCAGGGCCCGACCGCCGGAACGGCATCGTCCTGCTGGTGCCCACCGCCGCCCGGGCGCGCCGCCGCGCGGAACGGCTGGAGACCGCACTGCGAGACTCGCCTACGAGGAGCTGCACGTGCTCACCCCGCCCGAGCTGGCCCTGCTGGTCCTGACCGCGCCGGGACCGGAATCCGATCCCGCGTGGCGCCGCTCAGCGCCGGTGATCGCCTGGCCATGCTCGTGCGAGCGCATCGACGAGCTCTCGCTCCAGCACCACGACTTCGGCGGTCGCCCCAATGCCCTGCTGGCCGGGTTCGTGCGCCGCATCGACCGGCTCAAGGCGGAGCTGGTCGGCCCGGACGAGTACGCGCGCTGGGCCCGGTCGCTGCCCGAGCGCTCGCCGGAGAGCGAGCTCGAGCGCGAGTTCGCCGAGGTCTACGCCTCCCACGAGGCGATGCTGGCGGAGACCGGTGCTCGCGATGCCGGTGACCTGATCGCCGATGCCCTTTCGCTGGCCCGCCGCCAGCCGGCTCTGGCCCGGCGCTTCACGCATCTGCTGATCGATGACGCCCAGGAGCTCGACCTCGCGCCCGCAGGCGCTGGCCCTCGAGGTGGGCCAGCCCGGGACTGACGGTGGCCGGGGATCCCGCCGCCGCGCTGCGCTCGCTTCCGGGGCGCCGGTAGCGCCGCGGATGGCCAGCTTTGCCGGGCCGGGAACGGACAAGATCGTTCTGCGGGCCAGCCGGCGCTGTCCGGAGCGGGTCTGGCGGGCGGCGAGCGCGGCGCTGGCCGCGGGTGGTGGCTGCGCCGAGCCGAGCGCAGCCGGCGATCTCCGGGGGCGAGGTCGAGCTCTGGCGGTGCGCCAACGAGCGCTCCCAGGCTCAGGCGGTGGCGGTTGACATCGAGCATCTGATCACCCGCGCCGGCGTCGCCCCCGGGTCGCATCGCCGTCTTCGTTCCCGAGATCATCCACGAAGGGCAGGCCGTCGGCGTGGCCCTCGAGGAGCGGGCCATCGCCCATCGGCTGATCGGCGAGGCGGCCTTCTTCCAGCGCGCCGAGATCCGCGATGTACTGGCCTGGCTGCGGCTGCTGGCCGATCCCACCGACGCCGCCGCGGTGGTCCGGGCCCTGGCCCGACCCCCGATCGAGCTGCGCTCGGTCGACATCGCTCGCTGCACCCAGATCGCCCGGCGCCGCAAGCTCGACATGGTGGCGGCGCTGGCCGCCGCGCTGGAGTCGCCGCAGGTTCCGCCCGAGGCCCGGGAGCGGATCCGGGTTTTCCTGAAGCTCTATCGCGCCGGTCTGTCGCCCATCGACACGATCCGCCCCGACCTCTACGTCCACCGCCTGATCGACCGGCTCGGTCTCCGCCGCCAGCAGCTGTTCGCCGCTCAGGCCGACGTGGTCGAGCGCCTGCGTGCCCTGGCTGCCTTCGGTGAGCTGGCGGCGGCGTTCGTGCGCCGCTCGCCCCAGGCCACACCGCGCGAGTTCGCCCGCTCGATCGCCGCGGTGGCCGACTTCGGGCTGCGTGAGCAGGAGGAACCCGAGCTGGCGCGCCCCGCTGCGGTCCAGGTGCTGACCCTGGCCGCCGCCGGCGGGCTCGAGGCCGACCACGTCTACGTGATCGGATTGCACGCCGGCCTGAGCGCGCCCCGGCCCGAGCCGATCCCCGACGCCCTGTTGCGCGAGGAGCTCCCGCCCGACTCCGAGGCCAGCGCTCTACGGGCGTTAGGCCAGGCGCTGTACGTCGCGTTTACGCGCGCGCGAGAGCGGCTCGTCCTCGCCTTCCCTCGGGCTGATGATCGTGGCGGGTCGCTGCGGCCGGCGCCGCTGCTGGACGCCGTCGCCGGTGCGCTCGGCGCCGTCTGGGTCGAGAAGGAGGAGGAGCTGTTCGGGCCGGCCGAGGCGCTTCATTCCACCTACCGGCTGATGCGTGACGAGCTGCTGGCGGGAACCGCGCGAGCCGGCGGGCGGCTGAGCGAGCTGCGCTTTGACACCGACCTCGATGTCTCCCACGCGGTGGTCCGCTACCTCGAGCTGCTCAAGCTGGCGGCCCTGATCGCCCGCCCCGAGGGCCAGAGCGTGGCCGAGTCACTGCGCGACGTGAACTCCCGGATCCTCCAGGCGGTCACCTCCGAGCAACGCGAGATCTTCACCTCCTCGGCGCTGGATGACTACCTGCTCGACGCCGAGCGCGATGCCCGCCGGCGCGCCCAGGCGGTGGTGGCGCGCGACGAGCCCTCGCTCGAGCCCTTCCTGCCCCGCCGTGGCGAGGGGGTGGTGCTCTCCGCCTCGGATATCGACACCTACCGGACCTGCCCGCTGAAGTACAAGTTCGCCCGCGTGTTCCGGATCCCGCAGGAGCCGACCATTCATCAGCGCTTCGGGATCCTGGTCCACCAGGTGCTGGAGCGCTTCCACGCCCGGGAGTCCTCGACCCTGCCCGAGCATGCTCGGGCTGCTCGACGCCGGCTGGCGGCGGGGCGGGTTCGGTGACTCCGAGGAGGAGCGCCAGCTGCGGGGCAAGGCCTCCTCGGCCCTGACCCGCTACCACGAGCGCTTCCAGTCCGAGGACACCCAGCCGGTGTGGTTCGAGCGCTCGTTCACCTTCAAGCTCGGCCGGCATCTGCTGCGCGGGCGGGTGGACCGGGTCGACCGGCTGCCCGGCGGCGATTACGAGCTGATCGACTACAAGACCGGGCGTCCCAAGAGCGCGGACCAGCTAGCCGATGATGTCCAGCTGTCGCTGTACGCGGTGGGAGCCCGCGAGGCCTGGCGCCTGGAGGCCTCCCAGCAGGCGTACTACTACCTGCTCGATGACCAGAAGGTGGCCGTACCCCGCGACGAGCGCGATCGTGCCGACTGGGTCACCGAGGTGGCCACCGAGGTGGCCGAAGGAATCCAGTCGCAGGGTTTCGAGCCCACGCCGTCGTTTGCCGCCTGCTCGATGTGTGACTACCGCCTGGTCTGCCCGGCGGCGGAGCGCTGAGGTGCGTTCGCCTTTTCTGGTGGTGGTGCTGGTGCTGGTGCTGGTGCTCGGGGTGAGCGCCTGTGGGTCTTCATCGTCGAGCTCGCGCTCGAGCGTCGGCGCACTCGTCAACGTCGAGTTCGTCGAGTTCGTTGTCTTCTTCGTCTTCTTCGTCGACGTCCGCGAATGCGTCGCCGAAGCTCGAGCGGGCGCTGCGGGTCGCGGCCGGGAATCCGGTTCCGGGCGCGATCTCATGCCGGTTGGAGGGGGCGTCTGAGCGGGCGCGGTCTCCGTTCGGCAGCACCGGTGGTTCCGTGTACGCGTGCTCGCTGACCGGAGCCGCGTGCCGGTCGCCTACGACGTCCAGCTGATCCACAACGGGTGCTTCGTGGCCGAGCGCCGCAAGCCGGGGAAGGCCATCTACGGCTGCGGGGCCGGGAAGGCTGTCAGGCCGCGGCCGGGTGCCGTCGCCGCCGCGCTGGCGCAGGAAGCGCTGCAGATCCCGGGCGATCGTCTCGCCGGAGGGCAGGGAGGTGGGGACGTCGTCGCTCTCCTCGCTGGCCGCCTGCTCGAGGCGCTCGACGAAGGCCTGCACGTCGGGGTCGCTCTGCACGGCGACGTTGACCTGGCGCTCGTAGTCGGCCGAGGCCACCTCGAGCTCCGAGCCGTCCACCGCCACGCCGACCAGTCCCTCGAGTTTGCGGACCAGGGCCAGGGCGGCCTTGGGGTTCGGAGTCGCGGCGATGTAGTGCGGGACCGCCGCCCACAGGCTGGCCGACGGCAGCCCGGCCTGCTGACAGGCGGCGTGGAGGATGCCGACGATCCCCGTCGGGCCCTCGTAGGAGGACGGGGCCAGGCCGAGCCGGGCCACCAGGGCCGGGTCAGAGGTCAGGCCGGTGACCGAGATCGGCCGTGTGTGGGGCACGTCGGCGAGCAGAGCGCCGAGGGTGACCACCAGCTGGGTGCCGAGCACCTCGGCCAGCTCGACGACGAGGTTGCTGAATGTCCGCCAGCGGAACGAGGGCTCACTGCCGGCCAGCAGGATGAGGTCCCGGGGCGCACGGGGCACCCGCGCCTCATACAGCTCGACGGCGGGCCAGACGATCTCCCGGGCCTGCCCGTCGACCATCTTCACCCGCGGGCGCGTGGCCTGGAAGTCGTAGAACTCCTCAGGATCGATGGTGGCGAAGCGCCGGGCGCCGAGCGCGGAGCCGACGTACTCGATTGCGCTCGAGGCCGCGTCGGCGGCGTCGTTCCAGCCCTTGAATGCGCAGATCAGGGCTGGGGCACGAAGGCCATCGGGCCGGTGCTCCCATTGCAATGGCTGCATCCGACTCACCATAGATGATGGGCTTATCGGCCTGTCTGACCCGACCATGGTGGAGATCAGCGCTCTGCGGCCCGGTCAGGAGGTGGCCGGCGTGTTCGCATGCACCCGCAAGGACCGTCTTATGACCCGCGGCGGGTCGCCCTATCTGGCCCTCGAACTGCGGGACCGCTCGGGGACGCTGGCCGCCCGGGCGTTCCAGAACGCCGATGACCTGGGGGCCCGTTTCGAGCGCGGGGACGTGGTCCGGGTACGGGGCCGCGTGGAGCGCTTTCGCGACGAGCTCGTCCTCGAAGTGGCCGAAATCGCCCGCGTGGAGGAGTCCGAGGGCGTCGATCCGGCCGCTTCCTGCCCACCGCCTACCGCGACCTGGATGAGCTCGACGGCTTCCTCGAGCATCTGGCCGGCGAGGTGTATGACCGGGGCTACCGGGGCCTTCTGGACCGGCTGCTGGGTGACGCCGGGCTGCGGGCCGCGTGGCGGCGCGCCCCGTGCACGCGGGCGGGGCACCATGCCTATCTGGGCGGCCTGCTCGAACACACGGTGGCGGTGGCCACCCTGGCCCACGAGACCTGTCAGCTCCACCCCCGTCTGAACTCGGATCTGTTGCTGACCGCGGCGCTGGTCCACGACCTGGGCCGCACCCGCGAGTTCACCTACGGCGCCGAGATCGGCCTGAGCGAGGAGGGCCGTCTGCTGGGGCATCTGGTGCTCGGCTCCCAGCTTGCTGGCCGAGCGGGCGGGGGGCTTGGACGACGGGCGGCGGCTCGCGCTGCTGCACTGTGTGCTGGCGCACCACGGGCCGGGTTCGGCGCCCGGGCGGTCGGTTCGCCTCGGCCGAGGCGCTGGCCCTGTTCCGGCTGAACGCGCTGGACGCCACGGTCAAGGGCGCTCTCGAGCACGGACTGGACTGAGGGGTTGTGCTGTCGCTTTGCGGCGCTGGCGGCCGCGTGGCCTGTTGCCGGGTGGCCTGGCCGATGCCCCGGTGGGCCGTCGGCCTGGTCTGATGCCCCCCGGTGGCCGTCGTCCCGCCAGCCTCAGCCCGCAGTCCTGGTCAAAAAAGCGTCCATATAGTTCGCTTTTCTGCCCAGCGCCTCGGCCCTGAACGGTGGACCGCGCCCGCGTAGCATCCGCGGCGGCGCGGCAGGGGCCTGGTGGCCTATCCGGTCTTCAAAACCGGCAGGGCCGGGTTACCCCCGGCTTGGAAGGTTCGATTCCTTCGCCGCGTCGTGGCTGAAATGGCTGGTTTTCTGCGCCCCAGGTGGGACAGCCTGATGGCTGGGGAGGGCTGTCAGGCCGCGCGGGAATTGCCAGCTGGGGATCTCGCCGCTTCGCGACGAGATGAGTTACGCGCGACCGAGCCGGTGCGTGAACGTTCGGCTCGCGACGAGACCGCTGCTGAGCGTTGAAAGCGGGAGCCTTGGCCTCATTCCTGGATTGGCGACAGAGCGGGAGTCTCCGGTAGGGGCTCGCGGCCGGGTTGGCTGAGGGACCGTCTTTGGGCTGTAGGCTGCCGCCCGTGCGGATCGCGGAGGCCGTTGAGATTGAGCGCGGGGTCGAGGAGGTCTGGCGCTTTGCCTGCGATCCGATCAACGACCCGGCGTGGTGCCGCAAGGTCAAGTCGGTGGATCGCATCGCTCCGGACCGATGGCTCGTCCATCACCAGCCGATCCCGCTGCTGCCCGCGGTTATCCAGCGCGTCTTGGCGCGCCGGGTGCGCGGGGACGTGCGCCGTCAGCTACGCGATCTGAAGCGGACGCTCGAGAACGCCTGAAGGGCTGGGCATGGCTCGCTCTATGAGACTCCTGGTTCTCCTTTGAGGGCTCGGCCTTCCAGAGCAGCAGCGTCGAACTAACGGCCGGATGGGCGACAAACCAAAGCGAAGGGACCCAGGGGTCACGAGCTCCTCGCGCTCGTGACTGTCGGAACCTTGCCGTGTGACACGACCTGTGCGAGTCTGGTTGTCATGGGGACGATGGTTCGAGACATCCTGATGGGCAGTCTCGGAGAGCTTCGCTACGAGCCCGTAGACAAGCGGATTCGCGGCGTGATCGGGGGTCAGGTCATCATTGACACCGTGCGCGCGATGCTGGTCTGGGAGCCCAAGCGGATCGTGCCTAGCTACGCCGTTCCGGTTGAGGAGCTCGAGATCTACACGAGTTCTCCTGTAGAGGCCACGGGCGACGAGCCGGCGTCTACGGTCGTCCCGCATCTTGGTGACCGCCCGGTTTATGACCCCTCCGTTCCGTTTGCCGTGCACACGGCCGAGGGAGCCGTTCTCGACCTGCGAGTGGCCGGCACCGAACGGCGAGCCGCTGCCTTTCGTCCTGCCGATAAGGCACTGAGCGAGTACGTCATCGTGGACTTCGACGCCTTTGATGAGTGGTTTGAGGAGGACGAGCGCAACGTCGGGCACCCTCGCGACCCGTTTCACCGCATTGAGGTTGTCCACAGCTCGCGGTCGGTGCGGGTGGAGCGCGACGGACAGCTGCTGGCCGCATCCTCGCGCCCGTACCTGCTCCTCGAGGCTCCGTTGCCTGTCCGCTATTACCTTCCGTTCGAGGACGTCAGTGAGGGAGTTCTGCACGGCAGCTCCACCCGGACACTCTGCGCCTACAAGGGACAGGCCACTTATTGGTCGCTGGAGAACGAGGACGACATCGCGTGGAGCTATCCGGCGCCTCTCCGCGAGGCCGCCGAAGTGACCGACCGCATTGCCTTCTTTAACGAGCGGGTCGACCTCGTCGTGGATGGGATCCCCCTGGCGCGGCCCGTGACCCCGTGGTCGCGACGCTAGGCACTCCGTCGTCACGGACCAGCAAGGGCCCAACGCCCGTCCTAACACCGCGCCGGCCTGCCACGCCGTCCCGCCCAGCGCGGCAGCCCGCCGGTCACGAGCCAAATGACCCCTGCCCCCGAGGCCGTCGAAGAAGGCGACCCCGGAGGCCTGCGCCGGAATGTGAGACCGGACCGCGCGGACGTCGAACTCGCTCACGCGCGAGGAGGGGGTACCCGTCAGCGCAGCGAGATGGCCACCTGCTCGAGCTTGTCGAACGCCTCCTGCATCCCGCCCTCCATCCCGGAGTTGATGTGCATGTCCCGAGCCTGCGGGCTGGAGTGTTGGACGAGCGTCGTCAGCGTCGTCCGCCCGCCGTGCTCAGTGAGCGTCATCGTGTTGAGCGCCCCGTCGTCCGGGAACGGCGCAAACACCTCGGTGTTGACGATCCGCTCGTTGGGCACGATCTCCCGGTACTCGCCGTAGAACACGACCTCGTCGCCGCTGGAGTCCGCCCGCATGGCGTAGCGCCACTTGCCCCCGACGCGTAGGTCGATCTCGCACTCGGTCACCTCGCCGCGCTGCCCGCTCCACCACCGGCGTACGAGCTCGGGCTTGGTCACCGCTAGGTAGACGAGGTGCGCGGGGGCGTCGAACTCCCGTGTGATGAGGATCTGGGTATCGGTCGGGAGGGTGACCGTCGCCTTGCCGCTACTGGTTGCTGCCGCCATCTTCGTTCTCCTTTGCTTTGAGTTCTGAAAGGACCACGTCGAGCGCGTCGTAGCGCTCGTCCCAGGTCCGGGCAAAGCCCGCGACCCAGTCGTGGATGGGCTTGAGCGCCACGCCGTTGAGCCGGTAGAGCCGCTGACGCCCGTCCTCGCGGACGTCCACGACTCCCACCTCGCGCAGGACCCGCAGGTGCTTGGACACCTGCGGCTGCGCCAGGCCCAGCGCCTCGACGAGCTCGTTCACGGAGCGCTCCCCATTGGAGAGCGCCTCCAGGATCTGGCGCCGGCGGGGTTCGGCGACCGCGTTGAACGCATCCGTGGTGGTCGCTGCTCGGGCCATGGCGATCATCATATACCCATAACGGCATATGTCAACGGTGAGTTGCCAACAGATCGGGTCCCAGCGTGATGCACCCGCCCCGTCGGCTACTTCGCGATCTCCGTCACACGTTCTGCGCGCTCGCCGCGTAACCAGCCGAGACGCTGGCCTCAGCGGGACCCAGGTCCAGAGGGGAATCGGCGGACTGGGCCGCGCCTGGCCCCTCGATTGCCCGTACGCCCGGGACAAACAGCGCCGCCAGGGTCACCACCGCGCCGAGGACGCCGGCGCCGATCAGCGTTGTTCGGACGCCGACGGCCCCGCTCAGCGGCCCGGTCAGCGCAAACGAGATCGGTAGCAACCCGATTGAGATCAGCCAGTCAAGGCTCGACACGCGTCCGAGCAGCGCGGCGGGGACATGGCGTTGCTTGGCCGTGGCCCAGATGATCGTTCCGGCCGTCTCCAGGCCGTTGAAGGCGAGGCTGGCGAGCATCAGGCCCCAGAGCGCGTGCGCGAGTCCGTAGCCGGCGATGGCCAGCGTAGCCAGTGTCCAGAAGACATACATCCACGTGATGTCGCGAGCCGGCAGGCCGCGCTGACCGAGGGCGAGCGCGCAGACCAGCGAGCCAACTCCGCCAGCGGCGAATACGAGCCCGAGGTCGGCGGCGCTGCCACGCAGTTCGTTCTTGACCAGGAACGGCACCAGCACCTCGGTCGGGCCCATGAACAGCAGATAGGCAATCGCGGCGCTGGCCAACGTCGCCCAGAGCCACGCGTGGTGCTTGACGTAGGTAAGACCGGCGCCCATCTCCCGGACGACGGAGTCGCGGCGAACGCGGGTCACCTGGGGTCGGGCAGCCATCGCCAGCAGCGCCCCGGCAGAGGCCATGAACGACACCGCGTCAAGTCCAAACGCGACCCCGACGTTGGCGGCGGCGATGAGCATCCCTCCGAGCGCGGGTCCGGCGAGACGCAGAGCAATCGGCCGGACGAACTGGTCGAGCGAGTTCGCGCCCGAGAGCTCGGATGCGGGGAGCAGCTCCGGGACGATGGCATCAAACGACGGGTCGAAGAAGGCCGTGCCGACTCCGTACAGGGCCGCGAGTGCCGCGAGCTCCCATAGTCTCAGCGAACCCGTGAGCGACAGCACGGCGATCGCGCCAACGACCGCCCCGCGGGCGGCGTCGGCGGCGAGCATCACTCGCCGTCGATCGAGACGATCGCTGATCACTCCGCCGATGAGCAGGAAGGCAATCGTCGGCACCGTCATGGCGATGCCGACAATCGCCAGCGCCGTCGGGACGTTCGAGAGCGCGTAGACCTGCCAGGCGAGCGCGACGAAGAAGACTCCGTCTCCGAGCAGTGAGACGCACATTCCACTCCACAGCAGACGGAAGTCACGGTGGCGCAACGGCGCCAGCAGGCCAACCTTGCTGAAGCCGCCAGCTCGGTCAAGCCCTTCGTAGCTGTGTTGCATCGACTGAACGCGGGCCGACTAGCGGCCCGCCTCCGGTGCCGCCGATACCCCCAGGGTGCTCTGCAGGTACTCGATCGCTGCGCTTGACTCCATCGGCTTGGCGAAGTAGAAGCCCTGGCCGAGCTCACAGCCGAGTCCTCGCAGCGTCTCCCATTGCTCAGGAAACTCGATCCCTTCAGCCACGATCGACAGCTCGAAGGTCTTGCCCAAGCCGATGACTGCCGTCGCCAGACCGGATGTCATGGGCGAGGCACCCGCGGAAAGAAACGAACGGTCCATCTTGATGACGTCAACGGGGAACCGGGCGAGGTAGCCGAGCGAGGAATACCCGGTGCCGAAGTCGTCCAGCGCGATGCTGACACCCAGCTGCTTTAGCTCCCCGAGGCGCTGCTCGGCGAGTTCAGCGTTGGTCATCATCACGGTCTCGGTGATCTCGAGCGTCAGGCTTTGCGGATCGAGACCCGAATCGGTCAGCGCGTCGCGCACGTCAGCCACGATGTCGCTGTGGTGAAGCTGGTTCACGGAGATGTTTATGTTCATCGTGAACGGTGGATCGGAGGGCACCTGAGTCTGAATCACCTTGGCCTGGCGACAGCCCTCGCGTAGCACCCAACGACCGAGGGGAACGATCAGTCCGGCTTCCTCGGCAAAGGGGATGAAATCATCTGGAGCGATCAGACCGCGCTCGGGATGTCGCCAGCGCACGAGCGCTTCCATCCCGCTGATCGTGGCGTCGTGCAGACGGATCACGGGCTGGTAATAGAGCTCGAACTCGTCGTTCACCAGGGCACGCTGGAGGTCGGCCCGCAGCTCCAATCGGGCCAGGACATCGGAGTGCATGGTCGGCTCGAACAACCGGTAGCTGCCCTTGCCGTCGCGCTTGGCGATGTACATCGCCGCGTCGGCGTTGCGGATCAGCTCGTCAGCATCCAGAGCCGACGGTTGGTCGACGATCGAGATCCCCAGACTCGCTTGAACGACGATCTCCTTGCCTTCGATCTGGAGGGGCTTCTTGAGCTCCTCGATGATCCGCTCAGCTATCTCTGCGGCATCCTGGGGCCCCGTGGGGTCCTCGAGGAGGATCGCGAACTCGTCTCCGCCAAAGCGCGCAGCGGTGTCGCTGACCCGAATGCTCGTCGCCAGCCGTTTGGCCACCTCCAACAACACTCGGTCGCCGGCCGCGTGACCCAGGCTGTCATTGATGGTCTTGAAATCGTCGAGGTCAAGAAAAATCACTGCCAGGGCACTGTCTTCGCGCCGCGTCCTGGCCAGGGCGTGCCGTACACGCTCGTTGAACAGTGCCCGGTTGGCTAGCGCCGTGACAGGATCGTGAAACGCCTGATGCTCGAGCTGCTCTTCGAACGCCTTGCGTTCGCTGATGTCCCGGCCGTTGAGCACGATCCCGCGAACCGCTTCATCTTCGAGCAGATTCGTGTGCAGGATCTCGAACTGCCGGGTGCTTCCGTTCCGGTGCCGCAGTGAGCACTCGATCACCTCAGCCTCCCCTCCGGAATAGGATGGCCCGTCAGCGAGCAGACGCAGCAGGCGGCGGTTCTGGCCAGGGAGCAGCAGCTGGTCAAACGGGGTTCCGAGAATCTCGCTCGGCGTGTAGCCGAGCGCACCCTCGATCGACGGGCTCTGATAGATGACCGTGGAGCTCGCATCCAGCACCGTGATCAGATCGTGAGCATGCTGGACCAGGGAGCGGAACCGTGCCTCGCTCGATCGACGATGAAGTTCCTCGGTTAGGGCGTTGCTCTCGAGCGCCAGCGATACCTGCGTTCCGAGCGCGGCCAGCGCGCCGCGAGCCGTCCGCGACGTCGAGTGATCGCCGGCCACCAGCAGCAAGCCGCGCGTCTGTCCATCGCCCCGACCTGACAGTTCCAACACCACGACGCGGGCGGACGCGCCATGCAGGTCGAGAGCTATTCGCTCATCGTCGGTGAGCGACAAGACCACGACGCCGTCTGGAGCGGCCGAGGGGAGCAGCGACTTGCAGGCCACCGCAGGTACTGACCATGTGGCGTCTCCCTGTCCTGCCCCGGCTCCTAGGGCCACCACGTGCGCCTCGGCATCGTCGATGAAGTAGAACCTGGCGAGGACGCTTCCCTCAACGAGGGACGGCACCGCGGTCAATGCCGCGTGGCAGATCTGCTCACGTGAGGTGGCCACCACGATGTCGGCGGCGGACGTCGCCAGTACCTGCTCTCGAGCTATGTGGTGCTCTCGCTGACGGACCAGTCCCGCCATGCGGGCCACGACGAGCGCGAACAGCACCCCTGACACCGCAATTGTCGTAACCAGGTCGAGGTCGTCGCGGCGGATCTCCTTGAGGATCTCGATGCATGGCGCGATCAGCGTGGCGCCAGTGAGCAGGGCCAGACGCAGCCAGGTCAGCCGGGGCTGTCGGTCGGCAGCGGGCTGCTCCAGTTCTCGCATCGAAGGATGCAGAGCAGCCGCCCCCCAGAACAGGTAGAAACCGATCCAGCCCACGTCGAGGATGATCTGATGGTGGTAGCCATTGTGGAGCGTGAGCACGCCGTAGGCGAAATCCGTTGCCAGCAGCGTGACGATGCTCAAGGCGAGCAGATAGAACGCCGGTTGACGTTTGCCGGCATCGACGGCCAGGCGGATCGCTGCCGCCAGGAGCAGGATGTCACCGAGCGGATAGGCGATTGAGACCATCTTCGGCAACAGCGACAGAGTGGGGTCGTGCACGTAGGGTGCGATCAGCGCGATCCACGACACCAGGGCCAGCCCGAGCGTCATGATCAGCGAGTCGATCAGGCCCGGGCGGTCACGATCCGGGTTGCGGCGCCGGACGAGCAGCAGCAGTCCCGCCATCAGGGCCGGGTATACGGCCAGGTAGACCGCGTCGCCGACTGAGGGGAACGGAACGGTTAGGTGAAACAGCCGGGGGTAGCTGTACGTGTAGATGTCTCCGAGCCAGAAGAGAAACAGTCCGAACGCGAATAGCCACCAGGGCCAGCGTGACTTCGGACGGTTGCGTGAAACGCCCACTACCACGGCCACGACGCCGGATAGGCCCAGGAGATTGATTAACGGGCCGCTGCCCTTGAACGGCGGAACGAGCGCGTAGAGCAAGGTGGCCAGCCCGCCGGCGGCGAGATACAGCTGCCAGAGCTGCGGACGTCGCCAAACGGCCGTCTTTATGGCCCGCGCGAAAGCCACTTTTATGCTGCCTGCGGGGACTCTTGGTCGACGCTCGCGAGCCTAAGCTCACCGAGGTGTGAAAGCTCCTCGATCGCCGCGCACAGGGTGGCGACCTCGGCCTCGGTGTTCGCTGCCGTCAGCTGGACTCGGAAGCCCACATCAACCTTCGGCACCAGCGGAAACGCTGCCAACGTTACATAGACCCCGCGGTCGAATAGGAACTGCCCCACCTCGGCGATCCTCCGGTGATCTCGGAGCGGGATCTCGATGATCGGGAAGCCAGACCGGTTCGGCGTCTCGACCCCGCACTCGACCAGGCAGTCCAATACTCGGCGGGTGTGGTCGTAGAGGACACTTCGCAGCTCGTCGCCTCGCCTGTCGTTGACCGCAAAGCCGGCCAGAACGGTGGCCAGCGAAGCTATGGGCGAAGGTCCTGAGTAGAGATACGGCGATGCGACGACCTTGAGCAGGTTCTTCAACACTGTCGGACAGGCGATGAACGCGAGCAGCGAGGAGTAGGCCTTCGAGAAGCCTCCGACGAGCACGACATTTTCATACGATTCGTCGAAGTAGCGCACGATGCTGTTGCCACGGCTCCCGTACGGG
Source organism: uncultured Solirubrobacterales bacterium (assembly GCA_963845575.1). Taxonomy (GTDB): domain Bacteria; phylum Actinomycetota; class Thermoleophilia; order Solirubrobacterales; family Solirubrobacteraceae; genus Palsa-465. The sequence goes on along the minus strand of CAWJSN010000009.1, from coordinate 166,330 downwards.
GAGAGCTCGTCCGGGCTACGTTCGCCGATCACGCCGAACCCGTGCGCGTCGTCGACGTAGAGCAGGGCACCGTATTCGCGGGCGACCCTAGCGAACGCTCGCAGGTCTGGCGCGTTGCCGGTCATGCTGTTGACCCCGTCGATACAGATGAGGCGAGCCGGATCACGTTCGGCGCGCAGGAGCTCCTCCAGGTGAGAGGCGTCCTCGAACCGGAACCGCTTGACCGCAGCGCCGCGGGCGCGAGCCAGCTGGCAGCCGTCATAGACGGTCTTATGCGCCCGAGCGTCCAGGAAGATCGTTCCCGAGGCCGCGAGAACCGGGATCACCGACATGTGAATGTGCGTGATCGTCGGCAGCACGAGCGCGTCCTCGCTGCCCAGCAGTCCCACCAGCTTTTCCTCGATCTGCTCATAGAGCACCGGGCTGCCGAGTAGCCGCGACCAGCTCGGATGTGTGCCCCAGGTATCGAGATACGCCGGGACAGCCTCGATGATCTCGCGGTCCAAGTCGAAGCCGAGATAGTTGCAGGAGGCAAAGTCCGCCAGCCAGCGTGACCCGACCCGGATCATGCGACCGTCGATCTCGTCGATCACGGCATCCATCATCGGATGCGACGCGGTCAGCGCCGACAGGTCACTGCACATCTCAAGCCAATGGTCGATCCAGGGCTCTCCCTTCGAAGTACGCGCGGGCATGCCGCGTCGGACGCTCGTGGGCGCGGCAATGAGGTCGCTCGGGTTCATTCCCCGCCTATCGGCTGCGCGCGCCCCGGGCTTGAGGTGAACCCGATGCGGCCGCCGATCGGCCTATTGCCCGGTTACCCCGCCCTGGGCTCGCCGCGCCTCACACTCCGCATCGGCGATGATGGGGGGCATGCCTGACAGTCCTCCTCCCCGAAGCGTCAAGATTGGCGCCGACGAGCGCACCGGTTGGTCATCGGAGCGCCCGCGCCGCGACGGTGCGGCGCCCCGTCCCGTCGACGTCTCCGTCCGCGGTCGTGTTCTGGCTCCGGCCGACCGGGTGCGCTACTCGCCGGGCAGCCTGGTCGTCGTAGTCGGCGCCGCGGCTGCCGAGCCCGCGCGCTTCGCGGACCGGGTGGTGGAGGAGCGCGGCGTCGTGCTCTCGCTCCCGCGGGTGCGCGCGATGCTGGCCGGGCGGGTGCCCGACAGTGACGTTGAGGCGCGTGCGCACGAGCTGCTCGCTGCAGCCGTCCTCAAACGGCTGCAGGCCAACCAGTCGGTGCTCGTCCCGGTCGAGACGCTTGACGCTGAGGAACGCGAGCGGTGGGTACGCCTGGCGCACAGCCTTCAGCGCCCACGGCACCTGATTCTCCTCGACGCGCCACGCGATCAGGTCTTGGATGAGGAGCGTCCGGCGCTCGACGAGCTCCGGCGGGCTCTCGACGCCGGGGAGACTGGCCTGGAGGGGTTTCAGACCGCCTTGCGACTCGGTGGCCCAGCGCTCGCCGAGCTCAAGCGTGTCGTCTTTCAGCGCCCGCCGCGCCAGGACTGACCACTGCTATCGCGGCCCGGGCTCGATCGTGATCGTCTGCCCACGCAGGGCGCTCTCGCGGGCCGCGTCCAGCACCTCTGCCGTAGCGACCGCATCCCACGGATCGACCGGCACCGGACCGGCGCGGCGAACTGCAGCCGCGAAGGCCGGATAAAACGTGTCCCACGTTCCGCGCTCAGACTCCAGTACTTCGGTCTGTCCGTCACGGTATAGGCGTCCCCACCGGACCTCGGGCTCGGTCCCCCATCCCGCGTAGGTGGCCGGCGAGTGACCCGTCACCAGCAGCTCCTCCTGGCCGTCGATGTCAGCGACGACGTAGGTTGCCGTTGTCCCCGTCACCCGGAACCGCGGACCCGGGGCGTTCTGCCGCCAGCTGCCCCACAGGTGTGAGATCACCCCACGCGCATGGGTCAGTGCGAGGAAGACGTCGTCGTCAAGCACCGCCGCGTCGGCGGACGGATGCATCTCGGCGTAGACAGACTGTGCGGGACCGAACTGCACGAGCGCCTGGTCGACCAAGTGGCTGCCGAAGTCGTGAAGCGTTCCACCACCCGACGCCGGCGGTCCGGGATCGGGAGCGAACCGCTCGAACCGCGACTCGAACCGCACGGGATCCCCGAGCAGGCCGTCAGCCAGAGCTTTGCGCACCGTACGGAAGTCCGAGTCCCAGCGGCGGTTCTGGTAGACCGTGAGCGGGCGCTCCAGTTGTTCTGAGAGCAACACAGTCTGGCGAGCTGATGCCGCGTCCAGTGCGAACGGCTTGTCGCACACGACGGCGAGTCCGAGCCGAAGGGCCCGCTGAGTCAGCTCGACGTGCGTGCCGGCCGGTGTGGAGATCGTCACCGCCTCAGCGCCGGCGGCGGCGAGATGCTCGAGCGAGTCGAAGGTCGTCCGGTCCGGGTAGCGCTCGGAGAACTCGCTCCGACGCACTGTCGAGGTGCTCACCACGCCGAGGAACTCGCACTCGGCGGCGCTGGCCAGGAGCGGGGCGTGGAAGTACCGTCCGCCGAATCCGTAGCCGACTAAGCCGATGCGCACCGGGCCCACGGCAGTAACCCGCTTGAACCTACAGCGGCGTGCCGTTGACGGTCAGGGCTACGTCGACGTTACCGCGGGTGGCGTTGGAGTAAGGACAGACCTGGTGCGCAGCGGCGATGATCCGCTTTGCCAGTTCACCGTCCGTGACCTGGGGGAGGCTGACGTCGAGTTGCACCGCGAGCTTGAAGCCGCGTTCCTCGGTCGGGAGCAGATTCACTTTGCTGTCGATCACGACGTCTCCCACCTCGACTCGTTCCCGCCGTCCCACCACCCCGAGGGCGCTCTCAAAGCAGGCCGCATAGCCCACGGCAAACAGCTCTTCGGGATTGGTGCCCCCGCCGGCGCCACCCATCTCGGCTGGCACCCGGAGCTGCACGTCCAGTGCACCGTCGCTGGTCTGCCCGTGACCCTCTGCGCGTCCGCCCGTGACGGTCGCCTCTGCGGTGTAGATCGGCTTGGCCATGCTCCCTCTCCGTTGATCGGAACCGGACTTGACCAGGCTACAGATGGCGGTTGGCCCGGGTCAGCGACGCCTGCGCGGATCACGTGCCCGCGGTCACGACTCTCAGCTCGTCGAGCGACTCGCGGATGAGCTGCGGGAAGTCCTGTCGGTTGGCCACATCGACCCAGCGACCCTGGTCTCCATTGCCCGCGAAAAGGCGGTGTCGGGCTACATCGGCGACGGTTCCAATCACTGGCCCGCCGTGCACCGACTGGACTCCGGCCGCCTGTTTGCTCGCGCGTTTGAGAAGGCCCCGGCGGGATCGGTGCTGCACGCGGTGGCCGACGAGGGCGTCCGGATCCGCGACATCGCCGCGGTGATCGGACGCCAGCTCGACCTCCCGGTGGTCTCCATCTCCGCCGAGGAAGCCGGCGAGCACTTCACGTGGCTGGGTGGCTTCCTCGGCCTCGACAGCCCGGCCTCGAGCGTGCTGACCCGCGAGCTACTGGGATGGGAGCCGACACAGCCCGGGCTGATCGACGATCTCGACCAGGGTTACTACTTCCGCGAACCGTCCCCGGTCAGCCACGCCTGAAGCTCGGCGGCGCAGCGCCCGCCTGAAGCCAGGCGGGAGCCCCTGGGGGATGTCAGTGCCCCGTGGGGGCGTTGTACTGCTCGTCGGTAACGTGCTCGCCCCAGGTGACCGGGCTGCGTAGATCGTCTGGCCGAACGGGTGGGTGTGCCACGCAGTGCGCGCGCCCGGGGTGAAGTGAACGCTGGCCGCGCCGGCCCGCGCCGGCGGTGCCGGGGTGGCGACAGCGTCGATGTAGACGGCACCGGTGAACCAGTCGCTGGAACCGGGGTTGGTATCGACGGAATTGCGGGTGAGCTGCATGGTTTGGCTCCTGCGTCGGTCGGGGTTGGGCGGGATGTTCGCCGGCTGGTTCTCGGCCGCCAGCCCGGATGTTCGCCCGCTGTCTCTCAGCGGCCGGAGGGGCGGCGGCTCCTGATCCCGGGAGCCGCCTAGAGTCTCCCGGCATGCTGATCGCCACTCATGACGGCTCCTTTCACGCGGACGAGGTCTTTGCCGTCGCCACGCTCCGCCTGCTCGGCGACCCAGTCAAGATCATCCGTACGCGCGACCGCGAGACGCTGTGGCCCGGGCCGACCTGCGCATCGATGTCGGCTTTCGCGACGACCCCTCGACCGGGGACTTCGACCACCATCAGCGCGACTTCGACCGGGCGCGTGACAACGGGGTGCGCTACGCCTCCTTCGGTCTGGTCTGGCGCGAGTTCGGCGCCCGGGTCTGCGGGGGCGATCGGAGCGTTGCCGAGGCGGTCGACCAGACGCTTGTGCAGGCGGTGGACGCCAACGACACCGGGCAACAGCTGAGCCACTCACTGATCGACGGCGTGCGCCCGATGACCGTCAACGGGATCATCGGCGGCTTCAACCCGGGCTGGGACGAGACCCTCACACCCGAGCAGGAGCGCGAGCGCTTCGACGCCGCTGTCGCGCTGGCCCAGGGCATCCTGGCCCGCGAGGTGGCGTCGGCCGCCTCGGGCCGCCGCGCCCAGCGGATCGTGCGCGAGGCCATCGCCGCCGCGGAGGACCCGCGGGTCGTGGAACTGCCGATCAACGCCCCCTGGAAGCAGGTGCTCGTGCCCGAGGCGCCCGACGCCCTGTTCGTGATTTACCCGAAGCGCCAGGGCTTTGGCCTCGAAGCGGTGCCGCGCGAGCTCGGCGCCGTTTGAGAACCGGCGCGACCTGCCGGCCAGCTGGGGTGGGCTCGAAGGGGAGGACCTAGTCGCGGTCACGGGCGTCGAGGACGCGCGTCTTCTGCCACGCCAAGCGCTTTCTCGCCGTAGCCCGGTCCCGGGCGGGCATCGAGCGGCTGGCCGAGCTCGCGCTCGCCGAGGGCTGATGGTGCTGGGGCCGCGCGGCTAGCGGCGCCGGCAGGCCAGGAGGACGGCGTCGTGGATGGTCACCGTATCCCCGCCGTGCGGACGAGCGGTGCGCTGCGCCGCCACCTCGAGCACTATCTCCCACCGCGATCGGTCGAGGTGGGCAGCCAGTTCGGACGCGGTACAGAAGAGCTCGGGTAGGTTGGGCCGCAGGCCCGGGATCTCCAAGTCCAGTGGATGGTGCGCGACCACCAGGAGGCTGCCGCCTGGGGCCACGGCTCCGGCCAGTCGGCCGAGCGCGCGCTCGCGCACCTCCGGGGGCATATGCAGGTACTGGGAGGTGACCAGCTCGTAGGCCCCGAACGGCTTCGTGTCCGGCGCGAACAGGTCGGAGTGCTGCCAGGTGATCCGCTCGGAGATCGTCGAGCCAGCTTCGCGGGCGTGGCCGGCAGCGCGCTCGAGGCCCACGGGCGATATGTCGACGGCGGTCACCGTCCAGCCGCGCTCGGCCAGCCAGACCGCATCGGCCCCCTCTCCGCAGCCGACGTCGAGCGCCCGGCCCGGCGTGAGCGCGGACACGTGCTCGACCAGGCGAGGGTTGGGGCGCCCGCTCCACACGTGCTCATGAGCGCCGTAGCGCCGATCCCAGAAGTCCTGGGTGAACATCTCGTTGACCGACATCTGGCCAGCCCGGCTAGGTCACGTCGCGGCGTTGGGTCAGCACCAGTCCAGCCAGCGCGAGTAACGCCGTCCAACCCAGCAGGACGGCGCCGCCGGCGACGGGCGCGAGCAGATGCGTGGTCTTGAGGCCCATCAGAGCGTCCGCGGCGGTGGTGGGCATGAATCGCCCCACCGACGGAGCCAGCCCGAAGAGGAGGCCGTTGATGACGAAATCCCAGACCAGTAAGCCGACCATCGCCGTCACCTGATTGCGGACGATTGCGCCGAGCCCGACGCCGAACGCGCCGCGCAGAGCGATCCCGGCGAGGCCGCCGAGCACCAGTAACGCGATGTCGCCTCCGCTGAGCGCTGACGGGATGCCGCGAGCGGAGAGGATTATCGATCCGATGCCGACCGCCAGTCCGATGCTGATGGTGCCGAACGTGAGCCCAGCGAGCAGGCCGGCCGTCAGCTTGGCTGAGAGCACGGTTGAGCGCTGCGGTGTGAACACGAATGTCGGGTGGATCGTGCCGTAGCGGTATTCGCTGGTGACCAGGAGCACACCGGCGAGCCCCGAGAAGATCAGCGCGACCGCGCCGGGCGAGAGCAGGCCGAGCTGGTCTCTCCTGTTGCTGAGCCCCTGCGGGTGGGTGAGCAGACCCGAGAGGAGCACGATCACCAGGGTGAGGCCGATCATCCCGATGACGAGCCCCACGGTGGTCCGCGTCGAGCGAACCTTGAGCAGCTCGGCTCGCAGCTGGGCGATCACGAGCTTGCCTCTGAGGTCAGCTCGAGGAAGATCTCCTCGAGGGACGAGCCCTCGGTGACCAGCTCGTGGAGGGGAAGCCCGGCGGCGAACGCGATCTCCCCGACCCGCTCGGTATCTGCCCCGCGCACGTGCAGCGTCTGTCCGTCCCGGTCGGCGTTGACTTGCTCCCGCCGCAGCGCGTCGTGTAACCGGTCCGGCTGCGGCGTGCGGACCCGGACCGCTCGCCCCACCCGAGACGTCAGCGCCTTGAGCGAGGACTCGATCACCAGACGGCCCCGGTTGATGATCAGCACCTGGTCGACTGTCTGCGCGACCTCGGCCAGTGCATGGCTTGAGACCAGGACGGTGCGTCCTGCAGACGCGAACGCGCGCAGGAAGTCGCGTAGCCAGCGAACCCCTTCGGGGTCCAGGCCGTTCGCCGGCTCATCCAGGATCAGCAGCTCAGGATCGCCGAGCAGGGCTCCGGCGAGACCCAGCCGCTGCCGCATACCGAGGGAATATCCCTTGACCCGTCGCCGGCCCGCTGCCTGGAGCTCGACGGTCCGCAACGCCTCGTCCACACGCGAGTCGGGAAGGCTGACGGCGCGGCTGAGCGTTCTCAGATGGTCCCGCCCCGAGCGACCGGGATGAAAATCTGTCGCCTCGAGCACCGCGCCGATGGATAGGGCAGGCTGATGCAACTCGGCGTACGGTCGGCCCAGCACGAGGGCGGTGCCGCTCGTCGGAGTGGCCAGGCCGAGGAGCATTCGCAGCGTGGTCGTCTTCCCGGCGCCGTTCGGACCCAGGAAGCCGGTGATCGTCCCGACGGGAAGCGTGAACGACAGGTCATCGACCGCCAGTACCGACCCGAACCGCTTCGTCAGCGACTCAGCTACGACCGCGGTCAAGGTCTCACCGCAGTGATCGGAGCGTCGGTTTCAGGAGGCAATGGCCAGCGGGCCACACGTCAATCTAACCGCGCGGGACGGACAGAGACCGCTATTCGGCGCCCGCGGCCAGCGGCTCCGTGGCTGCGATCACCCCGGCCGCCATCACCAGTCCGAACCCGGCTCGCGCTTGCTCGAGGTCAGCGCTGAACCGCTGCTCGGCGTCGGCCAGCAGCACGTCGATCCGCTCCAATGCCGGACCGGCGAGGCCGGGCTCGGGGTCTCGGCAAACGCCGCGGGCCAGGGCCAGGAACTGCCGTCCGCGCTCGAAGTTCGGCGGTGGCCCGGAGCTGAGGGCGGCGGCGAACGACATCATCAGGTAGCCGTTGATGCGAGCCAGTCGGCCGTTGATGGGGCGAACCTCGGGCACGCGCGGAGGCGTGGGGTCGCGCAGCGGCTGGCCGTCGAGGATGTCGCTCATCGTCGCGCCGACGAGGAAGGTGCGCTCCGAGTCGTCAAGACCCGCGTAGGCGGCCATCCGCAGCGCTGTGTGCAGCGCGCCGGCCGGACGTCCGTACGGAGCATCGGAGGCGAACACGATCCGTTCGGCCGGCACCCGAGCGAACAGCTCAAGCTGGTCAAAGACCGAGAAGGTGGACGTGTCATAGACGATGTTCGGGTGTTCGTCTAACCGCGAGGCGAACATGGCCTGGTCGGCGATCGCCGCGTGGGCCAGCACCAGCACGACGTCGGGGAAGCGCAGCGCGAGGTCGGCGAGCGGATCCATCCGGGGCATCCCCCGGCCGGCGTGGATCAGGATCGGGACCTTGGCTGCCTCGGCGACCTTCCAGATCGACTCGGCCGCGCTGTCGCCAAAACCAAACGCCTGGGCGCGAGGGTGAAGCTTGATCCCGCGGGCGCCGAGGCCGAGGCAGCGTTCGGCCTCGGCCACCGGATCTTCGGCCGGGTCGAGACGGCAGTATGGATACAGGCGCCCCTCCGACTCCTGGGCCCAGCGCAGGACGCGGTCGTTGGGCACGCGATAGGCGGGGGTGCGCTCGGGATCGTGGAGCGGAAAGGTGCAGGCGCGAGCGGTGGGCCCGACCTGATCAAGGAAGGCAATCAGGACCTCGGGATCCAGCGATTGACCGTCCTCATCACGTCCCAGGTGTGTGTGCGCGTCCACCACCACCGCGTCGGCGGGAAGCAGGGAATCGATTTCGGCGATGACCGACCCGTAGGCAGAGTTGAGATCCACTACGCGAGCTTCAGGGGCACAGTTGCGTACGGGTCGATCCGGTACACGAGCGAGATCCGATGAAACCCGTCTGCGATGTCGGCTGATTTCTTGCCGCGGATGACCAGAACGGGACTGAGGTGCTTGCCCTCGATGGCTTTGATCAGATCCTTCATCACTCCGGGATCATCAAGCGGTGCCGGGGCCAGTCCCGCAGCTCTGAGGATGTCGTTCGCCCGGCGCGTGCTCAGCGGCGCCTTGCGTAGCCGCTTGACCGTTTTGTCAACGTCCTCGGCGTCGAGCTTCAGCGACAGGTAGGCCGCAGCCGCGGAGTAGTCGTGGTCGGCCACCTCGTGGGCCCATTTGACGTGGACTCCCGCGCCGATGTGGGCCTCCTCCTTGCTCCCGCTCCCCATCGTCGGATCATGTCAGCCCTCGCAAGCCAGCCGCCGGCGGTCGCGCGGCGATCAGTCTTCCGGGGGCGGTGACTTGCCCGACGCTGCTGCGCGGGCGGTCGGATCGCCGCCCCGTCCGCGCAAGATCGCGGCGGCCGCGACGGCCAGCGCCGAACCGATCAGAGGTCCGGCGACGTACACCCAGAAGGCCTTCCACTCGCCGCTGAGGAGGGCCGGTCCGAAGGAGCGGGCGGGGTTCATGGACGTGCCGCTGACTGGCGCCGCCCACAGACCGGCAAGGGCGATATAGCCCCCCACCCCCAGGGCGCCGATCGCGCCGACATTCTGCGCCGCCGACGCGGTTCCCAGGATCACGCTGACCAGCGTGCCGGTGAGCACGATCTCCATCAAAAAGGCCTGCCACGCTCGGTAACCCGGTCCGGGGAGCGTCGCGCCCAGATGCTTGACGTTGCCGAGCACCGCGAGCAGGAACAGGCAGGCCAGCATCGCCCCCAGCAACTGGGTGACGATGTAGCCCGGGACCCGCTTCCAGGCGAAGTCGCCCCGGAGCGCAAAGGCGATCGATACGACGGGATTCAGGTGCGCGCCCGAGACCGCGCCCATGAACAGGATGATCGCCATCACCATCAGCCCCGGCGCCACCACCGCGGCCGACAGCGAGATCTTGCCCTGGGCGTGCAGGAGTCCACCGCCGGCGGCGACGAGCACCAAGAAGAAGGTGCCCAGGAGCTCTGAGAACAGCCGCCGGTATTCGTAGCGCGGATCGTCGAACTCGCTGCGTGACCCGAACTCGAGCTTCAGCAGGTGGCTGGCCCGCTCCGGGTCGTGGATCTGAAGCGCAGCGCGGTCCCGCTCGGGCAGTCCACTCACCCGTCGAGTCTCTCACGTGGCTCCGAACCGGGCGGCAGGGACCCCTCCGGCAACCGCCCGCCCTCCGCGCCCCGGCGAGCGAGGCGTTACTCGGCCGCCTCACTGGTGAGCTCGGCCAACAGGTCCGCCATGGCCTGCAGCGTCGCCGCTTGCGGCTCGACTGAATAACGCTCGGCGAACTCGCGCGGATCGTTGTAGCCGAGCAGCGCTCCGTCCTCGTCCTCCCAGGCCAGGATGCGGAGCGGAAGCTCGATCCCGATCCTCGGGTCGGTCTGCATGAGCGCGGTCCCGGCCTTGGGATTACCGATGATGAAGACCTCCTCGTTGGCCAGTTCCAGCCCCGCCTCACGCGCTGCCGCGGCGTGATCAATCCGCGCGAACACCGTCAGCCAACGTCGTTCGATCCCGGTCAGCAGTCGTCTGACCGTCTCGTCGTGGTCATACCGACTCCGGGTCACGAGCATCCCCGTAATTGTTACGCCCCGGTCCAGAGGCGCGGTGCCCGTTGACACCGGCGGCCGGCTTCGTCACGCTGGCCGATCGTGAGCCAGCCAATTGCCTTCGATCGGGCCAACGCGCTGCAGAAGGTCCTCCGGCGCTTTGCCGCCAGCGGCCCCGGCTCATGGCTGTTCGCGCGAATCCTGCACCGCATCGACGGCCCGGTTCACCGTCTCACGCGGGGTCGCCACACGTTCGCCAGCCTCCTCGCCGGGATCCCGGTGATCATGCTGACCACGACGGGGGCCAGAAGCGGCCAGCCGCGGACCGTCCCGGTCCTCGGCATCCCGGCCCAGGATGACCTGGCCATCATCGCGTCGAACTTCGGGCAGCAGACCCATCCCGCCTGGTACCACAACCTGCGCGCCCACCCGGAAGCCAGGATCGTGGTCGACGGCACCGCTCGGCGTGTACGCGCGGTGGAGGCTGAGGGTCAACGCCGCGCCGAGATCTGGCAGGAGGGCCTGCGCATCTATCCCGGCTTCGGGCAATACGAAAGCCGCGCGTCGCACCGACGGATCCACGTTTTCGTGCTCGAGCCCGTCTGACCCGCGTCGCCGCCGCGGCGCCCACCGCGGGCCGGCAACGCCCGGAGCGAACCGTAGCCTTCCCGAAACCGTCCCCGAGTCGGAGGCTCACATGGCTGAACCGAGCAACGTTCGCGAGCAACTGCCCCATGTCGTGCGCTTCAACCCCCGCGAGATAAAGAATGCAGTTCGCGACGTCGAGGGGTTCAACGCCAAGCTTGCCCTGGTCATCACCCGCAGCGTCGGGACCATGGCCTGCGCCTATCTGTTCGCGGTCATCGCCCTGATCAGCCTGCCCGCCGCGGTCAGTTCCGGTCAGGTGATCATCATCGTGGCCTGGATCGCGCAGACGTTCCTGCAGCTGGTTCTGCTCTCCATCATCATGGTCGGCCAGCGTGTCCAGGCTGCCGCTGGGGACGCACGGGCGGCGAAGGAGTTCACCGATACGGAAACGATCCTCGATCGCCTCGACACGAACACCGCGGGTGGCATCACGGACGTCCTCGACGCGATCCATAGCCTCGGCGCGCCGGGTGCCTCCAGTCCGTCCAGCGGACCGTGACGCCCGCCTCGCTGCTCTCCCTGCGCAGGTTCCGACGGAGTCAGGACATCGCCCTCCGTGACGTGCTGTTCCTGGTCGGGCTCGTTGTCACCTTCGCGCTGCAACTCTGGTTCGCTCTGCGGTTGATCGCGCGGGTGACGGACATGGGCGCGGCGCAGGGAATCGCCATCCTCGTGGTGGTGTGCTTTTTGATCGGGATCACCCGGGCGTGGGAGCTGATCGGTGGGCCCTCAATTGGCCTGGGCCGTGAGCTGGCCGCCCTGCTGCGGGGCGGCGACTTGGCGCCGCGCTCAGGCCCGGCGGAACGCCCGCACCGAGAGCGGAACGAAGACGACCAGTAGTCCCGCCAACCAGGCCAGAGCGCCGAGGGCCGGGGAGAGGGCGTGGCCATGGCCGATGGTCAGCGCCCGGGCCGCGTTGACGGTCAGGGTGACGGGATTGACCTGGGCGAAGGCCTTCACCGCACCCGGCATGCTGGCGGTGGGGACGAACGCCGAGGAAGCGAAGGTGAGCGGGAACACCCAGATGAATCCAGCCGACTGGGCGGTTTCCGGGTCCTTGACGGTCAGGCCGACGAAGGCGCTGATCCAGGAGAAGACGTAGGAGAAAGCGAGCACGAGGGCCAGAGCCAGAGCCAGGTCGTAGACCGGCTGGTTGGGGCGGAAGCCAACCGCTACGCCGACCAGGACCATCACGATGAGAGTCATGACGTTCATGACCATGTCGGCCGCGGTACGGCCGATCAACACCGAGGAGCGGGCGATCGGCAGGGAGCGAAAGCGGTCCACCACCCCGGCCTTGAGATCCTCGGTTATGCCCAGACCGGTGATCAGAGCGCCGAAGACGGCGGTCTGGACGATGATCCCTGGCATCAGGAAGTTCGCGTAGCTGATCCGGCCCGTGTTGATCGCGCCGCCGAACACGTAGCGGAACAGCAGCACGAAGATCACCGGCTGCACAAAGGAGAAGACGACGTAGGTAGGGCGGCGCAGGTTCTTGCGCAGCTGACGGGCGGCCATCACCCGGCTGTCAGCCAGCGTCTCGGACAGAGTCAGGCGGCCACGTTCGGATACCCCGGTCGCGCTCACGCTGCCTCCGAGTCCGGCTCGGTCGCGTCTGCACCGTCTTCGGCGCGGTGCCCGGTCAGAGTGAGAAAGACATCGTCGAGACTCGGATCCTGAAGCTGGATCGAGGCGATCGCCAGCCCGCGAGCGTCAAGGCGGCGGACGGCTTGGGCCGAGGCGTCCGGGTCGAGTACGGGTATGCGGATCTCCCCGGTGTTGGGGTCAAGGACCGGGTCGCCGGCGGCGAGGTCCGCCAGCGCCGCGACTGCCTCCTGGGCGCCACCGGATTCGCGCAGGCGCAGCGAGAGCACCTCGGTTCCGATCTGCGCCTTGAGCTCGGCGGCGGTTCCCTCCGCCACCGCGCGTCCGTGATCGATGACCGCGATCCGCTGGGCCAGCCGGTCGGCCTCCTCGAGGTACTGAGTGGTGAGCAGCACGGTGGTGCCGTCGCGACGCAACTCCTCGACGATCCGCCAGAGCTCCTGGCGTGAGCGTATGTCGAGTCCCGTGGTGGGCTCATCGAGCAGCAACACCGGCGGCCGGCCGACGAGGCTCGCCCCCAGGTCCAGGCGCCGGCGCATTCCGCCCGAGTAGGTGGACACACGACGATCGGCGGCGTCGGTGAGCTCGAAGCGCTCCAGTACCTCTCCGGAGCGCATCCGCGCCTCGGCGGCGGGCAGGCGGTAGAGACGACCAACCATCTCCAGGTTCTCGCGTCCGGTCAGCTCCTGGTCGACGGCCGCGAATTGGCCGGCCAGGCCGATCCGGCGCCGCACGGCCAATGGCTCGGCGATCACGTCGTGGCCGAGCACGCGGGCATGACCTTGACTGGGGACGAGCAGCGTGGCCAGGATGCGCACGAGGGTCGTCTTTCCGGCGCCGTTGGGCCCGAGCAGCCCGAAGACGATGCCCGACTCGATCTCCAGGTCCAGGCCGTCCAGGGCCGTGACCGCGCCGAAGGACTTGGTCAGGCCCTTGACCTCGACGGCCAGGGTGGGCACCCCACTGTCGGTCATCTCGCCCGCTCGAGGGTCGTGCGCTTGTACTCCTGCCACTCCGCCCACAGCGTCGGAATGCGCGACTGCCACCAGGCATAAAAGGCATCGAGCTCCTCGAGCCGGGCTCGCCGCGCCGACGGCTCCCCAGCCAGGGCCTCAAGACCCAGGGCCAGCATCTCGCGAGCCTCGTCCAGCGGTCTCTGGTCGCGGAGCTGCTCATCCCAGACTTCGGGGCGGATCCGGAAGCGGTCGGCCCGCTCACCGCGAACCCGCAACCGGTCGACCAGGCGCCAGCGGACGAGCATGCCGGTGGCGCCACTGATCGATCCCTTGCTGGCTTCGAGCGCCTCGGCCAGCTGTGCCGCGGTCTGCTCGGGCGGCTCGCAGATCAGCAGCCAGCCGAGCACCCGGCCGCTCATCTGGGGCATCCCCCACGATTTTCCCGCCCACCGGCCGGCCGCGTCGATGAAGCCCCAGAGCCCCTCCTGATCCATAGTTCAGAAATTACTGAACCTTCAGTCGTGATGCAAGGGACGTCGAGGGGCGATCCGTCAAACCAGCGCTTTGGCGACGCTGAGCACGGCCCGCAGATGGCGCTGGACCTGCGCCGAGGAGAGAACCCCAGCCGGAAGCTCCACGGTTAGCGACGAGGTCCCGGCCAGGTGGTGGTTCTGCCAGTTGGTGGCGGTGCCGGGCAGCCAGTGGTGGTGGTAGAGGTGCATCCCGGTGGCCCGGGCGTAGAGTCGGCCGGCCTGCGTGCTCGGGCCGTAAGCCCAAATCACGTCCATGTGCTGGTGGTACCAGACGGTCAGCCGCGGGTGGATCTGCTCGATCAGCTTCCGGGCGATGCGGGTTTCGCGCTCGGAGAACGGATGCGGGCCTCCGTAGTAGGGGTCGAACGGGGCTCCGCCGCGCTGCCACCCCGACGAGAAGTTGGCGTTCAAGTCCACTCCGCGCGCGTCCTGCCGGGTGCTGTGGGCGACGCCGTCGGGGTTGAGATCGGGAACGATCCAGACGTCGTCGGCGGTGCGGACGTGCTCGAGTGCCCGGGCGATCGGGATCCCGGCCGTCTCATTGCCGTGAATGCAGCCGACGACGAGCACGCGAGGCCCGCGCGGATTGCCCACCCGGACGGCGAGGATCGCCCGTCCCTGCTCAGAGCGGCCCAGGAGCATCCAGTGGGCCTTGGTCCTCGCGGCTCCCGCCACCCCGACTGGAGAGTGGACGGGCTGAGCGGTGGCCGAGCCGGTGAGGCTGAGCGCCGCCGCGGTGGCCCAGAGCGCTCGGCTGAGCAGACGCCGCGTCACCGGGCAAGCATAGGCTGACTCGGGACCCTAGCTACACCCGATCTGGATCTGGTGCACGCGCCAGGGCGCGCCAGTTCCCGCACCGCCGCTGAGCTGAACCGTGCCCGAGCAGTGCTGGGTTCCGGTGCTCTGCACCGACGTGGTCCTTATCGCCACCGTCGCCGTGTTGCCGGACTGACTGACCGTGTGGAGGCTGTTGACGGTGATCGATCGATCGTTGGCAAACGTGTTCTGGAAGCCCTGGTAGCCACCGAGCTGAGCCCGGAAGCTTGGATCGGCCAGCGCCCAGGCCTGCGGGTAGCTGTGCGCGGCGGCCAGGGTGTAGAACGACTTTGCCGCGGCCCCGGGACTGCCACTCGGCGCCGCCGCCGAGGCGGGGGGCGCCGACGACGAGGATGCGGCGCTCGACGCGGCCGACGTAACCGACGCGGTGGAGCTCGAGCTCGAGCTCGCGCTCCGGCTGGCGGCGGCGGGCGGCTTGGATCCAGTGGTGGCTGGCGGTCTTGCGCTTGGGCGGCGTTCCGCTGTTGCCGGACGTGGCGATGAGGACGGCGGCCGCCGCGATCCCGACCAGCGCCAGCAGAGCCGCGGCCGGCCACCAGGAGCGCCGGCGCTCGGGCTTCGGGTCCGGAGCGCGGGGCGCGGAACGCGGCTCGCGCGATCGTGGAGGAGGGACGGTCCGCGCCGGGGTGCGGGGCCGCGCCGCAGCAGCCGGCGCGGTGGCCGGCGGAGTCGCCTCGGCCGTGCTGGTCGGATCAAGCGCGGCCCGCAACCGGGAGACGAATTCACCCGCTGATCGGGGTCGGCCCTCGGGCTCGCGGGCCATCGTTCGCTCGAGCAGCTCGGCCGCGGCCACGGGTGCCTGGGGCCAGGCCTCGCGCAGGTCCGGAGGCGGCTTGTTGTCCATCGCGTAGGCCAGCGCGACCGGATTTGCCTCTCGGCGGGCCCGCTGGCCGGACAGGACCTCGTAGGCCACGGCGCCCAGGGCGTAGATGTCGATGGCCGGGGTCGCCTCGGTGTCATGCAGCTGCTCGGGGGCCATGTAGCTGAGTGAGCCCATCACGGCGCCCGACGAAGTGATCCGCGTCCGATCGGCGACGGCGGCGATCCCCAGGTCCGCCACCTTCACACTTCCGTCCCGACCGAGAAGGACATTGGCCGGCTTGACGTCGCGGTGAACGATCCCCTGGGCATGGATCGCATCCAGGCCGGCCGCCGCGCCCTCGAGTATCCGCAGGGCCTCAGCGCTGGGCAGGCCGCCTTCACGCGCCACGGCATCACGCAGGGTCTCGCCCTCCACGTACTCCATGACGATGACCAGCTCGCCTTCGTCGTTTTCTTCGACGTCGTAAATCGAGACCAGGTTGCGGTGACTGACCGAGGCCCCGACCAGGGCCTCGCGGCGCAGGCGCAACATCTCGGTGTCGCCCGCCGTCCCGGTTACCCGCTTGAGCGCCACCTGGCGCCCGAGCACGGTGTCTTGCGCCAACGACACCGTGCCCATCCCGCCGGCGCCGAGAATTCGCACAGTGCGATAGCGGTCGAGCTTGACGGGGTCGGCCACAGGCTGAAGTTACCCCAACAGCGGCAGGCTGAGACGGCGGCACAGCTCATCAACGTGCTTAGCCGGACCCGCAGGGGGCGACAATGAGGACTGCGGCCCGGCGGCCGCTTCCCGTTCGCCCGATCCCATGGAGGCCCAATGAGCACCGGTGAGACGATGAGCATGCCCGAGCTTCGCCAGCTGCCGGCGTGGAGGGCTCTGACCGAGCACTACGAGCAGGTCCGCGGGCTGCACCTGCGAGACCTGTTTGCCCAGGACCCCGACCGGGCGGAGCACATGACCGTCGAAGCTCCCCGATCTGTTCCTGGACTACTCCAAGAACCGGGTGACGAACGAGACGGTCCGGCTGCTGGTGGAGCTGGCCGAGCAGGTGGGTCTGGCCGAGCGGATCGAGGCCATGTTCCGGGGGGAGCGGATCAACGTCTCGGAGAATCGCGCCGTACTTCACGCCGCCCTGCGCATGCCGCCCGGCACCTCGCTGATCGTGGACGGGGAGGACGTTGTCGCCCAGGTCCATGCGGTGCTTGAGCGCATGAGCGACTTCGCCGAGCGGGTCCGCTCGGCGGACTGGGTCGGCCACACCGGAAAGCGGATTCGCAACGTGGTCAATATCGGGATCGGCGGCTCAGACCTGGGCCCGGTCATGGCCTACGAGGCCCTGCGCCACTACAGCGACCGGGACAAGACCTTTCGCTTCGTATCCAACGTCGATGCCACCGATTTCGTCGAGGCGACGCGCGACCTGAGTCCCGAGGAGACGTTGTTCATCGTCTGCTCTAAGACCTTCACCACACTCGAGACGATGACCAACGCCCGGTCTGCGCGGGACTGGGCGCTGGCCGAGCTGGGCGACGAGGCCGCGATAGCCAAGCACTTCGTCGCGGTCTCCACGAACGCCGAGAAGGTAAGCGAGTTCGGTATCGACACCGAGAACATGTTCGACTTCTGGGAGTGGGTCGGCGGGCGCTATTCGATGGACTCGGCGATCGGGCTGTCCACGATGGTGGCGATCGGCCCGGAGAACTTCAAAGCCATGTTGGCCGGCTTTCACGAGATGGACCAGCACTTTCGCGCCGCCCCCTTCGAGCACAACATGCCTGTCCTCATGGGGCTGCTGGCGGTCTGGTACGGCGACTTCTTCGGCGCCCAGACCGTCGGGGTCATGCCCTACGAGCAGTACCTCAAGCGCTTCCCGGCCTACCTCCAGCAGCTGACCATGGAGTCAAACGGCAAGCACGTTCGCCTCGATGGCCGTTCGGTTGACTACGACACCGGGGCGATCTTCTGGGGCGAGCCGGGCACCAACGGTCAGCACAGCTTCTACCAGCTGATCCACCAGGGGACGAAGTTGATCCCGGTGGACCTGATCGGCTTTGCCCGGACGCTGAACCCACTGCGCGACCACCACGAGCTGCTGATGTCAAACGTCTTCGCCCAGGCCGAGGCCCTGGCTTTCGGCAAGACCCTGGAGGAGGTGCTCGCCGAGGGCACCGATGAGGCGGTTGCCCCGCATCGGGTCATGCAGGGCAACCGCCCGACCAATGTGCTCCTGGCCGCGGAGCTCACCCCGCACGCTCTTGGCGCGCTCGTGGCCCTGTACGAGCACAGCGTGTTCACCCAGGGCGTGGTGTGGGGGATCGACTCCTTCGACCAGTGGGGCGTCGAACTAGGCAAGGCGCTGGCCCAGCGGATCATTCCCGAGCTGAAGGCCGAGACCGAGCCCGATCTGGAGCATGACGCCTCGACCAACGCGCTCATTCGGCGCTACCGAGCGCTGCGTCAGTAGAGCCGGAAAACCACGCTTCAAAAAGTAAAGTGGGGCTCGCTAGAATCTCAGTGGCACTGACTGAGATCTGAAACCACATCGGAGACTTGAGAACCGTGGAATTTGAACACCAGAACCATTCTGAGGCGGCGCTCTGCGAGATTTGCGCGGAGCGTCCCGGCATTGTCCAGGTCATGGTCGCCGGCGGCGGTAGCCGCCGCAGCGCCCTGATCTGCGAGCGCTGCGCCCGTGACATGATGGCCGCCCAGCAGGGGGGCCTGGCCGGGGTCGGCCCGGCTGACGAACTGGGCGCCGGTGCCGGTCCGGGTAGCGCTGCCGTGCGGGAACGCAGCCAGACGCGGCGGCGCTCGGGCACGCCGGCCCTGGACAAGTTCGGCCGGGACCTGACCGCTGAGGCGCGAGCCGGCCGGATTGACCCGGTCATCGGCCGGGAGGCCGAGATCGGGCAGGTAGTCGAGGTCCTGACCCGGCGGCGCAAGAACAACGCTGCCCTGATCGGGGAGGCCGGCGTGGGCAAGACGGCGATCGCCGAGGGCCTCGCGCTGCGCATCGCGCAGGACGATGTCCCCGAACCCCTGCACGGAGTGCGGGTGGTATCCCTCGACCTGCCCGGAATGATCGCCGGTTCGCAGTTCCGCGGCGCGTTCGAGCAGCGGCTCAAGGCCGCCCTCGAGGAGGTCGTGGCCGCCCGCGGGCAGGTGATCCTGTTCGTTGACGAGCTGCACACCGTGCTGGGCGCCGGCGCAGCCGAAGGCACCATGGACGCCGCCAACATCCTCAAGCCGATGCTGGCCCGCGGTGATCTGCGCATGATCGGGGCCACGACACTGGCCGAGTACCGCAAGATCGAGCGCGACGCGGCCCTGGCCCGGCGTTTCTCGCCGGTAACGGTGGAGGAGCCCTCCGTGGCCGACACCGTGGCCATCCTGCGGGGTTTGCGCGAGCAGTATGAGACCCACCACTCCGTGACTATCGACGATCAGGCTCTGGAGGCCGCCGCGCGGCTCTCGGACCGCTACATCAGCGAGTACCGCCTGCCCGACAAGGCCATTGACCTGATCGATCAGGCTGCCGCGCGGCTACGGCTGAAGGACGCGGGCCGCGGTGAGCGCCAGCGTCTGGAAAGCGAGCGCGACCGGCTCAAGGCTGAGAAGCAGGCCGCCGTCGATGCGGAGGCCTATGAGGACGCCGGCCAGCTCAAGCAGCACATCGAGAAGCTGGAGCGGCGCATCGCAGAGGTTCCCGAGGCCCCAGGAGGCCAGTCGGGCTCAGCGACCGTCGGTGAGGCCGAGATCGCTGCCGTGGTCGCGGGCCGCACCGGGATTCCGGTCGGCGAGCTGGTGGCGGCCGAGCTCGAGCGCCTGGGCAACCTGGAGGAGGACCTGCACCAGCGGGTGATCGGGCAGGAGGATGCCGTGCACGCGGTGGCCGAGACTGTCCGCCACGCTCGTGCCGGCCTGGCCGAGCCCGACCGTCCCCTGGGCAGCTTCCTGTTCATGGGCCCGACCGGCGTCGGCAAGACCGAGCTGGTCAAGGCTCTGGCCCATCGTCTGTTCGCGACCGACAAGGCGCTGGTGCGGATCGACATGTCCGAGTACCGCGAGCCGCATACGGTCGCCCGGCTGATCGGCTCGCCCCCGGGCTACGTCGGCTACGGCGACGGCGGTCAGCTGACCGAGCCGGTCAGGCGCCGCCCGTACTCCGTGGTCCTGCTGGATGAGATCGAGAAGGCCCATCCCGAGGTGTGGAACGTGTTGCTCCAGGTCCTGGACGACGGTCGACTGACCGACGGCGAGGGCCGGACCATCGACTTCACCAACACCGTGGTGGTCATGACGTCCAACCTGGGAGCCGGCCAGGCCAAGCGCCCGATCGGCTTCGCTGCGGACGCGCAGGACCCGGCGGCCGAGCGGATGCTGGCCTCAGCCAAGCGGGCCTTCCTGCCCGAGTTCGTGAACCGCATCGATGAGATCGTGGTTTTCTCACCACTCACCGAAGCCCAGGTCAACGACATCGGGGCGCTGCTGTGTGCGCGCATCGCCGAGCGCCTGTACGCGGAGCACGCGGTGGAGCTCGAGGTGGAGCCCAAGCTGATCGCCCGGCTGGCCGCCGAGGGGTTTGATCCCGAGTTCGGGGCTCGTCCGCTCAAGCGGCACCTGCGCCGGACCCTGGAGCGCGAGCTGACGCGAGCGATCCTCGACGGCCGGATCACCGACGGGGCACACGTGCTGGCCCGCGAGGACGATGCCCAGAGCATCGAGCTCGAGGTCGCCCACACGGTCTCGGTCTGACCCACCAAGCGTCGAGCTGAGGGCGCCCGCCATGTTCGGTGGGCGCCCTCTCGCTAGCGTCGGTGGGCGCCCTCTCGCTAGCGTCGGTGGGCGCCATGACTGAGCAGCCGGAGATCGGCCCCCACATCGAGATCGGCGGCCATCCGGTCCTCACCGGTAGCTGCTCATGGACCGATAAGACGCTCGTCGAGGAGACCGACTGGTATCCCCGGCGCACGATGTCGCCCGAGGAGCGGCTGCGCTTCTACGCCGCGCAGTTCCCGCTCACCGAGGTCGACTCGACCTACTACGCGCCTCCGGCCGAGCAGCAGGCCCGGCTGTGGGCGGAGCGGACGCCCGACGGCTTTCGCTTCGACGTCAAGGCCTACTCGTTGCTCACCGGTCATCCGACCCGCCCGAGGAGTCTGTGGCGCGACCTGCGCGACACCCTTCCCGCGCAGGTGCAGGAGAAACGCAACCTGTACGCCCATCATCTCGACCCCGAGGTCCTCGACGAGGTCTGGTCACGGTTCGAGTCCGGCCTGCGTCCCCTGCACGAGGCGGGCAAGCTCGGCACCGTCCTGTTCCAGTACCCGCCCTGGTTCGGCCCCCGCCGCGATAACCGCCAGCAGCTGGAGACACTGCGCGGGCGGCTACCCGACTACCGGATCTGTGTCGAGTTCCGGGCCCCGGCGTGGCTGGCCGAGGAACGGGATCGTGAGCGGACCCTGGGCCTCCTGGAGGAACACGAGCTGATCTTCGTTTGCGTGGACGCCCCCGAGGTGTCCGGGCTACCGCGCGTGTTCGCGCTGACCAACCCGGATCTGTTCGTCGTCCGCTTTCACGGCCGGTCTGACGACACGTGGTCGGGCACCTCCCGGACGGCGGCTGAGCGCTTCCGTTACCTGTACTCAACCGACGAGCTGAACGAGTTGGCCGGGCCGATCGCCGAGCACGCGGGCCAGGCGCGCGAGACGCACTTGCTGATGAACAACTGCTACCGCGACTACGGGGTCCGCAATGCCGCCGAACTGCGCGACATCCTGGCTGGCTACGGCTCCTGAGAGGACAGCTGGACGCCCGGGCGCGTCTGGGGCGCTGGGACCGGCGCGACGGACCAACTCGAGGTGTATCGTGGGCGGCCGTGAAGCTCAGGGCGGTTGGGGAGGACGTTCGCCGGCTCGGTTCAGCGCTTGCCTGCGCGACCGTGCTGGTTGGGCTGGCCGGCGCGGCGCCCGCGCTCGCGCAGAGCTCGGTGCCCGGATTACCCGCCGACGTGCCCGCTGCGGCCAGCCAGGCGCCCCCCGCATTGCCCGAGCCGAGCAGCACCGCGTGGCCGTTTCCGAGCAACTTCTCGCCGACCTCGGGCACCGGGCATCTGGCTGGCGGGGCCTCGCTGTGGAGTGACTTCATCTACGACGATTACGGCGCCTCCGGGGTCCAGGGTCTGCCCACCTCGAGCTACGACCAAAGCTCCGGGCTGGCCGGACGGCAGGGGGGCTACGTCTTCCCGTCCGGCCCGGCCCGCAACAACGGGGCGGACATCTTCCGCGCCGGGGTTGGCCTGCATGGCGGCTTCAGCTATTGGCGCGTGGACTGGACCACGCTCGCCGATCCGAGTGTCCCCATCGCCGAGTGGACGTTTGACACCGACAACAACGCTGCCACCGGCGTGGCCCAGTGGCCCGCGGCGGCGGGCGTTCGCTCGCCGGGCATCGAGCGGGCGCTGGTCGTCTCCAGCCGCGGCGCGTGGCTCATCGATCCCCTCACCGGTGTGCGCACCAGCGTGCTGGCCCATGGCGGTTCGCTGACTGTCGATCGCGCCGCCAAGTCGTTCATCGTCGCCGTCCCGCGCACGCTGCTGCCCGTCAGCGGCGCCTGGCGAGTTCGGCTCGGCTCGGGTCTGGCCGACAGCACCGGCCAGAACTTCGCGCCCCCCGACGTCGGGCAGCCGGGCACGGCATCGAGCACAGCCGAGCGGCTCTACAACGTGACCTTCCGCAGCGTCGCCCAGGAGCCTCCGGTGTACACCGACGGCATGAGCGACGCGCTCATTGCCGCGGCCCAGGCCCGGCTGGCCGGCAACCCGATCGGCAACGCGCTCGGCGCCGACGGAATCGCCCGCTCGGTGACGGGCAACTTCTGGATGGAGGATGACCAGGCCGACACGCTGGCTTCCGGGGATGTGTCGAAGTTCTCCCTCTCGGTCAACTGGTCGGCGCTTGCCGGCCACCAGGCCACACCGGCGCCGCAGCCCACCGGGTACAGCACGCGTTGGTATGTCTCGCGCCTCTCGCCCGGCTCGGGTCAGGTCGTCACTGACGGCTCGGAAGGCAACTTCAAGCCGACCCTGCTCGAGCGCGTCCAGCCCTACGCCGTCTACGTGCCGACCAGCTACCGCCCCGGCCGGGCGATGCCGCTGACCTGGATCCTTCATTCGCTGGAGGTCAACTACAACCAGTACGGCGCACTGGATCCCCAGCTCATACAGCAGCTGTGCCAGGACCGGGGCTCGATCTGTGCCACCACCGAGGGGTTCGGCCCCGCCGGCTGGTACTACAACGAGGCCGAGACGGATTTCTGGCAGGTATGGCGCTCGCTGGCGGACACCCTCACCCTGGACCCCTCTCGGACGGTCATCTCGGGCTACTCGATGGGAGGCTGGGCCTCCTACAAGCTGGCCTTCGAGCATCCCGATGACTTCGCCGGCGCGATGGTGCTGGACGGACCGGTCATCTGTGGCGTGCAGGCCTTCCCGGGCGCGAACGGGCCTGCCTACAGCGATCCGGCCTGTTCGAAGGATGGCCAGAGCGGCCCGCTGATCGCCAACGCTCGCTGGATCCCGTACGTGATCGATCAGACCTATGCCGACGAGCTGGTGCCGACCACGGGTGTCGTAGCGCAGGCCCAGGGCTTCGATCAGCTGGGGCAGCGTTACAACCTGTTCATTCACACCGGTGCCGACCACCTCGCCTTCGCGAGCGAGGATCGCTTCGGCGACGCGGTGAACGCGGTCGGACGACCTGTGCGAACGGTCAATCCGGGAATGTTCAGCTACAGCTGGTACCCGAGCCTGAACAGCAGCGGGCTCGGGATCGGGGCCACCGGCGACTATTGGTTGTCCGGTCTCGGGGCCCGCAGCGGCGCTTACGGCACATTGGCCAGGATCGATGCCACTGACGCCGCGCTGCCCGATCCGGCCATCACCGACCAGCGCTTCGGGCCGCGCCTGGTGACCCAGCCTCTCCCGGGCACCAACTCCGGCCTGAGCTGGCAGCTTGGGGCCCGGCCGGCGCCCCAGCGGCACATGGATTTGCGGCTCATGAACGTCTCCAAGCTGACCATCGATGACCGAGCTGCCCGCCTGCCCTCCGGAACCATCGTCGTCAATACCGATGGCCCGACACGCCTGGGCATCGTCAACCTGAACCCGGGCACGGGCGTCTACGAGGGAGCGCGTCGTGTGGCCCGTGCCGGGCGCTCGGGCGCGGTCTCGGTCGGCCTGCGCTCGGGCCGCACCGTGCTCGTCCTCCGTGCGCCTGCCGCGGTCTACTCCTGCCAGCGTCCGTCGGGGCGAGTGCATGGCCGCACCCTGGGCCCTGTGCGGCTGGGCATGACGCGGCGCGACGCGCGCAAGCGCTTCCCTCGATTGTCTCTGCGCGGCCGCCGTTACATGGATTTCTTCTGTCCGTCGCGCCAGGGCATTCGTGTCGGTTACGCGACGCCCGTCCTGCTCCGAACCCTTGCCCGGCACAAGCGCGCCGGCTACCGCGGCCGAGCCGTGCTCATCCTGACCGCCGCCCGCCACTTCCAGATCCGGGGTGTCCACCCGGACACCAGCCTGGCCAGGGTGGCCAAGCGACTCGGGGTCGGCCGCGGGTTTTCGGTCGGACGCAACCGGTGGTACCTGTTCGGGGGCGGTGCCAGCCGGGGCATATTCAAGGTCCGGCGCGGTCGAATCGAGGAAATCGGTATCGCCTCGTCACTCCTCACGCGCACACGCGCGGCCGACCGCGTCTTCCTGCGCAGCTTCTTCTGAGCCCGGGTACCGTCGGAGCCGTGGCCGGCGAGGACCCCCACGACCTCGAGCGCTTCGTCACCGCGCAGGATCGCGGCGTCTATTCCGCTGCGCTGGCCGAGCTGCGGGCCGGTCGCAAGCGCGGCCACTGGATGTGGTTCGTCTTCCCACAGATCGCCGGGCTGGGGTCCAGCTCGACGGCGCGCCACTACGCGATCGGCTCCCTGGCGCAGGCCAGGGCCTACCTGGCCCACCCGGTGCTCGGGCCACGCCTGCGCGAGTCCGCCCAAGCGTTGGTCGAACTCGACGGGACCGCCGGCGCTGAGGACATTCTCGGCTTCGTCGATGCGCTGAAACTGCGCTCCTCCATGACCCTGTTTGCCCGCGCCGCGCCCGAGGAGCCGCTGTTCGAGCGCGTGATCGAGCGTTATTACAGCGGAGCTCCCGACCCGGCCACGGACGCGCGCCTCGTCGGGTAGCCACTCGCATGCGTGGTCTCCGGTTCGGGAGTGACAAGCTTTGCCAATGGCCTGGGCCAGGCGGATTGCGCTGGGGATCGGGATCGGCCTGAGCCTGATCGGTTGTGGCACCTCGTCACCACCATCACGGACACGGACCACCCGGCGCGCCCGGACCCACAGCACGGCCGCCGGCGGCGCACCGGTCACCAGCCCGGCCGGCCGGCAGCGTCACCGGCGTCATCATCGGGTCAGGGCGCCCACACCCGACCCGGGCACCCTGCCGCAGACCGAACAAGTCCCCTCCAGTCATACCCGCGCGTTTCACGCCGAGATGAGGGATCTGTGGAGGGCGGTCCTCACCGACCAAACTGGGGAGGGCCGCTCCGCCTTCTTCCCGGAGGCGGCCTACGCCCAGGTCAAGTCGATCGGCGATGCCGCCGCGGACTGGGAGGGCCGGCTATTCGCCGATTACCGCCTCGACATCGAGGCCGCCCATCAGCTGCTCGGCACCGCTGCACCCTCGACCCACCTGATCGGGGTCACCGTGCCCGCTGCATACGCGCACTGGGTCGGACCGGCTGCGTGCCTGAACCGCGTCGGTTACTACGAGGTTCCCAATTCCCGCGTCGTCTATCGCGAGAACGGCGAGGTGCGCTCATTCGGCATCGCATCGATGATCTCCTGGCGCGGACGTTGGTACGTGATCCATCTCGGCTACGTGGGCAAGCTCTCGATCGGCGGGCGCGTCGATGATCCGACGACGGGCCCCGGTGTGTCGGTGCCCACCTCGACCTGTTGAGGGGCGCCGTTCAGATCGCCGACGCCGGAGGAGATGAGACCGGCGAGAACTCCTTCGTCCCCGCCGGTCTGAGAACGACTCTGAGAGGGTCAGTAATAGTGTCGACGGCCGCCGATGGCGCGACCGGCGGAGCCCAGCGCGAACAGAACAACGCCAACGATGAGCAGGATGATCCCGATCGAGTAGAGGATCGCGACCTTGGCGATGAGGCCAATGATTAACAGGATGATGCCGAGGGTGATCATATGCACTCCTTGACGGTCAGATGGATTCGGAATCGGAAGGTCTGGCCGTTCTCTCCTCCGGGTTCCTGGACGTGCCCACTCT
Source organism: uncultured Solirubrobacterales bacterium (assembly GCA_963845575.1). Classification (GTDB taxonomy): domain Bacteria; phylum Actinomycetota; class Thermoleophilia; order Solirubrobacterales; family Solirubrobacteraceae; genus Palsa-465. The sequence continues at coordinate 140,432 of CAWJSN010000009.1, read as the reverse complement.
CTTCCCGTTCACCGACAAACAAAACCGGAATGCTGATCAAGCCGGGTGATCGGTGACCGGTTACAGCGGCTTGGCCAGCCGGACCTGGTGGGCATGGTCAGGATCAAGCAGTGCCTGCAGACCCGCCTCGTAATCGGGCAGCGCCAGGACGACGCCGTCGTGGCCGATGAGCAGAAACCGGTCCATGGTCCGCAGGAAGGCCCGGTCGTGAGAGACGGCCACCACTGTGCCCTGGAAACTCCTCAGCGCCTGCTCGAGCGCCTCCGCGGATTCGATATCCAGGTTGTCCGTGGGCTCGTCGAGGAGCAGTAGGTTGTGATGCTCGAGCTCCAGGACGAGCACCTCGAGACGCGCCTTTTCCCCGCCGCTGAGGACGTCGTAGGACCGTCGCGCGGCGGCCACCAGTCCGTACCGGGCCAGCGCCCCCATCGCCGCCTGTAACCCACCCCCGCCGACGCCCTCGAGAACCACGTCAAGCACCACGCGTCCGGTCAGGTCAGGCCGTGACTGAAGCTGCGTGAAGAAACCGGCCGAGGTGCGCGGACCGATGACGAGCTCGCCCTGGTCCGGCTGACGCATGCCGGCCAGCGTTCTCATCAGCTCGCTCTTGCCCGAACCGTTGGGTCCGATCAGAGCCACCCGCTCGCCGTAATGAATCTCATCCGAGAACGGACCGAGGAGCCCGTCGATGCCCACCGAGCGCAGGTCGATGACCCGGCGGGCGGAGTCGCCGCCGCGCATCCGGACCGTGATCGCCCGATCGGTGACTGGAGCTGGCGGAGGGCCCGGCTCGCTGAATCGCCGCCAGCGAGTCTCGGCCGCGTCGGCCTTCTTGGCCCAATCGCTCGAGTACCGCGCCCGCTCCTTGAAGGTCTTCATGAGCGCAAACAGACGGCGCTCCTCATCACGCCACCGTTTGACCGCATCGCCCAAGCGCCGCTGGCGCTCCTCCCGTGCCGTTGAGTAGGACGAGTACGGGCCGCCGTGGCGCCAGGCTCCATTGCCCTCCAGGGTGAGGATGGCGCTGACCGCTCCGGCCAGGACCTCCCGGTCGTGGGAGATGATCACCACCGTCTTACGACTTGTGCGCACCTGGTGCTCGAGGCTCAACTTGGCCGGCACGTCGAGGAAGTTGTCCGGCTCGTCCAGGAGCAGGACCTCGGCGTCGGAGGCGAACAGGGTGTCCAGCACAAGCCGCTTGCGCTCGCCGCCGGAAAGCGTGACCGCCGGGCGATCGGCCAGCTCGGCGAACGGTGCCCGAACGATCCGTCGGCAGGCGGCATCCCACTGGCCCTCGAGCTCGTATCCGCCCAGTGCCGAGAAGTCGGCAATCGCCGCCCCGAGCCGGACCCCGGCCACCATGTCCCCGTCGGCCAGAGCCTGCTCCTCGGCGAGCACTCGCTCGCCGGCCTCCCGCAGAGCCGGTGGGGCGAGCGAGAGAAGCAGCTCGCGCACGGTGCGCTGATCGCCCGCCGCGCCGATGTCCTGGGCCATGTAGCCGAGCACACCCCCCACCGACGCGTCTCCCTCATCGGCGCTCAGCTCGCCGGCCAGGATCTTCAGCAGCGTGCTCTTGCCCACTCCGTTGGCGCCCACCAGTCCCACGTGGTCACCGGCCGAGATGCGAAAGGACACATCGCTGAACAGCAGCTCTCCGCCCGGGTGAGCGTAGGCCAGCCCGGAGACGGCAATGTGGGGCATCGGATCATCCTCTCAGGTTGCCTGGAACGCGCCGAGCCAGACCGTGAGAACGATGAGTATCGTTGCCGCCACCCGTGAGCTCGATTGGCGCCAAGCATCTCGCCCGCCTCGGCGAGGAGTCCTTCGTCCGCCGGGGTGACTATCCGGCACTCCTGTTCGAGGGCACCTGGCACAGCTCCGAGGAATTGTTCTCCCGCGCCTGCCGGATCGCCGCCGGACTTCAGGAGCTGGGCGTTGGGCCCGGGGATCGCGTCGTGGTGACGATGGCCAACTGTCCCGAGGTCGGGATCATCTACCAGGCGCTGTGGCGAGCCGGTGCGGTCGTGACCCCGGCCACCTTTCTGCTTCCGCCCGCCGACCTCCGTCACGTCATTGCTGACGCCGAGGCCGTCGCGGTGGTGACGACACCCGAGTTCGTCGACAAGGTCAAGACCGCGGTGCAAGGGCTCGACTGCGTCCGTCAGGTGATGAGCACCGATGCCGGCGATCCGGACACGCTGGCCCTGTCGGAACTGGAGACGGCGCAAGCCGGGGCGATCGTCCCCCGCGGAGACGATGACCTGGCCGCTTTGCTCTACACCGGCGGCACCACGGGGCAGGCCAAGGGTGTGATGCTCTCGCACGCCAACCTGCATTTCTCGGGCGCGGCAGCTCACGCGGCGGCCTACGTCCCCGGCGTCATCCGAGGCCTGGGCACGCTTCCGCTCTCCCACGCCTACGGGTTATTGGTCACGATCTCCTCCCTGCACTCCCCCGAGCGGGGGATCGCTGTCCTGCTGCGGTGGTTTGACCCCGATGCCTTCCTTGAGCTCATCGGCGAGCACCAGCTGCAGCTCAGCGCCGTGGTGCCCTCGATGCTGCAACTCCTCCTGGCCAAGCCGCTCGAGGACTACGACCTGTCCTCCTTGCGCTACCTGACCTCGGGAGGCGCCCCGCTGGCCCCCGAGGTCGAGCAGGAGTTCACCCGGCGGGTCCCCTCGGTCTCGATCCGTCAGGGCTACGGATTGACCGAGACCGCGGCGCTGATCTCCACCAACCCGGCCGGCCGCGAGCGCTCCGGGTCGGTGGGCGTGCCCGTCCCGGGCACTGAGATCCAGGTCCTGGACGAGCACGGTGCGGTGCTCGCCGACGGCGAGGTAGGGGAGATCTGCGCCCGCTCGCCGGGAGTGATGCGCGGCTACTGGCGTTCCCCGGAGGCCACCGCCGAAGCCCTGAGCGACGGATGGCTGCACACCGGCGACATCGGCTACCGCGACGAGGACGGCTATCTGTTCATCCTCGATCGCAAGAAGGATCTGATCATTCGCGGAGGGTTCAACGTCTACCCACGGGATGTGGAGGACGCCCTGGTCGAGCATCCCGACATTGAGATGGCCGGGGTCGTCGGGCGTCCCAGCCGCGTCCACGGGGAGGAGGTGGTCGCGTTCATCGCCGCCCGGGCGGGGGCCTCGCCGGCACCCGAGGACCTGATCGCCTGGGCCCGCGAGCGGATCGGCGGCTACAAGTACCCGCGCGAGCTGTACCGGGTGCCCAGCATTCCACTGACCCCGGTGGGCAAGATCGACCGTAAGGCACTCCGAGCCCAGCTGGCGCAGCTGATGGACAACGGCAGCCCCACGCGGGACACTGACGAGCATGCTTCGCGCGGGCGAACTGCGACTCCGGCTGGCACGGACCCTCAACGCCGCGTACGGTGACGGCCTGTTGAGCGAGGCCACGTTGGCCTATCGCCTCGACCTCCTTTTCTCGGCGCCGGTTATCGATCCCGCGCGGGTTACCGGCGACCTCAGTTTCCGCTCTCCCGGCAACGCCGCCGGCGAGATCCTGTTTCGGCTCCGAGCCCTGGCCCGTCGCCTGCTGAACTCGGCCGAGCCAGCACCGGCGCGACTGCTGGCCCTGGACTGGGGCGGTGCGCAGGACGAGCTCGTGATCGGGCGCGACCCGGCTTGCGACATCGTCCTCTCCGGAATGACCGTCTCCCGTCGTCACCTGCGGCTGCTGTTCACCGATGGCGCCTGGATTGTGCGCGATCTCGACTCCACCAATGGAACGCGGCTCAACGACAGCGTCGTCGTGCGCTGCCAGCTGCGCCCCGGCGACCGCCTGCGCCTCGGCGACGAGCACCTGATCATCGACTGAGCACGACTGCGGTGGGAACTGCGCTGGCCCAGAGCATCGCCACTGCGCCCGAGGCGATTGAGCGGATGCTGGCCGTTGACCTCGTCAGCGCGGTCCACCGCCTGAGCGGCGCGAACCGGATCTGGCTCGTCGGCACGGGCACGAGCCAGCACGCCGCTGAGCTCGGCGCGCTGATGCTTCGTGACGGCGGGCGGGAGATTCACTGGCTTTCCTGCGCCGCGTTTGCTCAGGACGGACCCGCCGTGGGCCCCGACGACGGCGTGCTGGTCCTGTCCCACACCACCGAGACCAGCTTCGCGCGCGCCGCCCGTGAGCGGGCCATCAACGCTGGGTCCCGGCTGGTCAGCATCACCGGGATCGGACGGGGCTGGACCGAGGCGATCCAGACCGTGCCCGCCGAGAGCTCAGAGACCTACACCGTCAGCTACCTCGCCGCGCTCGTGGTCCTGGCCCGCCTGGGTCTCGAGTTGGGCCCGGCCCGGTTCTCGGCCTCCGAGCTGGCCGGTTTGCCCGATCGGGTCCGTTCGGCCATCGACCGGGCCGAGCAGTTCGAGCTCGTCCTGCCCGCGCGCGTGCTGGTGGTGGTCGGTGCCGGACCGGCGGCGATCACGGCCCGCGAGGGCGCGTTGAAGTTCCGCGAGGCCGCCCGGCTCCTCAGCGAGGGCTATGAGGCCGAGTACCTGCTGCACGGCGGTGCGGTTCCCCTGACTGCCGATGACGGCCTGCTGATGCTCTCGCCCGCCGCAGACCCGGACGGGCTCCTGGGTCGGCTGGGTGCGGCCGCCGAGCAGGCCGGCCTGCGGGTCGACGAGATCGTCAACCCACCGGGCCAGAGCGCGATGCTTGATCAGATCCCCCTGACCGTCAGCCTGCAGGTGCTGGCCGCCCGAGCGGCCGAGGTCCGCGGCCAGGACCCGGACAAAGTGATCGTTGGCCCCTGGGCCGACGAAGGTCTGTGGGCCGCCGGTAGTCCCTAGGGGCCGCGACGCCTAGCTCGATCGGCTCTCGAGCGTCTCGGTCAGCTTGGCGATGGCGAAGCCCCAGGCCTGACCGGGTTTGACCTTGGGCGGCAGGGATACCTCGTCGGGATTGGTGACCACGTCGAGCAGCACCGGTCCACGATGGGCGAAGGCGGTGCGCAGTGCTTCATCCAGCGCATCGGGGTCGGTCACCCGCACGGCCCGCAGACCGGCGGCGCTGGCGATCGCGGCCAGATCGACGTCGTGCAGCTTGGTCCCGAACTCGGGCAGTCCACCCTGCTCCTGCTCGAGCTTGACCATCCCCAAGCGGCCATTGTTGAACACGATCAACCGCACCGGGAGCTCATGCTGGGCAGCGGTGATCAGGTCCCCCATCAGCATCGTCAGGCCGCCATCCCCGCAGAACGCCACCACCTCGCGCTCCCGGTCCAGGGCCTGGGCGCCAAGCGCCTGGGGCATCGCGTTGGCCATCGAGCCGAGGTTGTAGGAGCCGATCAGCCGGCGGGTGCCGCTCAAGGTCACGAACCGCGACAGCCACACCGTCGACATTCCCGTGTCGGTGGTGAAGATGGCGTCCTGGGCGGCGATCTTGTCCACCGCGACCGCCAGGGCCTCCGGGCGGATGCGCTCATCGGGATTGTCGAAGGTCGAGCGCACCTTCTCGATCACCCCACGGGTGTCGTAGTCGGGGTCGGCCAGCTGTTCCTGACGCTCGCGCCAGGACGCGTATTTCTCGGTGGAGGACTCCAGGTGACGACGGTCGGTCTTGGCCGCGACCAGGTCAAGCAGCTCGCCGGCGGCCAGGCGGGCATCGGCGACGACACCAACCTCGACTGAGGTTCGTCGCCCGATGCGGGCGCCTCGTTCGTCGATCTGGATCACCTGCTTGCCCTTCGGATACCAGTCGGGATAGGGGAAGTCGGTGCCGAGCATCAGCAGCACGTCGCAGCCTTCGAAGGCATGCTGAGCGGCGGGATTGCCGATCAGCCCGCTCTGACCGACGGCAAACGGATTCTCGTGCTCGAGCTTCTCCTTGGCCTTGAGCGTGAGGACCATCGGCGCGGCCAGTCGGTCGGCCAGCCCCAGGACCTCGGTCCGGCCCTCGCGGGCGCCCATCCCGACGAGCAGGGTCACTGCGCCCGCTCGGTCCAGCCGGGCGGCGACCTCACGCAGAGCGTCGCGGTCGGGGACCACGGGGCGGCGCTCGGTGACGAAATGGGGCGTCGCGCCCGAGAAGTCCAGGCCGCCGACGTCGCCGGGCAGAGTCAGGACGGCGACCCCGGGGGCATCGATCGCGCTCTGCACAGCCTGCTCGAGCATGCGCGGGAGCTGCTCAGGGCTGGTCAGGGTGCGACAGAACGTGGCCACGTCGCGGAACACCGCATCGTTGTCGACCTCCTGGAAGAAATCCGAGCCGATGTCGGCCAGGGGGACCTGGCCGCAGATGGCCAGCACCGGCGCGCGCGACTTCTTGGCGTCGTAGAGCCCGTTGAGGAGATGCAGCGAGCCGGGTCCGACCGTGCCCATGCAGACCCCGAGCGTCCCGCTCAACTGCGCCTGCGCGCCGGCCGCGAAGGCCCCCACCTCTTCGTGTCGCACGCCGATCCACTCCAGGCGCTCCTCGCGGCGGATGGCGTCGGTGACCGGGTTCAACGCATCTCCGACCACGCCCCAGATGTGCTTCACGCCGAGGTCGGCTATGGCGGTGACAATCGTCTCGGCAACGGTGGGCATGCGTCTCCTAGAGGGTTCGCGGGGCGAAGTTCTCAGCGTCGGCTCGCTCCCAGTCCGCCGCCCAGGTCTCGGGTGGCTCCTGGAGCAGTTGCCCGGGTGTCAGCCACTCATACATCTGCTCGTAGGAGAGCGAGTTCATGTGGTCCACGCGACGGACCAGATGGTGCGGACCGACGTCGGCTGGTGAGTGCAGACCCATTGAGGCGATCAGCCGCTGGGCCTCGGCCACCGCAGCGTGCTGGTAGTGATAGACGCGCTCGGTCTTGTCGGGCACGTTCAGGGCCCGCGAGCGCTTGGGGTCCTGCGTGGCCACGCCCACCGGACACTGGTTGGTGTTGCAGCGCTGGGTCTGCAGGCAGCCCACGGCCATCATCATCGCTCGCGCGGCGTTGCAGTAATCCGCGCCCTGGGCCAGGCGCTTGACGATGTCCGAGCCGGTGGCGACCTTCCCGCTGCACCCGATCCGGATCTTTTCGCGCAATCCGCAGCCCACCAGCGCGTTGTGCAGCATCATCAGCCCCTCGGTGAGCGGGGTGCCCATGTGATCCTCGTACTCCCCGGGGGCCGCACCGGTTCCACCTTCGGACCCGTCGACGATGATGAAGTCGGGTGCGGTGCCCTCGGCCAGCATTGCCTTGCAGACGGCAAGCAGCTCGTGCCGGGTACCGACGCAGAGCTTGAAACCGGCCGGCTTGCCGCCCGCCAGCTCGCGCATCTCGGCGATGAACCGGATCAGTTCTCTCGGGGTTGAGAAGACCTTGTGGCCCGGAGGGCTGACACACGTCTGGCCCTGGGGTACGCTGCGCGCATCGGCGATCTCCTTGGTCACCTTCGCGCCGGGAAGAACCCCGCCGATGCCCGGTTTGGCTCCCTGGCTGAGCTTCAGCGAGACACATTTGACCGCCTCGTGGCTGGCCTTGTCGCGAAACTGCTCACGGTCAAAACCACCGTCCTTGGTCCGCGCCCCGAAGTAGCCGGTACCGATCTCCCAAACCACATCGGCGCCGTTGAGGTGGTACTTGGTCAGGCCGCCCTCGCCGGTGTCATGGGCAAAGCCACCCTTGGCCGCTCCCCGGTTGAGCGCGGTCAGGGCATTTCCGGATAGGGCCCCGAAGCTCATCGCCGACACGTTGAGCAGGGCGATCTCGTAGGGCTTGGCGCAATCCGGGCCGCCGATCCTCACCCGCGGCGGATCCTTGGGCGGGTCGAACGAGTGGATCGACTGCAGAAGCCACTCGTAACCGGGCTCGCCCACGTCTCGCTCGGTGCCGTAGGCCTGCTCGTCCTCGATCGCCTTGGCCCGCTCGTAGATCGAGGTCCGGGTGTCGCGATCGAAGGGCCGACCGTCGTAATTGCGTTCGATGAAGTACTGCTGCAGCTCGGGCCGGATCCCCTCGAGGATGAAACGCATGTGCCCGAGGATCGGGTAGTTGCGCAGGATCGAGTGGCGCCGTTGAAGGACGTCGTAGATCCCAACGGCGACCAGGGCGCCCAGGAGCACGGCCACGATGATCCAGCCGATCCCACCGAGCAGGATCGCCGCCAGGACGGCCAGTAAGCACAGCAGGGTGGAGATGGCAAAGCCCATGTATCGCATGGGAGGCGTCCTACCACGTCCGGGCCCGACCCAAGCTCAGTTGCCGGAAAGGCGTCCGGGAGCGGACCCGGCAACATGGCGTTCATGCTCGCTCCGTTGCGTGACCCCGGCAGTCAATACGGCCGCCTGCTGCGGCTCCCCCGCTATCCGGGCTTCATCCTCACGGTGGCGCTGGCCCGAACCGGGGGAGCGATGTTCACCGTGGCCGGCGTCCTGCTGGTCCTGGACCGGACCGGAAGCGCGTCCATAGCGGGACTGACGGCAGCGGCCAGCGTCCTCCCCGGCGCGCTGAGCGGACCACTGCTCGGCGCGTGGCTGGACGTGGTGCGCCGCCGCCGCCTGCTGATCATCGTCGACCAACTGGTGAGCGTGATCAGTCTCGTGCTGCTGATCAGTCTGGCTGGCCATGCACCCGACTGGACCCTGCCGGTGATCGGAGTCCTCTACAGCGTGACCCGGCCCTTCAGTGTGGGTGGGTTCTACGCCGCGATGGTCGAGATCACCGGCACCGACCTGCTCGCCCCCGCCAGCGCGATCGAGGCCACCAGCCTGAACATGGCCATCATCCTCGGCCCGGCGCTGGCCGGCGCGCTGATCGGAGTGCTCGGGGTGGTCAGGACGGTCGAGGCGCAGATCCTGATCACCCTCGTGGTAGCCGCGCTGATTGCTTCCAATCCGGCCTTTGGCGCCCAGCCCGAGCAGCGCACCCCGAACATTCTGGCCGCGGTGCGCGCCGGGACGCGAGTGCTGGTCCGCACCGTAGAGCTGCGGGCGGCGGTTCTCGGCTCCTCTCTGTCCTCAGCTGGATGGGGCCTGATGTTCGTTGGCTTTCCGCTCTACTGCACACACATCCTGGCCGCCAGTGCGCACGACGGCGGCTACCTGTGGGCGGCGCTCGGCGCGGGTTCCATCCTGGGCACCTTCATTCTCGGCCGCAGGCCCTCTCTGAGCCGCAGCGCCGCCTCCTACGGTGTGCTCGCCCTCTCGGCCCTGCTCTGGCCGCTGGTCCACGTGCTCGTCCTCGGCATCCTCCTCGTCGGGCTGACCGGCTTTCTCGAGGGCCCGGCCTTCTCTGGATCGGTGGCCTTGCGCCAGCGCCACATTCCGCCCGCAGTGCGAGCGCAGGTGAGCACCACGGTGGTCGGCGTGATCCAGATGGTGAGCGCGGTGGGGGCCGGGGTGGGTGGGGCAATCGCCCAGCCGAATACGCTCATCTACCTGTTCGTGGCCCTGAACCTGGCCGCCGCCGGGGTGGCTCTCCTGGGCGCCCGAGGGGCGAGGGCGGCGTGAACGCGGCCGACCAACCTCAGGTCGCCCCCCGGGTGCTGCTCGCCGTGGCGGTGACGGTGCTGCTGTGGGCCTCGGCCTTTGTCGGGATTCGCTCCGCCGGACACCATTTCGGCCCCGGGGCGCTGGCCCTCGGCCGGCTGGTGGTCGGCGCGCTCGCCCTGGGCGCGGTCATGCTGATCCGGAACGAGTCCCTGCCCCCGCGGCGCGCACTACCGGGGATCGCGCTCTGCGGGCTGCTGTGGTTTGGCCTCTACAACGTGGCCCTGAATGCCGCTGAGCGACATCTCGACGCGGGCATCGCGGCGGTGCTGGTCAACGTTGGTCCGATCTTCATCGCCATCCTGGCCGGGCTGCTGCTGGCCGAGGGCTTTCCCCGCCTGCTGCTGCTGGGCTGCGTCGTGGCCTTCGCCGGCGCCGCCCTGATCGGCCTGGCCAGCGCTCACCACACGCACGGCGCTGGCCTCGGGGCTGTGCTCTGCATCGTCGCCGCTCTGGCCTATGCAGCCGGCGTCGTGGCCCAGAAGCCGGTGCTGCGCGACGCCTCGCCCCTGGCCGTCACCTGGCTGGCCTGCCTGATCGGAGCTCTCGGCTGTCTTCCCTTCGCTCCCGGCCTGGTGGACCAGCTTGGCCGGGCGCCAGCCGGCGCGCAGGCCTGGCTGGTCTACTTGGGTATTGCGCCCACGGCGATCGGCTTTCTCACCTGGGCCTACGCCCTGTCGCACACCAGCGCCGGGCGGATGGGCTCAAGCACCTATCTGGTTCCCCCGGTCGCGCTGCTCCTCGGCTGGCTGCTCCTGGGCGAAGTGCCGCCATTGCTGGCTCTGCCCGGCGGAGTTCTGTGCCTGGCCGGCGTGGCGGTGGCCCGGCGCCGGCCCGCCGGTGGCTCAGGACGGCCGCGTAGCTACCCTCGCAGCATGGCCCAATCTGACCCGGAGGCCACCCGGTGAGGGCGGCGATCATCGGCGCCGGACCCTCCGGCTTCTACGCCGCCGACCAGCTGCTCAAGGCGGGCTTTGCCGTCGACCTCTACGACGCCCTGCCGACGCCGTTCGGGCTCGTCCGCGCGGGAGTGGCCCCGGATCATCCCAAGATCAAGTCGGTCACTCGGGTCTACAGCAAGACGGCCAGCCACGAGAGCTTCCGCTTCTTCGGCAGTGTCGAGTTGGGTCGCGACATCTCCCGCGAGGATCTGCTGGCCCGTTACGAGGCTGTCATCTATGCGGTGGGCACGGCGTCTGACAACCGGCTGGGCATACCCGGCGAGGATCGTCCTGGCTCACATGCCGCCACCGACTTCGTGGCCTGGTACAACGGCCATCCTCATTTCGCCGACCAGCAGTTCGACCTCAATGGCGGTCGGGCGGTGGTGGTCGGAAACGGCAACGTGGCCATCGATGTGGCCAGGATGCTGGTCCTCGATCCCGGCGAGCTGGCCCCCACCGACACCGCCGACCACGCGATCGACGCGTTCGGAATGGCCGGGGTGACCGAGGTCGTCCTGGTCGGACGCCGCGGACCCGCGCAGGCCTCATTCACCAACCCCGAGCTGCGTGAGCTCGGTGAGCTGCAGCGCGCCGACGTGATCGTCGACCCGGCTCAGCTGGAGGGGGTGCCCGACCCCGAGGATGCGACCAAGCGCCGCAACGTCGAGATCCTGCGCGAGTACTCCCGCCGGACCCCAGCGGGCAAGTCCCATCGGCTGGAGCTGCGCTTTCTGCGCTCACCCGTGGAGATCCTCGGCGAGGGGGAGGACGGGCCGGTAACGGGCGTGCGCCTGGCGGTGAATCGTCTCGTGGAGGGCGCGGACGGCAGGGTCGGGGTCGAACCGACCGGCGAGGAGGAGGTGGTCGAGTGCGGGCTGGTTCTGCGTTCGATCGGCTATCGCGGCCAGCCACTGGCGGGGGTGCCCTTCGACCCCGCGCGGGGCCTGATCCGCAACGACGCCGGCCGGGTGGTGGAAGAAACCGGGCCCTGCCCCGGTGAATACGTGGTGGGCTGGATCAAGCGCGGTCCTTCCGGGGTGATCGGGACCAACAAGAAGGACGCCGCCGACACGGTGGCCCGGATCCTCGAGGACGCCGCGTCGGGCGGGCTCAACCGCCCCGACCCCGAGGCCGGCGAAGCTGAGGCGATCGCTCGATGGCTCGATGAGCGCGTGCCCGACAACGTCACCTGGGCGGGCTGGGAGGCGATCGATGCCCACGAGTCCTCGCTGGGCGAGCCGGCCGGTCGCCCCCGCGTCAAGCTGGTCCGCCTCGCCGATCTGGTCCGGGCCAGCCGGCGCTGAGCAGCCTGGTCTTTGCCAGGCGCGCCTCGATCCGTGATCCTGAGCCGCTTTGGGCCCGCCCTCCAGGAGCGGGACTTCCGACTTTGGTGGCTGGCCTTGTTGGGCATGACCGTCAGCCTGCAGATGCTCGAGGTGGCCATCGGCTGGGAGGTCTACGCCCAGCAGCGCTCGGTGCTTGACCTGGGCTGGATCGGGCTAGCCGAGTTTCTGCCGTTGTTGGTGGTCGCCCTGCCAGCCGGCCACCTGGCCGATCGGGCGCCGCGCCGGCTGGTCTTCGCCGGGGCCCTCGTGATCGGCGCGGGAGTCGGCGTCGGACTGGCCGCGGTCACCTCGGCCGGGCTCCACTCGGTGTGGCCGTACCTGCTGCTGGCGGTGGGCGCTGGGACGTCGATGGCGCTCGGCTCGCCCGCGGCGCGCGCCATGGCCCCAACCCTGGTTGGCCCTGAGCTCCTGCCCAGTGCGATGACGCTGCGCTCGATTGCCGCCCAGGGGGGTCAGGTCATCGGGCCCGCCGTGGGCGGCCTGGTCTACGGCCTCTCGCCCAGCCTGGTTTACCTCCTGGCCGCCGGGTCCTGCGCCACCGCCGCACTCAGCGTCATGGCCATGCGTCCGAGGGCGGCTGCGGCCGGGGCGCAGGTGCAGACGGGCACGCCGGCGGGTTTCAGCGGCGTGTTCGAGGGCCTGCGCTTCGTGGGCCGGACTCAGATCCTCCTCGGGGCGATCCTGCTCGACCTCCTGGCGGTGCTGTTTGGCGGCGCGGTGGCGCTCCTGCCCGTGTTCGCACGATCCATCCTCCACGTAGGGCCGACGGGTCTCGGCCTGCTGCGCGCCGCCCCGGCGGTCGGAGCCCTGATCGCCGCCGCCGTCCTGACCCGCCGGCCGCTGGGCGGTCGCGCCGGCCGTACGTTGCTCGTGGTTGTCGCCCTGTACGGGGTGAGCATCGTCATCTTCGGCCTCTCCCGCGTCTTCCTGCTCTCGCTTCTGGCGCTCGGGGTAAGCGGATTTGTCGACCTGTTCAGCATGAACATCCGCTCGACCACGGTCGCCCTGGCCACACCGGACCCGCTGCGAGGCCGCGTGAACGCGGTGGAGATGGTGTTCATCAGTGCCTCTAATGAGCTGGGTGCGTTCGAGTCCGGTCTGGCCGCCTTCCTGGTCGGAACGATCCCCGCGGTGGTCGGAGGCGGTGTGATCACGATCCTCATCGCCCTGACCTGGCGACGGCTGTTCCCCGCTCTGGCTGCCGTGGACCGGCTCGAGGAACTACGCCCGCTCGAACCGGTCAGCGCTACCGCCTAGCCCTCGAACTCGTATTCCGCTGGGTTGAAGACGCGCGTGCTCTCGAGGTATTCCCGCATGTAGCCGGGCCAGTTGGCCACGATCCGGCCGCCCGCATCCCGGTACCAGGAGTCGCAGTCCGTCCACGCCGTGCCCTGGAAACGCTGTTGGGTCTCGGCGTCGCTTGCCGCCTCCACCTCGGCACGGACGGCCACTCGGGCCGAGCCCGTCCGGCGTAGCTGCTCGAGTGCCTGGCGGATGTAGGCCGCCTGAGCCTCCAGGTAAACGATGATCGACCCGCCCGAGGTGTTGGTATTCGGGCCGTACATGAAGAACAGTGAGGGGAAGTCCGGTACCGCCATGCCGAGATGGGCGTGAGCGCCGCGCGCCCACACCGCCCCCAGCTCGCGCCCACCGGCCCCGACCACCCGCATGGGAGCGACGAACTCGGAGGCACGAAAGCCCGTGCTCCAGATGATGCAATCGAACTCCCGCTCGCACCCGTCGCCGCTGCGCAGTCCGTGCTCGGTGACTTCATCAAGGCCGGCGGTGACCAGCTCAACGTTCTCCCGGGCCACGGCCGGGAGGTAGTGCGAGCTGAACAGGACCCGCTTGCAGCCGAACGTGTAGTCGGGCCACAGGCGGCGACGGAGCTCGGGATCGGGCACCTGGCTGCGCATGAATCGCGCGGAGCGCCAGCCCAGCAGACGTCCCGCGGTCCGCGGATGGCGGATGGCCAGTGTTAGCGCCTCGCAGTAGTTGAACAGGTAGCGCCGCCGCACCCAGTTGATCGCCGGAATGCGCTCGATCGCCTGGCGCGCCCAGCGGGGATAGACCCGGTTCTCGCGGGGGAGAAGCCAGTTGGCGGTGCGCTGGTAGATGACCAGCTCCGCGGCCTCGGCGGCGATTCGGGGCACGAACTGGACCGCGCTCGCCCCAGTGCCCACCACGGCCACGCGCTTGCCGGCAAACCGGTACTGGTGGTCCCAGCGGGCCGAGTGGAAGCTCTGTCCCCGGAAGCGTTTGCGACCGGGAATTTCGGGGATCGCCGGACGGCTCAGCTGGCCGGTGGCCAGGATCACGACGTCGGCCTCGTGCTCGGCGCCGGACTCGGTTCGCACGCGCCACACCGACCGCGCCTCGTCGAACGCGCATTCGGCGACGCGCGTGGAGGTCTCGATCAGCTCAGCCACCCGGTACTGCTCGGCGACCTCGCGCAGGTAGGCCAGGATCTCATCCTGGGGTGAGCACAGCCGTGACCACGTCCGCCGCTGCGCGAACGAAAAGGAATAGAGATGGCTGGGGACGTCGCAGGCCGCTCCCGGGTAATCGTTGAAGAACCAGGTGCCGCCGGGCTCGGATGCCGCTTCGAGGATCCGGATGTCGTCAAGGCCGTGGCGGCGGAGTTCGATCGCGGCGGCGATACCGCCGAAGCCCGCTCCGACGATCACCACTCGTCTTGGTGGGTGTCCGTTGCTCGTCACTAGCCTTCTCGCTCGTGTCCCTCTCCGAACGCTCATCGTAGGCAATCGTCATGGAGCGCACGCGTGCCGACCGGTACACCATCACCACCGATCCGGGGCGGGTGGATCTCGATGCGGTGTGGACCTTCCTGCGGACCAGCTACTGGTCGCCGGGCATCGAGCGTGAGAAGGTCGCGGCCGCCGTGGCCAATTCGATTCCCTTCAGCCTGCTCGACCCGGCCGGGGCGCAGGTCGGATTCGCTCGTGTGGTCACCGATCGGGTCCGGTTCGCCTGGCTGGGGGATGTGTACGTGCTCGAGGAGCACCGCGGCCAGGGTCTGGGTGTGTGGCTGGTCGAAACCGTGCTGGCTGATCCGGATCTGTCCCCGCTGCGCATGGTTTTGGCTACCGCCGACGCCCATGGGCTCTACACCCGCTTTGGGTTTCGCCCCGCAGACGCGACCCGGATGATGGAGCGCCGCCCCTGAGTAGGGGCTGCAGGCTGTGTTGGCCTCCAGACGGCGACAATGTGGCCATAGGACAAAGGAGACGCCGATGGATCTGACTTTCAGCGAGCCCGAGATCGCCTTTCGCGATGAGCTGCGGGCCTGGTTTGACACCCACGACCCGGGGCGCGAGCCCGAGCACGACGAGGATGCGCACTACGTTTGGCGCCGGGACTTTCAGCGCGAGCTCGCTCAGGGGGGTTGGGCGGCGGTGCACTGGCCGGTCGAATACGGCGGCCGCGGAGCAACCATGACTCAGTCCGCCATCTTCTTCGAGGAGCTCGGGCGGGCCGGCGCGCCCCTACCGGCCAATGTCCTCGGTCTGCTGCTGGCCGGCCCGACGATCATGACCTGGGGCACTCCGGAGCAGAAGGAGCGTTATCTGAACCCGATCCTCACCGCCGAGGAGATCTGGTGCCAGGGCTTTTCCGAGCCCGACGCGGGCTCCGATCTGGCCGCGGTCAAGACCCGCGCGGTAAAGGATGGTGACGAGTGGGTGGTGTCGGGCCAGAAGGTCTGGACCAGCGGCGCGCAGTACTCGAAGTGGTGCATGCTGGTGGCCCGCACCGACACCGACGTGGCCAAGCACAAGGGCCTCACCTACTTCCTCATGGACATGGAGCAGGAGGGCGTCCAGGTCGTCCCGTTGCGCCAGATCACCGGCGAGCCGGAGTTCAACGAGCTGTTCATCGACGGAGCCCGGATTCCCGACGAAAACGTGCTCGGCGGGATCGGCAACGGGTGGCGGGTGGCCCTGACCACGCTCATGAACGAGCGCGCTGGTCTGGCCTTCTTCCTCCAGGTGCGCATGCGCCATCTGCTCGATCGCGTCATCGAGGAGGCGGCCGGCCGAGGACTGCTCGACGATCCGGTGGTGGCCGACAAGCTCGGGGAGCTGCATCTGAAGGCCGAGGTGCTGCGGCTCACCGCCTATCGCGGTCTGACCGCGACCGAGAAATACGGCCAGCCCGGCCCCGAGGGCTCTCTGACCAAGTGGATGTGGTCGGAGACCAACCAGCAGCTGACCCAGTTCGCCGCCGACCTGATCGGCCCCTCCGCGCTGGTGGCGGGCAGCCCGTGGGCCTACGAACTGCTCCGTGCCCGCGGCAACTCGATCGAGGGCGGGACCACCGAGGTGCTCAAGAACATCGTCTCCGAGCGTGTGCTCGGACTGCCCAAGGCGCGGTAAGGAGGCCAAGGCACATGGATTTCGACCTGACCGAGGATCAAACAGAGATCAAGAACGTGGCCCGCGAGCTGCTGGCCGCCCGCTCGCCACTGGCCAAGGTGCGTGAGGCCGCCGAGGCGCAGCAGTACGACCCAGCGCTGTGGAAGGAGATCATCGAGCTGGGCTGGCCCGGCATCGCCGTGGCCGAGCAGTACGGTGGCCAGGGGCTGGGGGCCGTGGAGCTCGCGGTGCTGCTCGAAGAGCTGGGTTACGCCTGCGCGGCGACTCCATTCCTGTCCAGTGCGGTGGTCGCGGCGATCATTCAGGCTGCCGGGACCGACGCCCAACGTGAGCGCTGGTTGCCCGGCCTGGTCTCCGGGGAGATCACCGCGGGCCTGGGACCGGCCGACCTGGTCGCCGACGGGGAGGGTGCGGCCGTGGTGGTCGTTCTCGACGGGGAGGAGGCGCAGCTGGTCTCCTCTCCCCAGGCCGATCCGGTGGTCACGATCGACGCCACTCGCCGGTTTGCCCGGATGAGGGGTGAGGCCGAGCCGCTCGCCGCGGGGGCCGCCGCTCGTGCCTACGCCGGGCTGGCCGCCGAGGTCGTGGGCCTATCTCAGCGTGGGCTCGAGATGACGCTTGAGTACGTCAAGGAGCGCAAGCAGTTCGGCGTGCCCGTGGGCTCCTTCCAGGCCGTGGCCCACCGCTGTGCCCAGATGCTCCTGTACACCGAGAGTGCGCGCTCGACGGCGTACTTCGCCGCCTGGGCGGCCGAGGCCGACCCCGAGCGCCTGGTCGAGGCGGCGGCGCTGGCCGGCGCCGCGGCGGCCGACGGCGGCCGGGAGGTTGCCGCCAGCGCGATCCAGGCCCACGGCGGGATCGGGTTCACCTGGGAGGCGGACGTGCACTGGCTCTACAAGCGGGCCCAGCTCGACACCGCCCTGTTGGGCGGCGCCGGGCAGCACCGGGCCGCTCTGGCTCGGGCCGCGGCGGCGCGGTTGGCCGTGGCGGCTGGCTGAGCTGCGGGCGGCTCGGGGGGTTGGCCGTCGCGGCTGGCTGAGCTGCGGGCGGCGCGGAGGGGGTTGGCCCTGGCGGCCGGGCTGAGCTGCGGGCGGGGGTGAGGTCGCGATTATGCGCATATGGCATAAACGCGACCCCGGCCCGCCGTGAAGGCGGTCTTGCAGCCACAGGAACCCTCCGGGCGGTGGCGAAAAGCGCCCCGTCCGCAACCGTGAAAGCAGGAGAGGGCCATGGGCTACTACGAAGACGGGCCGGTCGAGACGATGCAGGGCGAGGCGCAGCCGGAGGAGCAGGAGCAGCTGCCGGAGCAGGAGCAGACCCGGCTCCGCGGCACTCGGCTGGCCGGTTTCCGCGAACGCATCGCCGGGGCCCTGGCCGGTCTGGATCGGGGCCGCATCGATCAGTTCGGCCTCGACTCCGGCGCTCACCTGGATGACGACCACGATGTGCTTGACGAGGTCAGTGGCGCCGAGGAGGACCTGGGCATGCGTCCGCAGTTCGACCGGCAGTTCGAGCCTCAGCTCGACCGGCAGTTCGACCCTCAGTGGGAACCCCAGCCCGAAGCCGAGGCCGGGCCTGAGCTCCACCCGGAGGCCGAAGGTCTGGCCCCGTTCCCGGTCGGGCGCCTGGGCTACAACCGCGCGGCAGTAGATGCCCGCATCGCCGAGCTCGAGGCCGAGCTTGAAGAGCTGCGCGCGATCCCTCCGCAACCGTCGATCAACGAGGAGATCGAGCGGCTGGGTGAGCAGACCGCCTCGATTCTGGTCGTCGCTCACGACCAGGCTCACGAGACAACCCGGCTGGCACAGGAGCAGGCGGATCGGTGTATCGCCGATGCTGCCTCCAACGCGGTGGCCATCACCGAGAAGGCCAAACGCGAGCTGATCGAGATCGACGAGGAGACCGACACCGTGTGGCGAGAGCGGACGCGGCTGCTGGAGGATGCCCGCAATGTCGGCAGCGCCCTGATCGCGCTGTCCGAAGCGGCGGCGGCGCGGTTCCCCGCCGAGGGTAAGCCGGCCGAGCAGGCCACGTCGGCTGTCCCGCCGCCGGTAGGCGCGAGCTAACGCTCAGCCGCGTCGGGGAGGCGGTGGCGGGCGTACATATGCGTCACCCAGCGCCCGCCGGGTCGGTCGGCCGGCTCGTCGAGGAAGGCCGACCCCGGCCGGGCACCTCGGAGACCAGTGGATAGGGGAATTCGGGCGGCATGACGGCGGGGTAGAGCAGTGCGGCCGCGGTCAGGTCAGCGACTGAGAACTGCTCGCCGACCAGATAGCCGCTCGGCTCGAGCTCAGCCTCCAGGCGGTCCATGGCGGCCAGGATCATCTGCCGGTTGTAGTCGAGCGCCCACCGGACCTTCTCGTTGAAGTGGGAGATCTCGAGCTGCCCGAGACACGGAAGGGAAGCAGGCGTCAAGCTGGCCTCGTGCCCGACCAGGTTTCGCTCAGCACGGTGGCGCGGGAGTGGACCCGAATCGGCCTGATCGGCTTCGGCGGACCGCCGGCGCACATCGCCTTGCTCCGTCGGCTGGTTGTCGAGGATCGCGGGTGGCTCGAGGCGAGCGCCTTCGAGGATGCCAATGCCGCCTGTGGCCTACTGCCCGGACCCGCATCAACGCAGCTGGCCATTCTGTGCGCCTACCGGGTCGCCGGCCCGGCCGGCGCCATCGTGGGGGGCCTGAGCTTCATCGCTCCGGCGGTGATCCTAGTCCTGATCGCCGCTCGTTTTCTGCTCGCGGCCTCAGCGCCGGTCTGGCTGCGGGGAGCCGGCGCCGGGGCAGGCGCGGCCGTGGCCGTCGTCGCGCTCCAGGCCGCGCTCGATCTGGCTGGCCCGAGCCGCGCCCGGGCTCGGGCCCGGGCCCGGACCAGGTCCACGGCCAAGGCCAGCGCCAGGACGGAGACCAGGGCCAGAGATGAGACTCGCTGGGCGGCGTATTTGGCCGTTGGCGCGGTGGCCGCCTTCCTCATCGGTCCCTACCTGGTGCTCGTCCTACTGGCGAGTGGCGCCGTCGAGCTGGCCATCCAGCGGCGGGGACGCCCGCCCACCTCAAGACGCCAGACGCCCCTCGGAGTCCCGGGCCTGGTGAGCGCGGTCTCCTCGGGGGGCGCGCTGGGTCCGCTGGCCTGGACAGCACTGAAGGTGGGCGCCCTCTCCTTCGGGGGCGGGTTCGTGATCATCCCGCTCATGCAGGGCGATGCCGTGCACGTCTACCACTGGATGTCCGGCGGCCAGTTTCTGGATGCGGTGGCGCTTGGCCAGGTAACCCCCGGGCCGGTGGTGGCCACGGTTGCCGCCGTCGGCTACGCGGCGAGCGGCCTCGGCGGCGGAGTGCTGGCCGCCGCCGTGGCCTTCGCGCCCTCGTTCGCCTTCGTCCTGCTCGGTGCACGCCGCTTCGAGGATCTACGCCGGAACCCCGAGCCGCGGGCGTTTCTGGACGGAGCCGGGCCGGCGGCCATCGGGGCCATTCTCGGCGCTGCCGCCACCCTCACCGTGGCCCTGTCGGAAGCCTGGCAGTTCGGGGTGCTCGCGCTGGCAGCGGTGGCGCTGTTGGGCCGGCGGCTTCCCGTCCCGGTGGCCCTCGTCGCGGCGGCTGGGGTCGGAGTGCTGGCCGCACTGAGCGGCGCGCCGCTGCCGAGATGAGCCGGATGGCCTTTGTCCCCGCGACGGGGAGGGGATACGGGTTTCCGCCCACAAAGACCGAGCTAAAGCAGCCGGGTCCCGGTGCCGATACAACGTAGTAGCTCCGTTAGCGGAGCTCTTTGCCCTGCGGGATGCCGGGCGATTTGAATCGGAGGCGGTCGGTATGTCGGGCGAGGATGTTCAAGCGAGGCGGGCGCACGCCGACTCACATGACCGCGAGCACCAGCTGGCCGAGGCGCAGGCTCTGGCGCATATCGGCTCATGGGAGCTGGACCTCACTCAGCAGCCACCACGCGCGTCCTGGAGCGCTGAGCTCTGCCGCATCTTCGGCCGTCCCGCGGACTACGAGCTGACCGGGGCGCAGGTCGAGCTCCAGATCCACCCTGACGATCGCGAGCGGGTTAGGAACACGCTTCAGGAGGGCGGCACGGACGGTGAGCGCTCCTTCACCAAGTACCGGATTCTTCGGCCCGACGGGGAGCTGCGCTACGTACAGGCACTCCGCTTTGGACGACACGACGCCCAGGGGAACACCACGCATCTGTTCGGCACGATCCAGGATGTGACCGACCAGCGTCGCGCCGAGGTGGCGCGCGACGAGGCCGAGAGCATCTTCGAGATGGCGTTTTCGCAGGCCCCGATCGGGATGGCCGTGGTCGCCCTGGATGGCCGCTGGCTGAAGGTCAATCAGGCGATCTGTCAGATCACCGGCTACTTGGAGCCCGAGCTTCTGGCCCGCACCTTCCAGGACCTCACTCACCCAGACGACCTCGACGCCGACCTGGCTCATCTCGAGCGGTTGCTGGCCGGCCAGATCACCGGATACCAGATGGAGAAGCGCTACCTGACTCGGGACGGCGGCCAGATCTGGGTCCGCCTGTCGGTGTCTCTGGTTCGGTCCGAGGACGGTACGCCCCGTTACTTCATCAGCCAGATCAACGACATCAGCGAGAGCAAGGACGCCGAGCAGCGGCTGCAAGAGGCCGAGCGTCGCGCCCGGAACGAGCGCGACCACGCCACAGCCATCATCACCGCCATGCACGAGGGCTATGCCTTAACCGTGGGTGATGAGGTCAGCGCCGTCAACGAGGCGCTGTGCAACCTGACCGGATATAGCGAAGCCGAGCTGGTCGGGGCCAAGCTTCCCTTCCCGTTCTGGCCCCGGGACCTCCAGGCTGAGAACCTGGTCCGCCTCAAGCAGATCGTCGAACAGGGCGGCGGCACCTTCGAGGTGACGATGATGCGCAAGAACGGAGAGCGCTTCGAGGCTGAGGTGACCGCCCGCCGCGCCTTCGACGTCGCCGGCGACTCGATCGGCTTTGTCAACACCGTTCGCGACATCAGCGGACAACTCCGCCAGCAGCGGGAGCTGGAGCGCCTGGCTCGGACCGACAGCCTCACCGGTCTGGCCAACCGCCGGGTGCTCCAGGAGACACTCGAGCGCGCCGCGGCCCAGGCTCGCGAGGATGAGAGCCAGCTGGCGCTCATCCTGTTGGACGTCGACTGGTTCAAGCAGGTCAACGATCGCCACGGTCACCCCGCCGGCGACGCAGTGCTGGTCGAGGTCGCCCGGAGACTGGCCGCCACCCTCAGGCCGGGCGAAGTCCTGGCCCGGGTGGGAGGCGAGGAATTTGCCTGGCTGTTGCCGGGGGTCACCATTGAGGCGGCGGTCGCCGCCGCCGACCGGGCCCGCCATGTGGTGGGCGCACAGCCGTTTGCGTACATCGAACATCTGACCATTTCCGCCGGGGTGGGGCTCATGCATGCCCCCGCCGACGGAGACGATCTCTACCGCCTGGCTGATCGGGCCCTGTACGACGCGAAGCGGGGCGGCCGGGGCCGGACCAGCTACCTGGTGGCGGGTTTCCGGGCCCTGACCCACGTCGGGCCCGAGTGATCAGCCGCCCTGGCCGTAGTGCAGCGCGGCGGATCGCGCGCGTCCAGGGTCAGGGCACTCGGGCGTTCAGCGGGGATCCTGGGCGAGCTCGGCCATCTGAGCGAACGCCTCGAGCGCGCCCGGCGGCTCCTCGGCACCGTCCAGCTCGCGGAATATCGAGGCCAGGTTGACCGCCAGCCGTTCGCTCTCGCCCCAGTCAGCCCACCGGTCCATGGCCAGCGCCCGCGCCGCCTGCACCGGGGACAGGCCCTGGGCATGTAGCCCGTCTGCCTGCTCGTAGAGATACTCGAAATAGGCCTTCAGCTCGGCCACGGCCGAGGAGTCGGCCAGCGGGCCGTGGCCGGGAACGATCATCTCTAGATCCATGGCCAGGATCCGCTCGCAGGCCGCGATCCAGTTCGACACCGGTCCGGCCCAGGCGATCGGGTGGGCCCCGTGGAAGAGGATGTCCCCTGAGAAGAGAACCCGCTCGGCGGGCAGATGGACCAGCGTGTCCCCGCGCGTGTGCGCGGGCCCGACCTCGATCAGCCGCACCTCACGGGAGCCGACGCGGAGGGTCAGTTCGCCGGCGAACGTGTCGTCGGGCAGCACGAGCTCGAGGCCGGAGAAGTCGAACTGGCCGAAGCAGTCCAAGAAGAATTCACCCACCGGACCCATGTTGGGCGCCTGCTCGGCCAGGGCGGCGAACGCGGCCGGCGGCAGCTCGGACATCTCGGCCGCCGTGCGTTCAGAGGCGACGATTCGGGCCTCGCCGACCAGTTGGTTGCCGTAGCAGTGATCGCCGTTGGCGTGGGTGTTGACCAGGGTGTCGATTCGCTTCGCCGCCGGCGTGGCCTGGCGCATCGCCGCCAACATCCTCTCGGTCAGCCGACCGTCGAACAACGTATCGACGAGCAGGCTGTGCTCGCCTTCGCAGATCAGCCCCGCGTTGCTCCAGCCCCACCCGCCATCGGGCTGCAGATAGGCGTACAGCGCGTCGCCGAGCTCGTGCAGACCCTCGGTGTAGCCCATTTCCGGGATCCTACGCAAGGCGTGGAAAGCATTGCGGTGACGTTAGACGTCATCGCGCAGTGTGCCGTGGGCGGGTAGGAATGCGTACAGAGAGCCGATCGTCACCGCAGCCCCCGCATTCGAGATACGGAGAGCCCGGGCGCAGGATGCCCAGGACTGCGCACGCCTGCAGCTCACCGACGCTGATGCTCCGCCCCTGAGGGATCGAGTCGGAACCATGATCCGTACCCTCGAACGACCCGACCGCTGGTTGTGGGTGGCCTGCGCCGGCTCGGCGGTGATCGGCTTTGCCCGGCTGGCCGCTCTGCACCCGACCGAGCCCCAGAGCGCACCGCCGGCAGGCCTTTATCTGGGCGGCGTGAGCGTCGCTCCGGACCGCCGGCGTCAGGGGGTTGGTCGGGCGCTGACCCGGGTGCGGCTCGACCACGCCTTTGCCGACCGGGACCTCGAGCAGGTCTGGTACTTCGCCAATGCGCGCAACGAGGCGTCGATCCGGCTTCACGCCGGGTTCGGCTTCCAGGAGTACGAGCGGCCCATGCGCTTCGCGCCGGTCTCCTTCACCGGTGGTGTCGGGGTGCTTTTCAGCCTTCGGCACGAGGTCTGGGCGGCCGGCAGAGTGCCGGCATGAGCGCCAACCGATCAGCGAGGTCGGCTACGCTGCGGGGGCGAATCGGCCCCACGGGCCGCCCGCATTCTTGGTCTCCCGGCGCCCGGCCGCGCTCTGCGGCGGCACTGCGGAGCGCTCCGGCCGAGATCAATCTGGTGCCCATGCAAAGTCTTCCGCGAAGCCGAAGCATCTGGGGCTGGGCGGCCCTCGGCCTGGCCGCCTCGCTGCTCATCGCGCTGGCCGGCCCACGAGCGGTGGCTGATCCAGTCACCGCATGGTGGTACAGGCCCCCGGTTCCGGGCGGCCGCACCGGAGCGACGGTGCTGATCTACGCCGGGATTGCGGTGCTGTGCGTGGCCTGGCTCGGTTTAGGACGGCGATCAGCCGAGGCCGGCACCCGCGGACTGGTCCTCATCGCCGGTGCCTGGCTGCTTCCGGTCGTGGTTGGGCCGGCCCTGTTCAGCCACGATGCCTACAGCTATCTGGCTCAGGGCACGGTCCTGCACCTGGGTGAGAATCCGTACCGGACAGCGCCGGCGGTGCTCGCATCCCTGGGTCATGGCCACGTGCTCGCCGCGGTCTCTCCGTTCTGGCGGCACACCACGGCTCCCTACGGCCCACTGTTCCTCGGCCTGATGAGCGTGATCGTGGCCGTCACCGGGTCGCATCTGGTGGTGGGAATTCTGGCCGTGCGCGCCCTCGAGCTGGTCGGGGTGGCGCTGATCGCGGGTTATCTGCCCCGGCTCGCCCAGGCCCTGGGCGCCGATCCCGCGCGGGCCACCTGGCTGGTCCTGCTCAGCCCGCTGCTGCTCCTCGAGCTGATTGCCGCCGGGCACAACGACGTGCTGATGGCCGGGCTCCTGCTCGCCGGCGTGACCGTTGCTGTTCAGGGCCGCCCGCTCAACGGGATCGCCTTATGCGCGCTGGCGGCGACGGTCAAGCTCCCGGCCCTGGCCGGAGCGGTCTTCATCGCCGTCGCCTGGGCGCGCGAGGAGCCCACAGCCAGCGGCCGCGCGCTCCGGTTCATGCTCAGCGCGCGTCCTCATCGCGGCTGCGGTTCTGGCGGCTGTCAGCCTGGTCACCGGGCTCGGGCTGAGCTGGTTCTCGGGCAGTCTCTTCTCCTCGCCGGCCCGCGTGCGGCTGGCCATCACGCCGGCCACCGGGATCGGCTTCACGATCGCCTCGCTGCTGCATGACGCCGGGGTGGCGGTCAACTCGCGCAGCCTCGAGGCCGCCCTAACCGGAGTGAGCACCGGCCTCACCGGCGTGCTCGGGCTGTGGCTGCTGTACCGCGTACGCATCCCCAGGCTGGTCCTGTACCTCGGAGCCCTGCTCCTGCGTGGCCGCGGTCGGCGGTCCCGCCGCGTGGCCCTGGTACCTGATCTGGGGCTCCGTCCTGCTCGGCGCCTGCCCCGGACCGCAGCGTTCCGGGGCCCTGGTTCTGGCCATCGTGGTCAGCGTCTTCTTGATCAAGCCCAACGGGATCCTCGCCCTGCCCCTGCCCAGCGCACCGGCCGTTATGGCCGTCTACCTCGCGCTGGCCGGACTGTTCTGGTACTCGCGGCGTGGCGGACGGGGGAGCGGCCACCGCGGAGCGGCCGGCGGCCTAGGCGGCCGCGCAGCTGGTGGGCGCGGCGGGCCGCGCTCGACCTGGTTCGGCGCGGCGGATTCCCACGTGGTGCGCGCCGGATGACCGCCGCCGCCACCCGAACTCCGTCGATCGAGCCATCGGCGACGCTCGGCGGGCCGCCGCCGGCGTACCCGCGGCTCTCGATCCCGCCCGTGACCGCCTGGCCGTGATCGGTCCCGCGCTCCTGGCCCTGGTCCTGTGCTGCTTTGAGATCACCACCCGCAGCCTCGGCTTCGACGAGGCGGCCACGGTGACCATCGCCGCGCAGAGCGGGGCCAAGCTCGGCTCGGCGATCGCCCACGACGGGGGCAACATGTCGGGCTTCTACCTGGTGCTCCACGTGCTGATGAGCTGGTTCGGGAACGGCACCCTCGTTCTCCGGCTGCCCTCGGCATTGGCCTCGGTGGCCACGGTGGCCTTCACCGCAACCATTGCTCTACGCCTGTTCGGCCGGCGGGCGGCGCTGAGCGCCGGTCTCCTGGCCGCGGTCAGCCTGCCGCTCATCTTCTGGGCTCAGAACGCCCGCGGCTACGCGCTGATGGTGGCGTTTGTCTCCGCGGCCTACCTGGTGTTCATCTCATTGCGCGAGCGCTCGCGGCTAACCGGCTGGATTGCCTATGCCGTGCTCATGAGCCTGGCTACCTACTCGAGCTTTGTCGCCGTGCTGGTCATCCCTGCCCAGCTCCTGATGCTGCTTTCGGGTTCTCAGCGGCGGCAGCTGGTCGGATTCATCCTGTCCCTGGGGGCCATGGCCGTCGCGTGCCTGCCGCTGATCGTGCTCGCCGCCGGGCGCGGATCCGGGCAACTGTTCTGGGTTCCGCGTCCCACTCGCGAGATTGACGTCCAGGTTCTCCAATCGCTGACCTCGGCGGGGCTGGAGCCGAGCTTCCACGCGACCGCCACGACGACCTTGCTGCTGGTGCTCACCATCGTGCTGCTGATCGCCGCCGCCGCCTCGTTGCTGCCCATTTTCCGGCCGGCGGGCCACGACCGTCAGGCCTGGGCTGCCGGGCTGATCCTCAGCTGGATCCTGGTACCGGTGCTGCTGACTCTCATCTACTCGCTGGTCTTCCAGCCGCTGTTCCTCCCCCGCAACCTGCTCATGTCCTTGCCCGCGGTGGCCATCCTGCTCGGTGCCGGGCTGAGTCACCCCCGTCTCTCGCCACGCGTGGCGTGGACTGTGCTGGCCATCCTGGTCGTTTTCCGCGCCGCGCAGGTCGTGCCCAGCTACGGCACCTCACCGGAGCCGTGGCGCGAGGCCAGTGCCTACGTCCTTGGCCGTTCGCACCCTGGGGACTGTGTGGCCTTCTATCCGGCCGATGGGCGGATGGCATTCCAGTACTACTTTGCCCGCCGGTCCGATCGCGGCACACCGCTGCCCCGCCCGATCCTGCCCGTCGTGCGCTTCGGCACCGTGCGCACCTACGTCGAGGATTACGCCACCCTCACGCCGGGTCAGATCAGGCGCCGCGGAGCCTCGTGTCGCCGGTTGTGGTTCGTCTCCAGTCACGAGGGCCAGCCCGACGGGCCGCCACCGTCACGGGCCAACCGGGCTCGCTTTCTGGCTCTCCAGACCCGATTGGAGCTGGCCTTCGGCCACGGTCAGACTCGACAGTTCGGCTACGCCAGCGCGATCCACGTCCGCCTGCTGCCCGGTCATCACCGGACTGGCTGAGCGGTCAGCTCAGGGACGGAGCGTGGTGCCCCAGAAGGTGCACACACTGAGCACAATGAGCAGGATCCCGTTGCCCCATAGGACCAGTGACCATGCCCGGCCGCGGACGTAGCGGGCCACGACCATGACCGCCGGGAAAGCGGTGATGAGCATGCGTGGGTTCGGGGGGACATACTCGGAGGTGAGGGCGAGAAAGCTGATACCGGCCGTCCAGACCATCGCCTCGACGGAGACACGGTGGCGCTCTCGCACCAGCAGGACGAGCGTCCAGATGAGGAGGAGCGCGCCGATCAGGCCGACGACCAGATTCAGGTTGATGGTCGGTTTGTTGAAGTGATCGAAGCTGACCTCACTGAACAGCGTGGTGATCAGATGGACGATGGCCAGCGGGTCGGTCTTCTCGCTCCAGCCGTGGTGCTGGGCCTCGTAGTTGGCCAACGGTGAACCGGTCCACAACCACAGAAAGATGGCGAACGCTGCGATCCCGAATGTGGACAGGATCGGGGCCACGATCACCCGGCGCAGCGTGCTCAGCTTCCAGCCCTGACGCCGGAGCTCGAGCGCGGCCGAGATCACGCAGACCGGAATCAGAGCCAGCCCCGTCGGCTGCACCGCAGTGGCGAAGCCCGCCAGCACGCCGGCCAGCAGCCAGCGCCGGCGCTCCAGTGCCAACAGGCAGGCAGCGGCCAGCGGCAGCAGCAGCCCCTCGGAGTAGACCATCGAAAAGACCACCGAGCCCGGGAAGATGATGAACAGCGCCGTGGCCTTACGGGCCGTCTCCCGACCCCACCAGCCGGTCGCCAGACGGTAGACGAAGTAGGTGGCCACGCCCCCCCCGATCATGGAGATGGCGGCCCCGGCCACTGACGCAGCCCAAATTGCATCCGACCCGGTCGGAAGCATGATGATCGGCTCCAGCAGCCAGATGGCCAGGGGGAAGAGGGGGAAGAAGCCGAGCGTGGTCTGGGCGTATGACACGTGGTTGAGGTAGCCGTGATTGGCCACCTCGCGGTACCAAAGGCCATCCCAGTTGGAGAGCTCGTGGAGGAAGTCGTGGTGTCCGATCGCGCTCTGCAGGTAGGCGGCGAGCAGCAGAAGTCCCCGAGTGGCCACGTAGATGGCGGTGATGAACAGGACGTCCTGGCGGGTGACGCTCAGCGCGGCCAATCGGGGGCGCGCTCGCGAGCGAGTCGGGGCAGCCAGAGGCTCCTCGAGGCTCGGGGCCTCGGGGCCCAGCGCTTCTAGGGGAGTCACGTCCATGGGCTGTGGGCTCGCGTCAACACGCTCAGGAATGGCTTCCACGGGGCCGCAGTCTAGATCGGTAACCGGGTTGAAAAGGTTTACAACGGTATGAACGTCGCGTTACTTCGCGCCGAGCGGCTGTAGGCGGACCGCCCGGAAAGTGTCCGGGCACCGGTGGCGATGGGCGTGCTCAGGCCGTCGTGGTTGCCGCCAGGGCCAGCATGACCGCGTCGACCAGCTGCTGAGCGTGAAGTTGCGGGAGCAAATGTCCGGCCCCGTGCAGCTCGACCAGGCGCGCCCCGGCGATCTGTTCGGCCAGGCTCCGAGGGGCCGGCGCCGGAACGATCCTGTCCTCAGTGCCGGTCAGGATGAAGGTCGGCGCCCGAATCGCCTCCAGCTTCTCCTCCAGGCGGGGCAGGTCGCGCACCAGCGAGCGTTGTTCGGTGGCGAAGGCACGGCGCGCGCGCGAGCTCAGCAGCACGCGGGCGCTGTCCTGGAGGTAGGTCTCCTCGAGCCGGGCCCGCCGGGCGATCCGCCGGCGCAGCGGAGCCGCGCTCAGGGCCAGGCCAAGTCCGGTCAACGCTGCAGCGCTGGTCAGCGAGCCCGCAATCGGAATGGTCAGCCAGCGGTCCAGCGCGGCGAGGGAAGCCCGGTTGGCCGCGGGGGCAGCGAGCACCAGGGCGGCTACCCGTTCGGGGTGCTCGGCCGCGGCCCAGAGCGCCACCGCCGCGCCCAGACTGTGGCCGACCAGGGTCGCCTTGCCGACCCGTTCGGCATCCAGGGCCTCGAACGCTGCGCGGGCGTTGCCGGGCAGGTCGCGGGGCTGGCTGCGCCCGTCCCAGCCGGGGCGGTCCACCGCGATGACCCGGGCCCGACCGTCAATCCCCGCCACGACGCGGTCCCAATCCCGCGCCCCGCCCGGCTGTCCGTGCAGCAACAGGACCGGTGCCCCGCTCGGGGGAGGTTCAGACAGCGTTGCTCCCGCGCCCGCTAGGTGGGCTAGGTAGTGGACCCGTCCGCGAGTCCTGCGTCATTCGAGCGGCCCTCGGCGGCGCGCAGCGGCGTCCTCGGAGCCTTGCGCAGCGCTGCTGCGCCACGGATCCTGCGTCCTGGCTGCGCATCCACCGATGACCACTCTCGGTGCCGCACGACTTCCGGCCGCGCCCACTAGGCCCCGGGCGGCCCGCCGCGCGGGTTATCGCCGCCTGGCTGTCCGTCACGCCCGACGTAGCCGTCCTTGCCACCTGCCACCAGCACCACGGCCTCGCTATCGCCCACATTGCGCATTCCACGATGGGTGGCCGGATCCACTCGGGCCAGGCCGCCCGGCCCGAGGGTGTGGTTGGTGCCGTCGCCGAAGCGGAACTCCACCGTGCCGGCGTGCACGAAGTAGGTTTCCTCCTGCTGCTCGTGAAAGTGAAGCCCGGTGGCGTAGCCGGCCGGCAGGACGATCGCGTTGATGCCGAACGCCGTTACACCGAGATGTCGGCGGACCTTGCGGAACCCGGGGCCCTCGCCCATCTGATCGATGGATGAGACCGCGTATCCCTGTCCTGGTGCGGACTCTGACATGGCGGGTGAATGCTAGCTGTCAGCCGGCCTGCAGCTTGGGTCAAGCCGTCCCGAGCAGGCATACTAGGGCCGTGTCGTCAGCGCTCCTATCCGAGGCGCTCGCGCCGCTGCGAGCCAATCCCGAGAGCAGCGCGATCCTGCTGGACATCGACGGGACACTGGCGCCCATCGTCGAGAACGCCTCTGACGCCCACGTGCCCCAGGGCACGCGTCAGCTGCTGAAGGCCGTGGCCAACCGCTACCGACTGGTGGCCTGCGTAAGCGGTCGCCGCGCCTCTGAGGCCCGGGCGATGGTCGGTGTGGGCACAATCTCCTACCTCGGATCGCACGGTGTGGAGCTGCTTCGGGCCGGCTGGACCGAGGCCGTGCTGGACCCCGGGATTGAGGACTGGGTCCAGCGGATAAGGGAATTTGGGCGCGAGGCCGACACCTCGGACACGCGAAAGCTCCGCATCCGCCTGGAGGACAAGGCGGCCATAGTCGCCTTTCATTGGCGCGGCGCGCCGGACGAGCAGGCGGCACGAGCCGCGGTCGACGCGATCGCCGAAAAGGCGCGGGATGCGGGTCTGCGTACCCACTGGGGCCGCAAGGTCCTCGAGGTTCGACCCCCGGTCAAAATGGACAAGGGACAGGGGATCCGCAGTTTCCTCGACGTGGCCGGCGAGGGGGTCGAATCGGCGCTCTACGTCGGTGACGACAGCACTGACATCGACGCCTTCCGGGCCCTGGGCGAGCTGGTGGAGGAGGGGCGTCTGGTCCGTTCGGTCAGGGTTGGCGTCAGGTCTGACGAGGGACCATCGGCGATCGTGGAGAACGCCGACGTGGTCGTCGACGGGACGGACGGGGTGTCGGAACTGCTCTCTGTTCTGGCCCACGACTGAGCCGGTCCGTTGCGCTTTGCGGAGTTCCTGCGGACCACGGTGCTGCTTAGCGCAGCGGCGGCCAGCCTGCTGGCGGCGATCACCTTGGTCGGGGCGGTCGAGGGCAGCGACTCGCTGTTGGTTCCCGTGGCCGCCAGTTGGTGGGTCATCAGCTGCGCGATCGGCCTGTGGCTGGGCCGCCGGGCGCAGACAAGTTCGCCCATCGCCAGCCTCCTGGCCAGCGCCAAGACGCGAACCTCGCTGCCGGAGGTCGACCCGGCTCGGACCGTGCTCAATCGTCTCTGGCCGCTCTTGATCTGCACTCTGGGGGCAGGCGTGATCGGCTTCCTGCGGCCCCAGGTACCGGCCATTGCCACCGGCTTTGCGCTCATCTGGGCTCTGGGCTGGCGCCGCCAAGCCTCCGCTGTGACGGCGATCGAGGAGCGCGACGGGGCCCGCTTCTACGTGGAACGCACCTCGCCGCTGCAGCCCATCAAGCTCGTGCGCACACCGGGGTTTCGCTCTAATCTGATGGAGCTGAATGGGGCTTCGAGCGCCGGCGCGGCCCGGCCCCGCGGCTAGTGGCCCAGCGTCGCTATGGCTGTGCAGACCCCACCGGCGGTGCTCATCGTCACGCTCGGCACTACAACCGGATGGGGCTCCTCTTCCCGAGAGTTGACCGACGCCTTCGCGCGGGCGGGCGCCCGGGTGCAGCTCGTCAGTACCGGACCGGGCCGCCCGGTGCGGACCTTCGCGCTCACCGACTTCGCCCAGGCGTGGGCGGCGCGACGGGCGGCGCAACGGGGCATTGCTCACTTCAGCCCGGACGCCGTCGTCTACTGCTCGATCACCGCGGCGCTGCTCTGGCCGTTGCCCGGGGCAATCTGGCTGGACTCCGTCGCCGCCGAGAACCGGCCCGGTCGCCACGGATTCTGGCAGCGCTCGGTGGAACGACGCCGCCTTCACGCCGCGCCGCTGGTGCTGACCATGGCCGAGGACTCGCTCCAGGGACTTGGCGCGCAGGATCGCCCGTCCGCGATCACCGTGCCTGTTCCGGTCTCCCCCTCAGGCCCACCGGCTCAGGTCCGCGACATCGACGTGCTGGCCTACGCCGCAAACCCCGAGAAGCGCCGTCTGGACCACATCCTCGACACCTGGGCCCGAGCCCGGCGGGAGGGCGAGACGCTGGTCGTGGCCGGGATCGAGCGTGACTCCGCGCCGCCAGGGGTGCGCTTCACCGGCCGGCTCGCGCCGGCGCTCTACCGGGCGCTGGTGCGCCGAGCACGCGTCTTCCTGACCGCCCCCCGCCGGGAGGATTACGGCATCGCGCCGCTGGAGGCGCTGGCTGATGGCTGCCTGCTGGTCACCACCCCGGCACCTGGGGCCTATCCGGCCCTGCGCCTGGCCCGGTCGCTGGACCCGCGTTTGGTCTCCGAAGACCTCGCCGCGGCGCTGCGTGTGGCGCTCGACGAGCCGCTTCCCGGCTACGCGCATCGAGCCGCTGAGTTGCTTGAGCCGTTCAGCCGGGCGGCGGTGGACCGGACGGTGGCCGAGGGCGTCCTGCCTCGTTTGCTGGCACGATGAGGGCCAGCGTGCTCACTCCAGGCTTCATCCCCAGCCCATCTTCGAACGGCTTCAGCCTCGGGCCGTTCTTCTTTCACGCCTATGGGATCGCGTACGTGTTCGCGGTCATGGCGGCAATCTTCATCTCCCGTTGGGGGTGGCGGCGCCAGGGCGGTGATCCTGAGCTGGTCTACGAGGTGGCGATGTGGGCCTTCCCCGCCGGGCTGATCGGCGGGCGCATCTACTTCATCATCACCACCCCGAGTCAGGTGCCCGATCACTGGTGGGGGGTGTTCGCCATCTGGCAGGGCGGGCTGGGCATCTGGGGCGGCATCGCCGGCGGTGCCGCGGTGGGCCTCTGGGTGGCCGGCCGACGCCTCACCCGGGCCGAGCTCCGTCGCTTCATGGACGTGGTCGCCCCCAGCCTGCTGGTCGCGCAGGCCATCGGCCGGATCGGCAACTACTTCAACCAGGAGCTGTTCGGCAAGCCGACCAAGCTCCCCTGGGGCCTGGAGATCTCCCTGGCCCATCGACCGTCGGGCTATCTCCAGTACGCCACCTTTCAGCCCACCTTCCTCTACGAGATCATCTGGAATCTGTTATTGGCCGGCGTGCTGATCTGGCTGGGGCAGAGGCGCCGAGTCCGCCCACCGGGGGTTTTTGCCCTTTACGTGGCGGGCTATTCAGCCTTTCGCATCTTCGAGGAGACGCTCCGGATCGACTACTCGCATCACGTCCTCGGCCTGCGGCTGAACTTCTTTGTCGCCCTGGTCCTATGTCTGCTCGGACTGCTGTGGTTCGTGGCCATTCAACGCGGCTGGTGGGGGCTCGGGGGTCCTCAGGGCGAGTCCTGGCCGGCGCCGCGGGCCGCCGAACCGTCGTCGGTCCGCTCCAAACCGCCGCCTCCGCCTCCGCGAAGGGCCAAGAGCGCACGCAGCCGAAGTCGCTGATGATCCGCATAGCTGGTCTTTAGAAAACCTAGCGATACTAGGTATATGACAGACATGCTCGGCTGGGGCGACGCGTGATCGAGGTTTCCGGCGTCACCAAGCGCTACGGAGAGAAGACCGCCGTCGAGGACCTCAGCTTCGAGGTCCAGCCCGGTGTGGTCACCGGCTTTCTGGGTCCCAATGGCTCGGGGAAGTCGACGACCATGCGCCTGATCCTCGGTCTCGACGCTCCCAACTCCGGCCACACTCGCGTCAACGGCCGGCCCTACCGGGAGCACGCCGCACCGCTGCACGAAGTGGGGGCGTTGCTCGAGGCGCGCTCGGTTCACACCGGACGTTCGGCGCTCAATCATCTTCTCGCCCTGGCTCAGACCCACGGTATCCCGCGTCAGCGAGTGTCCGAGCTGATCGACATGGTCGGTCTGGGCGAGGTGGCGGGCAAACGGGCCGGGGGCTTCTCCCTGGGTATGGGCCAGCGCCTGGGTATCGCGTCCGCTCTGCTCGGCGACCCGCGCACGGTGATGCTCGACGAGCCCGTCAACGGACTTGACCCTGAGGGCATCCAGTGGGTCCGCCGGCTGCTCAAGACCCTGGCCTCCGAGGGTCGCACCGTGTTCGTCTCCTCGCATCTGATGAGCGAGATGGCGCTCACCGCCGAGCACCTGATTGTCATCGGGCGGGGGAAGCTGATCGCCGACATGAGCGCCCAGGACTTTGTCCAGCGCGCGTCCAAGCGAGGTGTGCGGGTCCGCTCTCCGCAGGCCGAGCGGCTGACCGAGCTGATCGCCGGGCCCGATGTGATGGTCAACCCGGTCGGACCCTCAGTTTTCGAGGTCACCGGCCTGGACTCGGAACAGGTCGGGACCACGGCCGCCGAGCACGGCATCGTCCTTTACGAGCTCAGTCCCCAGACCGCATCGCTGGAGGAAGCATTCATGGAGCTCACCCGTGACTCGGTGGAGTTCCACGGCGAAACGGGGACTGGCTGAGCCGAGCCAGGCGGCGGTGCCGTGAGCGCCAACGCCGCTGCGCTGGGCCGCGTTACGCAGCGCCGCGTCAACCGCTCGGAATGGACCAAGCTGCGCTCGGTTCGCTCCACACGCTGGACGCTGCTGGTCGCCCTGCTGCTGATCCTCGGGATCGGCATCCTGGCCTGCGTCATCTTCGAATCGCGCTGGTCGCACCTGAGCCCCGATGACCGTCTGCGCTTTCATCCCCTGCGCGAGAGCTTGGCCGGGGTCAACTTCGCTCAGCTGGCGTTTGGCGTGCTCGGCGTGCTGACCATCACCGCCGAGTATTCGACCGGCATGATCCGCTCGAGCCTGTCGGCCGTCCCGCGCCGTCTCCCCGTCCTGTGGGGCAAGGCGATCGTGTTCGGGGCCTGTGCATTCGCTATCAGCCTCCCGGCCGTGTTCGCCGTCTTCTTCATCGGCCAGGCGGTCCTGACCGGTCACCACCTCAACATCGCGCTCTCGCACCCCGGGGTTCTGCGGGCGCTGTTCGGCGCTGCGCTCTACCTGACCGTCATGGGGTTGTTCGGGCTCGGGCTGGGGGCGATCGTGCGCAATACCGCAGGCGGCATCGCGCTGCTGGTCGGGATCATGTTCATGCTGCCGCCGATTCTCGATCTGCTGCCCTCCAGCGTGAGCAACTCGATCAGCCCGTATCTGCCCAGCAATGCCGGCGGCGCAGTGTGGACGATCAACCCCGACACGAACACGCTGCACCCATGGGTGGGACTCGCCCTGTTCGCCGGCTACGCCGCGCTGTCGATCGCCATCGCCGCGGTTCTGCTGCTGCGCCGCGATACCTGAGCGCTCCAGCGCCGCCGGCCCCGGTGCCCGCCGGCTGCGGCCGGTGCTGCGGTTAGCGCCGGTGGCGTGGGCGGAGCGGCTCGAGCTTGCTCCACGGCTTGGTGTTGGCCACCGCCTCAGGTCCCAGCCAGGCCCGCCGAGCCGTGGCCACGCCGTAGCGAGCCGCGCTGAAGCCACCCGTGCGGTGGGCATCACAGTCGATCACGATCGGAATTCCCGCCGCCGCCGCGGCCCGGGCGTAGACGTCGTTCAGGTCCCGGCGGCTGGGACTGGCGTTGATCTCGAGCAGGGTGCCGGTGGCGGCCGCCGCGGCCAGGATGGCCTCGAAGTCAAACGCATAGGGCGGCCGCGTTTCGATCTTGCGCCCGGACAGATGACCGATCACGTCGACCAGTGGATTCTCGATCGCCCGCACGATGCGTGCGGTCATCGTCTCTGAGTCCATTGCGAACGAGGAGTGCACTGAGGCGACCACCCAGTCGAGCCCGGCCAGCACCTCGTCGTCGTAATCCAGGCTGCCGTCGGGCAGGATGTTCACCTCCGAGCCGGCCAGGAGCTTGATCCCGCCCGCAGCCTCGGTCTCTGACAGGGCGTGGACGCGCTCGATGTGCTCGCGCAGGCGCTCGGGTGAGACCTCGTCGCCGAAGCCGAAGCTGGCCGAATGATCGGTGATGGCCAGATATTCATACCCGGCCTCGCGTGCCGCCTGGGCCATTTCCTCGATCGAGGCTGTACCGTCGGAGGCCGTGGTGTGACAGTGCAAATCGCCGCGCAGGTCTTCGGCGACGATCAGCGCGGGAAGGGTGTGGTGGGCGGCCGCCTCGAGCTCGCCGCGGTTCTCGCGCAGCTCGGGCGGGATGTAGTCCAGGCCGAGCAGCCCATAGACCTCCTCCTCACGCTCACAACGATGCGTCTGGCCGGTGGCGTCGTCCAGCACGCCGTACTCGGACACGTGCAGCCCCTTGCGCACCGCCGCCTCGCGCAGGGCGACGTTGTGCTCCTTGGAGCCGGTGAAGTGCTGCATGAGGTTTCCGAACTGATCGGGGGCGACGATTCGCAGGTCGACCTTGAGCCCGGTGTGGGTGCGCAGGCGGACGCCCGACTCGGTGGGATTCTGGGCCGTCTCGACGAGCTCGAGCTGACTGGCCGCCTGGGCCAGGGCCCGCGGGTCGTGCGCTGTGGCGATGATGTCGAGGTCCTTCACGCTGTCGGTCATGCGCCGTGCCGAGCCGGCCAGCTCCACGCGGTCGCTGGCCGGATGCTCGCGCAGGAGGTTGATCAGCTGCTCCCCGATGGCCAGGGCGCGGTCCAGCACGGTGCGTTGCCCGCGGCCGTTGAGGGTCTCATCCTCCCTGGCCGCCTCGGCCGCCAACGCCGCGGCCAGGAGGCTGTCCTCGGCCTTGGGTCCGAAGCCCTTCAGCGTGCGGATCTGGCCGGACTGGGCGGCCGTTTTCAGCGCCCCGAGCGAATCGACGTTGAGCTCCTCGAACAGGCGGCGCGCCCGCTTGGGACCGAGCCCGGGCAGGCGCGTGATCTCAAGCAGGCCCGAGGGGAACTTGGCCCGGAGCTTGGCCGCCGCCGGGATCACCCCGTCATCACCCAGCGCGATCACCTTCTCCTGAATCGTCGCTCCGATCCCCGGCAGCTCGGTAGCCCGGTTCTGCCGGGCCAGCCCGCTGACCGAGACGGGCGCCTCCCGGACTGCCTTGGCCGCGTTGCGATAGGCCACGATCCGGTGCACGATCGCCCCGTCCAGTTCGTACAGGTCGCCCAGCTCGTCCAGGGCGGCGGCGATCTCGCTGTTGGTCGGGTCCGGCACCCCTCTCAGCTTAGTGTCCAAGGAGTGGTCATTGGAGCCGCCACCAGGGGTTCCGACGCGCCGCAGAGCGGGTCTCGAAACCGCGCCGCGCCGACCGATACGCTGGCCCCCCTTGAGGCGCTGAATACATCGCTATACTTTTTGAAGTACCAACAAGGAGAAATAAATGCCAGGCCCGGTCAGCGACGTAACCGACAACAACTTCCAAGCCGAGGTGATTGAGTCCGACGTCCCCGTGCTGGTCGACTTCTGGGCTCCCTGGTGCGGACCCTGCCGCCGGGTCTCTCCGGTCGTCGAGGAGATCGCCGGCGAGCGCGGTGAGGCGCTCAAGGTGGTCAAGTTGAACATCGACGAGAACCAGCAGACGGCGATCAAGTTCAACGTGATGTCGATCCCGACGCTGATGGTGTTCAAGAACGGCGAGGTCGCCAAGACCGTGATCGGCGCCTATCCGAAGAAGAAGCTCGAGGAAGAGCTCGAGCCCGCGCTCGCCTAAGCGCGCCTGACGCCGATCTTCAGCGGCGCGCCGTCGATCATGATCGGCGCGCCATCCGGCGGCTCGCTGTAGTTGACCTCGGTGGCCAGTACCTCGCCGGCGATGTAGTCCTGATGGATGCGGGCGGCGGACAGCAGTCTGTCGTCCCCCTCCAGCGTCAGCACGATCCGGTCTGAGACCTCGAGGCCGGAAGACTGCCGGACGTTCTGGACCGCTCGGACGATGTCGCGGGACCAGCCTTCGGCCCGCAGCTCGTCGTCGATCTCCAGCCCCAGGGCGACGGCGTGTGAGCCTTCACGCTCCACCTGGTAGCCCGCCAGCGGCTTCATGCTCACCAGCAGATCCTCGGCGCTCAGCTCATGGTCGTGCCCGTTCACGGAAACGGAGACGGAGCCGCCGTCGCGGAGTGCGGCGGCAGCCCGCGCCGCATCCAGGCCGGCCACGGCCGCGGCCACCAGCGGCATCTGCGGCCCGAACCGGGGACCGAGGCTGCGGTAGTTGGGCTTGACCTCCACTTCCCCAAGCTCATCGGCCTCGGAAACGAAGCGGAGCTCGTGTACGTTGAGCTCCTCGCGGACGATCTCAGCCAGTCGCTCGATGGCCTCGCGCTCGCGACCTGTCGCCACCACCACGGCGGCGCGCAGCGGCTGGCGGACCTTCAGCTTTGCCTGGGCGCGGGCGGCCAGACCGAGGCGGACGGTCTCCCGGGCCACGGTCATGGCGTCCTCGAGCTCGCGATCGCGCGTCCCCGGCTCGGGGTAGTCGCACAGGTGAACGCTTGGCTCACTTCCGTCGAGGTTGTCGTAGACCTCATCGGCGATGAAGGGCGTGAAGGGAGCGATCAGCTTGGCCACGGTGACCAGGCACTCGCGCAACGTCGCGAAGGCGGCAGCGTCGCCGTCCCAGAAGCGCCGTCGCGACCGGCGCACGTACCAGTTGGAGAGATCGTCAACGAACTCCTGGATGGCGCGGCCGGCGAACGTGGCATCGAAGTTGTCCATGCGCTCGCCCACCGTTTCCACGGTGGCCTGCAAGCGCGAGAGCACCCAGCGGTCAAGCTCATTCGGCTCGGCGCCGGTGGTCCCCGGGGCGACCCCGTTGGCGTTCGCGTAGAGGACATAGAAACCGTAGGTATTCCAGAGCTGGAGAAGGAACTGCCGGACCGCCTCGCCGATCGTCTCCACGGAGAACCGGTAGCCGTCCCAGGGCAGTTTCGAGGTAAAGAAGTACCACCGCAGGGCGTCGGCGCCGTAGCGGTCGATGACCTCCCACGGTTCGACCGTGTTGCCGAGCGACTTGGACATCTTCCGTCCCTGCTCATCGAGGATCAGCCCCAGGCAGACCACGTTGCGATACGGGGAGCGGTCGAACAGCAGCGCGGAGATGGCCAGCAGCGA
This sequence comes from uncultured Solirubrobacterales bacterium, assembly GCA_963845575.1. Lineage (GTDB taxonomy): Bacteria > Actinomycetota > Thermoleophilia > Solirubrobacterales > Solirubrobacteraceae > Palsa-465. The sequence goes on along the minus strand of CAWJSN010000009.1, from coordinate 102,096 downwards.
GTAGAACCAACCGCGGGTCTGATCGAGCGCCTCGCAGACGAAATCGGCCGGGAAGCGCTGCTCGAAATGCGCGAGGTCTTCATGCGGGGCATGGAACTGTGCGAAGGGCATCGACCCCGAGTCGAACCACACGTCGATCACCTCGGGCACGCGCCGCATCTCCTGCCCGCAGTTCTCACACGGGAAGGTGACCTCGTCGACAAACGGCCGGTGGGGATCGGTGAGCTCCACGTTCGACAGTTCGTGCAGCTCGGCCAAGCTGCCCACCACTCGCGTGCAGCCTTGCTCACAGCGCCAGACCGGGAGCGGGGTGCCCCAGTAGCGCTCGCGCGACAGCGCCCAATCGACGTTGCCCTCCAACCACTTGCCGAACCGGCCGTGCTTGACATGCTCGGGATGCCAGGTAACGCTCTCGTTGGCCGCCAGCAGCCGATCCTTGATCTGACTCGTGGCGATGTACCAGGATGGCTTGGCGTAGTAGATGAGCGGTGTGTGACAGCGCCAGCAGTGGGGGTAGGAGTGCTCGTAGGGCTCGGCCCGCAGGACCCGGTCGCGGGCGCGCAGGTCCTCGATCAGGTCCTCGTCCACGTCCTTGACCCACCGTCCGGCGTACGGCCCGACGCGCTCGTCGTAGGTCCCGTCGGCCCGTACCGGGTTGACCACGATCAGGCCCTGCTGCTCGCCGAGTCGGAAGTCGGTCTCGCCGAAGGCGACCGCGGTGTGGACGAGCCCGGTGCCGTCCTCCGCGGTGACGAAGTCGGCCGGGAGAACGGTGTGACCGCGGGGGCCGTAGGCCTCGCCGGGGATGAAGTCGAACGGGGGCTCATAAGCGGTCCCGACCAGCTCGGCGCCGGGGAAGCGGTCGAGCACTTCCGCCGATTCACCCAGGACCTTGTCGACCAGCGCCTCGGCGAGGATTTGCACGGGGCCGCCAGGCGTGCGGGCGCGCACATACCTCAGCTCGGGGTCAACGGCCACCGCCGCGTTGGAGACCAGCGTCCACGGGGTGGTCGTCCAGACCAGTAGCTCGTCATCCGGCTGGGCACGCCCGCTTGAAGTCGTGACCGGCAGGCGCACATACACGGAGGGGTCGACCACGTCGCGGTAAACGTCGGGCTGGCCGAGCTCATGGCTCGAGAGCGTCGTCCCGCACCGGGTGCAATAGGGGACGACCTTCAGCTTCTCGTAGAGCAGGCCGCGCCGGTCGATCTCCTTCAGGGCCCACCAGACCGACTCCACATAGCCGGGGTCCAGCGTCCGGTAGGCGTCATCCAGGTCGATCCAGAACCCGATCCGCTCGGTCAGGCGGTTCCAGTCCTCGACGTGGCTGAGTACCTTCTGACGGCAGCGGGCGTTGAACTCGGCGATCCCATAACGCTCGATGTCCTCCTTGGCCGTCATGCCGAGCTCGGCCTCGACGGCCAGCTCGACGGGGAGCCCGTGGCAGTCCCACCCACCCTTTCGCTCCACGCGGTAGCCGCGCATGGTCCGGTAGCGGGGAAAGATGTCCTTGAACACCCGGCTGAGGACGTGGTGTGTGGCCGGGGCGCCGTTGGCCGTCGGCGGTCCCTCGTAGAAGCCCCAGCGGGGTCCGTCGGCACGACGGATCAGCGACTGGGCGAAGACGTCGCGCTCGCGCCAGCGCTCGAGCACCTGCTGCTCAAGATCCGGGAATGACGCGCGGGCGTCAACAGGGCGGTGCGGCGTGGACATGGGCGGCGGATTCTAGGAACCCCCGGCCCGGGGACCGACGACCTGCGCGCTGCGGTGCGGCGACCTAGGCGCTGCGGTGCGACGACCTATGCGCTGCGGTGCGACGACCTAGGCGCTGCGGTGCGCGGCCGAAACCGAGCTCAGGCGCGAGCTCGAGTCCGCCTGCGCCGGGTTCAGCCGGGCCAGCAGCGCGTCTCGCGCCGCTACCGGTGCGTCGCCGAGCCGATGGACCGTGCTCGCGCCCGTGTCCGGAACCGCGCCGCGGTAATCGAACACCATCACCTCACGGGTCACCGAGCGGACGGCGTAGACGAGCCGTCCGATCGAGTCCAGTGAGACCCGGCGCCCGGTAAGGACGACAGCCCGTGGCTCGAGCGCCCGCAGGGCGCGGCCGAGGCGAGTCAGATCGATGTTGGGGGTGAGCGACAACGTGCGCAGACCGGCGCGGCGCAGCATGACCTCGAGCGCCTGTGCGTGCAGTGCGTCGAGGTCGCAGGGGGCTGAGGCATCGAAGATCATCACGCCCTCAGGGCGTGAGGCCGGCGGGGCGAGCCGTCGCTGTGCGGAAAGCCAGCCGGTGGCGTGGCGCCATCCGAACTCGTACTCGACCGTGCTCACGTCGGGCTCGCGCTGAGCCTTGACCGCCTCGAGCAGGACCTCCTCGATGGTCCGCTCCACCGAACGCAGGCCCAGGCTCTCCTCGAGTAGCCGGTTCGCCGTGTCCTCATCGAACTCGGCAAACGCTGCGCCCAGCCGGGAGGAGGTCGAGGGACCCTCACCGCGCTCACGGGCCAGGGAGATGGCCGAGGAGACGTTGTGCGTCTCGGCCAGGGTCAACCGCAGGGACTCAATTTCCCCCAGCGAGTACTGGCGATGCCCGCCCGCGGAGCGCAGAGGCTTGGGGAAGTCGTAGCGCCTTTCCCAACTGCGCAGCGTGTTCGGACTGATGCCGAGCATCACTGCAGCCGCGTTTGTCCTGATGCCATTCATAGGGAGAGTTATGCCTTTATCGGCAAGAATGTGCAACGACCGCACCTCACCTTGCATCTTGGGCGATCTCGTTCGCGGAGAAGGACTATCCATCACGACGTCGTCCCTGGGGCGGCCCGGGTGTGTGCGGAGGCTCAAAAGCTGGCCCGGCGGGCCATCCCTCCCGGTTCCGGCATTGCGCTGGGCAGGCTGCCCTCAGCTTCGATCATTTCTACGATGCGGGCCTGGGCGAGGCTGGCCCCCGTGGGCAGGACTCGAGCCCCGGTGGTCCGCATCCGCACCCGTGGACCGCCGCGGCGATAGACCGCAATGGGCATCGCGCCGGCGGCGAGACGGATGGCGTAGGCCCACCGGGCCACGCTGTCGTCATCCAGGTGCGATCCGGCGACCACCACCAGGTTGGGGCGGTGGATGGCCACCGCATCGCCGATTCCGGCCACGCCACGGGCCGAGAGGCCGAGGACGTTGACGCCGGCGCGAGAGCAGAACAGTTCCAGGGCGCGGATATACGGGGCATCGGGATCGAGCTCATCGCGGGAGGCATCCCCGACGACGATCGAGATCGGCCGCACCGGCGGGGGAGAGAGACGCGTTGCCCGGCGCAGCCAGTCGGCCGCCCAGTGAGAGGCAAAGGCCCAGGCGGCGGATTCCGACCCGTAGCGCTTGTTGATCTCCTCCAGCGTGGGCAGGAGCACCTCTTCGACGGACCGTTCGACCGAGCGCAGGGCCAGAGCGGCCTCGATCGCGTGGTCGGCACGCTCGCGTTCGTAGGACACGAGGGCCCCGATCAGTGAGTTGGCATCGGCAGCCAGCCCCTCGCGCGCGCGGGAAACTGCCGAGGAGATCGACAGGCCCTCCTGGAGCGCATCGCGCAGCGCCGCCACCTCGCCGTGGGTGAACAGACGATGCTTTCCGGGAGAACGCTGAGGCTTGGGGAAGCCGAACCGGCGTTCCCAAGCGCGAAGCGTGTTCGGGCTCACGTTCAGAAGCGCCGCCGCCTCGCTGGTCTTCAAATACCGCATTTGTCCAGGAAGTTGGAGTCCCGCGTTGCTAAGTGCTGCCTTGGAGCATAAAATTGCACGAAATTAAGGCCAAAAGCGACCGGAAATTGGTGCGGTGACGCGAGTAGAAGCGCACCGGCACGGGAATTAGGTAAGGCCCTGTTGGGGATCGCTTAAGCCTTGCACTTGGTCCCAAACTGCGCTGCACCGGAGGGAGGGAGGTGCTGCATGATGTATCGGAATAACTAATCTGTCGCGTCGGTCTAGCTGCCGGGTAGGATTGATCAATGGCGCGCCCACTGCGTGGCGGTTTTGCCTGGCTTCGGTCGCCGATGCTTGTCCTCGTCGGCGGCCTTCTCGCTTGCGTCGTGGTTGCGGTTCTACAGGCCCGACCTGGCCCTGGCGCGAGCTGGTCACTCGGGATTGTTCTTGGTGTCGCGGCCGTCGTCGCCGGCGGCGCCGCGATCGACCTTGGTGGGCGAGTCGCCGTGTCCGTATCTGCGTCGGTCATCGTGATCGCGCTTGCCGCGGCGTTCCTGGGACCCTCGTACGCGGCGGCGATCGGAGTTCTGGCCGAGGTCGCGACCTCGATTCGAATCAAGACGCGACCGGTTGCGTTGGTGAGCAACCTGCTCGCGATGATGGCCCCGGCGCTCGTGGCGGGCAACATCGTGCGCGCACTGGAGCCAGGTCACCCCCGCAGTGATGTCGCCTTCTACGCAGTCGTCGGTCTGGCGGGGATCGCCTTACTGGGCCTCAACTTCCTCATTGCCGCCTTTTATGGCCAGGTCCTCAACGGCCGCCGCACCCTGACTCTGGAGACTCTGCGCTCGCACGCTCCGAGCCTGCTGGTCAACCTCGTCCTGGCCGTGGCCGGCGCCGGCATCTATTTGCGGCTCGGGCTGGTGGGAATCGCCTTCGCCCTCACCGCGGTTTTTGCGCTCACCTACATGCTGGCGCTCGTCGAGCGGGCGCGGGCGCGTTCGGAGCAGTATGTCTCTCTGTCCTGGGGGGTGCTGGCCGGCCTCATGCGCTCGCTGGACATCCGTGACCAACGGGCCGCGCGTCATGCGGCCGCGGTGGCCCGTTTCGCCGAGGACATTTCTCGGACGGTGGGAATGAGCGAGGCGGACTGCGAGCTGGCCCACACGGCCGGCCTGCTCCATGACATCGGCCACTTTGCGCTCTCCGATCGCGTGGCCGAGCGGGGCCGGACGCTGACCGAAGAGGACTGGACCGCGATTCAACGTCACCCCGAGCTTGGTGCCGACATGCTCCGGGACCTGGGTATGTACGGTCCGGTGGCGGAGATCATCATCGCCCATCACGAGCGCATCGACGGACGCGGGTACCCGGCCGGCCTGCCCGCGGAGGAGATCCCCGAGCTGGCCAAGATCATCGCCGTGGCCGAGGTCTACGACACCCTCACCGCCAGCGACACCTACCGCACCCGCATGAGCTCGTTCGAGGCCCTGCGGGAGCTACGTCGCGTCTCCGGTTCCCAGCTCGATGCCCACTACGTCGAGGTGCTGGCCAGCTTGCTGACCGGTGAGGGCGTGGAATATCGACACGCCGACCTGGCCGACTTCGACACCGAACTGGACATGGAGCGCCGGATCAGGGAAGCCGGAGCGGGCGGCTGAGAGCATGCCCCAAAGGGCCTCCCGGCACCGCCTCGACGTCCCTGCTGTTGATCAGTCCGACTCGAACTCAGCCGGCGTCAGCCGGCCTTGCGCTCAGCGCTGGTATCACTGCTCTGCTGCTCGAGCGAACCGACGAACTTCTCGATTTGATCTCGACTGAAGCGGCGCTGGCCCCCGGGCGTCCGATAGGACTGCAGATAGCCCATGTCCGACCAGCGACGAATCGTGCCGAGCGAGACACCCAGAGCTTGTGCCGCCTGCGAGGTCGACAGACCCAGCGGGCTCCCGTTGCTTTCGTTCATGGCCGCATTTCAGCCTTATTTGCCAAACCTCCGCAAACCTCAGTCAGGTATTGCACAACCTTTTGAAGCGAAGATCACCGTCTGCGGTCTTCTGTAGGCGAAATGCCGACGTTTGTCCAGGTTCGCGGCACTCTTGACCGGCCAGCGAACCGCCCAGTCAAAAAAGCTCCACCGGCCGTTGGCGGATGGTCGCGGAAGTGCGGCCCGGGTCCCGGCGCAGAGGCCCGTGGACAAGGCATGATCATATAGTGGCTCCCACCGGAACATTCCACCGGTTGTGGCGGCTCCGGATGGCCGCCATGCGGCGTCATCGGAGCCTTGCGCAGCGCTGCTGCGCCACGGCTCCTGCTTCCTTGTCTGACGACCCCCGGAGCTCGCCCTTCCCGGCGAAATGTTCCGGCGAGACCCACTAGGCATGCGGCTGCGCCTGTACCACCACCCCGACAGCTCACGGGTCGCCTATCGCGAGACCGGAACCGGGCCGGCGCTGGTCCTGCTTCATTCGCTCGGGCTCTCGCATCGTGAGTGGGAACCGATCGTCGCGCCGCTCTCGGCGCGGTTTCGCGTCGTGCTGCCCGATCTCCCCCTGCACGGGGATTCCGAGGATCGTCCGCGGCATTCCTACAGCCCGGACTGGCTGGCCGACGTCATGGCCGGTTTCTGCCGGGAGGTGGGCGGACCGCGGGCGATGCTGGCCGGTCATGACTTCGGTGCCGAGCTCGCCCTGCTGGCGGTGAGAACGGGACGTCTTGAGCCACGTCGCATGGTCATCATGCCCAACCGGCTCCACCGGCGTGACGAGTTCCCGGCCAAGCGGGCTGCGTGGCGTTTCGCCTGCCGGTTGGGGGCGCTCCCCGGCCTCGACCGGTTGCTTGCCCATGGTGCGCGGCTGGTCTTCCGGCCTTCGCTGGGCCCGCGACTCTCAACCCAGAGCAGTGAGGAGGCGCGAGACCTCGTCCGCCATGCGTTCGCCGATGTGGGGGGCAACGGGAACCGGGCTCGATCCTGGGCAAAGTTCGTGCGGCGGTGGCCAGTCGCGGCGCAGACGCAACTGCTCGACGCCTATCCCAAGATGGAAATGCCCGTCTTGCTGCTCTGGGCCGACGCGGATCTCGCTCATCCACTCCAGCCTGCCTCCGAGGCTCTCGACCTGTTGCCCGACGCGCAGCTGAGAACGCTGCCGGGGACCGGCTTCCTGATCGCCTACGACGACCCCGTGGCCGTGGCCCGCGAGCTGATCTCGTTCTGCGGCTGACAGGGTGAAGCGAGTAGCTTTGAGAGCAGCAAACGCGAAGTGAAAGGACAGTCCATGGGCGTGCAGGAAAGCGAGCAGCTCTGGGGTGGAGAGACAACCAAGGCGGTAAGCAACTTTCCGATCTCGGGAGAGACCGTGCCGGTTCCCGTCCTGCGCTGGCTGGGACGGATCAAGGGCGCCGCGGCCCGGGTCAACGGCGAGCTGGATCTACTCGATGACGGGCTGGCCGAGCGGATCGCCGGCGCAGCTGACCGGGTGGCGGAGGGTGAATTCGACAATCAATTCCCCATCGACGTCTTCCAGACCGGCTCAGGCACGTCGACCAACATGAACGCCAATGAGGTGATCGCCAACCTGGCCGGCGAAGGCGTCCATCCCAACGACCACGTGAACATGGGCCAGTCCTCCAACGACGTCTTCCCCTCCGCCGTTCACCTGGCTGCGCTCGACGAGGCCACCAACGATCTGCTCCCGGCACTGGAGCGGCTGGAACAGGCCTTCGCCACCAAGGCCGAGGAGTTCAAGGACATCGTCAAGTCCGGGCGCACCCACCTGATGGATGCGGTGCCGGTGACGCTCGGCTCGGAGTTCTCGGGCTATGCCGCGCAGATCCGCCTGGGCGCGCTGCGCGTCCGCGGGGCGCTGCCCCAGGTGGCGCAGATTCCGCTCGGCGGCACGGCCACCGGCACCGGTCTGAACACCCACCGGGAGTTCGCCCCCCGGGTGCGGGCGCGGCTGACCGAGGCCAGCGGGTTGGAGATCCGTGGTCCCGAGGATCCGTTCGAGGCCCAGGGCAACCGCGATGCCCTGGTCGAGCTCTCCGGCGCCCTGAAGGTCATTGCCGTCTCGCTGACCAAGATCGCCAATGATTTGGCGCTGATGGGGTCAGGCCCGCGGGCCGGGCTCGGCGAGCTGCTGCTGCCCGAGCTTCAGAAGGGCTCTTCGATCATGCCCGGCAAGGTCAACCCGGTGCTGCCCGAGGTGGTGCTCCAGGTGGCCGCCCAGGTCATCGGCAATGACACCGCGATCACCATCGGCGGCATGCAGGGCAACTTCGAGCTGAACGTCCGGGTGCCGTTGCTGGCCCGCAACCTGCTGGAGTCGATTCGCCTTCTGGCCGCGACGTCGCGTGCTTTTGCCGAGAAGTGCGTCGAGGGCATCGAGGCCAACGAGGAGGGTGCTCACCGCTCGGCCGAATCCACCCTGGCGGCGGCCACGGCGTTGAATCCCTACATCGGCTACGACCGGGGCGCGGAGATCGTCAAAGAAGCCGCCACGTCGGGGCGGTTGCTGCGCGAGGTGGCATACGAGAAGGGCGTCGACGAGGAGACCTACGAGAAGGCCATGGACCTGCGCAAGATGGCCCAGGGCAACCTGTAGCGCCTCGCCACAGAACAGTCGCGGTTGTGGAAAAAACGGCGGCTGGGGAGGGTGTGAGGCCGTTCAGCCGCCAATGTGGGGGGCGTGACCCCGACTCCGAGCCCGCGCAGCACACGCAGTTCTGCACGCACGCCCGCGCGGTCACGGTCGTGCGTGCAAACGGACACGCAGGGCGAGGCCAAACGCACGCACGCCGTCGAGGTGCTGGGCGTGAGTGCAAAACTGCACGTCTCGGGGACCTGGGAGGCACGGATCGCCGCGATCGCGCAAGGACAGCGCGGCCGCGTGTCCCGGCGTCAACTGCTGGCGGCAGGGCTGAGCAGAGGAGTCATTGACCGGCTGGTCCATCGTCAGCTGCTGTTTCCCATGCAGCGGGGAGTGTTCGCCGTCGGCCATCCGGGTCCAGTCGAGCTGGGCGAGGCGACCGCTGCGCTGCTGGCTGCCGGGCTTGGGGCGGTCCTGAGTCATCACACGGCGGCAGCCCTGTGGGACATCAGGCCCATGGATTCCGGCGATGGCCAGATCCACGTGACGGTTCCCGAAGCCTCGCGCACCCGGGCTGCGGGCTTCCGCCTGCACCGCGCGCGCAGCCTCATCAACAAGGACATTCAAGTCCGTGAGGGCCTACCCGTGACCTCGCCGGCCCGCACTCTCCTTGACCTGGCGCCGCTGCTTGCGCCGCGCCAGCTCGAGCTGGCCTTCGACCGGGCACTGGTGGCCCGAATCATCCGCGCCCAAGAACTGGCCGAGCTCCTGCGCCGGGCCAAGGGCCAGAACGGCACTCCGGCCCTGGCCGCCCTCCTCAGGCGTCAGCACGGCTCGACCGTAACCCGGTCGCAGGCAGAGGAGCTGTTCCTCGAGCTGCTCCGGAGCGCCCGGCTGCCCACCGCCCCGCGTCAATGTCAGGCAAGCCGGCTACGAGGTCGACTTCCTGTGGACCGAGCAGCGCGTCGCCGTGGAGATCGACGGCTACCGGTTCCACTCGACTCGTCGCGCTTTCGAGCATGACCACCGCAAGGATCGCGACCTGCGGGCGGCCGGCCTGACCGTGCTCCGCTTCACCTATGACCAGCTCCGTCGTGAACCCGAGGCGGTGATCGCCGCCGTCGCCTTCGCGCTGGGCGCGGGCACCGCCTCCCGCGCAGCGTAAGCCTAGGTGGCTACGGTCTCGGTCCCCAACTCGCGAGAAATGGCCACGTCGACCGAGTAGTCGATCGGGACCACGATCAATGAGGGGACGTCCAGGGCCATTGCCTGAGCCAGCCGCTCACCGAACTCATCGGCGTTGGCGCAGCGCCAGGCGGGCATCCCGAAGGCCTCGGCCAGCTTGACGAAGTCCGGGTTGCCGAAGTCGACGCCGAAGTGGCGGCCGAACTTCTTGTCCTGCTTCCAGACGATCGAGCCGTACTGGCTGTTCTCCCAGACCACGTTGACGACCGGCGTCTTCAGCCGCACCGCCGTCTCCAGCTCCTGGCAATTCATCAGGAAGCCACCGTCGCCGCTGACCGTGACCACGTGGCGATGGGGATCGACCAGCTTGGCCGCGATCGCCGAGGGCAGCGCGAAGCCCATCCCCGCCAGTCCGTTGGCGATCAGCACCGTGCCTGGCTCGTGGGCGGGGAACATGCGACCTATCCACAGCTTGTGCAGACCGACGTCGGACACGAGCAGGTCGTTTGGGCCCAGCGCTTCGCGGAGGTCGTACAGGATCCGGGGTGGACGCATGGGGAAGTGGTCGTCGTGGCGCGCCTCGTTCAGGGCCCCGAGGACCAACTCGCGGAGCCGCTCTGAGCCCGCGAGCGCCGGCGGGGTGCGCTCGCAGCCGGCGGCCAGTCGGGCCAGCACATGGGGGATGTCGCCCACCAGCTCCACCTCGGGGATGAAGAACTCATCGATCTCCGCGGCCACCGTGTCGATCATCACGATGCGCTTGTCGCTCCGTGGATTCCAGTGCTCAGGGGCGTGCTCGACCAGGTCATAGCCGACGGCAATGACCACGTCGGCATCGTCAAAGCCGGCCATCGCGTAGTCGCGGGACTGAAGGCCGACCGTGCCCAGCGCATGGCGATCCTCGTAGTCGATCAGACCCTTGGCCATGAAGGTCTCGGCCACCGGGATCCCGGTGGTGTGCACGAAGGCTCGCAGGGCACGGCTGGCGTGGGTGCGGATGGCTCCGTTGCCGGCCAGGATGACCGGGTTCTCAGCTCCCATGATGATTTCCGTGGCCCGGCTCAGCTCGTTGAGCCCCGGCTCCGGGCGCACCGGCGCATGGCGGGGCAGCGGGGAGGCGTCCAGCGGCTGGCCCATAACGTCCTCGGGCAGCTCGAGGTGCGTGGACCCGGGCTTCTCCGATTCGGCCACCTTGAAGGCCTTGCGCACCACCTCGGGCACGATCTCCGGGCTGGAAATTCGTGCATTCCACTTAACCACCGGGCGCATGATGCCGATGAGGTCGATGTACTGGTGTGATTCCTTGTGCATCCGTTCCAGGTCGGACTGACCCGTCAGCGCCACCAGGGGAGCCCGGTCCAGGAAGGCGTCGGCCACCGCGGTCAGCAGGTTCGTCGCTCCGGGACCGAGCGTTCCCAGGCACACGCCGGCGCGGCCGGTCAGACGCCCGTAGGCGTCGGCCATATAGGCGCCGCCCTGCTCGTGGCGGACCGGAATGAACTGCACCGAGGAGTCGCTCAGCGACTCATTGAGATCCAGCGTCTCCTCCCCGGGGATGCCGAACACGTACTGCACGCCCTCGGCCTCGAGGCACTCGACAAAAACATCGGAAGCTTTTCGCTTGCTCACTCTGGCACCGTATCTAAACCTGGTCCGACTCCGCCGCCTCTGGGTCGGCGTGGCCGCTGTAGCCGCTCTGGCCCTGCTTCCTACACCCCGCGCCCAGGCGGCGAGCACGTTCTACATCCGCGGTGGCGGGAACGGCCATGGCATCGGTATGAGCCAGTACGGGGCCAACGGGTACGCCCGGCACGGGGCCAGCTACCAGTCGATTCTCGCCCACTACTACCAGGGCGTCTCGCTGGCCACCACGAATCCGAGCCGCGTGGTGCGAGTGCTCCTGACCACGGGCAAGGCGTCCTTCTCCGGCGCCACGGCGGCGGGTTCCACCCCCCTCAAGATTGCCCAGACCTACACCGTCACAGCAATGTCCAGCGGCCGGCTGGCCATCACCAACAGCGACGGCAAGCGCGTTGGCCCGACCTTCGCCGCACCCTTCACGGTCACCGGAGCGGCCCCTCTGACCGTCCCCGGGTTGGGCACGTATCGCGGCACGCTGGAGTTCCGCCCTGACGGCGCCGGCGGGGTCCAGACCGTGGATGCCGTCGGTCTGGACGACTACCTCCGCGGCGTGGTGGCCGCCGAAATGCCCTCGGGCTGGCCCGCGGCCGCGCTCCAGGCGCAGGCCGTAGCGGCCCGCACCTACGCGATCACCACCACCGTGGGTGGCAACGGATACGACCTGTACGCCGATACCCGCTCGCAGATGTACGGCGGCGTGGGCGCGGAGACGCCGCCCACCGATGCCGCCGTGGCGGCCACCCGCGGCCAGATCGTCACCTACGGCGGCCAGCCCGCGGTTACCTACTTCTTCGCCAGCTCCGGGGGGCACACCGAGAGCATCCAGAACGTCTGGCCCGGGGCCAGCCCGGAACCATGGCTGCGCGGGGTCAGCGACCCGTACGACAGCGCCGGCGGCGACCCCTACCATCAGTGGAGTGAGCAGCTGAGCATCGGTGCCGCCGCACGAAAGCTCGGCAGCCTGTTGAAGGGAAAGCTGATCGGGATCACCGTCACCCAGCACGGCGCCTCGCCGCGGATCATCCAGGCGTCGGTCTCCGGCACCCGAGGCACGAGCACCGTGAGCGGCGGAGCCCTCCAGGGAGCCTTCGGTCTGCTCACCACCTACGCCTCGTTCACCACCATCACCACCACCCTCTCCGCGGGCCGGGTTACCGGCAGCGTCTTCCCTGCTCGCGCGGGGACGACGTTCTGGCTCCAGGCGTTCGCAAGCGCCGGTTGGCGCACCATCCGCCCTGCGCACCTCGGCGCTCGCGGCCGCTACAGCGCGGTGCTTCCGGGCCCGGGCACCTACCGGATTCAGACGCTCCACCTCAATGGGCCCGCGGTCGGACTCACGAAGCACAACGCTGCGTTTCAACGCTTCGCGGCCCATCAGCAGCTGAGCGCGATGCTCAGCCTGCAGCGAGGCATGGGGCCGGCGCTCCCGACGGGTAGGCTGGCCGGCTATGCCTGGCCCCTTGCTGGCCATCGACGGCCCCTTCGTCCTTTACCGCTCCTTCTACGCCCTGCCCGACTCGATCACCGGCACCGCTGAGCGGCCGGTGAACGCCCTGCTCGGGGCGGTCAACCTGATCCTGCGCATCGCCGCGGACCGTGATCCCCGGGCGATCGTGGTCTGCTTCGGGGATGAGGCCGCGGCCTATCGGGTCGAGCTCTACCCCGGCTACCACGCGCAGAGGCCCGCGGTCCCGGACGATCTGCAGTGGCAGTTTGACCAGGCCACCGAGCTGTTCGAGGCCTTCGGCTGGAGCTGCATGTCCGAGCCCGGCCTGGAGGCCGATGACCTGCTCGGCGCCCTGGGGGAAACCGAGGCGCAGGCCGGCGGCCAAGGGCTGATCATGACCGGCGACCGGGACATGTACCAATGCGCCACGGACCGGGTCAGTGTCGTGTTTCTCAAGCAGGGCGCCAGCGGCTTCGAGGACGTCGATCCGGCCGAAGTGCAGAAGCGCTACGGCATCACACCGGAGCTGGTCCCGGACTTCATCGCGCTGCGCGGTGATCCCTCCGACGGTCTGCCCGGCGCCCCGGGGATCGGGGCCAAAACCGCTGCCGCCCTCCTGCAGCGGCACGGTTCTCTGGAGGGCGCGATCGCCGGCGCCGGCCAGGAGCGCCCCCGGGTCGCCGCCGCGCTGACCGAGCACGCCGAGCAGCTGCGGGCCTTCCGCGACATCGCCACCCTGCGTCCCCCGTCCGTGCGGCGCCCGCCGGATCGGCCCACCGACCTGGACGCCGGCGCCGCGGCGGCGCGGGCCCACGGCATGAACCGCCTGGCCGAGCGCCTGGAGGCGGCCGACTCGCTGGCCGAGCTCTGAGCCTCGGCAGTGCTCTACGGAGTGAACTTGACCGTGATCACGTCGCCGTCGGTGACCACGTAATCGCGGCCTTCCAATCGCAGTGTGCCTCGGTCCCGCGCTCCCGCGTAGCCGCCGGCGTCGCGGAGCTGGTCCCAGCCGATCACCTCGGCGCGGACGAAGCCGCGCTGAATGTCAGAGTGGATCTGCCCGGCCGCGTGCCAGACCGAGAGACCACGGCGCAGATGCCAGGACTGGGCGGGCTTGTCCTCACCGGCGGTGAAGAAGGCAACCAGATCGAGCAGGGAGAAGGCACCCCGGACGACCGTCTGCAGGCTCGACTCGGCCAGTCCGAGATCCTCGCGCATCGCGGCCGCGTCCTCCTCGGCCAGCTCGCCCAGCTCGGACTCGAGCCGGGCCGAGACCGCGACCACCTGGGCGCCCTGCTGTGCGGCGTGCTCGACGATGTCCTGCGGGACCTCGCCTGAGCCCTCGTCCACGTTGGCCACGAACAGGACCGGTTTGGCGGTCAGCGGTGAGAGCAGAGCCGCCGCATCAGCGGCATCTGGCGGTGCGGGCACGGTCCGGGCCGGACGTCCGGCCTGGAGCGCCCCGATCACGTCACGGACCCACTTCTCCTCGGCGATCGCGTGGCGATCACCGCCGCGGGCGGTGCGCACGACGCGGTCCAGGCGACGCTCGGCCTGTTCGAGGTCGGCGTAGATGAGCTCGGTCTCGATCGTCTCGATGTCGGCCAGCGGATCGACGCGGCCCTCCGGGTGAACGACGCTGTCGTCGCGATGCGCGCGGACCACGTGAACGATCGCGTCGGTCTCACGGATGTTGGCCAGGAACTGGTTACCCAGACCCTCGCCCCGGTGGGCGCCGGCGACCAGCCCGGCGATGTCGTGGAAGGCGATCGTGTCCGGGACGACTTTGGAGGCCCGGACGGTCTCGGCGACGGCGTTCAGGCGCTCGTCCTCCACGGGCACGATGGCCACGTTGGGCTCGATGGTTGTGAACGGGTAGTTGGCCGCCTCGGCGGCCACGCCGGTCAGCGCGGTGAACAGCGAGGACTTGCCCGCGTTGGGCATGCCCACGATGCCGACCTTCATCGGCATGCCGGCCACCTCGCGGCGATCAGCGTGCCCAGGACCGCACCCGTGACCACGTCGCTGGGGTAATGGACCCCGAGGTAGGGGCGGCTCGCCGCGAGGGCCAGCGCGGCTCCGTAGAGCGCGGGCGGGGAAGCCAGTCCGCGGTAGGCATAGGCGGCGGCAAACGATGAGGTGGCGTGCGCGCTGGGAAACGAGAGCTGCGACACCGTGGAGGTCAGGGGCGGCAGGCCGGGCAGCTCGGGACGCCGCCGGCGCACCGTGACCTTGACCGCATAGTTGGCCACGTAGGCCCCGGCGACGACGCTCATGCCTTCAAGCCAGCGTCGGCGCGATCCCGGCCGGCTATCGACCAGGGCCCCGCCGGCGCCCAGAACCAGCCAGCAGGCGGCATGTTCACCGAGTCGCGAACAGGCGGCGACTACGCGGTCGGCCCGGGGCGAGTGGCCGCGGGTACGGGCGAGAAGCAGTAGCCGGCGGTCGAGGTCGAGTGCTGCGGACACGGCCGGAGACTGTAGAAGGCAGCGGTGATCGCGCGAGGGGCAGCACCCGGCCTCGCGCGACCACCTATCCCCAGACCCCCCTCCCTCAAGCGCGGGTTTCGACCGCCGCCCCCAGCCTCGCCGGTGCGTCGTCGTCGCAATCGGCGAAGAAGCCTCCCACCACCTCGAGCAGATGCTCGATGCCATCCGCAGCGAACAGGATCGGCTGGTAGTGGGTGATGTCGTAAGCCTGGGTGCCCATCGCGGCCACATCGAGGGGGCGAATCTCCGCGCCGCGAAACTCGTCGATTTCTCCATAGGAGGACAGCAGCCCGGCGCCGTAGGCGCGTAGCTCTCCGCCTTCGTAGAGCACGCCAAATTCGATCGAGAACCAGAACACCCGGGCGAAGAAATCCCGGCCCGATTTGGTCTCCAGGCGGCGCGCGGCCAGCCCGGCCAGGCGGTTGAGCTCGGCCAGACGAGGGCTGGCCAGCAGGCCGCCGTGCCCAATGACCTCGTGAATGAGGTCGGGCTCGGGGGTGTAGAGCGGGCGTGCGTGGTGGCGGATGTACTGGGTTGAGTGAAAGATCTGGTCGGCCAGCGAGCCGTAGAACTGATCGAACGGAACCAGCCCTGCGGCGGGGTGATAGCCGAACCCGGTCAGTGGCTCCAGGCGGGTCGTGACCTCATCGAGCTGCGGGATCCGGTCGGTGGGCAACGCCAGAGCGTGCATGGCGTCGCGGTACTCGACGCAGGCCAACCGTTGGTGCTTGGCGGTCAGCTCGCCGCACACCGTGCGCCAGACATCCTGTTCGGCCTCGGTGTAGTCGACATGGGGGATGGGTTGACCGGGCTCCCAGTTCAGCGCCCGGGCGGCGATCTGGTTGCGCCGCGCTCGGTATTCGGGGTCGCCGAAACCGGGGTGGTCCTCGTCCAGGTGCACGGTCACCGCGCCGTCGGCGGCGGTGGTCACCGGCGCGTAGAGCTGGCCTTCCTCAAACACTGGCACTCACCGCCGAGTCCTCCGCGGCCCAGGACAGCGCGTAGCGCCCATCGTCGATGCCGGCCGAGAGCCGGGTCAGGCGCAGGGGGCGGAAGGTGTCGCACATAACCGCCAGCTCGCCCGTCCAGCGCTGGCCGATCGACTTCTCGGCCAGCCCTGGCTGTGGGCCATGCGGTAGCCCCGATGGGTGCAGCGTGATCGATCCCACATCGACCCCCCGCCGGGAACCGAACTCCCCGGAGACGTAATAGATCATCTCCTCGCTCTGCAGGTTCGAGTGGTTGTAAGGGATCGGGATCGCCGGGTGAGCGGGGTCCGACTCCCAGTCGAGCATCCGCGGGCAGAACGAGCAGATGACGAAGTTCGGGCCCTGGAAGGTCTGGTGCACCGGCGGCGGCATGTGCACCCGGCCGGTGATCGGCTCGAAGTCGTCGATGTTGAACGTGTACGGGTAGACGTAGCCGTCCCACCCGACCACGTCGAGCGGGTGGTAATCGAGCCCGTAGCGCTGGTAGCCGCTCCGTACGCGGACGGTCAACTCGTAGTCGCCGCGGTCGCGATTGGTGACCAGATCGCCAGGAGGATGGAAGTCCCGGTGGGAGTAGGGCGCATGCTCGAGCAGCTGCCCGTACCGGTTGCGGTACCGATTCGGCGTCTCGATCTCCCCCGGAGTGTGGAAGGTCAGCCAGAGCTGATCGTCGGCCGGCCGGAACCGGTAGGTCGTGCCCCGGGGGATGACGATGTAGTCGTGCTCTGAGTACGGCAACGTCCCGAAGGTTGTCTCGAGTTCCCCCGAGCCCTCGTGGACGAAGATGACCTCATCGCCCTCGCCGTTGCGGAAGAAGCCCGACTGCTCCTCGCGAGGGCGGCAGACAGCGATCTCCACGTCATCGTTGAACATGAGCAGCTGCCGCCCGGTGATGGGATCACCGCCGGCCGGAACCTGGGAGGAATTGAACAGGCGATGGGCGTGAGCGTCGGGAACCCATTCCTCGCGCTCGATCGGCGTGAACGATCCGAGTTCGGTAATCCGACACGGCGTCTGGAGGTGATAGAGGATCGACTCGTTGCCCGAGAAGCCCTCGAACCCCATCACCTCTTCGGTCAGCAGCGTGCCGTTCTCGCGGAAGGCCACGTGGCGCTTGTCGGGGACCTGGCCTCGGCGCTCGTAACGCATGCTCCCTGGCTCCTAGAGGTTCCCGCGCCGGTCCTGCTCGCGCTCGAGGGCTTCGAACAGCGCCTTGAAGTTGCCCTCGCCGAAGCCGCGTGCGCCGTGGCGCTCGATCAGCTCGAAGAAGACGGTCGGCCGGTCGCCCACGGACTTGGTGAAGATCTGCAGGAGGTAGCCCTCCTCGTCGCGGTCGACGAGAATGCCCAGCCTCTGCAGGTCGGCCAGGTCCTCCTTGATCTCCCCGATCCGCTCGGGGACGTCGGCGTAATAGGACTCGGGGATGGGCAGGAATTCAACCCCGCGCGCCCCGAGCTCGGCCACGGTGCTCACGATGTCGGTGGTCGAGACGGCGATGTGCTGCACCCCGGCCCCACGGTAGAAGTCCAGGTACTCCTCGATCTGGGATTTGCGCTTGCCCTGGGCGGGCTCGTTGATGGGGAATTTGATGCGCCCCGAGCCATCGGTGACCACCTTGGACATCAGTGCCGAGTACTCGGTGGAGATGGCCTTGTCGGAGAAGTGGATCAGCTCGGTCATGCCGAACACGCGCTCGTAGTAATGGACCCATTCCTCCATGTGGCCGAGCTCGACGTTGCCGACCACGTGGTCGATCCCCACGAGCAGCCCATCGGCGCTGCGATCGGCGGTGGCCCGGGCCTCGTAGCCGGGCAGGAAGGCTCCCCGGTAATCGGCGCGTTCGATGAAAACGTGGCGCGTCTCCCCGTAGGTGGCCACCGAGGCCATGTGCACCGTGCCGTGCTCGTCGGTCTCGGTGTACGGCGTTTGCAGGCCCCGGGCGCCGTGGCTGACCGCGTACTCATAGGCAAACGCGGCATCGGGAACGCTCAGTGCGATGGCGATGACGCCGTCTCCGTGACGACGATGGTGTTCGGCGATCTCGTCCTCGCCGGTCAGCGTCCCGGTGAGGACAAGCCGGATCCGACCCTGCTCGAGCACGTGGGAGACGCGGTCCCGCGAACCGGTCTCCAGACCCCGGTAGGCGGTCTCGGTGAAACCGTAGGCCCGGGTGTAGTAATAGGCCGCCTGAGAGGCGTTGCCGACGTAGAACTCGAGATGATCGATGCCGTGGACGGGCATCACCTCGGGCGTCGAGGCGTGGGGTATCTGTATGGCTGAAGTGGTCACTAGACAATGATCCGTGCCTGCGAACGGCATCACAAGAGCAGAACATTGCGTACCATGCCCACCAGACCCCCAAATGGACGATATAGACCGGACAATCGTTGCGCTGCTCCGCGAGAACGCCCGCCGTTCCTTCCTGGACATCGGCCGTCACGTCCATCTGAGCGCACCGGCGGTCAAGCGGAGGGTGGATCGCCTGGAGCGCGCCGGCATCGTGCTCGGCTACACGGCGGTCGTGGACCCGGTGGCCTTCGGCTGGCACGCCGAGGCGTTCGTCGACCTCTATTGCCGGGGCAACATGGCCGCCGGAGCGATCAAGGCCGCTGTCGAACGCGAGCCGGGCGTGATCGCCGCGCACACCGTGGCCGGTGAGGCCAGCGCTCTTCTGCACGTGATGGCCAAGGACACCAAGGACCTCGAGCTGGCGCTGGAGCGGATCAGGGCCACCGATGGCGTCACCCGAACCGTTACCGAGGTGGTGCTCTCCACCTTGTTCCAGCGATGAGACGCCCCTACCCGGACGGGTCCCCGCCCTCGATCCGAGACTTCATGGCCTTCGAGGAGCACATCGTCAACGCCCGGCGCAACCGACGGGCTGAGGTCCCGGAGGCCTGGTACCAGATCCCCGTCTTCTACTTCAGCAACCCCGGGGCGGTGTACCGGGACGGCGAGGCGATTCCCAAGCCTGCGGATACATCGCGCTTGGATTACGAGCTCGAACTGGCCTGCGTGATTGGCGCTGATGGACAGCCTGAGGGCTTCACGATCATGAACGACTTCTCCGCCCGCGATCTCCAGGGCCTCGAGATGAGCGTTGGCCTAGGACCGGCCAAGGGCAAGGACTTTGCCACCGCGCTGGGCCCGGTCCTGGTATCTGCAGACGAGTTGCCCGCCGATCTCGATCTGCGCGCCATAGCACGCGTCAACGGTGAGGTGCGCACCGACTCACGCACCGGTGGCATGCACTGGAGCTGGACGGAGTTGCTCGAGGCGGCGGCACGCAACACCCCCGGCCTGCGCCAGGGCGAAGTCATCGGGTCGGGCACTGTGGGCCGCGGCTGCATCCTCGAGCACGACGATGGCCGCTGGCTTGCGCCCGGAGACGAGGTTGAACTCGAGATCGAGGGGATCGGCGTCCTGCGCAACCGGATCGTCTAGAGCGTCGCGTACCAGGCGTCAAACAGCGCGAAGGCCTGAGCGCGGGCCGCCGGTCCGAAGCGGGCGCCCTCGCGGGCCAGGGTCTGGATCTCCGGGAGGGACATTTGGGGGTCGCTGTGAGCCCAGATCTCACCCATGGTCTCGGTGGCCTCGGGATGAAACTGCAAACCGAGATTCCGCCCGGCACGGAAGGCGGCTGCGCCGGACGGACTGCGGGCCAGTTCGGTGGCGCCGGGAGGCACGCTGAACGCTTCGTAGTGGTAGTGAAGCCAGGGTCCCTCAGGGATGGCCGCGTCGGGACTGGGCACGGTCAGCCAGCCGATCTCGGGCATCGGCGCCGGCGTGACCCGACCGCCCAGGGCCACCGACAAGGCCTGACCGCCCCAGCAGAGCCCCAGCACCGGCACCTCGGCGCGCAACGCGTCGCGCAACAGCTCCAGCACGGCGGCAATCCATTGCGGCTCCCGGTCGTTGACTGAGCGCGCGGAGCCCAGGCTGGCCACGAAGGCGAAGTCCGAGGCGTCAGCGGGCGGCGGAGAATCCCAGGTCCGATGCAGCTGGTAATCGATGCCGCGCGCCTCGAGCCATTCGGCCAGCCGGGCCGCGGGGCCCTGCGGTCCGTGCTGGAGGATCAGCCCGGGAGCTGACCGGCTCAGGTCCCGAACCCGACGCGATGCCCCTCGGTATCGACGAGCACGTAGACCACCTTCTCGAGGTCCAGCGCCACCAGGCCGTCATCAGCGCGCAGATCGTGCCAGCCGGTGCTACCCAGCGCCCGCCGCAGCTTGCTCAGCTCATCGGGGGCGACGCGGGCGCTGAGGACGGGACCACCAAGGAACCCGATGTTGATCTTCTGGGGTCTGTCGGGCATGTCAGTGTCCCTCCGCTGGCTGGACGATTTCGGTGAGCACGCCTCCGGTGGAGGCGAGATGCAAAAAGGCGACGCGCGAACCGCGGATGCCGACCCGCGGTTCCTTGTCGATCAGGCGCATGCCCGCCGCCTGGGCCGCGGCCAGCGCTTCCTCCACCGAGGCCACGCGATAGGCAACGTGGTGCAGGCCGGGGCCACGACGGTCCAGGAACTTGCCCACCGCGGTGTCGGGGGCGAGCGGGGCGAGCAGCTCGATGTGGCCGTCGCCTATATCGAGCAGGGCGGCGTCGACTCCCTGTTCGGTGACCGTCTCCCGGTGCACCAGTGGCATTCCCAGAGCGTCTCGGTAGAGAGCCAGCGCCGCGTCGATGCTCGGGACGGCAACGCCGACATGATCGATGGCGGACAGCATGGGGCGGGGAGGATACCGGCGCCCCGCGGGCGCTTGCTCAGTCCCGGGAGCTGCCGGGCAGTCGCGCCGGGTTGACCGCCGTCGCTGCCGCCAGCCCGATGCGCGCGCTGGAGCCCCGGGCCGGGGTGGCCGACTGGACCCCGTTCATCACCCGGCCGATGTCGTCGCGCTCCATGACCTCCCGGGCCAGCAAGGTAGCGGCCAGCTCGTCGAGCTGCGGGCGGTGCTGATCGAGGATCGTCGTGGCCGCGCGCATCGCCTCGTCGGCCAGCTCGCGGACCTCGTGGTCGCTGGAGCGCCGAGTGGCCTCTGAGACGCTGTTGTCGGCCAGTCGCAGCGAGGTGAAGCCGGTGCCCATCGCGTACTCGTGAACCATGGCATGAGCGATCTCGGCCACCTTGCGCAGGTCGTCTCCCGCGCCGGTGGTCACCGAGCCGAAGACCAGCTCTTCGGCGGCCCGGCCTCCGAGGGCCATGGTCATCAGGTCGATGAGCTCCTCGCGGGTCTTCAGGTAGCGATCCTCCTCGGGCAGGCTCAGGGTGTAGCCGAGGGCTTGGCCGCGGGGAACGATCGAGATGCGGTGCACGGGGTCGACCGAGGGCAGAAGCTCGCCGCACAGGGCATGGCCAGCCTCGTGGTAGGCCACCACCCGGCGCTCGTGATCGGTCAACGTCCGGCGGGATTGCATGCCGGCGATGACTCTCTCCAGAGCATGGTCGAAGTCCTCGGTCTCGACCTCGGAGCTATAGCGCCGGGCGGCGTTGATCGCCGCCTCGTTGCAGATGTTGGCCAGGTCGGCTCCGGTCAGGCCCGAGGTCTGACGGGCCAGCAGGCGGTAGTCGACGCTGGCGGCCACCGGCTTGCCGCGCGAGTGGACCCTGAGGATTGCCTCGCGGCCCACGACATCGGGCGGGGAGACGAAGATCTGACGGTCGAAGCGGCCGGGGCGCAGGAGCGCCTGGTCGAGCTTCTCGAGCAGATTGGAGGCGGCGATCACGACCACATCTCCGCTGGACGTGAACCCGTCCATCTCGACCAGCAGCTGGTTCAGCGTCTGGTCGTGCTCGCGGCTGTCGTGACCGCGCGCGCTGCCCACCGCGTCGAGCTCATCGATGAACACGATCGCCGGAGCGTGCTTGCGAGCTTCCCGGAACAGGCGGCGAATGCGGGCCGCGCCGACACCGACGAACATCTCCACGAACGAGGCGGCCGACTGCGAGAAGAACACCGCGCCCGATTCATGCGCGGCGGCCTTGGCCAGAAGAGTTTTACCCGTGCCCGGGGGGCCATAGAGGAGGATGCCCTTGGGCACCTTGGCGCCCAGAGTCTTGAAGCGTCGCGCGTCGCGCAGGTAATCGACGACCTCGCGCAGTTCCTCCTTGGCCTCATCGGCACCGGCGATCTCCGACCAGGCGATCGTGGGCGTCGAGTCGGGACGGATCTCCTGCGGGCGCGTGCGGGGCATCGTCCGCACCAGCATCACCACGGCGCCGACGAGGATGCCCATGAAGATCAGGGGCAGCCACTGCTGGATGGTGCTGGCCAGATCAAACCCGCCGGAGTAGAGCACCGGCTGATTGGAGAGGTGGGAGGTGGTGGTCCCGGTGATGGCGGCAGCGGTCAGCATCAGAACAAGACCATCATCGGCCGATCGGACCCACTACTGAACCCTCGACAGCCTGGGGTTGGGCGCATATCCGCGACCGACCTTCGCACAGGGCCGTCCCTCGAGCAGGACGACATCGGCCGTGAAGTCGTTCTCGCCCCGCAGCAGCGAGGAGCCCACGCCGTAGGCGTCGACAGCCACCCCTTTGGCTTCGAACTCGCGGATCCGCGCCGCGGTGAAGCCGCCGGAGACCACGATGCGCACCTCGGGGAAACCCGCGCCATCCAGTGCCCCACGCACCTTCTCGACCAACCGAGGGTTGACGCCGGTGGGCTTGAAACCGCCCATCTCCTCCCACAATGAGCGGTCGACCAGCTGCTCTGAGGTGTCGAGTCGGACCCCCCACAGGCGCGGACCGAGCGCCGAGGCGACCTCGAGTGCAGTCTTCACCGAGTCGTTCTCGAAATCGACCAGGACGGTGATGTTCATCTCCTCGTGGTAGCGCTCGGCGAACTTCATCGCCGCCTTGACTGTGTCCCCGCCGTAGGCCGCAATCAGGCCGTGGGGTACGGTTCCCACCCCGCGGCCGCCCCACCAGGAGGCCTGCGCGTCGGTGGAGACCCCGATCGCGCCGGCTACGTGGGCACTCCACCCGTCGCCGGTCTGGACGAGCCAGTGGTCGTGTCGGGCGGGGAAGAACAGGACCTGCTTGCCGCCGGCGGCGCGCACCACCTCATTGACGTTGTGCATGATCAACGAGCGGCGGGCCAGGCTGCCCAGATAGACCGTCTCCAGGTGGGCGAACAGCGTGTAGTCGCCCTCGATCGTCATCACCGTCTCGCGGGGGGCGATGCGGTCACCCTCGTGCAGCGCGTGGACCACAAGCTGGTCCCAGCCGGAGACGAACTCCCCGTCCACGATCCGTCCGGCGCATGTCTTCAGAACGGCGATTGCCTCGTCGATCCCCCCAAGCACCGAGTCCTCCTTCTGGAAGACCTGCATGGTGACGTGGGGATGCTCACCCTCGGCCTCGAGCAGCTCTTTGGTGTAGACAAAGTAGGCGTCGGAGTAGTAGCCGGCCCGGATCCGGTCCACCGGCAGACGGAAGATGTCGGGGTTCAGCCGGGGGGAGACCTCCGTCGGCATGGGCTGAGTCTATTGACGCCAAAGTGTCGTTCGGCGGTGGTACGCTCGGCCATGATGCTCGTCATCAGAAAACGCTGACTTCCTGACCTGTCGCCTGCGCCCGTCGGCGCTTGCGATCGTCGCTGCGTTTCCCTGCCTCCCCATGGAGACTGATGAGCAAGTACCTGCGCGTTCTGCGCCATCCCGATTTCCGCTTCCTGTTCCTGGGCCAGTCCGCCAGCGCGGTCGGCGACCAGGTGGTGATCATCGCCCTTGCGCTCTACGTGACCCAGCGCACCGGATCGGCGGCCGATCTGGGCTTCATCCTGGCGGCGCAGTCCGTGCCGCTTGTGGCCCTGCTCCTGTTCGGCGGCGTGTGGGCCGATCGCTGGGGTGGGCCGGGACGGCGGCGGATCATGATCGGTGCCGATCTGGCGCGGGCCGGCCTGCACGCTGGGCTCGCGGTGCTGATCTTCACCGGAGGCGCCTCGGTGCTGGCGATGGTCCTGATCGAGATGGGGTTCGGTGCCGCACGGGCCTTCTTCCAGCCCGCGTTCGCGGGTCTACTGCCGCAGACGATCCCCGAGGCGGAGATCCAGGACGCCCGCGCGCTTACGCAGTCCACGGCCAACCTGGCCATTGTCGTTGGCCCCGCGCTCGGAACCCTGCTGGTGATCGGGCTGGGTGCCGGGGAGGCGTTCGCTCTCGATGCGGCCAGCTTTTTGCTCAGCGCGGGGCTGCTGATCCGGGTCACGCCCCGGGAGCGTGGCGACGCGGCCGGCACGGGTGGGACCGAATCCACCCTGCGCTCGCTGCGCGCGGGATGGGGCGAGGTTCGTTCCCGACCCTGGGTCTGGGTGACGATTGCCGCGTTCACCGGAGTCATGCTCACCGACTACGCCCAGTGGTACTCGCTGGCGCCATCAATCGCGCGGTCGCTCTACGGCAGCGCGAGTGTGTTCGGCGTTCTCGAGAGCGTGGCTGGGGTAGGCGCGGTGATCGGAGCGGTGACTGCACTGCGTTGGCGTCCGCGCCGCCCGCTGGCGGTCGGACTGATACTCAGCGTCGGCTGGGTCGCGCAAAGCATCCTGTTCGCGCTCGACGCCCCGCTCGGCGTGGTTGTGGCCAGCGCCCTGGCGGCCGGCTTCGGTTTCTCGCTGTTCGAGATCTGGTGGGAGACCGCTTTGGCTCAGCACATCCCGCCGCGGGCCCTGTCCCGGGTCAGCGCGTATGACTGGATGGGCTCGCTGGCCCTGCTGCCGCTCGGCTTCGTGATCGCCGGACCGCTGGCCGACACCTTCGGGGCACGTCTGGTGCTGGCCGCCGGGGCCTTGTTCTCGCTGCTGATGCTCGGCGTGGCCCTGTTGCCGCGCTCCACTCGAGAGCTGGGCCGGCTCTCAGCCCAGCAGCTCGATGGCGATGTCCCGGAAGAACGTGGTGGCGAAGCCCAGGTCGCGCACGTCGATCCGCTCATCGGCGTTGTGCACAAGCGGCGCGGCATCGAGTAGACCCTGGTGGCGCTGGGGGAAGAACCCGTAGGCCACGCAGTCCGGGAACGCATCGCGGAACCAGCGCGAATCCGAGAAGCCGGGGAGGATCACCGGCACCGTGCTCGCCTCCGGGTCATTGCGCGCCACCCAGCTGCTGATGGCGCTCATGAGCTCGCTCTCCACGGGCGACTGGTTGCCCACCACGCGTTCAGTGAATTCGATGCTGAGCTCATCGCTCTCCGGCCCCAGCACCTGGTGGATGCGCTCCCGGGCGGCTTCCTCGCCCAGGCCGGGCGGGACTCGGCAGTCGATCCGGACCTGGGCGCGCGACGGGATGACGTTGATCTTCCCCGAGGCGCTCGACATCGTCGGGGTGAGGGTGACGCCGAACATGGGCTCGATCAGTGTGCGCAGACCGGGTTCGGTGGCGGCCAGCCGCTCCAGCGCGGCGCCGGGATCGTCCGGATCCTCGCCCAGTCCGCTGAGCAGGGCGGCGGGTCCCTCAGTGACCGCGTAGCCATCCGGCGGTGAGGCCAGCGCGGCGAGGACCGGGGCCAGCTTCAGCAACGCGTTGTCGCCGGTCCGGGGTAGCGAGGCGTGTCCGGCGGCGCCGTGCGCGGTCACGTTGAAACGGAAGATGCCCTTCTCGGCACAGCACACCCCGTAGCGGCGCCGGCCGCCGTACTCGAAGGATTCCCCGCCGCCCTCGTTGAGGAGCATGTCGCAGCGGACCTTGTCGGGGTGATGCTCACACAGCCAGTGGGCGCCCAGATCGCCGCCGGTCTCCTCATCGGCGACGAACACCAGTTTCAGGGTCCCGCGCGCCGGACGCCAGCCACTGCGGCCCAGGGCCACACCGGCCACGGCCTCGGCGGCGACCTGGGACTTCATGTCCAGCGAGCCCCGGCCCCAGAGGTAGCCATCATCGACGTCTCCGGACCAGGGGTCGTGGCGCCATTCCGAGGCATCGGCCAGGACGGTGTCGACGTGGCCCAGGAAGCACAGGGTGGGACCTGGCTCAGGGCCACGCAGGTCGGCGATCAGGTTGGGCCGCTGCGGCGTGGCGCCCAGCACCTCGGTCTCAAAACCGGCCTGCGCCGCGTACTCGCGCAGGTAATCGACCGCCTCGCGCTCGTTTCCGGGCGGGTTGACGGTGTTGAACTGCACCAGGCGCTGAAGTACGCGGATCGCCTCGTCCTGGAGCTCTCGATCGGCCATGGCGGTTCAGAGTATCGGCGTAGCATGCCCGCCGTGGCCGCTTCGGAAGAGGACCTCGCGCTCGCCCATGAGCTCGCCGACCTAGCCGACGAGATCACCCTGGGCCGCTTCCGGGCCGAGGACCTGGTCGTCGAGACCAAGCCCGATCTGACGCCGGTGAGCGAGGCCGACCGGGCGGTGGAGCTCGCGCTGCGCCAGCGGCTGGCGGCCGTGCGCGCCGACGACGATGTCGTGGGGGAGGAGTACGGCGCCCGCGGCGCGCAGGCCGGCGCGGAGGCCAAGCGCCGCTGGATTGTCGACCCGATCGACGGAACCAAGAGCTACGTACGGGGTGTGCCGGTCTGGGGCACGCTCCTGGCGCTCGAGGAGGAGGGCGAGCTCACCCTTGGGGTGGTCTCCGCCCCCGCGCTGGCCCGGCGCTGGTGGGGCAGCGCCGGGAAGGGCGCGTTTGCCCGTGAGGATGGGACCACGCGATCGCTGCGGGTCTCCGGCGTGCGCGAGCTCGCTGACGCCCAGCTCTGTTTCTCTGACTTCGACGGCTGGCTGAGCGAGGGCCGCATCGGTGCTCTGCTGGAGCTGAGTGGGCGCTGCTGGCGGACCCGGGGCTACGGTGACTTCTGGCAGCACATGCTGGTGGCCGAGGGCGCGGCGGAGATCGCCGTCGATCCCGGCGTCTCGCTCTGGGATTTAGCCGCCGTGCTGGTCGTGGTCCGCGAGGCTGGCGGCCGTCTCACCGATCTCGACGGGGTGCCGCGTGCCGATGGCGGCGATGGCGTGTCGACCA
This sequence comes from uncultured Solirubrobacterales bacterium, assembly GCA_963845575.1. Classification (GTDB taxonomy): domain Bacteria; phylum Actinomycetota; class Thermoleophilia; order Solirubrobacterales; family Solirubrobacteraceae; genus Palsa-465. Next base: position 75,126 of record CAWJSN010000009.1, on the reverse strand, counting down.
ACGGGCTGCTCCACGACGAGGTGCTGGCCGCGCTCGGCGGCAGCTGAGGCTCGGTTTCACGTGCACACGCCACGGGCGGCGCGGATCTCGGCCGCCACACCGGCCAGCGTGACCGAGTGCAGGGTGAGGAATTGATCCGGCTGCTCGGCGGGTGGGCGGCGCCCGGCCGCAAAAGCGATCAGCGGCGCCCCGCCGTAGCTGGCGCCGCGTGGGCAGTGCCGCGCGGCGGCCACGGCGGCGTCGAACTGAGGACGGGTCATGAGGATCTCCCAGGCCGGAGCGGAGAAGGCGCGCAGGAAGGGGACCGGGTTGTGTGGGGTGGCGATCAGGGAGACGCTCTGGGCCAGTGTGAAGACGGTGCCCAGGAGACACGCGCCGGCGGCCAGCCGCGGGCTCAGGCGGCCCTCAGCCCGGGCCCTGCGCAGAGCGGACACCGTCCCGCAGGCGGCCAGCGGCACCAGCGAGGCCTCGACCGGCACCGTCACGTTGAGACCGGTCCCGGACTTGAAGTTGGTCAGGAATGTGATCACGTTCGCCACCGCCAATACGACGCTGGCCCGCAGGAGGGGACGGTCAGCTGCCCGTGAGCGCTCGGTGAAGGCAAAGACACTGGCCACCAGCAGACCGAGCACGTTCCAGCCGGCCTGAGCCCAAAATCCCTTGAGCAGGGCAAGGGAGCGCACGCCGGTGTGAGTCTGGGCGATCACCACCTCCCGCCAGAAGGCGTCCCCGGCCAGCGCGGTGGTCGCCCCGAAGCCCACGATCAGTGTGAGCGCGGCCCAGATCGCAGCGCGCCGCCGGTCGCCCGCGAAGGCCACCAGCGCCAGAGCGGGGATCAGGAACGGCAGCTTGATCAGCGCCAGCAGAGCGCAGAGGACGCCGGTGGCCGGCCCACGGCGGCGACCGGCGCTGAGCTGCGCCGCCCCGAGCATCACGGGCAGGGAAACCAGCTCCGGGGTGAGGGCACCGTGCTCGTGCACGGCCCAGGGCGTGAGCAGCATCGCGGCCGGTGTCAGGGCGAAAGCGAGGCGACTCCTGGTGACGCGGTAGACGGTCACGGCGGCGATCAGGCCGGCGGTCAGCTGGAGCAGGGCGACCCCGAAGCGCAGCCACTCGACACCGTCGTGAACCGCGAGCAGGACGGTGCCGGCGACGAACACCCCGGGTGGCTGGGCGCCCACGATCCGGCCGTAGAGATCACCGCCATGCAGGACCAGGTTCGAGCTGAGGGCGTAGACCCCCTCGCTGTAGTCCCAATAGGTGCCGAGCAGCAGCAGATGGACGGCCAAGAGGGCGGCCATGCCGGCGGTCACCGCCCCGATGAGCGCTCCTCCACGCACGGCCTCACCCTACGGTTTCTCCGTCCCGCCCTTCCCGCCGCTCATACTGAACGGGTATGGATCAGCTGTTCGATGATGGTCGGGTGGGCACGGACGGCCCCGGCGAGTCGCTCGACGGCGCACCGCTGGCCACGCGCATGCGGCCCCGCACGCTCGACGAGATCGTCGGTCAGGAGTCATTGCTGGGCCCGGGCTCGGCTCTGCGCCAGGCGATTGAGGGCGGCCACCCCCACTCGATGATCCTCCACGGTCCGCCGGGGAGTGGCAAAACCACGCTGGCCCGGCTGGTCGCGTACACGTCGGGCGCGGCGTTTGAAGAGGAGAGTGCGGTGGCCGCCGGCCGGGCCGAGGTGCGGGCGGTCATCGAGCGGGCTCGCCAGCGTCTCCAGGCCGGCGGTAGGCGCACCGTGTTCTTCCTGGACGAGATCCATCGCTTCAACAAAGCCCAGCAGGACGCATTGCTGCCCGCGGTCGAGGACGGGCTCATCACGCTGATCGGGGCGACAACCGAGAATCCCTACTTCTCGGTCAACTCGGCGCTCATCTCGCGCACCCACCTGTACGAGCTGGAGGCGCTCAAGGCCGCCGACGTGCGCCGTCTGCTCGATCGGGCGGTGGCCGCCGGACACTGCGGCGATCCGGCACGGGTCCAGGAGGCAGCGCTGGCCTTCCTGGCTGAGCGCTCGGGTGGCGACGCACGTTCGGCGCTCAACGCGCTGGAGCTGGCCTGCGATGCGGCGGGGGAGGGGGAGCCGGTCACCCTGGCCCACGCTGAGGACGCGCTCCAGCGCCGGGCGCTGCTCTACGACCGCCAGGCCGACCGCCATTACGACACGATCTCGGCCTGGATCAAGGCCACGCGCGGTTCGGACCCCGATGCCTCCCTCTACTACCTGGCCGTGATGCTGGAAGGGGGCGAGGATCCACGGTTCATCGTCCGCCGGATGGTGGTGCTGGCCTCCGAGGACATCGGTAACGCCGATCCGCAGGCGCTGGTGGTGGCCACCGCCGCGGCCGCCGCGGTCGAGCACGTGGGCCTGCCCGAGTGCCAGTTCGCTCTCGCCCAGGCAGCGATCTACCTGTCTCTGGCCCCCAAATCCGACGCGGCCAAGCGGGCCGTGTTCGCCGCCCGCTCCCACATCGCCGAGAGCGGTGCGGCGCCGCCTCCCGCCCACCTGCGGTCCTCGACCCGGAGCGACGGCGGATACGACAACCCACATCGTCACCCGGGGCACTTTTCGCCTCAGGAGCTGCTGCCCGCGCCGGCCACCGGAGTCCGCTTCTACGAGCCCGACGAGGCCGAGGCCATGCAGCGTGACCGGCTGGCCGAGATCGAGCGCGGACGGGGACGACCAAAAACCTGAAAAAGCGCGCCTAACCAGGCGTAAACAGGCGATGGAGTTCGAAGCTACTACCCTGTAGTAAATGGGTATGGCTATCGATCCCGGGGCCCTGCTGGCCCGCTCCTTCACACTTCCGCGCGGACCGCGGGTGCGGCTGCGTCTCGCTCGTCTACGCGACCTGGCCGCGATCGAGGCGCTCGTGCGTCGCGAGTCTGACGAGCCCGACGCGCTCGATCTGGCCCGCCTGCTACACGCCGATCCGCGCCGGCAGCTGGCCATCACGGCCACCGCCCTGATCGGTCTCAACGAGACGGTGGTCGGGTTCGGGGCCATCGACCTGGAGCAGCCCGGCCGGCCCCCCCAGCCTCTGGTCGTGGACCGCGCTCTCACGGACGGCCTCGATGACCTGCTGTGCGATGCCCTCGTTGGCCGTGCGCAGGCGCTGCGGCGGACCCGCGCGGCCTGATCGCACAGGCCCGGCGGCCGGGATGTGCCGGCCCGCGTTCGAATTGGCCGGCCCGGCGGCGCCGCCGGGCGGCCTGGGCGCGCTGAGCGGGCGGTCAGCCATTAGCCTCTAGGCCATGGCTGCGACCACTGGAGCCGCCGCGCTCGAGTCGCTCAACCCCAGCACGGGGACTGTGCTGGGCACGGTCCCGGCCACCGCTGCCGAGGACGTGCAGGCCGTGGTTGACGCGGTGGCCCAGGTGCAGCCGTTCTGGGCTCAGCTCACCCTTCGCGATCGGGCGCGCTACATGGAGCGGGCCGCCCAGGTGCTGATCGACGAGTCCGACAGCATCCGCGATCTGATCGTCGCCGAGCAGGGCAAGCCCCGCAACGAGGCCTTCTCGATGGAGGTGCTGCCCACCATCGACGCCCTGCACTGGATTGCCGGCGAGGGTCAGCGCATCCTGGCCGACGAGCCGGTGGACATGCCCCAGCTGTTCCTGAAGACCAAGCAATCGGCCTTCACCTACGAGCCGCTGGGCGTGATCGGGGTGATCGCACCGTGGAACTACCCCTGGAGCATCCCGTTCGGCGAAGTGGCCCTGGCCCTCATGGCGGGCAACGGGGTGGTGCTCAAGCCGGCTTCGCTGACTCCCCTGATCGGGGAGCGGATCGGCCGTGTGTTCGAGCGGGCGGGCCTTCCCGAGGGGCTTGTGCGGGTCGTCCATGGTCCCGGCACCGGGCCGGCACTGGTCGAGTCGAGTGTGGCCAAGGTGTTCTTCACCGGATCGGTCCAGGCCGGACGCAGCGTGGGTGAAGCCTGCGCGCGCCAGCTGAAGGGCTCGGTGCTCGAGCTGGGCGGGAAGGACCCGATGATCGTTCTCCCCGACGCCAACCTCGACCATGCCGTGGCTGGAGCCTTGTGGGGCGGGTTCGCCAACGCCGGCCAGACGTGTGCTGGGATCGAGCGCGTCTACGTCATACGCGAGGTCTCCGAGCGTTTCATCGCCGGCGTGGTGAGCGGGGCGCAAGCCCTCCGCGTCGGGGACCCGATGGACTGGGAGACCGAGGTCGGGCCGATGATCACCGCCGAGCAACGCGCGCAGGTCACCGATCTGGTCGACGATGCCGTCGCCGCCGGCGCGCGGCTCGAATGCGGAGGGCCGCTGGCCGCCGCACCGGCCGGCTGTGCGGGCGACTTCTATGCCCCCGCGGTGCTGACCGGGGTCACGCACGACATGCGGATCATGCGCGAAGAGATCTTCGGTCCGGTGCTGCCGATCATCATCGTCGACTCCGAAGACGAGGCCGTGGCCCTGGCCAACGACAGCGACTTCGGTCTCGGCGCCTCGGTGTGGACATCGGACCGCGGACGCGGTGAGCGCTTTGCCCGTGAGCTCGAGGCCGGCATGGTGTGGATCAACGACCACATGTTCAGCCACGGCGCGTGCCAGCTCTCCTGGGGCGGCGTGAAGGAGTCCGGGCTCGGCCGCACCCACTCCAAGTTCGGTCTCTACGAATGCGTCAACGTCAAACTGCGCGTGTGGGAGCCGTCCAAGCTCCGCGACCCCTGGTGGCATCCGTACGACGAGACGCTCGGCCGGGCCCTGCGCCAGACCGCGGCCATCCTGTACGGCCGGCCGTCGATCCGAGCGGCCGCACTGCGCGCGGGGGCGCGTCCGTTGGTTTCCCTCGGGTCCCGGCTGGCCCGGGACGCTTTGCGGCGCTCGTAGGGTCGACGTCGGCTCGCGGCGGTCGCCCCAGGTCCCGTTCGCGCGGTCGCCTTCCCCGTTGCCCGGGCCCCCGGGCGCTGCCCCGCCTACGCCCGGGGTCCAGGCCCGCTACAGCCAAGGGGCGAGGTCGATTTTGTGTGTTATTGGCATAAACGCGACCGCGACCGTGCGTGGTCCCTGGCGAGCACTACCGCCCGCCCCCGTCTGCTGCCGGAAGGCGCGACAAGCCACGGGCTAGGCTTAACCCATGCCCGCCCAGGCCTATGCCGGTAAGGAATGCGTCTGCCAGTTCCGCAAGGGGATCTGTGACCAGAGCTGCGTCAAGGACATGCTCGAGACGCCCTTCTACATCGCCTGTTTGCGGCTCAAGGGGCGCCGGTGCCTGGTCGTCGGCGGCGGCGACATTGGCTTGGAGAAGGTCGAGGGCCTGTTGGCCTGCGACGCCAGCGTCACCCTGGTCGCCCCCGAGGCGCATCCGGCCCTGGTCGACATGGCCCTCGAGGGGTCGATCGAGTGGGTCCGGCGCGAGTTCCGCGAGGACGACCTCGACGGGGCTTTGATCGCCATCGCGGCCACCAACGACACCGACGTCAACATCAGCGTGTTCAACGCAGCTGAGCGCCGCGCCATGCTCGTCAACGTGGTTGACGTGCCGCCGCTGTGCAACTTCATCCTGCCGGCGATCGTGCGCACCGGCCCGCTGGCCGTGGCCATTTCCACCGCGGGCGCCTCGCCGGCGCTGGCCAAGCGGATGAAGCGGGAGATCTCGGAGCTGTTCGGTGAGCCCTACGCCCAGCTCGCCGTGATGCTCAACGACGCCCGTGGCTGGGCCAAGCAGACGCTTCCCACCTACCAGGACCGCAAGGAGTTCTTCGAGTCCATCGTCGGCGGCGACCCCGACCCGATCGCGCTCCTGCGCGCCGGAGACACGGATCGGGTGCGCGAGCTGATCGAGTCCGCACGGCTCGCCCACGCTCCCGCGCCACGATGAGCGAACTCACCCACCTGGACGCCGCCGGCCGCGCCCGGATGGTCGACGTGGGGGACAAGACGCCGACTGCCCGCGAGGCCCGGGCCCGGGCCATCGTCAAGGTCAGCCCGGAAACTGCGCGCCGGGTTCGCGACGGGGATGCCCCCAAGGGCGACGTCCTCGGCGTGGCCAGGATCGCCGGCATTCAGGCCGCCAAGCGCACCTCAGAGCTCATTCCGCTGTGTCATCCCCTGGCTCTGTCCTACGTCGGGGTCGAAGGGGAGATCGACGTCGAAGGCGGCCGGATCGAGTTGATCGCCGAGGCCCGGACCACCGGACCCACGGGAGTCGAGATGGAGGCGCTGACCGCCGTCTCGGTGGCCGCGTTGACCGTGTACGACATGGTCAAGGGCGTCGAGCGCGGGGCCGAGATCGTCTCGGTGGCGCTGATCAGCAAATCGGGCGGCCGCTCAGGCCAGTGGCGGCGCGGCTGATCGCCCGCTGCGGGCCTATCCTCAGCCGGCCATGCGCACCGCGATTCTCACTGTCTCCACCTCGGTGGCGGCCGGCCAGACCGAGGACCGTTCGGGGACGGCGCTGGCCGAGTTCGCCGAGGCCGCGGGAGCGGAGGTCGTCGCCCGCGACGTGCTGCCCGACGACCGTGCCGCGATCGAGGACTGGCTGCGCCGCGCCGCGGCCGACGGAGCGGCACTGATCTTCACCACCGGCGGGACGGGGCTGACCGACGACGACGTGACGCCCGAGGCCACCCTGGCCGTGATCGACCGCCACGCGCCCGGCTTTGCCGAGGCGATGCGCGCCGAGGCTCTGAGGCATACTCCGATGGGTCTGCTCAGTCGCGGGGTGTCCGGCATCGCCGGCCGGACGCTGATCGTCAACTTCCCCGGCAATCCGAAGGCGATCGGAGAGCTCTTCCCGGTGATCGCGCCGACGCTCGAGCACGCCGTGGCCACGCTGCAGCGCCAGGGTGGACGGCGAACCCCCGGCCATTGAGCTCCGCGATCTGGCCCGCTACTTCGGCGAGCGGGTCGCGCTGAGCCAGGTGTCGGTGCAGGTGCCGGCCGGCACCACGCTGGCCGTCCTCGGCCGCAACGGGGCCGGCAAATCCACTCTGCTGCGGATCCTGGCCGCGCTCCTGCGCCCCCACGGCGGGGAGGTCGAGGTGTTCGGAGAGCCGCTGCCGCGCCGGGCCTGGGCGGTGCGCGGGCGGATCGGGCTGCTGGCCCACGAGCCTCTCCTGTACCGCGAGTTGAGCGGACGCGAGAACCTCGAGTACCACGCCAGCCTGCACGGAGTCAGCCGCGCGCGGGTGGAGGAGGTGCTGGCCGCGGTGGCCATGGACCGCCGGGCGGAGGATCCAGTTCGCCTGCTCTCGCGGGGGATGGTGCAGCGACTGGCCATTGCCCGCGCCGTGCTCCACGACCCGGCAGCTGCTGCTGCTCGATGAGCCGCGCGCCAACCTCGACCCGGTGGCGGCGGAGCTGGTCGAGCCGCTGATCGGCCGTCCGGCGGGCCGCACGCGGGTGCTGACCAGCCATGACCCCCAGGCGGCGCTGGCTGAGGCCGACGCCGTGCTCGCGCTCAAGGACGGGCGCGTGGTCTTCAGCGGCCGGCCCGAGGAGCTCGGCCAGGGCCGGCTACGGGAGCTCTACGCATGAGGACCGCCCTGGCCGTTCTGCGCAAGGACCTGCGTCTCGAGCTGCGCACGCTGGAGACCGTCCCGGCCATGGTCCTGCTCACCCTGGTCACGTTCGTGATCTTCCATTTCGGCCTGAACCGGGCCACGATCGACGGCCAGCTGGCCGCGGGGGTGTTCACGGCCACGCTCCTGTTCGCGGCCATGCTGGGCATCAACCGCCTGTTCGTGGCCGAGCGTGAGCAGGGCGGCTTCGATGCCTTTCTGCTCGCCCCAGTGGACCGCTCGGCCATGCTCCTGGCCAAGGCCACGGCGCTGTTCCTGTTCCTGGGCATCCTCGAGGTCGTGGCGGTGCCGGCCTTCGCCCTGTTCCTGCTCGGGCCGCCCCTCGGCCCCGCGCTCCCGGGCCTGATCCTGGTGCTGGTGCTGGCCAACGGCGCCCTGGCGGTGATCGGCACGCTCGTGTCGGCGATCGCCGTCCACACGCGCGCCCGGGACCTGATCGGGCCGGTGATCGCGCTGCCGCTGCTCATCCCGGCCCTGATCGCCACCGCGCGGGCCGTCGGACCGCTCCTGGCCGCCCACGGCGCCGGGTCGCCACCGGGCCGGTGGCTGGCCATCCTGGCTCTTTATGATGTGGTCTTCGCGCTGCTCGCCTACGCGGTGTTCGACTTCCTCCTGGAGGACTAGTTGCCCCCCACAACCACCTACGGCAAGGGGCTCCGCGGCCTCGCGCTTGCCACCATCATCACGATCGCCGCCGCTCTGGCGCTGATCTTCTTCTACGCGCCGCTGGACGCCGACCAGGGCTTCGTGCAGAAGATCTTCTACCTCCACGTGCCGCTGGCCATCGTCTCCCTGTGTGGCTTCGTGGTCGGCGGCGCGCTGGCCATCGGCTATCTGCGCACCGGCGATCGCAAGTGGGACCTGCGCTCCTACGTGGCCATCCACATGTCCCTCATCTTCGGGATCGGCGGCCTGATCACCGGCTCGATCTGGGCCAAGGCCTCGTGGGGCCACTGGTGGGTCTGGAACGAGCCCACGCTGGTGTCGTTCTTGATCGTGCTGCTGCTGTTCGCCACCTACCAGCCGCTGCGCTTCTCGATCGAGGATCCCGAGCGCCAGTCGCGCTACGCGAGCGTGTTCTCGGTCGTGGCCGGCGGCCTTCGTGCCGCTGAACTTCATCGCCGTGCGGCTGGCCCAGCAGTACGTTCACCCCCGCGTGCTCACCCTCGGCGGCGGCAATCTCCCCGGCGCGATGCGGCTCACCTTCCTAGTCTCGTTGCTGGGCATCGCGCTGCTGTTCGCGACGCTCTGGAAGTACGAGATGACGACCAAGAACACCCGCTTTCAGGTTCGTCGCCTGCGCCGCACGCTGCTCGGCGAGGACGCGATCCGGCCCATGGGCCGCAGCGCGGCTCCGTCATGAACGCGTGCTGGCCGTCGCCCCGGCGATCCCGCTCGGCCAGAGCGGCAAGTTCGTGGCCGGCGCCTACATCGTGTTCGTCGTCCTGATCCTGGCCTATGTGGGCATCATGGCCATGCGCGCGCAGCGGATCGAGCGCGAGCTGAGCCAGCTGCAGCGTGACGTCGAGGCCGCTCGAGCCGCCGACGGGCCGAGCCCGAGCGGCCGAGCCGCGTGCAGCCGGAGCGACTCGACGCGGCCCCGATCTTGGCGAGCCCGACGGCGAGCGGAGAGCCAGTGCGTGAGCGAGCTGCTGACCATCGGCGTGTCATTCAAGACCGCCCCGGTCGAGGTCCGTGAGCGCCTGGCCCTTCCCGAGGCCCGGGCCGAGGACTTCATGCGCGAGCTGCGCGGGGCCACCGAGGTGTACGAGGCGGTCGCCGTCTCCACCTGCAACCGGATGGAGCTCTACCTGGTCGTCGGCGATCCCGGTCGAGGCCGAGAGCACGGTCCTGGCCATGCTGGCCCGCCAGGCCGGGATTCGCCCCACGGCTGGCCAGGCCATCTACACGCATCGCAACTGCGAGGCCGCTCGGCATCTGTACCGGGTAGTGGCCGGGTTGGAGTCGATGATCGTCGGCGAGGCCGAGATCCAGGGCCAGGTCAAGCGAGCCTACGAGACCGCGCTGGCCCTCGACACCACCGGCCCACTGACCAACCGCATGTTCCGAGCGGCCCTGGCCACCGGCAAGCGGGTCCGGACCGAGACCGCGATCGGCGAGCGCCAGCTGAGCCTGCCCGGCGTGGCCGTGGCCCTGATCCGCGAGCAGCTCTCCGAGCTCGGCCCCGGACGGGACGGTGGGTCCGGCGACGGTCGCCCGACCCTCGACGGCCGTGAGGTGGTCATCGTGGGGACCGGCGAGACGAGCGAGCTGACCGCGCGGGCGCTGGCCGAGAACGGCGGGCATCCCGTCTTCGTGGCCAATCGCCGCCGCGACCGCGCGCTCGCTCTGGCCCGCCGCTACGGCGGTCACAGCCTGCGCTTTGACGAGCTGCCCGATGCCCTGGTCGACTTCGACATCGTCGTCGCGGCCACCGCCTCACCGCACCTGCTGCTCGAGGTCCGCGAGGTGGCCGAGGTCATGGAGCGGCGCGCTGGACGGCCGATGCTGCTGATCGATCTCGCCGTCCCGCGCGACATCGACGCCGCCTGCGGCGAGCTCGACCGGCGTGACGCTGGCCGATATCGATGACCTGCAGGCTGTGGCCGACCGCAACCGCAAGGTCCGCCAGGCCGAGGCGCGCAAGGCCGAGGGGATCATCGAGGAGGAGATCCAGCAGTTCGCCACCTGGCTGGGCTCGCTGGAGGTGCTGCCTACGCTGGCCGCCCTGCGCGCCCACGCCACCGACATCGCCGAGCTGGTGGTGGACGAGAACGCCGGCAAATGGGAGTCGGCCTCGCCGCGGGACCTCGAGCGGATCGAGGCCTTGGCCCGAAGCGTGGTCAACCGTCTCCTGCACGAGCCCACGCTGCGGATGAAGGAGATGCGCGACGAGCGCGTGCACGCCCGGATGGCCCTCATCCGTGAGCTGTTCGGCCTGCGCACCGACGAGGACGCCTCAGCCGCCGCCTCGGGCTCCGCCGGCGGTCCGGTGGCCGAGGTGCGCGAGCTGCCCGCGCGGCCGCCGCAGAGGGCGGCTCTGCGCCGGCTCTGATGCGCATCGGAACGCGGGGCAGCACGCTCGCCCTGATCCAGGCCGAGTGGGTCGCCGCTCGGCTCGACGGCGCCGGTCGAGATCGTCAGGATCACCACTCTGGGCGACCAGGGGGTCGCCGAGCAGGACAAATCGCGCTGGGTCTCCGAGCTCGAGCGGGCGCTGCTCGACGGCCGCATCGATCTGGCCGTGCATTCGGCCAAGGACGTGCCCACCGAGCTCGCTCCCGGGCTGGAGCTGGTGGCCGTTCCCGCCGCGCGCCGACGCCCACGACGCGATCTGCGGAGCCCCGACGCTCCAGGATCTTCCCGCCGGGGCGCGGATCGGGACCAGCAGCGTGCGCCGCGCAGGCCCAGATCCGCGCCGTGCGCGAGGACGTCGAGGTCGTGGATCTGCGCGGCAACGTCGACACCCGTCTGCGCAAGCTGGCCGAGGGCCAGGTCGATGCCCTGGTCCTGGCGCTGGCCGGGCTGCAGCGCCTCGGCCGTCGAGGCGGAGGCGGGAGGAGCCCTGACCGAGCTTGTGCCCGCCGCCGGCCAGGGCGCGCTCGCGCTCGAAGCTCGGACCGGATCGCTGAGCGACGAGCTGCTCGGCTCCGGTCCGCGACCCCGCGGCCATGGCCTGTCTGGCCGCCGAACGCACTCTCGTCCACGCCCTGGGCGCCTCCTGCAACACACCGGTCGGCGCCCACGCTCGACCGGGGACTGACCCGGACGAGCTCGAGCTCGTCGCCTGGGTGGGCCTGCCCGACGGCTCCGACTGGCTGACCGACCGGGTGACCGGACCGGCCTGAGTCCGTCGGCGCGGAGTGCGCCGAGCGCATGCGTGGCCGCGGGCGCCAGTCGCCTGCTGGCCGAGGCCGAACGGGAGCTGGCATGACCGTTCATCTCGTCGGTGCCGGCCCCGGTGACCCGGGACTGATGAGCGCCCGGGCGCTCGAGCTGATCGCTGCGCGCCGACGTGATCGTCTATGACCGGCTCATCCCGGACACCGCGCTGGACGGCGCCCGTCCCGACGCCGAGCTGATCTACGCCGGCAAGGAGGGCGGTGGTCCGTCGGTCGGGCAGGCGGAGATCCAGGCTCTGTTGCTCGAGCATGGGTCCGCGGGACGCGAGGTGGTGCGCCTGAAGGGCGGCGATCCGTTCGTCTTCGGGCGCGGCGGCGAGGAGGCCGAGGCCCTCCGCGAGGCAGGCATCCCGTTCACGGTCGTGCCCGGGATCACCGCGGGCGTGGCCGCGTCGGCCTACGCCGGGATCCCGGTGACCCATCGCGACACCGCCAGCGCGGTGGCCTTCGTGACCGGGCACGAGGACCCCGAGAAGCCGGAGTCAGCTCTGGACTGGGAGGCCCTGGCCGCCTTCCCGGGCACGCTGATCTTCTACATGGGCGTGCGCCGCCTGGGAGCCATCGCCGAGCGGCTCGTCGCCGCCGGACGCCCTGATTCCGAACCGGCCGCGGTGATCGAGCGCGGAACCCTCCCGGGCCAGCGGGTGGCCTCGGGCACGCTGGCCACGATCGCCCGAGTGGCCCACGAACAGGGGATCCGGGCTCCGGCGATCTCGCTGGTCGGCCCGGTGGCCGCGCTGCGTCCTGCGCTGGCCTGGTTTGAGTCCCGGCCCCTGTCCGGTCGCACCGTGGCCGTGACCCGGGCGCGCGCGCAGGCCAGTGGCCTCGCGGCCCAGCTGCGCGAGCTGGGGGCGGAGGTGGTGGAGGCGCCGGCCATCCGGATCGAGCCGCTCGCCGGTCCCGCACCCGACCTGTCTCGGTACGACCTCATATGCCTGACCAGCCCGAACGGGGTGCGGGCCCTATTCGCTCGCCTGAGCACCGCGGGCCTGGATGCCCGGGCCTTCGCCGGCGCGCGCGTGGCGGCCATCGGCCCCGGTACGGCGGCCGCTCTGCGCTCCCACGGGCTGATCTCCGACGTGGTCGGAGAGCGCTTCGTGGCCGAGGGCCTGGTCGAGGCCTTGGCTGATGTCCCGGTCAGCCGCGCCCTGGTGGCGCGGGCGGCCGAGGCGCGCGATGTGCTCCCCGACGCGCTGGCTGCTCGTGGGGCGGAGGTCGATGTCGTGGCCCTGTATCGGACGGTGGCCGAGGCACTGAGCCCGGAGCAGCGCGAGGGTGTGGGCCGGGCCGACTACGTCACGTTCACCTCCTCCTCCACCGTGCGCTTCTTCTTCGACAGCGCCGGAGATGCCCTCGCCCCCCAGGCTCGGCTGGCCAGCATCGGGCCGGTGACCAGCGAGACCCTGCGCGAACGGGGCCGCGAGCCCGATGTCGAGGCCAGCCGCCATGACATCGAGGGGCTGGTAAGCGCGCTCGTGAGCGATGCCGAAGCGCGCTGAGACCGCGCGATCGGGACGCCGCCGAAGCGGCGTCCCGACTGGGGGGCGCGGTTACTCTTGACCGGAGAACTGGTGGTCGACGCTTGACCCTGCGGGGTCAGCGTGGCCGCCCGGTCCGTCGGACGGGGTGCCGGTCTCGCTGCTGCTCTCAGGGCTGTTCTCAGCACTGCTCTCAGCAGAGGACGCCGCCGTGCCCGTGTCCGGAGTGGTCTGATCGCCGGACTGGACGTTGTCCTTGTCTGTGCCCGTGGCCTTCTCGACCGCGTGGCGATGGACCTTTGCGTGGTGCCGGTGGACCTGCTTGGCACTCGATATGGCGATGGCTGAACCGCCCAGCGCCAGGGCGGACAGCGCCGCCAGGGCGCCGGTGCCGGTGAGAATTCGCTTCAACATCAAACGGTCTCCTTTCAGTCGGGGTCGTTGACCGTCGAGGGCAAGGTAGGCGGCGCGAGTGACACCAGGATGAACGCGGCGGGGACCGTCATCAGCCGTTCATCGGGCTGCTTGCGTGACCTCTACGGCGGGCAGCGAGAGCCATACGTCAGCGCCCCCATCCGGCCGATTCGCGGCCCCGGCGTCACCCCCGTGGGCCCGGACGATGCTCAGCGCGATGGCCAGGCCGACTCCGGCTCCGTCCGCACCGGCGCCCGATGGAGCGCGGGCGAAACGATTGAACGCCCGCGGGAGGAAATCAGGCGGGAAACCGTTGCCGTGGTCGAGAACGTGGATCTCGATGCGGTCCGCAGCTTGGCCCGCGGTGATGGTCACCGGGCCGCCCCCGTGGCGGATGGCGTTCTCGAGCAGGTTGCCCAGCGCCCGTTCGAGCCACTCTCGGTCGCCGCTCACCATCAGAGCTTCGGGGCAGACCACGGTCACCGCGCGCTCAGGTGCGTCGGCGGACAGCGCCCGGCGGGCCACGACGTCCCGCAGCAGCGACTCCACCGTCACCGGCGTCGGGTCCGGCACCGCGTCCGGCCCCTCGTCGGCCCGCGAAACGAGCAGCAGGTCATCGGCCAGTCGGGACAGCCGCTGCGCTTCCTCAGCGGCGGAAGCGACCGCCTGGCGAATTTCCGACAGCCGGGTCCCGTTTTGCAGTGCGAGCTCGAGTTCGGCCCGGAGGATCGTCAGCGGTGTGCGCAGCTCATGGCTGGCGTCGGTCAAAAACGTCCGCTCACGCACGAACGCCGCTTGGTTGCGGTCCAGCATCGAGTTCAGCGTGGTGGCCAGGCGCCACAGCTCGTCGTGGGCTCGCGGCACCGGCAGCCGGGCCTCGGGCTCGGCGACCGAGAGCGTCTCGGCTCTAGCTCTCAGCGACTCGACGGTGCGCAGCGCCACAGTGCTGAGGACGTAGCCCACGACACCGGCCAGCAGGAGCGCTCCGGCGCCGCCGATCGCCAGCAGGGCGGCGAGGGCGGCCAGTGACTGGTTGCGGTCCGTGATCGATGTTCCGACGACGGCCACCTCCTGGCGCCCGTCCTGTCCGCTCACCGGAGCCGCTCGCAGGCGCACGGGTCCGGCTATCCCGGGCACTGACCGGCGGTCCAGCGTTATCGCTCCCGTGCTGGCCCGGGCGACGGCGGCCGCACTGAGGATCGGCTTGATCAGGGGAGGCGTGAAGTCGACGACCTGTCCGCGGTACAGGACCTGAGCGAAACTACGACCGCGCGTAGCCAGGCCCCGCCCGCTCTCGCGCAGCCCGTTGTCGGTCTGTGCGACCAGCGTCCGGACCGCCTCAACCTGCGAGCGCAGGCCGAGGCCGATCGTCCGATCGAGCTCGGCGGCGAAACGCAAGTAGAGGAACGCGCCGGTTATGGCCAGCACGGCACTCATGGCCAGGACAAAGCCCAGCGTGAGTTTGATCCGCAGCGTGGCCGGACGGCGCCAGGGCACGGCGCCTGTCATGCCTGCCCGGCGCTCAGCCGGTAGCCGGCGCCACGGATGGTCTGGAGGGTCTCGGTGCCCGACGGGCGGTCGATCTTCTCCCGCAGCCGCCGGACGTAGACATCCACGATGTTGGAGCGGTTCTCGTAGGCGCCATCCCAGGCATGCTCGAGCAGCGTCAGCCGGGTCAGGACCTCATTCGGACGCCGCATGAACGTCTCCAGCAGGGCGAACTCCTTGACCGACAGCGTCAGCTCGCGCTCGCCGTGCCAGGCGCGGCGCGTGGCCGGGTCCAGGCGCAGGGAGGCCACCTCGAGCATCGCCGGGCGCTCCACCGGAGCGCGACGGACGAGCGCGCGGAGGCGGGCGAGAAGCTCGGCGAAGGAAAACGGCTTGACCATGTAATCGTCGGCTCCGGCATCGAGCCCGGCGATCCGGTCGTTGATGGCATCTCGGGCGGTGAGCATCAGGATCGGCGCCCAGACGTCGTTTTCGCGCAGGCGCCGGCAGGTCGCGTAGCCGTCTACGCCTGGCAGGCGTATATCGAGCAGAATCGCGTCGTACTCGGTAGCGCCCGCCATCCACAGCGCGTCTTCACCCGAAGCGGCGATGTCAGCGGCCAGCCCGTTCAGTCGCAGGCCGTGGCGGAGCACCGCGGCGAGCTTCGCCTGGTCCTCGACGATCAGGATCCGCATCGGGCACCAGCGGTGCCGTCACGGCAGGGTGCCCGGGCCTGACTGGACATGCCTTGACGGTGCCGCAGCGACCTCATGCCCCTGTAAACCTCGGGACGGGAACCGGTAAACGTTCGGTCCGAACGCGTAAACATTCGAACGCGAACGCGATACTTGCCGAGATGGCACCGGCGCCCACGCTTACCTTTCTCAGCGACTACGGCCTGAGCGACGATTTTGTCGGCATCTGCCACGGGGTGATCGCCCGGATCTGCGCCGAGGCCCGCGTCATCGACCTCAGCCACGGCGTCCCGAGGCACGACGTCCGCGCCGGGGCCCTGATCCTCCGGGACGCACTGGACTACACGCCGGCGGGCGTCACCTTGGCCGTCGTCGATCCCGATGTCGGTGCCGAGCGGCGCGCAGTGGCCCTGGCTGCGGCCGACGGGCGGACGTTCGTCGGTCCGGACAATGGCCTGCTCGTTCCCGCGGCGCAGCGCGCCGGCGGCATCGTCCAGGCCGTGGACATCGCCCGCTCTCGGTTCCGTCTGGAGCCGGTGTCGGCCACCTTCCACGGCCGTGACATCTTCGCCCCGGTGGCCGCCCATCTGGCCGCCGGCGTGCCACTGGGCGAAGCGGGCGACCCGTTGGCTCCGGGCGATCTGATCGAGCTGAAGCTGCCCTCGGCGATCCTCGAGGCAGGGGCTCTGGTCACCCACGTGCTTCAGGTGGACCGCTTTGGCAACCTTCAGCTCGACGCCGGCCATGAGCAGCTGGAGGGCACGGGCCTGCGCCTCGGACATCCGGTGTCGGTCCAGTCCTCAGCTCACGGCGCCGAGGCCGACCGCGTCCAGTACGTCCGCACGTTTGCCGACGTGGCAAAGGGCGAGCTCCTGCTCTACGAGGACGCTCGGCGGCGCCTGGCCCTGGCTGTGAGCCACGGTGACGCCGCCAGCCGGCTGGGCATGCAGGTAGACGACGAGCTGCGGATCCGTCCGCTGTGAGCATCGCGCTCGGGTATCCACGCCTTCATCTGCGCCGCACCGACTCCACCAATACCCGTGCCCGCGAGCTGGCCGCCGCCGGTGCGCCACACGGGACTGTGGTCACCGCCGTAGAACAGACTGCCGGGCGCGGGCGCCAGGGGCGGACCTGGACCGCCCCCCCCGGCCGGGCGCTTCTCTGTTCGGTCCTCGTCCGTGAGCCGCCGCGGCTGCTTCCGCTGCTCGCGGGCGCAGCGGTGGCGCAAGTGGTGGGTCCGCAGGCGCTGCTCAAGTGGCCCAACGATGTCCTCGTCGAGCGCCGAAAGGTGGCTGGCATCCTGGTCGAAGGCCGGCCCCAGGAGGGGTGGGCGGTGGTCGGAGTGGGGGTGAACGTGGCCCTGCGCCCGGCGGATTTCCCCGCCGAGCTACGCGACCGCGCAACCACGATGGGACTGAGCCCGGAGGCCATCGAGTCCACACTGCGCCGCTTGCTCGATGCCCTCCAGGCCCGGCTGGCACGCTCGCCTGAGGAGCTCCTCGAGGAGGTCCGCGGGCGGGACGCCCTGGCCGGACAGATCGTCCGCTGGACCGGCGGCCGGGGCCGCGCCGACGGGATCGACGGCGAGGGCCGCCTGCTGGTCATCACGGACGATGGACCCCGCGCGCTTGATGCGGGCGAGGTCCATCTCGTGGGGGTTCGTCCGGGTTGATCTACCAGCGCATGCGCGGGTCGACGAATATGTCGTCGATCTCCGAGCTGCCTGTGAGCGCCGTGAAGCGCACCGCCACTTGGCTGGTGCCGCCGGTCAGCAGGCTGGGGACGGCCGCGAGGGTAAACATCGGCATGCTGGGATCCCACTTGCTGCTGAGCAGCACCGGACCGACCGGAAGGGGCAGGAGCCCGAGCAGGGGAGCCTTGTAGACCAGCGAGACCACAACCGTGGAGAGTGCGCCCAGGTTGTGGGCGAAGAATCGCAGTGATGGGTAAGACGCGTTCACGCAGGTGAGTGGCGTCTGGACCGAGGAGCCGGCCGGCAGGTAGAGCGAGTAGGAGCCCGCCGAGCCACTGGCGCCGTACGGCTCACTGCCGGCGATCAGACGGGCGCCGCCGCTGAGCGTCCAGCCGGCCAGGCCGGACTCAAAGGACCCACCGGGGACCAGCTTGTACTGGTTGCTGTCGCCCCATGGCGCAAACGGCTGGGTCAAGGCGGCGGAGTCACACGCCCCGGTGCTGATCAGAGCCGCCTGCGCGGGCGCTGCCGACAACACTGAGAAGACGCCGAAGCTGGAGAGGGCCGCGACGAGGGGGACAACGCGGCGGCTGAAAAAGCACTGTTTCATCGCGACACACCTTCCGTGGTGAGCCTGGCGGCCGAGCTATCTCACCCGTGTGAGACCTCTAGCTTTGCGTCCCTGGCTCGCGCCAGGTTTGCCTTTATCAGTTTTGGTTGCGTTGGCATCATCGGCCCAAACCGACCAAGCTTTAGCGTCCCTGGACGTTTGTTCGATCGCCCTGCGCGCCCTAAGGCATCGCTCCCCTCAAGCCGATGTGTGTCTGGTGTCCGGAAAACCGAGCATTGAGGAGCAGGAGCTGTTCGCAGGCGCGCGCCAGCGAGAGGCGGCCGGGCTCTCCCCCCGCGAGCTGGCTCTCGAAGGCCTGGTGGCCAGCGGGTTCGCCGGCGCCGTGGCCGTGCTGTGGTGGCTGTCACCGCCGCATGGAGTGCCAGCGGTCGCCGCCCTCTGGACCTTCCTGGTGCTGGTCGTGGCCATGCGGGTCTCGTTCGAGACGCCGTTCGGCTTCACCGTCGCCACCCAATTGGCCTTCGTGCCTCTGCTGTTCGCACTGTCTCCGGCGCTGGTGCCGCTGGCCGTGCTCGCCGCCCTGGTCATCTCGAGCCTTCCCGACATCGTGTCCGGACGCCTCCGGCCGGCCAAGCTGATCCGCGCTCCCGCCAATGCCTGCTTCGCGATCGGTCCTGCTCTGGTGTTTGCCCTGGCCGGAACCGCCCCGGAGCAGGCCGGGGCGGGCCTGCTCCTGCTGGCCCTGACCGCCCAGTTCGCCGGTGACTTCATCTTCTCGGCCGGGTATTTCCGCCTCACCGGCCTGGCCGATGTGAGCTCGCAGCTGCGCGACTGCTGGGTCTACATGATCGACGCCGCACTGTCCGGGGTGGGTCTGGTGGTCGCCGAGCAGATGGGGCGGAACCCGGTCGCGGTGCTGGCCGTGTTGCCGCTGCTCGGCCTGCTGGCCATGTTCGCCCGGGAGCGCAACCAGCGTCTCTCGGGACTGATTGAGCTGGGCGACACGTATCGCGGTACCGCGCTGTTGCTTGGTGACGTCATCTCCGCCGATGATGGCTACACCGGGGAACATTCACAGGGGGTGGTCGGATTGGCGCTGGACATGGCCGACCGGTTGAAACTGGATGCCGACCGCCGACGCAACCTCGAGTTCGGGGCCCGCCTGCACGACGTGGGCAAGATCGCCATCCCCAAGGAGATCATCAATAAACCGGGCAAGCTCGATGCTCACGAGTGGGAGCTGATCAAGACCCACACCATCAAGGGCCAGGCAATGCTTCAGCGCGTGGGGGGGTTCATGCTCGATGTTGGTTTGATCGTGCGCTCTCATCACGAACGCTGGGACGGCAAGGGCTACCCCGATGGCCTCATCGGTGACCAGACGCCGCTCGAAGCCCGCATCGTCGCCTGCTGCGACGCCTGGAACGCGATGCAGACCGATCGCTCCTACCGGGCCGCCCTCTCGCATGCGGCCGCGGTCGAGCAGATGCGCGAGAACGCAGGCACTCAGTTCGATCCCGATGTGGTGGCGGCGCTGTTGGCCGTTGTCGGTGCGCCGGTCACCGAGCCGGTGCCGGCCGCCGAGCGTGCTCACGCCCCTCAGCGCGAGGCGGCGAGAATGATCTCGGCCTGATCAGGGCGCGCCGGCGCCAGGCTGATCAGGCCGCAGCTTCAGTGTCGTCGTCGGCCGAGGACGGCCGGCCGGAGTCAAGCTCGAGCGGCTCGAGATCGGGCGAACCCTCCTCGGAGCGCTCGTCATCCAGATGGTCCTCGTTCTCCAGTGCGGCGTCGTCCTGGGTTTCGAGCGGCTCGGAGGATCGCTTCTGCGCAGTCTCGGCGGCGGAGGCGCCATTGCCGGACTTGCGCCGCCGGCGCTTGTTGCCCCGCCGGCCCTTGGGGAAGTTGCGCAGCAGCTCACGGGCCAGGGCGGCCGGCTTACGGGCCATTCGAGTGCGGGCGCCTCGGAGTGCCTCCTCCGCCTCTGGCGTGTGGGCCAGCGCGGCGGCCAGCAGGGCAGCGGACAGACGCCGGTCCTCCTTGCGCGAGGCGTGAACCAGCCGGCGGGCGTTGCGGGCGTGGGCGGAGCCGCTGGAGTTGACCAGCAGTCCGAGTAGCCGCTTGGTCTCCGGCCAGCGCTGCACGGCGTACTCCTCGTGAACCTCACGGGTGTACTCGGCCATGCGCCAGATCCAGGCATTGGCTTGGTCGCGACGACCGATGCGCCGCTCGGCCAGGGCCTGGAGCATGATCTTCACGCCCTCGCGGCGCTCGTCGCGGGGCCAGCCGCCCATGATGTCGATCGCCGTGTCGAACGCCTCGGCGTCACGGCTGGCGGCAATCTCCTGCAGCGCCCGCAGGCGCAGCTGGGCGTTGCGATTGCGCTGGACAGCAGTGAGCAGGAAGCGGCGCTTGAGCTCGCCCCCTCGGTCGAAATGGAGCATGGCCTTGGCCCGGCGCCAGCCGTTGGGCGCTACGCGGGCGCCGGCCAGGGCCGCCCATACATGCTGCTCGCCGTAATCGAGATGCTCGACCGCGATTCGCCACAGCTCGCGCTCAAAGACCTCGGCGCGGCGCTCGGGATCGGGCGTGACCGGAAGGACGCGACGTTCCACCCGCACACGCCGGCCGCGGCCGCGACGCACCGGTCCGACCACGATCGCCCCGCCGCGGTACACGTCGCGGTCGAGCAGCGAATGCAGGGTGACCACCGGGTCATCGTGCTTGGTCGCGGGATGGACGAAGTCGACCACGATCCCGGCCTCCTTGCCCGGATGCCGGCGGGTCACGCGACCCACTCGCTGCTGGTAGATGCGCTTGGACGCGGTGGGGGCCAGATGCATGCAGATTGTCGCTCGCGGACTGTTCCAGCCCTCAGCCAGGAGCTGCGCGTTGACCAGCACATCAACCTTGCCCGACTCGTAGTCGGCCAGGATGCGGGCCAGCTCGCGCTTGGGTGTCTCACCCGAAACCCCCATGGCGTTGATGCCGATCGCCCGGAAGGCTTCAGCCACGTTGTAGGCGTGCTTGACCCCCGCGGCGTAGACCACACCGGGCACGCCGCCCCAGCGCGTCTTGTAGAGGTCGGCGATGGCCATGTTGAACGGCGTCTGGTCGAGGATCTCGGCCAGCATCTCCTGGTCGAACTCGGTGTCGACTTCGCCCCGACGCAGCGGCACCTTGGCGATCGTCCTCACGCCCGGGCCGGGCGGGATACGGATGCAGCGCAGCGGGGAGATGACCCCGCGCCGGGCCGCCTGGGCGAGGTCAAAGCGGCTGGTCTGGGTGGGGAAGAGGTCGGTGACGTGCCGGGCGATCAGCGCCCCGGTGGCGGTCATACCGACGAATACCGGCCCCGACCAGGAGCGGATCGCCGCCGAGGTCTTCTCGCCCAGCGCCGTGTGGGCCTCGTCGCAGATGACGATCGTATAGGCGTCAGAGACGCGACCCGCGTTGCGCACGAACCACTGGTAGGTCTCGACTGTGACCGGGCCGCTGGAGCTGTCCTGGTCATCCAGAAGCGGCCCAGAGATCCGGTCGCGATATCCGCGGTCGCGCAACTCGCCGTGGAACTGATCGACCAGGTTGCGGCGGTGGGTGAGGATCAGGACGCCGCCGGTGCGGGAGGCCTCGACAAAGCCGAGGGCGGCGACGGTCTTGCCGGCGCCCGTGGCGTGCTCGAACCAGAAGCGCTTGGCCGCGTTCGGGTCCTCGGGCTGCTCGTCGAGCTGGGCCTCGGCAGCTCCGTCCTCGTCCTCGTCGTCCTGCCAGTCCTGCGGCTCCTCGTCCTCGTCCTCGTCTTCATCGTCCTCGCCGTCGAGGTCGGGGTCCTCGCTGTCGCTGTCGCTGTCGCTGGAGCGGGGCGGTGGGGGCTCAATGGTGGCCGGATCGGTGCCGGCGCCGTTGCTCGCGTTGGCCCCGGCCGCGTTGCCGTTGCCGTTCGCGCTGCGCTGGACCTCGGCCAGCAGCGCGGTGAGCGTGCCCGAGAGGGCATCAACCTGGTGGGCGGAGAGGACGGTGCCGTCGACCAGGTGGGGCTCCTCCTCGGAGAGCAGCCGCTCGAGCCCGAGCAGCAACGAGAAGTCGCGCCGCCACTGGATCGAAGGTTGCTTGAGACCCTCGTCGACCTCGAGCAGCGCAGCATCGAGGGCACGGCGACGTGCCGATCCGGGGGCCAGGGCTTCTTCGAGCGTTTCGCCGTCATAGACGAAACGTTCGCGAGTCAGCCGCTCGGCACGCGCGATCGCGTCAGGAGTCGGAAAGGGGGTGGAGACACCCATAAATGGTTGGGGTTGCGTCAGGATTGAACGAGTCGCGGCGGAAGCTCGTAGCGACTCATGCGTCCCCGGCCCAATGGGCCAGGTGCAGCGAGGGTTCCTCAGAAGGGTTTTCCGCTGCCTCAGCGGAAGAACAGGACACATTTAAGCAGATGCCGGGCCGGACGCGTGTGTCAAGCTCTTGGCGTGCGTCTGCGGCTCTGTTCAGGCAGTGTTCTGGCGGCCGGTTTGCTGCTGGCCGCGTGCGGTGGTGCGCAACCCCGAAGCGCCGCGCCCAGGGCGGCTCAGGAGGCCGTGGCCTTCAAAGGGTCGCCGTCGGCGCTGGCCTCCCTGCACCACCAGGCCGATCAGCTCCTGGGCGGCGGGTCATCGGCGTTTCGGGCGCGGCTGACCTCGCTGCGGGGCCACCCGGTGGTGGTCAACAAGTGGGCCTCCTGGTGCGGACCGTGCCAGACCGAGTTCCCGGCCTTCCAGCGCGCCTCGTTCAGATACGGTCGCCAGGTGGCTTTTCTGGGTATTGACGGCAAGGATGCCAACGGATCGGCGCGGGCCTTCCTGCGCCGCTTCCCGGTCAGCTATCCGAGCTATACGGATCCCGATGAAAACATCGCCCGGTCGATACAGGCGGCGATCTACTACCCGCAGACGGTCTACTTCGACCGCCAGGGCAAGATGGTCTACGACCACGCCGGGCCCTACGAAACGGCCCAAGCGCTGGAATCCGACATCCGGCGCTATGCCCTCGGGGTCGTGAAGTGACGGGGACGCTCACCTACGAGGTGCGTCGAGCGCGGGGCGAGGAGATGTCGGCCGTGCTCGAGATCCGGCACGAGGTGTTCTGTGACGAGCAGGGCGTGCCCGAGTACGAGGAGCTCGACGGGCGCGACGCCGAGGCCACCCATCTGGTCGCGGTCGCCGGAGATGAGGTGCTGGCCACCTGCCGCCTGCTGTTCGTCGGTCCCACGGTGCAGTTCAGCCGCTTGGCCGTGCGCCCCGAGGCGCGGCGCCATGGGATTGCCACCGCGCTGCTCGCGCTCGCCGACGAGGAGACCCGTTCGGCCGGGGCGCGGCGACTGGTCCTGCATGCGCAGACCTACGCTCGCGCTCTCTACGAGGCCGCCGGCTACGAGCCCCGGGGACGGATCTTCATGGAGGCGGGGATCGAGCACATCGCGATGGAGAAGTACATCTAAGTGGACTGCCCGGCCTGTGGGCGAGGCGGCTATGCCTGAGCTGCGCATCGATCCGCTCACCGGCCAGCGGTCGATCGTGGCCGGTGAGCGCGCCGCACGGCCCGGTGGTGGGTTGAGCGCCCCGCCGGCCCCGCTCATCGACCCCGATCGGGATCCGTTCGCCCTCGGGCACGAGGACCGCACCCCGCCCGAGCTGTACGCACTGCGGCCCGAGGGAGGCCCGGCGGATACGCCCGGCTGGAGCGTGCGCGTGGTCCCGAACCTGTATCCGGCCCTGACCCCGGACGCGCCCGCACCACCACCGCACGCCAACCCGGATCTGTTCTGGTCGGCGGCGGCCACCGGTGCGCACGAGGTGATCATCAACGCTCCGGACTCTGTGAGCTCGCTGGCCGAGCTCAGCGTCGAGCAGGTGATCACCGCGGTCGAGGTCTGGCGTCGCGCATGCTGTCCCACGCCGAGGCTTCCTGCGTGCACCTGATCGTCAACGAACGGTCCGAGGCCGGGGCATCCCTGCTGCACACGCACGCCCAGCTCTACGCGATGCCCTTCGTGCCGGCGGCGATCGCCCGCGAGCGGGAGCGCTTCGGCGCCTATGCCACCCAGACGATGGGCGGCAACCTGCTCGGCGATCTGGTGCAGCAGGAGGTCCGCCAGCGTGAGCGGATCGTGGCCATCGACAGCGAGGCGGTCCTGATGGCGCCCTACGGCGGCCGGGTCCCCTACCAGCTGATGCTGGCGCCGCGAACACCCCGGGCGCGCTTTGAGGACGACGGGCCCACCGGTGCGGCGCTGCTACACGATGCACTGCGCCGCCTGGCCACGCGGCTGGGTGCCAGCCCGCCCCTGAACCTGTGGGTGCGCACCGCTCCCCGGGGAGCCGACCAGTTCTGCTGGCGGATCGACATCCTTCCCCGGCTTACCCATTTGGCCGGTCTGGAGCTGGGGGCCGGGGTCAACCTCAACATCGTCGCTCCCGAGCAGGCCGCGGCCGAGCTGCGCGAGGTGGGGTGATGCGGGCGCTCGTCCAGCGGGTCTCGAGGGCTTCGGTCGCCGTCGAGGGCGAGCCCGTGGCCGAGATCGGTCCCGGGCTGCTGGTCCTGCTCGGCGTACACGTGGGCGACACCGAGGCCGCGGCCGACCAGCTGGCCGCCAAGGTCCGCGCGCTGCGCATCTTCTCCGATGCCGAGGGGCGCATGAACGAGCCCCTGGGGGACCGTCAGGTCCTCTGCGTGAGTCAGTTCACGCTCTACGGCGACGCCCGCCGGGGCAACCGGCCCAGCTACACCGAAGCGGCCCGGCCCGAGCTGGCCGAGCCGCTGTACGAGCGGTTCTGCGGGCTGCTGGGGGCGCAACGGGGGGTGTTCGGCGCCCACATGCAGGTGGCGCTGGTCAATGACGGGCCGGTCACCCTGATGCTGGACAGTCGCTAGCTGGGACTTGCGGGCCCCGGGCGAGCCCGTCGCTGGGGCTCGCGGCCCCGGGCGAGCCCGGACGAGCCCGGACCAGCCCGTCGCTGGGGCTCGCGGCCCCCCGGGCGAGCCCGGACGAGCCCGGACGAGCAATATCCTCCACGCTCCACTCGCCAGACGACGATGTGCGAAGAAGCATGCGTATATACGTGCGTTCTTCCCAACACCCCTCGCGGATCGCAGGTATGGGCCGCAATTGCTCGTCGGAGCGCCGCTACTTGCTCACCGGCCGCCGTTTTCCGCCCCGTCCCACGGCCACCCCGTAAGAACTTCGTGACACCGTGACACGCCGGCGTGCCAATCTGAGCCCGCACCGCCGGGACCGCCTCCACAACGCCTACGTTGGGAGGCGTGGCCCGCCTGCTGGATCAAAAAAGTGCGCAGCGGCTCCTTGTCCAGCATGGCTGGCGGCGCGCGGTGGGTGGCAAGCACGTGGTCAAGATGGTCAAGTCCGGTGAGCGCCCGGTCACGCTTCCGCAGCATCGCGGCCGGTCCTATGGCCGCGGACTCACCCACTCGATACTCACCCAGGCGGGTCTGAACGGGAAGGAGGGACGGACATGGAGCTCACCGTCACGGTCCATCACGAGCGCGGCGCCTACTGGTCGGAGGTCGCCGAGCTCCCGGGATGCTTCGCCTCCGGCGGAACGCTAGAGGAGCTGCACGACGCGCTGGGCGAGGCTGTCGGCCTTTACGTGACCGATGCCCCGGGCGTCCTGGGTCCCGAGCCGCTCCACGTCGGCGAGAGCCGGGTGACCGTGGCGTTCGCGTAGCTTGAGCTCGTGCGCGACTACTACGAGGAGCTGTGGGAGCGTCTGCCCGAGACGCTCACCCCGCCTGACCTGGAGCTTCGCCGACGCTTCCTGCGCCAGGGGGTCAGGGCGGGCGATCGCGCGCTTGACCTGGGGTGCGGGGAGGGGACGTTCACGTCCGAGCTGGCCCGGGCCGGGGCGGATAGCGTCACCGGCGCGGACGTGGCCGAGGCGGCACTCGTGCGTGCGCGGCGAAGCCACCCGGACGCCGAGTTCATTCGCGTGCCCTTCGATGCGGCGCTGCCGTTTACGGACGGTGCCTTCACCCTGGTGTGGGCCAGCGAGGTCCTCGAGCATGTGGCCGACACCGCCCGCTTCCTTTCGGAGATCCGCCGGGTGCTGGCCCCGGGCGGCCGTCTCCTGCTGACCACGCCCAATCATGGCCGTCTGCTCGTCCTCGCACATGGGATCGAGCGCTTCTCGGAGCCGCTGGGCGACCATCTGCACCTCTACACCCGCAGTTCCCTGAGCACGGTTCTGAGCGAGTTCGGTTTTGCCCCGGTCTCCGTCCGGGCGGAGGGCGGCCCCCCGGGGCTGCGCCGGCTCCTGCTGGCCCGGGCCGAGCGTTAGCGCTAAGACGCGAGCCGGTGGAGCTAGGACCGACGGGCGCGGGCGGGTTACGGAATACGAGTGTCATCGCCTCGCCCTTGCCGGCCGCGATCGACACCGGCGACTGCAATCGGTAGATCACATCTTTCACAGTCCGCACTTTGGCGATGACGTAGTTCCCGGTATCGAAGCCGACGAGCTCGAACCCGAGAGGGGTAACGGCGGCAAGCAAGGACTCCTTTGTGAACTGCCAGTAATGCTGTTCGGGCTGGAGCGAGGCCCAGTTCGGACCCCGAAGCCGCGCCATCCATGATCCGAAGTTCGGCACGCCGATGACCAGTACTCCTCCGGGACGCAGGAGCGATCGGGCATGGCGGACACCCCCAGCCGGACCCCCTAGCCCGACGCCCCACTCAGCTCAGCGCGGGCCTGACCCAGGCTGTTCAGCGTCGCGAACACGGTCGGGTTCAGCGCGTAGGCGCGCTCGAGCGCGGGTAGGGCCTGCTGGGGCTGATGACGGCCGAGGTCGAACAGACCGAGCTGGAGCCAGCTCTCGTAGTTGTGGGGTTGGAGGTTGACGGCGACGACCAGCTGGGCTCGGGCGGCGGCGGAGTCGCCCTCGCCCTGGTAGAGCTGCGAGAGCACGAAGTGGGGCTGGAGGGCCAGTGGGTCCGCGGCCGCGGCCGAGCGAGCGTCAGCGAAGGCTGCCCCCCGGCTCCCGGCCGAGAACACCGCTGAAGCGTCATCGGCGGAGCGCAGCGGCTGCCAGATGAGCCAGGCGCAAACCAGGCTGACCAGGGCCACCGCGCAGCACGCCCCCAGCGCCGCGGGGCGCGAGAGCAGTGGTGGGCGGCCGGCCATCCGGCCCACCGGTGCGCGCAGCGGTCCGCGGCCGGCCACCCAGCCGGCGCAGAGCAGAACGGGAACGGCCAGGGCGGGGAAGAACCAGGTCCAGTCGATCGCCGATGAGATGCCGAAGCCGACCACGAACAGCAACAGGGCAAGCAGCCCGGAACGCTCCCAGGATTGGGCGCCCTGGAGCCGGGACCATCCCGTGCCGGGGATCAACGCACGCATCACGGCGCGCCCCCAGGCCACGAGCAGGGCCAGGCTCACGGCCAGCCCGAGCAGGCCAAGGTCGGCGAAGGTCTGGATCACGTAGCTGTGAGCGTGCCCGACGGTCTCGAAGCTCTTCGTGTACTGGGTGCGCGCCGTGGCGAACCCGAGTGCGCCCACGCCCTTCAGCAGTGCGTGGTCCCCGACAGTGATCCCCTGGCTCCAGTACAGCGGACGGCTCGAGCCGAACTGGGTGATGCGCGAGGCCGACTCGCCGACCACCGAGTTGACGCTGACCAGTGAGTGCCAGGCGTGAGAGATCTCCCCGGTGAGCCCGCGCGAGGAGGCGGCCAGGGCGACCACGGCCGCGACGGGCAGCAGGGCGGCCAGGCCGATCAGCCCCGCCCCGATCCGCCGCCGGAGCGGCTCGGCGAGCACCACGCGATCGGCGGCCCGGGCCGCGGCCAGGCCAGCGGCGATCTCGGCCCCGACGACAAGCAGGAGCACGATCCCGAAGGTATGCCCGGCGCTGGTGCGGTCAGCCAGGCTGGCACCGTCAGTGCTGAGCGCCGAGTGCGACAGTGACCAGCCGCAAATGACCGCGGCCCCGGTCCCGGCGAGGCCGAGCAGCAGCGCACCGCGCAGCCGGCCGGGGGCCAGGATCAGCCAGGCGGCCAGGGTCACGACCGCGATGCCCACGGCGGTCCGAGAAAAGGACAGGACCACGACGGCGGCGAGGATCGTGGTGCCGGGGACGGCCAGGGCGCGCAGCAGGCGGGGGCCGTCGGGTCGGGTGAATCCCCACAGGCATGGGCCGAGCCCCATCGCGCCCAGCGCCCCGGTCGCGTTCCAGTAGGCCATCGGCGCCTGCAGTCGCCCGCCGGTGTCAGCGGCCGCGAGGGAGCCCGGGAACACCTTGGCCAGCAGCGCGTAGGCGCTCAGGACAACGGCCATGATCGCCACGGCGCCCAGCAGCGAGCGCCAGCGCTCCGGGGCGATACGGGCCAGCGCCACACCGGCGGCGAAGGTCATCAGATAGGCCAGCGTGAGGTTGGCCGCCTGCCAGGAGGCATCGGGCTGGACCGACCATATGATCGACAACGCCGTCAGCGCGGTGAGCACGGCGAACAGCCCCACGGCTCCCGCGCCCCAGGCCGGAGCCCGGGCGCCAACCAGCACCAGCGCGGCAACAACGCCGGCCCCGAGCAGGGTGATGAGGATCTCCGCCCAGGTGTTCGCCGACGAGATCGACCCCGACCCATCGAAGCCGCCGGTGGTCACGAACCCGAGGACGAGGAGAACCGCGCCGAGAGCCAGCCCGAGCACGGCATCGAGGCTCGGCCTGAACCGGGTCGGGCTCGGGGGCAGCGGCGGGGTCCCGGTTGTCGGGTTCGCCGCAGCGGCGCCAGGTGAGCTCACGGCTGCGGCGCGCGGGCGATCAGCATGAGCGTGTGGCCGAGCGCGGCCGCGCGGGGTCGGGAGCCGATTCGGTCCACAGGATGCAGCGCTCGCTGCAGCGCTGGTGGCAGGCGCCGCCAGCCGAAGGTGACGGCGTGCAGCTCGGGGCGTAGGCCCGCGGCCCGGGCCTCGGACATAAGACGCCGCGGGGAGAGAGGGATGTCGTCCGGCGTGCCATGCACCCGCGTGGCCAGTCCGGTTCGGTTGGCCACCGCGAGCGCGGCGCCGACCGGGTGCCAGAGCCCCGGCTCGATGGCCACCAGCGCGCCCCCAGGGCGCAGCAACCGAGCCGCCTCGACGAAGCTGGGCGAAAGCGGACCCTGAAAGGCGATGTGGTGCAGCACCAGGCGGTAGAGAACGACATCGAACGAGGCCGGGGGAAGGTCCAGGCGGCCGGCGAACCCCTGCCAGGCCTCGTCTGCGCGTCCGCTCTCACGCACCCCGGCGGCGCGGTCGGCGTCGGCGTCAACCGCCACCAGGCGAAATGCCGGCGCCGGGAACAGATGGCGGCCGGGATGCCAGCCCGCTCCGACGGAGAGCACGTCACCGCCCTGTAGACCGAGGCGCTGGGAGACGAGCATCGTTTCGCGGTCCATCATGTGGCGGTAGTGGATCTCGAGCGTTGAGGAGCGGCTCAGCCGATCGAGCAGATTCTCGGGGTCATAGGGGGCCAGGCCCTCCGGGGGTGTGGGCGGCGCATCGGTCGAGATGGCTGGCCAGTCTAGGGTGGCGCGGAGGCCGCGGAAGGTTCCTCGGGGGGCCATCAGTCACGCCCCCAGCGTCTGCTCGTAGGCGGCCACCGTGTCCACGCCACATCGCTCCCAGGTGAAGTTGCGCTCCACGTTGGTCCGGGCGGCCAGGGCGAGCGCCGAACGGCGCTCGGGATCGGAGAGCACGGCCAGCAGCCGCTGCGCCAGAGCCGCCGGGTCGCGTGGGGTGACCAGCTCGATCCCACCGCCGCCGGCGGCGATCTCCTCAGGGCCGTCCTCACCCCGGCAGCCCACCGCTGGGACCCCGGCGGCCATCGCCTCGACATAGCTCACGCCGAACGCCTCCGACACGCTGGGCAGGACGAACAGGCTTGCCGCTTGGGCCTCAGCGACAGCCTCGGCGTGGCCGCGAGCGCCGAGTAGCTCGACGTGGTCGGCCACCCCGAGTGACCGCGCCAGGGTCAGCAGCGCCTCGCGCTGGGGCCCGTCGCCGATGATGCGGTAGCGCAGCCGGGGGTGCTCGGCGATCAGCGCGGGAAGCGCGGCGATCACGTCGGCGTGGCGCTTGCGCTCGATCAGGTTGCCCACGGTGACCAGGGTGGGTACCGAGGGGGGAGGGACCGCAACCGGTGGCATGTCGGCGCCCAGGTGGACCAGCTTCACCCGCTCGGCGCCGAGCGCCTGGCAGCGCAGCGCCGTCCCGGCGCTGTTGGCCAGCACCAGTTCGGCATGCCGGAGCGTCGGGGACACGAATGGGCCCGCGGCGTGGCTCCCGTGGACGTCCCCACCATGAACCGAGACGACCAGCTTGGCCTGCGGCGCGGCGCGGCGCACGGCATCCCCGGCGGGGACTGCGTAATGAGCATGGATCAGCTCGTAGGGGAAATCCCGCCTGACTCGGGACAGCGCACGGCGCAGGACGGGCGCTGCCCACGCGCCCCAGCTCCCGTAGCTCCACGGGCGCGGTGGGGAAAAATAGCGCAGGTAATCCACGGTCAGTCCGTCCAGGGAGGCCCGCGAGGGCTGACCGACTCCGGCCCAGGCTCGACCCAGCTCGACCCGGCGCAGCGCCTGAAGTGAGGGCAGCGGGCGGTGCAGGACGAGCACCCGTACCTCGGCTCCGGCTTGGCGAGCAGCCAGGGCCTGGCGGTGCGCCCATACCCCGAGTACCGGCTGGGCAGCTCGCGGGTAGTACTCCGCCACGACCAGGACCTTCATCGCCAGTTGCTGTGGGCTCGCACGGTGCGCTGGGCGTCACGAGCCGGGGTATAGGGCCGTTCGGCGAGGAAGCTGCGCGCTTCGGCGATTGCCTCGCTGCGGTCATAGGAGCTGGCGATCAGGCGCAGGCCATGGCGGATGGGTGTCGCGTCGATGACCCCGATGGGCCAGCCCCGCTCGGCCGCCACCGCCGACCAATGCGCGTCGAGCCCCCAACCCGAGCGCAGCGGCGGGAAGGGCAGGAAGGTGTCGAACACGGTGTGGTGAAAACCGGTCACCGGCCCGATCTCCACGAACGCCGTTTCCCGAGCCACCTGCCCAAGGTGGCGGCGGGTGACCGCGAAGGCGGCGTGGGAGCGATGCCGGTGGGCGGGCTGGGCCAGGCGGAGTCCGAAGCGCTCGGCCAGAAACAGGAACTCGTCCAGGAAGCCGCGCGGTAAGGCGACGTCGTCATCGATGACCAGCAGCCAGTCATAACCCCCAGGAGGATGGGTCTCGAGCAGGGCATCGAGGTTCTCAAAGCGCCCCGGCTCCCCGAGCCGTCGTGCTGGCAAACACGACCTGGTGATGGGAATGCTCGAGCTCCCGGCGGACCGCGGACAGCAGGTTGGGAACGTCATCGCGCTCCACGGCGAGGACCAGGACCTTCCGGCGTGGTGCACGGGCGGCCGCTCGCCGCAGCCGCCAGGGGGTCAGTGTGGCCCACGCGGCCGCCGTGCATAGCGCGTCGGCGAGCACGGCTCGCGTAGTGGCCCTGATCCCGTAGACCTGGCCGTGAGTGCCCGAGAGGAAGTCGTCTGCGCCGGTCATGAGTGCCGTTCGGCCCAGGTCTCGCGCAGGCGCCCGGCGGCGTGGGCGGCGAGCACGATCCCGGACCCGCACCGCCGCCGTCCGACATGCCACAGGCAGCCGGCCAGGATTCGCGCCTCGGCGCCCGGCGTCGGGGCCTCTCCCTTGCGCCGGTCATAACGACGGGCGCTGCGGCCCAGGCGATAGGCGGCACGGGAAAGTGGCGGCAGCCGGGCGTCGGCCGCGGTTCGACGATGATCGAGTCCCGCCGCGGCCAGATAGCGGACGCGTCCACCCTGGGCCGCGTGTCGGCGCTCCCAGTCCTCCTCCTCACCCCGTCCGAGGATGGTCTCGTCAAAGGGTCCGACGCGGTCCAGGGCGGAGCGGCGGATGGCCATGTTGGCGCTCCACACGAGCGGGACATCTCGGTCCGCAGGTCCGCAGTCGAGTGTGGTGATCGGGGCGGTCTCGCGTCCGCAGGCGCGCGGGCCACCGCCCTCCAGCCGGGCCCGGATCGGGCCGCCGAACACCTCTCGCTCGGGCGTGGCCGCCACCCCCTGAAGCAGCGCCGCCAGCCAGCCGGGGGGCGCAAAGACATCGTCGTCGATCAGCACCACAAGCGGGCCGGTGGCCACCGCGATGCCAACGTTGCGGGCCGCGTTGGCGCCCCGCCGGGCCCCATCGAGCACCTGGGCGCCGTGAGCGCGGGCCACCTGTGCGGTGTCCGGATCGCCACCGTCACCGACCACGATCAGCTCGGCCCCCGCGTCACGGGCCTGGGGGGCGACTGAGTCGAGGGTCACCTGGAGGTACCCCGGACGGCCGCGTGTGGGGATCACGATCGAGGCGGTCGGCATGGGCTGCATTGTCCTGCCGCCGCGTGGCGCGGCGAGCCGTGGTGCTCAGCGATCCTGCCGGCGCCGGTGGGTCAACAGCTGGCGACCGAAGGCACGGACGAAGCGGGGGTTGTAGCGGGTGTAGCGACGCCAGAGACGTCGTGGCTCGTGGGCCAGGCGGTAGGCCCACTCGAGCCCCAGTTCCTGCATCCAGGCCGGGGCCTGGGGTACGAGCCCGGCATGAAAATCGAACGCTGCCCCGACGCCGATCAGCACCGGCGCTTTGAGTGTTGGGCGCATCTCGGTCATCCACTTCTCCTGCTTGGGCACTCCGATGCCCACCCAGACCACGTCCGGCTTTGAGGCGTTGATCTCCCGCACGACGGCGACTCGCTCCTCATCGCTCAACGGGCGGTGCGGCGGGGAGTAGCCGCCGACGATCTTGATGCCCGGATGGCGCTGGCGCATATTGAGGGCCAGCTGAACCAGTGCCCCCTGGTTGCGCCCCCCGTAGAGATACAACCGCTGACCGGACTTGGCCGCCCGCGAGCACGCCCGGGCCATGAGCTCAGGTCCATAGACGCGGGAGTCGAGTCGGTGTCCCAGCGCGCTCATGGCCCAGACCAGCGGCTGCCCGTCCGGGACGTTGAGCGAGGACCGCAGCAGGGCCTCGCGCAGGCCGGTGTCCTCGGCGGCGGCCATGACGGCATGCACGTTGCATACGCAGACGTAGCCGGGCTGCCCGGCCGCCACCATCGCATCGATCCAGTCCAGGGTCCCGTCGTAATCGATCAGCGCCAGGGGGATGCCGAGGACTCTGACGGTGGCCGGCGGCGGCACGGCGACGACATCTGCTTCGGCTGAGCTCTCGGGTCGCATCCTGTCTCCGGTCTGGGTTCGATCGACTCGCCGCGATCCACGGCGGCAGGGAATGATGGGTGTGCCGCCAGGATGAAACCTATCGGCGTCAGGGACACGAACGGAAATTGAGCTCCCGAGTTACGCGGTTTCTACGCCGGTGGGGCGAACGGCACCGTAT
Organism: uncultured Solirubrobacterales bacterium; assembly: GCA_963845575.1. Lineage (GTDB taxonomy): Bacteria > Actinomycetota > Thermoleophilia > Solirubrobacterales > Solirubrobacteraceae > Palsa-465. The sequence goes on along the minus strand of CAWJSN010000009.1, from coordinate 41,926 downwards.
GCTCGGCCGCCGTGAAATCCCTGGTCACCGGCGGCGCCGGCTTCATCGGTTCCAATCTCGTCGACGCCCTGGTGGCGCGCGGGGACGATGTCATCGTTCTCGACGATCTGTCGACCGGCAAGCGGGAGAACCTGAGCGGCGCACTGGGCGCCGGCGCCGCTCTCGAGGTGGCCGACGTGGCCGATGCCGGGGCGGTGGCGGCCATGTTCGCCTCCGTCCAGCCCGACACGGTCTTCCATCTCGCCGCCCAGATCGACGTGCGCCACTCGGTGGCCGATCCGGCGCGTGACGCCACCGTAAATGTGCTTGGCACGCTGGCCGTGCTCGAGGCGGCGCGGGTCGCGGGGACCCGTCGCGTGGTGTTCAGCTCCACTGGCGGTGGGCTGTATGGCGACGCGGAGGTTCTTCCCACCCCCGAGGATCACCCCATTCATCCACTCGCTCCGTACGGCCAGAGCAAGCTGGCGGCCGAAGGGTATGGCGAGCTCTATCACCGGCTGCACGGCCTGTCGACGATCGCTCTGCGCTACGGGAACGTGTACGGGCCGCGCCAGGACGTCCATGGAGAGGCCGGAGTGGTGGCCATCTTCTGCGGTCACGCCGCCTCCGGTGCCCGCCCGACGGTGTTCGGCGACGGCACCCAGACGCGCGACTGGGTGGAGGTCTCCGACGTGGTGCGAGCCAACCTGATGGCCGCGGAGTCGGAGCTCACTGGCCCGGTCAACATCGGCCATGGTCGCGAGACCTCTGTGGTCGACCTGCTGGGTGCCCTCGGGGAGGTCTCCGGAGGCGGGCTCGGCGATCCCCGGTTCGAACCCGATCGGCCCGGGGAGGTCCGGCGCAGCTGTCTTGACGTGAGACGTGCGCGGGAAGAGCTCGGCTGGTCGGCCGAGGTAGAGCTCAGCGACGGTCTGCGGAGGATCCTGGCCGGTCTCTGAGGCGGCTACAGGTTCTCCGCCACCCGCGGGGCTTCGCGCGAGAAGTACCACCAGCCCAGCGCGAACACGAACAATATGATCGCCCCCGCCGCCACCGTGGGGCCCACTCCGCCAACCACCAACGCCGATTGGAAGGCCGGCCCGCCGATGAATGCGTGGCCCGTCTGGGTGAGCAGCATGGCCGCGGGGTTGACCATGGCGGCGTGAACCAGGCCGGGGCCGAAACGGTGTCCGTAGCTCGAAGCCACGTACATGATCGGCGAGCTGTAGAACCAGGCTTGGAGCAGCACCTCCCAGATCGGGGCCACGTCGCGGAAGGGAACGTAGGCCGCCGAGAGCAGCATGCCGAAACCGGTGGCGAAGACGATGAAGGCCATGATGATCGGCACCAGCTCGAGCCAGGTGATCTGGGGAGTGACGCCGTTGGCCAGGGCGAAGATGAACACGGCGATCATGTTCATTGCCAAGTTGAAGGTGGCGGTCAGCGAGACGGACAGCGGAATCACCATCCGCGGAAAGCGGATCTTGCGGAGCAGGGGCTCGCGGGTGACCAGGCAGCTGACGGCGCTGCCGGTGGCTTCAGCAAAGTAGTTCCACAGCACGATGCTGGTCAGGAGATAGACCCCGTAGTGGGGCACCCCCTTGCCGATGTGCACGATCTGCGTGAAGAAGAAGTAGAGGACCCCGAAGAACAGCAGGGGACGCATGAGCGACCAGACGTAGCCCAGCGCGGATCCGAAGTAGCGCAGCTTGAACTCGCTGCGAGCCAGGGTCATCGTCAGCTCGGTGAAGCGGCGCAGGTCTCCGCCGAGCGCAGATGGCCCGTAGGCATTGGAAGTGCGCGTAGTCACCGGCGGGCAAGCTAGCAGTGGCCTGGTGGCGTTGGGGCGGCTTGTGCGTATGCCGCGTTGCATAAGCCGCATTGCGGAAGGCGCATAATCGCGACGTGTCCGATCGGTCCAGTCAGGTCGAGAAGCTGGGTGCCGGACCGCGCGCCGACCCGGTTGTGGTCATCGCCGGCGGCGGCGAGCCAGACCTCCTCGCCCAGACCGTGCGCCACGCTCTCGCCACCACGCCAGAGGGCGTGCGGGTCGTGGTCTACGGCGATCACGCTCCGGCGGTCGACCACCTCGGCGAGCGTGTCGCCGTCCTGGGCGGCGGCGCTGCCAACCCGAGCGCGACGGTCCTGGCTGCCGCGGACTCCGCGGATGTGGTCCTGCTGGCGCCCGGCGTTGAGCTGCCCACGGACTGGCTGCCCAGGCTCAGCGCGGCCGCGTACGCCATGGCATCGGTGGCTACGGCAAGCGGGCTGTGCGATGACACCTCGCTCAATCGCTCCGCGCTGAGCTTCAGCGACGCGGCGGCGGCCGTTGCCGCCAATTCATTGGGGCTCCATCCTCGGCTCGACGGGCCGGTCGGGCCCTGCGTGTTTGTGCGGGCCAGCGCGCTGGGATTGGCCGGTTCAGAGGGGTTGATCGGGTCGGCACTGGCCGGCAGCGGGTTCGCACGGCGGTGCGTTGTCCTCGGCCTCTCGCATGTCCTGGCTGACGACCTTCTCCTCGATGCGAGAGCGATCGCCGGATCGGCCTACGGCGGATCCGGCGGGCGCGCAACCGGCGGCGATCGCGCCGCCCGGGCACGGGGCGCAGCCCGCCGCGCTCTAACTCAGCTCAGGGTGATGATCGACGCCCGGGCGATCGGTGATCGCCGCGACGGGACGCGGGTACACGTGCTGGAGCTCATCGCTGCGCTGGGGCGCAATGGCGGTGCACAGGTGACGGCCCTGGTGGCTCCCGGCGTCGATTCCGACACGCGAGCGGCTCTGGAGACCCTGCCTGGCGTCAGCACGGCAACGGCGGAGTCCACCGGCGCCAGCGCCAGCACGGCTGACGAGCACCCGATCGCAGACGTCGTCCACCGACCGGTTCAGGTCTCGGCTCCGGCCGATCTCACCTCGCTGGCCCCCTTGGCATCGCGGCTGGTGATCACCCACCAGGATCTGATCAGCTTTCAGAATCCCGCCTACTTCCCGAGCCAGACGGCCTGGACGGGATACCGGGACCTGACCCGCCGCGGCCTGGCCGCCGCGGATCACGTGGTGTTCTTCTCGGGTCACGTGCGTCGGGAAGCGCTGGCCGAGGACCTGGTCGAGCCCCAACGAGCCACCGTCGTCCCGATCGGGGTTGATCACCAAGCGATCACCAGCTCCGGTGAGCCGGTTCCGCCTCCCGGGGTGAGACCACTCGGCCCGGAGGCGGAGCTGTTGCTGTGCCTGGGCACCGACTTTCGGCACAAGAACCGGGTCTTTGCCCTGAAGGTGGCGCTTGAGCTGCAACGGCGCCACGGCTGGTCCGGATGGCTGGTCCTGGCCGGTCCGGAGGTCGCTCATGGCTCGTCGCGTCAGCAGGAGGACGACGTCCTCGCCCGCCACCCAGAGCTGGCTCGCCGCGTCCTGCGCTTAGGGGCGGTCAGCGACGCCGAGAAGCACTGGCTTCTGGGACGGGCCCGCCTCGTGCTGTATCCGACTGTGCAGGAGGGCTTCGGCCTGATCCCGTTTGAGGCCGCCGATCACCGCGTGCCCTGCCTGTGGGCGGCGGGCAGCGCTCTCAGCGAGGTGCTCCCCGACCCAGCCGCGTCGATCGTCGCCTGGGATGCCGCTGCCACTGCCGAGCGGGCGCTGGAGCTGATCCGCGATAACCGGGCCAGGAGCGTGAACCTGCGCGCGATTCAAGCGGCTGCTCAGCGACTGCGCTGGGATCAGACCGCGAACCGCCTGATCGAGCTCTATGTCCAGGTTTGCCGCCAGCCGCCGGGCCCGGCCGCGGCGCTGGAACGGACCGGAGGGCTGATGCGCGGGGATCTCAGCGAGGACGCGATGCGGCTGGTGGGGCCTGACGGCGCCCTGCCGCGTGAGCTGGAACGGCCATTGCTGGCCCTGGCCACGCATCGGAAACTGGCCGAGCCCGTGCTGGGAACGCTCAGATTCGGCTATCGGATGGCGCGGCGCTGGCGGCCGGGCGGCGGGGACGGGCGATAGTGACCACTCCGCCGCCGGTCGCCAACGACCGGGCCGGGCGAGCGTGATCAGCGACGGTTGACCTCGAGCGTGTGCGGGAGGTCGGCCACGCCGCCCCCGGGCTTGTCGCCCAACACGATTATCGAGTTGGTCATGTGGGCGTCGAAGATGTCCGCACCCAGCCCCGCGCGCGCCACGCTGGCCACCAACCTGTAGCGCCCGGGGGCCAGCCAGTTGTCGAACCGAAGCGCCACCGTGGCCTCAGTTCCGGCGGCGAACCGTCCGGTGGTGATGCGTTGCGAATCGGTATTGGTGATGAAGACGGGCTGGCCGGACTCGCTGAGCAGGGTGATGGAAAAGATCGGATCCTTGAGCTCACGGGCAAAGCGGACCTCCATCCGCACCGCCAGCGACTCGCCCTGGGTGCAGGTGACCGCGGTCTCGCCGGCCGCACTCTCGAACCATGCGTTGAGCACCGACGCGTCGGGGTTGGGGGGCGGGATTTCCGACTCGGGCGCGCCGGACTCCTGGCGCAGGCGACGGAAGTTCTCCTGGTTGTACTCGCGGGCGATCGCGGCCGGTTCACCGATATCAACCACCCGCCCGCGCTCGAGCAGCATCGCGCGATCGCAGAAGCGCTCCACCGCGCCCATGTCGTGGGTGACGAACAGGATCGTCCGCCCGGCCTGTTGCAGCCGGGTGAACTCGTCGAAGCACTTCTGTTGGAAGGCCGCGTCTCCGACGGCCAGCACCTCGTCGATGAGCAGGATGTCGGCGTCGACCTGCACCGCAGTGGCGAAGGCCAGGCGCACGTACATGCCCGACGAATAGTTCTTGAGCTTGAGATCGATGAAGTCCTCGAGCTCGGCGAAGGCGATGATGTCGTCAAAGCGCTCCTGAGCCTGCTTGCGCGAGAGGCCGAGCATGATCGCGTTGATGATCACGTTGTCGCGAGCGGTGAGATCCATGTTGAAGCCCACGCCGAGTTCGATGAATGGCGACAGACGGCCGTTGATCTCCAGCTCGCCGTCATCGATCTCGTAGATGCCGGCCAGGCACTTGAGCAGGGTGCTCTTGCCACTCCCGTTGCGCCCGACGATGCCGAAGAATTCACCGGGGGTGATCTCCAGGCTGACCTCCTGGACAGCCCGTAGTACGTCGTAACTCCGAGAGCGGAAGGCGTGCAGGGCCCGCTCCTTGAGTGTGTGGTACTGCTCGTGAGGCAGGCGGAAGGACTTGCTGAGGTTGCGAACCGCGACGGCCGGACGTGCGGAGCCCATCGCCGTGTTTGCACCAGCGGACCGTTCGTTGGACACGATCGCGCTCACCGGCGTGACGGTAGCAACCGGTACCCATAAAGGCTGGTACTTTGCGCCAGCTTGCACATCTGCACGATCATCGCCAAGAACTACGTGGCGAGCGCGCGCGTACTCGCGCGATCACTGGCCGAGACGAATCCGGACGCCAAGCTGTGGACGCTCGTCATCGACGACTTCTCGCGGCACATCGATCCGAGCCAGGAGCCGTTCGAGATTCTCACCCCGGCCCAGGTCGGGTGCGAGCCGTTTGCGCACATGGCGCTGCGCTATTCGGTGCTCGAGCTCTCCACGGCGGTCAAACCCTGGCTACTGCGATACCTGATGGGGGTCACCGATGGCCCGGTCACCTACATGGACCCGGACATAAAGGTCTACGGCTCGCTTGAGCCGCTGGACGTCCTGGCCACAGAGCACGGCGTCGTGCTGATTCCGCACAGCAGCGAGCCGATTCCGCAGGATGGCCGGAAGCCCAGCCAGGTCGACATCATGATTGCCGGGATCTACAACCTCGGCTATGTCTCGCTGACTCCCCGGCCCGAGGTCGACCGCCTGCTCGACTGGTGGGCTGAGCGCCTGCGCCGTGATTGCCGGGTCGATCCAATCTGGGGCTACTTTGTCGACCAGCGATGGTTTGACCTGGCCCCGGGCTTTCTCACCGACCTGGCCATCCTGCGCGAGCCGCAGTACAACCTGGCCTACTGGAACTTGCACGAACGCCGGTTGGAGCGCGATGGCGAGCGCTTCCTGGTCAATGGTCAGCCGCTGGCGTTCTTTCATTTCAGTGGCTTTGACCCTGAGGAGCCGCTCATCCTCAGCCGCCATCAGAACCGAATCGACGTGACCGAGAATCCGGTGCTCGAGGAGCTGCTCCAGGGTTACGCGGCTGACGTGCTGGCCCAGGGGTACGCCGAGGCCCGGCACTGGCCCTACGACTACGGCTCCCTGGGTGACGGGACGCGGCTGGATGACTCTCTGCGCAATGCTTTCGACGAGTACGCCACCGCCCACGATGACGACGTGCCCTCCCCCTTCACCCTGGAGGGAGTGCAGGCATTCGACGCCTGGCTGGCCGCTCCAGCTCCGCACGCCCCCCCGGGTATCACTCGCGCCGCGGCCCGTGTGTACGAAACCCGGACCGATATCCGGGGCGCATTTCCGGACGTGGCCGGCGCTGATCGTGAGGCGTTTCTGGAATGGACCGCGGGCCGCGGAACCTCGGAGGAGTCCTTGTTGGCCAGGATCGAGGGGGCCAGCGCCGCCCCCCGCGGTGACGAGCCAGATGTCGGGGGGGCCGATGGGGCGGGGGCAAGCGCTGGCTCGGTGCCCCTGCGCGGCGCTCCGTGGGGCGTCAACGTAGTCGGGGACTTCCGCTCTGAAGGCGTTGGCGGCGAGGTGAGCCGAGCGCTGGTCAGCGCGCTCGACAGCGCCGGGGAGAGAGTCCTTCCGGTGCTGAGCCGGGTGGCCACGCCCGACCCGCACGATCGGTCCTACGACGCCGTGTCCGCCCCACAGGCGCCCTACACCGTCAACCTGCTCTGCATCGATCCCGACGTTCTACCGGAGCTGGTTCACCAGGTCGGCCGTGACTTCTTCGCCGGCCGCTATTCGATCGGGCTCTGGTTCTGGCCGCTGGAAAAGTTCCCGTCCGACTGGCGCACGCGATTTTCCTTGCTCGAGGAGGTCTGGGTGCCGTCTGAATTCGCGGCCCAGGCTCTGGGCCCACAGGTGCCCATCCCGATCCGGGTGATGCCGTTCCCGATCTCTGCCGCCGATGTCCAAGCGCGCACCCGCCCCGAGCTCGGACTGCCTGATGGCAGGCTGTTTCTGACTCGGGTCGACTACCGAACCGACCCGGAGCTCCAGAATCCGCTCGCGGCCGTCGAAGCCTTCCGGCGCGCGTTTGCCCACGGAGAGGAGGCGAGGCTGGTCATCGACTGCGTCCAGAGCGGACAGGCTCCCGCCGCTCACGACGCGCTTCGGAGCGCCGCTGCCGAGGATCCTCGCATCCAGCTCGTCGAGCGCCAGCGCACCGAAGAGGAGTGGCTGAGCGCCATCGGCCTGTGTGACTGCTATGTGTCGCTGCACCGAGCACAGGCCTTCGGGCTGGACTGCGCTCGAGCGATGGCGCTCGGTCGCCCGGTCATCGCCACCGGCTACTCGGGAAACCTCGAGTTCATGACCGCCGGCAACAGCTTCCTGGTCGACTACCAGCGCTCGCCTGTGGGAGGCGGCCACGATCCGTATCCGGCGGACGCTGAATGGGCGGACCCGAAGCTCGAGCATGCCGCCCGGCTGATGCACGATGTTCACCACGATCCTGACGCGGCCCGCGAACGCGCGGCCATTGGCGCAGCCGATGTTCGTGAGCGATGCTCACCCGGGGCGACGGCGGACTTCGTCGCCCGGCGCCTGGGTGCGATCCGGGCCACCGGGCAGGCTCGCCGGGCCGCGGATCCGCTGGCCGAGATGCCGCGCACCCTGGCCCGGTTGCCCAAACGCATTCGGGAAGGGCCGCCGCCCGGCCCCGCCGGCCGCGGGGGCGCGGTGCGCTCGCAGCTGCGGAGCACGATCCTGCGGGTGATGAAGCCCTACACGGCCCATCAGCAGAAGATCGACAATGAGCTGGTGGGGGCTCTGGGCGAGCTGGCCAACGCCATTGGCCAGGTTCGCGATGGCACCTCCGACGAGCGTGCACAACGACTGGCCGCCGCTCGCCGGTTGGAGGCGTTCGCGCCCGAAGCTCTCCGGCTCGGCATCGAGGAGATCAAGCGGGTCCTCACCGAGCAGACCGACCGGAGTTCATTTCTGGCCCTGTCCGAGCTCAACTCTCGCCACCTCAAGGTGAGCGCCGCCGCGGGCGCCGCGCCAGAGGACCGCGGTCTGACTGGCTTCGAGCTGCGCGTCTTCTCGCAGAACGGGGAGGACGGCATCCTGACCGAGATCCTCCGTCGCGTCGGTGCGCCGACACGGTACTTCGTCGAGTTCGGCGTCGAATCGGGTCGCGAGGGCAACTGCGTGTTCCTGGCCGATGCGGCGGGCTGGACGGGCCTGTTCATGGAAGCCGATGACGAGATGTTCGGCCGGTTGGAGGGCAAATACGCCGCTCAGCGATCGGTCAGCACCATCCGGGCCCGGGTCGGGACCGAGAACGTCGAGTCCCTGTTTGCCCAGGCCGGCGTGCCCGCTGAACCCGATGTGGTCTCGATCGACGTCGACGGCCAGGACTACTGGATCTGGGCCGCGCTGGAGGCCTACCGGCCGCGGGTGCTGATCGTGGAATACAACAGCGCATTGGACCCTCGCCGCCGGCTGGTGCAACCCGACGAGCCGGGGCATGGCTGGGACGGGACTTCCTACTACGGAGCCTCGCTGGGCGCCCTGGAGAGCCTGGCCGAGACCAAGGGCTACCGGCTCGTGCACACCGACCTCTCGGCTGTCAACGCGTTCTTCGTTCGCACCGATCTGAGTCCGGAGGCGTTCCCGGAGCCAGATCGGGTGGCTCGTCGCGGAACGCCCAACTACTACCAGCGGGGAATCGAGCATCCGGCGGCCCCCGTAGGTGTGCGCTACCTGGATCTCGATACGGGCCGGCTGGTCAGAGGCCGGCCACGTTGAGCACCGCTACGCTCAGACGCCGATGACTCCGACTCCACAGGAGGCGGCGACTTTCCTCGAGCGCGCCGATTTCGTCTGGCACCAGCGCTTTGAGCTGGTGCCAGGGGTCTGGACTCCCGGCGCCAGCCCGGTCCCGTGGCTGTGCGAGATGGCCGGGTTGCCGGCCGACCTGTCGGGCGCGAGCGTTCTCGACATCGGCACCACCAATGCCGGGACGGCCTTCGAGCTGGAGCGGCGGGGGGCCCGGCGGGTTGTGGCCGTGGACATCTTCGGGCCTGAGCAGTTCGGCGTTCAGTCTCTGATCGACTTTCTCGGCTCCGGGGTCGAGTTTGTCACCGCCACGGTCTATGAGCTGGGCACGTTGTTCCCAGAGCCCTTCGATCTCGTCATCTGCTGGGGGGTGCTCTACCACCTGCGTCATCCGCTGCTGGCCCTGGACAACCTGCGTGAGGTGACCAGAGGCTGGGCCTCGCTGGAGACGGCGGTCTGCGACAGCGAGCTACCTCGCCGCCAGCGCGAAATCGCGCTGGCCCGCTTCTACCGTCGCGCCGAACTGGCCGGCGACAGCTCCAACTGGTTCGCTCCCACGACCGCCGCCCTGGAGGATTGGTGCGGCTCCGCCGGGTTCGAGGTCGAGCGGCGTGGAGCCTGGCCTTCGCGTGTCCCCGAGCGGGCGATGCTGACGCTGCGGCCCACCCTGGGACCACCCGAATTCGAGCAGCTGTCCTACGAGCGCCCGCTGCGCGGCGCCAGTCGAGCCTAAACCGCGCTCAGTCGCCCTTCTGGGACTGGCCGCGAAGTTGCCTGAGCTCATCCTGGAGCTGTTCGATCCGGCGCAGCGCGGCGGCGTGAGACAGGGCGAGTGAGTGGAAATTCGCGTCGACCTTCTCAATCGCTTTGAGCAGTTCGCGGTCGACCAGGCGCTCATGGACCACGACAGGTTTGAGCAGACGCAGCAGGCCCTTGCGAGCCGCCTTCTGAGGCGCTCCGAAGCGGGGGCTGACTCCGGGTGGCACTGGCCCTGAGCGGATCAAGTCGCTGACCCACTCGGTGTAGAGGGGCCCGGGACGTCCTGCCCCCCGCCGCCGCGAATGCCACGCCGGGGACGCGAGCACGCGCCGCAGGCGGGCGGCCATGACCTTGCCGGCCACCTCCGGACTGTGGCTGGCGCGGATGTCGGCAGCGGCTCGGGCGCCGCGAGCCGCCGCCGCTTCCGGCTGCGCGAACACCTCGCGCATCAGGGCTGCGGCGTGTTCGACATCGGGCTCGGCCCAGGTGCCGCCGGGTGGATAGGGGTCGTGGCCGCCCCCGATCCCGACCAGGCGGTAGTCGACCAGATAGCTGTTGGCCGGGGTCATGTAATCGACGTTGCCGGAGTACCCCGTCGCGATCACCGGCTTGCCCGCCCACATGCTCTCGGCCAGTGTGTAGCCGAAGCCCTCGGCGCGGTGCAGCGAGACGTAGCAGTCGGCCGCGTTCATCAGGCCGTCGCGCTCGGACGCTGACAGCCGGCGTCCGAGCACGTGAACATCGGGATGGGCGGCCGCCGCGCCGAGCAACCGTTCGTGGCCCTGCGGGTCATGCTCATCGTTGAGCGTCTTGATGATCAGCACGGCCCCGGAGCCCGGCGCGAAGGCCCGCGTGAAGGCGTCGATCACCGCCAGCGGATTCTTGCGCTCGAAGACGCTCAGATAGTCGAAGGCGAACAGGAACCGGAAACCCTCTGGCAACCCCTCGGGCGTGGGGGCGGACTCAAAGCCCGGCCGGAGGGAGACCGGCTGGGGAATGGCCAGCACGGGCACCGAGGCGTGTTCGGCGACGGCGTCCCGGACGTGACGAGAGCCCACCCAAACCTCATCGAGATGGGCGAACGCGCCCACCATCCGGTCCGGGAAGGCGCTCACCTCCCAGGCCCAGAAGCCGATCGTGTAGCGGTCGGTGAAGAACTTCTCCCCCAGCATGCCGGCGACCCCAGGCACAGAATCAGCATTGACCGACAGGAGGTTGAAGTACGCCGGCGCGGTCTCCATGTCGGAGGCGCCGGGTTCGGCCAGCGACTCATCCTCGGGCACGGCATCTGGTCGCAGGCTTGTGGTGCTGACGGCGATCTGCTGGGTGCGCAGCGCGGCCGCCAGCTGGCGCGTGTGCTCGCCGACGCCCATCACCCCCGCGAAGTAGCCGACCATGTTCACGCCGGGCGGCCCGCTCAGCTTCGCCCCGTCGCCGAGGAGGGCCGGGGGGATGGCCTCGGCGGAGAGCTCAGCCCAGGCGAGGAGACGGGCGCCGTCAGGACCATCGAGGTCCGAGAAGGCCTCGCGCAGGTCGGCTCGGGAGTCGCGCAGTGCCTCCAGGTAGCGGCTCACCCCCTGAGCGCCTCCATGCGCAGCGGGCTCGCGTAGGTGGGCGAGGAAGGCCTGGGCGCCGGGTTCGCTGAACACGTCTGGGTCGCGGAGGACTCCGGCCAGAGCGGCCTCCCGGTAGACGGCGCGCGCCGGGGGATCAAGCGGCGTGCCGTCGGGCAGCACCCCCCACGCGTAGCTCCGGGTGCGCCACCGCGCATGACCCTCCGCGGCAAGCGCCGCCGCGTACCCATCGCACAGCTTCCGGATGACCGGCCGCTGGGCCAGGTCGATCCGATTCTGATGTTTGGACAGCTGTCCGGGGCGGTCCGGGTCATAGCCTGAGAAGTGAAAGAAGCGCAGAGGCACTCCGTTGACGCTGTAGCCGTAGCCGTCGCTGACTGCGGTCAGATCCCGGCTGGACAGGTTCCAGTAGGCCACGTTGTAACCCGGATCTCGGAGGACGAACAAGCTGGGGATCAGTCCTGGTGCCAGGTCCATCCAGCGCTGATCCACAAAGAAGCCCCGGTCGGGCGCGACCAGACAGTCGGTGGCCAGGCGCTCGGCCCACCAGTCAAGCAGCGTGTCCACCTCGGGGCCGGCCGCGAAGCCGGCGAAGCCCAGGTTGAACGACCCTGAGACGAGTATGTCGGTCTCCGCGGGAGTCTTGCCGTCACGAGGCATCGGGTCGGTGAGATGCGGATTGACCAGCACCGAGTGCTCGCTGAGCAGGTCATCCACCTCCTGAAGGCTGGAGAAGACCTCAATGTCGGGATCTAAATACGTGACCCGGCCGACGTCCTGGTCGTGAAGCAGGTAGCGCAGCAGCCAGGGCTTGACGGCCGTCGAGAGCTCGAGCACGCTGTAGCCGGCCACCATTTCGTGCCAGCGCTCGATTCCGAGCTCCTCGGGGCCAACGACGGTGAACGGCTCGCCATCGCCGTCGATTTCTCCGTCCACGTCATCGACCACCAAAGTCCAGCAGGTGCCCCCGGGGTTATGGGCGGCAAATGAACGCGCGAGCACACGGGCCGCCGCCAGGTAATTGCGGGCGACGATCGTGCAGATGTGCATCGCGGGGAGAGTAGCGGTGGGTTCCTGGGCCGCCATCGTGCGCCAGCGCGCAGGCTCGGACGCGGCGGGGGCTGCGAGGCGGCTTGGCTCTACAGTTCCGCGCTGTGTTCCTGACCGTCGGCGCCGAACACGAGCCACACGAGCACGAACCATCCGCGTCCCCTGGCTCGCTGAGCCGCGTCCGGGCTGCAGTGTCCGCAGGGCGCTGGGCCCGGGGGCGCGAGTTCCCGCCAACCTTGCCCGCCTCCAGGTGGTTGCGCACGCCGCCGAGCTGGGTCCTCGGCACCCTGCTCATAGCCTTTCTGACCTACCCGTTCGATCCCGTGCCGCCGGGCACGGGGGGCTACGACATCTCGTGGATCACGGGCATCAACGTCGCTGCTCATCTGGGGCTGCACTGGGGCAGCCAGTTCAACTACACGTACGGCCCGCTGGGCTATTTGACCACCGGCTCCCTGTTCTACGACAGCACCGGGATCCCCGCCGACCTGGTCATCGCGGCGCTCTATGCCGCGGTGCTGTTGCTGGTGGCCCGTCCGCTGTTTGCTCGATTCGGTCTCCTGCTGGGGGGGCTGATGGTGTTCGTATTGACCCGGATGTGCGTCGCCAACCTCGACATCGTCGAGCTCCTGAGTCCGCTGCTGGTCGCGATGGGTATATGGGCGCTGCGCAGGGACACTGCCGTTTCGCCGCGTTTCGCCCTCGGGTTGGGAGCTCTGGCCGCGTTTTCGGTCCTGGGCAAGCTGAGCGTGGGGTCGATCGGGACCGTCGTGGTGGCCGTCGTGGCCGTCGCTGCCCTCCTGCGTCCGCAGGTTGCACGTCGCGAGCGGCTGCGCGAGTTCGGGATCCTGGTCGGTGGATTTGTCGCGGCGCTGCTCGTTCTGTGGCTGCTGGCCGGACAGAGCCTGTTTGATCTCCCGGCGTACGTACGCAACGGAGTCGACGCGATCACCGGTTATGACGATGCCGAGGCGGCTGTGGTCCCCAGCCTCAACTACCAGTACTGGTGGGCGTTGGGTTTGACCGTGGTCGCCCTGGCCACAGTGTTCTGGCAGGACCGCGAGCTTCCCTGGCTCCGGCGAGCCGGAATTGCCGTGCTGTGGCTGTGGTTCGGCTACGCCGAGTTCCGTCACGCTTTCGTGAGGTTCCAGCCCGGCCACGCAGTGCTGTTCTTCATCCCGGTGGCGGTTCTGGGCACGGCGGTGCTGATCGGCAGGCGCCGGTGGCGGATGGGGCTGCTGACCTGCCTGGTCGCCCTGGCGGCGATCTGGACAGTCGGGACGTGGAACGTTCCCACGTTGTTCACCACCTCGAGCTTCGGGGCGGTTGATCAGATCAACCTGTTGCTAAGTCCCAACCTTCGCCGCGCCGATCGCGAAGCTGCCCGCAAAGGGCTGCGTGCCGGCTATGGGTTTACCCCGGCTCTGGTGGCCCGCATGACCGGGCAGACGGTCCACTTCGATCCGTGGGAGGCGACGATCGCCTGGGCCTACCCGCAGATTCGCTGGGATCCGGCGCCGGTGTTCCAGTCCTACAACGCCTACACCGCGCATCTCGACGATCTCAATGCGGCCTTCCTGGCCGGGCCGAGAGCGCCGCGCTATGTGCTCCGTCAGAACGCTGCGCTGGACACTCGGGACCCTCGGTTCGAGTCTCCTCGTTACATGCTCACGCTCCTGTGCCGCTACCGCGAGGTCATGACGGTCGGAGGGTGGCAATTGCTCGAGCGCGGCCCCAACCGGTGTGGCGTTCCAATTCCCGCGGGAGGGCGACTCATGTCATTCGATCGCCGGTTCGCGGTCCCTCCGCCGAGTCCGCATTCGATCGTCGTCGCCTCGTTTACAGACTTCAGCCAGCCGTTCCTCGACACGCTCGGACAACTGCTGTTCAAGCGTCGGATTCAGTACATCGCCACCAACCAGACGACGTTCCGCTTCGTGCCCGGCTCGGCCGCCAATCCTCATGTGATGAGCTTCCCGGCCTGCGCAGGGTGGAGCCCTTCGTTCCTCGACCCCACGCCGTACGCCCACGTCGGGATCGGGCATACACCCCAGATCGACACTCCCGGCGCCACCGAGACGGGCTACGGCTACTTGGTCTCCTTCGAACGCATCCCGTTCAACTGCGGGTAACCAGATGATCGCGACCTACGGCTCAGCGCTGCTGATCACCGCTGCCGCGTTTCTGCTCGGGCGCGGGATCTGCGTGCTATCCGGATACGACGGCTCCACCTGGCTTTCGCCCTCAGTCGGCTTCGCGGCCCTGATGATCATCTGCCAGCTGGCGGTGAGCCTTCCCGGGCACGGAGTCACCGGGGTGGCGGTGGTCTTGGTCCTGTGCGGCGCAGCGGTCGTGGCGGCACGCCGCCGGGGGGCATGGCCGTCGCTCGCTGACACCCTGGTCGTGCTGGTGATCGTCGGACTGATCACCAGCGTGCCCTTCTTGGCCAACTCCCGCGTTGGCGTCCTCGGCGTCTCCCTGCTCAACGACACCCATTGGCACCTTCTCCTCACTCAGGGTCTCCTGAATCCGGGGATCCAGCACCTGGACACTTACGGCGTCGGCTATCCGATCGGGCCGCACGCAATCGCCGCAGTGGCCGCCAAGGGCCTCGGCGCTTCAGTCGATCACACGTTGATGGGGATGGAGATCTCGGTACCGATCCTGACCGGCCTGTCGGCGCTGGGGGCTCTGTCTGACCTGCCTCGCACGCGCCGCTGGCTGGTGGCGATTCTGGCCGCCATTCCGTACATGTCCGCGGCGTGGCTGATCCAGAGCGCGTTCAAGGAGCCGATCATGTCGCTGCTCATGCTCGGCCTGGTCCTGGCTCTGGGTTTCGCCCGCCGCGAGGCTTACGCAAGGCCGATGACCCTGGCCCTGCCCGTGGCGGTGCTGATCGGCGGCGTGATCTACGACTACTCCTACCCCGGTCTGGTGTGGCCGGCGGCCATCCTCATCATTTTCCTGATCCTGGAGCTCGCCCTGGGCGGAGGCTGGCAACGGGTGGTGGGGGGGCTGCGCTCGCCGCGTGGGCTGCCCTCGCTCCGGGGCCTGCGCTCGCTGCGGACCGCCGTACCCGGCCTTCTTGTGGCCATCGGGTTGCTGGTGGTGCTGGCGCTGGCCGACACCCATCGGCTCTACGACTTCTGGCAGAACAACCACGGAACCGGCGTCGGGACCTCCGGTGGGGTCACAGCCAGCGCCCTGGCTGACCTGGCCGCCCCGCTGAAGCTCCTCGAGGCCTCGAATTTCTGGTTGTGGGGCGACTTCCGCTTCCCGCCCCCAGATGCGCTGGTCACGGGCGCGCTGGCCGGGTTTGCGGTGGTGGTCCTGGTGTTCGCCATCGTTCGCGCCGTCGAGCGCCGCGATCTGGCCTGGCTGGCCGCCGTGGCGGGCTTCGCACTGGTTTACCTCTACGCCAAGCACGGCCAGTCTCCGTACGTCGTGGCCAAGGCAATGGCCGTCCCGGCTCCTGTGTTGATCCTCGGGTCGGGCGCTGCACTCATGCGCCAACTCGGCGAACGATCGTGGCGAGCGATTTCGACCTGGGCGGTAGCGGCGTCAGCAGTCGTCTTCTTCGTGTTCGCGTTTGAATCCGACTATCTCGTCCTTCGCGACGCCCCGGTCGGGCCGAGGCAGCACCTCAACGAGCTGCGGAGCCTGCGGCCGACCCTGCATGGTCGCCCGACGCTGGTGCTGTTCTCCGACGACTACTTCAAATATGAGCTGCTGGGGGAGCCGGCCTCGTCGCCGCTCCTCCCGTCTCTCATCCCGGCTGCCGTCGCACCGGATAAGCCGTGGGTCTACGGCCAGGCCCTCGACTTCGCCTCTGTCAACGCCCCCACCCTGAACCAGTTCGACTACGTGATCACCACGCGGACGCGGGCGCAGAGCGCACCGCCGCCCAACTTCCATCTCGTGGCCACCTCCGCCTCTTACGAGGTCTGGAAGCGCCTTGGCCCGACACCGGGGTTCACCGCGCCCCCGGGCGCGTCGGGGCATCCGGGCGCGGTACTCAACTGCCGGACGGCGGCCGGGCGGAGCATTGCCCGGCGGCCGGGAGTGGCCATGATCAGTCCTGCGCCGAGCTACTTCCCGGTCGGACCTCTGGTTCCCGGACAGAAGGCGGCATTGGTGCTTCATCTTCCCGCCGGGGAGTGGGAGCTCTCACTCCCGTTCACCAGCCCCCAGGACGTGTTCGTCACCGGCCCGGGCCTGGACGCGCGTCTGCCCGCCAACCTTGACCGCCCGGGCAGCGTTTGGCCCGTGGGCGTGGTGCGCAGCACCGGCGCGCCGCTCACGCTGACCCTCCGTATGGCCGACCCCGCCGTGATCTCGACCGGGAGTCCGCTTGCCCAGTACTTCACGCCCGAGTCTCTGGTGGCGATGCCGATCGCCCCGAACCGGACCGTCCGGCTGTCCCGGGCCTGCGGCCATTACGTCGACTGGTATCAGTCCACCTAACGGCTTTACTGGTCGCGTCGCCTGAGCCCGAGAATCGAGAGCAGGAACGACGAAAAGAAGATCTGGATGCCCACGATGATCAGCGTGGCGGCCAGGACGGCGAGTTGCTCATCGGCCAATCCGCCGAAGCCGTTGTTGATCCAGTTCGCCACGATGAACCCTCCCGCCACCACGCCGGCCAGCAGGATCGCTCCGCCCAGCATCAGCCCGTGCTCGAGCCTGTAACGGGCGCGCATGTGATCAAACCAGCGGTCACGCTCGCCCATGAAGTAAGTGCCGTAGGCGTGGGCGCACACGCCCAAGGCCATCACCTGGGTTCCGACGATGGCCAGCAGGGCGCCGGCGATCAGCGCATGGATATCCCACTGCCGGCCGAAGACCCCCAGGTGGGTGAGGACGACCAGTTCGATCAAGCCACCGAGGACGGCCATCACCGCGCCGGGGAAGATGAACAGGTGGTTCGGCGAATGGACGAGTAGAAAGCGCAAGTGCCGCCAGCCGTCGCGGAAGCTGGACAGCTTCGACTCCCCGCCGCGGGGGTAGTAATCGATCGCGAACTGCCGGATGTCCAGGTGCTCCTTGGCGGCTCGGATGACCATCTCGCTGGCGAACTCCATCCCCGTCGTGCGCAGGCCGAGCTGGGGCAGAACGTCGCGGCGCAGGGCGCGCATACCGCAATGGGCGTCGCCGACTCCGGTCCGGAAGAGGATGTTCAGGAAACCGGACAGCAGGGGGTTGCCGACGTAGCGGTGCAGCCAGGGCATGGCCCCGGGATGGATGTTCTGCATTCGGTTGCCGATCACCATGTCGGCGCCGTTCTCCAGTTCGGCCAAGAAGCGCGGGATCTCGTCAAAGTCGTAGGTCAGATCCGCGTCGGCCATCACGATGTAGCGGCCCCGGGCCGCGGCGAAGCCGGCCATGTAGGCACTCCCGTAGCCACGCTGGGGCTCGTGGACGACGATGGCCCCGGCCGCCGCGGCCAGCCGCGGGCTCTCGTCCTCGGAGTCGTTGTCGGCAACGATGATTTCGCCGCGGATCCCCCGCTGTTGCAGAACGGTCAGCGCTTTGGTGACACATTCCTCGATGTTCCCGGCCTCGTTGAGACAGGGAATGACGACCGACACCGTCAACGGGTCGGCATCCCCGGGGGCGGGCTGAGTGCTCTGCTGTTCGATGGCGCTCATGGGCTGAGGGGTCGCCCTAGCCACACCCGTCACCCCGGACGGGGTCAGGCTCTTGGCGAGGCCTCGTCTGACCAGGATATGGGAATCTGCGGCGGCGCCAATGCGAATCTGCATCGTCTATGACTGTCTCTTTCCCCACACCGTCGGTGGCGCCGAGCGGTGGTATCGGAACCTTGCCGAGCGCCTGGCTGCTGATGGTCACGACGTCACCTACCTAACTCTGCGCCAATGGGACCGCGGGGAGAAGCCGGAGGTGCCCGGCGTGAAGGTCAAGGTCGTCGGCCCGCGGATGCAGCTCTACGACGGGCCGGGCCATCGCCGGATCCTGCCGCCACTGGTCTTCGGGGCCGGGGTGCTCTGGCATCTGCTCAGGTTCGGTCGCCGCTACGAGGTCATCCACACCTGCTCTTTTCCGTACTTCTCCCTGCTGGCGGCGGCGCTATTCGCCCCTCTCCGGGGCTATCGCCTGGGGGTCGACTGGTTTGAGGTCTGGAGCCGGAACTACTGGCGAGAGTACCTCGGTCGGTGGGGCGGAGATGTCGGCTGGCTGGTCCAGCGGTTGTGCGCCCGTGTCGCGCAGCACGCCTTCTGTTTCTCCCGTCTCTACGCCCGACGCCTACGCGAAGAGGGCCTGGACGGCGAAATCACCATGCTGGCCGGCGCCTACGACGGGCCCCATGAGCCGATCCCGAGACAGGAGGCCGAGCCCCTGGTGCTATTCGCCGGCCGCCATATTCCCGAGAAGCGGGTGCCCTCGATCGTTCCCGCCGTGGCCGCACTGAAAGTGCGGCTGCCTGACGTCCGGGCGGTCATCCTCGGTGACGGGCCGGAGCGCGAGGAGGTGCAGCGCCGAGTGGTCGAGCTCGGCCTGCAGGACATCGTGGCCGTGCCCGGATTTGTCCCCACCGAGGTGGTTGAGCAGACCATGGAGCGGGCGTTGTGCGTGCTCCTGCCCTCGAGTCGCGAGGGCTACGGACTCGTCGTCGTGGAGGCGGCTGCGCGCGGCACGCCAACCGTGGTGGTGGCCGGTGAGGACAACGCGGCCGTGGAGCTGATCACCGCGGGTGAGAACGGCTTCGTCGCCGCCTCCGACTCACCCGCCGACCTGGCCGACGCAATCTGGGCGGTCCACGAAGCGGGGCCGGTCCTACGTCAGTCAACCCAGGAGTGGTTCGCGAACAACGTCGAGCGCATGTCGCTGCGGCGGTCGCTGGAGATCGTGCTCGCCACCTACGCCGTCGTCGACCGGGCCGGTCGCGCCGGTCGCGCCGACGGCGGCGGCGGATCTAGCTGACGATCTCGAGCCACTCCAGACGCTGCCCGCACAGCTCTCGGGCCCGGTTCGGCGAGATCTCCCGGACGGGTTCCGCGGCGCTGACGGGCTCCAGGACAAGGGGTCCGAGCAGCTCGCCTGAGGCTACGTTGCCCGGTCCGAGCCCGCTGGGCGGCCGGACGATCCGGATCGCCACATTGCCTGCGGCCAAGCTCAGCGTGGCCAGCTGGTTGAACTGTCCGGCCGAGCCGATCTCGTCCGCCACCAAGCCGACCGGATGGCCGGCCACGCTTACCTGCACCGGGCGACTGAGCGAACCCTGCAACCAAAGGCGGTAGCGGCCGGCCGAGGAAACGTGCACCGAGCCAACCAGGGTGCCGGTCTGCTGACCCAGGAACAGGAAATCGGGCGTCCGCTCGCCCTCCGCCGTGTGGGCTGACCAGCGGCTCGGGAAGTGTGCACGCGTGGGCACCAAAGTCGCCGGGGCGAGCCCACGGACAAAGGCAATCCGCGCTCGGCGCCGCCGAGCCTGGGCGGCCATTCTCTGGACGGTGGCGCACTGAGCTACCGGGGACGCATCTGGCCCTCCGTTGCTCAGCGGGAGGTGGGCGAGCACCTGCGGGCGTGGCTGGCGCCGCCAGACGTCGTAGTAGCGGCCCTGATAGGCCAGCGTGTAGTTGGCTGGAGGACGCGAGAGCAGCGGCGAGCGATCGACGATCAGAAGCCGGAAGCGTTCCAGGTAGGCGGGCACCAGATCGTTGGGATCCAACGGGGCGTTGAGCTGGCCGGGGGAGCGGGCCGCAAGACCGGCGCGAAGCCTGGCCGGCCCGGCGAACGTGTCGGGCACCGCGACCGATTCTTCACGCAGGAAATAGACCGGGGCGGTGTCCCAGAGGTCATAGAACGCCGGCCCCTGGCCGCTGAACCGATCGCCGATCGCGGCCAGCTCGTGAAAACGGGTCTGGGGCAGGACGGCAGAATCGTGATACGCCAGCGCGTTGGTCCACAGCACGCCGCCGGCCAGTACCCCCGCCAGTGCCCAGCCCAGCGTTCGCCGGCCCGTGTCGTGCACCGCTGCGGCGCCGAGCATCGAGGTGGTGACGATCGATGCGGACAGGATCATCATCACCTTGGACGCCGCGTACGGAGAGGCTCGGCTGAGCAGGTAGGCCGCCGCGATGAGGTTGCCGACGAGAAGCACCAGAGGACCGAGGCTCCGGCGGCGGATGAGCCAGACCAGGCCAATCACGAACGCGATCAGGGCAACGAACAGAAGGATGAGCGACAGACCCTTCTGCGTCTGGACCGAGTAGCGAAAATCGCCGCTCGGCCAGATCCCGAAGATGTGCCATAGCGATAGCGGCGCGGCCAGGTCGCCGAGCTCGTTCTGCGCGCTGAGCACCGAGCTGGCCACGGCGGTGAACCGGGATGCGCCGCTGAGGACGGGGGCGGCGAGGCCCAGCACGATGATGCCCGCGAGCGGGAGCAGGGCCAGCTCTCTGCGCGGGCTCACCGGGCGCTCCCGACGCAGACGCCAAACCGTGACCAGCGCCAGGACGGCGAGTGGGGGGCCCAGCCACGGGACCGCCGGGATGGAATACACGTCCAACTGGGCGACTGCGACGGCGGCCAGCGGCGCCAGAGTACGCACACGCACCGGACCCCGAACGGTTTGCACCACCAACAGCGCGGTGAGGGTGATGAGCAGCGCAATGGCTACTTCCTTGATCCCTCCCTGCAGGTAGAACGCGTACGAGAGGCCGGCTTGCGCAGCGATGAAGGCGCAGGCCGCCCGCAGACCACGCGAGCGCACGACGCCTTCCAGCAACTCGTCCAGAACCAGGCCGAGCAGCGCCAGCATGACCGCGATGTAGGGCTGGTAGACCCAGGCGACGTCCTGACCGACCAGCGGTCGCAGAGCTCCCACGCCGACGTCCGCTCCGGTTGGATAGGCCGTGCCGACGTACTGGCGCAGGACGCCGGCGACCGCGTCTCCGCTCATGGTCGCCGGCACGTGGCTCAGGTCGCGCCCGTGGGCCAGAAGCTCGCTGATCAGAACCAGGTGGAAGGCGGTGTCGCTGTCCACGAAGTACCCCAGGAAGGTGGCGTTGCCCGAGAGCACGACGGGCGCCGCGGCCACCGCGAAGATGCCCAACCCGATGGCGGCAGTCCATGGATCCGGGCGCAACCGCCGGACGCGCCGCAAGGAGGTGGCGTAGCCGGCCAGCGCGACGAGGGCGACGAGCCCGGTGGTCAAGGGGGCGGTATCGGAGCGGCTGGTCGTCAGGGTCGCCAGGACCATGATCACGGCCAGCCCCACGGCGAGCAGGCCCGGACCGGACAGCTGCCAGCCGCCGACCCGCTCGACCGCGAGTCCGCACCCGAGGCAGACCAGCAGCATCACAAGGGGGAACAGCAGCCAGGCCGCGAGCACCGTTCAGCGCCTCGCCCGTGAATCGGGACTGCTCAACGTCCGGCGGTAGGTGGCCAGCGTTCCTTGGGCGGTGGCCTTCCAGGTGAAGCCCCGCGCGCGCTCGCGGCCTTCGCGGGCCAGGCGTTCGGCCAGCTCACGATCACTGAGGAGTCGCATGATCGACTCGGCGATGGCCGACTCCGACTCCGGATCGAACCGGAGCGCGGCTCCCCCGGCGACCTCGGCCACCGCCCCGCGATCCGAACAGGCCACCGGCACCCCCCGGGCCATGGCCTCAAGCACGGGCAGTCCAAACCCCTCAACCAGCGACGGAAATACGAACACTGCGGCAGCCGCGTAAAGCCCCTCCAGCATCTCGGTGGAGACCCAGCCCAGGAAGCGAACGTCCGCGTCGAGGCCGAGCTCGTCAACGCGGCCCCGGAGGCGCGCCTCGTAGGGCGTGGGATAACCGGGGAGAACGAGGACGGGTCGGTGCTCCCGGGGAATGGCGGCCAGGGCGCCGATCAGACGCAGGAGGTTCTTGTGGGCCAGCTTGGCCGACACGCTGAGAGCGATCGGGCGCTGGCCCGCGCCGAGCTGCGCGCGGATTTCTGTTTCGGGCTGTGGTGTGCCGGTGAAGGTGCTGCCCAGGCCGAGGGGTACGACGTCGATCTTGTCGGCCGTGACCCGTCGCAGCCCAAGCAGGTCCTCACGGGTGCTGGCGGCGTCGACGATGATCCGATGAGAGCGCCGCGCCGCCAGCGGGATGAGCACCCGCATGCCCACTGAGCGAAGCCCCGGGTGGGCTTCGGGAACGTGCCGGTAGATCAGGTCGTGAATGGTGACTACGCGCCGGAAGGAGCCCCATGCCGGTGTCGTGCTGGCCAGGCTGTGCAGGAGATCCACCCCTGCGTTTCGGGCCAGGGGCGGCAGCAGCTGCTGCTCGCCGCGCACCCGTTGGACCCGGTTTCGGCCTGACACCGGCACCGTCACCATGTCGATCAGCTCGCGCCAGGGACCGTCGACGACGGCGGCCTCGCGGTTGACGAACGCCGTGAAACGGTCATCGGGTGCGGCGGCGGCGAGTTCGGGAATCAGCTCGCGCGCGTAGATCTCCATGCCCCCGGTCTCCCCCGGGACCAGGAAGACGAGGTTGAGGCCGATATGCATCGGTGCCGGAGCCTATCTGCGGCGGGAGCGGATCGGCGGCGGCGCTTATTGTGTGACCGTGCCGCGACCAGAGACGCTGATTCCGGCTGCCGGGCCGCGACCCGAAGACCCACTGGTGACGATCGGCATCCCGGCCTACAACCGGCCGGCTGAGCTCGAGCGGGCCCTGCGCTCCGCGATGGCTCAGGAGCACAGCCGGATCGAGATCATCGTCTCCGATGATGCCTCCCCCGACCCCAGCGTGCAGAGCGTGGGGGGTGCTCTCGCCGCGGAGGACCCTCGGATACGGCTGGTCCGGCAGGACCGGAACCTGGGGCACGCGGCCAACTACCAATGGGTGCTGGACGCGGCGCAGGGCGAGTACTTCATGTGGCTGGCCGACGACGACTGGATCGAGCCCGGCTACGTTTCGCGCTGTCTGGCCGTGCTGCGGGAGGACCCGGCGACGGCGATGGTCGGCGGAGCAGCCCGGTACGACGCGGGTGGCGTCCAGGTCCGGGACGAGCGCCCGATGGAGCTGCTCTCCCGCCGCCCTGAGGCCCGGGTCGTGCGTTACTTCGCGCGGGTGAGCGTGAACGGCCCGCTGTTCAGCGTGATGCGCACGGGCGAGCTCCGAGCGATCGGGTTTCCCGAGGTGGTTGGCGGTGACTGGCTTCTGGTCGCCGCCATGGCGGCGCGCGGAACGGTGAGAACGCTGAGCGAGGTTCACATCCATCGCTCCGCCGGGGGCCTGGGCTCCAACGCCGGCGAGCTGGCCCGCAGTTTTGGGTTCCGCGGCACCGCTGCCGAGCACCATCACGTCGTCGTGGCCGCGGCCCTGGCCCGCGCGATCGTGAGCGGACCGCCCCTGTTCGGCGATGTGGCGGCGGCCGCTCGGCCAGTGGTGGCGCTGGTGAGCGCGGCGTCGATCCTCCTGCGCTTCACTCTGGCCGACCAGGTGCGGGCAATCCTGGGGCCACACCGCGCCGCGCGTCTTGAAGCAGTGATCTCCAGGAGCCTCAGGGCGCGGGACCGCCGTTGAGCCTGGAGACTCCCGATCCACCGCCGACGCCGGCTTCGGCCGGGCTGGGGCGCAGCGTCGCCGTTACCACCGCCGCGCTGATGGCCGGGCGGGTCCTGGCGCTGGTCGGCGGGATCGCACTGGTCGGACTGGTATCCCGGTACCTCGGACTGAACCAATACGGTGCGCTCACCGCCGGGATGGCCTACGCCTCGCTGTTTGCCGTCCTCACCGACCTAGGGCTGTCAACGGTGGCCACCCGCGAGATTTCGCGCGAGCCGGAACGCGAGAACCAGGTCCTGGGGACCGTTCTTGGTGTTGGCTTTTTGCTGGCCGTCGCCGCAGCCGCGATCGGTCTGCTCCTGATGGAGGTCGTCTACGGCGCTGCCCGTGACACCGCCACGCGTCAGGCAATCGTGATTCTGCTCGTCCAGGTGCTCGTGGCGCCGGTCGTGGGGGCGTCCCGAGCCTTCCTCACCGCACGCCAGCGTGGGTATCTGATCGCTTTGGGAGACGTGACCCTGGCCGTCGGGATGGCCGTCTTCGCGGCCGTCGCCGTTGCCGCTCAACTGGGATACCGCGGCGTCATCATCGCCATTGCGGCCGGTTACGTCGCTCAGGCCGTGGTGATGGCCGGCGTCGCTCTGAGAGCCGGGGCCCGTGTGCAGCCCGGGGGGGCAGGAGGGCGGCGGATGGTGCGCGTTGCGCTGCCCCTGGCCGGGACGCTGCTCCTCAATTATCTGTACTTCCGGCTCGACATTCTCCTTCTCTCGTGGCTGAGAACCGACGTGGCGGTCGCTCGCTACGGCCTCGCCTATCGAGTCCTCGAAGGGCTCATGGTCCTGCCCTCCTACGTGATGCTGGCCCTCTTTCCGGCTATCGCCCGCGCTGAGCATGATCGCCCGCGCTTGGCCATGACTGTCGGAGTCGCACTGGCCGGACTGGAAGCGGCCGCACTCGGCTTCGCGTCCCTGATGGCCATCTTCAGCCCTGAGATCGTGGTGGTCCTGGGTGGCGAAAAATACGCGGCTGCAGCGCCGGTTCTAGCCATCCTGGCCCTTGCCCTGGCCATCTCATACCTCAGCGGCGCTTACGGCAACGCGCTCGTGGCCCTGGGCCGTCAGCGGACCCTGTTCTGGATCGCGGTCGGGCCTCTGGGGGTCAACCTCGTGGCAAATCTCCTGCTCATCCCGGCTCTGGGGGTCAATGGAGCGGCAATCGCGGTGGTCATCAGCGAGCTGGTCGGGCTTATCTTGATCCGGCTCTACTACCTCAGGGTGGCGGGCCCGCCGCGAGCCCCGCGGCATACGCGCATCCTTGCCGCGGGGACGACGCTAGGCCTGCTCGCCGCCCTCAAATTCGCCCTCGTCCCGCATGCCGCGCCGCTACTCGTGGTGCTGGTCGGCGGGCTGCTGGGGATCCTTCTGTACGCTGGCGCGTTGGTCCGCTTCGCCGCTCTGCCTGCTGAGATCCTCGATCAAATTCCCTTGCTCCGCTGGCTGATTCCCTCCCGCTCGTCCCGATGAGGACCTCCGCGGTGCTGGCGCTGCGCGATGAGGCCGCCATGGTGGAGGGAGCGCTCAAAACGCTGAGCTTCTGCGAGGAGATCATCGTCGTCCTGGACGACCGAACCGAGGACGCCACCGAGCAGATCGCGCGTCGCTACACAGACCAGGTCTACCGCGTCCCGTTCGAGGGCTTCGGCGAGCTCAAGAACGCCGGGGTTCGCCGGGCTCGCGGGGAGTGGATCGTGTTCTGCGACGGAGACGAGCGGGTGACACCGGACCTGGCCCGTCAATTTCAGGCTGAGCTCGGACACGGCACCGACATGTGGGCTTTTCGCACGCCGACAGTCAACTTCTTCTGGGGCCGGAGGATGGAGCACGGCGGTTGGCGCGAGGCTCATATCAAGATCGTCCGTCGCGAACACGCTCTTCACAGCGGGGAGGTCCACGAGCAGCTCGAGATCCCGGAGGCTCGGGTGGGGTGGCTGAGCGGCGAACGCTGGCATTTCTCGCACCGCACGATCGAGGACAACTTGCGCAAGACGATTCGATATGGCCGACTGGACGCCGCCGAGCGAGACGCCAGGGGCGCGCCACGGGTCACGGCCTTGACGCTGGCCCGGGTCTTGGTGCTCGAGTTCGGACGGCGCATGATCCGCCGGGCCGGCTGGCGCGACGGCATGCCCGGTTTCATCGAGGGCATCTACCAGCCGCTCGGCCTGTTCGCCACCGCGGTGATGCTGTGGGAGCGCCAGCAGCGAGGCGAGATTAGTCGCGCCTACGAGCGACTCGACCGTGAGCTCGCAGAGAAGCGCTGAGCCGGGCTGGCTGATCGATCATGGCCCGCGTCTCCTTCTATGACCCCTACCTGGACGTGCTCGGAGGAGGGGAAAAGGTGTTGCTCACGATCCTCGAGTGCGTGGCCAGCTCCGGTCGGCACGAAGTCGTAGTCATGAGCCCGAGCCGCCCGGAGCTCGCTGACTGGAGCAGACTGAACATCGCTGTTGACCCGACTCACCTGCGCTGGCGTGCCGCCAATCAGCTCTCGGTGACACCGCTCAGTGCCGGAGCTGATCTGTTCGTCACCATCACCAACCACTTTCCGCCTCTGTCGTTAGCCCGCGCCTCGGCGGCCATCATTCAGTTTCCTTTCGCGCGGATCGCCGGCGGGACGCTCGGGCTCATGCGGGCCGGGGAGCGAGCAGCGCGGCTGCGCTCCTACGATCACGTGATCTGTTATTCAGAGTTCGTCGCCGCCGAGATCCGCGAACGCCTGAGGGTGGCTCACCCGCTGGTGCTCACGCCACCGGTCGATCTCCCATCCAGCCCGTCGCGCAGTGAGAAGGAGCGCAAGGTGATCGCCGTCGGCCGGTTCTTCCCCGCCGTCGACGCGAACAACAAGAAGCATGAAGTGCTGATCGATGCCTGGCAGGCTCTTGAGCGATCGGGGCACTCGGCGGGGTGGGAGCTTCATCTGGTCGGTGGCCTCGCGTCCGATTCAGCCTCCGTAGCCCACTTCAACACGCTCGTGGACCGCGCCCGGGGTTTGTCCATCCACTTCCACCCCAACGCCGAGCCGGACACGCTGGTCGATCTCTACCGGCGCAGCGCCTTGTTCTGGCACGCTGCGGGATTCGGCGAGGGGCTGCCCGAGCGGTATGAGCATTTCGGGATAACCACCGTCGAAGCCATGGCTTACGGTTGCGTACCGGTCGTCGTCGGCCTCGGCGGCCAACTCGAGATCGTCAGTGACGAGCAGAACGGGCGGCTGTGGCGCAGCGTCGATGAGCTCGTGGCCATGACCAGCGAGCTCATCGCTGACCCGGCCCGCGCCGACCGCCTTCGTTCTCGGGCCATCGCCGACGCGGCGCGCTACGGGAAGGCTCAGTTCGTGGCTGAGGTCAGTCGCGAGGTCCTCGTTCCCGCGGGGATAGCCGATGACTGAACGCCAGAGCCGCATGGTGGCCAACATTGATCTGGCGCGTCTCGACGCCCGGGCCGGCGACCGAATCGTAGATGTGGGCTGCGGAGAGGGAGGTCTCGCGGAGCTCCTGGCGGCGGCGGGACTCCACGTGACCGGGGTCGAGCCCGCTGCCTATCTACGAGAGAGGTTTGCCGCCCGCATGATCGGTCTCGATCCAGGGTCCCGTGTCGTCGACGGCTTGGCGGACCGGCTGCCGTTCAAGGACGGAGAGCTCGAGCGAATTGTCATGACCGAGGTGCTCGAACACGTGCCGGACCCCGCTGCCGCGCTGAAGGAAATCAGGCGGGTGCTGAAGGCCGGTGGACGACTATGCCTGTCGGTCCCCACCTCCTACACCGAGCTCGTTTTCTGGCGCCTGCATCCAAGTTACGCTGACAACGCGACCCACGAGCGGATTTTCACCAAGCCTGAGCTCCGGCGGCTGATCGTTCAGGCCGGCTTTGAGATCGAGCGTTGGGAGGGACGCAACTTTCGCCCGGCCGTTTCGTGGATCTTCCACTCGCTTCTGAGAAGTCGGTCAGATCACGCTGGGGTGATCCTGGAACATCGCTTCGTCGACTACGGCCTCGAGGTTGTCTGGCGTCTGCTCGGCCTGATCGGGTCCGCAGGCGTCGTTGAGTCAGTCGGCAACCGGATTTGGGCCAAGAGTTGGTATGTCTACGCGCGCGCCGTCTAGCTGGCGTTGCCCGCGGCGATGGTCGCGATAACGAGGGCATTCGCACTCGGGTAAGGCGAGCCGTACCGAGCGCTGGACACGGCTTCCGCGTCGACCTCGGTCCACGCGTTGGCGTTTGAGGTTCGGGCCAGGAAGCTCATCTGGCCGAAGAGCTGGGGCTCGCTTCTGACCAGGTTATCCAGGGACGGGTTGTAGCCGAGCGGAAAGGTGATGATCGCCTCGCCGCCCGAAGCGAGCAGACTTTTGAGGTGCGAGAGGACGCGTGCCGGCTTCGCCGGTTCTGGCACCTCTTCTTCGAATCCCACGTGCTCGAGGGTGGAAATCGAGACTATGAGGTCGAACCCCTCGGGATCTGTGAAGTCGAGGATGTCCGCGTTGACAACACCGGGAGCCCGCTCGTACTTGTCAACCACGGTGTGGCCTGCGACGCCGTAGTGAGCCAGGACGTTTCCGACCTCCAACGTGCGCGCCCCCTTCCGCGCCGCGACTGCCTCGGTGATGATCGGGATCTCGACCGTGCGCTCGTTCTGCCACGTCATGTTGTAGAGCCCGGCGTGATACGAGTAGCGTCGTCCGTTCAGGGTGAATGTCTCGCGCCGGTGCGCACGGCCACGTGTGGCGAGAGCGGCCCGATTGGCTATCTCCGCGGCGGCTCCGCCGATCAGCTCGCGTACGGGTTTCGCGTAATCCATCAGCGGAACTTGGCCCCCCCGGAGTCAGGCTTCGCTTCGCGGCCTGTTTCTCCGCGCACCCGGCCTCGCGCTGAGCACACGCTCCAGGATTGCTGCCTGCTCGTCGCCGAGACCACGCCAGTCATAATGACGCTCGGCGACCGAGCGTGCCTCGGCGGCCATCGCCCGCCGGGTGTGAGGCTCGGTGAGCAGGCGGACGGCGGCTGCCGCGAACGCCGCAGGCTCGTCGGCCACGAGCAGATGGCGGCCGGGCTCCAGATAGGGCAGACCTTCCCAGCCCAGGGAGGTCGAGACGATCGCTCGCCCGGCGGCCATGGCCTCGACGATCTTGACCCGAATCCCGGCGCCGGTGAGGATGGGAACAATGACTGCGTGAGCACGGTCGAAGTACGGTCCCATGATCGGTACCGGTCCGACCACGGTGATGCCGGGACGGCTGCCCAGGCCCCCGACGCCGGGCGGAGGGTTGCGCCCCACGATGTCCAGCTGTGCGTCGGGCACCTGACGGCGAACCTCGGGCCAGACGTGGTCGGCGAACCAGGTGATGCCCTGGCTGTTGGGTGCGTAGCCAAGCGTGCCCGTGAACACCAGCCGCGGTGGGCCGTCCTGCTCGGGAGCGGGGGTCAGCGCTTCGATGTCCACCCCGGTCGGGATCACCGATACGTCGATCGAGGCGCTCTGTTCGAGTTCGGCGGCCTCGATCGTGGAAACCGCCACCGCGGCGCTGAACCGATCCAGCTGGCCGAGAAGGTGACGCCGGTAGCGAGCCGCCTCGAGCCGTAGGGCGGCGGCGGGCAACCCGCTCGTCCGTCTGGCCCGTGACAGATACCAGTGCCAAGTCAGGTTGTGCAGGGTGAGGACGGCGGGAATCTCGCGTGGGATCTCTGCCGCCCAGGCCGAGGCCATGTCGTGCCCGACGACGACGACGTCCGGCTGCCACTCCGTGACCGCGCGCTGGGCGAGGCTGCGCAGAGCAACCCAGAACACCCGCATCTCCAGTGCTCGGACCGGAGCGGTGAGTGCAGTCAAGAGAACGTCCGGCTCCCGGGCCACGGCGCTGGCGGTCTCCCGGATGGCAGAGGCGGGACGCTCCACCACCCAGTTCTCCGCGCCCGCCTCGGCCAGGATCTGGGCGTGCTCGCGCTCGGATGGCCGCACCGGGGAGATGTTGAGCACGTCATGTCCGAGCTCAACCAGTCGCCGACAGAGGAAATACTCGCGTCCGCGCCCGCCGCCGCCGCCCGGCTCAAAGGGCAGCTCGGGGGTCATGTGCAGGACGCGCACCGTTAGCGGGTCTCGCCGGCGGGAGGCACTAGCTCTGGCGCCGCACCACGGCGGAGCCCCAGACATCGCCGAGTTCGACCAGCTGCTCCACATGCCCGGACAGGAACTCGTCAAGTGCGCGCTTGCAGGCCCAGTCAGACTCCGGGTTGTTGTAGTCGTGAACGACGAGATAGGCGCCCGGAGACAGGCGTGGGTAGAAGAACTCGAGACTGGCCCGGGTTGGTTCGTAAAGGTCGAGATCGAGCAGCACGAAGGCAAAACGCTCGTCGGCCACGTCGTCGAGGACCTCAGGCACGCGCCCGGGCTTCAGAATGACCAAGGGAGAGTGGCCCACCCGCTCGGCGACCGCTTCCACGCTGGTGTCGCGAAAGCGCTCGTCGGTTGTCCCGCGGGGAAGATCGGCCTCCGGGAAGCCCGCGAAGGTGTCAAACAGGTACAGGGGCCGTTCGGGAGCGGCACGATGCAGGAACTCGCTCGTTTCACCGCGCCACACGCCAACCTCGGCCATCGCCCCGGGAACCGCCTCCTCGCGGATCCGCTGGACGGCGAGGCCCAGCGTGGCGTAGCGGAAATAGTCATCGGACGGGGCGATGGCCTCGTGCAGCGAGTGCTCAAAGGTGGGGAACCGCATCTCCCGGAAACGGACCAGGGGTCGCAGGAGGCGCCCGCGGGCGCTCGGCACCCGCGCCCGAATCTTCTCCAGCCACTGATCGGTGAGCGCGCGGAGGGAAAGGCGATCGTCCATTGGCTATATCCAAGCGGATCGCCGGTGTGAGTGTCCGCGGGCCTCACTAGTAGATTGCCCACCGATGCTGATCCGTGCCAAGGCTCCGCTGCGGATCTCATTCGCCGGCGGCGGCACCGACGTTCCTCCGTTCCCGGCCCGCGAGGGCGGCCTGGTCCTGAACGCGACCATCAATCGCTATGCCTACGGGACGCTGCGCGAGCGCTCGGACGGGGCGATCACCATCCACTCCTTTGATTACGACTCCTCGATCGAGTTGGCTCCCCAGGAGATGCCGGTGTTCGATGGCCGCCTGGATCTGGCCAAGGCCGCCATCGTGCGCTTCACCGAGGGATCGCAATCGGGCTTTGACCTGCTCCTGCACTCCAACGCTCCCCCCGGCTCGGGCCTGGGGGCGTCCTCGGCGATGATGGTCGCGCTGATCGGCGTCCTGGCCGAGTTTCGCGGGATCCCGGCCACCGACTACGAGCTGGCCGAGCTTGCGCACTCGATCGAGCGCGAGGAGCTAGGGATCCGGGGAGGTCGCCAGGACCAGTACGCGGCCACCTTCGGTGGCTTCAACTTCATCGAACTCTACGGTGATCACGTGGTGGTCAACCCGCTGCGCATCGCCCCGGACGTCATGCTGGAGCTCGAGCACAACCTGCTGCTCTGCTACACGGGCACGACCCGTCAGAGCGATCACATCATCGAGGACCAGATGGCCCGTTATGAATCGGGTGACGAGGGCGCCGTGGCCGGCCTCCTGGCGCAGAAGGAGCTCGCCCGGGAGATGAAGAACGCGCTGCTCCAGCGCCGGCTGGGGGAGTTCGGCGGCCTCCTGCACAGCGCCTGGGAGGCCAAGAAGCGGATGTCAAACCGGATCTCCAACGGCCGGATTGACGAGCTCTACACCGCGGCGCGTGAGGCGGGCGCGATCGGGGGCAAGGTCACAGGGGCGGGTGGTGGTGGCTACCTGCTGCTCTACTGCCGGCACGACCGCAAGCACGAGGTCGCGGCCCGGGTGCGCAGCTTGGGCGCAACGGTCGACGAGTTCGCTTTCGAGGGAGCGGGGTTGCGCACGTGGAGAGTCGATGAGCGTTGACCGCGCTCAGGTCGCGCGAGAAGCGATCTCGGCCAGCCTGGCCGCGCAGCAGACCCTGCTTGAGGCCGACCGCGTGGCTGAGATCGTCCGGGCCGCGGGTCTGATCAGCGCGTCGCTGGCCAGCGGAGGCAAGTTGTTGCTGTTTGGCA
Source organism: uncultured Solirubrobacterales bacterium (assembly GCA_963845575.1). Classification (GTDB taxonomy): domain Bacteria; phylum Actinomycetota; class Thermoleophilia; order Solirubrobacterales; family Solirubrobacteraceae; genus Palsa-465. The sequence goes on along the minus strand of CAWJSN010000009.1, from coordinate 10,002 downwards.
ACGGCGGCAGCGCCAGCGACGCCTCGCACATCGCCACCGAGTTCGTCGGCCGGTTCCTGCGCGACCGGCGCGCACTACCGGCTATGTCGCTCTCGGCCGACGACTCGGCCTTGACGGCGATCGCCAACGACTACGGCTTTGAGCGCGTCTTCGCTCGGCAGATCGAGGCCCTCGGGCGCCCCGGCGACGTGGCCATGGGGATCTCGACCAGCGGACGTTCGGACAACGTCCTGTCCGGCTTGCGATACCGCCCGTGGGCGTGGACTGAAAACCATCGGACTGACCGGAGGCGATGGCGGCGAGGTCCCCGGCAGGGTTGACGTGTGCCTCCGAGTTCCCGCCCAGGCCACGCCGCGCATTCAGGAGAGTCACATCGTCATCGCTCACGTGATATGCGATCTGGTGGAACGCGACCTGGACTGAGCGCGGTCTTTCTCGACCGTGACGGCGTAATCAACCGCAAGGCTCCCGATGGCGACTATGTGACCTCGTGGGACCAGTTCCAGTTCCTGCCCGGAGCGCTGACCGGGCTTGCCCGGCTGGCGGAGTCGGCTCTGAGGATTGTCGTGGTCACCAACCAGCGGGGAATCGCCCTCGGTCGGATGAGCGAGGACGATCTGGCCGACATCCACGATCGGATGCGCGCCGCGGTGGTCGAGACCGGGGGCCGGATTGATGCCGTCTACCACTGCCCACACGAGGCCGGCTGCCGCTGCCGCAAACCCGAGCTCGGCATGTTCGAAGACGCTGCCCAGGAATTTGGCCTGGAGCTTGACCACACGGCCGTGATCGGCGATCAGCTCTCAGACATGCTCGCCGCCGAGCGCATCGGCGCCCTGCGGATAAGCGTGGGCTTCGCCCCGCCCGGGGCGGATCACGCGGCCCGAATCTCGACGACGCTGCGCACTGGCTCCTCGGCTGAGCGCCCGCCGTCGCGATGCTGATGCACGCGCTAGCCTGCCGCCATCGCTGATTTCGCCGCAGATCTCGCCAAGCTGGCCGTCAGCGTCGGCGCCAACGTCGCCCCCGGCCAGACCGTCGTCGTCAACGCCAAGCTCGGCCAGGAGCCGCTGGCCCGCGCGATCGCGGCCGCCGCCTATGACGCCGGCGCGCACCAGGTCGAGGTCAACTACGGCGATCCGTACGTCCAGCTCGCGCGGCTCGAGCACGCGCCGGACGACGCGCTGGGCGAGGTGATCCCCTGGGTGCGCGAGCGCCCGCTAGAGCTGGCCGAGCTGCAGGGCGCGCTGATCAGCCTCAGCGGTCCGGTCGCGCCCGGGCTTGCTCGACGCTGTCGACCCGGCGCGGATCGGCCGCGACACGGTGGCGCTACGGGAGGCGATGGAGGTGATCGCCGAGCGAGCGCTCAACTGGACGATCGTTCCCGGTCCCAACGCGCGCGTGGGCCAGGCTCGTGCATCCCGAGCTCGACGACCCGAGGCGGCGCTGACAAGCTCTGGGCCGAGATCGCCCACATCTGCCGGCTTGGACGAGGAAGATCCGCCGGCCGCCTGGCGGGCAGCGCTCAGACGAGCTGGCCGAGGCCGCCGCCCGACCGGCTCAGCGCGCCGAGCTGGACTCGCTGCACTTCGCCGGCCCGGGCACCGATCTGACCGTCGGGCTGCTGCCCGGACGTGCGACTGGACCGGGGGGCATTCGAGACCGCGTGGGGACGCGTCGCATCTCCCCAACCTCCCCACCGAGGAGGTGTTCACCAGCCCGGACCCCGAGCGCACCGAGGGAACGTCACCTCGACCAAGCCGCTGCTCGTCTCCGGACGCGCGGTGAACGGGCTGCGGATCCGCTTCGAGGGCGGGCGCGCCGTGCGAGATCGACGCCGACGAGGGCGCGCCGCTGCTGCGCGAGCTGGTCCAGCGCGACGAGGACGCCAACCGGCTCGGCGAGGTCGCGCTGGTCGACGCGAGCGGCCGCATCGGCCCCACCGGCACGCGTCTTCCACGACACCCTGCTGGACGAGAACGCCGCCAGCCACATCGCGCTCGGCGCCGGCTTCAAGCATCTGGCCGTCGACGAGGACTCAGCGGCCGCCGATCAACGAGAGCGCGGTCCACACCGATTTCATGATCGGCGGCCCCGGCGTTCAGGTGACCGGCCGGACCCGTCGACGGCCGCGAGGTGCCGGTGCTGATCGACGGGCGCTGGGAGATCTGAGGCGTGAGGCCGTGCCCGATGCACCGGCCTTCCGACCGGCCCGCTGGCCCCTGCTGCTCGCGCCGGCCGTCCACGGCGACGAGCGCGGCTTCTTCCTCGAGAGCTACCGGGAGAGCGCGCTGCGAGAGCTCGGTGTCGAACGCAGCGTTCGTGCAGGACAACCACTCCCGCTCCCGGCAGGGCATCGTCCGCGGCATGCATTTCCAGCCCGGCCAGGCCAAGCTCGTGCGCTGCGTGCGCGGGGCGCATCTTCGACGTCATCGTCGACATCCGCGCCGGCTCGCCGCAGTTCGGCGCATGGCCCGGGCTTTCGGCTCGACGACGTCGATCATCACCAGCTCTACGTCCCCGACGGGTTCGCCCACGGCTTCTGTGTGCTCAGCGAGCTGGCCGATGTCGCCTACAAGGTTTCCGCCTATTACGATCCCGGAGCGGAGGACGGCTTCGCGTTCGACGATCCCGAGGTGGGGATCGAGTGGCCCTCGGAGCTGGAGCTGATCGCCTCCGAGCGCGATCGTTCAGCACCCAGTCTCGCCGAGCTCGCGCCCTCGCTGCCGTTCCAATATCAGGCCGCATGCGTGACCGTCTCGCCGTCAGCCCTCAGCAATACCGGCGGGTCGCCGACGCTCACGTTGGTGGCGCTGGCGCTGATCGTGGTCACCGGTGCGGCGGTGCGCCTGACCGGCTCGGGCCTGGGCTGCCCGGACTGGCCCAAGTGCTACGGGCAGGCCCTTCCTCCGCTCTCGACCCACGCTCTGATCGAGTTCGGCAACCGAGCCCTGTCGGGGCTGGTCGGGGTGCTCACCGTCGTCGCCGCGGTACTGGCCGCCACGCGCCGGCCCTTCCGGCGCGACCTGCTCGCGCTGTCGCTGACGCTGCCTCTTGGTGTGGTAGCCCAGGCGGTACTCGGCGGATTCACCGTGCGCGAGCATCTGGCTCCGGGCTTCGTCATGGCCCACTTCTGCCTCTCGATGGTGATCCTCGTCGGGGCGGTGGCCCTGAGCTGGCGGGCTCGCCATGAGCCCGGACGGCGTCCCCGCTCCACCGACCGGTTGACAGTCTGGTCGGTGCGGGTCCTGAGCCCGCTGGCCGCCTTGACGATCCTCGCCGGGACCGCTGCCACGGCAGCCGGTCCCCACGCTGGCGGCTCGCCCGGCCAGCGCATCCACCGCCTTACCTTCAAAGGCGCTGACACGCTGACCTGGGTCGTGCACCGTCACGCCACGATCGCCGCCCTGTTCGGTGTCGCTGTGGTCGGCGTGTGGCTGCTCATGCGCCACCGCGACGCGGACGAGAGGGCCGTGGAACCGATCACCGTGCTGGGTGTGCTTCTGGCCGCCCAAGGGCTTGTCGGCAGCGTCCAGTACGAGCTGCGCCTGCCCACCGACATGGTCTGGTTGCATGTCGCGCTGGCCACCCTCACCTGGCTGGTGGTGCTGTGGGCCGTGGCCGCCGCCGGACGACTGGTCCCCCGCCGGGCGGACGTGGCCGAGAGCGAGCCGCGACTCGCCGCGCCCGACCTGGAAATCGTCAGCCGCGCCTGACGCCTAGCGCGCGCGCAGGTCGGTAACCCGGGCCGCCGGGCTGGTCTGCGCGGGAGCATCCTTACGGCGGTAATCGCCGCGACTCAGGTGGTACTCCAGCCACACGTACAGAACGATGAACGCGTAGCGGCTGCCCATCTCCTGCAGGTTCAGCTTCGATGTCCCGTAGCGCCGGTTGGTCCAGGTGACCGGCACCACGGCGAAGTTGTAGCCCCGCACGAACGCTTTAAGGGCAGCTCGACCGTGAGGTTGAAGTGGTTGGAGAGCAACGGCTGCAGCTGGTCGATGACCTCGCGACGGTAAGCCTTGAAGGCGTTGGTGGTGTCGTTGTAGCCGTGCCGGAAGAGGAGGCGAATACCCGCGTTGACGATTCGGTTGATGATCAGCTTGACCAGCGGATAGCCGTCGGCCCGTCCCCCGCCTGAGAAACGGCTGCCGAAGGCGCAGTCGTAGCCGCCTTCCAGAGCCCGGCAGTACCGGATCAGGTCGTCGGGCGAGTCGGAGAGGTCGGCCATCATGATGACCACCGCGTCGCCGGTGTAGGCCTGTAGCCCGGCTCGAACGGCGTGCCCGAACCCCGGGGGCAGCGGTGAGCGCAGGCAGCGCACGCGCGGGTTCTGCTCGGCGATGGCGCCGACGATGTCGCCCGTGCGATCGCCGCTGGCATCGTTGACGACAACGATTTCGTAGTCGATGTCAGCCTCGGTGAGCCGCTCCACGCAGCTCTCGACCGTGAGCCCGACCGACTCCTCCTCGTTATGAGCCGGGATGACGACCGAGAATTTCACCGCAGCGCCAGCCAGCGCTCGGCGTTGCTGTCGTGAATCTCCTGCAGGATCCGACGCACGTCATAGCGGATCTGCCATTCCGGATAATCGCGGCAGAATGGCTCCAGGTCGGAGATCCACCAACGGTGGTCACCAATCCGGCTTTCCTCGGACAGCTGCCAGTTCAGTGGCCGTCCCGCCAGCTCCTGGCAGAGGGCGATGGCCTCGAGCATCGAGCAGTTGCTCGCCCGGCCCCCACCGATGTTGTAGATCGCTCCGGTCTGGGGCGCCCGGTGAAAGGCGGCGATGGCGGCCACGAGATCTGCGGAGTGAATGTTGTCGCGAACCTGCCGCCCACCGTAGCCGTAGACGGTGTAGCTCTCTCCGGTCATGGTGCAGCGCATCAGATAGGAGAGGAACCCGTGCAGCCGCGTTCCGGCGTGGTTGGGTCCAGTCAGGCATCCGCCGCGGAAGCACACGGTGGGCAGCCCGAAGTAGCGCCCGTACTCCTGCACGAGCAGGTCGGCGGCGGCCTTGGATACCCCGAACAACGAGTGCGTTGAGGCGTCGATCGACATCGAGGTGTCGATCCCGCCGAAGAAGCGATGGTCCTCTGGCAGCTCCAGCCGCTGATCCTGGGTGATCAGAGGCAAGCTGTTGGGGCGGTCGCCGTACACCTTGTTGGTCGAGCAGAAGACGAACGTGGCTTCGGGAGCGTGGCGGCGCGTCCCGTCGAGCAGGTTCAGCGTCCCGACGGCGTTGACCCCAAAGTCGGTCTGGGGGTCGCTGGCCGCCCAGTCGTGGGAAGGCTGCGCCGCGGTGTGGATGACCAGCTCGAGATCGCTGGCCTGCTCTCTGAATATCCGCTCGAGCCCCTCGCGGTCGCGGATGTCGAGCTCCAGCGAGCGGAAGGCGGACCCGAGCTCGGCTTGCAGCCGCTCGGTGGTGGGACGCGTGGAGGCCTCAGGACCGAAGAATCGAGCCCGCATGTCGTTCTCGATCCCGATCACGTCGTATCCGGCACGAACGAAGTGAGTCGTCGCCTCGGATCCGATCAGCCCCCCCGAGCCGGTCACGATGGCAGTCGGCATAAGCGGGTGAGCTTAGCGTCGTGCGCGGGTCAAAGCGCGCGCGCGACCTCGTCCTCGTGGGCTGCGATCCAGGTGTGTATGTCGGTCAGGATCTGGCGGGCATCGCGCCGCGGGCGCCAGCTGGTCAGGGCATTCAGGGCGGCGCAGTCCGAGATATAGATGGGCACGTCTCCCGGGCGGGTTTGGGCCTCGGCTCCGATCTGGAGGCGCCGCCCGGTGATCTCCGCGCACAGCTCGGTCGTCTCCAGCAGAGACAGTGAGCAATCCCTGCCCCCACCCACATTGACGGTATGGCCGTCCCAATGCTCGGGATCACCGAGTTGCTCGTCGAGCAGCTCGAGCAGATCCGCGACGTGGAGAAGGTCGCGAACCTGCTTGCCGTGACCGCCGAAGCCGATGTAGCGCAAGGGGCGCCCGAAATGATGCGCCAGCATCCAATAGGTGAACACACCCTGGTCGACCTTGCCCATCTGCCATGGTCCGGCGACAACGCCACAGCGGTCAATCACCGCCCGCAGGCCGGTGCTGGCCCGGTACTCCTCGACCAGAAGCTCGGCGGCCAGCTTGGTCGTGCCGTACATGGTGCGAGCCCCGCGCAGGGGAAAGTGCTCGGCGATCCCCGCCCCCGAGGCGCCGCTCAGCGGTTGCTCGGCGGCCAGCTCCAGTCGAGTCGCGCCCTCGGACACCACCAGGTCCCGCAGCGGGTTGATCGGATAAACGCGGCTGGTGGAGAGGAAGACGAACTGGGCGCCCCGGCGCGAGGCCAGCTCCAGGCAGTTGTAGGCCCCGATGAGATTGGAACGAACCAGGTAGTCGCGTCCGCCGTCCAGCCCGGCCAGGGCAGAGGGCTCAGCCGAGCACTCCAGCAGTGCGTCGAGCTCGCCGACGCCGAGCAGGTCATCGAGCTCGCGGACATCGCCGTGGATGAATTGGACTCCGGCCTCGCGGAGCCGGGGAAGGTTGAGCTCCGAGCCGCGGCGGTGGAGGTTGTCGAGGGCCAACAGCTCCCAATCGGGATGGCGAGCGGCCAGGCCGAGACTGACATTGGCCCCGACAAAGCCCGCTCCCCCAGTGATGAGTACGCGCATCGGCGGCGATTATGCCGCCCGCAGCGATGGCGACGGGGGACCGGGGAGGCACGAGACTCGGCGGGGCGACGTGAAGGCTCGGTACGATCGGCGCCAGATGTCGGTCGAACGTCCCACCCCGACGGCGCCGCCCGCGCAGACCACCGACGCGTCGTTGAGCATTCTCGTCGTCGACGATGAGTCCGATCTGCGCGAGATGCTGACCCGCTCCTTCTCCCGCGAAGGTCATCGTGTGATGGCGGTGGCCGATGGCCGTGCCGCCATCGATCGAGCCAGCACCGATCACTTCGACATCGTCCTGCTCGATGTCGCCCTGGGGGCGGGTCCGGACGGCTATGAGGTGTGCCGGACTCTGCGCGGACGGCGCAACGTGGTGCCGATCATCATGCTGACTGCGCTCGACTCCGAGGCCGACGCCGTGCTCGGCTTGGAGGCCGGTGCTGATGACTATGTGACCAAGCCGTTTGGTCTCGCCGAACTGCGGAGCCGCATCCGGGCGGTGCTGCGCCGAGCCGGGACGCGCTCGATGGGCGATGAGGTGCTCACCGTCGGGCCGATCGCCCTGGATCGTGCTCAGCGCGAGGTGACCATCGAGGGCAACCCGGTCAGGCTCACCTTCTCGGAGTTCGAGCTGCTCGACGCACTGATGGCTGACCCCGGCCGGTTGCTCAACCGCCAGGAGCTGCTGCGGGCCATCTGGGGCGACAGCGCCTACCGGGATCCGCGCGCCATCGATGTGCACATCCGCCATCTGCGAGAGAAGCTCGAGCCCGAACCCGAAAAGCCGCGCTACATACTCACCGTACGCGGCGCTGGGTACCGCCTCCGGGGGGCGTAGGTGTGGGGAGAGCGGGGTTCCGGGAGCGACTCCCGGCTCCGCCGGGAGCGCTGGCTGCGTTCGGGCATCCCCGGCCGGGGGGCGCTGGGGCTGCGCGGCCGGATCGTCGGAGTGCTGCTGGTCACAACTGTGGCCACCCTGGCCGTAGCCGCGCTGGCGCTGCTCGGGCCGCTGGAGAAGAGCCTGCGCAACGCCGCCCGGACGACGCTCGTCCACGAGTTGAAGAAGAGCACGCGGCGCTTCTCGACCCTTGACCTGGGGAACGTTGCCGCCTCCCCGCAGGAGTTCATCCAGCTGACCAACGCCCGTGATCAGCTGAGCCAGCGGGTGGGTGCATCTTTGGTTGTCGTGCTGGGCAACCCCGGGCCTGATGCCCCGTCGGGCAGCCCGCTGCTGCCCCCTAACGCCGACCAAGCCGCGGATGACACCTACAGCGACGTGGCCGTGGCCTTTCGTACCCGGCACCCCCAATACAGCTTCGGCACCATCGACGGCCGCGAGTACGCCCGCGCGGCCATTCCCTTCATCAGCGCCGACAAGTTCATCTACGTGCTGGCCGTCCGCAAGCCAGTCGACGAGATCGCCGGGGCGGTCACCGCGGTGCGCAACGCCTTCACCACGGCGGCGATCGCCGGTTTGGTCCTGACCCTCATCCTGGGGATCCCGCTCTCGGCGCGGATCGTGCGCCGCCTGCGCCGCCTGCGCCAGGCGGCGCTTCAGCTGACCCACGAGGGGCCGGCCGTGGAGGTACCGGTCGACCGGGCCCGGGACGAGGTCGGAGACCTGGGACGGACGCTGGCCACCATGCAGAGCCGCCTTCAGGAGCAGGAGGAGGCACGGCGCTCGTTCGTGGCCACCGCCTCGCACGAGCTGCGCACGCCCCTCACCTCCCTGGACGGAATGCTCGAGCTGCTTGACGACGACCTCCGCTACGAGCAGCCCGACCTCGAGGACGCTCGCGCCCTACTCGACCGCGCCCGCGCGCAGTCCCGCCGCCTGGGTCGGCTGGCCGCCGACCTGCTCGATCTCTCGCGACTGGACGCCAAGGTCGACCTGCGCTCGGAGCCGGTGGAGCTGGGCGAGCTCAGCCGCGCCGTTCTGGCCGAGTTCGAGCTCGGTACCACTGACCGCCACATCACCACCCGGCTGGCCGACGGCGGCGGCTCGGTGTGGGCCCTCGGGGATCCAGGGAGCATCGCCCGGATCCTGCGCATCCTGGTCGATAACGCGTTGCGGGTGAGCCCACCGGACTCCGAGCTGCGGATCGAACTGGCCCAGGATCACGATGTGCGGGTCAGCGTCTGCGATCAGGGGCCTGGGGTCCCCGACGAGGAGCGTGATCAGATCTTTCGCCGCTTCCATCGCGGCCGCGACACCCGCGGCCAGGCCGGGTTCGGGTTGGGACTGGCGATTGGCCGGGAGCTGGCCGGCCGAATGGGCGGCGAGCTGACCCTCGAGGACACCGAGCCGGGCTCCGGCGCGCGCTTCACATTGCGCCTCCCGGCCGCCCCGGCGGTAGCCAGAACGCTGTCCCCAGCGCCTAGCTGACAGCATCAGCTCATGGACCAGGAGCTAATGCGGGCGACCCTCGAGGTCGAGGACCATCACTGGTGGTACCGGGGGCGGCGCCGAATCATTCGCGCTGAGCTGGACCGCCTGCCCCTGCCGCGACCGGCCAAGATCCTCGACGCGGGCTGCGGATCGGGCCGCACACTGCTCGAGCTGGTTGATTACGGCCTCGTCAGCGGCATTGAGCTCGACCCGGACGTGGCCGCCGTGGCGCAGGGTCGCGGGCTGGGCGAGGTGGTGCAGGGGCGCCTCGAGGAGCTTCCGTGGGCGGAGAACAGCTTTGACCTAATCACCTGCCTGGACGTGATCGAGCACACGCCTGACGACCGTTGCACCCTGCGCGAGCTTCTCCGGGTCTGCCGTCCCGGCGGCTTTCTGCTGGTCACGGTCCCGGCCCATCAGTTCCTCTGGTCAGCCCATGACGAGTACAACCACCACTACCGCCGCTACTCGCGGCGATCTCTGCGCGAGGCGGCCACGGCGGCGGGATGGGGTCTGGGCCGGATCAGCGCCTTCAACAGCCTGCTGCTGCCGCCCGCGGCGGCGGTTCGCCTGCTCCGCCGTCGCGCTGCGGCCGGCGCGGACGGTGACGGGCGCTCAGGTCGGGCAGCGGGCGATGATCTCTTCACCGGTCCGAGGTGGCTGAATGAAGCCCTCGAGGGGCCGTTGCGGCTCGAGGCGCGCTGGCTGGCCCACGGCCTGACGCTGCCCCTGGGATTGTCCTTGCTGGTCGTGCTGCGGAAGCCCTGGACCGCGGTGTGAACGCCGCTCCGCCACCACGGCGAGCCCGGTGATGCTTGGGCTCGCCGCCATCATCAGCGTCTCGAGCAAGCTCGGCTACCTGCTGCCGGCGATCATCGGCCTGGAGTCGATGGGGGTCCCCTCGCCGGGGGAGACAGCCCTCATCCTGGCCGCGGTTTTGGCCAGCCAGGG